>NZ_JADKRV010000009.1 GCF_015351025.1 Curtobacterium sp. VKM Ac-1376 | reverse complement strand
AACTAAGCAGCTCCACTCCACCGCAGGAGGTCCTTCTCACATCCCAACGACTACAGCGAGTCGTCGCAGCTCAACCAGCGTCCCTGGGCAGTACATCTAGTGGCCCGCCCGGCTCGCCCCGATTCGCCGGGCAGGTGCACTACCCGAGCAGCGCCGGCCGCTCCCACTCCTGGTCGAGCACGTGCTGCCCGAGGAACGCGAACACAGTCTCGTACCAGACCACCGCGTGCTGCGGAGCGAGCACCCAGTGGTTCTCGTCCGGGAAGTACAGGAACCGGTGCGGCATCGAGCCGTCCGGCGCCGCGTGGTGCTCCGCGAGTTCGGACCAGAGCCGCAGCCCCTCGCCGATCGGTACCCGGTAGTCCTTGTCGCCGTGGATCACGAGCATCGGTGACGTGATCTCGGCCACGAACCGGTGCGGATCGTTCGCGGCGATCCCGTCGGCGTCGAAGATCGACGACCAGTACTGCGACGAGTCCGTCGTGCCGTTGAACTGGTCGAGCGCCCACAGGCTGGCGTGGGTGACGATCGCGCGGAACCGGTCGGTGTGCCCTGCGACCCAGTTCGCCATGTACCCGCCGAACGACCCGCCCATCGCGGCGGTCCGGGTCGCGTCGATGTCCGCCCGCGCCTCGACCACGTCGGTGATCGCCATCAGGTCGGAGTACGGCGCCTGCCCCCAGGCGTTCCAGCCGCGGTTCACGAAGTCGAGCCCGTAACCGGTCGAGAGCGCGGGGTCCGGCAGCAGCACGGCGTAGCCCCGGGCTGCGAGCAGCATCGGGTTCCACCGCCAGGACCACTGGTTCCACGAGTTGAGCGGTCCGCCGTGGATCCAGAGGAGCATCGGGTGCGGCCCCTCGCCCTCCGGCACGACGAGCCAGCCGCGCACGCGCGCGCCGTCCGCCGCGGTCGTCTCGACCTCTTCCAGGTGGGCGGGGACGTCCGGCAGGGGCGCCGGGGTCGCCAGCGGCGTCACCGTGCCGTCCGTCGCGATCCGCACCGGGTGCAGCGGGGCCGCCCAGGAGGCCCGGAGCGCCACGACCACGCCCGTCGCCGCCGCCACGCGCAGGCTCGAGTACGCCCAGTCGTCGTGCGTCAGCCGCTCGACGGCTCCGCCGTCGAGCGGGATGCGGAAGACCGGCGCACGGCCGTCCTGGTCGGCGACGGCCAGCAGGGCGCGGTCGCCGTGCTCGAACACCAGCTCGCTCGGCCAGCGGTCCCAATCGGTCGCGATGCGGTGGGCGTCGGAGCCGTCGATGCCGGCGGTCCAGACCTCCTGCTGGTTCGCACCGGCAGGCGTGGAGCGCACCGTGCGGACCCAGGCGATCGTGCGGCCGTCGTGGCTGAGCGCGGGCATCTCGTGGTCGACGTCGACGTCGTCGAACAGCACCGTGCGGTGGCCGTCGGACAGGTCGACGGTGACGAGCGTCGAGCGGTCCCCACGGGCCTCCCGGACGCCCGCGGTCGCCAGCAGGACCGACCCGTCCGGGGTGAGTGCCCCGCGGACGTGGTCGAGTGAACGACCGGGCGCTGGCGTGCGGTCGACGGGCTGCGCGGGGCCCACACCGACGTCTCCGCCAGCCGGGTCGAGCGTGAGGACGTGGGTCTGGGCCGGCCCGAGGTCGTGGTCCCAGTACCGCACCGGGTAGGTCTCGTGCAGGATTGCCCGGACCTTCTTGTCCTTCCGCGTCTTCCGCAGCTCGGCGTCGGCCTCGAGCACGGTCGACGGGTCGGAACCGGCTCCGGGCAGCAGGTCTGCGGTGAGCGCCACGACGTCGGCTGCCGCTGCGGTGGCGAGCACGCCGCCGACGCCGCCCGCCAGGCGGGTGAGTGGGCGGGCCTCGCCTCCGGCGGCGGGCAGCACCCAGAGTTGCGCGGACTCGAGGTCGTCGGTATCGGCGTCGGGGCGGGCGGAGACGAAGAGCAGGTCGCCGGTGCGGGTGAACGCGATGCCGCCCTCGCCCTTGGCGGAGCGGGTGAGGCGGACCGGGCGCGCGGCGGGCCCGACGGCGTCGCCGCTGTCGTCCGTGTCCTCGGCAGGGGCTGCGGGCACCTGCCAGATCGACCGGCGGTACCCGGTGCCGTCGGCGTGGAGTGCACTGACGGTCAGTGCGACGCGGGTGCCGTCCGGGCTGATGTCGATCCCGTCGACACGGGGGAGCGCGATGTACTGGTCGAGGTCGGAGAACGGGGTGCTCATGCGTCCACGCTCGCCAGGTCCTCAGCCCAGAAGGCGGCGATCTGCTCCGCCACCGCGGCGCCCTGGGCCCGTCCGGCCTCGGCCGAGGGGGCCTGCGTCGCGAGCGACAGGGAGTTCGTGCCGAACGCCTGCTGGGCGGTGCTGTCCGCCACGACGACCTCGACGGAGGAACGGCCCGCGCGCAGCGACTCGACCGCGACGTCGAGCCACGGTCCGCACGGCGACGGGCCCTCGGGGCCGCACGCGATGACGAGCACGCGCTCGTGTCCGGCCGCGGCGTCGGCGTTGGTGCCGGAGCGGACGCCGCCGTCGACGTGGGGCCGGCCCTCGATCGCGACGGGCGTCCACACGAACGGCACCGAGCAGCTCGCGGCGACCGCTCGGGGGAGCGGGACGCCGTCGGTCGCGGTGAGGAGCCGGAAGGAGCCGTCGGTCGCGTCGACCGCGGTGACGGCGAAGGGCTTCTCGGGCCATTCCGTCGACGGCAGCGTCTCGCCGAAGGTCGCCGTGCGCTCGTCGTCGGTCTGCCCGCCGACGACCTGCTGTGCGGCCTGCCCGAGCCGAGCGCGGGCGTCCTGCTGGCCCGTCGCGCCCTGCAGTGCTGCGCCGATGCGCTGCTGCACGGCCTCGACGTCGATGGGGGCCGGTTCCTGGTAGGTGGTCGGTGCCGGGGTGTGCTGCTGGTCGTACGCCTGCTGGACGGCGCCGTTCCGGACGAAGGCCCCGACGACGCTGCCCGCGCTCGTGCCGACCACCAGGTCCGCGGCGTCGAGGTCGACGCCGGCGTCCAGCAGCGCGGAGAGGACACCCACTTCCCACGCGATGCCGGCGACACCTCCGCCACCGAGGACGAGGGCTCTGGATCCGGGAACGGGGGTGGCGACGTCGGTCATGGGTCTTGCTTACCAGCTGGGTGCGACGGCGCGGTGGAGGCCGGGTGATCCTGTGGAGAACCGGCCTGTGGACAACTCCGTCCGCGTCGGTGGTGTGACCTAGCGTCGTGGTCATGGGGCAACAGCGTTCAGGACGGGTCGGCACGGTCGTGTGGCCGATCGTGGTGGCGGCGGCGCCCACCGCCGCGTTCCAGCTGCCGAACCTGTTCGTCACCCCGGCGGTCCGACTGTCGCTCGTCGCGTTCGGGCTCGTCGTGCTCGTCGGAGCGGTGACGGTGCAGGTGGTCCGGACCCGGCGCAGCGACGCTGCGCGGTCGGTGGCCGAGGACAACGCGACCGCGGCAGAGCTCGAGCAGTCGACGGCAGTCCGGTACGCGTTCGGCCAGATCGCCACCCGTCTCGTCCGGTTCACCGAACTGCCCCGGTCCGAGCGCCACGGCGAACTCTCCGTCGTCGCGGACCGCGTCGCCGTGGCCCTGGCGTTCTACCTGCTGCCGAAGGTGCCCGACGTCCGCGCCAACGTGTACCAGCTGTCCACCGACCTGCGTGCGCTCGAGCCGATCGGTCACGGGGGTGCCGGCGACACTGCCGGGGTCTTCCGCGCGGGCACGCCCTACGGCGACCGCAACCTCGAGTGGGTGCTGGTCGGGGGATCACCCCGGATCGTCGGCGACCGCTCTGCCGACGTCGACGTCGACCAGGACGTGCCGGGCTTCGAACCGCGGTACTCCTCGTACGTCTCGGTGGTGATCCGCTCGGACGAGTACTCGTTCGGCATGCTCACCGTCGACTCCCCGGTCCCCGACGCCTTCACCGAACTCGACGCCAAGAACATCGCGATGATGGCATCGTTCATGGCTGTTGCGTTCTCGTTGACCTACTCGTTCCCCGAGCGCGACCGCAATCCAAGGAAAGGCCCGTGATGCTCACACGCTCTGTCGGACGCTCGACGTACGATTCCCCCATGACGACCGTGAACCCTGCTCCGCCGTCGTTCGGGCGTGCCCGGATCTCCTCGCCGAACTGGAACGACACCACCACCGACGCCGACTACGAAGACCTCGACGTGATCGCTGCCAACATCGAGCGTGAGCGCGCCGCAGCCCGGCTCCGGGTGACCGCAGCCATCGCTGCGCGACTGGGTCGCTGACCCCTGCCGCATCGTCCACGACGAACGGCTCCCACGTGCGCGTAGGAGCCGTTCATCGTCTGCGGAGCCGGATCCGGATCAGGTGTCGCGGCTACGGCGCCTCGGTCACGTCGATGAGCACCTTGCCGACCGTGTCCTGCTCGACCCCGTCGTGCGCCTGGGCGGTCTGCTCCAGCGCGAACCGGGTGAGCGGCAGCCCGGCGTCCTCGCCGACCGGCAGCACACCGTCGTGCAGTGCCTCGGTGATGTCCTCGGCGGCTGCGGCCAAGGCCTCGTCACCGATCGTGTAGAGCAGCAGGAACTGGTAGCGGGCGTTCGCGCTCATGTTCGGGCGAATCGGCAGGCTCGCCGCGTCACCGCCGTTGTTCGCGTAGATCGACACGACCCCGTGGTTCGCCAGCACGTCGGCGACCAGTGCGGCGTTCTGCGGGATCGACACCTCGACGACGATGTCGACACCGTCCGGCGCGATCGACCGGATGCGCTCGGCGGCGTCCTCCTCGCGGTAGTTCACGACGTGGTGCGCCCCGGCCGCCGTCGCCAGCGCTCCCTTCGCGTCGGAGCTGATCGTCGTGATGACGGTCGCACCGGCCCAGCGGGCGAGCTGGATCGCGGCGTGCCCGACGGCACCGGCACCCCCGGCCACGAGGACCGTGAAACCGTCGAGTGCGCCCGGTCCGAGCCGCGCGGGGCCGTCCTCGTGGGTGGTGAGTGCTCGGTGCGCGGTCATCGCGGGCACACCGAGCGAGGCGCCGACGTCGAACGAGACGCCGTCGGGCAGGCGGACGACGCGGGTCTCCGGTACGACCGTGTACTCCTGCGCGGTGCCGGTCGGGCGGGACGCCGCTGCCATGAACAGCCAGACGTGGTCGCCGACGGACAGGCCCTCGACGCCGGGTCCCACGGCGTCGACGATGCCGGCGCCGTCCTGGTTCGGTGTGATCTCGGGGAAGGGCAGGCCGTCGCCGTAGGTGCCGCCGGCTCGGGCCTTCCAGTCCGTCGGGTTGACGCCGGAGACGACGACCCGGACCCGGACCTCGCCGGCGCCGGGTTCTGGGGTGTCCCGCTCGACGAGTTCGAGGACGCTGCTGTCACCGGGCTTCGTGTAGACGATCGATCGCATGCCCCCAGGCAACCACTCGTCGCCGTCGGGGATTCCGAGTGCGGGGGTGTTCAGCGCCCGTCGTACTCCTCGCGCGACTCCGCGACGTCGTCCATGTGCGAGGTCGCCCAGTCCTCGAGCGGGACGAGCACCGCCCGGAGCGATCGGCCGTGCTCGGTGAGCTCGTACTCCACGTGCGGCGGGATCTCGGGGAACACCGTCCTGGTGACGAGGCCGTCGCGCTCGAGCGCCCGCAGGGTCTGGGTCAGCATCTTCTGCGAGACCCCCTGCACCCGGGTCGCGATCGCCGAGTACCGTGCGGGACCGTCGGCGAGGGCACCGATCGTCAGCACGCTCCATCGGTCGCCGATGCGGTCGAGCAGCTGCCGGCTCGGGCAGTCGGCGGCGTAGGGGGTGTACTCGAGCGCTGACATGGTGTCCTCCGTTACGCACCACGAGGTGCCTACTTACTCAAAGAGAGTAACTCTTGTACGGTGAGTGTCAACGGTTACGACGCCCACCACGTCCACGAAGGGAACACCATGACCAACATCGTCGTCTTCGGTGGCACCGGCTACGCCGGCTCCGCCATCACCCACGAGGCACTCTCGCGCGGCATCACCGTCACCGCGGTCGCCCGCGACACGAGCAAGCTCGAGCCGACCGAGGGCCTGACCCTGGCGCAGGGCGACGCGTTCGACGCGGACTTCGTGTCCGAGGTCACGAAGGGTGCCGACGTGATCGTCGTCTCCCTGCACGCCGTGCAGGCCGACGGCAGCGAGCTCAAGGACAGGTTCCAGCACTTCGTCGACGCCGCGGCCGCCGCCGGTGCGCGTCTGGGCATCGTGGGCGGCGCCGGCTCGATGCGCGTGTCCGAGGACGGCCCCCGCGTCTTCGACACCGAGGGCTTCCCGGACGCCTTCAAGGGTGAGGCGAAGAGCCACGCGCAGATCCTCGACGCCCTCCGCGCCTCGGACACCGAGGTCGACTGGTTCTACGTCAGCCCCGCCGCGGCCTTCGGCAGCTACAACCCCGGCGAGCGTCGGGGCACCTACCGCAGCTCGGACGAGGTCCTGCTCGCCGACGCCGACGGCAACTCGGACATCTCCGGTGCCGACTACGCGGTCGCCTTCGTCGACGAGATCGTCACGCCGACGCACCACCGGACGCGCTTCGGCGTCGCCTACTGAGGCACGCCCCGCTCAGGAACCGGTTTCCGGACACAGCACCGCGGATCTGCGTGGTTCCGTGTCCGGAACCTGGTTCCGGCGGACAGACTCGCAACCGCGCGCCGCTCAGTGCGCGACGATCGCCGGCACCGGCAGGTGGTGGCGCATCCGCACCGACAGGTGCAGCCCGCCGCGTCGGGCGAGCACGAGCGCGATCACGGCGGCCGCCGCGGCCGGAACGCCGCCCGCGACCATCATCCCGACGTGCGCCCCGAAGTGGTCGACGACCTGGCCCATGAGCGGCCCGCCGATCGCCTGCCCGCCGAGCAGCACGAGGACGTAGAGCGACATCACCCGCCCGCGGATCGCAACGTTCGACGACAGCTGCACGAGTGAGTTCGACGCGGTCTGGAACAGCAGCTGCGACATCCCGACGGCCACGAGCGCGACGGTGAACGGTGCGATCGCCGGGATCGACCCCGACACGACGAGCAGCACGCCCGTCCAGAACACCCCGCCGACGATGGTCCGCAGGCGCACCACGGCGCGACGGGTGGAGAGCAGTGCCCCGACGAGCGCTCCGACGGCGACGGCCGAGTTGAAGACGCCATACCCACCGGCACCGACGTCGTACACCTGCGAGGCGAAGGCCGACAGCAGCACTGGCATGGTCAGCGCGAACACCGAGAAGAACGCGACGAGGATCACCGGCACGATGATCGTCGGCTTGTTCACGGCGTAGCGGAGTCCCTCCATCAGCTGGCCCTTCCCGCGCGGCGCGGGCGGCGTCCGGTGCAGTTCCGAGACCTTGAGGAACCCGAGGGTCACGACGACGGCCACGCAGGCGATCGCGTTGACCCCGAAGGACCAGCCGGCGCCGACCGCCACGAGCAGCGCCCCGGACAGCGCGGGACCGATCATGCCGCCGAGTTGGAACACCGACGAGTTCACGCTGATGGCGTTCCGCAGGTGCTTGTGCCCGACGATCTCGGTCACGAACACCTGGCGCGCCGGGTTGTCGATGACGGTGACCATCCCGACCACGAAGGCGATCACCCAGATGTGCCATGCCTCGACCACGCCGGCGAGCGTCAGCACGGCGAGCAGCGCGGAGAGCACGGCGAAGGCGCCCTGCGTGATCATCATGAGCGCGCGCTTCGAGAACCGGTCCACGAGCACGCCGCCGAGCAGCCCGAACAGGAGCATCGGCGCGAACTGGCACGCCACCGTGATGCCGACCTGCGCGACCGACCCGGTCAGCTGCAGCACGAGCCAGTCCTGCGCGATGCGCTGCATCCACCCGGCGGTCATCGCGACCAGGTTCGTCGCCGTGAACAGGCGGAAGTTCGGCACGGACAGTGCGATGAGCGTGTGGCGCCACGGCGGACGGGTGGCCTGGATCGGGAGCGGTTCGGTGGGCGGGGGGAGGGTCGTCGATGACGCGCTCACGGGGGATGTCTCCGGACGTCGGCTGCGGAACTGGTACCCCACCGAAACTACGTGACCGCGACCCATTCGATACCCCTATGGTGGCTATCAGTTCATTGCGATGTCGAATGACCCGCACCGACGGAAGGCGCACGTGCTCGATCCGGTCCTGCTGCAGACGTTCCTGGCGGTCGCCGAGACCGGAAGCTTCACCCAGGCTGGCGCTCGACTCGGCATCAGTCAGCCGACGGTCTCCCAGCACGTGCGGCGGCTCGAGACCGCGGTCGCGCGCACCCTCGTCGCCCGCGACACCCGCGGCGTCGCCCTGACCGACAACGGGGACGCGATGGCCGGGTTCGCACGCACGATCCTCGCGGCCCATGCCAGCGCCGACGCGTACTTCTCCGGGGCGGCGACACGCGGCCGACTGCGCTTCGGTGCCGCCGACGACCTGGCGATCACGCAGCTGCCCCGGATCCTGCGGGACTTCCGGCGGCTGCACCCGCAGGTGAACCTCGAGCTCACCGTGAACCAGTCGTCGCCGTTGCTGCGCCGGGTGCACGCCGGCCAGCTCGACCTGGTGTTCATCAAGCAGACGGCGGGGGAGTCCGCCGAGGGCACCCGGGTCGCCACCGACCAGATGGTGTGGATGGCGCAGGACGGCATCGCCCTCGAACCCGGCGAGCCAGTGCCGCTCATCGCCTACCAGGCGCCGAGCATCAGCCGGCAGATGGCGATCGACGCCCTCGAGGCCGCCGGTCGCACCTGGCGGATCACCTGCAACACCCGTGACGTCAACGGAGTGTTGGCGGCGGTGCGCGCGGGTATCGGGGTCGCGGTGTTCCCGCACTCGCTCATCCCGGCTGACCTGGTGAAGGTGTCGCAACGGCTCGGGTTGCCGGACCTGCCGGCGGTCGACTACGTGCTCATCGCGAACCCGACGGTGCAGCGGGAGCCGATCGACGCCCTGACGAACGCGATCCTGTCGCGCGGGGTCGTCCGCGCCGTCTGAGCGTCGCGAGACGCCGGCGTGTTCGGGCGGGCTACGGGGCGAGCGTCGGGGTCGTGCCGGTCCCGGTCACGTCGGGCAGCGCCACCCCGGCGAGTGACAGCAGCGCATCGGCCACCGCCCACAGCACGACGAGCGTGCCCACTCCGCCGAGCACGGCACCGAGCAGCGCGACCGGTCGCTGCCACGTGGCCACCCGGTCGCGCAGCGTCACGATCGAGAGCACCAGCGCGAGCACCCCGAGCGCGAGGCCCACGCCGTGCACGGTCGCCGGTGCGGCGAACCACCAGGCGGCGAGACCGATCGTCGCGATCCCGGCGACTGCCCCGAGCACCGCCCCGGGGGTCGCACCGAGTGCTCGGCGCGTCTCCGGCGCACCCGTCGCGGCCACGGGCTGGTCCAGCAGTTCGGTCGGGAGGCCCGGGTCGTCCCCGACGCCCACCTGCGGCCCCGGGACGGGTGGGACCGGAGCCGCTGGTGCGCTCCCGACGGTGGTCACGAAGGGTGCGACTGGCGCTGGCGGCCCCGCGTGCAGCACGGCGTCGAACGAGCGTGCGGGTGCCGGGGGCGTCGGCCGGGCGGCAGCGGCCTGCTGGTGCGCGAAGCGGCGGGGTGTCCGGTAGCCGATCGGGCCGGAGGGCTCGGGCTCGGTGCCCTCGACGACGACGTGTTCGAGGCCGGGCACCGAGAACCGGGGCTGCCCGGCGACCGGAGCGGTCGGGGCGACGGGTGGCGCGGGGGCGGGGGCCGGGTCGGGGACCGGCGCCACCGCGGCGGGGATGACCGCTGCCCGCACCACGACCGGCGGGACGGTGGGTGCGGGCGAGGGAACGGCGGCAGCGGGGGAGACCGGCATGGCGAGCGCTCCCGACGGCGCGATCGTCGCCGAGGGCAGCGCCGGGTTCTCGAACGGGACGGTCCGGACGCTCGGGGACATCGGGGCAGGGGGGAGCAGGTCCTCCTGCGGCGGGTAGTCCGGCACCCGGGCGTCGGTCTCGACCAGCGAGGCGATCGACGACGGCTCCGCAGCCGGGACGATCGTCGCCGGAGCGTCCGCTGCCGAGACGACCGCGGTCGTCGGGGCCAGCGCCGCGTGGGCGGCGTGTGACGGGGCGGGGGCGGGGCGTGCCTCCCGGCCGGAGGCGCCGACGTGCCCGGCGGCGGCGACCCGCTCGACGGGTGTGACCTCGTCGACGGGCGGCGCGGTCACCCAGGCCGGGACCGATCGGCGTGGCCGGTCCGATTCGGGCATGCGATGCGCTGCCACTGCGGTGCTCCTTCCGTCGACTGATCCATGCTCAGTTGTAGCGGCAAGCGCTGTGTGGATCGCAGCCCCAGTTCCGGGGTGGCCGGTACGGTCGGGTGATGACCGGAATCGAACACCGTCCCCTGGGTCCCTCGGGGCTCGTCGTCTCCACCGTCGGCCTTGGCTGCAACAACTTCGGACGGAGGGGCACCGCGTCCGAGTCGCAGGAGGGCACCGACGCCGTCGTGCACGCCGCCCTCGACGCAGGCGTCACCCTCTTCGACACCGCGGACATCTACGGCGGTGTGCCGGGCATGTCCGAGGAGATGCTCGGCCGGTCGATCGCCGGGCGTCGCGACGAGATCGTCCTCGCGACGAAGTTCGGCATGGACATGCAGGGGGCGAACGGGCCGGACTAGGGCGTGCGCGGCTCCCGTCGGTACGTGCGGCTCGCGGTCGAGTCGTCGCTCCGCCGACTCGGGACGGACTGGATCGACCTGTACCAGATGCACCGGCCCGACGAGGTGACCCCGATCGAGGAGACGCTGTCCGTCCTCGACGACCTGGTCCGCGAGGGCAAGATCCGCTACGTCGGCCACTCGAACTTCGCCGGGTGGCAGGTCGCCGAGGCCGAGCTCACCGCGTCGATCGCCGGCATCACGGCGTTCGTGTCCGCGCAGAACGAGTACAGCCCGCTGGCCCGTGCCGTCGAGGCCGAGGTGCTGCCGGCGGTCCGGGCGTACGCGCTCGGGTTCCTGCCGTTCTTCCCGCTGTACAACGGGCTGCTGACCGGCAAGTACACGAAGGCGGGCGGTCCGGCCGACGGACGCCTGTCGACGTCGAAGCCGCAGGTCCTCGAGGACGCCCCGTGGGACGTCCTCGACGACTACCAGCGGTTCTGCGACCACCGCGGGGTCACGATGCTGCAAGCGACGTTCGCGTGGCTCCTGGCGCAGCCGGGGCTGTCGAGCGTCATCGCGGGAGCGACGAAGCCGGAGCAGATCACGCAGAACGTCGAGGCCGGCACGACCTGGACGCCGACCGAGGACGACCTCGACGACATGACGACGATCTTCGACCGGGCTTGAGCAAGCGCGGGCGCGCTGGCTCGTCCACGCCGGTTCGTTTCGCGCTGAGTGACAGGTCGCGGGTCGCGAGACCCGGGGGGTGTCGCTCAGCGCAGAACGATGGCAGCGAGTGCCGCGGTTAGCGCGCCGCGGCGGCCAGTGCGTCGCGGAGCTCGGCGGCGGTCAGGCGCGGGCCGTAGCCGGGGGTGTCCCGCTGGATGCGCCATCCCTCGGTGAGCGGCCCGGCGTCGACGACGTCGAAGCCGAACGCGTCGATGAGCTCGGCGACGGTCTGCTTGCTGCTGTCGTCGTCGCCGGCGATGACGAGGGCACGTCGGTCGGCGGTGCCGGCGGGCGTTGCGTGCCCGGTCAGGTCCGCTGCGCCGATGTGGTTGAACGCCTTCACGACACGGGCGCCCGGCAGGTGGTCCTGCAGCAGCTCGGCCGTGGTCGTGGACTGGTCGTCGAGGGCGGCGATGTGGCCGTCGCGCTCCCAGTAGTAGTTGTTCGTGTCGATGACGACCTTGCCGACGAGGGGCTCGACGGGGATCGTCTCGATCGCGGCGAGCGGCACCGTCACGATGACGATCTCGCCCGCTGCCGCTGCCTCGTCGCGGGTCGCCGCGCGTGCGTCGGCGCCGAGTTCCGTGACCAGGTCGGTCAGGGTCTCCGGGCCGCGGGAGTTCGCGATGACGACCTGGTGACCGATCCGTACCGCGAGCCGTGCGAGCTGGGATCCGATGTTGCCGGCGCCGATGATTCCGATGGTTGTCATGGTGTCCCTGCAACGCCGGCCGACGCGGTGCATTCCCCGGGCGGCGCTCCTGCTCTGCTCGGAGCATGATGGCGGGCATGGACCACGAGTTCCGCGACGAGACCGACCAGGACCGCTACGCGATGTACGTCGACGGCGAACTCGTGAGCGTGCTCGACTACCGCGTCAACGGCGACGCGGTGGCGTTCCCGCACACGTACACGGTCCCGAAGCACCGCGGCCACGGCTACGCGGCACAACTCGTCGAGTACGCCGTCGCCGACGTCGAGTCGTCGACCCCGAAGCGCATCGTCCCGATGTGCTGGTTCGTCGGCAAGTGGTTCGACGACCACCCCGAGAAGGCAGACCTGCTCAGCCGCAGCGCCGCGGACTGATCCAGGACCGAAGCCGACCCCCACATCACGAGTACCCGCCGGTATGGTGACGGGACGAGACGACCGTCGGCAGGCGCCGGCACCGACAAGGCTGGAGCCACGATGGACCACCCGAGCGCTCAGGTCCGCAACAGCGACATCAGCCGGGCGTACACCGAGCTCGCTCGGATCACCCGTCGTGCGAGCATCCGTGCGCGCGGTTCCGAGCAGGTGCTGAGCGTCGTCGACCAGTCCCTGGTCGACTTCGTCGTGCAGCACCCGGGGTGCATGGCCATCGACATCGCGCGGTACCTGCGGCTGAACCGTTCGACGATCTCGCGGCAGCTGTCCGGGCTCCTCGCGACCGGACTGGTGCGGACGACCGACGGCGGCAGCGGCAACGCGAAGCCGCTCGAGGCGACCGACGCCGGCCGCGCGGCACTCGAACGGTCGGTGCAGCTGCACCGCGATGCCCTCGACGAACGGCTCGCCGACTGGTCCGACGACGACATCGCGCTCCTGGCCGGGTTGCTCGAGCGCCTCGGTGCGGCAGACGAGGCGGGGTTGCCGATGCCGGGGCCGACCGAGTCGTGACCACCGCGTTCGTCCTGCTGTCGGACACGCACCTGCCGAAGCGCGCGAAGGACCTGCCCGCCGGACTGTGGGCCGACATCGACGCCGCCGACCTCGTGGTGCACGCGGGGGACTGGGTCGACCTCGCCACCCTCGACGCGGTGCAGGCGCGATCCCGACGGTTCGAGGGGGTCCGGGGCAACAACGACGGCCGCGAGTTCGACGACCGGCTGCCGCTCGTCGCTCGCTTCGGTGTCGAGGACCTGCGGTTCGCCCTCGTGCACGAGACCGGCGCGTCGACCGGCCGGGAACGCCGGATGGACGCCGCACACCCGGACACCGATGTACTCGTGTTCGGGCACTCGCACATCCCGTGGGACACCGTTGCGCCGTCCGGGACGCGTCTGCTGAACCCCGGCTCGCCGACCGATCGTCGTCGCCAGCCGGACCACACGTGGATGCGCGGCACCGTCAGCGGCGCTGACCTGTCCGTCGAGCTGGTGCGCCTGCCGCCGCCCGCCCGCTAGGTCCGCCCGCCGCCCCGCCCTGCCGCGCCCCGCCCGCTCGCCCGCCCAGCCCCCCGCGAAAGCGACAGACCCCCGCCGAAGGTCGGCGGCAATCTGTCGCTTTCGCGGGGGTGCTGGGACCGGTCAGCGCAGAACTGTCGCTTTCGCCGCACCGACGGCACCGACGGCACCGGCACCGACGGCACCGCCGGCGCCCGGCAACTCCATCGGCATCCGGAAGAACGCGAGCTCCCACTCCGCCGATCGCCGGAACGCCCGCGCCATCCGCCCCCGCTCGGCCGGCGTCGCGGCTGCCGCCAGCTCCTCGACGAGCCGGGTCGCCTCGGCGCTCGAGGCAGCGAACCCCGGGTCCCCGTAGGCCGTGATCCAGTCCGCGAAGACGTGCCCGTCCGGAGCCGCCCCGAGCTGCGACCCCACCCACGCGTAGACCCGGAAGCACGGCAGCACCGCGGCGGCCAGCACCGCCGCGGATCCGGAGTCCGCTGCGTCCTGCAGGTGCGCGAGGTACCCGGCGCAGGTCGGGTGCACGGGGGCGTCGGCGTGTGTGCCCGCGAGTCGTCGATGATGCAGGTCGCGCGCCTCGTCGGCGCACCCCTGCGCGGCCGCCGCCCAGAACGCAGCAGAACCAGCAGCACCCGCACCAGCAGCACCGGAAGCACCATCCGCGGCGAGCGCCGCCAGGTGCCGCTCGTACGCCCGCAGGTAGTGGACGTCCTGCGCGAGGTACCCGGCGAACACGTCCGCGTCGAGCGTCCCGTCCCGCAGCCCCACCAGGAACGGGCTGTCGATCGTCGCGCGGAGCACCGGTGCCGCGTCGGCCCACCACACGTCCGTGTACGCCAGCGACGGCAGTGCTGCCCGGACCACCGCACCGTGGTCGATCGGGCCGTGGCCGCTGCCGACCGACAGCGCGTCCGCCCCGCGGAGCGCCGCCGTCAGCCACTCCTTCGCCACCCCGACCGCGAGCTCCCAGTCACCGTGCCGGGCCGCGAGCGTCGCGATGGCACTCGACAGCGAACACCCGGTGCCGTGCGTGTTGGTCGTCGTCACCCGTGGTGCGGTGAACCGCCGCTCGGAGCCGTCCGGCGCGACGAGCACGTCGTCCGACGTCGGGCCCTCGTCGTGCCCGCCCTTCGCCAGTACGAACACGTCCCACCGCTCTGCGACGGCCCTGGCGGCCTCCAGCGGAGACGCCGACGAGGCACCGACCAGCTCGGCCAGCACCGCCAGCTCGTCCCGGTTCGGCGTCACCAGGTCGGCGAGGGCGAACAGCGCCCCCATGGCCGACGCCGCGTCCTCATCGAGCAACCGGTCCCCGCTCGTCGCCACCATCACCGGGTCGACCACCACGACGGGCGGTCGGTGCTCCTGCAACCAGTCGGTCACGACCCGCGCGACCGGCGCGGTGCCGAGCATCCCGATCTTCACCGCGTCGATCGTCACGTCGTCCGACACCGCGTCGAGCTGGTCCCGCAGGAACCCGACGTCCGGCACGTGCACCGACCGCACCCCGTGCGTGTTCTGCGCGACGAGCGCCGTCACGACGCCCATTCCGTACCCGTCGTGCGCGGCGATCGCCTTGAGGTCGGCCTGCATCCCGGCCCCGCCCGTCGGGTCGGTCCCGGCGATGCTCAGCACCCGTGGGACGCTCATGCGTCCGCCCCGTGGTGCGTCGCGTCGGCCTGGAGGCGCGGATCGCTGTCACCGGATCGCCCTGCCTCCGCACCGTGGTCGGTTCCAGCGCCCCACGCGGCCACGTACGCGGCCGCTGCGGATCCCGGGTCGGCCGCGGCGCAGATGCCCGACACGATCGCGACACCCGCGGCACCGGCTGCCCGGAGCGGCACGACGTCGTCGAGCGTCACCCCGCCGATCGCCACGCACGGCACGTCGGTGGCAGCGGCCAGCCGGGCGAATCCGTCGTGGCCGAGGGCCGGCGGATGGTCGGCCTTCGTCGCTGTGGGGTGCACGACCCCGACGCCGAGCAGGTCGACGGTGCCGCGGGGGAGTCGCTCGAGGACAGCCAGGTGCGCGAGCGTGTTCGCGGTGAGGCCCACGTGGGCGTCCGCTCCGAGCAGGGCGCGGGCCGCGGTGACGGGGACGTCGGACTGGCCGAGGTGCACCCCGGCGACCCGGTGTCCCGCGTGCCGTGCGGCGAGGGCGACGTCGAGTCGGTCGTCGACCACCACGGTCGCACGGTCCCCGACGGCGTCGGCGACGGCGGCGGTGAGGGCGAGCAGGTCACGGGCGGAGGCGTCCTTGTCCCGCACCTGCACGATCCGGACCCCGGCGTGCACGGCGGAGCGGACGACCCCGAGCACCCCGATGCCGTGCCGGTCGGCCAGAGCGCCGTCGGTGACCAGGTAGACACCGACGCCCCCGGTTGCGAGCGC
Organism: Curtobacterium sp. VKM Ac-1376; assembly: GCF_015351025.1. Lineage (GTDB taxonomy): Bacteria > Actinomycetota > Actinomycetes > Actinomycetales > Microbacteriaceae > Curtobacterium. Next base: position 118,023 of record NZ_JADKRV010000009.1, on the reverse strand, counting down.
GGTCATGCCGTCACCGCCGGAGCGACGGTGCCGGGTGCCGACTCGACCGTGATCCGGGCTTCGCGCACGACGTCCTCCGGAGTGAGCGACGCCAACCGGTCGAGGAACAGCGGCTGGAAGGTCCCCGGCCCGCCGGCCTCGCGGGCGGCGAGCTCGGCGGCGATCGTGTGCACGGCGGTGGCGGCGACGGCAGCCGCGCCCGCGTCCTCCGGCGCGACCGAGGTGAACGCGGCGACCACGGCGCCGAGCGTGCAGCCGCCCCCGGTGATGCGCGTCAGCAGGTCGGTGCCGTTCGCGACCCGGACCACACCGATCCCCGGCGCGACCAGCAGGTCGACCGGACCCGACACGGCCACGGCGGCCACGAGCCTCCCGGTGCCCGGACCGGCCACGGCCCCGACCGCGGCCTCCCGGGCGTCCTCGGTGCCCACCGTGCTGTCGACCCCGCGGCCACCTGCCGACGCGCCGAGCAGGGCGAGGACCTCGGACGCGTTGCCGCGGAGCACCGTCGGGTACAGCGCGAGCAGGTCGCGCGCCAGGGCGGTCCGCACCGGCAACGAGCCGACGGCCACGGGGTCGAGGACCCACGGAGTGCCGACCTCGCGCGCGGCGTGCACGGCCTCGAGCGCGGCGACCCGCGGTTCGGCGTGCGGGGTGCCGGTGTTCACCAGCAGGGCATCGGCGACCCGAGCGAACGGCCCCGCCTCGGTCGCCACGTCGACCATCGCGGGCGAGGCCCCGAGGGCGAGCAGCACGTTCGCCGTGACGTTCTGCACCACGGTGTTCGTGATGCACTGCACCAGCGGGCCCCGGGCGCGGACGGCCTCGAGGAGTTCGGCGGTTCGGTGGGCCCAGTCGGATGCGGGCGCAGCGGTTTCCATGGACGATCCCTTCGCGAGTACGAGCTCGAGCAGGTTCGACGGGTGTGATCTCAGCCGCTGGATGCGGCACCCCGTGTCTCGAGCGACACCGTACACGACGCCCGGTGACCACTCCGAGGCCGGTACGGGGTGCCGTGTGCAAGGGTTGGACCGTGCCAGACGCAACGCCTCCCGGACCGCCGCCCGGCCCCCGCGATCCCGGTGACGCCTGGTCGGTCGGCCCCGACGGCACGAAGGCGTGGGGCCGGTTCGGTGCAGCGGGACTGCTCGTCGACGACGGTGCCGGACGCGTGCTCCTGCAGCACCGCGTCGAGTGGAGCCACCACGGCGGCACCTGGGGGATCCCCGGCGGCGCCCGACACCAGGGCGAGGACGCCGTGACCGCCGCACTCCGTGAGTCCGCAGAGGAAGCCGGCGTCCCCGACGACGCGATCGACCTGCGCCACACGGCGCTGCTCGACCTGGGGTTCTGGACGTACACGACGGTGGTGGGGCGCGCCTCCCGGCCCTTCGAACCGGTCATCGCGGACCGAGAGAGCCTCGCGCTGTCCTGGATCCCGATCGACCAGGTCGACGACCTGCCACTGCACCCGGGGTTCGGCGCGTCCTGGCCTGCCTTGCGTGCCGCGGTCACGACCACGCCGCACGTCGTCGTCGACGCGGCGAACGTCGTGGGCAGTGTGCCGGACGGCTGGTGGAAGGACCGCGCGGGTGCTGCCGAGCGTCTGCTGTCGTCGGTGTCGGCGCTCGCCGCGGGCGGGGTGTCGGCCGCCTCGCTGGATCTGCCCTTCGCGCGGTGGTGGCCTCGGTGGACAGTGGTGCTCGAGGGCGAGGCACGTGCGGCCGGCACTGGTGGCGGTGCTGGAGTCGGTGTCGGTACCCCCGTCGCCGAGGTGCTGCGGGCTCCGGCCTTCGGGGACGATGCGATCGTCGATGCTGCTCGTGCCGCGGTCGAGACCGGCGACTCCCCGGTCGTCGTCGTGACGGCGGACCGCGAGCTGCGGGCGAGGGTCGAGGCACTCGGCGCCGCCGTGCGCGGGCCGGGCTGGTTGCGCGAGCAGCGGTAGCGGCGCGCGCTCCGCACGGGTTCCGGATGGTCCGGGGCACTCGTCGGCCCCGACGGATACGCTGGCCACCCGTCAACGGAGACGCACACTTGCAGGAGGTTCCCCTTGGAACGCATCACCAGGGCCGACGACCGCGTCCACCGCCCAGCCGGACCGTGGACCCCCACGGTGCACCGGCTGCTCGCCCACCTGCACGAGCAGGGGTTCGTCGCAGCCCCGGAACCGATCGCCCTCGGCGACACACTCGAGACGGTCTCGTTCGTCCCCGGTGTCGCGGGGGAGTACCCGTGGACCGAGGACATCGCGAGCGAGGCAGCCCTCGTCACCAGCGCCCGCCTGCTCCGGCAGTTCCACGACGCCGCCGCCAGTTACCCGCGCAGCGACTCCGCCGACGTCTGGTCACAGGCCGACCGCGCCCCCGTCGAGACGATCGTGCACGGCGACTTCGCTCCGTACAACTGCGTGTACGACGGCATCGCCGCCGTCGGGCTGATCGACTTCGACACCGCGCACCCCGGCCCCCGTGTCTGGGACGTCGCGAGTGCGGTCTACCGGTTCGCGCCGTTCACCACCGGTGGGGTGGAGGGCTCGACCGCCCGCGGGCTCGACGACCGGCTGGTTCGCGCCGCCGAGTTCTGCCGCGCCTACGCCCTCGACGACCGGTCCCGCGGGGTCCTCGCCGAGACGATGATCGCGTCCCTCGTCGCCATGGTCACGACGATCGAGCACGAGGCGGCCGCCGGCAACCCGAAGTTCGTCAGCGACCTGCGGCACGGCCACGCCGACCTGTACCGCGCCGACGTCGCCTACCTCGAGCAGCACACCGACGCCATCACCGCCGCCGTCTCGTGACGGCGGCGGTCTGACGCACCCGTTCACCGGGCCGTCACCGGGACCGCCTGGCCGCACTGTTCCTCCAGACCGCACCCAGCAACCACGCGGCGGACTCCGACACTGCCTCGGGTAATGTCGCAGGGCCATGACGGACAGCCCGGCCGACGCCACCCCCTACGAAGTCCTCGGCGTCCCGGCGACGGCCGACGACGACGCGCTCCGCCGCGCCTACCGGCGTGCGGCCCGCGAGTCCCACCCCGACCTCGGCGGCGACGCGCAGCGCTTCCGGCAGGTCCAGGTCGCCTGGGAGCGCATCGGCACGCCGGTCGCCCGCCGCGCCTACGACGTCGGCTCCCGCGCCTCCGGTGCCGGTCCGTCGGGCGGCGCCTCCGGCAGGCCCGAGACCGGTCGTGACGCCTACGCGCCCCCGGCAGCGCGTCGCGACACCCGCCCCCGGGCCCGGTCCCACGGGCACCCCGGCGGTCGGTCCCGCGAGGTGTTCCTGCAGGCCGAGCGCGAATGGGTCGGACTCGGTGACCCCATCGAGGACCCGTACGACCCCACGCTCATCCGTTCGGCGCCCCGGCACATCCGTCGGTTGCTGGCCGAGGCCCTCGCGGAAGAGGCGACGGCCTCGGTCGTCTCGGACATGGGCATCGGCGTGACGGTGTGGCACGACGTCGATGCCGGGGCCGAGGGCAAGCTCGACCACGCCGTCCTGACCCCGAGCGGCCTGTGGGCGGTGGAGTCCATCGACTGGGGTGCTCCGGTGCGCATCGAGCACGGTGAGATCGTCGGAGAGACCCTCGCACCGGGGGAGCGGCCGGTGAAGGAGCTCGTCCGGGCCGCCCGCGCCGTGCAGAAGCAGACCCGCGTCCGGTTCACCGGGCGGCTGCTCGTCGTGCCGGACTCGGCCGTCACCGAGGACGTGCAGCTCGTCGGCTCGCCGAAGAAGCCCACCGCGCTCGTCGTCCGCCGCAGTGCACTCGCCCAGGTGCTGAACGGCGTCTGGTCACCCCCCGGTTCCGTCGACGTGTTCGACATCCGTGACCGCCTGCAGCAGACCGTCCGCTTCGTGTAGCCCCGACGATCCGTTCGGCAGGCTGGGGCGTCAGTAGCCGCGGAGCTTCTCGAGGTCGCGGCGCTCCCGCTTGCTCGGGCGCCCGGCGCCGCGGTCGCGCATCGGGACGAACCCGGCCTCTTCCTTCGACAGCCGCGGCGGGGTCCGGTCCTCGAAGTGCTTCGCCGCCTCGGGGGCGCTCGTCCGCTTCAGGATGATGCCGGTGACCATGACGATGCGGTCGAAGCCGTTCTGTCGGACCCGCACCTCGTCGCCGGGGCCGATCGGCTGCGCCGGCTTCGCGCGCTCCCCGTTGACCCGGACGTGTCCGGCCTTGCACGCGGCGGTGGCGGCCGACCGGGTCTTCGTGATCCGGACGGCCCAGATCCAGCTGTCGACCCGGGCCTTCTCCATGCCGACACTCTAGGCGGCCCGTACCCTGGGTCGGTGCATGCGGACGAACAGGCGGCGATCGCCCGGGCCCGTGCGCTCGGGGTGTTGCACGACGCCGCCATCGGGGACCGACTCGTCGTGCGGGCGCTCCACGGGGACGGTGCGCAGGACGCCCTCGGCGACCTGGTCGCCCGCACGCCCGACGCCGTGACGATCGCGACCCGTCGCGGCCCGGTCGAGGTCCGGCTCGCCGACGTCGTCGCCGCGAAGCTCGTCCCGCCGCCCCCGCCCGCGCGGCCGGCGCGCTCCCGCCGCTGACGCGGGCGCTGACGCGGACACTGTCGCTGTCGCGCTCGCCGCATCCCGTGCGAGGTTCCGTTCACCGTGCGACCCCGCGTGGGTCGCACCACCACCGGAACCTCGCACCATTCGTGACCGCGCCCGCCCCGCCCCGCGCCGCCCACCCCGGCGAGCCGCGCGCCCCCGCGCCTCGCTCCCGACATACGCTCGTGCCATGGCAGTCCCCGTCCCGCTCGGCACCGAGGACCGCACCGCCCGCCTGACCCTCCGCCGCCCCGAGCAGTGGCGTCGCGAGGACTCTGCCCAGGCGGACCTGCGCGTCACCGGCGACGACGTCGTCCTCACCGTCCGATCCCGACCGAGCGACCGTGCGATCGGCGACGAGAACACCGGGCTCCTCGCGCGGCTGCCCGGCTCCGTCGAAGGACTGCTCCTCGTCGGCTGCGACCCCTGGACCGCCGCCGGAGCCCCCGCACGCCTGGTCGAGTACGTCCGGCCCGACGAGCGCGGCGACGTCGCCGGCACCCACCTGCTCTTCGTCACGGGCCGGCACCGCGTCGACCTGACCATCGAACGCCCGCTCGCCCGGCTGCTCGAGACCGACGACCTCGTGCTCGCCGTCCTCGAGAGCGTCCGCGCCGCCGAACCGGTGCCGGCGCGCCCCGAGCGCGACCTCGAACCCCTGCCGACCCCCGCGCCGGCGCCGGCGGTCGACGGCCCACGCCTCAGCGCGGACGCCGTCGGCACCCTGCAGAGCCTCGCCGGACGCCGGTGGAACCCCACGCTCCTCCGCACCGCGGCGGGCCGCGAACTCATCGAGGCGGGCCTCGTGGGTCGACTCGGCACCCTGCCGGAGTCCACCCAGACCCTCCTCGAGCCCTGGCAGGGCGATGCCCAGCCGGTCACGCTGGAACAGCACCTGCCCGACGGCCGCGAGACGCGCCTCCAGGCCTGGTCGCAGACCGTCGTCGACGGGACCGACGAGGCGGGCGCCGTGGTCGCGTCCGTCACACCGGACCGCGTGGTCGCACTGGCGGCCGGGAGGCTCGGCATCGGTGCGACGTGGACCTTCCCGTTCCGCACGGGGTCGCTGCCAGGGCACCTGCTCGGCCGCAAGCTGGCCGGCGGTCCGGACGCGCCGGACCTGCCGGAGGCCCTGGTCGAGGCGGACCCGCGACTCGCGCGGTTCTGGTCGGCGCCGTGGACGGTCTCGTACCTGCGGCGGCCCGGCAGACCGAAGCCGATCACGATCGTGCGCGCCGAGGGGCAGGGCTTCGCCCGCGTGGGCAAGACGGAAGCCGGGGAGACCGTCCTCAGGACGGACTCCCCGGCGAACGTCTACCGGTCGGTGGTGCGGGCGCTGCTCGGTTGAGCCGCTGCTCGCCTGCGCTTGCGGGCTTGGTTCCTGCTCACGCGGCGGGGCCGGCAGTCAGGGTGACGGTGACGGTCTTGGCGGCGCCGGTGCTGTCGGTGTAGCCGACCACGACCTCGTCGCCGACGGAGTGCGACTGCACCGCGGCGGTGAGCTCGTCCGGCGTGGTGACCGTCGTGCCGTCGAGGCTCGTGATCGTGTCGCCCTCGGCCAGACCGGCGCTCGCGGCACCGGAGCCCTCGACCGTGCCGGCGACGGCGACGCCGCTGGTGGTGCCGGTGGTGCTGCTGACCTCGACCCCGAGGAATGCGGGCAGTCCGATCGTGATGGTGCTCGAGGACTCTCCGGCGAGGATCTTCTCGGCGATCGTCTTCGCGGTCGTGATCGGGATGGCGTAGCCGGTGACGTCGGCCGTGCCCGAGGACGCAGCCGTGGCCATGCCGACGACCTCGCCCTCGCTGTCGACCACCGGGCCGCCCGAGTCGCCCGAGACGATGTCCGCCGAGATCTCGATCAGCCCGGTCAGCGACTCGGTGCCGGTGCCGGACTCGCTCTGCACCTGGATGTCCTGGTCCGTCGCGGTGACGGTGCCCTCGGCAGCGACGAGGTTGCCCGTCCCCTCGGCGTTGCCGACGTCGGTCACGGTGTCGCCCGTCGACGGTTCGCCGTCGTCGTCGAGGGTCACGGTGGACAGCCCGGAGGCGTCCTCGAGCTTCAGCACCGCGACGTCGTTCGTGGCGTCGGAGCCGACGACCTCGGCCTCGTACTCCTTGCCGGTCGTCTCGTCGGTGACGGTGATGCTCGTCGCACCCTGGATCACGTGGTTGTTCGTCAGGACGGTGCCGTCCGAGGTCAGGACCATGCCGGTGCCCGCCGCCTGCGACGACTCGTCGTAGTTCAGGACGGTGTTGATGGTGACGACACCCTTCTTCTGCGTCGTCGTGGCGGCGGTCGCGGCGGACTGCGTGCTCGTCCCGGTGCCGCTGCTGCTGCCGTCGCTGCCGTTGCTCGAACCGGTACCGTCACCCGGCACGGTGAAGCCGTTCGTGCCGTCACTGCTGCCGGAGCCGGAGCCGGAGCCGGTGCCGGAGCCGGTGTCGGGCAGTGTGGTGGTGCCCTGCGACTGGCTCGAGGTCGTGGTCGTGCCCTGCGAGGACAGGCCGAGGGCGGTGCCGCCGGCCGCACCGACGATGGCGAGCGCGGCGATGCCGGAGCCGATCATCAGGCCGAGGCGACGCGGCCGCTTCGTGGTCACGCCGGGGTGGCCGACGGTGCCCTGGTGGTTGGCGGTCGCCGCGGAGTGGGCCCAGGCGTGGTGGCTGCCGGCGAGGGCCGGGCTGCCGATCAGGTACGGGCCGCGGCCGTCGGGCGTGTAGGCGTAGGGCCCGGAGCCGTCCGGGCCGTAGAGGTAGGGGCCGGAACCGTCGAACGCGTACGCCGGGCGCAGCGAGGCCGGGTCGGCGTGCGGTGCTTCCCAGGTCGTCCCGGGTGCCTGCTGCTGCGCGGCGTCGGTGCGGGCGGTGCCGTTCTCGTCGTTGGCGGTGGCGGCGGGGTTCGGGGTCTCGTTCATCGGTGCTCTCCGGTCGTCCCTCGGCGACCCGGTCGGGCGTCGATGGAGATCAGTACAGAGCGCTTCCCCATGACGAGCCTATGAGCGAACCCTGCACACGCTCCGGGCTTGCTCGGGGGACACCGAACAGGGGTCTGGCGTTAGGGTTGCCTTACTTCCATGCCTCCAGCCACGTCCTCGCCCCCGGCCCCCAGCTCCGTCCGCCGACTCGTCGGTGCGACCGTGCTGGCGGTCGTCGTCCTCGCGGTGGCGTGTGCACTGTCGATCGCGTACGGGTCGCGGCCGATCCCGCTCGGTACCATGCTCGACACGGTGCTGCACCCCGGGCGGAACGACGAGATTGGGTTGATCGTGTTCGGCAACCGCGTGCCCCGCACCGTCGTCGGGCTGCTCGCCGGAGCGGCCCTCGGCGTCGCCGGCGCCGTCATGCAGGGTGTCACGCGGAACCCCCTCGCCGACCCGAGCGTCCTCGGCATCAACGCCGGGGCGACCCTCGCGGTCGTCACCGGCATCGCGCTCTTCGGGGTGAGCGGGACCGCCGCCTCCCTGCCGTTCGCCTTCGTCGGTGCGGCCCTCGCCGCCCTGCTCGTCTACGGGATCGCCGCCGTCGCCCGGCGGGGGCTGTCGCCCGTCGGTCTCGCGCTGGCCGGTGCGGTGGTCGCGGCCGCGCTGTCGTCGATCACCACGGCGGTGCTCGTGACCGACCAGAGCCTCCTCGACCAGCTGCGGTTCTGGCAGGTCGGAGCGCTCGCAGGCAAGGACCTGGGCACCGCCGGCATCATCACCGCACCGGTGCTCGTCGGCCTGGCCATCGCGTTCGGCCTCGGCCGGTCGCTCAACACCCTCGCGCTCGGTGACGAGCTCGCCGCGTCGCTCGGGCAGCGGGTCGTGCTCGTCCGTGCCGTCGGCGGGCTCGTGGCCGTGCTGCTCGCCGGGTCCGCGGTCGCCGCCGCCGGACCGATCGCGTTCGTCGGCCTGGCCGTGCCGCACGCCGTCCGCCGGTTGAGCGGACCGGACCACCGCTGGACCATCCTGCTGTCGGCGATCGTCGCGCCCGCGCTCCTGCTCGTCGCGGACGTCATCGGCCGCGTGGTCGCGTACCCGGGGGAGCTGCAGGTCGGCATCGTCACCGCGCTCATCGGGGCGCCGGTGTTCATCGCGCTCGTTCGGTCGAGGGTGGTGCGGGGCCTGTGAAACGAACCCGTTCGCTGGTCGGCCTGCGCCGCGAGGTCACGGTACTCGTCGCGGTGGTCGTGCTCATCGCCGTGCTCGTCCTCGTGGGGCTCGGCGTCGGTTCGATCCCGCTCAGCCCGACGCAGATCGTGGCAGCTCTCTTCGGGCAGGGCGACCGGATCTCCGACTTCGTCATCGGGCAGCTCCGCGGGCCGCGGGTGCTCGGGGCCGTGCTCGTCGGGGCCAGCCTCGGTGTCGCCGGCGCGATCGTCCAGAGCGTGGTGCGGAACCCGATAGCGAGTCCGGACGTCATCGGCATCACCTCGGGCGCGAGCGCGACCGGCCTGACCGCCATCGTGCTCTTCGGCGCCAGCGGGGGCACGCTGTTCTCGGCCGTGCTCGTGGGCGCCGTCGTGGTCTCGATCGTCATCGCCGGACTCGCCTGGCGCAGGGGCATCACCGGCAACCGTGTCGTGCTCGTCGGCATCGGCGTCGCCGCGATCTGCCTGAGCATCACTGGCTGGATGCTGACGAGCGGCACCGTCACGCAGGCCGGCACCGCCCTGCTCTGGCTCTCCGGCAGCCTGAACGCCGTCGACCGGAACCTCGTCGGTGTGCTCGTCATCGCGTTCGTCGTGCTCGGGCTGCTCGCACTGCTGCAGTCCGCACGCCTGCAGGTGCTGAGCCTCGGCGACGAGGTCGCATCCGCCCTCGGGCTCCGACCCGACCGGGCGAAGGTCCTCCTGCTCCTCACCGCCGTGTGCCTGACCGCCGCGGCGGTCGCGACTGCTGGGCCGGTGTCGTTCGTCGCGCTGATGGCCGCCCCGATCGCCCGTCGGCTGGTCGGCAGTGGGCGCGTGGCGCTCGCCCCGGCCGCGGCCGTCGGCGCGGCGATCACGCTCGGCAGCGACCTGATCGCCCAGTTCGCTATCCCCGGCAACGCCCTGCCGGTCGGCGTCGTCACCGGTGTCGTCGGCGCCCCCTACCTGCTCTGGCTGCTCGCGCGCGGGCGCTGAGGCGCGTCGCGCCCGCCAGCTCACCCCACCGACGGGAGGCCCGGAGCCGGTCCGCCACGGGCCTCCCGTCCGCCCGTTGCCCCGTTCTCGCGCGCGTCTGCGTTCGTTCTCGCGCCCGTCTGCGTTCGTTCTCGTACCCGGCTGCGTTCGCCGATCGCGGACGCTCGTCCACAGGCGCAGTTCAGGGCTGCCGCTCGGGCCCTCGTTTCCGATACGCTGGTGGGCCAAGAGGAGGAGGTCCACCGATGCCAGATCCAGTGGTCCCGCAGCCGGGCGGTCAGAAGACCCCGGAGCAGCGGCTGGTCGACACCACGCTGACCTTCAGCATGGACATGGGAGCGGCACTCACCGCCGAGTCCGGTGTCTCGACCGAAGAGCGCGAAGCCGTCAACGCCCTGCCCTCCGGGTCGGCGTTGCTGGTGGTCCGTCGTGGCCCCAACGTGGGTGCGCGGTTCCTCCTCGACTCCGACGTCACGACGGCCGGCCGACACCCCGACGCCGACATCTTCCTCGACGACGTCACCGTGTCGCGCAAGCACGCGCAGTTCCTGCGCCACGGCACGAGCTTCAGCGTCAAGGACAACGGCTCCCTGAACGGCACGTACTTCGACGGTGTCCGCATCGACGAAGCGCTGCTCAGCGACGGGGCCGAGGTCCAGGTCGGCAAGTTCCGGCTGACGTTCTACGCCTCCCGGGTCGACCTGGCGCGCCTGGCGAACGCGTAGTGGCCGCACGGTCCGCTGCGGCCCGGGCTGCGGCCGCGGCACCGGACCTGCTCACGATCGGGCAGGTCCTCGCTCGTCTCAAGCCCGAGTTCCCGGACCTGTCGAGCTCCAAGCTGCGCTTCCTCGAAGAGCGCGAGCTCGTCACCCCGGTGCGCACGGCGAGCGGGTACCGCAAGTTCTCCGCAGCCGACCTCGAGCGCCTCCGGGTGATCCTCGGGCTGCAGCGCGATCATTACCTGCCGCTCAAGGTCATCAAGGACTACCTGGCCGATCTGGACGCCGGTCGCGAGCCCGTGCTGCCCGGTGGCGGCGACGCACCCCGACCGTCGATCCTCGGGCGCGAACGTCGATACACCCGCGACGAGACGGTCCGCGCCGCCGGAGCGTCGCCGATGCTCCTCGCCGACGCCGTGTCGGCCTCGCTCCTGCCCGCCACCGAGACGTACGGCGAGGACAGCGTGTCCGTGCTGAAGGCCCTGGTCGAACTGCAGCGCACGGGCATCGAGCCGCGCCACCTGCGCACCCTCCGCAGCACTGCCGAGCGCGAGGTCGGACTCATCGAGTCGGCGCTCATGCCGGTCTCCCGTCGGGGAGACGCAACCTCACGCGCGAAGGCCGCCGAGCTCGCGCGCGAGATCTCCGGACACCTCGAGATCATCCGCTCCGACCTGATCCGCCAGGCCATCGGTCGCCTCGACGGATGACGCGATCCGGTCCTCCCGCGGGGGTTGTGTGTCAGTCGGTTGGGCGTATCCTCGACACGCCGGACGCGCCGGGTCGGATGTCCCGCGCGGGAGCGGTCGGAGTCGCTACCGTGGACCTCGGAACAACTCTCAACCCGTCGTTGAAGCTTCGGGTGGGAGCTCGATCGTCGTGGAAGGCAAGCTCATGAGTGGGAACGACATCCCTGGCACCGAGTCGGACACGACCCGGTACGACCTCGGGCTGCTCTTCACCGATGGTCTGCCCGAGCACGACGAGCAGAACGGCTACCGCGGCACCGTGGCCGCACGGGCAGCCGGCATCTCGTACCGTCAGCTCGACTACTGGGCCCGCACCGAACTCGTGCAGCCGACGATCCGCGGCGCCGCCGGCTCTGGGTCGCAGCGCCTCTACGGGTTCCGCGACATCCTCGTGCTCAAGCTCGTGAAACGTCTGCTCGACACCGGCATCTCGCTGCAGCAGATCCGGACCGCCGTCAACCAGCTCCGCGAGTCCGGCGTCTCCGACCTCGCCCAGACGACGCTGATGTCCGACGGTGCCTCGGTGTACCTGTGCACCTCCGACGACGAGGTCATCGACCTCGTGTCCCGCGGCCAGGGTGTCTTCGGCATCGCGGTCGGCAAGGTCCTGCGCGAGGTCGAGAGTTCCCTGGTCGAGCTGGACGCCACCGCCGCGGCCGATCCTTCTGACGAACTGGCCGCTCGCCGCGCTTCCCGCGCTTCCTGACCCGCGCTTCCCGCGCTTCCTGACCCGCGCTTCCCGCGCTTCCTGACCCGCGCTTCCCCTCGCTCGCGCCGGGCCCGGGCCGAGATCTCGCGACCTGCCGCGTGCGTGTCGCCGAGGTGCCACGAATTGTCGCTTGCGACGTTGTCGGCCGACAGTTGGTGACCTCTCGGCGGACGTGAGCGGTATGTCTTCGACCCCAGGCGAGCCGGAGCCGGGCGTGTCCGCCGGGGCTGGGGCGGGCCTCCCAGCTGTCCGAGGTCCCACGACCTGCCGCGTGCGTGTCGCCGAGGTGTCACGAACTGTCGCTTGCGACGTTGTCGGCCGACAGTTGGTGACCTCTCGGCGGATGTGAGTGGCATGTCGGGGACCCGCGGCGAACGGGGCCGGGCGTGTCTGCGCGGATGGAGCGGGCCTCCCGGCTCTCCATGAGCGGTCGCAGACCGGCCCATGCGCGTCGCCGAGGTGTCACGAACCGTCGCCTGCGGCGCCGCCGGGCGACAGTTGGTGACCACTCGGCGGAAGTGAGCGGCATGTCGTGACCACTCGGGCGACGACCGCGACGACCTCGGCCGACCGCCAGAGTGCAGGGACCTACGCGGCGCCGCCGTCGGCGTACGGGCCGATCTTGCCCGTGCGCATGATGCGCTCGAGCAGCTGGTCGAAGTTCTTCGCCATCTCCTGTGCCGACTCGCCGGGCCAGACGTGCAGCGGCTTCGCAGCACCCTGCGCCTGCTGCAGCGACGTGCGCTCCGGCAGCTGCGGGGAGAGCACGAGCGGGCCGAACATGTCGCGGAGCTCCTTGATGCGGAACTGGTGCTCGAGCGACTGCACACGGGCACGGTTGACGATGATGCCGAGGGGCTGCAGGCGCGGGGAGAGGCCGCGGCGGATCTCCTCGATGGCGCGGAGGGCACGGTCGGCGGCGGCGACGGAGAACAGGCCGGGCTCGGTGACGACGGTCACGCGGTCGGACGCCGCCCACGCCGTGCGGGTGAGGGCGTTCAGCGACGGCGCGCAGTCGATGAGCACGAGCTCGTAGTCCTGCTCGACGTTCGCCAGGGCCTCTTCGAGCTTCCAGATGTCGCGGATCGACGGGTGCGGCCCGTCGAAGTTGATGGCGGAGGGGGAGCCGACCATGACGTCGATCTTGCCCTGGGACCCCTTCGTCCAGCCGGAGGGGGCGATCGCCTGACGAACGATCTTCTCCTTCGGGTTCTCGAGGACGTCGGCGACGTTGAGGTGACCGGCGAGGTTGATGTCGAGGCCTGTGGAGACGTCGGACTGCGGGTCCAGATCCACCACCAGCGTGCGCAGTCCCCTGGCGAACGCGGCCGAGGTCAGGCCGAGCGTCACCGTCGTCTTGCCGACACCACCCTTGAGGGAGCTCACGCTGAGTACATGCACGTTGAGCAACGTTACCGCCACTAGGGTTGTGTCACCTCAACCCGGGCTGAAAGGGACGACGTGTTCAGCAAGATCCTCGTGGCGAACCGTGGTGAGATCGCCATCCGAGCGTTCCGTGCAGCGTACGAACTGGGGGCGCGCACCGTCGCCGTCTACCCGTACGAGGACCGCAACTCCCTGCACCGTCTCAAGGCCGACGAGGCCTACCTGATCGGCGAGCGGGGGCACCCGGTCCGGGCGTACCTCGATGTCTCCGAGATCATCCGCGTGGCGCGCGAATCCGGTGCCGACGCGATCTACCCGGGGTACGGCTTCCTGTCGGAGAACCCGGAGCTCGCTGCCGCGGCCGCCGCGGCAGGGATCACCTTCGTCGGGCCCGGTGAGCACGTGCTCGAGATGGCCGGGAACAAGGTCACCGCGAAGGAGCACGCGGTCGCGGCCGGCGTCCCGGTCCTCGCCAGCACCCCGGCGAGCCGCGACATCGACGAACTCATCGCCGGCGCTGACGGGGTCGGGTTCCCGGTGTTCGCCAAGGCCGTTGCCGGCGGCGGCGGGCGCGGGATGCGCCGGGTCGAGACGAAGCCCGAGCTGCGCGCCGCCCTCGAAGCGGCGATGCGCGAGGCCGACAGCGCGTTCGGTGACCCGACGATGTTCCTCGAGCAGGCCGTGATCCGGCCGCGGCACATCGAGGTCCAGATCCTCGCCGACGCTTCCGGCACCGACGCCGGCACGATCCACCTGTTCGAGCGGGACTGCTCCGTGCAGCGGCGCAACCAGAAGGTCGTCGAGATCGCCCCCGCGCCGAACCTGGACCCGGCGGTCGCGCAGGCACTGCACCGCGACGCCGTCGCCTTCGCCCGATCGATCGGCTACGTCAACGCCGGCACCGTCGAGTTCCTCCTCGACACGGAGGGTGAGAAGAGCGGACAGCACGTCTTCATCGAGATGAACCCGCGCATCCAGGTCGAGCACACGGTCACCGAGGAGGTGACCGACGTCGACCTGGTGCAGTCGCAGATGCGCATCGCGGCGGGTGAGACCCTGGCCGAGCTCGGGCTGTCGCAGGACACCGTCCACGTGCACGGCGCGGCCCTGCAGACCCGGATCACGACCGAGGACCCGACCCAGGGGTTCCGCCCGGACACCGGCCGCATCAGCACCTACCGCAGCCCCGGTGGCGCGGGCGTTCGTCTCGACGGCGGCACGGTCGCCACCGGTACGCAGATCAGCCCGCACTTCGACTCCATGCTCGCGAAGATGACGTGCCGCGGCCGTGACTTCCCGGCGGCGGTGTCCCGCGCCAAGCGTGCCCTCGCCGAGTTCCGCATCCGCGGCGTGAGCACGAACATCCCGTTCCTGCAGGCGGTCCTCGAGGACCCGGACTTCGCCCGCGGCGACATCTCGACGACGTTCATCGAGGAGCGACCGCAGCTGTTCGGCGGCCACGTGTCGAAGGACCGCGGCACGAAGGTGCTCAACTGGCTGGCCGACGTCACGGTGAACAAGCCGAACGGCGAGCGGTCCCCGCTGGTCACCGACCCGAGCGCCAAACTGCCGGCCCTCGACCTGACGAAGCCGGTGCCGGAGGGGCAGCGTGACCGCCTGCTCGCGGTCGGTCCGGCCGAGTGGGCGAGGTCCCTGCGCGCCCAGACCGCCCTGGCCGTCACCGAGACGACCATGCGCGACGCCCACCAGTCGCTCCTCGCCACGCGCGTCCGTACGAAGGACCTCGTCGCGGTCGCCCCGTACGTCTCCCGGCTCACGCCGCAGCTGCTCAGCGTCGAGGCCTGGGGCGGCGCCACCTACGACGTCGCGCTCCGGTTCCTCGGCGAGGACCCGTGGGAGCGCCTGACGGCGCTCCGTGCGGCGATGCCGAACATCCCGATCCAGATGCTGCTGCGCGGTCGCAACACGGTCGGTTACACCCCGTACCCGACCGAGGTCACCGATGCGTTCGTCGCCGAGGCCGCCGCCACGGGCGTCGACGTCTTCCGCGTGTTCGACGCGCTGAACGACGTCAGCCAGTTGCGCCCAGCCCTGGAGGCCGTGCTCGCGACCGGCACGGCCGTCGCGGAAGCAGCGCTCTGCTACACCGCCGACCTGCTCGATCCGGCAGAGGACCTGTACACGCTCGACTACTACCTCCGCCTGGCGGAACAGATGGTCGAGGCCGGCGCGCACGTCATCGGCATCAAGGACATGGCCGGCCTGCTCCGCGCCGGTGCCGCCGAGAAGCTGGTCACCGCCCTGCGCGAGCGGTTCGACCAGCCCGTGCACGTCCACACCCACGACACCGCGGGCGGACAGCTCGCGACCCTCCTCGCCGCGTCCCGTGCCGGGGCCGACGCGGTCGACGTGGCGGCCGCGCCGATGGCCGGCACGACCAGCCAGCCGAGCATGTCCGCCCTCGTCGCCGCACTGGCCCACACCGAGCGCGACACCGGCCTGTCCCTCGACGCCGTCGGTGATCTCGAGCCCTACTGGGAATCGGTCCGTCGCGCGTACGCCCCCTTCGAGTCCGGGCTCGCCGGTCCGACCGGCCGTGTCTACAAGCACGAGATCCCCGGCGGGCAGCTGTCGAACCTCCGCCAGCAGGCGATCGCGCTCGGACTCGGCGACCGGTTCGAGCAGGTCGAGGACTGGTACGCCGAGGCGAACCGGATCCTCGGGCGACCGACCAAGGTCACGCCGTCGTCGAAGGTCGTCGGTGACCTCGCCCTGCAGCTCGCCGCGGTCGGCGCCGACCCGGTCGACTTCGAGCAGAACCCGGACAAGTACGACATCCCGGACTCCGTCGTCGGCTTCATGGCCGGCGAGCTGGGCGACCTGCCCGGCGGCTGGCCCGAGCCCTTCCGGTCGAAGGTCCTGGCCGGCCGCGACGTCCGACTCGAGATCGCCCCGGTGCCCGAGGACGAACGCGCGCGCCTCGAGGCGCCCGGCCCCGAGCGGCAGCAGGCCCTCAACCGGCTGCTCTTCCCGCAGCCCACGCAGCAGTTCCAGCGTGTGCGGGAGCAGTACGGCGACCTGTCCGTCGTGCCGACCGTCGACTACCTGTACGGGCTGCGTCCCGGACAGGAGCACAGCGTGCCACTCGGCAAGGGCGTCGACCTGTTCGTCGGGCTCGAGGCCATCGGCGAGGTGGACGCCAAGGGTGTCCGCACGGTCATGGCGACGATGAACGGGCAACTCCGCCCCGTCGCCGTCCGTGACCGTTCGGTCGAGGTCGAGACGAAGGCGGCCGAGAAGGCTGTCAAGTCCGACCCCAAGCACGTGGCCGCGCCGTTCTCCGGCGTGGTGACGCTCAAGGTCGCCGTCGGTGACGTCGTCGAGGCCGGTGCGCCCCTGGCGAGCATCGAGGCGATGAAGATGGAAGCGGCCATCACGGCGCCCGTAGCGGGCACCGTCGGCCGACTCGCGATCCCGGTGACCCAGCAGGTGGACGCCGGCGACCTCTTGGTGGTGCTGCAGTAAATTGACCGTTCGTCCCATCCGCCTGTTCGGCGACCCCGTCCTCCGTTCTCCGGCCGACCCGATCCGCCCCGAACTGCTCGGGAGCCCCGGCGTCCGCGACCTCGTGCAGGACCTCGTCGACACCGTGCGAGAGCCCGGCCGCGCCGGTGTGGCAGCTCCCCAGATCGGCGTCGGACTCCGTGCGTTCTCCTACAACGTCGACGGCGAGGTCGGGTACGTCCTCAACCCCGAGATCGTCGAGGTCGCCGGGGAACCCGAGCTCATGGATGAAGGCTGCCTGTCGGTGCCGGGGCTCGGCTACCCGACGCGGCGGTACCCGCACGCCAAGGTCCGCGGCGTGGACGTCGACGGACACGAGGTCGTGCTCGAGGGCACCGGGCTGATGGCCGAGGCGCTGCAGCACGAGTGCGACCACCTCGACGGCACCGTCTACGTGATGACGCTCGACCCCGAGATCCGTCGACAGGCGCTGCGCGACATCCGAGCGCAGGACTGGTTCCACTGACGCCCGCGCCGAGGCCACGAGACCCTGCTCGCGGTCAACGTCGTTCGCGTTCGGTGAACTCCGCGTGACACCCCTTCGTGGGATTGTCGCTTTGTCCTGACGAGGGGGTACCGTGCTGCTGTCGGCCTCCCACCGACACCCCATCACATCCCCCCAGGACTCCCGCATGACCAGTCAGAACGACGAGCTGAGCTCGCACCGCACCCGCACCAACCGCCGACCAGCCGAGACCACCGTCACGACCGGTTCGACCGCCGTCCTCGACGCCCCCGCGACGGAGCAGTCGCCGGAGGCCTGACCCCCGCAGGCGCCCCCGGCGCCCGCTGAACGGCCTGGAGGCCCGGATCACGTCCGACGGGCGTGATCCGGGCCTCCAGGCGGTTGCGTCCAGCCCCCGCACGTACCTGGCGGCGGGCGTACCTGGTCGGAGGAACCGACCCGGTACGCCCGAAACGACCCGGTACGCCCGGAGCGAGCGGGCCCGCTACGAGCGGTTGCGGTGCCGGCCCTCGATGACGGGGGTCGCGGTCGTCTGCACCTTCGACCCGGAGTAGATGTGGGCGACCTCGGCCGCGAACTCCTTGAGGATCACACCACGCTTGATCGTCAGCTTCGGCGTGAGGTGCCCAGAGGCCTCGGTCAGCTCGGTGTCGAGGATCGTGAACGAGCGGACCGACTCGGCGCGTGAGACGCGGCCGTTGGCGGCGTCGATCGCCTCCTGCACGGCCGACAGTACGCGCTCGTCGTAGGCGGCCTCGTGCGCGGACAGCGCCGGCGTGATGCCACGCGTCTCGCACCAGCCCGGCAGCATCTCGCGGTCGAGCGTCACCAACGCGGCGACGAAGGGCTTGCCCTCGCCGACCACCACGACCTGCCCGATGAGCGGGTGCTCGCGGATGCGGTCCTCGAGCGGTGCCGGAGCGACGTTCTTGCCACTCGCGGTGACGATGAGCTCCTTGGCGCGTCCGGTGACCGTGAGCACCCCGTCGGCGTCGAGCCGACCCAGGTCGCCCGTGCGGAACCAGCCGTCGGTGAAGGCCTGCTCGGTCGCTGCGTCGTTGTGCCAGTAGCGGTCGAAGACGTCGACGCCGCGGATGAGGATCTCGGCGTCATCGGCGACGCGCACCTCGACGCCCGGAAGCGCGCGGCCGACCGACCCGATGCGGAGCTCTGCCGCTCGGTTCACGGTGGCGGGCGCCGTCGTCTCGGTCAGGCCGTAGCCCTCGAGGATGAGCACCCCGATCGACCGGAAGAAGTGCGACAGCCGCGGGGACAGCGGGGCGGACCCGCTGACGGCGTACTCGACCCGGCCGCCGAGCGCGTCGCGGAGCTTCGCGTACACGAGCCGGTCGAACAGCTTGAACCGCAGACGGAGCACCAGGGGGACCCGGCCCGAGGCCAGTGCCTCGGAGTGCGCGACCGCGGTCGCCGCCGCCGCGCGGAAGATCCGGCCCTTGCCGCCGAGGTCGGCCTTCTGCTCGGCGGAGTTGTAGATCTTCTCGAACACCCGGGGGACCGCGAGCAGGAACGTCGGCTTGAAGGTCGACACCGCCCGCATCAGGTCCTTCGTGTCCGGCTCGTGGCCGACGAGGACCCCGGCGGACACGGACATCGCCGCGATGAACCGGGCGAAGACGTGTGCCAGCGGGATGAAGAGCAGGGTCGAGGCGCCGTCGGCCACGACCTCGGGCATGGCCTCGCTCGCACCCTCGACGGTGGCGGTGAAGTTGTCGTGCCGCAGCACGCAACCCTTCGGCCGGCCGGTGGTGCCCGAGGTGTAGATGATCGTGGCGTCGTCGCGGCCGTGCACGGTGGCGGTCCGCGCGTCCAGTTCGTCGTCGGTGACGTCCTCGCCGAGCCGGACGAGGTCGTCGAGGCCGCCGCCGTCGATTGTCCAGTGCTGCCCGAGCGACGGCAGGTCCGGCGCGATGGAGGCCACCCGGCGCGCGTGCTCCTCCTGCTCCACCACGATGGCGACGGTCTCGGAGTCGGAGAGGATCCAGCGCACCTGGTCGGGGGAGCTCGTCTCGTACACGGGCACGGACACCAGGCCGGCTGTCCACACGGCGAAGTCGACCAGGGTCCACTCGAGGCGCGTCCTGGACAGGATCGCGACGTGCGCGCCCGGCTCGAGCCCGGCGGCGACGAAGCCCTTCGCGATGCCGCGGACCCGGGCGAGCGTCTCCGCGGCCGTGGAAGTGGTCCAGGTGTCGCCGTGGCGCTGGGCCAGGATCGGACGGTCCGGCGTCAGGCGGGCGCGATCGCCGAGGAGCCGCGCTGCCGAACCGTGGTCCGGGGCGACCGGACCACTGCTCGGCGGTGTGGCGTGCCTCCCGGCCGACGGCGTGGTCCCGGTGGCGGCGCTGCCAGCGGTGGACGTGCCGGTGGAGGCGCTGCTGCGTGCAGGACGCTGATCGTTCACGGTGACTCCCTTGTCTGCCGGTTCGAATCGAGTGCGCCTCAACACCGAGGCGACACAGCCAGCATAGGACGCGTCACCGGGCGTTCCGCGTCTTCGCGGCGAACCGGTAGGCTCGTTCCTCGTGCACGCCATCGGAATCGACATCGGGGGCACCAAGATCGCGGGAGCGGTCGTGACGGAACTGGGCGAGATCGTCGCCGAGGACCGCGTGGCCACCAACGCTGCGGACCCGAACGCCATGCTCGACGACGTCGTCTCGATGGTCGAGCGACTCAGTTCGCTCCACCAGGTCGGCGCCGTGGGGGTCGCAGCGCCGGGGTTCATCGACGCCTCGCAGTCGATCGTCTACTACACGCCGAACATCCGCTGGCGGAACGAGCCGCTGCGCCAGAAGCTGCAGCAGCGCCTCGGCGACCTGCACATCACGGTCGACAACGACGCCAACGCCGCCGGCTGGGCCGAGTTCCGGTTCGGAGCCGGCCGGCTGGTGTCGGACATGACCATGCTCACCATCGGCACGGGCGTCGGCGGTGCGATCGTCACCGAGGACCGCCTGTTCCGCGGGGGCTTCGGCACCGGTGGCGAGATCGGTCACCTGCGCATCGTCCCGAACGGCCTGCCGTGCGGGTGCGGCGCCCGCGGCTGCATCGAGCAGTACGGCTCCGGCCGCGCCCTGCAGCGCATGGCCAACGACGTCGCCGACGCCGGCGGCATCGGTTCGGCACTCGCCGATGCCCGCGCCGAGAACGGCGGCCAGCTGGACGGCAAGATCGTCGGCGATCTGATCCTGGCCGACGACCCGGGTGCCCTGGCGGCCCTCCGTCGTCTCGGTCGGCACCTCGGCGAGGCCTGCGCCTCGCTGTCCGCGGTGCTCGACCCGCAGCTCTTCGTGTTCGGTGGCGGCGTCGCCAGCGCGGGGGACCGGCTGCTCGACCCGATCAAGCAGGCGTACCTCAACAACCTGCCGGCCCGCGGGTACCACCCGGAGCCGGACTTCGTGATCGCCGAGCTCGTCAACGACGCCGGTGTCGTCGGGGCCGCCGACCTCGCCCGCATCCACGCCCGCACGGCGTAGGGTCGGGCCACCCCACACCCGGGCGCCCCACAGCCGGGCAAGACCGCACGCGGACCACCCACCACCTGGACCTTCTCACCACCTGGAGTCGTCGATGACCTACTGGCTGCTGAAGAACTTCGTGCTCGGCCCGCTCATCCTCACCCTGTTCCGGCCGTGGGTCGTCGGGCGCGAGCACGTGCCGACGACGGGCCCGGTCATCTTCGCGTCGAACCACATCTCCTTCATCGACTCCGTGATCCTGCCGGCGGTGCTCGACCGGCGGCTGTCGTTCCTGGCGAAGAGCGACTACTTCACCGGGCGGGGGCTGAAGGGCTGGGCGACGAAGACGTTCTTCAACGCCATCGGTCAGCTGCCGATCGACCGCTCCGGCGGCAAGGCCTCCGAGGCCTCGCTCCGCACCGGCCTGCAGGTCCTGGCCCGCGGCGAGCAACTCGGCATCTACCCCGAGGGCACCCGCAGCCCCGACGGCAAGCTCTACCGCGGCCGTACCGGCATCGCGCGGATGATCCTCGAGGGGCGGGTGCTCGTCGTCCCCGTCGCCATGGTCGGCACGCGTGAGGTCCAGCAGATCGGGCAGCGGTTCCCGAAGATCAAGCGCGTCGGCGTGGTGTTCGGCAAGCCGCTCGACTTCTCGCGGTTCCAGGGCTTCGAGACCGACCGCTTCATCCTGCGCAGCGTCACCGACGAGATCATGCACGAACTCGCCGGGCTGAGCCGCCAGGAGTACGTCGACGTCTACGCAACCAGCGTCAAGGAGCGGGCGAGCTCGGCACGCGTGGCCGTCATGCGGGAACGGAAGTCGACGCCCGCACGTTAGGCTCTGATGGTCCCGGCACCCCGCCGGGATGCCCGTCGTGCCGGTTCGCGGCACACCTGACGGGCCGCCCGCACAGAACACCGAGGTAACGCCCTTGTTCGAGTCGACCGACTTCGTCGCCCTGCAGGATCCGGACGTGATCGAGGGCCTCGACTCCTGGCGGACGCTCCCGATCAAGCAGCAGCCGACCTGGCCCGACGCGAACGCGGCCGAGGCCGCCTCGGCCGAGATCGCCACGCTCCCGCCGCTCGTGTTCGCGGGCGAGGTCGACAACCTCCGGGACCGGCTCGCCGCCGCCGCCCAGGGCAAGGCCTTCCTGCTGCAGGGTGGTGACTGCGCCGAGACCTTCGCCGGCGCCACGGCCGACTCCATCCGTGACCGGGTGAAGACGATCCTGCAGATGGCCGTCGTGCTGACGTACGGCGCGTCGATGCCCGTCATCAAGATGGGGCGCATGGCGGGGCAGTTCGCCAAGCCGCGCTCGAGCGACTTCGAGACCCGCGGTGACGTGACGTTGCCCGCCTACCGCGGCGACATCGTGAACGGCTACGACTTCACTCCTGAGAGCCGCCAGCCCGACCCGCGCCGCCTGGTGCAGGGCTACCACACGGCCGCCTCGACGCTGAACCTGGTGCGCGCGTTCACGCAGGGGGGTTTCGCCGACCTGCGCCAGGTGCACTCCTGGAACAAGGGCTTCGCCTCGAACCCGGCGAACGCCCGCTACGAGCACCTCGCCAAGGAGATCGACCGAGCGATCCGCTTCATGGACGCCTGCGGCGCCGACTTCGAGGCGCTCAAGCACGTCGAGTTCTACGCCTCGCACGAGGGGTTGCTCATGGACTACGAGCGCCCGATGACCCGCATCGACTCCCGTTCCGGCATGGCGTACGACACCTCAGGGCACTTCATCTGGATCGGGGAGCGCACGCGCGACATCGACGGCGCGCACGTCGACTTCCTGTCGCGGGTGCGGAACCCGATCGGCGTGAAGCTCGGTCCGACCACGAGCGTCGACGACATGAAGGCCCTGGTCGACAAGCTCGACCCGAACCGCGAGCCGGGTCGCCTGACCTTCATCACGCGCATGGGAGCGGGCAAGATCCGTGACGAGCTGCCGAAGCTGCTCGAGGCGATCAAGGGCATGGACGCCAACCCGCTGTGGGTCACCGACCCCATGCACGGCAACGGCCTCACCACGCCCACCGGCTACAAGACCCGCCGGTTCGACGACGTCGTGGACGAGGTCCTCGGGTTCTTCGAGGCACACCGGCAGGTGGGGACGTACCCGGGTGGCATGCACGTCGAGCTCACCGGTGACGACGTCACCGAGTGCCTCGGCGGCTCGGAGCACATCGACGAGGCCACCCTCGCCACCCGCTACGAGTCGCTGTGCGACCCGCGACTGAACCACATGCAGTCCCTCGAGCTCGCCTTCCTGGTGGCCGAGGAGCTCGGCGCGCACCAGCCCGACCGCGCGTAGCGCAGGATCGGTTCCGCCAAGGCGACGGAATCGCGCGGCACGTTCGCGGGGTTCTGTCGCTTCCGCGTACCGGACGGGAGGCCCGCGGCGGTGCCGCGACGCGCCTCCCGTCCGTCATGCCGTTGCGTCCACTGCCCTGGCCGCGACGTTCTGCGGAGGCGCCAGCACGCACGGGCGGCACAGCGTCGCGCAGGCGCCACGCACCGGCGTGCCCGCGCCGCCGCCGCCGCCCTTACTGGTCGTAGGACAGGGTGACGGTGTCGCCGCGGTAGACCGTGGCGCCCTCGCCTGGGTCGGTGCCGGTCACCGGCAGCTTCGACTTCCAGTCGTAGAAGCCGCACAGGATGTTGGTGCAGTCGGGCACAGCGACCTTGAGGCCGAGTCCCTCGAGGGTCGCGGTCGCCTCGTTGATGGTCTTGCCGACGACGCCCTCCTTCGGCACGGTGATCGGCGTCTGGCCCTTCGACACGACGACGTCGACCGCGGTGCCACGCACGGCGGGCGAGTCCTGCACCGCGCCGGACACGATCTGCCCGGCCGGCACGGTCTCGCTGTACTCCTCGGTGCGGGCGCCGAGGATGAGTCCGACCTCGTCGAGGGCGGCGGAGGCCTCGTCGACGGTCTTCCCGACGACGTCGGGCACGGGCCCGAGCGACACGGTGAGGGTGACCTCGCCGGTCTCCTCGTAGGCCTTCACCGTCGTCAGGTCGACCGCCCTGCCGCCGGACGCGCGGCCGGTCGCCGCGATGACGGTGTCCTTCGGGGCGTCGGCGGAGAACTCGTAGCGGTCGTCCTGCAGTGCGAAGTCGTCGTCGAGTGCGGCGGTGACGGTGGAGAGCGGCTGCCCGACGATCGCGGGCAGGGCGATCATCCGCGGGCCGTTCGACACCACGAGCTGCACCGCCGTGCCCTTCTGGACCTCGTGGTCGGCCGCCGGCTTCGTCGTCGACACCTGTCCCTTCGCGACGACGGCGTCGAACCGGGTTCCGGTCTTCGACGCCGTCTGCAGGCCCTGTGCTTCGAGCAGCTGCCGGGCCTGCGAGACCGACTTGCCCGTGACTTCCGGGATCCGGACGTTACCGCCCGGTCCGGGGCCGAAGTACCAGCCGAAGCCGGCGCCGATCAGGGTGATCACGACGACCACGGACAGCAGGATCCAGCCGCGCTTCCCGCGCTTCGCCGACTGGTCGGCGAGCCGCTGACCGGCGGGGGAGAGCACCCCCGGCTGGCTGCCGGTGCGGCGCGGGCCCGGGGTGGAACCACGGCCGCGGGCCGGCGAGCGCCCGCGGTCGGCGGTCTGGTCACGGTCGGCGGACCGGTCGATGATCGCGGTCTCGTCCGCGCTGGCCGGTGCGGCGAACGCTCCGAAGCCGGCGGCGCCGGCAGCGGCACCGAGGGGGCCGACACCCCCGCCGGACGGCAGGATCGCGGTCCCGTTCTCGGGGCGCAGCACGGCTGTCCGGTACTGGCCTGTCGCACGCTGCTGGTTGCCGGACATGTGGTCGAGCATCTCGCGGGCGTCGCGGGGGCGGTCCTCCGGGTCGCGCGCGGTCGACCACGCCACCAACTCGTCGAGTTCCGGCGGCACCCCGGCCACGGCGGCACTCGGCGCGGGCACGGAGTCGTTGGCGTGCTGGTAGGCGATCTGCATCGGCTGCTCACCCTTGTAGGGCTGCTCGCCGGTGAGCATCTCGTAGAGCATGATGCCGAGCGCGTAGATGTCGCTGCGGGAGTCCGCGGCACCGCGGGTCACGAGCTCCGGGGACAGGTAGGCAATGGTGCCGAGCAGGGCGGCCCCGGTGGCGGTGTTCGCCGTCGTCGCACGGGCCAGGCCGAAGTCGCCCAGTTTGATCCGGCCGTCGTCGGCGAGCAGGACGTTCTCGGGCTTCAGGTCGCGGTGCACGATGCCTGCCCGGTGCGCGGACGCCAGCCCGGCCAGCACGGCGCGCAGGATGTCGGTCGCCTGCTCCGGCGTCAGCGCGTGGTGCTCCTGCAGCAGGTCCCGCAGCGTGATGCCCGGGATGTACTCCATGACGATGTAGGCGGTGTCGCCCTCGGCGCCCTGGTCGTACACGCCGACCAGGTTCGGGTGCGACAGCCGAGCGGCCGAACGCGCCTCCTGGATGAAGCGCTCACGGAAGGCCTGGTCGTCGGCCAGGTGCCCGTGCATGACCTTGATCGCGACACGTCGCTCCAGGCGCACGTCGGTCGCCAGGTAGACGGTCGCCATGCCCCCGCGAGCGATGCGGGAGCGCACTCGGTACCGCTGATCGATCATGCGACCGATCATCGGGTCCGTGGCGGCGTTGGTGGTCATCGGCGGCATTCTACGAATCGAGACTGCACGCCGCCGCACCGGCGCACCGGCCGTGACCCAATCTCGATCTTCCGGATGAGGCTCAGAGGGTCGCCAGCCAGCCTTCGGCGGCGCTCGCCCAGTTGGCGTAGGCCTCCGGGTAGGCCGAGAGCTGCACGGCCTGGGCCGCGTCGGTGATGCTCATGGACGACCAGCCGGGCACGTCGAGCAGCCCGCGGGTCTTGCCGGCGTTCGGGTTGTTCCGCCCGCCGAAGAACAGCTTCGTGGAGTACGCCGGGTCCTGCAGCTCCGCCGCGCTGCCCCAGCCCTGGCTCGGACGCTGCTGGAACAGCCCGACCGAGTCGCGGTCGCCGTGCGCCACGTTGCGGAGGCTCGACTCCTGCATCGCGGCGGCGAGGGCAACGACGAGGCCACGGTCGGAGACCCCGAGGGAACGGCCGACGGCGACGATGGTGGCGGCGTTCTGGCGCTGCTCGGCGCTCAGGCCGACCGTTCCGCTGACGGCGGCACCCGAGGACACCGCGGGGACGGCCGTCACCGACGACGACGGGATGACGAGGGTCTTGCCCGCGTAGATGGTGCTCGTGTACGACAGGCCGTTCGCCGACAGGAGCGACGCGACGGACACGTGGTGGGCGGCGGCGATCGAGCCGACGGTGTCGCCCGCCGTGATCTTCACGCTCGACGTCGACGTCGACGGTGCGGCGGCGGTCGACACGGACGGCGTGCCCGACGAACCGTGCGGCACGCGGAGGGTCTGTCCGGGGTAGATGACGCTGCGCTGTGAGAGCTTGTTCGCGCTGAGGAGTGCCGTCGTCGACACGCCGACCCGCGACGCGATGCCCGACACGGTGTCGCCCTGCTTGACGTGGTAGCTCGAGGTGCTGGACCCGGAGCCCGAGGTTGCTGACGACGTGCGGACGGCGGCAGTGGTGACGGCGGGTGTCGACGCCAGGTGGAGCGTCTGCCCCGGGTGGATGATCGTGTTCCAGCCGAGTCCGTTGCGCACCAGGATCTCCTGCGCCGACAGCCCGAAGCGAGCGGCGATGGCGGAGACGGTGTCACCCTGGCGCACCGTGTACGACGTCGGCGCCGTCGCGGTGGCCGCGACGGTCCGCACCAGGGTCTCCGACTGGCGCGCGACGGCGGTGCCGAACACGGGGCGGTCACCGACGTTGCGGTCCTGGTCGACGTGGCGCTTGTGGTTCGCGTCGGCGTCGTCATGCCGCGGCTCGGCGTGGGCGACGGGGCCGGTCAGGCTCGCGGTCATCGCGATCGTACCGGCGAGGACGATGGGCATGGTGGCGAACCGGGCGGATCGTGCGCGCCGGGCGTCTTCGTCTGCAGCGTGGTCCACGGGTATCTCCTGATGTCGACTGAGCCGTGCGTGATCGGTGCGCGCACGCACAGGTGGCACAACGCTGGCATGGTGTGATTCCCAAGTCAACCAGAGAGTCTGATGTGGTCGATGTGACGAATGTGACGGACGATGCGGATTCACTCCGGCGGTCACTCTGGCACCATGGGCGTGTGAGTGCCGAACCCGCCGACGACCTGTCCCTCTCCGAACGCTGGCTGACCGTCCCCGAGCTGGTGGACATGTTCAGCACGAGCCCCGGTCGGATCCACCGCCTCTTCGAGCAGAAGACCCTGCTCGCCGCCCGCGTCGGCGGAGTCCTCCGCGTGCCGAGTGAGTTCCTCGAGGACCGCGAGCCGCTGCCCGAACTCCGCGGCACGCTCATCGTGCTCTCCGACAACGGCTTCACCGACGACGAGGCCGTGCGCTGGATGCTCACGGTCGATGACGCGATGGGCACGACGCCGATCGCCGCGCTGCGCGCCGGCCGCAAGGCCGAGGTGCGCCGCATCGCCCAGTCGCTGCTCTGATCCGACACCCCTGACGGACGGGAGGCCCGGTACCGGCTGGTACCGGGCCTCCCGTCCGTCCGTGGTCGCGTGCCGGGCGACGGGTGCGTCTACGCGGAGCGGCGGCTGACGGTGTCGGCCAGGGACGCGAGCTGCTCGCGTGCCGACGGCGTGAGCGGCGACGCGCCGAGCGCCGCCTTCGCCCGCTGCACGTGTCGATCGATCGATCGCTCCACCGCTGCCACCGCACCCGACTCGGTCAGGGTGGCGCGGAGCATCTGCACCTGTTCCTCGTCGAGGTCCGGGTCGCCGAGCAGCTCGTCGAGGAGCTGTCGGGGGCCACTCGGCAGGGCCTTGCGGGCCGAGGCGATGAGGACGGTGCGCTTGCCCTCGCGGAGGTCGTCGCCGGCGGGCTTGCCGGTGACCTCGGGGTCGCCGAACACGCCGAGCATGTCGTCGCGGAGCTGGTACGCCACCCCGAGGGGGAGTCCGAACGCGCGGAGGCCCTCGAGCTGCGAGTCGCTCGCGCCGGCGACCAGGGCGCCGATGACGAGCGGGGCCTCGATCGAGTACTTCGCCGACTTGAAGACGATGACGCGCTGGGCGCGGAGCAGATGCTCGGACTCGTCGATGACCGGCCAGGCGGTCTCCTCGTGCACGTCGAGGTACTGGCCCGCCGTGACGTCGAGGCGCATGTCGTGGAACTCCTGGCGGACGATCCGGGCGCGGACCGGGTCGAGCAGCGCGAGGCCCTCGTCGAACACGGCGTCGCTGAGCGAGAGCAGCAGGTCGCCGAGGAGCAGGGCCGAGTTCGTGCCGTACTGTCCGCGGTCGCCGACGAAGCCCGACTCCTGGTGCAGCGACTCGAAACGGCGGTGGGCAGCGGGGCGTCCGCGGCGGGTGTCCGAGCGGTCCATGATGTCGTCGTGCACGAGGGCAGCGGCGTGGAAGACCTCGAGCGCGGCGGCGACCGTGACGATCGCCTCCGCGGTGGTCTGCCGCGACCCCTCGGCCAGCGGGTCGAACGAGCCGGAACGGCCGGCCACCGACTGCCATCCCCAGTAGCAGAACAGCGCCCGGAAGCGCTTGCCGCCGGACAGCAGGTCTCGGGCGTACAGGTCGAACGGCGCAAGGTCCGGACTGATCGCGAGGAGCCGTTCACGCTGCTCGTCGAGTGCCCGGTCGATACGCGCCGATACGAGGTCCACTAATCGCGTACTCTCAGCCACGATCCCTACCCTAGTGGAGTGGTCGAGGCATAGAATCGGTCCACCCAACCCGCGTTTTTCAACCCCGCGTCGATCCCAGGAACAGAGGGAACCAAGATGCCGCTCTCGGAACAGGAGCAGCGCCTTCTCGAAGAGATGGAGCGCAGCCTCTACCAGAACGATTCCGATTTCGTGGCGCGTGTCACACGTCGACAGGGTCGTCCGACGTACACGGCCATCACACTCGGGGTCCTCGGTGCACTCGCCGGGGTCGCCATCGTCATCGTCGGCCTGGTCATGAAGGCACCGCTGCTGGGCATCCTCGGCTTCGTCGTGATGCTCGCCGGTGTCCTCTTCGCGCTGCGCCCGGGCATGCGTGCCCCGAAGTCCAGGCCTGCTCGACCGGGTCGGCCGGCGTCCGGCGGCGCAGCTCGGCCGTCCGCCGGTGGTGGATCCTTCATGGACCGCATGAACGACCGCTGGGACAAGCGGAACGACCAGAGCTAGGGAGCGCTGCGCTCCACACTCCTCCACGGGGTCGACCTTCGGGTCGGCCCCGTTCTGTGTTCCCGGGGCGTGGGTGCGGTGGCGGGTGCGCGCGAGCGGTCACGACATGCCGGGTGATGGCCGCCGAGGGGGCACGAACTGTTGCCCGAGGCCCGCGCTGCCGACGGTTCGCGACCTCTCGGCGGCGGGCCCGCGGCGCGCCCTGAGGCGCTCCACCGACTGCGAAAGTCCTCCACTTTCCTCCACGGGAGCCCCGGGGCAGTCGAGCCGCATGATTCCGGGCTTGTCGGGTCTCCCGCGCGGGGTGCATTCCGGATTTGGTGCCCCCAGTAGGGGTGTCGCGGGCCGAAAAGGGAGCAGAAGCCTGGGTCTGGGGAGGGGAGTGGAGTAAAGTGGGGCTCGCAACGGTCCGGTGGAGCGGAGGGGAGGCCCGACGTGCTGCTCGGTACTCATGCCCCGAAGCTCGACGAGAAGGGTCGCGTGATCCTCCCCGCCAAGTTCCGGGACGAACTGTCCGGGGGTCTCGTGATGACCCGCGGTCAGGAACGGTGCGTCGTCGTCTTCAGCGCCCGGACGTTCGAGGAACTCCACGAGCGCATCCGGACCGCTCCGATGACGTCGAAGCGCACCCGCGACTACATGCGTCTGTTCCTCTCGGGGGCCAGCGCCGAACAGCCCGACAAGCAGAACCGCGTGACGATCCCACAGAACCTCCGCGAGTACGCGGGGCTCGAGCGGGACCTCACGGTCATCGGCAGCGGTGACCGTGCCGAGATCTGGTCGACCCCCGCGTGGGAGGCCTACTACGCCGAAGCCGAAGAGGCATTCGCCGACAACGACGAGGAGGTGATCCCGGGGATCTTCTGATCCGCGGATCGGGACTCCCAGCCGTGAAGCCCTGACATCACTTCCCCGGTGTCAGGTCGCATGGATGGGGATCCGGACCCACGGCCCAGGAGACGAGGGGCTGCACATGGCCGAGGACGAGACTCCGAAGTTCCCGCACACGCCGGTGATGCTCCAGCGCATCGTCGACCTCTTCACGCCGACGCTCGAGGGCCCGGGCAAGGTCGTCGTCGACGCCACGCTCGGGATGGGCGGCCACTCCGAAGGGTTGCTCGAGCGGTTCCCGGAGCTCACGCTCATCGGGCTCGACCGGGACACCGATGCGCTCGGCATCGCGGGGGAGCGGCTCGCCCGCTTCGGTGACCGCGTCCGGCTCGTGCACACCGTGTACGACGGCATCACCGAGGCCATCGAGGGCCAGGGGTTCTCGAAGGTCGACGGCGTGCTGTTCGACCTCGGCGTGAGCTCGCTGCAGCTGGACCGGGCGGAGCGCGGGTTCGCGTACAGCCAGGACGCGCCGCTCGACATGCGGATGGACCGGACCGAGGGGCAGACCGCCGCCGACGTCCTGGCCACCTACGACGAGGGCGAACTCCGCCGCATCTTCCAGCGCTACGGCGAGGAGCGGCTCGCGGGCCGCTACGCCCGGGCCATCGTCGAGCGCCGGGCGACCAAGCCGTTCGAGATGTCCGGCGACCTGGTCCAGGTGCTCCACGACGCCACCCCGGTCGCGATCCAGCGTCAGGGGCACCCGGCCAAGCGGGTGTTCCAGGCGCTCCGCATCGAGGTGAACGCCGAACTCAGCGTGCTCGAGCGGGCGATTCCGGCAGCGCTCGACGCCATCGCCGTCGACGGCCGGATCGTCGTCGAGTCGTACCAGTCGCTCGAGGACCGCATCGTCAAGCGGGCGCTGGTGGAGCGCACGAAGTCGAGCGCCCCAGCAGGCCTGCCGGTGGAGCTGCCCGAGCACGCCCCCACTTTCTCCCTGATCGTCAAGGGCGCCGAGCTGGCCGACGAGGCCGAACGCGCCGCCAACCCCCGAGCAACCCCCGTGCGTCTGCGCGCGGCCCAGCGGATCCGGAAGTGACATGAGCACGAACCTCGCACTCGTCGACCCCGCCGTCATCCCGTCGCGGGCCCCGCGCCCGGACCAGCAGCCGCGGCCGGAACTCGTCGAGGTCACCCCGACCGCGGCCCAGCGTCGCGTCCGGCCCCGCATCGGCTACGCCGTCGTCGCCGTCGTCGCGCTCGGCATCCTGCTGCTGGCCCAGCTCGGCATCAGCATGGTGCTCAGCCAGGGGGCGTACACGCTCAACGCGCTGTCGGCCGAGCAGACGGATCTCTCCCGCACACAGCAGTCCCTGTCCGAGGAACTGCGGGTGCTCGACTCGCCGCAGAACCTCGCCCGCAACGCCCAGGCGCTCGGCATGATCGCGAACTCGACGCCGGTCTACCTCGACCCGAAGACGGGCCGCGTGTACGGCACGCCGACACCGGCGAAGCCCGACCAGGCAACGGCGTCGACCGACAACCAGGTGCCGAACTCCCTGCTGAACGACGTCCCGCTGGCTGCGAAGCCGGGCGACACGTCGACGAGCAAGGAGACCGGCAGCACAGGCGCAACCGGCGCCACGGCCGCCACCGACACCGCAGGCGCCACCGACGACGCGAGCGCCGCTGCCTCCGGCACATCCGGCACCGCCGCGTCTGAGAAGACGAGCGGCGCCAGCGCGTCGGACCAGGGGACGGCGAAGTCGTCCGTAGAGTCCGACGCGAACCCGCTCCAGGCGCCCTCCACCCGGTGACCGGCGGGGCCGCCGCACCCACAGCACCGCCCGGGAAGGACCGCACCGCGTGAGGAAGACGATCCGCAACCGACGCCTGCGCTACAGCATCGTGATGCTCGCCGTGATCGCGCTCGTCGGCGTGTTCGTGGTCCGGCTCGTCGACATCCAGGTCGTGCAGGCCGCAGAGCTGAACGAGCAGTCCGCCCAGAAGCGCAGCATCCCGGTGACCATCTACGGCACCCGCGGCTCGATCGTCGACCGCAGCGGCACCGAGCTCGCCGACAGCGTCACGCGGTACAACATCACGACCTCACCGCGCCTGGTGAAGGCCTTCGAGGGCAAGCTCGGCGGCACCCGGGTGAAGGAGGTCAGCGTCGGCGCCGCGCTCACCGCGCTGGCGAAGGCCTCCGGCGGCGACGTCGCGACCATGCGGAAGAACATCGCCGCGAACCCGAAGTCCGACTTCGCCTACCTGGTCAAGGGATTGGACGTGAAGCACTACGAGGCCGTCACCGACCTCGGCATCCCCTGGATCTACAAGGAGCAGCAGGCGTCGCGGGTCTACCCGGCCGGTGCGACGACGGGCAACATCACGGGCTTCATGGGCACCGACGGGGCGCAGGCCGGTCTGGAGTACGCGTACGACCAGTGTCTGGCCGGCACCAACGGCTCCGAGACGTACGAGCGCGGGGAAGACGGCGTCCAGTTGCCCGGCAGCACCGTGACCGCGAAGAAGGCCAAGGACGGCGGCACCCTCGTCACGACGATCGACAGCGACCTGCAGTACATGGCGCAGCAGACCATCGCGTCCGCCGCGAAGACCCTGCAGGCCGAGTCCGCGACCGCGACGGTCACGAGCGTGAAGACCGGCGAGCTGCTGGCGGTCGCCGACTACCCGACGGTCGACCCGAACGACGTCGATGCCACGACGGACGAGGGCGCCTTCGGGTCCCGCGCGCTGACGGCGACGTACGAGCCCGGGTCGACGATCAAGGCCGCCATCGCCGCCGCCCTGATCGACCAGGGCAAGTCGAGCCCGACCGACCAGGCCGTCGTGCCGTACTCGCGCACGTTCCCCTGGGGTGGCACGATCCACGACTCGGAGTTCCACGAGACCGAGAACCTGACGCTGACCGGCATCCTGCGCGACTCGTCGAACGTCGGCATCACCGAGCTCGGGTCTCGGCTGACCGCCCAGCAGCGCTACGACTACATGAAGAAGTTCGGGCTGTTCGAACCCGAGACGGCGATCGACTACCCGGGTCAGCCGTCCATGGACTACGGCTCGAGCCCGAACTGGGACCAGCAGACGGACATCAACTCGATGTTCGGCCAGGGCATCTCGACGACGGCGATCCAGGTTGCAAGCGTGTTCCAGACGATCGCCAACGACGGTGTCCGGATCCCGCCGCACTTCGTCAAGGGCTGCACCACGGCGGACGGCACGACGATCGACGCGCCCGACGTGCAGAAGCAGCGGGTCGTGTCCGCCGACGCCGCCACGCAGGTGACCGACATGCTGCAGAGCGTGGTCACCGGTGGCACCCTGGTGGGCATGAAGCCGATCTCCGGCTACAACATCGCCGCGAAGACGGGCACCGCGGAAGTCGCCGAGGGGTCGCAGGGCTACGGCTCGCAGCGCATCACCTCGGTGGCCGGAATGGCACCCGCAGAAGACCCCCAGTATGTTGTCACGGTGACGTTCACGAAGCCGCAGACCAACAAGTGGTCGAGCGGAGCGGCTCCGGCGTTCCGCACACTCATGTCCCAGGTGCTCGAGAAGTACCGTGTCGCCCCCTCCACGACGCAGGCGAAGACCTACCCGTCCACGTGGTGAGGAAGAAGGAGCACTTGTCCGCACGGATCCCCCCGGTCCTCCGACCCGAACACCCGACGCCGAGGGCCGTCGCCGAACTCGCGAACGCGTTCGGTCTGCGCGTCGTCGGCTCGCTCGACGGCGTCGAGACGACCGGCGTCACGCTGAGCGCCGCCGAGGTGCAGCCGGGTGACCTGTTCGTCGGCGTGCACGGTGCGAACCGGCACGGTGCGCAGTTCGCCACCGAGGCCGCCGAGCGCGGTGCCGTGGCCGTCTTGACCGACCAGGACGGCGTCGCGCTGGTCGAACCCTCCGGGCTGCCCGTGCTCGTCGTCGACGACCCCCGTACCGCCCTCGGCGACGTCGCAGCGTGGGTCTACCGCACCCACCCGGACGAGGCCACCGACCTGCCGCAGCTGTTCGCCGTCACCGGCACGAACGGCAAGACGAGCACGTCCTACATCCTCGAGGGGATCCTCAAGCAGCTCGGTCTCGTCACCGGCCTCAGCTCGACTGCCGAGCGCCACATCGGCTCGCTCAGCGTGACGAGCCGGCTCACCACGCCCGAGGCCAGCGAGATGCACGCGCTCCTCGCCCGGATGCGCGAGAGCGAGGTCCGCGCGGTCGCGGTGGAGGTCAGCGCCCAGGCCCTGAGCCGGCACCGTGTGGACGGGATCGTCTTCGACGTCGCAGCCTTCACGAACCTGTCGCACGACCACCTCGACGACTACGCCGACATGGAGGAGTACTACCAGGCGAAGCTCCCGCTGTTCCAGCCCGAGCACGCCCGTCGCGGCGTCGTCTCCCTGGACACCGACTGGGGCCGCCGCGTCGTGCAGGACTCCCGCATCCCGGTCACGACCATCACGGTCCGCCCCGACGTCGAGGCCGAGTGGCACGTCGACGTCGTCGAGGCGCACGCGGCCTACACCGAGTTCCGCCTGACCGGCCCCGAGGGCCGTTCGCTCACCACCCGTGTGCCCCTGATCGGCTGGCACATGGCGGCGAACGCTGCACTCGCGATCGTCATGCTCGTCGAGGGCGGCTTCGAGCTCGGCGCCATCGCGCACGCGCTCGAGAGCAACCACCGTCGCTACCCCGACGAAACCGACGAGCGCGACGACGACGCTGCGGACCGCCGCGTGTCCGCCATCGAGTGCTACCTGCCCGGTCGCACCGAGCGGGTCTCCGGTGAGCACGGACCGAGCGTCTACGTCGACTTCGGTCACAGCGCCGACGCCTTCGAGAACACCCTCGCGGCGGTGCGCCAGTTCACCGCCGGCAAGGTCCTCATGCTGTTCGGCGCCGACGGCGACCGCGACACCACGAAGCGCGGCGACATGGCCCGCGTGGCCGCTGCCGGCAGCGACATCCTCGTCGTGACCGACCACCACCCCCGTTTCGAGGACGCCGCGTCGATCCGCAAGACCCTGGTCGACGCCGCGCGCGAGGCGTACCCGGACCACGAGCTGTACGAGGTGAGCCCGCCCGAGGCCGCGATCCGCAAGGCCGTGGGCCTGCTCGGCGAGGGCGACTCGATCCTCTGGGCCGGCCCCGGCCACCAGGACTACCGCGACATCCAGGGCGTCCGTACGCCGTACTCCGCCCGCGACGAGGCCCGTGCGGCCCTGCGCGAGGCCGGTTGGGAGCCGAACTCCGGTCCCGCGGAGGACGTCCGATGATCGCCATGACCCTCGCCGAGATCGCCACCGCGGTCGGCGGCGATCTCATCGGCGGCGCCCAGGCCACCGACGCCGCCGAGCCGGGCGACCTCGTCGTCGAGGGCTCGGTCGAGACCGACTCGCGCCTGGTCCGTCCGGGCAGCGTGTTCTTCGCGCTCCCCGGAGAGGTGACCGACGGCCGCCGCTTCGTTCCCGCCGCGGTCGACGCCGGCGCCGCACTGGTGATCACGCCGGAGCGCGTCGACACCACCGCGCCGCAGATCGTCGTGGCGGACGGCTACGAGGCCCTCGCCGCGCTCGCGCACGAGGTCGTCACGCGCGTCCGGATGAGCACCGCAGACCGTGTCGACGCAGACGGTCGCCCCGCCCCCTTGCGGGTCGTCGGCATCACCGGCTCGAACGGCAAGACGAGCACGAAGAACATGCTCCGCACGATCCTCGAGCAGCACGGTGAGACCGTCGCGCCCCAGGGGTCGTTCAACAACCACGTCGGGGCACCCATCTCGATGCTCCGCGTGACTTACGACACCCGCTACCTGGTGGTCGAGATGGGGGCGAGCGGCGTCGGCCACATCGCGAAGCTCGTCTCGATCGCCGAGCCCGACGTGGGCGTCGTCCTCAAGGTGGGCCTCGCGCACGCCGGCGAGTTCGGCGGCATCGAGGCGACGCAGCGAGCGAAGTCCGAGATGGTCACGGACCTGCCCGAGACCGCCACGGCCTTGCTCAACGTCGACGACGACCGCGTCGCGTCGATGCGCGACCTGACGGCCGCGCGCGTGGTCGGCTTCGGCACGTCGGCGGACGCCGACTACCGCATCACCGGCATCGAGACGGACCGCAGCGGCACCCGCTTCACCCTCACCGCGCCTCTCCCCACCGGCAAGGCCGACCTGCCGCTCGCGCGTCAGTCCGGAACCGGCGGCGTGGCCCCGGTCCGCCCGGAAGGCGAGCGTCCGACGGACGCCACCCTGTCTGGAGGCCCGGATCACGTGGACGTGCGCCTCGCGATCCTGGGTGAGCACCACGCAATGAACGCGTCCGCCGCGCTCTCCGTCGCCCACCTGTGGGGCGTCCCGCTCGCCGATGGTGCCGCCGCGCTCGCGTCGATGACGCGCGCCGAGCGCTGGCGCATGGAGCTGCTCCAGGACGGCCCCGAGGGCGTCACGGTCATCAACGACGCGTACAACGCGTCGCCCGACTCGACCGCGGCGGCGCTGCGGACCCTGGCGCAGATCGTGCGCCCAGGGGAGCGGACCGTCGCCGTGCTCGGCGAGATGGCCGAGCTCGG
Source organism: Curtobacterium sp. VKM Ac-1376 (assembly GCF_015351025.1). Taxonomy (GTDB): domain Bacteria; phylum Actinomycetota; class Actinomycetes; order Actinomycetales; family Microbacteriaceae; genus Curtobacterium. Next base: position 81,689 of record NZ_JADKRV010000009.1, on the reverse strand, counting down.
CGAGTACTCCGTCGAGGAGCACGACCGTATCGGTCGGCTCGTCGTCCGGCTCGGCATCGGACAGCTCGTGGTCGTCGGCCGCGGCGCGATGCCGATCCACCAGGCCGCCACCCTCGAGGGATCGTGGGACGGCGAGTCCGTGTACATCGAGGACGTCGACGACGCCGTCCGTGCCATGCAGGAGATGCTCCGCCCCGGCGACGTCGTCCTCGTCAAGTCCTCGAAGTCTGCCGAACTGCGATTCCTCGGCGACCGCCTCGGAGGTGTCACCGAATGATCGCGCTCCTCGTCGCCGGCGCCACGTCGCTGGTGTTCACGTTGCTGCTCACCCCGTTCTTCATCAGGCTCTTCCACCGGCTCGGGTGGGGGCAGTTCATCCGTGACGACGGACCCCAGTCGCACCACACCAAGCGCGGCACCGCGACGATGGGTGGCATCGTCCTCATCATCGGCGCGGTGATCGGGTACTTCGTCGGGCACCTGGCCGGACGTGACTCGATCACGCTGTCCGGGCTGCTCGTGCTGTTCCTGATGGTCGGGCTCGGGTTCGTCGGCTTCATCGACGACTTCCTGAAGGTCCGTCGTCAGCGGAGCCTCGGACTCGGCGGCTGGGCCAAGGTCCTCGGCCAGGTCATCGTCGGTGTCATCTTCGCCACCGTTGCCCTCGTCGTGCCGACCTCGAACGGCAAGCCGCCGGCGTCCACCATGATCTCGGCGATCCGCGACGTGCCGTGGCTCGACTTCATGGCGCTCGGAACGGTCATCGGCACGGTGCTGTTCCTGGCGTGGATCGTCCTGCTGACGGTCTCCACGTCGAACGGTGTGAACGTGGCGGACGGGCTCGACGGCCTCGCCACCGGGTCGAGCATCCTCGCGATCGGCTCGTACGTGATCATCGGCTTCTGGCAGTCGAACCAGATCTGCGGCGGTGCCCGCCTCGACGCGAGCACCGAGCACGCCTGCTACACGGTGTCCAACCCGCTCGACCTCGCGGTGGTCGCTGCCGCGGTCTGCGGTGGGCTCATCGGCTTCCTCTGGTACAACACCTCGCCGGCGCAGATCTTCCTCGGCGACACGGGATCGCTCGGCCTCGGCGGTGCCCTGGCCGGTCTCGCGATCCTCAGCCGCACGGAGCTGCTGCTCATCCTCATCGGTGGCCTCTTCTTCATCGTCACCGGCTCGGTCATCCTGCAGCGGGCGTACTTCAAGATCACCCACGGCAAGCGGATCTTCCTGATGAGCCCGCTGCACCACCACTTCGAACTGAAGGGGTGGGCCGAGGTGACCGTCGTCGTCCGCTTCTGGATCATCGCCGGACTCTTCGTGGCGGCGGGGGTCGGGCTCTTCTACCTCGAATGGATCGCGCGCGTTGGCTGATCGTCTCCAGTCCCTCGACAGCTGGTACTCGGACGGATGGCGGGGGCTGAACGTCGCCGTGCTCGGACTCGGCGCCACGGGCTTCTCGGTCGCCGACACCCTGGTCGAACTCGGCAGCGCGGTGACGGTCTACTCGTCAGACGCGCCGACCGACAGCGTCGAGCTGCTCGACGTCATCGGCGCTCGGTTCCTGCAGGCACCGCTCGACGCGGTGCCGGACGCACTCGTGCAGCAGGCCCCCGACGTGGTCATCGTGTCGCCGGGCCTGCCGCCGCACAACGCCACCGTGCAGTGGTCGGTGGCGAACAGCACCGTCTGGGGCGACATCGAACTCGCCTGGCGCGTGCGCGACAAGGTCGTCCGTGGCCCGGTCGCCGCGCCGTGGATCACCATCACCGGCACGAACGGCAAGACCACCACGACCCAGCTCACGACAGCGATGTACGAAGCGGGCGGACTGCGCGCCGTCGCCTGCGGCAACATCGGCGTCCCGGTGCTCGACGTCGTGCGCGACCCGGACGGCTACGACGTGCTCGTGGTCGAGCTGTCGAGCCACCAGCTCCACTACATGGCGGAGTCCGGCGACGGTGCCGTGGTGCCCCTCGCGAGCGCGTGCCTGAACATCGCCGACGACCACCTCGAGTGGCACGGTTCCGCCGAGGCGTACCGGGCCGCCAAGGCCAAGGTCTACGAGCGCACCGTCATGGCGTGCGTCTACAACACCTCGGACGAGGTCACCCAGCACATGGTGCAGGAGGCCGACGTCGTCGAGGGCTGCCGCGGGGTCGGCTTCACACCCGGGGTCCCGGCTCCCGGTGACGTCGGCATCGTGGAGGACGTCCTGTGCGACCGCGCCTTCACCGAGGACCGGCGGAACAGCGCGCTCGAGCTCTCGACCGTCGCCGACCTCGAGACCGCCGGACTCGCCAGCCCGCACATGACCATGAACGTCCTGGCCGCGGCGGCCCTCGCCCGGGCCGGCGCGGTCCAGCCGAGCGCGATCCAGGCCGCGGTCCGCGCCTTCCGCGCCGACCACCACCGCACCGAGTTCGTGGCCGAGGCCGAGGGCATCACGTGGGTGGACGACTCGAAGGCGACGAACCCGCACGCCGCCACCGCGTCGCTCGCCTCGTTCGACACCGTCGTGTGGGTGGTCGGCGGCCTGTTCAAGGGCGTCGACATCGACGGTCTGATCGAGCGCTTCGGGCCCGAGGTCCGTGCCGCCGTCGTGATCGGCGCGGACCGGACCCCCGTCCTGGAGGCATTCGCGCGACACGCGTCCACGGTTCCCGTGCTCCAGGTGGAGACGACGGACACTGATCAGGTCATGCGCGAGGCGGTCCGGCATGCCGCGTCGGTCGCGAGACCGGGCGACACGGTCCTCCTCGCCCCGGCGGCGGCGTCGTTCGACCAGTTCGCGTCCTACGCCGACCGGGGGCGCCGTTTCGCGGCCGCGGTCCACGAGCACCTGGGAGGAGAAGTCGATGGCAACGACACCGACGGATCTTCCGAACGGCCGTAGCGGCCGGACGTCCGAGGGGTCGCGTCGGCGCACGAACGGTGCGCTCGTCGCCGTCAAGAACGTCTTCGTCGCCGAGTCCAGCACGTTCTACACGATCCTCGGCGTCACGCTGTTCCTCGTCGTCTTCGGCGTCGTGATGGTGCTGTCCTCGTCGAGCGTCGAGGAGTACGCGGCCACCCACGACTTCTTCGGTGCGGCGTCGCGCCAGGGCCTCTACGCCGTGCTCGGCGTGCCGCTCATGCTCGTCGCGAGCCGGGTGCCCACCCGGATGTGGCGGAAGTGGGCGATGCGGCTGCTCGGTGCGGCCCTCGTGCTCCAGCTGCTCGTCTACACACCGCTCGGCATCGACGTGCAGGGCAACCGGAACTGGATCGGCATCGGTTCGTTCACCGCGCAGCCGTCCGAGGTCGTGAAGCTCGGCCTGGTGCTCGGCATCGGCGCGATCATCTACGTCAAGCGGGACAAGCTCGACGACTGGAAAGAGGTCTTCGTCCCGATCGGGATCGCCTCGCTGCTGTCGCTCGGACTCGTGATCCTCGGTGGTGACCAGGGCACGGCCATGGTCATGCTCATCCTGGTCTTCGGTGCGCTGTACATCGGCGGCGTCCGCGCCCGGCACCTGCTCGTCGGCCTGGCCGCGATCGCCGTGATGCTGCCGTTCGTGACCATGGCGTCGGCGTCCCGCTCGACCCGCATCAGCGCCTGGCTCTCCGGCTGCACCGACACCAGCCAGTACCAGGACATCTGCTGGCAGCCCGTGCACGGCATGTGGGCCCTGGCGTCCGGCGGGGTGTTCGGCGTCGGCCTCGGCAACTCCAAGGCGAAGTGGTCCTGGCTGCCCGAGGCCGACAACGACTACATCTTCGCGATCATCGGCGAGGAGCTCGGCCTGATCGGCGCCGTCGTCGTGCTCGGCCTGTTCGTCGTGCTGGCGGTGGGAATGATCAAGATCATCCGGCAGTCCCGCGACCCGTTCGTGAAGACGGTCACGGGCGGCATCCTGGCGTGGATCATCGGGCAGGCGCTCATCAACATCGCCGTGGTCCTCGGACTGCTGCCGGTCCTCGGCGTGCCGCTGCCGCTCATCTCCGCCGGTGGTTCGGCGCTCATCATGACCCTGGTGGCGATCGGCGTCGTGCTGTCGTTCGCCCGCGACTTGCCCGGCAAGAACGACCCGGCCGCGTCGAACCGACTCCCCACCACGAACGGACCACTGCGGTGAGCAAGTACCTCTTCGCCGGCGGCGGTACCGCCGGCCACGTCAACCCCCTGCTCGCGGTCGCCGACCGGCTGACGGAGCGTGAGCCCGAGGCCGAGGTGCTCGTGCTGGGCACCGCCGAGGGCCTGGAGTCCCGACTCGTCCCGATGCGCGGCTACGAGCTGCTGACCATCCCGCGCCTGCCGTTCCCGCGCAGGATCAACGCGAACGCCCTGCGCTTCCCGCAGCGCTTCGTCGCGGCGGTCAAGCGGACCGAGCAGATCATCCGTGAGCACCGGATCGAGGTCGTCCTCGGCGTCGGGGGCTACGCGGCCGCCCCGGCGTACATCGCCGCGCGCCGTACCGGAACACCGATCGTCGTGCACGAGCAGAACGCGAAGCCCGGGCTGGCGAACCGCCTCGCCGCGTTCCTCACCGACCACGTCGGGTTGACCTTCTCGAACACCCGGCTCCGGAACGGTCGGGTCGTCGGCATGCCGCTCCGCCGCGAGATCGAGTCGCTCGACCGCCGCGCGAGCCGCGTCGAGGGCCTTGCAGCGTTCGGTCTCGACCCGGACCGCCCGGTGCTGCTCGTGACCGGCGGATCCTCGGGCGCCCGGAGCATCAACCGGACGATCAACCGCTCGGCGTCCGCCATCGTCGGTGCCGGCTGGCAGATCCTGCACGTCGTGGGCGCCGCGTCGGACATCGGCCCGAGTGACCTCGACGGCTACCACGTGCTGCCGTACTGCGACCGGATGGACCTGGCGTACGCCGCCAGCGACTTCGTCGTGTCGCGCTCCGGCGCCGGCATGGTGTGCGAGCTCACCGCGGTGGGACTGCCCAGCGTGCTCGTGCCGTACCCGGTGGGCAACGGCGAGCAGCGCCACAACGCGAAGGACGTCGTCGACGCCGGGGGAGCGGTGCTCGTGGCGGACGGGGAATTCGACCAGGACTGGGTGACGTTCCAGCTGCTGAGCATCCTGCAGGACCGATCCCGGATCGCGGACATGACCGTCCGTGCCGGCAGCGTCGGCCACCGCGACGGTGCCGACCGGATGACCGACCTGGTCCTCGACGCGGCCAAGCACGCACGAACGCGGCCCACGCCCGGCAGCACCAGCACCACGGAGGAACCATGACCATCAAGCCGGACCTCACGCAGCCGATCCCGGACGACCTCGGCACGGTGCACTTCGTCGGCATCGGCGGCGCGGGCATGAGCGGCATCGCCCGGATGTTCGTCGCCGCTGGCCACGCCGTGACGGGGAGCGACTCCCGCGAGACCGACACGACCGCCACGATGCGCGACCTCGGCGCGACGGTGCACATCGGCCACGACGCCGCGAACGTCGGCGCGGCCGACACCATCGTCGTCACCAGTGCGCTGTGGCCGGACAACCCCGAGCTCCTCGAGGCGCAGCGCCGCGGTCTGCCGGTGCTCCACCGCTCGCAGGCCCTCGCCGCCCTGATCGCCGAGCACCGCCTCGTCGCGGTCGCCGGTGCGCACGGCAAGACCACCTCGACCGGCATGATCGTCACCGCGATGGTCGAGCTCGGCCTCGACCCGAGCTTCGTCAACGGCGGCGTCATCCAGTCCCTCGGCACCAGTTCGGCCCCGGGGTCGAGCGACCTGTTCGTGGTCGAGGCCGACGAGTCCGACGGCTCGTTCCTGCTGTACGACGTCGCCGTGGCCCTGGTCACCAACGTCGACGCCGACCACCTCGACCACTACGGCAGCGAGGAAGCGTTCACCGAGGCCTTCGTCGAGTTCGCCGCGAAGGCGAGCGAGCGCGTCGTCATCTCGAGCGACGACGCCGGCGCGAAGACCGTCACGGCCGGCATCCGCCAGCGCGCCGACGCCCCCGAGATCGTCACCTTCGGCGAGGCCGTCGACGCCGACGTCCGCATCGAGTCGATCACCGAGTCCGCCGGTGTCGAGGTCGACTTCCGCGCCGCCGGCGAAGCGCACCACCTGACCCTCCGTGTGCCCGGTCGCCACAACGCGATCAACGCCGTCGGCGCCTTCGCGGTCCTCACCGGCCTCGGGGTCGCCCCGGCCGACGCGCTCCGCGGGCTCGAGGCCTTCGGCGGCACGCAGCGCCGCTTCGAGCTGCACGGCGTCGAGCGCGGCGTCTCCGTGTACGACGACTACGCGCACCACCCGACCGAGGTCGCGGCTGCGCTCAAGGCTGCCCGCAACGTCGTCGGTGACGGCCGGATCATCGCGATCCACCAGCCGCACCTGTACTCGCGCACCCGCCTGATGGCCGGCGACTTCGCGAAGGTCTACGAGGAGCTCGCCGACCACACGGTCGTGCTCGATGTCTACGGCGCCCGCGAGGACCCGGAGCCCGGTGTCACCGGCGCACTGGTGCAGGAGCGCTTCTCCGACCAGTCGCGCGTCGAGTTCCTGCCCGACTGGGACGAGGCAGCGGCCCGCGCGGCCGCCGTCGCCGAGGACGGCGACATCATCATGACGCTCAGCTGCGGCGACGTGTACCGGATCATCCCGCAGGTGCTCGGGGCGCTCCAGGACGACGGAGCGTCGTCCCGGTGAAGCGCCCCGAGGGGTTCGACGAGGGGGCGGCCCGCCAGGACGCCCCGGCCGAGGCCACCGAAGCGCCCCGGCAGCGTCGTGGTCCCTCGAAGCCGCGGCTGCCGTTCCGCGGTCGTGCAGCCGACGAACGGGAGGCCCGTCCCGCGTCCGACCCGGACGTGCCGGTCGACGAGACGCCCGAGCCCACCCCTGCGCACGAGCCCGACGCCGACACCCCGGGTTCGCCCCGGGACCGCGTCGGCGCCTTCGCGGGCGCGGCCGGCCGCCGGTTCGGTGCCGGCTTCGGGGCGGTCGCGGACCGGCTCCGCGAGTACACGCCGAACGAGGACCACCGCGACCCCGAGGCCGACCGACGCGAGGCGGAACGACGGGCCGTCACGGGCGGTGCAACCGACCACGACGCGACCGTGACCGACGTGCTCGACGCGGGCGGCACCTCCCGGCCGCACCACCACGTCGAGGTGCCCATCGGAGCGCGCGTGCGCGCAGCGGAGACCGCCCGCGAGGCGCGCGTCGCGAAGCGCCGACGCCGGCTGCTCGAGCGCGCGGAGGTCCGCCGGTTCACCCGACGCAGCCGCCACCGTCGCGCCGCCTGGACCACGGCGGCGGGCGTCGTCGTCGTGCTCGGCGTCTCGATCCTCGTCGCGGTGTACTCGCCGCTCATGGCGCTCCGCACCATCGAGGTGCAGGGCACGAACCGGGTGGACGAGACCGCGCTGCGCCAGGCGCTGTCCGACCAGATCGGCACCCCGTTGGCCCGGCTCGACTTCGACGCGATCAAGCGCGACGTCGCCGGGTTCCCGCTCATCGAGAGCTACGTGACCGAAGAGGCTCCGCCGCACACGCTGGTCGTCACGGTGACCGAGCGCACGCCCGTCGTCGCGGTGCGGTCGGGCACCACGTTCGACCTGGTCGACCCCGCCGGGATCGTGGTCCAGTCCTCGCCGAAGCGCCCGGCCTCGATGCCGCTCGCCGACATCGCCCGCGCCCGCCTCGGGTCCTCGAGCTTCCGCACCATGACCGAGGTCGTTCTCGCGCTCCCGTCGACCGTGCGGTCGCAGGTGACGCGGGTCGCGGGGTCGACCGCCGACGACGTGACGCTGACCCTCGAGGACGGCTCGACCGTCGTGTGGGGGAACCCGGACGAGTCCGAGGCCAAGGCCGCGCTGCTCGCTGCGCTGGTGAAGGACCACGGTGCCCGGAACCCGGGCGTCGTCGTTGAGTACGACGTCTCGTCGCCGGACAACGGCGTGATCCGAGCCGAGGGCTGAGGCGTGTTCGCGCCGGAGACCGAATTGCACGACCTGATCGGCGACACGCGGCGTGGCGGGGCGACAGTGCGCCGAACGCACCCGTAGCGTCGAAGCCAGCACCACATCTACCAGCATTGCCCCTGAACTTCAAGTAGAGGTTGAGGGTTCTACCGGAGGCCTGACTGACGTGACCACGAACCACAACTACCTCGCCGTCATCAAGGTCGTCGGTGTCGGCGGCGGCGGCGTCAACGCCGTCAACCGCATGATCGAGCTCGGTCTCCGTGGCGTCGAGTTCATCGCGATCAACACCGACGCCCAGGCCCTGCTGCTCAGCGACGCCGACGTCAAGCTCGACGTGGGCCGCGAGATCACCCGCGGGCTCGGCGCCGGCGCGGACCCCGAAGTCGGCCGTCGTGCCGCCGAGGACCACGCCGAGGAGATCGAAGAAGCCCTCGCGGGTGCCGACATGGTGTTCGTCACCGCGGGCGAGGGCGGCGGGACCGGCACGGGTGGCGCCCCGGTCGTCGCTCGCATCGCGAAGTCCATCGGTGCCCTGACCATCGGCGTCGTCACGAAGCCGTTCAGCTTCGAGGGCAAGCGTCGCCAGTCCCAGGCCGAGAACGGTGTCGCGGGCCTCAAGGACGAGGTCGACACGCTCATCGTCGTCCCGAACGACCGCCTGCTCGAGATCAGTGACCGCGGCATCTCCATGGTCGAGGCGTTCGCCACGGCCGACCAGGTGCTCCTCGCCGGCGTGCAGGGCATCACCGACCTCATCACCACCCCGGGGCTGATCAACCTCGACTTCGCCGACGTGAAGAGCGTCATGCAGGGTGCGGGTTCCGCGCTCATGGGCATCGGCTCGTCCCGTGGGGCCGACCGCGCCATCAAGGCCGCGGAACTCGCCGTCGCGTCGCCGCTGCTCGAGGCCTCGATCGACGGTGCGCACGGCGTGCTGCTCTCGATCCAGGGTGGCTCGAACCTCGGCATCTTCGAGATCAACGACGCCGCTCGTCTGGTGCAGGAGGCCGTGCACCCCGAGGCGAACATCATCTTCGGTGCGGTCATCGACGACACCCTCGGCGACGAGGTCCGTGTGACCGTCATCGCCGCGGGTTTCGACGGCGGTGAGCCGGCGCAGCAGCAGAAGGAGCGCCGTTCCAGCTACGTCGACCCCGAGGCCGGTTCGTCCGTGCCCGTCGCCGCAGCGTCCACCGGTGCGATCGAGGACTCGGCGACGTCGACCCCGTCCTGGGCCTCGCAGGAGCACCAGCCGCCGGTGCAGCGCGCCGCGGACCCGGCGTTCGACGACGATGACGAGCTCGACGTCCCCGACTTCCTGAAGTAAGGGTCCCTTTGGTCGCCGACACGCGCCTTCCGTCCGCCTCGTCCCACGACGACGGACTGGAGGCGCGTCTCGCGTCCGTCCGGCAGGGCATCACCGACGCGGCGCGAGCCGCAGGGCGTCCGGTCGACGAGCTCACGCTCGTCGTCGTGACGAAGTACCACCCGGCGTCGCTCGTCCGGGAGCTCGCCACGCTCGGCGTCACGCACGTGGGGGAGAACCGCCACCAGGAGGCGCAGGCCAAGGCGGCCGAACTCGCCGACCTGCCGCTGACCTGGCACTTCATCGGGCAGCTGCAGTCGAAGAAGGCCCGTCAGGCCCGACGGTACGCCCACGTCGTGCAGTCCCTCGACCGTTCTTCCGTGGTGGACGCCTTCGCACCGACCGAGGCTGAACCGGCCCCGCCCGTCATCGACGGGTTCGTGCAGGTCAACCTCACCGGTGATCCCGGACGCGGCGGCGTGCAGCCGGACGCGGTCGAGGCCATGGCGGAGCGCGTGCTCGCCACCGGGACGATCCGCTTGCGAGGGGTGATGGCGGTCGCGCCCCTCGACGAGGAACCCCGGGCCGCGTTCGCTCGGCTCCGCACGATCTCCGACCGTGTCGTGACACTCGAGGCCCGAGCGACCGACATCTCCGCCGGCATGAGCGGCGACTACGCCGACGCCGTCCTCGAGGGCGCGACACACCTGCGGATCGGCACCGCAATCACGGGAAATCGGCCGGCGGCACCCTAGCCTCGTTGCAGGGCATCCACGAGCACGAACTCCGGAGGAACCATGGCCAACCCGCTGAAGAAGACGATGGTCTACCTCGGCCTCGCCGACGAGGAACTCGACTACGAGGACGAGCAGCAGCAGGCTGCGCCCGAGCGGCAGCAGGCCGCGCCCGCGCGCCAGCAGGCCGCCCCCGCGCCCGCCGAGCCGCAGGAGGCCTCCGCAGCGGCGGCTCCGGCGGCAGCCCCCGCTGCGGCTGCGACCGCCGCGAAGACGCACACCAACCAGCGCGGCGCCCAGATCACTCCGCTCCGCCGCTCGCACACGACCGCACAGAAGGCGACCCCGGTCCAGGAAATGAACGAGATCCTCACCGTCCACCCGCGCGAGTACAAGGACGCCCAGTCCATCGCCGAGAGCTTCCGCGACGGGATCCCCGTCATCATCAACCTCTCGCAGATGACCGAGGGCGACGCCCGCCGCATGATCGACTTCGCGTCGGGACTGTCGCTCGGCCTGTACGGCAAGATCGAGCGCGTCACGAACAAGGTCTTCCTGCTCTCGCCGGCCCACGTCGCAGTGAGTGGCGAGCCCGCTGAGGTAGAGTCCGACATCGAGGCGAACTTCTTCGTCCAGTCCTGAGCCTTCCCGGCCACCCGCCCGTGAGCGTCGTCGTCCGACGGCGCTCGCCCGAGACGAGCGAGCCCCATCGTGTCCGTGATCCTAGGGATCATCTCCCTTGCTCTCCTGCTCTACTTCTTCGTGATGTGGGGGCGGTTCGCCCTGGATCTCGTGCAGAGCTTCAACCGGTCCTGGCGACCGCGCGGGGGCATGCTCGTGGTCTCCGAGTTCGTCTACACGGTCACCGACCCGCCCATCCGCGCGGTCCGACGGGTCCTCCCGCCGCTCCGCCTGGGACCGGTGGCGCTCGACTTCGGCTGGACGATCGTGATGCTCGTCGTCATCATCGCCCGCGTCGTGGTCGCCGCCCTGATCGTCAGGGTCTAGCGGATCACGGTCCGCGACACGCGCCACGCCACGGCATGGTCACGGTTCTGACCCATCGTCGGTGTACGGTGGTCGGGATCGATGCACGCTCCGGCGGCGCATCCGCACCGCACGGTACGACTGGTACATTCGGTCGCACCGCACGCGGTTCCACACGTTCAGCAGTTCTATTGAGGTGACGGCAATGGCTTTGACGCCGGAAGACGTAGTCAACAAGCGGTTCCAGCCGACGAAGTTCCGCGAGGGCTACGACCAGGACGAGGTCGACGACTTCCTCGACGAGGTCGTGGTCGAGCTGCGTCGCCTGACCGCGGAGAACGACGAGCTCCGCCAGCGCCTGCAGGCGGCCGAGTCGGCCCCGCAGCAGCCGGTGCAGCTCGAGAAGTCCGCTCCGGCGGAAGAACCGGAGCCCGTGCCGGCTCCGGTCGAGGCGGCTCCCGAGCCCGCTCCGGTCGCTGCGGCCGCCCCGGCGACCACGGTCCCGGCGGACGAGGACACCGAGGGCACCACGAACCTGCTGACCCTCGCGCGTCGTCTCCACGAGGAGCACGTCCGCGAAGGCATCGAGAAGCGCGACGCGCTCATCGCCGAGGGCACCGCCCAGGCGGCCCGCCTGGTCTCCGAGGCCGAGGCGAAGCAGCGCCAGATCATCGCCGACACCGAGAACACGAACCGTCAGCGTGTCGCGGTGCTCGAGCAGGAGCAGCGCCAGCTCGAGGGCAAGATCGACGAGCTCCGGACCTTCGAGCGCGACTACCGTGCGCAGCTCAAGAGCTACATCCAGGGGCAGCTCTCCGAGCTCGACTCCTCGGGCGAGCAGTCCGGTCTCACCCCGGCGCCGGCATCGGCGCAGGGCTTCGGCAACTGACGTTGTCGCGACCAGCATCACGAGCGAAGGTCAGTGTCCGCGCGATCGCGGCACTGGCCTTCGCCGCTGTCGTGGTGGTGGCGTTCGACCAGGTCGCCAAGGCGCTGGTCGTCGCGAACCTGCCGTACGGCACAGCGGTCCCCGTCCTCGGCGGGGCGCTCCAGTTCCTCTACGTCCGGAACCCCGGGGCGGCGTTCTCCTTCGCGGTGAACATGACCTGGGTGTTCTCGGTCATCTCGGCCGCGGTCGTCGTCGCGATCATCCTGTACTCGCGGCGGATCCGCTCGATGTGGTGGGCGATCGTGCTCGGCATGCTGCTCGGTGGCGCGCTGGGCAACCTGATCGACCGCCTCTTCCGTGAGCCCGGGTTCGCCCGGGGGCACGTCGTCGACTTCATCTCGACGCCCTGGATGATGCCCGCGATCTACAACGTCGCGGACTCGTTCATCTGCATCAGCATGGTGCTGTTCGTGCTGTTGGTGATCGTCGGGGTGAACCTCGACGGATCCCGCACCCTGTCGGCCAAGCGCCAGGCGCAGGCCGACACGGCGGAGCCGCTCGACGGCGGGGCAGCGTTCTCGTCAGCTGATGGTGCCGTCGACGAGCCGACCCGCGCCTCCAGGCCGGATGACCGGGACCGTCGCGGCACGCTGGGCCACGACGCCACGTGACCGAGTCGCGTTCTCTTCCCGTTCCCGACGGGCTCGCCGGCGAGCGAGTCGACGCGGCCATCGCGAAGCTGCTCGGGTTCAGTCGTTCGTTCGCGGCTGACGTCGTCGCAGCCGGGGGCGTCCGTGTCGACGGTGTGCCCGTCGGCAAGTCAGATCGCCTGCACGCCGACTCCTGGCTCGAGGTCGAGTGGACCCCGAAGGAGCCGCCGCGCATCGTGCCGGCCGTCGTGCCGGGCATGACCGTCGTGCACGACGACGAGGACATCGTCGTCGTCGACAAGCCCGTCGGTGTCGCTGCACACCCTTCGCCCGGGTGGGACGGTCCGACCGTCCCCGGCGGGTTGGCAGCGGCCGGGTTCACCATCGCGACCTCCGGGGCCGCTGAGCGCGCCGGGATCGTGCACCGGCTCGACGTCGGAACGTCCGGGCTGATGGTCGTGGCGAAGACCGAGCTCGCCTACTCCCACCTCAAGCGCGCGTTCAAGGAGCGCACGGTCGAGAAGGTCTACCACGCGCTCGCCCAGGGACACCCGGACCCGACCTCCGGCACCATCGACGCGCCCATCGGACGGCACCCGTCGAGCGACTGGAAGTTCGCGGTGACCGCGGACGGAAAGCCGAGCGTCACCCACTACGAGACCCTCGAGGCCTTCCGTGCCGCGACCCTGGTCGAGGTGCACCTGGAGACCGGTCGCACGCACCAGATCCGTGTGCACATGGCCGCAACGCGCCATCCGCTCGTCGGCGACACGATGTACGGCGCCGACCCGGTGCTCGCGGCGGAGCTGGGGCTGACACGGCAGTGGCTCGACGCGGTCCGGCTCGGCTTCGCGCACCCGCGCACGGGGGAGTGGGTGTCGTTCGAGGCGCAGTACCCCGACGACCTGCAGGCCGCCCTCGGGAAGATCCGGAGAGCGTCCGTCTGACGCGCCCGGCCGCTTGTGCCGAGGGGGCACGAACTGTCGGTTGCGGCGCCGCCAGGCGACGCTTTCCGCACCCGCGGCGGCCCGCGTGCGGCGTGTCCTGCCCCTTCGGCGGCGCGCCCCGCGCGTGTCGCGACCCGGTGCCGGTCTGGAGGCGCGGCGCGGCCCCGCCCCGCGCCTCCCGTCCGCCCCGACGCGCGCGGGAATGTGGGCGGTCGCGGCTAGGCTGTTCCCACCCCGCAGCACACCGTACGAACCGGAGGTTCCGTGTCGGATTCCGACTCCTTCGTCCACCTGCACGTGCACAGCGAGTACTCGATGCTCGACGGTGCCGCCAGGCTCTCCGACCTCGTGGCGGAGACCGCCGCGCAGGGCATGCCGGCCGTGGCGGTGACGGACCACGGCAACATGTTCGGCGCGTTCGAGTTCTGGAAGGCCGCGAAGGCCGGCGGGGTGAAGCCGATCATCGGGACCGAGGCGTACATCACGCCTCGCACCCACCGCTCGGACAAGACCCGTGTCCGCTGGGGTGACGGGGGTGGCGACGACGTCTCCGGTGCCGGCTCGTACACGCACATGACGATGTTCGCCGAGAACACGACGGGCATGCACAACCTGTTCCGGCTGTCGTCGAAGGCGTCGCTCGAGGGGTACTACTTCAAGCCCCGCATGGACATCGAACTCCTGCAGGAGTACCACGAGGGCATCATCGCCACGACGGGCTGCCCCTCCGGCGAGATCCAGACACGCCTGCGCCTCGGGCAGTACGACGAGGCGGTCCAGGCGGCGGCTGACTACCGCGACATCTTCGGCAAGGAGAACTACTTCGCCGAGGTGATGGACCACGGGCTCGAGATCGAGCGCCGGATCATGAGCGACCTCATCCGCCTGGCGAAGGACCTCGACATCCCGCTGGTCGGCACGAACGACCTGCACTACACGCACGCCCACGACGCGAAGTCGCACGCGGCGCTGCTCTGCGTGCAGTCCGGCTCCACGCTGAACGACCCGAACCGCTTCAAGTTCGACGCCGACGAGTTCTACCTGAAGACCCCGGCGCAGATGCGGCACGTCTTCCGCGACAACCTCGAGGCCTGCGACAACACGCTGCTCATCGCGGAACGCTGCAACGTCGAGTTCGACACCTCGGCCAACTACATGCCGAAGTTCCCGGTGCCCGAGGGGGAGACCGAGCACTCCTGGTTCGAGAAAGAGGTCGCGAAGGGACTGGAGTACCGGTACCCGGACGGCATCACGAAAGAGGTCCAGGACCGTGCTGACTACGAGGTCGGGATCATCAACCAGATGGGCTTCCCGGGCTACTTCCTGGTGGTCGCCGACTTCATCAACTGGTCGAAGAACAACGGCATCCGCGTCGGCCCGGGGCGTGGTTCCGGTGCCGGTTCGATGGTGGCGTACGCCATGCGCATCACCGACCTCGACCCGATCCGGCACGGCCTGATCTTCGAGCGGTTCCTGAACCCGGACCGCGTCTCGATGCCCGACTTCGACGTCGACTTCGACGACCGGCGCCGAGGTGAGGCGATCAAGTACGTCACCGAGAAGTACGGGTCGGAACGCGTCGCGCAGATCGTCACGTACGGCACCATCAAGGCCAAGCAGGCGCTCAAGGACTCCTCGCGCGTCCTCGGGTTCCCGTTCGGCATGGGTGAGAAGCTCACCAAGGCGATGCCGCCGCCCGTGATGGGCAAGGACATCCCGCTCACCGGGATCTTCGACAAGGACCACCCGCGCTACAAGGAAGCCGTCGACGTCCGCACCGTGGTCGAGACCGACCCCGAGGCGAAGACCGTCTTCGACACGGCGCTCGGGCTCGAAGGGCTGAAGCGCCAGTGGGGCGTGCACGCTGCCGGCGTCATCATGTCGAGCGACCCGCTCATCGACATCATCCCGATCATGAAGCGGGAGCAGGACGGCCAGATCGTCACGCAGTTCGACTACCCGGCAGCGGAGTCGCTCGGCCTGATCAAGATGGACTTCCTGGGGCTCCGCAACCTCACGATCATCAGTGACGCCCTCGACAACATCAAGACGAACCGTGGGACCGAGCTCGACCTCGAGAACATGGGGCTCGAGGACCCGGAGGCGTACGCGCTCCTGCAGCGCGGTGACACCCTGGGTGTGTTCCAGCTCGACGGTGGGCCGATGCGTGGCCTGCTGCGGCTGATGAAGCCCGACAACTTCGAGGACATCTCCGCCCTCATCGCCCTGTACCGTCCGGGCCCCATGGGTGCGAACTCGCACACGAACTACGCGCTGCGCAAGAACGGCGAGCAGCCGATCACGCCGATCCACCCGGAGCTCGAGGAGCCCCTCAAGGACATCATCGGCACGACCTACGGCCTGATCATCTACCAAGAGCAAGTGATGGCCATCGCGCAGAAGGTCGCCGGGTTCTCGCTCGGCCAGGCGGACATCCTCCGCCGCGCGATGGGCAAGAAGAAGAAGTCCGAGCTGGACAAGCAGTACGCGGGCTTCCAGCAGGGCATGAAGGACAACGGGTACTCCGACGCGGCGATCAAGACGCTGTGGGACATTCTGCTGCCGTTCTCCGACTACGCGTTCAACAAGGCGCACTCGGCGGCGTACGGCGTGGTCTCGTTCTGGACCGCGTACCTGAAGGCGCACTACCCGGCCGAGTACATGGCCGCGCTGCTGACCTCGGTCGGCGACGCCCGCGACAAGCTCGCCCTGTACCTCAACGAGTGCCGCCGGATGGGCATCAAGGTCATGCCGCCGGACGTCAACGAGTCGATCGGCTTCTTCGCCGCCGTCGGGGACGACATCCGTTTCGGCATGGGTGCCATCCGCAACGTCGGCTTCAACGTCGTCGATGACATCGTCAAGGCCCGCAAGGAGAAGGGCGCGTTCGAGTCCTTCCACGACTTCCTGCGGAAGATCCCGATCTCGTCCGCGAACAAGCGCACGGTCGAGTCGCTCGTCAAGGCCGGTGCCTTCGACGAGTTCGGGAACACCCGTCGCGCACTGGTCGAGATCCACGAGGGCGCCGTCGAAGGGGCCGTCAAGGTGAAGCGCGACGAGGCCAACGGCAACGTCGGGTTCGACTTCGACTCGCTGTTCGCCGAGGTCGCCGAGGAAGCACCGTCGGCCGCGGTGTCCCAGGTGCCGGAACGCCCCGAGTGGTCCAAGCGCGACAAGCTCGCCTTCGAGCGCGACATGCTCGGGCTCTACGTCTCCGATCACCCGCTCGCCGGGCTCGAGATCGAACTGGCGAAGCACCAGTCGATCACCATCGCCGACCTGCTCAGCGCAGACGACTCGATCGAGGGCGAGACGGTGACCGTCGCCGGCCTGCTGACGAGCGTGCAGCACCGGGTGGCGAAGACGAGTGGCAACCCGTACGGCATCGTCGACATCGAGGACTTCGGCGGCCAGATCGGCGTGATGTTCCTGGGCAAGACGTACCAGGAGTTCGGCCCGTCTCTGGTCCCCGACTCGATCGTCGTTCTGCGCGGTCGCGTCAACGTCCGCGACGACGGCAAGGCCCTGCACGCGGTGAGCATGTTCCAGCCGAACGTCGGCGACGCGATGGGCTCCGGCCCGCTCACGCTGTCGTTGCCCGAACGCCAGGCCACGACGACCACGGTGACGGAACTCGCCGCCGTGCTCGGCCGCCACCAGGGCGACACCGAGGTCCGGCTGAAGCTGCTCAAGGACGACGTCGCGCGCACGTTCGAACTGCCGTTCCCGGTGAACCTGACCCCGGACCTGTTCGGCGAGCTGAAGAGCCTGCTCGGACCCCGCTGCCTGGTGTAGGAGCGTCGACCATGGCCGGTCACCGGATCTTCGGGACGCCCGTCGCGGACGTGTACGTGCACTACCTGGCGAAGGTGGCGCGCAAGGGCCACACGAAGGCGGAGCTCGACGCGGTCATCGAGTGGTTGACCGGCTTCGACGACCGGGCGCTCGGGCAGCACCTGGCCGACGGGACCACGTTCGAGGACTTCTTCGCGGCTGCGCATCTCAACCCGAACGCGTCGATGATCACCGGCGTGATCTGCGGCGTGCGGATCGAGGAGCTCGACGACCCGCTGATGCGGCGGATCCGCTACCTGGACAAGCTCGTCGACGAGGTCGCGAAGGGGCGGCCGATGGCGAAGGTGCTGCGGAGCGGGGAGCCCCGGACGCCCACGACGCCTCGGTAGGCTGGTTCCTGATGATGCAGCGAATCGACCTCCGCGGCGGCCTCCCCGCCCGTGCCGAACTCCTCCGACTCATGCCCCGTGCCGCGGTCGACGTGTCGCACGCGGTCGACGCCGCACGCGAACTCGTGGACGCGGTCAGGCAGCACGGAGCGCAGGCGCTGCGCGACCAGGCCGAACGGTTCGACGGGGGAGCACCCGCGAACGTCCGTGTCCCCGCGTCCGAGATCGCCGCCGCGGTCGCCGGGATCGCTCCCGAGGTGCGAGCCGCTCTCGACGAAGCGATCCGCCGCGTCCGCGCCGCCAGCGCGGCCCAGGTGCCGACGGGCTCGGTGACGACCCTGGCCGACGGCGCCGAGGTGCACCAGCGTTGGCAGCCGATGCGTCGTGTCGGGCTCTACGTCCCCGGCGGCAAGGCGGTCTACCCGTCGAGCGTCGTGATGAACGTCGTCGCGGCCCAGGTCGCGGGCGTGCCCTCGATCGCCCTGGTGTCGCCGCCGCAGCGTGACCACGGCGGCGCGGTGCACCCGACGATCCTCGCGGCAGCTGGTCTGCTGGGGATCGACGAGGTCTACGCGATGGGCGGCGCCGGCGCGATCGGCGCCCTGGCGTACGGCGTGTCCGAGATCGACCTCGAGCCGGTCGACCTGGTCACCGGGCCGGGCAACAACTACGTCGCCGCGGCGAAGCGTCTGGTGCGCGGTGTGGTGGGCATCGACTCCGAGGCCGGCGCGACCGAGATCCTCGTGATCGCGGACGACACTGCCGACCCCGGGTTCGTCGCCGCCGACCTCATCAGCCAGGCCGAGCACGACGAGCAGGCCGGCAGCGTGCTGGTGACGACGTCGGCGGCGTTCGCCGACGCGGTCGAGGCCGCCATCCCGGAACGCACCGCGGTGCTCGGAACGGCTGCGCGCCTCCAGACCGCCCTGGCCGGACCGCAGTCCGCGATCGTCCTGGTGGACTCGCTCACCGACGCCGCGACCGTGAGCAACGCCTACGGGCCGGAGCACCTCGAACTCCAGACGGCCGACGACGAGGCCGTGCTGGCCGACATCGACGCCGCCGGAGCGGTGTTCGTCGGACCGAGCACGCCCGTCAGCCTGGGCGACTACCTGGCCGGGTCGAACCACGTGCTGCCGACCGGCGGTCAGGCCCGCTTCGGGTCCGGGCTGTCCGCGTCGACGTTCCTGCGTCCGCAGCAGGTCGTCCGGTACACGCCGGCGGCTCTCGCCGAGGTCGCACCCCACATCGTCGCGCTCTCCACCGAGGAGCAACTCCCCGCGCACGGGGCCGCCGTGACGGAGCGGACGAACCGATAGCCTGGG
The DNA here is from genome assembly GCF_015351025.1 of Curtobacterium sp. VKM Ac-1376. Taxonomy (GTDB): domain Bacteria; phylum Actinomycetota; class Actinomycetes; order Actinomycetales; family Microbacteriaceae; genus Curtobacterium. The sequence goes on along the minus strand of NZ_JADKRV010000009.1, from coordinate 62,733 downwards.
GAACGACATGTTCTGCCCCTTCTGCCGCCACCCGGACTCCCGCGTCGTCGACTCACGGACGAGCGACGACGGAACCTCCATCCGTCGCCGTCGCCAGTGCCCCAACTGCGGTCGGCGGTTCTCGACGACCGAGACCGCATCGCTCAACGTCGTGAAGCGGAACGGCGTCACCGAGCCGTTCAGCCGCGACAAGATCGTGTCCGGCGTGCGCAAGGCGTGTCAGGGCCGACCCGTGACCGACGGTGACCTCGCCGTTCTCGCGCAGCGCGTCGAGGAGACCGTCCGGTCGTCGGGGTCGAGCCAGATCGACGCGAACGACATCGGCCTGGCGATCCTCGCGCCGCTGCGTGAGCTCGACGAGGTCGCGTACCTGCGGTTCGCGAGCGTCTACCAGGCCTTCGACTCGCTCGAGGACTTCGAGGACGCCATCGGGCAGCTCCGCCGCGACCACCGCGCGGCCTCGGACACGACCACCGGGTCGTCGGCATCGTCGGGCACCCGCGCGTGAGCGACATCGCCGCACGGGTCGTCCGCGGCGGCTACCGCGTCGTCTTCCGGTCGGTGTTCGCGAACATGGACCCCGAACGGGCGCACCACTTCGCGTTCGCCGTCATCGCCGGGCTGCCGCGCCTGCCGTTCCTGAGCGGCGTCGTGGAGCGGTACTGCCGGCCTCCCGCCGCCGACGGGGTCACCACGATGGGCATCCACTTCCCGTCCCGGTTCGGCCTCGCGGCGGGGTTCGACAAGGACGCCCGCGGGATCGCCGGTCTCGGGCTGCTCGGGTTCGGTCACGTGGAGGTCGGCACGATCACCGCGAAGGCGCAGCCCGGCAACGAGCGGCCGCGCCTGTTCCGGCTCATCGCCGACCGCGCGCTGATCAACCGGATGGGCTTCAACAACCACGGTGCAGCCGCGGCAGCCCGCCGCCTCGAGCGTGCCCGCCGCAACCCGGGCCGACCGGTCATCGGCGTGAACATCGGCAAGAGCCGGGTCGTCGCGGTCGAGGACGCCATCGACGACTACCTGGAGTCTGCCCGACGGCTCGCGACCTTCGCCGACTACCTGGCGGTCAACGTCAGCTCGCCGAACACGCCCGGCCTGCGCGGACTGCAGGAACTCGACCAGCTCCGGCCGCTGCTGTCCGCCGTCCGCGACGCCGCCGGCCGGACGCCCGTGCTCGTCAAGATCGCACCCGACCTGACCGACGAGCAGATCGACGCGATCGCCGGTCTCGCGGTCGAGCTCGGGCTCGCCGGGGTGATCGCGAACAACACGACGATCTCGCGCGACGGGTTGGCCACCGACGCATCCGACGTCGAGGCCATGGGCGCCGGAGGGCTCTCCGGTGCGCCGCTCGCGACGCGTTCGCTCGAGGTCCTGCGTCGCGTCCGCGCCGCGGTGCCCGCCGACTTCTGCGTCATCGCCGTCGGCGGTGTGACCACCGAGCAGGACGTGCAGGACCGCATCGACGCCGGCGCGACGCTGGTGCAGGGCTACACGGCGTTCCTCTACGAGGGTCCGACCTGGGCCGCGCGCATCAACCGCCTGCGCCGTCGTCGCCTGCGTCGCGCCGCGCGGTAGACGCGACTCCTCGACGGCCAGGAGGCCCGTGGCGACACCGCCAGGTGCCTCCTGGCCGTCGTGTTGGCGCGCATACGGCCGCTTCGTGAGCACAGGAAGGGTCGGGTGCGCCGTGCTCCCTCGACCATTCGTGCTCACTCGATGTGCGCGGCGTCGCGGGGAGCGGGAACGACGAAGCGCCGCCCGGCATGCCGGGCGGCGCTTCGTCGTGCGCGTGTGACTAGAGCGTGGGGTACTGGCCGCGTCGCACCTGCGGCTTCGGCAGGCGCAGGAAGCGCAGCTGCCACGCCCGCGTGAGGATGTAGAGGAACGTGCCGCGCTGCAGCTCGCCGAACTTGCCGGTGAGCTTCCGGCGGAGTGACAGCCAGAGCACCACGCAGTCGATGATGAACAGGGCCACGAACGCCCAGACGAGCAGGAGCGAGTACGACGCGACGACGGTCTGCGCGGCGGCGAACCCGACGATCAGGAACAGCACGAGCACGGGCATCATGACCTCGCCCACGTTCCAGCGGGCGTCGATCCAGTTGCGGACGAAGCGGCGCTGCTCCCCGCGGTCCTTGGCGGGCAGGTAGCGCTCCTCACCGTTGGCCATGCCGACCCGGGCGCGCTCGCGCTCCGAGTTGAGGCGAGCGCGTGCGGCCTTCTTGTCGACCGGCGTGTTGCCGACGAGGGGGCGACGGTTCGCTGCCTCACGCTCGCGGCGCGACGGCGTCGGGCGGCCCTTGCCCTGCTCGAGGAGCTCGGCCTCGGTCGGGTTCACGGTCGTGTTGGTCTTGGGGGCTGCCTTCGCCACGGTGCGTTCCTAACGGCGTTGTGCGTGCGGGATCGTCCTCTAGATTACCGGGCATGACCGACAGCGAACAGCACAGCACCGCGACCGACCCCGCGCTCCTCGACGCCCTGCGCGAACACGTGCAGGGGGCACTGCCCACGACGATCGCCGACCTGTCGGCGCTGGTGCGCCTGCCGTCGGTGTCCTGGTCGGCCTTCGACCCGGCGAACGTGCGTGCGAGTGCCGAGGCCGTCGCGGACCTCGCCCGGTCGACCGGGGTGTTCGGCGCGGACGACGTCCGGATCGTGCGGTCGGCGGTCTCCGGCTCGACGGCCGACGTCGCCGAGGCCGACGCCGAGACCGAGCTCGGCCAGCCCGCGGTGCTCGCGGTGCGCCCTGCGCGGAACGGCAAGCCGACGGTGATGCTCTACGCCCACCACGACGTGCAGCCGCAGGGCGACGAGGCCCTGTGGGAGACGCCGCCGTTCGAGCCGACCCTGCGCGGTGACCGCCTGTACGGCCGCGGCGCCTCGGACGACAAGGCCGGCGTCATGACGCACATCGCGTCACTGCGGGCGATCCACGCGCAGTTCGGCGACGACCTCGACCTCGGCGTCGTGCTGTTCGTCGAGGGCGAGGAAGAGTTCGGATCGCGCTCGTTCCGCACGTTCCTGCGCGAGCAGAAGGAGCACCTGGCGGCCGACGTCATCGTCGTGGCGGACAGTGACAACTGGTCGACCGAGGTGCCGTCCATCACGGTGTCGCTGCGTGGCAACGTCACGTTCAAGCTGACGCTGAAGACGCTCGAGCACGCGAGCCACAGCGGGATGTTCGGGGGAGCGGCCCCCGACGCGATGATCCCGATGGTGAAGCTGCTCGCCTCGCTGCACGACGATGCCGGTTCGGTGGCGGTCGACGGCCTGGCCTCCTACGACGCCGACGTGCCGGAGCGCACCGACGACGAGCTCGCCAGCGACGCGGCGCTGGTGCCCGGCGTGCGGCCCATCGGCACCGGTGCCGTGCTGTCCCGCATGTGGTTCCAGCCGTCGATCACCGTGACCGGCATGGACGTCCCGAGCGTGGCGAACGCGTCGAACACGCTGCTGCCGTCGGTCTCGGCCCGCGTCTCCGTGCGCGTCGCACCGGGGCAGGACGCGCAGGAGGCAGCCGCCGCGGTCGAGCGGCACCTGCGCGAGCACGTTCCCTTCGGGGCACGGCTCGAGATCACCGAGCCCGACAGTGGTGACGGCTTCCTCGTCGACACGGCAGGGTGGGCCGTCCAGGAGGCCCGCACCGCCATGCGCGAGGGGTGGGGTGCCGAGGCGGTCGAGCAGGGCATCGGCGGGTCGATCCCGTTCGTGTCCGACCTCGCCGCGGAGTTCCCCGAGGCCCAGATCCTGGTCACCGGCGTCGAGGACCCGGATACCCGCGCGCACAGCCCGAACGAGTCCCAGCACCTCGGCGTCCTGCACCGTGCCATCGCGTCGGAGACGATCCTGCTCGCCAGGCTCGCGACGCGCAGCTGAGGGTGCTTACAATCGACGCCAGGCGCGGTGAACCACACCGCCCGGAGGGAGACGCGCGATGAGCGACACCATCACCGACGACGCACCGACGACCGAGGCTCCGTCGCACGGCGTGCTCCTGAGCGACGCCGCTGCTGGCAAGGTCGCGAGCCTGCTCGAGCAGGAGGGCCGCGACGACCTGCGCCTGCGCCTCGCCGTCCAGCCCGGCGGCTGCTCCGGCCTGATCTACCAGCTGTACTTCGACGAGCGTCTGCTCGACGGTGACACGACCGCCGAGTTCGACGGCGTCGAGGTCGTCGTCGACAAGATGAGCGTCCCGTACCTCGACGGTGCCACGATCGACTTCGAGGACACGATCCAGAAGCAGGGCTTCACGATCGACAACCCGAACGCGCAGGGCAGCTGCGCCTGTGGCGACAGCTTCCACTGATCACCAGCCGATCCGACACGCGAGCGGGGAGCGACCAGAACGGTCGCTCCCCGCTCGCGTTCTCGGTACCGGCGCCCGCGCAGTGGAGCGCGGAGTGACCGGGGAAAACCTGCCACGCGCAGGTGCGGATCGAGGCCAGAACCGTGTCGCGTGTGCGCGAGCGGTACCGAGCTGCGAGTAAGCTAGGAGTGTTCCAATCAAGCTGGGAGCCAGCCATGCGTCGCCTTCGTGCGGCTCGCCGTCGGACTCGACGGGCTGACCTCCGAAGCTCACGTCTTTTGCGAGAGGTAACAGTGCGTTCGAATCGCCGTATACGTTGGGCGGCCGTCCCGGTGGCCGTCGGTCTGGTCATCGCACTGGCTGGCTGCACGCAGCAGCAGATGAACGGATGGCTCCCCGGCACGGAGGAGACGAAGGACGTCACGAACCACACGAGTCGCATCGTCGGCCTGTGGACCACCAGCTGGGTCGTGCTCCTCGCCGTCGGTCTGATCGTGTGGGGCCTCGTCATCTGGGCAGCGATCGTGTACCGCCGCCGGAAGGGCCAGACCGGCCTGCCCGTGCAGATGCGCTACAACATGCCGCTCGAGATCTTCTACACGATCGTGCCGCTCATCCTGGTGCTCGGCTTCTTCGCCTTCACCGCGAAGGACCAGTCGGCCATCGAGAAGCCCTTCACCGACCCGGACGCCACCGTGCACGTGTACGGCAAGCGCTGGGGCTGGGACTTCAACTACATCAACAAGGACAACCCCGAAGAGAGCGTCTACTACCAGGGCATCCAGGCCCAGGAAGAAGAGAACGCCAACGGGGCCATCGACCAGTCGCAGCTGCCGACCCTCTACCTGCCCCAGGGCAAGAAGGTCGCGATCGAGCTCTCTTCGCGCGACGTCGACCACTCTTTCTGGGTCATCGACTTCCTCTACAAGAAGGACATGCTCCCGGGCAAGACCAACTGGGAGTACTTCATCCCGGAGAAGCTCGGCACGTACCAGGGCAAGTGCGCCGAACTCTGCGGTGAGTACCACTCGCTGATGCTCTTCCAGGTGAAGGTCGTCACGCCGGCGGAGTACGAGAAGTACCTCGGCACCCTGGAGGACCAGGGCAAGGTCGGCCTGCTCGGCGACGAGTACAACACCAACAGCAACGAACCGAACAACAAGGCGCCGGTCGAGGCGTCCAGCGAGAACAAGTAGGGGCTCGTCAGATGACAACGTCACTCGTCGGCCAACCGACCCAGACTCCGACGCCGGACTTCCAGGCGTCGAAGGTGGGCCGGAAGGGCAACATCGTCGTTCGGTGGATCACCTCCACCGACCACAAGACCATCGGGTACATGTACCTGATCGCGTCCTTCATCTTCTTCCTGCTCGCAGGTGTGATGGCGCTCGTGATCCGTGCCCAGCTCTTCGAGCCCGGCCTGCACGTGGTCGCCACGAAGGAGCAGTACAACCAGCTGTTCACGATGCACGGCACGATCATGCTGCTGATGTTCGCGACGCCGCTGTTCTCCGGGTTCGCGAACGCGATCATGCCGCTCCAGATCGGTGCCCCCGACGTCGCCTTCCCGCGACTCAACGGCTTCGCCTTCTGGCTCTACCTGTTCGGTTCGCTGATCGCGGTCGGCGGCTTCCTCACCCCACAGGGCGCCGCGTCGTTCGGTTGGTTCGCCTACGCGCCACTGAGTGACACGACGTTCACACCAGGGCTCGGTGGCACGCTGTGGGTGTTCGGCCTCGGCATGACCGGGTTCTCGACGATCCTCGGCGCCGTGAACTTCATCACCACGATCATCACGATGCGTGCCCCGGGCATGACGATGTTCCGCATGTCGATCTTCACGTGGAACACCCTCGTGACGGCACTCCTCGTCCTGATGGCGTTCCCGGTCCTCGCGACGGCGCTGTTCGGCCTCGGGCTCGACCGTGTGTTCGACGCGCAGATCTTCAACCCGGCGAACGGCGGGGCGCTGCTCTGGCAGCACCTGTTCTGGTTCTTCGGGCACCCCGAGGTGTACATCATCGCGCTGCCGTTCTTCGGCATCGTCTCCGAGGTCTTCCCGGTCTTCAGCCGGAAGCCGATCTTCGGGTACAAGACCCTCGTCTACGCGACCATCTCCATCGCGGCCCTGTCGATCACCGTCTGGGCGCACCACATGTACGTCACGGGTGGTGTCCTGCTGCCGTGGTTCTCGCTCATGACGATGCTCATCGCGGTGCCGACGGGCGTGAAGATCTTCAACTGGGTCGGCACGATGTGGCGCGGTTCGGTGACGTTCGAGACGCCGATCCTGTGGGCGATCGGGTTCCTGGTGACCTTCACGTTCGGTGGGCTCACCGGTGTGATCCTGGCCTCTCCGCCGCTCGACTTCCACGTGTCCGACTCGTACTTCGTGGTGGCGCACTTCCACTACGTGGTCTTCGGCACCGTCGTCTTCGCGATGTTCTCCGGCTTCTACTTCTGGTGGCCGAAGTGGACCGGCAAGATGCTCAACGAGCGTCTCGGCAAGATCCACTTCTGGCTCCTGTTCGTCGGGTTCCACACCACGTTCCTCATCCAGCACTGGCTGGGCGTCGTCGGGATGCCGCGTCGATACGCGACCTACCTGCCGAACGACGGCTTCACCTGGATGAACCAGCTGTCGACGATCGGCTCGATGATCCTCGCGATCTCGTTCCTGCCGTTCATCTTCAACGTGTACGTGACGGCTCGGAACGCTCCGAAGGTCGCCGTGAACGACCCCTGGGGCTACGGCCGCTCGCTCGAGTGGGCGACCTCCTGCCCGCCGCCACGGCACAACTTCACGTCGATCCCGCGAATCCGCTCGGAGTCCCCGGCCTTCGACTTGAACCACCCCGAGGCCGGTGTGCCGATCGGTGTGGGTCCGGCCAAGGACGCCCCCGATGCCCCGACCTACGACGCCGCGAAGGGCGAGGTGAAGTAAGGCCATGCGCGCGAACACCAACCTGTTCTGGATCCTCTTCGGATTCTTCGTCCTCGCTGACGCCGCGTACACCACGTGGGCGATGATCTACTACGGCGAGCCCGAGTGGGTCGGCACGGTGGCCATCGGCCTCACCGGGCTGATGTCGGCGTTCATCGCCTTCTACCTCGGCAAGGTCATGTCCTCCCAGGGCGGCGTGCTGCCCGAGGACCGCCCCGACGCCAACATCGAGGACGGCGACGCCGAGCTCGGGCACTTCAGCCCGTGGTCGTGGTGGCCCATCCTGCTGGCCGCCGCGGTCGGCGTCTGCTTCCTCGGCGTCGCCGCTGGCCTGTGGATCGTCCCGATCGGACTCGTCCTCGTGGCGATCACCCTGGTCGGCTGGGTCTACGAGTACTACCGCGGCAACTTCGGGCACTGACCCGGCGCTGCAGCGCACCGGACACTTCGGGCGGCACCAGAACGGTGCCGCCCGAAGTGCGTCCAGGTGACGAAACTCCGGTCCCGATCCGGAACAAACGGGCCCGCCCGCGACTTGACTGGAGCGGACCTCCCACCACAGCGAAAGGAGTCACCTCAGGTGACCGACAAGCGCACCCTCATCATCTTCGGCGCGACGGGCGACCTCGCCTCCCGCCTGCTCCTGCCGGGCCTCGGCACCTTCCTGCAGAGCGGCCGAGCCGTTCCCGTGCAGCTGATCGGCACGGGCCGCAGCGAGCGCAGCCCCGAGAAGTGGAAGGACATCGTCACGCAGTCCTTCGCGTCGCAGGACGTCAAGGGGCCGGAGGTCGACGCGACCATCGAGTCGACGCAGTTCATCCAGGGCGACCCGACCGACCCGAAGCACCTCGAGGCGCTCCTCGCAGCGGCCGAGTACGAGCCGATCCTGTACTTCGCGCTCCCGCCGCAGATCGCCTCCGACATCTGCGAGGCGCTGCAGCACGTCGAACTCCCCGAGGGCACGACGCTGGCCTTCGAGAAGCCCTTCGGCACCGACGTGGCGAGCGCCCAGGCGCTCAACGAGACGGTCCTGAAGCTCGTCCCCGAGGATCGCGTGCACCGCACCGACCACTTCCTCGGCCGCACGACGGTGCTGAACATCATCGGTCTGCGCTTCGCGAACCGCCTGTTCGAGCCCATCTGGAACGCCGACAACATCGAGAAGGTCGACATCTTCTACGACGAGACCCTCGGTCTCGAGAACCGCGCTCAGTACTACGACGAGGCCGGCGCGATGGTCGACATGATCCAGTCGCACCTGCTGCAGATCCTCGCTCTGGTCACGATGGACGCCCCGGCCGCGATCGACGCGGTGGAGTTCCGCTCGTCGCTCGCCCGTGTCCTGCGTTCCACCCGCCTGAAGGGCGACGACGCCACGATCGCTTCGCGCCGCGCCGTCTACACCGCGGGCACGATCGACGGCAAGGAGCTGCCGTCGTACCAGGACGAGGACGGCGTGGACCCGTCGCGCAAGACGGAGACCCTGGCCGAGATCTCGGTCGAGGTCGACACCGCTCGTTGGGCCGGCGTCCCGTTCACGCTGCGCTCCGGCAAGGCGCTCGGCACCAGCCGGAAAGAGGTCCTGATCACCTTCAAGCCGGTCACGCGGCTGCCCTCCGGTCTGACCGGTCGTCCGAAGACCGACACGCTCCGCATCGTCCTGAACCCGGACGAGATCGAGCTGTCGGTGTCGGCCAACGGTGGCGGCAACCCGTTCGAGATGGGCCAGGTCACGCTGTCGTCGTCCTTCAGCGACGGCGAGCTGACCCCGTACGGCGAGGTCCTGAACGGCATCTTCCACGACGACCCGCTCCTCTCGATCCGCGGCGACGTGGCCGAGCGCTGCTGGGAGATCGTGGAGCCGGTCGTGGCCGCGTGGAAGGCCGACGAGGTCCCGCTCGAGGAGTACCGCGCCGGTTCGCGCGGCCCGGCGGACTGGGAGTCGTCGTCCTGACGGACGCCGTGTCCTGATGCGCTGCATCTGACGGACGGGAGGCCCGGTGCCAGCTGGCACCGGGCCTCCCGTCCGTCGTGTGCGGGCTTGCAGAGCGTCGCAAGACGCCGGCGTCTCGTCGCGGGCGTGTCAGGCGGGGAACCCGGCTCGCTCGCCCTCGCCGGTCCACGATCGAGTGCCGCCGTCGTGGACGGGCACCCGCGTGCGGTGTCCGACCCGCGCGCCCCGGGCACGCTCGATGGCGTCCGCCGCCGACACGAGCGTCAGGTGTGACAGCACCTGCGGGGTGTTGCCGATGTGGTGTCCGGTGGTGACGTCGATCTCCTCGGACAGCATGCCGACGTCGTTCGCGTACCCGACGAGCACGTCCATCAGGCGCTCGGCGTCCGTGATCCGCCCAGAGCCGGCGTACTGCTCGACGAGCCAGAACGAGCACGCCAGGAACGGGTGCTCCGCACCGGAGAGCCCGTCGAAGCCGGCGGTGGTGCGGTAGCGGAGCACGAGGCCGTCGCTGCCGACACGCAGGTCCTCCTCGATGGCGCGGACCGTCCCGGTCATCCGCGGGTCGTCGGCGTGGAGGAAGCCGACCTGTGGCAGCACGAGCAGGCTCGCGTCGACCTCGTCGGTGTCGTAGTGCTGCCGGAATGCGCCGCGCTCCGCGTTCCACCCGTGTTCCTCGATCTCGGCCCGCACGGTGTCGCGCAGGGTCCGCCAGCGGTCGACGGGCCCCTCGAGCCCGAACTCCTCGGCGGCGGCCACGCCGCGGTCGAACGCCGCCCAGATCATCGCCCGGGAGTGCGTGAACCGCCGTCGTGGTCCGCGCATCTCCCAGATGCCGTTGTCCGGCTCCTGCCAGTGCTCCTCGACGTAGCCGAGCAGGGCACGCTGGAGCGCCCACGAGTCGGCGTTCTCCTCGACCCCGAGCTCCCGGGCATCGTGCAGCGCGGACAGGACCTCGCCGAAGACGTCGCCCTGGTACTGGGTCGAGGCGCCGTTGCCGACCCGGACCGGGGTGGAGCCGAGGTAGCCCGGCAGCTCGGGCAGCTCGCGCTCGGGCAGTTCGCGCTCCCCGGCGATGCCGTACATGATCTGCACCTCGGCCGGGTCACCGGCGATGGCTCGCAGCAGCCAACCCCGCCAGTGGGTGGCCTCGTCCCCGTAGCCGTGCGCGATGAGCGAGGCGAGCGCGAGGGACGCGTCACGGAGCCACACGTAGCGGTAGTCCCAGTTGCGCTCCCCGCCCGGGTCCTCGGGCAGACTGGTCGTCGCGGCGGCCACCACGCCGCCCGTCTCGCCGTGCGTCATCGCACGGAGGAACACGAGCGAGCGCCGCGTGGCCGCGGCGTAGCGGCCCTCGGTCCGGGCGGGTGCGGTCCAGTCCGTCCACCAGGAGACGGTCTGCGCGAGGGCGGCGTCGACGTCGAGCGGCACCGGCGGTTCCCGGTGCGACGGGTACCAGGTGAGGACGGTGTCCAGGACGTCGCCGTCGCGGACCGTGGTGACCGCGGTGTGTCGGTGACCGTCAGCCCGGAACTGCGGCCCGCGGACGATCACAGACCCCGGCCCGGCCGTCGCCAGCAGGGAGGGTTCGTCGGTGTCGCCGATCTGCCGGATCCAGGGCAGGGCGCGGGCGTAGTCGAACCGGATCCGGAGCGTCTGCCGCATCTCGACCGAGCCGCGCAGCCCGCGGGCCCGTCGCACGATCGACGGCCGGTGCGCCCCGACCGGCATGAACTCGGTGACCTCGACCACGCCGTCGCGCGTCGTCCAGACAGTGGAGAGCACGAGGGTGTCGCCGTGGTACTTCCGTTCCGCGGTCGCGTCGTCGTCGTCGGGCCGCAGCGTCCAGTGCCCGTGGTCCTCGGTGCCGAGCAGTGACGCGAACGCGGACGGGCTGTCGAAACGGGGCAGACAGGCCCAGTCGATGGTGCCGTCACGGCCGACGAGTGCGGCGGTGCCGGTGTCGCCGATCAGGGCGTGGTCCTCGATGCGGTTGTGCGGTGCCGCCGTCGCCGTCGTCGCCCGGGGTGCCGGTGGGTCCTGCTGCTCGGTGCTCATGGACCGATCGAACACCCCGCGCCCGAGCATCGAGGCCCGTGAGCTGCGTCCGTGTGAAGAGCCGCTCAGGCCGGGTCGGAGGCGTCGGCCTCGGTGATGCCGACCCGGGCGAGCTCGCTCCACAGTCCGGCGCCGTCCGGCGCGTAGACCCACGGTGCCGACGAGTCACGCGAGCGCTCCTGTGCGCGCGACCGACCACCGGCCAGCACGGCCTCGCTCGTCGAGAGCTGTCGGATCGCGACCCCGGCGACGTTGTCCGGGTGCTCGCGCGAGAAGTCGCCGTACAGGCTCTCGTCGTGCTGACCGTCGTCGCCGACGAGCAGCCACCGGATGTCCGGGAAGTCCTTCGCCAGCCGCCGCAGGTTCTCCTGCTTGTGGAGCTGTCCACTGCGGAAGAACCGGTCGTGGGTGGGGCCCCAGTCCGTGAGCAGCAGCGTGCCGGACGGGTACATGTTGCGCGTCAGGAAGCGCTGCAGCGTCGGGGCGACGTTCCATGCACCGGTGGACAGGTACACCGTCGGCGAACCGGGGTGCTGCGCCAGGATCCGCTCGTACAGCACGGACATGCCCGGTACGGGTCGGCGGGCGTGCTCGGTGAGCACGAAGGAGTTCCAGGCCGCGAGCATGGGGCGGGGGAGCGAGGTCACCATCACGGTGTCGTCGATGTCCGACAGCAGCCCGAACCGGGCGTCCGGGTGCACCACGAACACGTCGGCCTCGACGTCACGCCCGCCCCCGGCGGACAGTCGCACGGTGCGCCAGCCGGGCTCGAGGTCGATCGGCACGATCGTGTCGACGACGCCGCCGCGGTCGGTCTCGACCACGTGCGAGACGCCACCGGCGGTCACGGTGACCTCGGCGTGGTCGACGGCGACGCTCGTGAAGCTCTTCCAGCCACGGACGCCGGCGTAGGACACGTCGGAGGCGAGGCCGCGGCGCGTCAGCAGCACGCGGCAGAGGATCCGCACCCACCCGGGCGCGCCGTAGCCGGTGTAGGGGACCACCGTGGGGACCAGGCCGTGACGACGCGCACGCTGCTCGCGGAACTCCTGGACGGCGTCCTCGATGCGGGCCGCGCGGTGCAGGAGCGGCTCGGCCAACGACGGCTCGTGGGGCGTCGGGTCGGGCATGGCGCCATCATCCCACGGACGCCTCGGAAGTCCACGCGTCGACGGACCTGGTGAGTCGCAGCCATGTTCCAGGTGGTCTCTGCGAAAGTTGTCCCCGTCACACCAACCAACCGCGCTGGAGCGCAAGAGGAGAACACGTGCTCGTCACCGAGGTAACGAACGCTCTGCCGGGGGGATCATCACTGCTCAGGAACGAGCCGGTCCAAGCCCGCAGTTCGGCGCGCCTCGCCGGCCTCCTCGACGCCGCTGCCGCGGTCATCGACGAGATCGGGTTCGAACGGCTCACGACCGCCATGGTCGCCGAACGGGCGGGGGCGTCCATCGGCACCGTCTACCGGTACTTCCCGGATCGCATCGCCGTCGTCGAGGCACTCGCCATCCGCTGCACCCAGCGGCTCGCGGCCCGCTTCGTCGAGGCGCTCGACGCCAGTGGCGCCGAGACCTGGCAGGACGCCAACGACGCGCTCATCGACATGACCGCCGAGATGTACCGCACCGAGCCGGGCTTCCGCGCGATCCGCTTCGGTGACCCCGCCGACACCGGTACCGGGGACGCCGAGGACCGCATGGGGGCGCTCGGCGCCGCCGTCGGTCAGATCATGCGCGACCGCTTCGGTCTTCCGGACAACGAGCGCATCACCCGGGCCTGGGTGGTGCTCGCCGAGTCCGGGCACGCCGTGCTGGCACGCGCGCACCGCGACCGTGAGCACCCCGACGTCGCGCTCATCGAGGAGTACCGCACGATGAACCGCGCCCACTTGGGATCGGTGATCGCCGCCTCCTGACCAGCGCGCCACGCCGCGCGACCGATCCGATCACGCCCGCGTCTCCGAACAGGAGGCGCGGGCGTCGTCGTCCCAGCCGGTCGCGTCGAACGCGGTGCACGTCCACCGGCGTCGGCTCCCGCCGCGGGGCCGTCACGCATCGTCACACCGAACCGATGTCGGTGCCCCCGGGTACTCTCATCCGGAGTCGGGCTACCTCCGAACAGAAGGGCACCCATGATCGAGTTCCGCTCGGTGCGCAAGACCTACCCGGACGGCACGACCGCCGTCGAGCAGTTCGATCTGGTCATCCCGTCCCGGACCACCACCGTCTTCGTCGGCTCCAGCGGCTGTGGCAAGACCACGCTGCTCCGCATGATCAACCGCATGGTGGACCCCACCTCCGGCGCGGTGGAGATCGACGGGTCGGACGTCGCCGGGGTCAACCCCGTCGAGCTCCGTCGTCGCATCGGCTACGTCATGCAGAACTCCGGCCTGCTCCCGCACCGCAAGGTCGTGGACAACATCGCGACCGTGCCGCTGCTCACCGGGGTCTCCCGGGCTGACGCCCGCAAGCGTGCGCTCGAGCTCATGGACACCGTCGGGCTCGACCGGGCCTTCGCCGACCGGTACCCCTCCCAGCTCTCGGGTGGTCAGCAGCAACGCGTCGGTGTCGCCCGCGGGCTGGCGGTCGACCCGAACATCCTGCTCATGGACGAGCCGTTCGGCGCCGTCGACCCGCTCGTCCGGAGCGACCTGCAGGACGAGCTCATCAGACTGCAGCGTGAGCTCGGCAAGACCGTCGTGTTCGTGACGCACGACATCGACGAGGCGTTCAAGCTCGGCGACCAGGTGGTCATCCTGAAGAAGGGCGGCGAGGTCGCCCAGCAGGGGACGCCGGCACAGATCCTGGCGGAGCCCGCCGACGACTTCGTCGCGAACTTCATCGGCGCCGCTCGCGGTCGCCGTGCCCTCCGGGTCGAGCAGACCCCCGCCGGCCCCGTCGTGGTCGACGGTGAGGGCCGGGCGGCCGGCGTCCTGACGGGCCCGGCGCAGGTGGTCGACGCCGCGGCCGCGGTTCCGCAGCCCCGTCTCGGTGCAGCAGAGGCCGGAGTGCCGCACGGCGCCCCGGGTGCTCCGGCGCAGGGTGGGGGCATCCGGTGAAGTGGATCCTGTCGAACCTCGACACGATCGGGGACGACACGGTCTCGCACCTGGTGGTCGCGATCCCGCCGATCATCATCTCCTTCCTGCTGTCGATCCCGATCGGCTGGGTCGTCGTCCGGCTGCAACGCCCGGGGGGGTCCCGGCTCGCATCGGGTGTCGGTAGCGGCATCGTGACCCTCGCCGGCCTGCTCTACGCGATCCCGTCGCTCGCGCTCTTCGTCGCGCTGCCGAGCATCATCGGCACCGACCTGCAGAGCCCGGTCAACGTGATCATCGGTCTGACGCTCTACGGCCTCGCGCTGATGGTCCGGTCCACGGTGGACGGGCTCACCTCGGTGGACGAAGCGACCAAGTCGTCGTCGACCGCGATGGGGTACTCGTCCGCCCAGCGGTTCTTCCGCGTGGAACTCCCGCTCGCCGGTCCGGTCCTGCTGGCCGGGCTGCGCGTGGTCTCGGTGTCCACCATCTCGCTGACCACCGTCGGTGCGGTCCTCGGCATCCAGAGCCTCGGATCGCTGTTCACCGACGGCCTCGGTCGTGGCATCTACGAAGAGATCCTCTCCGGCATCGTCATGGTGCTCGTGCTCGCGTTCACGATCGACGGGCTCCTGGTCCTGCTCGGCCGCCTCGTGATGCCCTGGGCCCGCACGGACTCGGTGTCGCGACGGCAGGCCCGGCGCGTCCTGCGAGCAGCGGAGGTCTCCTCGTGATCATCGGACAGGCCTTCGGCTGGGTGTTCGACCCCGCCAACTACACCGGGTACGACGCCATCCCCGAGCGCGTTTGGGAGCACGTGTGGATCACGCTGCTCGCGGTGCTCATCGCCTCGGTGATCGCGGTGCCGGTCGGCTACACGATCGGCCACACGCGCCGCGCGCGCGGCTTCTCGATCGCGGTGTCCGGTGGGGTCCGGGCGCTGCCGACGCTCGGTGTGCTCTCGCTGTTCGGGCTCCTGCTCGGCATCGGCCTGCAGGCACCGCTCCTGGCGCTCGTCGTGCTCGCGATCCCGTCGGTCCTGGCGGGGGCCTACTCCGGTATCGAGTCAGTCGAACCCGTGACGGTCGACGCCGCCAAGGCGCAGGGCATGACCGGGTGGCAGATCCTCTGGAAGGTCGAGATCCCGCTCGGCCTGCCGCTCTTGATCGGCGGGCTCCGTGCCGCGGTGCTGCAGGTCGTCGCCACGGCGACGCTCGCCGCCTACGTCGGTGCGGGTGGGCTCGGCGGCTACTTCTTCCTCGGGCTGAAGACCCAGGACTACGCCGAGATGCTCGGCGCCTCCATCCTCGTGATCGCGCTCGCGATCGCGTTCGAGATCGTGTTCGCCGTGCTGCAGCGTGCGGCGGTGCCGAAGGGCACCGCCGACAGGTCGGCCCGACAACGCCAGGGGTCGCGCGAGCGAGCCCGCAACCCATTCCCGGAAGGAAATCCATCGTGATCACAGCAAAGATCCGTGCCGGCGCCGCAGCCGCGCTGGCGCTGGGCGTCGCAGCTGCCCTGACCGGCTGCGCGTCGAGCGACCCGCTCGACAGCGGCTCCAGCTCGTCGTCCGACTCGAAGACCATCGTCGTCGGCTCGCAGCAGTACTACTCGAACGAGATCATCGCCGAGCTCTACGCCCAGGTCCTCGAGAAGGACGGCTTCGACGTGGAGCGCAACTTCAACATCGGGCAGCGCGAGGTCTACATCCCGCAGCTCGAGAAGGGGGCGATCGACGTCATGCCGGAGTACAGCGGCAACCTGCTGCAGTACTTCGACAAGGACTCCGACGCGAAGACCGCCGACCTGATCGACGACGGACTCGAGAAGGCGTTGCCGAAGGGCCTGCGTGTCCTGGACGAGGCCGAGGCCACCGACCAGGACAGCTACACCGTGACGAAGCAGTTCTCCGAGGACAACGACGTCACGAGCCTGGCCGACCTCAAGAACGTCGACGAGAAGCTCACGATGGGCGGGAACTCCGAGAACCAGACCCGCCCGTACGGTCCGAAGGGGCTGAAGTCGGTCTACGGGGTCGACGTGGACTTCACGGCGATCGAGGACTCCGGCGGAGCGCTCACGGTCAAGGCCCTGAAGGACGGCACCGTCCAGCTGGCCGACATCTACACGGCCGATCCGAGCATCAAGGCGAACGGCTTCGTCACGCTGAAGGACCCGGAGAACCTGATCCTCCCGCAGAACGTGATCCCGGTCGTGTCCGACAAGGTGAACGAGAAGGCCGCCGAAGCGATCGACGCGGTGAACGAGAAGCTGACGACCGAGGCGCTGATCGAGCTCAACACGAAGAGCACGGCGGACAAGGAGAAGGCGTCAACGATCGCCGAGGAGTGGCTGACGGACGAGGGCCTGCTGTAAGCGCCCCTCGCGGATTAAACAACAGGCGTCGGGTATCTACCCGGCGCCTGTCGTGGTTCGTGGAGCGGATGATGCGAACATCTGTGCCGCACCGTTGTGCCGATCAGGGCGCCTGCACGTTTGTGCACAGGAGGGTTCTACAAGTTGTCGAGCCGGTCGCCACCGCGATAGCGTTGACGTGTCCCAAGGGCTGTGACACCTGATGTATCCGTTCCACAGGAAGCTACTGACGTGCACGAACAGCGCGCGGCCACCCGGCTGGGAAACGCCGCATGAACGACCTCCTCGATCCGCTCCTCCTGTCGCGGTGGCAGTTCGGTCTCACGACGATCTACCACTTCCTCTTCGTCCCGCTGACGATCGGGATGGCAGCCGTCGTGGCCGTGTTCCAGACCGCCTGGTACCGGACCGGTCGCGCGCACTACCTGCAGCTGACCCGGTTCTTCGGGCGCATCTTCCTCATCAACTTCGCCATGGGCGTCGTGACGGGCATCGTGCAGGAGTTCCAGTTCGGCATGAACTGGTCGGACTACTCACGGTTCGTCGGTGACGTGTTCGGGGCGCCGCTCGCGCTCGAGGGCATCCTGGCGTTCTTCTTCGAGGCGGCGTTCATCGGCGTGTGGATCTTCGGCTGGGACCGCCTGCCGAAGGGGCTGCACCTGGCGAGCATCTGGTGCGTCAGCGCCGGCACGATCATGTCCGCGTACTTCATCATCGCCGCGAACGCGTTCATGCAGCACCCGGTGGGGTTCGCCATGAACGAGGCCAAGGGGCGTGCGGAGCTGACCGACATCTGGGCGGTGCTCGGCAACAAGGTGGCCCTCGCGGCCTTCCCGCACACCCTGTTCGCCTGCTTCATGGTCGCCGCCGCGGTCATCATCGCGGTCGCGGCCTACCACCTGGCCCGCAACCAGCACCTCGAGACGATGATGCCGGCGCTGAAGTTCGGCATGTGGACCATGCTCGCTGCCGGAGCCCTGACCGTCCTGACCGGCGACCAGCTCGGCCTCACCATGGTCGACACCCAGCCGATGAAGATGGCCGCGGCTGAGGCGCTGTACAACACGGCGACCGGCAAGGACGCCTCGTTCTCGATCTTCACCCTCGGCACCCCGGACGGTGTGCACGAGCTGTTCTCGATCCGGGTGCCGTACCTGCTGTCCTTCCTGTCGACGCACACCTTCACCGGCACGGTCGAGGGCATCAACGACCTGCAGGCGCAGTACACCCAGGTCTACGGTCCTGGCGACTACAGGCCGATCATCTGGGTGACCTACTGGAGCTTCCGGTGGATGATCGCCCTCGGCGTCGGCGCGGTGCTCGTCTCGCTGGTGGGTCTCTGGCTGACCCGCAAGGGCCGCTTCCCGACCCGGCGCTGGGTGTGGCGCGTCGCGACCTGGACGGTGCCGCTGCCGATGGCCGCGATGATCGTCGGTTGGATCTTCACCGAGATGGGCCGCCAACCGTGGCTCGTGTTCGGGCTGCTCCGGACGAAGGACGGCGTCTCGCCGAACGTGACCGGGCTCGAGGTCCTGATCTCACTGCTGGTCTTCACCCTGATCTACGGCTCGCTGGCCGTCGTCGAGTTCAAGCTCATCAAGAAGGTCGCGCAAGAGGGCCCCGCCGACCCGGCCGAGGTCGACGCGGAGACCGGCGAGGTCAAGCACGAAGTGACGGTCTACTAGAAATGGACGCTGCCTGATGGATCTCCCCGTTCTGTGGTTCGCGATCGTCGGAGTGTTCTTCGTCGGCTACTTCGTCCTCGACGGATTCGACTTCGGTGTCGGCATGTCCCTGCCCTTCCTCGGCAAGGACGACACCGACCGCCGCGTCCTGATCAACACCATCGGCCCGGTCTGGGACCTCAACGAGACCTGGGTCATCGTCGCCGGCGCCTGCCTGTTCGCCGCGTTCCCCGAGTGGTACGCCACGATGTTCTCCGGCTTCTACCTGGCGCTGCTGCTCATCCTCGCCGCACTCATCGCCCGCGGGGTCTCGTTCGAGTACCGGCACCAGAACAAGCACCTCGAGTGGAAACGCCGCTTCGACCTGATGATCATCGTCGGCAGCGCTGTGCCGTCGTTCCTGTGGGGCGTCGCGTTCGGCAACGTCGTCCGCGGCATCCCCATGGACAGCGGCCACAACTACACCGGCACCCTGTTCGACCTGCTCAACCCGTTCGCCCTGCTCACCGGAGCCGCGACCCTGCTGGTGTTCTTCACCCACGGCGTCGTGTTCGTCGCGCTGAAGACCGAGGGCGAGATCCGCGTCCGCGCGAAGCGCCTGGCGACCCGGGCCGGCATCGTGACCGTCCTCGTGGGCGCCACCTTCCTGGTGTCGATGGCGTTCGTCCGTGCCACACCGGCATCCCTCGTGCTGTCGGTCGTCGCGGCCCTGGCACTCGTGCTCGCCGTGCTCTGCAACACCTGGGGCAGGGAAGGCCGGGCGTTCACCCTCATGGCGATCACCATCGCCGCGATCGTGCTCGCGATGTTCACCGCGATCTTCCCCGACGTCATGCCCGCCTCCAACGACGCCGCGAACAGCCTGACGGTGTACAACGCCTCGTCCGGGTCCTACACGCTCACCGTGATGAGCTGGGTCGCATTGGTCTTCGTCCCCCTCGTCTTCGCCTACCAGGCCTGGACCTACTGGGTGTTCCGCAAACGCGTCTCCCGCGCCCAGGTCACCCAGGCCGCCCACTAGGCGACGACGATGAAGCCACTCGACCCGCGACTCCTGCGGCTGTCCCGGACAGCGCGCGGCTTCATCGTCGCGGCTGCAGGCGCCGGCGTCCTCCGCACCGTCGCGACCATCGCGATCGCGTGGGGGATCGCCGCGGCCGTCACCCTCGGGGTGGACGCGGTCCGGGTCGGCAGCGTTCCGTCCGCCCTCGGGCAGACCCTCGCGCTGCTCGGGGGAGCATTCGTCCTCCGCGCCGTCGCAGCGTGGGCCACCGACGACCTGGCGGCCCGCGCCGCGGCGAAGGTCAAGAGCGAGATGCGTACGACGGTGCTCGCCCGTGCGGCGGAGCGGGGGCCGTCGTGGCTGGCCGGCAGGTCGAGCGCGGGCTTCGCCACCACGCTCGGCCCCGGGCTCGACGCACTCGACGCGTACTTCGGCCGGTACCTGCCGCAGTTCGCGCTCACGGCGACCGCGACACCGGTGCTCCTGGTCGCGATCGGGCTCGGCGACCTGACGAGCGGGCTCATCATCCTGCTCGCCCTGCCGGTCATCCCGGTCTTCATGATCCTCATCGGCCTGGCGACGCAGGCGCTGCAGCGGAAGCAGTCGGACGCGCTGGCCCGGCTCGGCGGCGCCTTCCTCGAGGCGGTCGAGGGGCTCGCGACGCTCAAGGTGTTCGGCCGCGCCCGCCGGCAGGTCGGTCGGATCGGGACGGTCACGGACGAGTACCGGCGCGGGACCCTCGGTGTGCTCCGCCTGTCGTTCGTGAGCGGCTTCGCTCTCGAGCTCGCCGCGAGCCTGTCCGTCGCACTCGTCGCCGTCGCGATCGGCATCCGGCTGGTCGACGGGTCGCTCGGGCTCGGCGCCGCGATGTTCGTGCTCGTCCTCGCCCCGGAGGCCTTCGCCCCCATCCGCCAGGTCGGCGCCGACTTCCACGCCGCGCAGGACGGCGTGGAGGCGTCGGCCGCAGTGCTGGACGTCCTCGCCGACGACGCCACCGACCCGCGCACCGGCAGCAGCACCCCCGCGGAAATCGACATCGACGACGACCGCGCGAGCACCGCCGCCGCCGCGGCCCGCGCGCTGGTCGTGCGGCGCCTCACCGTCCGCCGGCCCGACGTCGTGATCGGGCCGTTCGACCTGCACGCCGAGCCCGGCACGGTCGTCGTGCTCGCCGGTCCGAGCGGCTCCGGCAAGTCGAGCATCATCGCTGCGCTCCGCGGGATGCTGCCGCACGACGGCCAGGTGGTCGTGCCCGGACCCGCGGGCGCGACCCGGGCCGAGCGCACCACCTGGGCCGACCAGCGTCCGCGCCTGGTGCGCGGCACCGTCGCCGAGAACGTCGCGCTCAGCGCGACCCCCGACGACACCGACGTGCGGAGCGCCTTGCGTGACGCGGGGCTGGGACTGGACCCGGGCCTCCCGGTCGGCGCCGGCGGCAGCGGCCTGTCCGGCGGCCAGGCGCAGCGCGTCGCGGTCGCACGTGCGCTGTACCGGGCGCGCCGCGTCGCCACACCGCTCGTGCTGCTCGACGAACCGACGTCGGCCCTCGACGCCGATGCCGAGGCGCGCGTCATCGAGGCGGTCCGCGCTCTGGCAGCCGACGGTGCCGTCGTCGTGGTCGCGAGCCACCGACCGGCGGTCGTCGCCGCTGGTGACGTCCGGGTGGACATCGGTGCTGACGGGTCCGCCACTGTGCGGACGTGGGTGCGCGCATGAGCCGGGAGGCGCGTCGTGCGTCCGTCATGCGGCTCGCGATGCCACGCGGGTCGGGTTGGGCGAAGGCGGTCGCCGCCGGATCGCTCAGCACCGTCTGCGCGGTGGCGCTGCTCGCTGCGAGCGGGTACCTGATCACCCGAGCGGCGGAGCACCCGCCGATCCTGTACCTGACGCTCGTCATGGTCGGCGTGCGGGCGTTCGCCCTCGGGCGAGCGGCACTGCGCTACGTCGACCGGCTCACCGGGCACGACGCCTCGTTCCGCCAGCTCGCCGTGGTGCGGACCGAGATGTACCGACGGCTCGCCTCCGTGGCGCCCGCCGGGCTCGGCCGGACCGGGCGGGGCGACCTGATGACACGGCTCGTGACGGACACGGACCGACTGCAGGACCTGCCGATCCGCGTGGTCGGTCCGCTGGTCTCCGCCGGGGTCGTCTCGGTGCTGTCCGTCGTCGCCGTGGCGTTCGTGTCCGTCCCGGCGGCGCTCGTGCTGGTCGGCGCACTGGTGGTCGCGGCGCTGGTCGGGTCCGTCGTCACCCTGTCGATCGCCGCGCGTTCCGACCGCGAGACCGCTGCCGACCGTGGCCGGGTCGCCGACCTGGTGCTCGACACCGTCCGGACGCTCGACGTCTTCGCCGCGTACGGCACGCTCGACGAGCGCCTCGCGCACATCGCCCGGCTCGACGACGGTGTGACCCGCGCGGTCCGGCGCCGTGGCGCGGTCGAGTCGCTCGTCGGGGCCCTCGTCGGGCTCGTCGGCGGCGGATCGGTCATCGGGATCCTCGCCGTCGGTGCACCACCTGTCGTCTCGGGCGTGCTCGACGGGCCGCTCTGGGCGCTCACGGTCTTCGTGCCGCTCGCCCTGTTCGAGGTCATCGGGACCGTCCCGCTCGCCGTCCTCACGCTCCGCCGCGTCCGGGCCGCCGCCGACCGTGTCGAGCAGGTCGTACCCGCCGACGTGCCCACCGGCATCGTGCCGGAGCCCGCTGAGGACGCCGACCCGGCCGCGCTCGTGATCGACGGTCCTGTCACGGTCGCCCTGCGCGACCTCACCGTCCGCTGGCCGGGGGCCGACGAGCCCGCGGTCGACCGTGTCTCGCTCGACCTGCTCCCCGGCGAGGTCGTCGTGCTCGAGGGCCCGAGCGGCGCTGGCAAGTCGACCCTCGTCGACGCGCTGGTCCGGTTCGTCGACCACGAGGGCTCGTACAGGCTCGACGGAGTCGAGGCGAAGGACATGCACCCCGACGCGGTCCGTGCCCGCGTCGGGCTCATCGAGCAGGACCCGTTCGTGTTCGACCAGTCGGTGCGGCAGAACCTGCTCTTCGCCTGCGAGACCGCGACCGACGGCGAACTGCTCGCCGTCCTCGACCGGGTCGGGCTGGGCGAGTGGGTGGTCCGACGGGGAGGACTCGACGCCTCCGTGGGAGAGCGTGGCGTGCTCGTGTCCGGCGGCCAGGCGCACCGGCTCGCCCTGGCCCGCGCGCTGCTGCACGCGTTCCCGGTGCTCGTGCTCGACGAACCGACCGCCGACGTGGACCCGGACCTCGGCGACGCGGTGCTCCGCGACCTCGTCACGACCGCCCGCGCGGCGGGCCGGACCGTCGTGATCGTGTCGCACGTGCCGGTCGCGACGGACCTGGTCGACCGCACCCTGCGGATGCGGGACGGACGCCTGCTCATCGGGTGAGCCGACGCACGGACGCGGGACGGGCCTCCCGGCTTGTATCGTTGACGACCGTGACCACCGACCAGCACGCCGAGGACCCGAACGCCTACGACTTCCGTCGTATCCAGGAGAAGTGGCAGCCCCGCTGGGAAGCGCTCGGGCTCTTCACCACCGACCTCGACGACACGCGTCCGCGCAAGTACATCCTCGAGATGTTCCCGTACCCGTCGGGCGATCTCCACATGGGGCACGCCGAGAACTGGGCCCTCGGCGACTTCGTGGCGCGCTACTGGCGCCAGCAGGGCTTCAACGTGCTGCACCCGATCGGCTGGGACTCCTTCGGCCTGCCCGCGGAGAACGCGGCGATCAAGCGCGGGGTGGACCCGAAGGACTGGACCTACGCGAACATCGAGCAGCAGAAGGCGTCCTTCAAGCGCTACGCGCCGTCGTTCGACTGGACCACCGAGATCCACACCTCGGACCCCGAGTACTACAAGTGGAACCAGTGGCTGTTCCTGAAGATGTACGAGAAGGGCCTGGCGTACCGGAAGGACAGCTGGGTCAACTGGGACCCGGTGGACCAGACCGTGCTCGCGAACGAGCAGGTCCTGCCCGACGGCACCTCGGACCGCTCCGGTGCCGTCGTCGTGAAGAAGAAGCTCACGCAGTGGTACTTCAAGATCACCGAGTACGCCGACCGTCTGCTCGACGACCTGAACCAGCTCGAGGGGCGGTGGCCTGCGAAGGTCATCGCGCAGCAGCGCAACTGGATCGGCCGCTCGGTGGGCGCCGACGTCGACTTCGTGATCGAGGGTCGCGACGAGCCCGTCACGGTCTTCACCACACGTCCGGACACGATCCACGGGGTCACGTTCCTGGTCGTCGCGCCGGACTCCGACCTGGCGGCGTCGCTCGTTGCTGCTGACTCGGTTCCGTCCGACGTGCGCGCTGCGTTCGACTCGTACCTGACTGCGACGCAGAAGACCTCCGAGATCGATCGGCAGAACGCCGACCGTCCGAAGACCGGCGTGCCGCTCGGACGGTTCGCCATCCACCCGCTGACAGGGGAGCGGCTGCCGATCTGGGCCGCCGACTACGTGCTCGCCGACTACGGCCACGGTGCCGTCATGGCGGTCCCGGCGCACGACCAGCGCGACCTCGACTTCGCGCGTGCCTTCGACCTGCCGGTGAAGGTCGTCGTCGACACGAACGCCGCCGTCACCGGCGCGATCCCGGTGATCCCCGAGGGCGCCACGATCGAGGACTTCGACGTGCCCACCCTCGACCCCGTCGCCACGGGCGAGGCGCTGACGGGCCAGGGCCGGATGATCAACTCCGGGCCGCTCGACGGCATGTCGAAGCAGCACGCCATCACCGCCGCGATCTCGCTGCTCCAGGAGCGCGGGACCGGCCGAGCAGCGAAGACCTACCGCCTGCGCGACTGGCTCATCTCGCGCCAGCGCTTCTGGGGCACGCCGATCCCGATCATCCACGGCGCCGACGGCACGGAGCACCCGGTGCCGGAGGACCAACTGCCGATCGTGCTGCCGGACACCGAGGGCCTCGACCTCAAGCCGAAGGGCACCTCGCCGCTCGGCGGAGCGACGGACTGGGTCAACGTCCCGAACCCGGTCGACGGCACCCCGGCGCTCCGCGACACCGACACGATGGACACCTTCGTGGACTCGTCGTGGTACTTCCTGCGCTTCCTGTCGGCGAACGACGACACCCAGGCGTTCGACCCGGCCGCTGCGCGCCGCTGGGCTCCGGTCGACCAGTACATCGGCGGCATCGAGCACGCGATCCTGCACCTGCTGTACGCCCGCTTCGTCACGAAGGTCCTGTTCGACCTCGGCTACCTCGACTTCACCGAGCCGTTCTCGGCGCTGCTCAACCAGGGCATGGTGCTGTCCGGCGGATCGAAGATGTCGAAGTCGAAGGGTGGTGTCTCACTCGGCGACGAGCTCGACGCCAACGGTGTCGACGCCATCCGCCTGGTGATGGGCTTCGCCGGTCCGCCCGAGGACGACATCAACTGGGAGGACGTCTCCCCGTCCGCCTCGGCTCGGTTCCTGGCCCGCGCGTACCGTCTGGCGCTCGACGTCACGTCCTCGCGCGACGCCGTGTGGGCCGACGGCGACCGGGCACTCCGCCAGGTCACCCACCGGTTCCTCGCCGACGCCCCCGGGATGATGGAGTCGTTCAAGTTCAACGTCGTGATCGCGCGGCTGATGGACCTGGTCAACGTCACCCGCAAGGCGATCGACAGCGGCCCGGGCGCCGGTGACCCCGCCGTGCGTGAGGCCGTCGAGACCATCGCGCTCGGGCTGAGCGTCTTCGCGCCGTACACCGGCGAGGAGATGTGGGAGAAGCTGGGCTACGAGGCAACCGTCGCCACGTACGGCTGGCGGAAGGCCGACCCGACGCTGCTCGTGCAGGAGACCCTGACGGCCGTCGTGCAGGTCAACGGCAAGGTGCGCGACTCGTTCGAGGTGTCGAAGTCGATCGAGCCGGACGAGCTCGAGCAGCTCGCGCGCTCCTCGGCGAACGTGCAGCGCTACATCGGGGACCGCGAGATCGTGAAGGTGATCGTGCGGGCGCCGAAGCTCGTCAACATCGCGATCAAGGGGTAGCGGGGGCTTCCCTCCACAGGGTGGAGTGTGCAGCACTCCTCCACAGGTGTGACCTCCGGAGCCCGGGCGAGCGGCCGGGCTCCGTAGCGTTCGGGCATGTCGTCACCGTCGTCTCCCGGACCCTGGTGGTCTCGTCTGACACTGTCACCGCGCGCTGCCGTGGTGCTGGCAGGGATCGTGGTGGTGGCCGCGGTCGTCGTGGTGTTGGTCGGTTCCCTGATGGGGGCCGACGGTGGCGGGGGTGCCGGGGGCGTCGTCGTGCGCGGTGCGCCGACGGCTGGTGCTGGTGGTGCCGGTGGTGCGGGTGCTGGAGCTGGTCCGTCCGGTGCTGCGTCGCCTCCGGCATCTGGTGCGGCCGTGGCCGGCGCGGGGGACGAGCGGGTCGTCGTCCACGTGCTCGGGGCGGTGCGGCGGGCCGGGCTCGTCTCGCTCGCGGGGTCCGGTCGTGTCGCTGATGCGATCGAGCGGGCGGGCGGGGCGACCGAGGACGCGGACCTCGACCGGCTGAACCTGGCTCGGGTGTTGACGGACGGAGAACGGCTGTACGTGCCGCGGGTGGGGGAGGAAGACGTCCCCGAATCCCTCGGTCCCGTCACGGGCGACGGTGCCGGTCCTGGTGCTGCCGGCGGGGCCGGTACCGGCGAGGGACCAGTCACCGCCCCGGCGGGGTCGGCCGTGGTCGACCTGAACACCGCTGACCAGACCGCACTCGAGACGCTTCCCGGCATCGGACCGGGGCTCGCCGGCCGGATCCTCGCCTGGCGCGACGAGCACGGCCGGTTCGCCGCGGTCGAGGACCTGCTCGACGTCAGCGGGATCGGGGACGTCCGGTTCGCCGAGCTCCGTGAACGCGTACGGGTCTGAGGGGGTCCCGTGCACCTCGCCCCGAGCGCGACCGACCTGCGGGTGGCGGTGCCGGTGGTCGTGGCGTGGATCGTGACCGCCGTGCTCGTCGGGGTGCCCGGAGCGGCGCCGGTCGTCGGGATCGTCGCCGCGGTGCTGGCGGGGGCGAGCGGGGTCCTGCTCGGGTGGCGCCGGTGTCGGCACCTGGCCCTCGCGGTCGTCGCGGGACTCGTGCTCGTCGCGGCGACCCTGGTGGCCCTGCTCGCGGTGGCGGTCGCCGTGGGGGAGACCCGCCGAGCACCCGAGTCGGTGCGCGCGCTCGTGTCCGGGCAGGGTCCGGACGGTGGTTCGGCGCGCGTCGAGGCAGAGGCCATCCTGCAGCGCGACCTGGTGCCCGGCGACCGGTCCGTCGTCGCACGGCTGGTGCGGGTGGACGGGGTCGTCGGGCTCCGGGTCCCGGTCCGGCTCGTCCCGCCGCTGCACGACGACGAGCCCCAGCGAGTGCTGCCCGCGGGAGCACGTGTGACCGCGACCGTCGCGCTGCGGACAGACGAGCCGGGGTCGGCGACCGCCTTCGTGGCGTTCCTGCGAGGCGCTCCGTCCGCCGTGCCTCCCCGAGGACTGCTCGGAGCGACCGACTCCGCGCGGCAGGCCTTCGTGCGGGCGACGGCCGACCTGCCGCAGCCCGGCGCAGCACTGCTGCGCGGGCTGGCGATCGGAGACCGGTCGGGCCTCGACCCCGCGACCGAGGCGGCGATGGAGACCTCGGCGCTGACGCACCTGACGGCGGTGTCCGGGGCCAACTGTGCAGTGGTGGTCGGGCTCGTGGTCGTCCTCGGGCGCGCGTGCGGTCTGGGGCGCGGCACCCGGGCGGCGCTGGCCGTCGCCGTGCTCCTCGTGTTCGTCGTGCTCGTCCGACCCGACCCCTCGATCGTCCGGGCGACGGTGATGGCGATCGTGGTGCTCGTCGTGCACCTGGTCGGCCGACCCGTGCGCGGTGTGCCGCTCATCGCCCTCGCCGCCGTCGGCATGCTCGTCGTGGACCCCTGGTTCGCCCGGTCGTTCGCGTTCGCACTGTCGGTCCTCGCCACGAGCGGGATCGTGGTGCTCGGCCCGCCGTTGACGGCACTGCTCGCCCGCCGCCTCTGGACGCCGGTGGCAGCCGCGCTCGCGGTGCCCGTCGCGGCGCAGATCGCGTGCTGGCCGGTGACGATCCCGCTGTCCGCAGCGTTGCCGACCTACGCGGTCCCGGCGAACCTGCTCGCGGAGCCCCTGGCACCCGTCGTCACGGTGGTCGGCCTCGGCGCCTGTGTCATCGCGCCGCTGTGGCCGGGCGGCGCATCGTTGCTCGCCGCGGTCGCGTGGGTCCCGGCGACGGCGGTCGGGGGCATCGCGCACGCGGCCGCCGCGTTGCCGTACGCCTCGGTACCCTGGCCGGGCGGCACCGTCGGCGTCGTCGCCGCCGTGCTGGTCAGCGGGTGCCTCGCGACCGCGATCCTGGTCCCGCGTGCGATCCGGGTCCGGCTGCTGCTCGCCGCGGGGGTGGTGGTCGTGGTCGGCATCGCAGCGGTCACCGTGCCGGTGCTCGTGGTCCGGGGGTCGCTGCCGGGCGACTGGTCGGTCGCCGCGTGCGACGTCGGGCAGGGGGACGCCGTGCTGATCCGGGGCGGAGCGTCGGTGGCACTCGTCGACGCCGGGGACGACGAGGAACGGCTCCGGGCCTGCCTCGGCCTGCTCGGGATCACGCGGATCGACCTGCTCGTCCTGACACACTTCGACCGCGACCACGTCGGTGCCGTGGGAGCGGTTTCCCGCATCGTCGACACCGCCCTGGTCGGTCCCGTCGGCCGGGCGTCGGACGGCCGGGTCGTCGAGGAGCTGCAGCGCTCCGGCGTCGACGTCCGACAGGCCGACGACCGCACCGCTGGCAGGCTCGGGCCGCTCGGCTGGCGGGTGCTCTGGCCGCCGTCCGGGGCCCGTGACGCCGGCAACGACGCGAGCATCGTGCTCGTGACGGGGCCGGCTCCGGGGCAGTCGTGCGCCACCTGCCTGACCGGGGTGTTCCTCGGCGACCTGGGGGAGTCGTCGCAGCGCCGTGTCCGCGGCAGCGGAGGGTTGCCGACGGGTTCGGTCGACCTCGTCAAGGTGTCCCACCACGGTTCGGCGGACCAGGACCCCGACCTCTACCGGCAGCTCGCGGCACCGGTGGGACTCATCGGCGTCGGGGCGGACAACACGTACGGACACCCGACCCGGTCTGCGCTCCGCATGCTCGACGCCGCGGGCACCGTGCCGTACCGCACCGACGAGCACGGCACGGTGGTGCTCGCCCGGTCCGGCACCGATGCCGTGCGGGTGTGGACGGAGCGCTCGTCGTCGGCGGCCGCCCGTAGGATCGTCGGTGCACGACTCGACCCGGCACCGTCCGGGCCGGCACCACCGGAAGGACCACATGGCTGCCAAGAAGCCCGCGCGCGCCGCAGCGAAGATCGACCAGGTGCCCTGGTCGGGGATCCGCCCGGCACCCGTCGTGCTCGTCACCGGGCCCGAGGCGTTCTTGGCCGACCGCGCCCGCAGCGTGCTGAAGGACCTGCTGCTGGGCGAGGACCCGGCGCTCGAGGTCCACGACCTCGAAGCCGACCAGTACGCCCCCGGTCTGCTCGCCACCCTCGCCAGCCCGTCGCTGTTCGGCGAGCCCCGGCTCGTGCAGGTGACCAACGTCGAGAAGTGCACCGACGCCTTCATCACCGAGACGATCTCGTACCTGCAGGCACCTGCCGAGGACGTCACTCTGGTGCTCCGGCACGGTGGCGGGGTGCGAGGCAAGAAGCTGCTCGACACGATCCGCAGCGGCGTCGGCGGTGGCGTCGAGGTCCTGTGCGACGAGCTCAAGCGCGAGACCGACCGCATCGACTTCGTGAACGCCGAGTTCCGGGCCGCTCGGCGCCGGATCGCGCCCTCGGCCGTGCGGACCCTGGTCATGGCCTTCGCGGACGACCTGGCGGAGCTCGCGGCGGCGTGTCGACAGCTCCTCGCCGACGAAGCCGAGGAGATCACCGACAAGGTCGTCGACAAGTACTACGGCGGTCGGGTCGAGACGAACGCCTTCAAGGTGGCCGACATCGCGCTGGCCGGCAGGTCGGCGCCGGCCATCGTCGAACTACGGCACGCCCTGGCCACCGGCGAGGCGCCGGTGCCGATCGTCGCCGCGTTCGCGAGCAAGATCCGCACGATGGCGAAGGTCAGTGCCTTCCGCGGGCCGAGCGGGCAGGCGGCCTCGGCGCTCGGCATGGCGCCGTGGCAGGTGCAGCGCGCCCAGCGTGACGTCGCCGGCTGGAGCGAGTCCGGGTTGGCGAACGCGATCATCAGCATCGCCGAGGCCGACACCGCGGTGAAGGGCGGCTCGCGCGACGCGCACTACGCGCTCGAGGTCATGGTCCGCACCATCGCCCGGCGCGGCGAGCCCCGCTGAAGCGAGTCGCGCCTCCCGGCCGTCCCGCGCCTGGAGCGCGCACTTCGTGAGCAGAAATGGTCGGGAGCGCCCTCGCGACCTGACCGTTCCTGCTCACGAAATGAACGCAGCGCAGCGCCCCCGCACACGACGAAGGTTCCGCACACGACGAAGGTTCCGCACACGACGAAGGCCCCGCACACGACGAAGGCCCCGCACCAACGGTGCGGGGCCTTCGGACCAGAAGGGTCAGTGCGTCAGAGCGACGCGACCTTCTTCGCGATGGCCGACTTGCGGTTCGCGGCCTGGTTCTTGTGGATGACACCCTTGCTCACTGCCTTGTCGAGCTTCTTCGTCGCGACGGCCAGGGCCGCGACTGCCTTGTCCTTGTCGCCGGCGGCAACGGCGTCGTTGGTGTGACGGATGTGCGTCTTCAGCTCCGACTTGTAGGCCTTGTTGCGCTCGGTGGCCTTGAGGTTGGTCTTGATCCGCTTGATCTGCGACTTGATGTTCGCCATGAAATGCTCCTGCTTCGTCTCGTACGGGTGGGCGCGACCGCAGGGTAGAGGGGCCCTTGGTCGCATCGCGTTCCACCCGTGGGCGGGGAACGCGGAAGCCAGCCACCAACACTACCAGGCCGGAGGGCTGCCACCAAAGCACGAAACCGGGCCTGATCGGCGAGACGCCGCGGCAACACGCACCGGATACGGTGACGGCATGCCCTCCCTCGCACCTCGGATCGACACCGTGCCCGCCTCCGGCATCCGCCGGGTCTTCGAGCAGGCGGCGCTCCTGCAGGCGAGCGGCGCCGCCGTCACGATGCTCGTGATCGGTGAACCCGACGTCCCGGTGGCGCCGCACATCGGCGAGGCGGCCCGCCGCGCGTGGACCGAGGACCGCACCGGGTACACCCCGAACGGCGGCATCGGCCCGCTGCGCGAGGCCGTCCGCGACAAGCTCCGCCGCGAGAACCGCATCGAGGCCGACCTCGAGCAGATCTGGATGACGATCGGGGCGACACAGGCACTCTTCCAGGCGATGACGCTCACGCTGAGCCCCGGCGACGAGGTCCTGGTGCCGGACCCCGGCTACACGACCTTCACGATGAACGCCCACATCATCGGGGCGACGCCGGTGCCGTACCGGCTGGAACCGCAGCACGGGTTCGAGCCGGACCTCGTGGCGCTCGAGGCGAGCGTCACCGAGCACACGCGGGTCCTGATCGTGAACTCGCCGTCGAACCCGCTGGGCTCCGTCTTCGGCGAGGAGACGCTCCGGGCGCTGCTCGCGTTCGCGAAACGCCACGACCTCTGGATCATCAGCGACGAGGTCTACGAGTACTTCACCTACGGCACCCGCCACATCAGCCTGGCCGCCCTCGACGAGGACGACCGGGTGTTCTCGGGGTTCTCGCTGAGCAAGACCTACGCGATGACCGGCGTGCGGGTCGGGTACCTCGTGACGCCGAAGGGCCTCGGCCCGACGATGCGGACGACGCAGGAGGCCATGATCAGCTGCGTCGCCGAGCCCGACCAGTACGCGGCACTCGCGGCGATCGTGGGGGACCACTCCGCCGTCCGCGACGCCCGCGAGCACTACCGCGCGAACCTCGCGGTCGCGAAGGAGACGCTCGACGCCGCCGGTATCCGGTACCTCGACCCGCGCGGGGCCTTCTACCTGTGGATCGACATGTCGCACGCCTCCGACGGGGACGTCGCCGAGTGGGCGCTCGAGTTCCTGCAGCGCGAGCGGGTCGCCGTGGCGCCCGGCAGTGCCTTCGGGCGCACCGGCGAGGGCTGGATCCGAGTCTGCCTCGCCGCCACCCCGGACGACCTGCGGCGCGGCCTCGGCGCGCTGCCGGCAGCGGTGCACGCGAGCGTCTGACGCGCTGCCGCCGCCCGCCCCGCCGACCCGACCACCGGCCTGGAGGCCCGCCCCGCGTCCGGGACGCACGTCGCGCCACGCGCTCCGTGCCTCCAGGGCGGGTGAAGCGTGGGAGACTGGGCCGACCGTCCGACCCACCTGAGGAACCGTGAGCCCACAAGCATCTGCGCCGCTCGAGCCCGCCGCGACCCCGGCCGGCGCGATCCGCAACTTCTGCATCATCGCGCACATCGACCACGGCAAGTCGACGCTGGCCGACCGCATGCTCTCGATCACCGGCATCGTCGAGGACCGCGCGATGCGTGCGCAGTACCTCGACCGCATGGACATCGAGCGCGAGCGCGGCATCACGATCAAGTCGCAGGCCGTGCGCATGCCGTGGGAACTCGACGGTGAGACCTTCGCGCTGAACATGATCGACACCCCCGGGCACGTCGACTTCTCGTACGAGGTGTCCCGTTCCCTGGCAGCGTGCGAGGGCGCGATCCTGCTCGTCGACGCGGCGCAGGGCATCGAGGCCCAGACGCTCGCGAACCTGTACCTGGCGCTCGAGAACGACCTCGAGATCATCCCGGTCCTCAACAAGATCGACCTGCCCGCGGCCGACCCGGACAAGTACGCGGCCGAGCTCGCGCAGCTCATCGGCGGCAAGCCGGAGGACGTCCTCCGCGTCTCGGGCAAGACCGGCGTCGGCGTGCCCGAGCTCCTCGACCTGGTCGTCCGTCGTGTGCCGGCACCCGTCGGTGACGCCGAGGCGGCACCCCGCGCGATGATCTTCGACTCGGTCTACGACAGCTACCGCGGCGTCGTCACCTACATCCGCATGATCGACGGCTCCATCTCGCCGCGCGAGAAGGTCCAGATGATGTCGACCAAGTCGACGCACGAGATCCTCGAGATCGGGGTGTCGAGCCCGGAGCCGCACCCGACGAAGGGGCTCTCCGTCGGCGAGGTCGGCTACCTGATCACCGGCGTGAAGGACGTGCGCCAGTCCAAGGTCGGCGACACCGTGACGAGTGCGCAGAAGCCCGCGACGCAGGCGCTGCCCGGCTACACCGACCCGAAGCCGATGGTGTTCTCGGGCCTGTACCCGATCGACGGCTCGGACTACCCGGACCTGCGTGAGGCGCTCGACAAGCTCAAGCTCTCCGACGCGGCACTGGTGTACGAACCGGAGACCAGCGTCGCACTGGGCTTCGGGTTCCGCTGCGGGTTCCTCGGCCTGCTGCACCTCGAGATCATCACCGAGCGGCTGTCCCGTGAGTTCGGCCTCGACCTCATCACCACCGCCCCGAGCGTGATCTACGAGGTCACGAACGAGGACAACAGCGTCACCGAGGTCACCAACCCCTCCGAGTTCCCGACCGGGCGCATCATCGAGGTCCGCGAGCCGATGGTCCGTGCGGCGATCCTGGCGCCCAAGGACTACGTCGGTGCGATCATGGAGCTCTGCCAGCAGCGCCGTGGCTCCCTGCTCGGCATGGAGTACCTCGGCGAGGACCGCGTCGAGATCCGCTACCAGATGCCCCTCGGCGAGATCGTCTTCGACTTCTTCGACCAGCTGAAGAGCAAGACCCAGGGTTACGCCTCGCTCGACTACGAGCCCATCGGCGACCAGGCCGCCGACCTCGTCAAGGTCGACATCCTGCTGCAGGGCGACCAGGTCGACGCGTTCAGCGCTATCGTCCACCGCGACAAGGCGTACGCGTACGGCACGCTCATGACCGAGCGGCTGCGCAAGCTCATCCCGCGGCAGCAGTTCGAGGTCCCGATCCAGGCGGCCATCGGCGCGCGGATCATCGCCCGCGAGAGCATCCGCGCGATGCGCAAGGACGTCCTGGCGAAGTGCTACGGCGGTGACATCACGCGCAAGCGCAAGCTCCTCGAGAAGCAGAAGGAGGGCAAGAAGCGCATGAAGACCATCGGCCGGGTCGAGGTCCCACAGGAGGCCTTCATCGCGGCGCTCTCCGGCGACGTCGAAGAGAAGAAGAAGTAGCGCGCAGCCGTTTCGCGCTGAGCGACGGTCCACGCGCTGCGACCGCCGTGATGTGTCGCTGAGCGCGAAGGATCGGCGCGCGGTCAGCCGGAACGGCGGGCGCGAGCCCGCAGGGCGGCCAGGCAGAGGGCCGGGAGGCTCGCTGCGGCCAATCCCGCCAGTGCGGTCCGCAGGATGGCCCAGTGGGCAGCGGCGTCGAAGTCGGTCTGCTCGCCGGAGGCGACCCCGGCGACCACGGCGCCGACCACCATCGCGAGCGTCACGACTCCGAGGGCCAGCGGCAGCCGACGGCCGCGCTGACGCCGCACCGCCGACACCAGCGCGGCGCCGAACAGCAGTACGCCAGCGCCGGCGCAGCTCGCCCCGACGGCGGCGATGACGTTGGCGGTGTCGAAGCCGTTCCACGCCTCCGGGGCGACGGGGACGGTGGCGTACCGAGCGGGTGACGCCGCGGCCGACGTCGTGACGTCCACCAGCACCCGGGCAGTCGCCGCCACGCCGAACGCGACGAGCGCGAGCACGGCGAGGACGGCTGCCCGGCGGTCGATGGACCGCGGGCGGGCGGGGGTGGGGCGGGGCACCTGCTGACGATAGCCGCGAGGCGGACGGTTGTCGGGCCTCCAGTTCGGGGCGCACGCTGACCGCGCCGACGTGCCGGACCCGAGTGCGGATCGGTTCGATCCGGACCGTCCCGCCCAAGTAGCATGGCGGCATGAGCATCCGCGGGAGCTACCGGACCGCCCTGACGTACGGCGCGGTGGGGGCGACCCAGGCGTCGGACCTCATGACCTACCCGCCGGACGGTTTCACGCCGACCGAGTCGCGCGCGCGGATCGGGCACGGCGACCAGCGGTTCGAGACCGCCGTGGTGCAGGCGCTGACGTGGCAGATCCAGGAGCGCAGCGGCGTCCGTGTCCGCGTCGAGGAGCAGCCCGACGACGACGAGGTCCGGTACAACCCGGTGACCTTCGACGACGACGGCGTGCCGATCGCGCCGGCGTCCATCGGGACGCCCCGCGTCGAGAAGTTCGCGCCGGACGGCACCCCGCTGCTGACGGCGGGGACGAGCGCCACGCTGACGATCCACGCGTTCGGGCAGACCGTGCAGGCACCGGTCCGTGTCGTGTCGATCATCGACGAGCACGACCGCAAGGGGTTCGCGTACGGCACGCTCGAGGGGCACCCGCTCTCCGGCGAGGAGTCGTTCGTCGTCGAGCGCACCCCGGACGGATCGGTGTGGCTCCAGATCCGGCAGTTCTCGCAGCCGGCGAGCCGGAAGTGGCGCATGGTCGCACCGATGGTGCGGCGGCAGCAGAAGGTGATGGCGGAGAAGTACCTGGCGGCGCTGCGCGGCGACTAGCGGTGGTGCTCGTCAGCGCAGCGGCGGCAGGGCGGCGATCGCGTCCTCGATGAGCGCGGCGTCCTGTTGGCAGTCACGCGCGACGGTCACGGCGTTCGTGTGCCGGAGCGCATCGACGTCGTAGACGCCCGTCGCCACGGCCAGGAACGGGATGCCCGCTGCGTCGGCTGCTTCGCCGTCACGCGGGGTGTCGCCGACGATGACCGCACGGGTACCGGTGAGCTCGGCCGCGGCGCGCGTCGTGACCCCGGCCCGTTCGACCTCGGTGTCGCCGAAGTACGAGTGCACCCAGTCGAAGACGCCCGGGTCGAACCCGGCGCCCGTGAGCTTCACTCGGGCTCTGTACTCGGAGTTGCCGGTGAGCAGGCCGTTCCGCCAGCCGAGTTCGGTGAACCGGGTCAGGAGCGCCTTCGCGCCCGGCACCGGACTGCGGTGGACGCCGGAGGCCTGCCGCTCTGCGGTCAGGTCGTGCAGGTGCCGGCTGACGGAGGGGATCAGGGTGTCCTCCAAGGCGTGGGCGCGCACGTGCTCGGCGATGAGCCCCGCGTCGGTCCGGCCGTGCTGGTGCCCGACGCGGAGCGTGAGGTCGCGACCAACCGCCCGCTCGAGGGCCAGGTGGTAGAGGTTGCCCGGGGACGAGGCGTTCATCACGAGGGTGCCGTCGATGTCCCACAGCACCGTGGTGGGAACGGGATGGTGCTCCATGCGTCCATCATGACGGACAATTGAGTCCATGCCGAGTGCTCTTCCGATCGCCGATCCAGCGCCAGCGGACGGACTGATCACCCCCCGCGCCACGGCGGGCACCGCCGCCGGATCCCCGGCGGGTCCCGACGTCGGTGACCTGCCCTTCGGTGTGTACGTGCACGTGCCGTTCTGCCGGGTGCGCTGCGGGTACTGCGACTTCAACACGTACACGGCGTCCGAGCTCCGCGGCGTGCGTCGCGACGACTACGCCGGGCACGCCGTGCGTGAGATCGAGTGGGCCGCGTCCGTGCTCGACCGCTCCGGGGTCCCGCGGCGGCCGGTGTCCACGGTGTTCTTCGGTGGCGGGACCCCGACGATGCTCCCGGCGTCCGACCTCGCGATGATCCTGCGGGCGATCGACGACACCTGGGGGATCCTGCCCGGTGCCGAGGTCACGACCGAGGCGAACCCCGACTCGGTGGACGCCACGTCGCTGGAGACGCTCCGCGCCGGCGGGTTCAACCGGGTGAGTTACGGCATGCAGTCCGCCGTGCCGCACGTGCTCGCGACCCTCGACCGCACCCACGACCCGCTCCGGGTCCCGGTCGTCGTCGACCTCGCGAAGCAGCAGGGGCTCGACGTCTCGCTCGACCTCATCTACTCGACGCCCGGGGAGTCGCTCGCCGACTGGCGCACCTCGCTCGACGCCGCCATCGCGTGCGCCCCCGACCACGTGTCCGCGTACTCGCTCATCGTCGAGGACGGCACCGCGATGGGACGCATGGTTGCCCGCGGGGAGCTCCCCGCCCCGGACGACGACCTGGCCGCCGACATGTACGAGCTCGCGGACCAGGTGCTCGGTGACGCCGGCTACGCCTGGTACGAGGTCTCGAACTGGGCGCGCCTCGACGCGGGGGGCGGCACCGCGCAGCACGCGAGTCGCCACAACCTGTCCTACTGGAAGGGCCACGACTGGTGGGGCGTCGGCCCGGGGGCCCACTCCGCCGTCGCCGGCACCCGGTGGTGGAACGTGAAGCACCCGGCCGCGTACGCGAATCGTGTGCTGTCGGGCGAGTCGCCGGCCGCGGGCCGCGAGACGATCGACGACGAGACCCGGTACGTCGAGCGTCTGATGCTCGCTGCCCGCGTGCGCGGGGAACTCGCGACGAGCGAGATCCGCCAGGAGGCCCGTGGCCGGGTTGCCGGCCTCATCGCACGTGGGCTGGTGGACGGTTCTGCCGCGGTGCGGGGACGCATCGACCTCACCCTGCGGGGTCGCCTGCTCGCCGACGCGGTGGTGCGGGAGCTGCTCGACTGAGCGGACCGCGCCACTTACTGCTTGATGAACTCGATCGAGAGCGGGTAGCGGTAGAACTGGCCCTGGTTTGCGGCGATCGCGGCCATGATGCCGAAGATGATCGTCAGGACCGCGATCACAGGGAGCAACAGCGCGCCGATCAGGATGACGGTGAGGAGCCCGGACACGACGTAGGCGATTGCCATCGTGATGTGGAAGTTCAGCGCCACCCGGGTGTGCTCGCGGATGAAGCCGCCGCGGTCACGGAGCACCAGGTAGGCCACCAGCGGCGCGATGAAGTTGAAGAAGATGCCACCGATGTGGGTCAGCGTGGCCCACAGTCGCTGGTCCTCGGGGCTCATCGGCTGGGGCGGGGTGTAGCCGCCGGGGTACTGGGGTCCTCCGGGGTACTGGGGTCCGCCGGGCTGCTGGGGTCCGCCGGGTCCCTGGCCGTAGGGGCCGCCGGGCTGCTGTCCGTAGGTCATGTCGGAAGCGTATCGGCCGGTCGCCCGGAAGTCCCGGGCCGTCGGTGGTCGGGCGTAGGATCAGCAGTCGACACGTCCGAGTGCCAGGTCGATCGGGAAGGAGGCGCTCGTGGTCAGTGAACGCAGCCTCGAGGTCCTCAAGGCAATCGTGCGCGACTACGTGGCGTCGCGCGAACCAGTCGGGTCGAAGACCATCGTCGAGCGGCACGCCTTCGGGGTCAGCGCCGCCACGATCCGGAACGACATGGCGCTGCTCGAGGACGAGCAGCTCATCGCCGCCCCGCACACCTCGTCCGGCCGGGTACCCACCGACAAGGGGTACCGGGTCTTCGTCGACCACCTCGCCGCCGCGCGACCGCTCTCCAGTGCCCAGCGGCACGCGATCGAGACCTTCCTCGGCGCCCCGAACGACCTCGACGAGGTCCTCGGCCGCACCGTCCGGCTGCTCAGCCAGCTCACCAACCAGGTCGCCCTGGTGCAGTACCCGTTGATGGTGCGCGCCCGGGTCCAGCACGTCGAGCTCGTCCGGCTCGGCGACGCCCGCCTGATGGTGGTGCTCATCACCGACACCGCGCGGGTCGAGCAGCGCGTGGTCGAGACCGACGTCTCCCTCGACGAACCGTCTCTGGCCGAGCTCCGCACGGTCGTGAACGGCGCGACGGTGGGGCTCCTGCTGCAGGACGTCCCCGCGGCCCTCCGTGCGGTGCCGCAGCGACTCCGGCCCGATGCCCAGACACTCGGCGGCGTGGTCGTCGCGACGCTCATCGAGCAGGTCGCGGCGAACCGGCAGGACCGCCTGCTGATGGCCGGTGCGGCGAACCTGGCGAAGAGCGA
Organism: Curtobacterium sp. VKM Ac-1376; assembly: GCF_015351025.1. Lineage (GTDB taxonomy): Bacteria > Actinomycetota > Actinomycetes > Actinomycetales > Microbacteriaceae > Curtobacterium. The sequence goes on along the minus strand of NZ_JADKRV010000009.1, from coordinate 24,514 downwards.
ACAGGACTTCTCCGGTGGCCTCTTCCCCGTGCTCGAGGCGATCGAGGAACAAGTCACCCTGCTCCGGTTGTTCGGGGAGATGCAGGTGGACGACGTCGCGGTGGCGGCCCGCATCGGCGTGGAGAACGCCGAGTACGGGCTCGACGCCACGAGCATCGTCGCCGGCGGCTACCTGGCCCGTGGCGAGGTGGCCCGCCTGGGCGTCCTCGGGCCGACCCGCATGGACTACGGCACGAACATGGCAGCCGTCCGAGCCGTTGCACGGTACCTGTCCAAACTCCTGGGCGAACATTGACCGACCGACCGAACACAACCGACTGAGGGATACGTGGCAGACCACTACGACGTCCTCGGCGTCCAGCGAGACGCCTCCGATGCCGACATCAAGAAGGCCTACCGCCGCCTGGCGCGTGAGCTCCACCCGGACGTGAACCCGGCACCCGACGCCGCCGAGCGCTTCAAGGACGTGACGCACGCGTACGACGTGCTGAGCGACCCCGAGCAGCGACGCCGGTACGACGCCGGTCCGCAGGCCGACAGCCCCTTCGGCGGTGGCGCCGGCGGCTTCAGCGACATCTTCGACGCCTTCTTCGGCGGGGGCGGGGGCGGCGGACGCGGGTCCGGCCCGCGCAGCCGTGCCGAGCGCGGGCAGGACGCCCTGCTCCGCATCGAGGTGGACCTGGACGAGGTCGTCTTCGGCACCCACAAGGACGTCGAGGTCGACACGGCCGTGCTGTGCGAGACCTGCCACGGCTCCTGCTGCGCACCCGGCACCAGCCCCCGCACCTGCGACATCTGCGGCGGCTCTGGACACATCCAGCGCCAGGTCCGTTCGCTCCTCGGCAACGTCGTGACGAGCGCACCCTGCGGCACCTGCCGTGGCTACGGCACCGTCATCCCGAGCCCCTGCCCGACCTGCCAGGGACAGGGCCGCGTCCGCGCCCGTCGCACGGTGCCGGTCGACATCCCCGCCGGTGTCGACTCGGGCCTGCGCCTGCAGATGCCCGGCCAGGGCGAGGTCGGTCCGGCCGGTGGCCCGTCCGGCGATCTCTACCTCGAGATCCGCGTGCGCCACGACGACGTCTTCAGCCGCGACGGCGACGACCTGCTCGCGACGCTCGAGGTCGGCCTGACCGATGCGGTGCTCGGTACGACCACCACGATCGACGGTCTCGACGGCCCGGTCGAGCTCGAGATCCGACCCGGTGTGCAGAGCGCCGACGTGCTCGTCATCAAGGACCGCGGCATCACGAAGCTGCGCGGGAACGGCCGCGGCGACCTCCGGGTCGGCGTGCAGGTCGTCACCCCGACCAAGCTGTCCCACAAGGAACGACAGTTGTACGAGCAGCTCGCGAAGTCGCACAAGGCCGCGCCGCCGCAGCTCTCCCGGTTCCAGCAGGGCATGTTCGGCAAGCTCCGCGACCGCTTCTTCAACCACTGATGGCGTCGCTCTACCTCGTCGACTCGCTCGACGGCGTGACGGTCGGTGGCCGGGTGTCGCTCGACGGCGCCGAGGGCCGGCACGCCGTGTCCGTCGCGCGCGTGCGGGTCGGCGAGGTCCTGCGGATCGCGGACGGTCGGGGCACGGTGGTGTCCGGTCCGGTCACCACGCTCGGCAAGGACACGCTGGAGCTCGCGGTCGAGACCGTCGAGCACCAGGACACACCGCGCCCGTCGCTGACCCTCGTGCAGGCCCTGGCGAAGGGCGGACGCGACGAGATGGCGGTGCAGGCTGCGACCGAGATCGGCGTCGACCGGGTCGTCCCGTGGGCGGCCGCGCGGAGCGTCTCCCGTTGGGACGGCCCGAAGGTCGAGAAGGGCCGCGCGCGGTGGGCGGCGATCGCGCACGAGGCCGCGAAGCAAGCCGTCCGACCACGCGTGCCCGCGATCGCACCACTGGTCACGACCGGGCAGCTCGTGCCCGCGCTCGGCGTGGGGGCCGTGGTCGTCGTGCTCGACCCCACCGCCACGGTCCGGCTCGCCGCCTGGGAGCCGCCGTCGGGCGTGGACGACATCGCCCTCGTCGTCGGACCTGAGGGTGGCATCGACGGTGCCGAGCTCGACCGGCTCGAGGCCGCGGGAGCCGTTCGGGTCCGACTCGGCGACAGCGTCCTGCGCACCTCCACCGCCGGCCCGGCCGCACTCGCTGTCCTGCAGGCGCGACTCGGACGCTGGTGAGCCGTACCCCGCCGTCGGGTGCGTCCTACGATGGAGCCATGAGCACCAGTACGCCCAGCATCTTCTCGAAGATCATCGCGCGCGAGATCCCGGCGACCGTCGTCGCCGAGGACGACCGCGTGATCGCGATCGAGGACATCGCCCCGCAGGCACCCGTGCACGTGCTCGTCATCCCCAAGACCGAGCAGTACTCCACCGTCGCCGAGCTCGCAGCGGGGGACCCCGGCCTCCTCGCCCACCTGGTCGCCACCGCGCAGCGCATCGCCGACGAGCGCGCCGACGGCCAGTTCCGTCTCGTCTTCAACACCGGCGAAGCCGCCGGTCAGACCGTGTTCCACGTGCACGCGCACGTACTCGCAGGTGAACTGCAGGAAGGCACCCTTGCCGGATAACGAACCAGCACAGCCCACCGCCGACGACGACCAGCCCGTCTCCGTCGCGCTCCAGGTCGACGGCATCGCCATGGTGCAGCTGCTCGGTCCCCAGGACCGCCTGCTCAAGACCGTCGAACGCCAGTACCCGGGCGTCCGCGTCGTCGTCCGCGGCAACGAGGTCGCGCTGAGCGGCCCCGAGCGGGACGTCGCCCGCGCGAAGGCGCTCGTCGACGAGCTCGTCGGGATGGTCAGGCGCGGGCAGGAGATCGGCCCGGCCGACATCCCGATGTCCGCCCGGATCCTCGACGACGACCGGAAGCCGTCGGACACCTTCGGCACCCCGATCGTGTCGAGCCGCGGCAAGTCGGTGCGCCCGAAGACCGACGGGCAGCGCGCGTACGTCGACGCCATCGACGACAACACCATCACGTTCGGCATCGGACCCGCGGGGACCGGCAAGACGTACCTGGCCATGGCGAAGGCCGTGCAGGCCCTGCAGCGTCGCGAGGTGAACCGGATCATCCTGACGCGCCCCGCGGTCGAGGCCGGCGAACGGCTCGGCTTCCTGCCGGGGACGCTCACCGACAAGATCGACCCCTACCTGCGGCCGCTCTACGACGCCCTGAACGAGATGATGGACCCCGAACTGGTCCCGAAGCTCCTGGCGGCGGGCACGGTCGAGGTCGCTCCGCTCGCGTACATGCGTGGTCGTACCCTGAACGACTCGTTCGTCGTGCTCGACGAGGCGCAGAACACCACGCCCGAGCAGATGAAGATGTTCCTGACCCGTCTCGGGTTCGGTTCGAAGATGGTGATCACCGGCGACATCACCCAGGTCGACCTCCCCGGCAACGTCTCCGGCCTGCGACTCGTGACCCGCATCCTCGAGGACGTCGAGGACATCCACTTCGCCCGACTCGGCAGCGAGGACGTGGTCCGCCACACCCTGGTCGGCCGGATCGTCGACGCGTACACCGTGTACGACGAGGAACGCCTCGCCGAGCAGGCCGGCCACCGTCCCGGTGGCCGCGGCACCGGCCCCGTCGGCAACCTCGACGGGGCGAACCGTGCCGAACGCCGGGGACGTCCGCCGCAGGACCGCCAGCGGCCCCCGTCCCCCCAGAACGACGCCCGAGGAGGCAACCGGTGAGCATCGAGCTCAACAACGAGTCCGGGGTCGAGGTGGACGAGGCGGCGATCCAGCGGCTCGCCGCCTTCGCCCTCGACGCGATGCACGTCCACGCCGACGCGGAGCTCGCCGTCGTCCTGGTCGACGAGGGCGCGATGGAACAGCTGCACGTGCGGTGGATGGACGAGCCCGGTCCGACCGACGTCCTGAGCTTCCCGATGGACGAACTCCGTCCCGGCACCGAAGAGGACCCGACCCCCGCTGGACTCCTCGGTGACATCGTGCTGTGCCCGCAGGTGGCCGAGGAGCAGGCGAAGACGGCCGGTCACTCCAGCACCGACGAGATGCTGCTGCTCACCTGCCACGGGATCCTGCACCTGCTCGGATTCGACCACGCCGAGCCCGACGAGAAGGCCGAGATGTTCGGCCTGCAGGGCGAGATCCTCACCGCCTTCGCCGCGCAGCACCGAGGGCGGTAGCCGATGGTCGTCGTCGCCGGTCTCCTCGCGGTGGCGCTGGTGCTCGTCGTGCTCGGCGGGCTCCTCGCCGCGAGTGACGCCGCGCTGTCGGTGGTCTCCCGTGCCGACCTGGACGAGATCGCCCGTGGCAACAAGCGCCGGCGCGCGATCGAGGCGATCGCGGACGACGTCGGTGCGCACGTCAACGCCCTGAACTTCTTCCGTGTCCTCGCCGAGACCGCCGCCGCGGTGCTCGTCACGATCGCCCTGGTGCGCGCGTTCGACAGCTGGTGGGTGGCGCTCGTCGTCTCGGCCGCGATCATGACCGCCGTCTCGTTCGTGCTCGTCGGCTCGAGTCCGCGCAGCGTCGGCAGGGCCCACGCGGAACGGCTCATCGGCACGACTGGCGGGATCGTCCGTGGTGTCCGCATCGTGCTCGGTCCGCTGGCCGGTCTGCTGGTCCGGATCGGTGACCGGGTGACCCCGGGCCGCGGTCGCAGTGCCTCGACGGTGTCGAGCGAGGAGCAGTTGCTCTCCCTGGTCGACGAGGCCACCGAGAGCAACGTGCTCGAGGACGAGGACCGCGACCTCATCCACTCGGTGTTCGAGTTCAGCGACACCCTGGTGCGCGAGGTCATGGTGCCCCGCACCGACATGCTGACGGTCGACGGCGCCGACACCCTCGCCGCCGCGATGGAGCAGTTCCTGGCCGCCGGCGTGTCCCGGATGCCGGTGACGGGCAAGGACAGCGACGACGTCCGCGGCGTGCTGTACCTCCGTGACGTGGCACGCGCCCTCTACGAACGCCCCGGGTCCGGCACCGAGCGGGTCTCCCGGCTGCTGCGTCCGGCCGAGTTCGTGCCGGAGTCGAAGGCCGCCGACGACACGCTGCGCCACATGCAGGTCGCCAAGAACCACCTGGTCCTGGTCGTCGACGAGTACGGCGGCGTCGCCGGACTCGTGACGATGGAGGACCTCATCGAGGAGCTCGTCGGGGACATCTCCGACGAGTACGACCGCGCGGTCGTCGACCGTGTCGAGGTCGAGCCGGGTGTCTGGCGGGTCTCCGCCCGACTGCCGGTCGACGAACTCGGCGACCTGTTCGGCATCGAGCTCGACGACGACGACGTCGACACCGCCGGTGGCCTGCTCACAAAGGAGCTCGGGCACCTGGCCGTCTCCGGCGAGACCGTGAACGTGTCCGGGGTCGTCCTGACCGCCGACCGTGTCGAGGGCAAGCGCCGCCACCTGATCACCGTGCTCGCCGAACGCACCGACGCCCTGGCGGACATCGAGGACGCTTTCGACGACGCCGAACCCACCACGACGGGAACATCGCACGCATGACCGACACCGACACCGACAGCACCCCCGCCGGATCCGGCAGGCCCTACCGCGCGGGCTTCGTCTCGTTCGTCGGCCGTCCGAACGTCGGCAAGTCCACGCTGACCAACGCCCTGGTCGGCGAGAAGGTCGCGATCACCTCGTCGAAGCCGCAGACCACGCGGCGCGCGATCCGCGGTATCGTGCACCGCCCAGGCGGCCAGGTCATCATCGTCGACACCCCGGGGGTACACCGTCCCCGGACGCTCCTCGGCGAGCGACTGAACGACCTCGTGCAGGCCACCCTGGGCGACGTCGACGTCATCGGGTTCTGCGTCCCGGCGAACGAGCCGATCGGACCGGGCGACCGGTTCATCAACGACACGCTCGACCAGTACCCGCGTGCGAAGAAGGTCGCCATCGTCACGAAGATCGACCGTACCTCGAAGGACCGTGTCGGCGAGCAGCTGCTGGCCGTCTCGAAGCTCCGCGACTGGGATGCCGTGGTCCCGACGTCCGGCACGAAGGGATTGCAGCTCGAGGACCTGCTTGGCGTGGTCACCGCGCTGCTGCCCGAGTCCCCGCAGCTGTACGACTCCAGTGCCGTGACCGAGGAGACCGACGAGGAACGCATCGGCGAACTCATCCGTGAAGCGGCGCTCGAGGGTGTCCGTGACGAGCTGCCGCACTCGCTCGCCGTCGTGATCGAGGACGTCGTCGAACCCGACGAGGACGATGACGCCGACGGGCCCCTGCGCATCTTCGCGAACCTGTTCGTCGAGCGCGACAGCCAGAAGGCGATCGTCATCGGCCACAGGGGCGAGCGCCTGAAGGACGTCGGGTCGCGGGCCCGCGTCGAGATCGAGTCGCTGCTCGGCGGTCGACACGTCTACCTCAACATCCGGGTGAAGGTCGCCAAGGAGTGGCAGCGTGACCCGAAGCAGCTGGGACGCCTCGGCTTCTGATCGACCGGTACCGGCAGCCCGGGTCATCCGGTCGACGGACGCGCCGATGACCCGTCGGCCGTACCGTGGACGGGTGTTCCGACCGATGCTGCGCGCCCAGGTCATCACCGACCTCGTCATCGCCGTCGTGCTCGGCGGCCTGGTGCTGATCGCCAGCGGCAGGGGGCTCGACGGTCCGCTCTCGGTCGTCACCGTCGTCGGGATGACCGGCGCCCTGGCGCTCCGACGACTGTCGCCCGGTCTCGCCCTCGCGGTTGCGTGGGTGTTCGCCGTGTTCGAGATGGTGACTGCCCAGGTGCCGGACCTGTCGAACGTCTTCATCGCCGGTGTCATGTTCACGACGAGTGCCTACGGCAGTCGGCGGATCCGGCTGGCCGGGCTCGTCTCGTCCATCGTCGGTTCCCTGACCGCAGCGGTGTACCTCGGCATCGACGACTACCGGAACCGTCTGACCTTCGAGTCGTCGACGCCCCTGCAGCAGTCCTTGCAGGTCACCGTGTCCTCGTTCGCGGTCGTGCTCCTGCTGCTGCTGCTGCCGTGGCTCGCCGGCCTCGTCGTCCGCACCCGGCGATCGGCGAGCATGAGCCGCGAGGCCCAGCTCCTCGCGGAGCGGGACGCCGCCCGGGCCGACCGTGCGGTCGCCGTCGAGCAGGAGCGCGTGCGCATCGCCCGCGACATGCACGACATCGTCGCCCACTCGTTGGCGGTGGTCATCGCGCAGTCCGACGGTGCCCGGTACGCCCTGAAGGCCGACCCGGCGGTGGCCGACCAGGCGCTCACCACGATCTCGGCCACCGCCCGCCGTGCCCTCGGCGACGTCCGCGAGCTCCTCGGCGCGCTCCGCCACGAGCAGGGCACGGCGCCGACCCCCGACATCGACGACATCGACCGGCTCATCGACGAGATGCGGCGACTCGGGCTCGACGTCCGGGTCGAACGACAGGGGGACCCGTCGGGACTGCCGACCACCACGCAGCTCGCGGTGTACCGGATCGTGCAGGAGAGCCTGACGAACGCGTACAAGCACGGCGAGCCGGGCAGTCCCGTGCGCGCCGCCCTGACCTACCGGCCGGACACCGTCGAGATCGCCGTGGTGAACCGACGCTCGGACGACGGCATCCGTGGGCCCGGTACCGGCCACGGCCTCGTCGGCATGCGCGAGCGTGCCGTGATGACCGGCGGCACCATGACCGCTGGTGCCCGCGGTGACGACTTCGAGGTCGCTGTCCGCATGCCCTCCGTGCCCGCCAGCGGGCAGATGCCCCGCGGCCGCATCACCCCGACCGAGCAGGAGCACACCGCCCGATGACCACGACCTCGCCCACTGAGCACCTGATCCGCGTCGCCCTCGTCGACGACCAGGCGCTCTTCCGCACGGGCATCCGGATGCTCATCGACTCGCAGCCGGACCTGCAGTTCGTCGGCGAGGCCGGGGACGGTGCTGAGGGCGTCGAGCTCGTCCGCCGCACCCGCCCGGACGTCGTTCTCATGGACGTCCGGATGCCGGTGATGGACGGCATCACAGCGACGGCGCACATCGTCGAGCAGTCCGGCACCGACGGCGCGAAGGTGCTCGTCCTGACCACGTTCGACTTCGACGAGGCCGCGGCGAAGGCCATCCGTGCCGGGGCGAGCGGTTTCGTGCTCAAGGACGCCGACCCCGAGTTCCTGCTCGCCGCCGTCCGCACGGTGCACGCCGGCACCGCCGTGTTCGCGGCCTCGGCCACCCGCGAGCTCCTGCGGCGGTACGACGACTCCGTCGAGCGTGCCGTCGCGGTACCGCCGTCGTTCGCGGACCTCACCCCCCGGGAGCGCGAGATCTTCGACCTGGCCGCCAAGGGCTTCAGCAACAGCGAGATCGCGAAGCACGAGTACGTGAGCGAGGCGACCGTGAAGACCCACATCTCACGGGTGCTGACCAAGCTCGGGCTGCGGGACCGCGTGCGGCTCGTCGTCTTCGCCCACGAGCACGGCCTGGTCACGAAGGCGGACTGACGCCACGTCATCCGGAGGGATGAACCCTCCACAGGGAACCGAGCCGACCGGACGATCCACAGGAGCCGACCGACCGACGCGGGAAGGCCTCCCGGCCGTCAGGGTGGGTACATGACCACCAGCCACGCTCCGATCATCCGTCTCGACCACGTGTCCAAGCACTACGGCGACGCATCCCGACGGGTGACGGCGCTCGACGACGTCAGCGTCGACATCGGTGCGGGGGAGTTCACCGCTGTGATGGGCCCGTCGGGTTCCGGCAAGTCGACGCTCATGCACGTCGCGGCCGGTCTCGACGCGGTGTCGGCGGGCCGGATCCGGATCGACGGCGTCGACGTCACCGCCCTCGGTGACAAGGACCTCACCGAGCTCCGCCGGCGTCGGCTCGGGTTCGTGTTCCAGTCGTTCAACCTCGTGCCGACGCTCGACGTCAGCGAGAACATCCGGCTGCCGTTCCTGCTCGGCGGACACAAGCCGTCGCGCGAGGAGACCGCCTGGATCGACCGTCTGGTCGAGATGCTCGGGCTCGGCAACCGCCTGACGCACCGGCCGCACCAGCTCTCCGGCGGACAGCAGCAGCGCGTCGCCATCGCCCGGGCACTCGCCTCACGCCCGGCGGTGGTCGTCGCCGACGAGCCGACGGGCGCGCTCGATTCGCGCACCGGTCGTGACGTGCTCGCGATCCTGCGGGGTGCGGTCCAGGAGTGGGGGCAGAGCGTCGTCATGGTGACGCACGACCCGGTCGCGGCCGCGAACGCGGACCGCATCCTGTTCCTCGCCGACGGCCGGATCATCGCGGACCGCCCCGCGATGGACGCTGGCGCGATCTCCACCACGATGCTCGGGATGGAGGCCGCAGCGTGAACGGTATCCGGTCCTTCGCTCCCACCGTCCTCGTCGCCGCGCTCGGCACCACGTTCGGGTCGGCGCTCGTCATCGCCCCGGGCGTCGTGGCCGAGGCGCTCGGGGCCGCCGGACTCGCCGACCTCGGTCCGATCAAGGCGATTCTGTCCGTGGTCGGCTGGCTGTTCCTCGGCATCGCGCTCTACGTCGGTGCGATCGTCACCGCCAACACGTGTGCGACGCTCATCGCCGGTCAGACCCGCATCATCGCGCTGCAGCGGCTCATCGGTGCCACCGGTGCCACCCTCCGTACCCGGATCACCCGGACGGGTCTCGTCGTCGGGGTGCTCGGCGGGATCAGCGGCGCCGTCGTGGGCACCGCGCTCTCGGCCGTGTTCGTCGTCGTCCTCCGCGGCAACGGGTTCCTGCCCGACACCGATTACACCCTCGTGCCGTGGGAGCTCGTGCTCCCCGTGGTCGCCGTCGTCCTCGCGACCTGGGGCGCGTTCGCCGCGGGGTCCCGCCGCGTACTGACCGTCACTCCGCTCGAGGCGCTGTCCTCGAGCATCGAGCCGAGCCACGACGACGTCCGCTCCGGCACCGCCCGCAAGGTCTGGGCGATCGTGCTCATGGCGGTCGGTGCCGCGCTGGTGCTCCTCGGACTCGCGATCAGCGCCTCGTCGCCGATCGCCGTGCTCCCGGCAGCGCTCGGCGGGTTCGTCTCCTTCGCGGGCGTCGCGGTCGGCGCGACCATCGTGATGCCGCCCGTGCTGCAGCTCATCGGTCGTATCGGCTCGCACGACCCGGTCGTCCTGCTCGCCGGGCGCAACGCGATGCGGGCGCCGGGCCGGTCCTCCCGAGCCACGATCGGGCTCGTCATCGGGGTGACCCTGCTGGTCACCTTCGCGGTGGCGCTCGGGATCATGCAGCACGTGCTCGAGACCCAGATGCGGGCGATGAGCGAGGGGAGTGCAACGCCCCAGATGATCGAGGCGCAGCGCGAGCTCTTCGTCCAGATCAACGCGGTGGTCAGCGTGATCGTCGGGTTCTCCGCCGTGATCGCGGCCGTCGGTGTGGTGAACGCCCTCGCCCTCGGGGTGCTCCAGCGGCGACGCGAACTCGGGCTGCTCCGTGTGCTCGGGCTGACCGCGGCGCAGGTCCGCCGGATGATCGTCACCGAGGCCGTGCAGATGGTCGTGGCGGCCGTCGTCTCGGGGCTCGTGCTCGGCACCCTGTACGGCTGGGTCGGCGGACAGACGCTGCTCGGCTCGCTCGGGACGCCCGTGGCACCGGTGCTGCCGCCGCTGACCATCGGCATCGTGGTGATCGGCGCGCTGGTCCTGGCGGTCGTCGCCACCATCGCCCCGGTGCGGCGCGCGATGCGCGTCCCGCCGACCGAGGCGCTCGCGGTCGACTGACGCGTCGCCCTGGTCGCACCGCGCGACGACACGGGAGGCCCGGGGCCAGCTGGCACCGGGCCTCCCGTCCGTGGTGGGGTCGCGCGGACGTGCCGTGCACGGCCCAGCCATGCCGCTCACGTCCGCCGAGGTGTCACGAACCGTCGTCTGGACGCGGCCCGGGCGACAGAACGGGACCTCTCGGCGACGGGCCCGCGGCATGTCTCGACCACTCGGCACCCCACTCGGCAGCCCACTCGGCAGCCCCACTCGGAAGCGCCGGGCGGTCCCGCGTCACACGCTTGCGCCAGCCTGGTTCACCGGTGCTACCGTGGGTGTCGATGTACTCGGCACTCCTCCTCCTTCGCTGCCGCGACGAGGCCTGACACTCCGGCCCACCTCGTCGCGGAGTCCGTCGTGGCCGCACCGCAAGAGCTCACGATCACGCGACGAAAGCGACGAACGATGCAGAACACGCAGCAGCCCTCCGGGATGCCGATCCACAAGTACGTGCCCTTCCACGAGCAGATCAGCGTCGACCTGCCCGACCGCACCTGGCCTGCCAAGCGCATCGACAAAGCCCCGCGCTGGTGCGCCGTGGACCTGCGTGACGGCAACCAGGCCCTCATCGACCCGATGGACGCCGAGCGCAAGCGTGCGATGTTCGACCTCTTGGTCGGCATGGGCTACAAGGAGATCGAGGTCGGGTTCCCGAGCGCCTCGCAGACCGACTTCGACTTCGTCCGGTCGCTGATCGACGAGGGCGCCATCCCCGACGACGTCACGATCCAGGTGCTGACCCAGGCGCGTGAGCACCTCATCCAGCGCACCTACGAGGCGATCGACGGCGCGAAGCAGGCCATCGTCCACCTGTACAACTCGACGTCGATCGTGCAGCGCGAGGTCGTGTTCCGCACCGACGTGCAGGGCGTGGTGGACATCGCGGTCGCCGGCGCGAAGCTCTGCAAGGCGGCAGAAGCGACCCTGCAGCACGACACCACGATCTACTACGAGTACTCGCCGGAGTCCTACACGGGCACCGAGCTCGAGGTCGCGTTGGAGATCTGCAACGCCGTCCTCGAGGTCTTCGAGCCGACGCCGGAGCGCCAGGTCATCATCAACCTGCCCGCGACCGTCGAGATGGCGACGCCGAACGTCTACGCCGACTCCATCGAGTGGATGTCCCGCAACCTCGCGCACCGACAGAACGTCATCCTGTCGCTGCACCCGCACAACGACCGCGGCACCGCGGTGGCGGCCGCAGAGCTCGGGTACCTGGCCGGCGCTGACCGCATCGAGGGCTGCCTGTTCGGGAACGGTGAGCGCACCGGCAACGTCGACCTGGTCGCCCTCGGCATGAACCTGTTCACCCAGGGCATCGACCCGGAGATCTCCTTCGCCGACATCGACCAGGTGAAGCGCACGGTCGAGTACTGCAACCAGCTGCCCGTGCCGGAGCGCCAGCCGTGGGCGGGTGACCTCGTGTACACGGCGTTCAGTGGCTCGCACCAGGACGCGATCAACAAGGGCTTCGAAGCGATGAAGGCCAAGGCCGCCGCCGCCGGCAAGGACATCGACGAGATCGCGTGGGCGGTGCCGTACCTGCCCGTCGACCCGAAGGACATCGGCCGCTCGTACGAGGCCGTCATCCGCGTCAACTCGCAGTCCGGCAAGGGCGGTGTCGCGTACCTGCTCAAGACCGACCATGCGCTCGACCTGCCGCGCAAGCTGCAGATCGAGTTCTCCGGTGTCGTGCAGCGGCACACGGACTCCGAGGGCGGCGAGTTCTCGTCGCAGCGCATCTGGGACGTGTTCCAGGACGAGTACCTGCCCGCCTCGATCGACGACGAGAAGTGGGGCCGGTACGAGCTCACCAAGACTGCGACGTCGAGCGACTTCGAGGGCACGACCTCGCTGTCGGTCGCGCTCCGGGTCGACGAGGGCGCGATCACGGCCGAGGCCGTCGGCACCGGTCCGATCGACGCGTTCCTCAAGGTGCTGGCCGACCAGGGTGTCCAGGTCACGCTGTACGACTACTCGGAGCACACGATGAGCGCCTCCGGTGACGCGAAGGCCGCGTCCTACGTCGAGCTCGACGTCGACGGCGTGCGCCTCTGGGGCGTCGGCATCGACGCCGACATCTCGACGGCGTCGCTCAAGGCGATCGTCTCCGCGGTGAACCGCGCGGTGCGCGCGGGTGCGGCCACCGGCGCCGACGCGCCGGAGCTCGTCTCCGCCTGAAGTCGTCTCCGCCTGAGCAGGTGACCACGCCGGGAGGCGCAGGTGCGGGGCAGTCCCGCACCTGCGCCTCCCATCCGTGCGCACGTTCACTTCCTGACGCAAGACGCCGTCGTGTTGTCGAGACGCCACCGAAAGTCGCGGCGTCTCGACGAGCGCGCGGCGTCGGGCGACGTCGACGGCGTCTTGTTGCAGCCACCGCCGCACGAGCACCGCGATCGGGTGTCGGCGGGGCGGGGGATACTGGTGAGATGCCGTTGTACCGGGACGAGTGCGTCGTGTTGCGCACCCACAAGCTCGGTGAGGCCGACCGCATCGTCACGATGCTCTCCCGGCAGCACGGCAAGATCCGCGCGGTGGCCAAGGGCGTGCGGCGGACCGCGTCGAAGTTCGGCAGCAGGCTCGAACCGTTCATGGTCGTCGACGCCCAGTTCTACGAGGGCCGGTCGCTCGACATCGTCACCCAGGCGGAGTCCCTCGGCGCGTACGGGGCGCAGATCGTCGCCGACTACGGCGCGTACACCGCGGCCAGCGCCATGGTCGAGACCGCCGACCGACTGAGCGAGGCCGACGCCGGGCTGCAGCAGTACCTGTTGCTCGTCGGGGCGCTCCGGTCCCTGTCGCGCGGTGAGCACCAGTCCAGCGCGACCCTCGACTCCTACCTGCTCCGCGCGATGAGCATCGCCGGGTGGGCGCCCTCGTTCAGCGACTGTGCGGTGACGGGGGAGCCCGGCCCGCACTCGGCGTTCGTGGTGCAGCTCGGTGGTGTCGTCGCCGACCGTGCGGCGCCCCCGGGCACGCCGCGGCTCGACCCGGCGACGCTCGGGGTGCTCGGCTCCCTGCTCGCCGGAGACTGGGCAACGGTCGACGCCACCGACGAGCGGACGCGTTCGCGGGCCTCCGGCGTGGTCGCGGCCTACGCCCAGTGGCACCTGGAACGATCGCTCCGGTCCCTGCCGCACGTCGACCGCTCCGAACACCCGATGCCGGTGCCGCAGACCCACGGCGGACCAGAGGCGACGGCGCGCGCGGTGGCTTCCACCCCCGCACCCGCCCTGCCCGACCCCGATCCCGCTGTCGAAGGAGCCCCCACCGCATGAGCCCCCGCCGCCCCGACGACGTCGAACCGTTCCGCCCGATCGACTGGACCGGCGAGACGCCCCCGGCGATCCCGGCCCGGTTCGTGCCGGAGCACGTGGCCATCGTCATGGACGGCAACGGCCGGTGGGCGAACGGCCGCGGTCTGACCCGGATCGAGGGGCACAAGGCTGGCGAGGCCTCGCTGCTCGACGTCGTCGCCGGCGCGATCCAGATCGGTGTCGGGCACGTGTCGGCGTACGCGTTCTCGACGGAGAACTGGAAGCGTTCTCCTGAAGAAGTGCGGTTCCTGATGGGCTTCAACCGCGACGTCATCCGGCGCCGGCGCGACCAGTTGCACGAGTGGGGCGTCAAGGTGCGGTGGGCCGGACGGCGTCCGAGGCTCTGGCGGAGCGTGATCGACGAACTCGAGACCGCCGAGCGGATGACCGCGGGCAACGACGTGCTCACGCTGACGATGTGCGTGAACTACGGCGGCCGGAACGAGATCGTCGACGCCGTGCGGGGCATGGCCGAGGACGTCGCCGCCGGACGCCTGAAGCCGAGCCAGGTCACCGAGAAGGCACTGGCGAAGCGGCTGTACGTGCCCGATATGCCCGACGTCGACCTGTTCCTCCGGAGCTCGGGGGAGCAGCGCACGAGCAACTTCCTGCTGTGGCAGTCCGCCTACGCCGAGATGGTGTTCCTCGACCGGCTCTGGCCGGACTTCCGTCGCACCGACCTGTGGGGTGCGATCGAGGAGTACGCGAGCCGGGACCGACGGTACGGCGGCGCGGTGGACACCCCAACGGCCTGAGTCGACCCCGCCGCGGTCGACGGGCCGGCCACCGACCACGAACCACCCTCAGCGCGGCAGCGGGCCATCGAGCAGGTGCGCCGATGCCCGGACCGCCTCGAGCGTCGCCCGGACGCTCGGCACGCGCTCGGCCCCGCGGGCCACGACGACCTCGACCCGTCGGGCCAGGTCGTCGTCCACGGCATCGATCGCGACCTCGGCGGGGATCACCGTCGTCACGAGCGCCAGCCGGGGGAGCAGCGCCACCCCGAGCCCGGCGGCGACGAGCCCCACCACCGCCGCGGCGTTGTCGGTCTCGAGCACGATGTCCGGCGTGAACCCGGCGGTCGCGCACGATGCGAGCAGGTGCCCCCGGCAGCGCGGACAGCCGCCGATCCACCGCCCGTCGCGGTGGGACGCGAGGTCCACGACGGTGGAGCCGGCGGGGCGGATCCGCTCAGCGCCTCCTGGCTCGACCGGAGTCACCAGCGCGAGCGGGTCGCGACCGAGTGCCCGGGTGACGAGTCCCGGGTCCGGGGTGGTTCCGACCTCGTCGCCGACGTAGGTGAAGGTGAGGGCGGCGTCGACCTCGCCGCCGCGCAGGAGTTCGAGTGCCTCGGGCGGTTCGACCTCGATGTACGAGGTCGTCACGCCCGGCGCCGTCGTCGCCAGTCGCGCGAGCACCGCGGGCACGAGGGTGGAGGAGGCGCTCGGGAACCCGGCGAGCCGCACCCGACCACGGGTGAGGCCACCGACGGCGTCCAGGTCCTCGCGCGCGGCGGTCAGCGCGGCCTGCACGTGCAGGGCGTGGGCGGCGAGCACCTGGCCGGCCTGCGTGAGCGTCGCGCCGCGTCCGCCACGCAGGACGAGCGCGTGCCCGAGGCGCTGTTCGGCGCGTGTCAGCAGCTGGCTGACGGCGGGTTGGCTCGACCCGAGCGCGGCGGCGGCTCGGGTGATCGACCCACCGTCGGCCACGGCGCGGAGGACCCGGAGCAGCTGGGGTTCGATGTCGTCCATCACGCGATGTTACCGGCTGCACAACGAATTGGCCCTGGTGTGATGGGCTGCCAGCCGCGACGCTGGCCCCATGGACTCCTTCCCCGCCGGCCGTGGCTACCTCGCGGCGTGCACCGCGGGCCTGCCGACCCGTGCCACCCTCGCCGCCCAGCGAGCCGACCTCGACGCGTGGTCCCGCGCCGAGACGTCACCGGCCGGCTACGGAGCCCTGGTCGAGGAGGGGCGCGAACTGTTCGCGGCCCTGGTCGGGGTCCCGGCAGCGCGGGTGGCGACCGGCTCGCAGACCTCGGTGATGGCCGCGGTCGTCGCGGACGCCCTGCCCGACGCCGCCGAGGTGGTCGTGCCCGACGGCGACTTCAGCTCCGTGGTCTTCCCGTTCCTCGCCCAGGCCCACCGCGGCGTGCGGGTCCGGAGCGTCCCGCTCGACCGGCTCGCCGCCTCCGTCGGGCCCGACACCGCCCTCGTCGCCTGGTCCGCGGTGCAGTCCGCCACGGGTGTCGTCACCGACCCGGACCCGGTCGTCGCTGCCGCCCGACGCGTCGGCGCCCTGACGCTGTGCGACCTGACGCAGGCGGCCGGCGTCCTGCCCGTCGACGCTGCCCCGTTCGACGTGACGCTCACCCATGCCTACAAGTGGCTCTGCGCACCGCGTGGGGTCGCCTTCATGACGCTCTCCGACACCGCCCTCGGTCGGCTCCGTCCTGTGCAGGCCGGCTGGTACGCCGGGGAGGACGTGTGGTCCTCCTGCTACGGCCCCGCCATGCACCTGGCCGCCGACGCCCGTCGATTCGACGTCTCGCCCGCCTGGCAGGCATGGCCGGGCGCCGTGGCCGCGCTCCGGCACGCTGTCTCGCTCGACCAGCAGGCGGTCTGGAGGCACGCCACCGGTCTCGCAGATCGGCTGTGCGACGCGCTCGGGTCGCCGCGGCAGGGCGACGGGCAGGCGATCGTGACGTTCGCGGACACCGACGGGTCGGCCCTCCGTGCCCTCACCGCCGCGGGGCTCACCGCCTCCGGGCGCGCCGGTCGACTGCGCATCGCGTTCCACCTGTGGAACGACGAGCCGGACGTGACCGACGTGGCGGCCGCGCTGGCCGGGCTGGGACCGCGCACGTCGGGATCGTGACGACGAACGGCGGCGCTGGGACGGGCCTCCCGGGCCGGTAGTCTTGCCCGGACCGTTTCCGCACCGAGCACCCAGCTCGGCGACCTCTGGAGCACCCTTTGGCACAGCCCTCCCGTCTCGACAGCGTCATCGCCCTGGCCAAGCGCCGCGGCTTCGTCTTCCAGTCGGGTGAGATCTACGGAGGCTCCCGCTCCGCGTGGGACTACGGGCCCCTCGGTGTGGAGCTCAAGGAGAACATCAAGCGCCAGTGGTGGCAGCGGTTCGTCCGCGGCCGCGGTGACATGGTCGGCCTCGACTCCGCGGTGATCCTGCCCCGCAAGGTGTGGGAGGCCTCCGGGCACGTCGCGACCTTCACCGACCCGCTGGTGGAGTGCCTGCACTGCCACCACCGGTTCCGCGAGGACCACCTGCTCGAGGCGTTCGAGGCGAAGAAGGGCCGTGCCCCCGAGGGCGGCATGGCCGAGATCGCCTGCCCGAACTGCGGCACCCGCGGCGAGTGGACCGAGCCCCGTGAGTTCTCCGGCATGCTCAAGACCTACCTCGGCCCGGTCGAGTCGGAAGAGGGCCTGAACTTCCTGCGCCCCGAGACCGCCCAGGGCATCTTCGTCGACTTCGCGCAGGTCGTGACCACCAGCCGCATGAAGCCCCCGTTCGGCATCGGCCAGGTCGGCAAGGCCTTCCGCAACGAGATCACGCCCGGCAACTTCATCTTCCGCACACGCGAGTTCGAGCAGATGGAGATCGAGTACTTCGTGCCGCCGGCCTCGGCCCAGGAGCACTACGAGCAGTGGATCGCCGACGCCGTCGCGTTCTACACCGACCTCGGCATCGACCCCGAGAACCTCCGTCGCTTCGACGTGCCGGACGGCGAGCGGGCGCACTACTCGGACGCCACCGCCGACATCGAGTACCGCTTCGGCTTCACCGGCTCGGAGTGGGGCGAGCTCATGGGCGTCGCGAACCGCACCGACTTCGACCTGAACAACCACATCGAGGCGTCCGGCCAGGACCTCCGGTTCTTCGACCAGGCGGCCAACGAGAAGTACGTGCCCTACGTCATCGAGCCGTCGTTCGGTCTGACCCGCGCGCTCATGGCGTTCCTGCTCGACTCGTACCACGAGGACGAGGCCCCGAACGCGAAGGGCGGCGTCGACAAGCGCACGGTCCTGCGCCTCGACCCGCGCCTGGCCCCGGTGAAGGCCGCCGTCCTGCCGCTGTCGCGCAACGAGCAGCTGTCGCCCGTTGCCCGCGGCCTGGCCGACGACCTGCGCAAGAACTGGAACGTGGACTTCGACGACGCCGGTGCCATCGGCCGTCGTTACCGTCGCCACGACGAGATCGGGACGCCGTTCTGCATCACGGTCGACTTCGACACCCTCGAGGACAAGGCCGTCACGGTGCGCGAGCGCGACACCATGGGCCAGGAGCGGGTCGCCCTCGACCAGCTGCAGGGCTACCTGGCGCAGCGGTTGCTCGGCGCGTAGACGCGTCGCGGGCATCGGAACCTGGTTCCGGACACAGCACCACGCGGATCCACGGTGCGGTGTCCGGAACCAGGTTCCGCGGGAATGGGCATGCACGCCGTGCGTTGGCATCAGCATGAACGACTCCGTGAAGGTCGATGTCTGGTCGGACATCGCCTGCCCCTGGTGCTACATCGGCAAGCGCAAGTTCGAGGCCGGCGTGGTCGCGTTCGGTGCCTCGAGCGAGGGCCGTCCCGTCGAGGTCGAGTACCACTCCTTCGAGCTGAGCCCGGACACCCCCGTCGACTTCGAGGGGACCGAGGCCGAGTTCCTCTCCGGCCACAAGGGCATGCCCGTCGACCAGGCGCAGCAGATGCTCGACCAGGTCGGTGCGATCGCCGCCGGCGTCGGTCTCGAGTACGACTTCGACCGGATGCACCACACGAACACGGTCAAGGCACACCAGGTCATCCACCTGGCCAAGCAGCACGGCAAGCAGCTCGACATGGTCGAGCGCCTGTTCACCGCCTACTTCGAGCGCGGTGAGCACGTCGGCCAGGAGTCCTCGCTGGCCGACCTCGCGGCGGAGATCGGCATCGACCGCGACGAGGTCCTCAGCACCCTTCGCGACGACTCGCAGCTCGCGGCCGTCCGCGCCGACCAGGCCCAGGCGCAGGCGTACGGCATCAACGGTGTCCCGTTCTTCGTCATCGACGGCAAGTACGGAGTCTCGGGCGCCCAGGACCCGTCGGCGTTCGAGCAGGTGCTCCGCCAGGTGGTGGCGCTCCGCGAGACGACGCCGGAGGAGGTCGCCTCGGCGACCGAACGCGCCACGGACGACGCGAGCGCAGATGTGGCGGCGACCCGATGACGCACACGACCATCAACGACCAGGGCGCTGTGCGCCTCCAGGCCGCGTCGTCGGTGCGGTCCGTGCCGGACGCGCTCACGGGGCTTCCCGGCCTGGAGGCGCGCCCCGCGTTGCTCACCCTCGTCACGCCCGGCGGTGCGCCGGTCTGCGAAGGCGACGCGTGCCTGATCGACGCCGGCTCCTTCGCCGGAGCCGAGGGCGACTGGTCCGAGGTGCCGGACTGACGGTGCCGTCAGGCGCGCTGCGGTTCCTCGTCGGTGATGTCGTCGACCGTCGCCGCGTAGGCCGCGATGAGGGCGTCCGCGTCGACGAAGGCGCTCGCGCCGTGCCGGCCCGCCCCCAGGGCGACGCGGCGGCCGACGATGCGCTCGTCGGCGTAGACCGGCAGGTCGCCCGTCGCGCCGATCGGCGTGATCGTGCCGCGCTCGTAGCCGGACGCCTGGAGCGCGGTGGTGGCGTCTGGCATCGAGAGCTTGTTCACGCCGACGACCGTGCGGAGCTTCTTCCACGCGATGCTGCGGCCGCCGGGTACCAGGGCGAGCAGGAACCCGCCGTCGTGGCGCTTGACCACCAGGGTCTTGACGATGTCGCCGGGCTCGATGCCGAGCAGGTCGGCGGCCTCGTGCAGGGAGTTCGCGGCCGGGCGCTCGACGACTTCGACCGGCAGGCCGCGGGCCTGGGCGTCGGCGTCGAACCTGGTGCTGGCGTCGGTCGTCATGTGGAGAACGCTACCGGCGTGCGCCGACGTGGGAAGATGGGACAGGTATGACGATCACACAAGCACCCGCCTCGCGAGTCGGCGGCCCCCTGCGCATCGGCCCGATCGAGGTCGACGTGCCGGTCGTGCTCGCGCCGATGGCGGGGATCACGAACATGGCGTACCGCCGGCTCTGCCGCGAGTACGGCGCCGGCCTCTACGTGTGCGAGATGATCACCTCGCGTGCGCTGGTCGAACGGACCCCGGTGTCGATGCAGCTCATCCAGCACCACGAGTCCGAGACCCCGCGGTCCATCCAGCTGTACGGCGTCGAGCCGAACACCGTGGCCGAGGCGGCGTCGATCCTGGTGGGCGAGGACCGCGCTGACCACATCGACCTGAACTTCGGGTGCCCGGTGCCGAAGGTCACGCGCAAGGGCGGCGGGGCCGCGCTGCCGTGGAAGCTCGACCTGTTCCGCGAACTCGTCACCAAGACCGTTCGTGCCGCCGGTGACGTCCCGGTCACCGTGAAGATGCGCAAGGGCATCGACGAGGACCACCTGACCTACCTCGACGCTGCCCGCATCGCTCGAGACGCCGGCGTCGCCGCCGTCTCGCTGCACGCGCGCACCGCGAGCGAGCACTACTCCGGGCAGGCCGACTGGTCGGCGATCGCCACCCTGAAGCAGACCGTCACCGACATCCCGATCCTCGGCAACGGCGACATCTGGTCCGCTGCCGACGCGCTCCGGATGATCGACGAGACCGGCGCCGACGGTGTGGTCGTCGGGCGCGGGTGCCTCGGCCGTCCGTGGCTCTTCGGCGACCTGGCCGCGGCGTTCCGCGGCGAGGGCCTCCGCTACATGCCGACCCTGGGCGAGGTCGCGGACGGGTTCCGGCGGCACGCCGAACTGCTCGTCGAGTTCTTCGGCTCGGAAGAGCACGCCTGCCGCGACATCCGGAAGCACGTGGCCTGGTACTTCAAGGGGTACCCGATCGGCAGCGACGTGCGGTCCGGCCTGGCGATGGCATCGAGCCTGCAGGAGATCGACGACTTCCTCGGCCAGCTCGACCACGACGCGCCCTACCCCGGCGCCGATGCCGAGGGGCCGCGCGGTCGTGCCGGTCACCCGAAGCGCACCGCCCTGCCCGACCGTTGGCTCGACAGCCGCGACGTCGACGCCGAGTTCCGCAAGGTCCTGGCCGCCGCCGAGCTGCACCACAGCGGCGGATGAGCGCCATCTCCTCGTACGGGCCGGCCGACGCCGAGCGGTGGCTCCCGGAAGAGCACGGCGGCCGCCGATCGGACTTCGCCCGGGACCGCGCCCGACTGCTGCACTCGAGTGCGCTCCGACGTCTCGCCGCGAAGACCCAGGTGCTCAGCCCGACCGCGGGGCTCGACTTCGCCCGGAACCGGCTGACGCACTCGCTCGAGGTCGCGCAGGTCGGGCGTGAGCTCGCCGACTCCCTCGGGCTGGACCCCGACGTGGTGGACACGGCGTGCCTGGCGCACGACATCGGACACCCGCCGTTCGGGCACAACGGCGAGACGGCCGTGAACGCCTGGGCCACCGGGATCGGCGGCTTCGAGGGAAACGCGCAGACGCTGCGGCTGCTGACACGGCTCGAGCCGAAGGTCTACGGGGTCCGCCCCGGCGCCGGTGGTGCAGACGTCGAGCGTCCGTTCGGGCTGAACCTGACCCGTGCGTCGTTGGACGCCAGCTGCAAGTACCCGTGGCCCGCTGCGCAGGGTGTCTCCGAGGCGTCGTCCGGGCGCACCAAGTTCGGCTTCTACGACGACGACCACGACGCCTTCGAGTGGCTCCGCGCCGGGGCTCCGCGTCGCCAGCGGTGCATCGAGGCGCAGGTCATGGACCTCGCCGACGACATCGCGTACTCGGTGCACGACTTCGAGGACGCCGTCGTCGCGGGGTTCATCGACGTCGCCGCGCTGGGGGACCGGGTCGGCGAGAACGACATCGTGAGCGCCATGCACGCCTGGGTGGGTGACGACCTCAGTCGTGACGAGCTGCTCGAGGCGTTCGACCGACTCCGGGCGCTGCCGCTGTGGATGACGGCGTACGACGGGTCCCGCCGCGACGCAGCACGTCTGAAGAACCTGACGTCGCAGCTGATCGGGCGCTTCGCCCGCACCGCGACGGCAGCCACGCGCGAGTCCTACGCCTCCGGCTCCCTCGTCCGTTTCGCCGCGTCCGTGGTCACCCCGCCGGAGATCATCGGCGAGATCGCGGTGCTCAAGGGCATCGTGGCGGCGTTCGTGATGACCCAGGGCGACCGTCAGCCCGTGTACGAGGACCAGCGCCGGGTGCTCACCGAACTGCTCGACGCGCTGGCTGCCACCGGAGCATCCGACCTCGAGCCGGGCTTCGCCGCCGACTGGCACGCCGCCGGCGACGACTCCGGACGCCTGCGCGCCGTGGTCGACCAGGTCGCGAGCCTGACCGACCAGGGAGCCTTCGCCTGGCACCGCCGACTCGTGGTCGGTGACCGTGATCCCGTCCACATCGCCGTCTGACCGGTCCGCCGCCGTCGGTCCCACGAACTAGGATCGAGGGGTGGCTGGCAGGATCGCGCGGAACGACATCGACGAGGTCCGCTCGCGTGTCAACATCGCCGACGTCGTGGGCGACTACGTCACGCTGAAGCACGCGGGCGTGGGGTCGATGAAGGGGCTGTGCCCCTTCCACGACGAACGCTCCCCGTCGTTCCACGTCCGGCCCCAGGTCGGCCGGTACCACTGCTTCGGCTGCGGCGAGGACGGGGACGTCTTCAGCTTCATCATGGCGCAGGACCACACCACCTTCGCCGAGGCGGTCGAGCGCATGGCGGCGAAGATCGGCTTCACGCTGCACTACGAGGAGGGCGACGGGCCCCGCACCGACTACAACACCCGTGCTCGGCTCATCGCCGCCAACGAGGCGGCGCTCGAGTACTACACGGCACAGCTCACCACGGCGTCGGCCGACCCCGCCCGTCGGTTCCTGGGGGATCGCGGGTTCGACCCTTCGGCCGCGCAGCACTTCGGTGTCGGCTTCGCGCCGAAGTCGTACGACATGCTCAAGGACCACCTGCGCGGGCGCGGGTTCACGATGGAAGAGCTCATCTCCGCCGGGCTCGTCAGCCAGGGCGACCGCTCGCCGTACGACCGGTTCCGCGGGCGGTTGATGTGGCCCATCCGCGACGTCACCGGGGCGACGATCGGGTTCGGCGCCCGTCGGCTGCTCGAGGACGACAAGGGCCCGAAGTACCTCAACACGCCCGAGACCCCGATATACCACAAAAGCCAGGTGCTGTACGGCCTCGACCTCGCCCGCCGTGACATCTCGAAGCAGAAGCAGGTCGTCATCGTCGAGGGCTACACCGACGTCATGGCCTGCCACGTGGCGGGGGTCACCACCGCGGTCGCCACCTGCGGCACGTCGTTCGGTGTCGAGCACATCAAGGTGCTGCGACCGATGCTCGGAGATCTGGCCGGTGCCGACCCGAACGCCAACGGCGAGGTCGTGTTCACCTTCGACCCGGACGAGGCGGGACAGCGTGCGGCCTCCCGCGCCTTCGCCGAGGAGCAACGGTTCGCCGCGCAGACCTACGTCGCCGTCGCCCCCGGTGGCCTCGACCCGTGCGACCTCCGGCTCGCCCGTGGTGACGACGCCATCCGGCGCCTGGTCACGAACAAGCGTCCGATGTTCGAGTTCATGATCCGGCGCACCCTCGACGGTCACGACCTCGAGACCGTCGAGGGGCGCGTCGGTGCCCTCCGCGCGGCTGCGCCCGTCCTCGCGGGCATCCGTGACCGGTCGCTCACGCAGGGTTACGTCCGCGAACTCGCCGGCTGGCTCGGCATGGAGATGCCCGAGGTCCGCCGGGCAGTCGAGACCGCACGTCGGCGTGCGGATTCGGCGGGTCAGGGCGATCGGTCGGGAGGCCCGGGGCACGACGGTCGCGCCGGTCGCGCCATCGACGGGGCCGCAGTGGTCGAGGAGCCCGTCGCCGGGATCCGCTCGCTGCCGAACGACCCCATCAGCCGCATGGAGCGGGACGCCGTGATGGCGATGGTGCAGCAGCCGACGTCCGTCGGGGCGCCGTTGCTCGGGCTCGCCGCCTCGGCCACGTTCTCCTCACCGATGCTCGCCGTGGTGCGGGACGCCGTCGTTGCCAACGTGGACGTCATCGGGGCGGGCGACTGGCTCGACCGCCTGCTCGCCGACGTGCCCGAGCCGCTCCGGACCCTGACGCACGAACTCGCCCTCGCACCGATCCCCGCGCGCAACGCCGAGGACCTGGCGGCCTACTGCCGGAGCATCGTCGTGGCCCTGGTCGAGCGGGACATGCTGGCCCGCAAGGCCTCGTTGCTCGGGCAGTTGCAGCGCGCCGACCCGCACGAGCAGGCCGAGCGCCGCGCCGAGATCCAGCGGCAGCTCGTCGAGATCGACGCGCAGCGGATGCGGTTGCGCGCCGACGCCGAGGCTTCCTAGCTGTACTGCCCAGGGACGTTGGTCAACCGTGTGATGGGTGACCGGTTCCCGATGGCGGTGTGGGGCCGGTG
>NZ_JADKRV010000008.1:121944-166945 GCF_015351025.1 Curtobacterium sp. VKM Ac-1376 | reverse complement strand
CAATCACCACCGGCCCCACACCGCCATCGGGAACCGGTCACCCATCACACGGTTGACCAACGTCCCTGGGCAGTACAGCTAGGAGCGAGCCGACGCCCGCCCGCCCAGCCAGGAACGACGGCGACGGTCTCTTGCAGGAGGCCGTCGCCGTCAGGCCGTCGCCTCAGCCCGCGTGGTCCGCGACAGAGCGCGCGTTCTTCCGTACGGACGGCAGCTTGCGGTGGTCCTTGACGATGGAACGGGTCTCGCGGAAGCGGCGGTCGATGCCCCACTTCGTCACCAGCGCCAAGCTCTCCCGCACGATGTTCCCGCTCATCTTCGAGACGCCGAACTCCCGCTCGGTGAACGTGATCGGTGTCTCCACGACCTGTAGACCGGCCTCGAGGGCGCGCCAGCAGAGGTCGACCTGGAAGCAGTACCCCTTCGATGCGACACCGGCGAGGTCGATCCGCTCGAACGACTGCGACGTGAAGACGCGGAATCCGCCCGTCGCGTCACGTACTGCGATGCCGAGCGCCAGACGGGTGTACAGGTTGCCGCCGCGCGAGAGCGCCTTCCGGTACCAGGGCCAGTTCTCGACCTTGCCGCCGGTGATCCAGCGCGAGCCGAGCACCAGGTCGTTGGAATCGGCGAGCTCGAGCATCCACGGCAGGTACTCCGGGTGGTGCGAGCCGTCGGCGTCCATCTCGACGAGCTTGGCGTAGCCGTGCTCGAGGCCCCAGGCGAACCCGGCCAGGTACGCCCCGCCGAGACCGTCCTTCACGGTGCGGTGCAGAACGTGCACCCGGTCGTGCTCGCGGGCGATCGCGTCGGCGAGCTCGCCGGTGCCGTCCGGAGAGTTGTCGTCGACGACGAGCACGTGCACCGTGTCGTCGGTCGCCGCCAGGGTCCGCTCGACGATCGGACGGACGTTCTCCGCCTCGTCGTAGGTCGGGATGATGACCAGGGTGTCGCTCATGGTGCTCCTCGTGCTCGATCCGAACGTACCGGCCGGTGGCTGCACCGATCCGAGGAGCGCAGCGCGAACACGATCAGCGTGCCCGCTTCCTGACCGGGCACCCGAGGGGTGGGCACACGCCGCGACGGACGGGAGGTCCGGTGCCAGCTGGCACCGGACCTCCCGTCCGTCGGTGGGTTGCGTCTACGCGGGGCGCGACGTCGGGGACACGTTCTTGGAGGCGTCACGCTCCGGGATGTCGCCGAGGGCCTCGTCGATCGCCGCGAGCGCGTCGGCGTCGAGCTGCACCCCGGCGGCCTTAACGTTGTCGGTGACCTGCTGCGGACGCGAGGCGCCGACGATCGCCGAGGCGACGTTCTCGTTCTGCAGCGTCCACGCGATCGCCAGCTGCGCGAGGGTCAGGCCTGCCTGGTCGGCGACCGGCTGCAGGCGCTGCACGGCCTCGAGGACCTCGTCGCGCATGAACCGCTTGATCATGTCGGCGCCACCCTTCTCGTCCGTGGCGCGCGAGCCCTCGGGCAGCGGCTGACCGGGCTTGTACTTGCCGGTGAGGACCCCCTGCGCGATGGGTGACCAGACGATCTGCGACAGACCGAGCTGCTTCGAGGCCGGGACGACCTCTTCCTCGATGACCCGCCAAAGCATCGAGTACTGCGGCTGGTTCGAGATGAGCTGGAAGCCGAGCTCCTTCGCGAGGGCGGCGCCCGCACGGATCTGCTCGGCGTTCCACTCGCTGACGCCGATGTAGAGCGCCTTGCCCTGTCGGACGACGTCGGCGAAGGCCTGCATCGTCTCTTCGAGGGGGGTCTCGTAGTCGTAGCGGTGCGCCTGGTAGAGGTCGACGTAGTCGGTCTGCAGCCGCTCGAGGGAGCCGTTGATCGACTCCGTGATGTGCTTGCGGCTGAGGCCCACGTCGTTGTGCCCCTTCGGGCCGGTCGGCCAGTAGACCTTCGTGAAGACCTCGAGCCCGGCGCGCCGCTCGCCCTTGAGCGCCTCGCCGAGGACCTTCTCGGCGGCGGTGTTGGCGTACGTGTCCGCGGTGTCGAACGTGGTGATGCCGGCGTCGAGCGCTGCCCGGACGCACTGGGTGGCGACGTCGTTCTCGACCTGCGAGCCGTGCGTCAGCCAGTTGCCGTAGGTGATCTCGGAGATCTTGAGTCCGGAGTTGCCCAGGTACCTGAATTCCATGATCTCGACGCTACTGGAGCGCGCGCCCGTCCGGGAGGCCCCGCGAGTGCCTGTGTGCGGGGTGGGCGGCGGTGGCGGGCGTTCGCGCCAACCTGCCCGTCCGCCCGCCGCTGCCTGCCCGCCCGCCCGCCCGCCCGCGAGCGGGCGAAACACCCGCGTTGTTTGCTGGGGCACGCAGGTATGTCGCCCGCTCGGCCGACGGCCACTTCCGCGCGGCACGCCCCTCCCTGGTCGCCCTCGACACCGCGCTCGGCAACGCATGCGGCTGCACCAGGGACGCGAGCGCGAGCGGGCGAAATGCCGCGGTCGTCGCGCTGACGGGTCCGGTGTTTCGCCCGCTCGCGTGCGCGAGCGACTCCTCCACAGAGGCACCAGTTCCCGTTCCGTCCACAGCGGAGGCCCGACACCCGACCACAACGGAGGCTCACCTCCACCATGTGGTGATGACCTCCAAACGCCCACTCCCGTTGGTGCTCCGGGACGCCTCGTTCCGGGTGCGGGACGCCCTGCACCGGGGCGTCTCCCGCGGCCGGCTGGACGCGCAGGACCTTGTTCGTCCGTTCCACGGGATCCGTTCTGGGACGACGCCGCGGTCGGTCGAGGAACATGCGCGGGCACTCGCTCCTCGGCTCCGCGCCGATCAGGTGTTCAGCCACATCACGGCCGCGGCGATCCTCGGGGTCCCGCTCCCGCGCCGATTCGAACGCGGTCCACGGCTCCACGTCACCACGATCGGAGCCGATCAGGCAATCCGTGTCCGCGGTGCCGTCGGGCATCGCGCGAAGTCCGGGCTGATGCGTGCAACCCGGTCTCGTGGAGTGCCGCTGACCACCCCTGCCGACACCTTCGTCGCACTCGGGACGATGTTGACCCTCGACGAGCTCGTCATCGCCGGCGACGCACTGGTCGGATGGCTCGGCTGGGCCACGTTCGACGAGCTCGTGCACGCGGTCCGTCGACGACGAGGCACACGGGGCATCGTGAAGCTCCGCCTGGCGCTCGAGGAGATCAGGAGGGGTTCTCGATCACCGGGTGAGACCAGGACACGGCTGGCGCTCGTGCGACACGGGCTGCCGGAGCCGGCCCTGAACCACGATGTGGTCGTCGGCGGCAGGTGGATTGCTTGCGTCGACCTCGCGTACCCGGCAGCCCGGGTGGCCATCGAGTACGAGAGCGACCTCCACCGCACCGATCCAGCTGTGTTCAAGAAAGATCTCACCCGCGGTGAGCACCTGAAGGACGTCGACTGGTGGCTCGTCCGCGCAACTGCGCACGACGTGGGACCGGGTCTCGACCGCTTCGTGCAACGGATTCGACGGCTCCTCGTCATCGGTGTCCGGGGGTCGCATGACACGCGGTTTGCGTCACGCGGGTGAACATTGGTTGACGCTTCAACCAAAAGGGTGCACACTGTCGTAGTATCAACTCGATGCAGGCGTATGGATTGCGCTGCACCGCAGACTCTCGCTCGGAAGAAGGACCACCATGACGCTCACCGCTGCCACCGTTCCCGGCTACCAGACCGGCACCTGGAAGATCGACCCCACCCACTCCGAGGTCACCTTCTCGGTCCGTCACCTGGCGATCAGCAAGGTCAAGGGCAAGTTCGAGACCTTCGACGCCACCGTCGTGACCGCTGAGAACCCGCTCGAGTCGACCGTCGAGGCGAACATCGACGTCGCTTCGATCAACACCGGCCAGGAGCAGCGTGACCAGCACCTGAAGACCAGCGACTTCTTCCTCACCGAAGAGCACCCGCAGCTGACCTTCCGTTCGACGGGCATCGAGGCCAAGGGCGACAACCTGCACATCGCGGGCGACCTCACCCTGCGCGGCGTCACCAAGCCGGTCGTCCTCAAGGCCGAGCTGGGTGGCTTCACGACCGACGGCTACGGCCAGGTGAAGTTCGGCGCCGAGGCGACCACGAAGATCGACCGCACCGAGTTCGGCGTGAACTGGAACGCAGCACTCGAGGCCGGTGGTTTCACGCTCGGCAACGACGTCACGATCAACCTCGACGTCCAGTTCGTCCTCCAGGCGGCCTGAGTCCCCTCGGACTCGTCGCCCCGCTGAGGGCACCGGGCAGCACCACCTTCCAACCCGAGACCAACGCCCCGACTCCTCATGGAGTCGGGGCGTTCGTCGTTCCCGGACCCCGCGGATCACGAGCGGTGAGTGATCGCGGCACCAGCGCACGTGCCGCGAGCGGGTGATATGCCGCGGTGGTGGCGACATGTCGGCATGGTGTTTCGCCCGCTCGCCGCGTCCCCCGGTGCCCGGCAGCGGGAAGCCGGGGCCGAGCGTGGGGCGGCATCCGGTCGCCCCGGCCCGACCGCGAGCGGGCGAAAAACCCCGGAACGCGGCACCTCGACCCCGACATTTCGCCCGCTCGCGGGACAGAGCGGCGGGACGGAGCTCGCGGGACCGAGCGGGAGGACGCTGCGGCGGGAAGCCGGTGAACACGAGCGACACCATGCGCACGGTCCCGCGTAACGTGGGCCTGCACGGCTGGTTCGCAACGCCCGGGAATCCAGGCGTCGGGCACCGGGTTGCACGAGACGGCAGCACCACGAGCGCCACGAGCACCACGAGCGCCACGAACACAGCCACCAGCAGCCCGCAACCCGCACCGCCCGCACGACGAACAGGAGCACCACCATGGCCACCGACTGGATCGCGATGCAGGCCCTCGCGGCAGCCGAGTTCGGCCGTCGCGTCGCCGCCGTCACCGACTGGGACGCCCCGACACCGGACTCCGAGTGGACCACCCGCGACCTCGTCGCCCACGTCGTCGACGAGCAGCGCTGGATCCCGAAGCTCCTCACGGGGTGCGACTACGCCCAGGCCCAGGCCGACCTCGAACCCATCGGAGAGGACCTGGTCGCCGAGTGGGACCGCTTCGCCACCGCGGCGACCGAGGCCTGGCGGAACGCCCCGCACGACACTCCGGTGCACCTCAGCACCGACGTCGTCCCCGCCGCTCAGTACCTCACCGAGCAGACGAGCGACATCACGATCCACACGTGGGACCTCGCGCGGGCGACCGGCTCCGAGGAGACCCTGCCCGAGGAGCTCGTCCGAGCCGTGTGGGAGTACTTCGAGCCGCAGATCGAGGTCCTGGCGGCGACCGGCCTGTACGCCGCCCCGGTCGACGTCACCGAGGACGCCCCGCTCCAGGTCCGCCTGCTCGCCGTCACAGGCCGCGATGCCAGAGTGACCGCATGACGACAGACACCGGCAGCACCACCCCAGACACCGGCAGCACCACCGCCGGCACCACCACCGCAGCCACCGGCAGCACCACCACCGCAGCCACCGGCAGCACCACCACCGCAGCCACCGCAGCCACCGCAGCCACCAAACGCCTCGGCGCCTCGGGGCTCGAGATCAGCAGCATCGTCCTCGGCATGATGTCCTACGGCGACCCGAACCGGGGCTCGCACGCCTGGAGCGTCGGCATCGACGAGGCCCGCCCCTTCGTGCGCCGCGCCTTCGAGGCCGGCATCACCACCTTCGACACCGCGAACGTCTACTCCGACGGCAGCAGCGAGGAGATCACCGGCACCCTGCTCAAGGAACTCGCCCCGCGCGAGGACGTCCAGGTCTTCACGAAGGTCTTCAACCGCATGCGGCCCGGTCGCAACGGCGCCGGCCTGTCCCGCGCCGCGATCATGCACGAGATCGATGCGTCCCTGACCCGGCTGGGCACGGACTACGTCGACCTGTACCAGATCCACCGCTTCGACCCGGTGACGCCGGTCGAGGAGACCATGGAGGCCCTCCACGACGTCGTCAAGGCCGGCAAGGCGCGCTACCTCGGCGCGAGCAGCATGTGGGTGTGGCAGTTCGCCGAGATGCAGCACGTCGCCGAGCTGCACGGTTGGACCCGCTTCGTCAGCATGCAGGACCAGTACAACCTGCTCGAGCGCGAGGAGGAGCGCGAGATGCACCCCTTCTGCGCGCACACCGGCGTCGGCGTCATCCCGTGGAGCCCGCTCGCCCGCGGCCGCGTCACCCGCCCCTGGGACGCCTCCGGCTCAGGCTCCCGCGCCCAGACCGACGAGTTCGGCAAGACGCTCTACAAGCAGGACGAGGACGCGAACCGCGCCATCGTGGACGCCGTCGAGGCCGTCGCCTCCGACCGTGGTGTCCCGATGGCGCAGGTGGCCCTCGCCTGGGTCGCCGGCAAGCCGGCCGTCACCGCGCCCATCGTCGGGGCGACGAAGGAGCACCACATCGACGACGCGGTCGCGGCAGCCTCGCTGACGCTCACCGACGACGAGGTGGCGCGACTCGAGTCGGCGTACACGCCCCGGGTGCCGTCCGGTTTCTGACGCTCGCACGAGCGGACGGGAGGCACGGCGCCAGCTGGCACCGTGCCTCCCGGCCGCCACTGGTCACCGGCACAGCCCCGGACACGCCGGCGTGGCCGGATGACGCCGCGGTGTCTGCCGGACGCCGCCGGATTCCGCGGCGCCTCGACGAGGCGTCTTCGGTCCCGAAGTGCGACTTTCGACGACCCGACGGTCAGGCGATCACGTCGTCGTGCGAGCGCTGCAGGCGGGCGATGCGGCGCCGCGCGGCGCGCTCGGAACCGCTCTGGTCGTCGAGCACCGCTCCGATCCCCCCGAGCACGAGCCCCGTGGCCCGCACCACCGGCAACTCCACCGGCCCGATCACCGGCGCACGCAGCCCGAGCAACGACCGGTGCCGCGGGTCGAGCGTGGAGACCGCGCCCTCGAACACCGCGCGGTAGCCGGGCCGGAGCAGCAGCGCGAGGGGCGGGTTCTTGATGAACCGGACGACGTCGCGGGTCCGCGAGTCCACGGCGAGCTCGCCACGGTCCAGGTACCCGTTCATCTGCTCACGGAGCTCGACCTCGGACGCCGGCGGGTCGTCGATCCGCATGAGCCGCCCGGCTTCCGCCCACTCCCGCACGTAGGCGTCGGCGCCACCGGGGATCGGGCCGCCCCATCGCTGTGCGGCCCGGAGGAACGCGTCCGTGAATGCCAGGTGCACCCAGCGCGCCAGATCGGGGTCGTTCGCGGAGTAGGGCCGGATCGCGCCGTGCCCGTCGACGTACTGCCCGCGCACCCGCTCGTGCAGCCGGTGCACCCAGGCGCTGCCGCTGCGCGCAGTGGCCCGGTCGCCGTACGTCACGGTGGCGATCCAACGGCTGGTCCCCGCGAGCCGGCCGAACGGGTCCTCGCGGTAGCGGGAGTGGTCCGCGACCCCGGCGAGCGCGCCCGGGTGCAGCGCCTGGACGAGCAGTGCCCGCACGCCGGCGACGATGCCGTGGCTGCCGCCGTGCACCGCCCAAGTGGCGGATCCCGGACCGAAGAAGCCCGCGTCGGTCCCGTGTTCCAGGTCGTCCATCCAGGCGGCCGTGCCCGTCGAACCACCCGTGAACGTCTCGTTGAGGCGGGACCGGAAGGCGTCGGAGACAGAGGGCATGGCGTCATGGTCCGTCCGGCCCCTGGGAACCCGCTCGGCACCGCGCATCGCGGCCCTCCCAGCGCGCCCCGGGGCGGCCCGCTAGGTTGGGTCGCGTGAGCATCGACACGCCTCGTCCCTGGCTTGCCTCGTACGCCCCGGGGGTCCCGCACGACATCGAGGAACAGAGCGGTTCCCTGTACGACCTGGTCGAGCAGTCGGCCCGGACGTTCCCGAAGCGGGTCGCCCTCGAGTTCTTCAGACGCACCACCAGCTACGCCGACCTCGAGGACCAGATCCTCCGCGCGGCGAACGGTCTGCGGAAGCTCGGCGTCGGGCACGGCGACCGGGTCGCCATCGTGCTGCCGAACTGCCCGCAGCACATCGTGGCCTTCTACGCGGTGCTGCGGCTCGGCGCGGTGGTGGTCGAGCACAATCCCCTGTACACGCCGCGCGAGCTCCGCCACCAGTTCGAGGACCACGGGGCCACGGTCGCCATCGCCTGGGACAAGTCCGTCGCGACGCTGCAGGACTTCCCGGCCGACGTGCACCTCGACGCGATCGTGTCCGTCGACATCACGCGGGCCATGCCCCGGAGCACCCGGCTCGCCCTGGCGCTGCCGGTCGCGAAGGCCCGCGAGTCCCGCGCGAAGCTGACCGCCCGCGTGCGCGGCACCGTGAAGTGGGACGACCTGGTGGATTCGCGGAAGCTGTCGAAGCGCCACCCGCGCCCGGCCACCGACGACATCGCGCTGATCCAGTACACGTCAGGCACGACCGGTACCCCGAAGGGTGCCGTCCTGTCGCACCGGAACCTGCTGGCGAACGCCGCACAGTCCCGCGCCTGGGTGCCGCAGATCCGTCGCGGCGACAACGTCGTCTACGCCGTGCTGCCGATGTTCCACGCCTACGGCCTGACGCTCTGCCTGACCTTCGCGATGAGCATGGCCTCGCGCCTGGTGCTCTTCCCCGCGTTCGACCCGGCCCTCGTGCTCACCGCGATCAAGCGTCACCCGCCGACGTTCCTGCCGGCCGTGCCGCCGATCTACGCCCGACTGCAGCACGCCGCGGACTCGGCGAAGGTGTCGCTCAAGGGCATCGAGATCGGCATCTCCGGCGCCATGCCACTGTCGCAGGACATCGTCGAACCGTGGGAGGCCCGGACCGACGGCTACCTGGTCGAGGGCTACGGCCTGTCCGAGTGCTCCCCCGTCCTGATGGCGAACCCGGTCTCCCCGGAGCGTCGGCTCGGATCGATCGGCCTGCCGCTGTCCTCGACCGAGGCCCGCGTGGTCGACCCCGACGACGACACGAAGGTGCTCGGGGTCGACGAACCCGGTGAGCTGCAGGTCCGCGGTCCGCAGGTGTTCCGCGGCTACTGGGGCAAGGCCGAGGCCACGGACGAGGTCTTCACCCCCGACGGGTGGTTCCGCACAGGCGACATCGTGGCGATCGACGCCGACGGGTACGTGCGGATCGTCGACCGGCTCAAGGAGCTCATCATCACCGGCGGCTTCAACGTGTCGCCGTCCGAGGTCGAGGACACCCTGCTCAAGCACCCCAGCGTCAAGGAGGTCGCGGTCGTCGGCATCACGCAGGGCGGCAACGAGCAGGTCGTCGCCGCGGTCGTGCCGAAGGACCCGTCGACGTTCGACGGTGCCGCGCTCCGGGCGTGGTCGCGCGAGCACCTGGCCGCGTACAAGGTGCCGCGCCGGGTCGTCGTGGTCGAGGACCTGCCGCGCTCGATGATCGGCAAGGTGCTGCGCCGCAAGGTGCGCGACGAGATCCTCGCCGGCGACTGACGAGCTCAGCGCCCGCGCCGTGACGGCAGCGCGAGCACGGCCAGCCCGGCCACGACCAGCACGGTGCCCGCCCACCCCGTGCCGCCGAGGCGCTCCCCCACCACGAGCACGGCGAGCACCGCCGCCACGACGGGTTCGAGCAGCGACAGCAGCGTCGCGACCGAGGGGCTCGCCGTCCGGAGCCCAGCGGCGTACAGCGAGTGCCCGATGACGGTGGGCACCAGCGCAAGGTAGACGAAGACCGGCCAGTTGGCGCTGTCCGCCAGGGACGGCCCTCCGGCCACGGCGGCCAGCACCACCAACGGCACGGCCGCCATCCCGAACACCGCCCCGACGAGCCCGCGTTCGTTCGGCCCGCGCGCGCCGGCAGCGCCCGCGCTCCCACCGATCGGGGGCGGACCGACCGCCAGTGGCATCCGACTCGTGGCCGCGTGCATCCCCCGCGCCACCGCCCACGAGTACAGCGCGTACGTCAGCCCCGCGAGCAGGGCGCTGCCGATCCCGACCGCGAGCGCGCGCCCACCGCCGTCGTGCTCCGAGCGCGCGATGGTGACGACGACCATGCCGACCACGCTGACCAGCGCGGCGATGACCCACCTGCCGGTGACGGGCCTCCGGTCCGCGACCCACTCGACCAGGCCGGCGAACACGGGCGAGGACCCGATCGCGATGGTCGTGCCGAGTGCGATGCCCGCATCGTCGAGGGCCGCGTAGAAGGTGACCGCGTAGACCACGAGCGACGCGGCGCCGAGCAGGGCCCAGCCACGGGTCCGGCGCTGGGCGACCGCGCGCAGGCTGCCACGGCCGGCGAGCACGCCCAGGACGAGTCCGCCGAGGCCGAACGTGACGGCGCCGAACACGAAGGCCGGTACGCCCGGTGCGAAGTGCGTCGCGGTCCCGGTGGTCCCCCACACCGCAGCGGCGACCGTGATCGCCGCGAGCCCGTGGACGGGCCTGGAGGCGCGCCCCACGCCCGTCGGTCGGCTCACGAGACGTGGACGCTCGGCCGTCGGTTCACGTCGGGTTCGGCTTCGCGCAGGACCTCGCGCGTCACGGGGGCGACGTCGCCAGCCCCGGTGAACACGAAGCGCAGGGCGTTCCGGATCGGGCTGCCCTCGTTCCACTCGAAGTAGATGCTCGGCACGACCCCGGCGATGTCACGGATGGCGAGCAGCGTCGACGCGATGGTGTTCGGCACGTTCCCTGATCGCACCTTGAGCACGCGGAACCCGTGGACGACGTGTCCCTCGACCACCAGGTCCTCCTCGAAGTCGGAGGAGTCCGCGGGCAGGACCTCGAGGAACATCGTCGGCACGCGGGCCGGGATGCCGGAGTCGCGGCGCTCCTCGCGCCCCTTCGACCGGTACGCCTCGGCGGTGCCGGCACCGGGTTCGTTCGCGATGATGCAGACCGAGCTGAACTGGTCGGCGTCGGCCTCGACGAACTGCTGGGCCAACCCATCGAGCTCGATCGACGACGCCCGGAGCTCGAACGACCGGCGCACCCGCGAGACGAGCGACACCACGACGATGGCGATGATGAAGATCGCGGCGATCCGGACACCGTCAGGACGCTCGATGACGTTGGCGACCGTCGTGTACACGAACACCACGCTGATCACGCCGAACGCGATGGTGCGCTTGCGCTGCTGCTTGCGGCGGGCGGACAGGGTCACGGCGACGGCGGCGCTCGTGATGAGGACGAGCACGCCGGTCGCGTAGGCACCGCCCTGCGCGTCGACGTCCGCCCGGAAGACGATCGTGATCACGAAGGCGATGAGCGTGAAGATGATGACGAGCGGCCGGACCGCGCGTGCCCACTGCGGGGCCATGCCGTAGCGCGGCAGGAACCGTGGCACCAGGTTGAGCAGTCCGGCCATCGCGCTCGCGCCGGCGAACCAGAGGATCGCGACCGTCGAGAAGTCGTAGATCGACCCGAACACGCCGCCGAGGTACTCGTGCGCCAGGAAGGCCAACGCTCGCCCGTTGGCGCCGCCGCCCGGCTGGAACTCGTGCTGCGGGATGAGGAACGTCGTCACGATCGACGAGGTGATGAGGAACGTGCTCATGATCACGGCGGCGACGGTCAGCAGCCGCTTCGTCCCCCGGATCCGGCCCTCCGGTCGGGCGCTCGTCTCGTCGGAGGGGTCGCCCTGCACCTGCGGCATGACCGCGACCCCGGTCTCGAAGCCGGACAGGCCGAGTGCGAGCTTCGGGAACACGATGAGCGCTATGCCCACCATGACCAGCGGGTTGCTGTGCTGCGCGGTCAGCCCGGACCACCAGTCGCTCGCCACGATCGGGTTCTCGAAGACGTGCCAGAGGGACACCACGATGACCACGGCGTTCAGCACGAGGAACACGGCCACGAGCCCGACCGCGATGCCGATGGCCTCCTTGAAGCCGCGCAGGAACACGATGCCGAGCAGGAGCAGGAGCACCAGGGTGAGCGGCACCGGGATCTCGGTGAACCAGTGCGGCGTGTAGGGGTTCTCGGCGATGTGCGCCGTGGCGTCGGCCGCCGACAGGGTCATCGTGATCATGAAGTCCGTCACGGCGAACCCGAGCAACACCAGCACCAGCAGCTTGCCCGCCCACCACGGCAGGAGCTTCTCGAGCATCATGATCGACCCGGCGCCCCGGAAGCTGTCGTGGGCGATCCGGCGGTACACCGGCAGCGCCCCGAACAGCGTGACGAGCACGAGGACGATCGTCGCGATCGGCGAGAGCAGACCCGCGGCGAGCGCGGCGATGGCGGGCTGGTACCCGAGGGTGGAGAAGTAGTCGACGCCGGTCAGGCACATGACCCGCCACCACGGGTGGGTCTTCTCGACCTCGACCTGGTGCGGGCCCTGGTGGGAGGCGCCCTGGTCGGCCCCGTGCAGCATCCACCGGCGCAGGCGAGTGCTGCGGTCGAGGGGCTGCTCGGTGGCGTCGCGCTGGGCGGCCCGCTCGGCGTCTGTCGCGGTCACGTGGATGATGCTAAGCCGTCCGGGTGACCCGCGCGCGCACCCGGACGACCCCTGTGGACGAGCGCCTCACTTCGTGCTGATCCGGGTGTACTTGTTGACGGCCCACGGCACGAACACCACGAGCATCACCGCGATGCCGATCAGGACCGTCAGCACCGGGTGCTGCATCGTCCAGATGTCCGGGACCGGCGCGGACCCGACGTTGCCGAAGAGTTCACGGGCGGCCTGCACCAGGGACGACACCGGGTTCCACTCCGCGAACACGCGCAGGACCAGCGGCAGGGTGTCGCTCGGCACGAACGCGTTCGAGACGAACGTCAACGGGAACAGGATCATGAACGATGCGTTGTTGATGACCTCCGGTGTCTTCACGCTCATGCCGAGCAGCGCCATCACCCAGCTGAACGCGTAGCTGAACAGCAGGAGCAGCGCGATGCCGGCCAGGAACTCGAGCGGCGACGAGTTCACCCGCCACCCCACGGCGAGGCCGGTGAGCATCATGATCACCATCGAGATCGAGTTGAGCACGAGGTCCGAGTTGGTGCGCCCGACGAGCACCGCGGACGCCGACATCGGCAGCGTGCGGAACCGGTCGATGAGCCCCTCCTTCAGGTCCTGCGCCATGGCCGATCCCGAGAACGTGGCACCGAACACCACGGTCTGCGCGAAGATCCCGGCCATCAGGAACTGCGTGTAGTCGGTCCCCTGCACCTGGATCGCGCCGCCGTACACCTGGCTGAACAGCAGCACGAACATGATCGGCTGCAGCACCGCGAACACGAGCATGTCCGGTGAGCGCTTGATCTTGATGAGGTTCCGCTTGGTGACGGTCCAGCCGTCCTCGAACCAGACGGCGATCGGCGAGGTGACGACGACGGGCAGCTGTCGGCCCGGTGCGACGGACGTGGTGGTCATCGTGCCGCCTCCTTCTGCTCGGTGTCGGCGGCTTCGCCGGCGTCGTCGTCCGTCGCAGCGTGGCCGGTGAGACGCAGGAAGACGTCGTCGAGGGTCGGGCGACGCATACCGGCATCGTGCAGGTCGATGCCCGCGTCGCCCAGATCGGCGAGGACGCGCTGCAGGGCGGCCGGACCGGCCTCGACCGCGATGGCCCGGGTGCGGCCGTCGCCCGAGATCTCAACGTCACCCACCCCGTACCGTCGCAGCACGTCCGTGGCGGCGTCGCCGTCCGCGTCATCGACCAGGGCGACGACGACCCGGTGGCCGCCGACCTGGGCCTTGAGCTGGTCCGCTGTGCCCTCGGCGATCACCGCGCCGTCGTCGATGACCGCGATGTCATCGGCGAGCCGGTCGGCCTCTTCCAGGTACTGGGTGGTGAGCAGGACCGTCGCGCCCTCGGCCACCAGGTCCTCGATGATGCCCCAGAGCGCGAGCCTGCTGCGCGGGTCGAGCCCGGTCGTCGGCTCGTCGAGGAACAGCACGCGCGGGTTCATCACCAGCGCACCCGCGAGGTCGATGCGTCGGCGCATGCCACCGGAGAACCCCTTCACCGGGCGGTCCCCCGCCTCGGACAGGTCGAACACGTCGATGAGTTCGCGGGCCCGCTCGCGCGAGGTCCGGCGGCCCAGGTGGTAGAGCCGCCCGATCATCTCGAGGTTCTCGAACCCCGTCAGGTTCTCGTCGACAGCCGCGTACTGCCCGGACACCCCGATGGACCGTCGGGTGGCCTGCGGGTCGGCGATCACGTCGATGCCGTCGATCGTCGCGGTGCCCGAGTCGGGCGTGATGAGGGTGGTCAGCACCTTCACCGTGGTGGTCTTGCCCGAGCCGTTCGGGCCGAGCAGTGCCGTCACGGTGCCCTGCGGCACCGACAGGTCGAGTCCGGCCAGTGCGTGCACCGGCCCGGACTTCGATCGGTACGTCTTGGTCAGCCCTGAGGCTTCGATGATGGCCATGTCGCTCCTTCGTCGACCACGGAGAACATCAGCGGGCCGGTGGGACGACGATCGTCACTCAGACGTCGAAGTCGCCACCGCCGAAGTCGCTGAAGCCACCACCACCGAAGTCGGATCCGCTGTCGCCCCAGCCCGCACTCTCGAACCCGCCGCCGTCGGATGCGCCACCGTCGGACGCACCGGCGTCGCCGGAGTCGCCACCAGTGTCCTCCGAACTGCCGTCACCCGCAGCGTCGGTACCGCCATCGAACGATCCGGGGTCCGGCAGGAAGGCGCTCATGATCGCGGACCCGATGACGTACCCGGCCACCGTCCCGAGGACCGAGGCACCGATCATGCTGCCGAACGACGGCCCGCCGCGCCGTGCACCGAAGCGGCCTCCGGCTCCGCCGCCGACCCCACCGAGCGAACGCTCCATGAAGCCCGGCTGGCGGATCTCCGACCGGGTGGCACTCTGCGCGAGCGAGCGCGGGTCGTCGCCCCGCGGAGCCTCACCGGGAGGCGCCGTCCGCGTGAACTCGTCGTAGACCATCCGGCGCTGCTCGTCGGTCAGTCTGGCGAAGGCCTCGGCGTGCACCGCTTCGATGCGCTCGGGCGGTGCCGTCCGGAGCAGGTACCGGTAGCGCTCGACGGCTCGCTCGTCGTCGGTCGTGGCCCCCTGCGCCGGAGCTCCGCCATCCCACCCGGGGACACCGTACTGATCGCCCTGCTGCGACGCGGGCGCGGGCTGCTGGTACGACTGCTGGCCGTACCGGTAGCCCTGCTGCTGCGGCTGTCCCCACTGGTTCTGCTGCGCGCCACCGGACCGGTCGCGCTCCGGACGTCCGAGCAGGCGGTCGAGGAATCCCATGGTCGATGCTCCTTCGGGTGCGCGGTGCGGTCCGGTCGGACCAGCCGTGGGCCGCCACCCTACGGAGCGCCGACGACGGATGACTGAGCGCCCGCACAGAGTCGGCCGGGAGCGACGCGAGCGGCGACCGGGCGTGCCCGCTCACCCCGCGGCGAGCGCCGCCGTCCACACCGCGTGCAGCTCGTCCGCGGCACCGGGGTGTGCCACGAGGAACGGCTCGCCGACGGGCGGGAAGCCCTCGACGGGGCCGGACGGCGCGAGCACGATGCCCCCGGCCTCGTGCACGAGCAGCACCGCGGCGCCGTGGTCGACCGGGTTGAAGGCCGAGACGCAGCCACCGATCCCCCGCCCGGCCGCGACCTGGGCGATGGTCAGCGTGCCCGATCCCTGCACCCGGAGCGTGCACGATCGGTCGGCGAGGGCATCGAGGAACGCACCGAAGCCCGGCCACGGCCGGTGTCCGTCGAGTTCGGTCCCGACGACGGCACCGGCGAGCGGCCGGGGCACGTCGTCCAACCGGAGCTGACGGTCGCGCAGGGTGGCACCGCGACCGCGCCGAGCCTCGAGCACCTCGCCGCGCCACGGGTCGGCCACGACGCCGACGAGGGGTCGGCCGCCGCGGGTCAGGCAGAGGGACATCGAGGTCCAGGGCACACCGTTCGCCAGGTTCGTGGTGCCGTCGACGGGGTCGAGGAACCAGCGGTGACGGTCGCCGGGGGCCTCGCCGTACTCCTCACCGGTGAACCCGTGCGTGGGGAACACCATCCGGACGCGCGATCGCACGTGCTGCTCGACCAGCCGGTCGACGTCCGTGACGAGGTCGGCGGGGTTGGCCTTCGTGCGGATCTCGCTGACGGGGTGCTCGCGGGTGTAGGCGATGACCTCGTGGGCGATGCGGTGGGCCAGGGCCTGGGCGCGGGAGGCGACCTCGGTCTCGGTGGGCTCGCGGTCCCGCTCGGGCCAACCGTCTCGCTCCGCCGCGGACAGTGCGGCCCCGACGGCGCCGACGTCGTTCGTGGTGATCGAGTCGACGCCGAGGCGTGCCGCCCAGATCGCCGGTTCCGCATCGTCGATGGTCCAGACGGACACGCGCAGGCCCAGGGCGTGCGCGACCTCGACGGTGCGCGGGGTGAGGAACGCGACGTCGAGGTTCAGGGTCGACGGGGTCAGCGCCTCCAGGTCCCGCGCGGTGGGCGGGTCGAGCGACTCCCATGCGAGCCACACGTCGGCCTCGGGCAGTACGGAGCGCACCGCCGCCATCGCGACCGGCGCACCGCACCAGGCGACCGCGGTCGACCCGGTGAACCCCGCGACCGTACGGGCGGCGACCAGGGCGTCCTGGGCGTCGGTCAGGTCGATCAGCAGGGCCGAGCGGCAGCCGTCGAGCCGCTCCAGTGCACCGTCGAGGCGCGGGATCCGGTCGAGACCGTTGCCGAGCCGGGCGACGTCGCACCAGGCGACGTCGGAGACCCGACGGGCGTCACCCCACATCCGGCCGAGGGTCTCGTCGTGCAGCAGGACGGCGACGCCGTCGGCGGTCCGACGGACGTCGACCTCGATCACCTCGGCGCCGAGCGCCTCGGCGACCGCTATGGCGGGCAGCGTGTTCTCGCGCCGGACGCGCGGCGCACCGCGGTGGGCGACGAGGCGTGGCGGACGCACGCCGGGCCTCCCGTCCGGGCTGGTCGGTACCACCCGGTCGGCCGACGCCGACGCGGTCGACGCGGAGGACCCCAACGCGACGGAGCCGGCCACCGGCACGGCGGCACTCATCGGGCCACCTCGAGCAGCACGCCGTCGCGGTGCACGAGCACCTCGCCGAGGCGCACGCCGGTCTCGGTGCCGACCGCCGGCGGTGTCCCGGTGACGAACGCGCGGAGTTCGGCACCGTCGGTGGCGAGCACGACCTCGGCGAAGTGGCCGCGCATGAGCACCCGCGCGACGGTGGCCCGGATCGGCGAGTCGTCGGTGAGCACGACCTGCTCGGGCCGGATCAGGACCGTGTCCGCCGCCGTCGGGCTGACGGACGTGCCGGCGAGGAACCGACCACTGACGACGCTCGTCGACCCGATGAACGAGGCGACGAAGCCGGTGGCGGGGCGGGCGTAGAGCTCGCCCGGAGTCGCGATCTGCTCGATGCGGCCGTCGTGCATGACGGCGATCCGGTCCGAGATGCTGAGCGCTTCGTCCTGGTCGTGCGTCACGATCACGGTCGTGATGCCGAGGCGCTGCTGGATACGCCGGATCTCGTCACGGACGCTCACCCGGAGCTTCGCGTCGAGGTTCGACAGCGGCTCGTCGAGGAGCAGGACGTCGGGCTCCTGCACGATGGCGCGGGCGAGGGCGACGCGCTGCTGCTCGCCTCCGGAGATCGCGGTCGGCTTCGACCCGGCGTGGTGGCTCAGCCCGACGAGTTCGAGCGCGTCGCGCACCCGCTCGGCGACCCGCTGCTTCGGCACACGCCGGGTCCGCAGCGGGAACGCCACGTTCTGCGTCACCGTCATGTGCGGCCAGAGGGCGTAGTTCTGGAACACCATCGCGCTCGGCCGACGCTCCGGGCCGAGCGCCGTGACGTCGCGGTCCCCCATCGTCACGACGCCGCCGTCGGCGGGCAGGAACCCGGCGACCATGCGGAGCGTGGTGGTCTTGCCGCAGCCGGACGGACCGAGCAGCGAGACGAGCTCGCCCTTCGCGACGTCGAGGTCGATGCCGGCGACGACGTCGCGTCCGCCGAGCGTCTTGCGCAGTCCGCGGATGGTCAGCCCGCCGGTGCGGGTCCGGTCCGTCGTGCTGCCGTCGGCCGGGAGGCCCGGCGTGCGTTCCGCGACGAGCGGTGCGTCCGTCATGTGGTCGCCTTTCGTGCTGGTGGTGGTCGTCGGTGTCTGCGTCATCGGATCTGGAACCCGTCCGCCAGTCGGCCGCCCATGATGTGCTTCCGGGCGAGCAGGAGCAGCACCACCGAGGGGATGCTCAGCGCGATCGCGAACACCGCCGAGACCTGCCGTGGGGAGTTCAGGACGAGCGAGTACATCGCCGTGGGCATCGTCATGTAGGTCGGGGCGCCGACCAGGTACGTGCCCTGCGCCTCGTCGAAGGACGCCAGGAACGACATCACCATCGCCACGAGGATCCCCGGCCACGCGATCGGGAACGTCACACGCCAGAACGTCCGCCAGCGGCTCGCCCCGGCATCACGCGCGGCCTCTTCGAGGGAGCGCGGGACGGCCGAGAACGCCGCGGCGGGCAGCCACGTCATGAAGACGACGCAGCCCAGCACGTGCACGATGAGGATGCCGGTCACGGTGTTCATGAGGTTCAGCGCGGTGAACATCGCCGACATCGTGACGAAGAGACCCATCTTCGGGAACGCGTTCGTGGCGAACAGCCCGACCAGGACGAGCCGTCGCCCCGGGAACTCGATGCGGCTGATCGCCCACGCCGCCGGCAGGCAGACCACCACGGCGATGAGGACCGTGAGCGGTGCGAGGACGAGCGAGTTCTGGACCGCGACGCCGAGGCTCTGATCCTCGAACACGGTGCCCCACCACTGCAGGGTCCAGCCGTCCGGCAGCAGGTTCGGGTACGTCCACGTCGTGGCGAAGGCACGGGCTGCCAGCCAGACGAGCGGGCCGAGGATGAAGACGGCCAGCACGATCGCGGTCACCCACACCAGGGCGCTGCCGGTGAGTCGCTTGATCACTGTGGCTCCTGCTTCTTCTTGTCGAGCTCGCCCGCGTTCGAGCGGACCGTGGAGCGGAGGTAGAACACGCTCGCGGCCGCCGCGAACGCGAACACGATGAACGCCATCGCGGTCGACTGCTGCGGACGGTTGTAGGCCTGGAAGTACTTCGAGATGTCGACGCCGAGCATCGTCGGGGCGTTCGGCCCGGTGAAGTACGGCACGGTGAACGATCCGAGGACCCCGATGACCGTGAACGTCGTCGCGATGACGAGCGGGGTCGCGGCCATCGGCAGGAGGACCTGCCAGACGACACGCCAGCTGCTCGCTCCGGCGTCCTTCGCAGCCTCGACCAGGGCGTCCGGCGTGCCCTGCAGCGCTCCGGCGATCATCAGCACGGCGAAGGGCAGACTCGTCCAGACGCTGCCGAACACCACGGCGACGAGGGTGTAGCCCCACACCGGCACGTCGAGGCCGAACTGGGCGCCGAGGCTGCGGAGGAAGCCCTGCGCGTCGGTGAAGGTCAGGATCGACCAGCTCGCGATGACCACCGGCACGAAGATCGGCACCACGGCGAGGACGCTGAGGGTCTTGCCGAGGAACCCGCCGCGGAGCCGCAGGATCACCGCCACGACGACGGCGAGCCCCACGGT
The DNA here is from genome assembly GCF_015351025.1 of Curtobacterium sp. VKM Ac-1376. Classification (GTDB taxonomy): domain Bacteria; phylum Actinomycetota; class Actinomycetes; order Actinomycetales; family Microbacteriaceae; genus Curtobacterium. The sequence continues at coordinate 147,498 of NZ_JADKRV010000008.1, read as the reverse complement.
CAGCCCCGTCGACAGTGCGGTCACCCCGAGGGTCGCGACGAGGTCGCGCAGGAACGTGGCGTTGCCGAGCAGCGTGCCGTAGACCGCGAGCGAGAAGCCGCGGACGGTGTCGCCACCGATGTCGGCGAGTGCCTGGTTCAGGCCGCCGGTGAACCCGAGGCTGAACAGGGCGGCGTTCACGACGGGGACGCCGACGAACAGCACGACCACGAGGACCGGGGCCGCGACGAGGGTCAGTCCCTGCCACCGCTGACGGCGGGCCAGCCGCTCCTGGGCGGTGCGCGTGCTCGCGGTGCGCCCGCTCGCGGGGTCTGCCGTGCCCTGGCCGTGTGGCGGGACGGCCGGGAGGCCCGTGGCGGAGTCGCCACGGGCCTCCCGGCCGGTTGCCGGGCCGTCCTGGACGGTCTGGGTCACTGCGGGACCTTCGCGTCCCACGCCGCGTTCATGTCGGCGGAGAAGTCGCTCTGGAACCCGAGGCGGAGCTGCGAGGGGTTCGCGTCGGCGAACTGCTCGGCCACCGAATCCGGCAGGCTGTCGAGCGGGACCACCGGGTAGCCGGAGACGGCGCTCGCGACGAGCTGCTGCCCCTTCGCGCTCAGGACGAAGTCGGCGAGCTTCTCGGCCGCGGCCTTCTTGTCCGCAGGTTCCGTCTTGGGGATGCCGAGGAAGCTCGCGCTGCCGTTGAACGACGGGTCGGCGATCTGCACGGCCTTGACCGTCTTGGGGATGATGCCGGACTTCTGCGAGGTGATGAACTGGTCGCTCCAGACCGGCGCCATCGCGATCTGGCCGCTGCCGAGCAGCTGCACGACCTGGTCGTTGCCGTTCGGGTAGACGCCCTTCTGGTACGTCGACGGGCCGAGGTCCTTCAGGGCGGCGAAGCCCTTGTCCCACTTCGACTCGAGCGACTTGTCGTACTTCGTCTGCATCGTCTCCTGCTCGGAGGCCGTCAGGTACTTCGCGAGCACCGTCGAGACGAACGAGTCGCCGGAGCCGCCCGACGACGGCGAGTTGTAGGCGAACTCGCCGGGGTTGTCCTTGATCCAGGCGAGGAGGTCGTCGAGGGTTTCCGGCGGGTCCGTCACCGTCTTCGAGTCGTAGGCCAGCAGGACGCTCGAGGCGCGGTAGGGGATCGCGCTGTCGCCGCCCTGCTCCTTCGTGGCGTCCGGCACGTCCTTGAGGTTCGGGATCGTGCTGTCGCTGACCGTGCTGAGCAGCCCGGCCTTGCCCGCGGTCGTGACGAAGCCGGCGTCGACGAGGTCGTACGCGACGGACTTGTCGGCCTTGACTGCGGTGGCGAGGTTCGCCTGGGTCTGGGCGTCGTGCTCGCCGTGCAGGTCGATGCTCGTGCTGACGTGGATCTTCGGGTTCGCCTTCTCGAAGGCGGGGATGAGCGACTTGTCCCAGAGGTCCTGGACGTTGGTGTCGCCGCTGATGAACACGGTGAGGTCGGTGGTGCCGTCAGTGTCGGAGGCGTTCGAGGCGTTGGCGCTCTGCACGCAGCCGGACAGTGCGACGGTCGCGGCTGCCGCGATGGCAAAGCCGGCGAGGACTCGGGTCTTCACGTGGGGTTCTCCCTGTTCCGTGGGGTGGTGCGGGGTGGGGTGGTGCGGGGGTGGGGTGGTGCGGGGATGGTGCGGGTGGGGGTCGTGCGGGTGGGGGTCGTGGGGGGGGGGGGGGGAACGTTCCCGCACCGGGGTCGAGTGTGGCGCTGCCGGGTGAACTCCGGGTGCCGCGGGCGTCGCCGCCGGGTGAACTCCGGGTGCGGGGGCGGGGGCGCGGGTGCGGGTGCGACGCGGTGCTGGGGTGTGCGTCCGGTGCGGTGACGGCGCACGGTGCGAGTTCCGCCCACCTGTGCGACGTTGACGGCTCCGTGCCCGTCTACAGCCCTGCACCGAGCGGGCTGCTCGCCCCCGACCGGCGAAGGGTGCACGGTGCGCCGCCCCGTTCGCGGTCGACGAACCCGCACCGAGCAGCCACGTTCGCGGCGGGCGACGCACCGTGCACCGTGCGCACCCGCGATAGACCGAACGATCTCGCACCGTGCGCGACTGATACCCCTCAGCGAGACATTCGGACTCCGGCCTGGCGAAGCTTCGCGCGGAGGACCCACTCGTTGCGCAGGTCCGACCAGGTGAGCCGCACCACGGTTCGCACCTCGGGGAACGCACGGAGTCGGTCTTCTCGGATCTTCTCGTCGAGCAGCGCCTGCTCCGGAGTCCGTCCGCGCAGGTACGCACTGCTCCGGTACTTCACGGCTCCGTCGAACTCGACCACGACCCCGACATCCGGGAACCAGAAGTCCACGACGATGTCCGGCTCACCGAGCGTCCGGAAGCGGTGCTGGAGGACCGGCGTCGGTGTCCCGAACTGGTCGAACCGCGCTCGCGCGTACGACTCCCCCGGTGAGTCCGACGCGGCATCGGCGAACCCGATCGCCCGGAGTGCGCGACGTCGTCCCTTCTGCCCGCGCCGCTCGATCGCCGATCGGACGTCTTCCCGCTCGACATCGCGACGGAGGAGCGCATCGAGAGACACGACCGCGTCGGTGAACGGCAGTGTGAGTGCGAGGTCGGTCGCCAGCCGATCGAGTCCGCACAACAGCAACCCGTCGGGTGTGACGACCGGACGCTCGTTCCGTTCGGCGTCGAGGTCGGCGTGCACCACGAAGGTCGCGTTCGTGGTGCGCCGGTCGGCACCGCGTGAGGTCACGTGGATCCGCGTCGGTGGTGCACTGAGCAGGGGCACACCGAAGACGACTGCGGCGGAGACGTGCGAGATCAGGTCTCCGGCGCGGATCCGGTCGGCGAACGAGCGGAGTCGGACGTGGTGCTGCTCAGTGGTGCGGAGCGCGGCCCATCCCGCAGACTCGGCGTACAGTCCGCGCGCGACCCGAGTGAGCTCTCCCGCAGCGGCCCGACGCCTGATGGCATCGGACTCGTCCGGGCGCTGTGCGGAGGTTCGGAACGTGAGGACTTCGGGGACCGGTGCGAGCTTGAGGTTCATCGACATACTCCCGATGCTCCGGAGCCACCACCTTCGGAGCAGCATCGCGCGGGAGGGCTGTGGAACACCAGTCGCACCGGGCTCCTTGTGGAGGAATGAGCGAGCACCCCGGAGGCTGCGAGAATGAGCGGGTGAACGCACGCACCTGGGGTTGGCTCGCTGCCGTCATCGACGTCGTCCTCATCGTCGTCTTCGCGCTCATCGGGCGCTCGTCCCACGGCGAAGCGAACACGGCGCTGGCGCTCTGGACCACCGCGTACCCGTTCCTGGCAGGGTGGGCGATCGGGTACGTGACGAGCGGTGCCTGGGCCCGGCCGCTGCGCTTCTGGCCGACCGGCGTCGTGGTCTGGGTCCTCACGGTCTTCGTCGGTCTGGCGATCCGTGTCGCCACCGGCCAGGGCGACGTCGACGGCAACCCGCTGCCGATCTCGTTCGTCATCGTCGCGACGATCGTGCTCGGCGTGTTCCTGCTCGGTTGGCGCGCAATCGCCCGCGGGGTGCTCCGGTTCACCGCATCCCGGCCCCGGCAGGACGCCGCAGCGTCCGACACGTGAACGGCAGCCGCGGTTCCCAGCCGACCATCCTCGACGTCGCCGCACGGGCGGGCGTCTCCAAGTCGGCGGTGAGCCGGGTCCTCTCCGGGACGGGGCGGTTCTCGGACGAGACCCGCGAGCGCGTCGAACGCGCGGCAGCGGAGCTCGGGTACGTCGCCAACGCCATGGCCCGCGGTCTCGTCAGCGGTCGGACGCACACGATCGGGATGCTCGTCCGCGACGCCTCGTCGATGGTCTACACCGCACTGCACGCCGTGATGGAGCGGCGCGCGTCGGAGCTCGGCTACCGGGTCGTCACCACGACGGGCGTCGGCCGTGTCGAGGACGAGAAGTCCGCCCTCGCAGCGCTCGTCTCGATGCGCGTGGACGGTCTCGTCGTCTGCAGCGGCCTGATGCCGTCCGCTGACATCGCGGAGTTCGCACCGCGGATCGCCACGGTGGTGGCCGGTCGTCCAGAGCTGCACCCGGCGCTGTCGAGCGTGTACTGCGACGAGGCCGACGGTGGCGCGGCGATCGCCGACGCGGTCGCCGATGCCGGCCACACCACGGTCGTGGTCCTCACCGTCCCGCTCGACAACGCGATCACCCAGCACGCGCGCTCGGCGGCGATGGTCGAGCGCCTCCGGGCTCGGGGCGCGAGGGTCATCGACATCGACGCCAGCTTCGTGCGATCGCCCGACGACCTCGCCGCCGACGTCGTCGACGCGATGCGCGAGTCGGACGTCACCGCGGTGATGTGTCCGACGGACCGACTCATGCTCGACGTGTGTGATGCACTCGCCCGCCGCGGTGTCGAGGTCCCGCGCAACCTCTCGGTGACCGGGTTCGACGGCGTCTACCCGCTGGCGAACGACTGGATCGGGTTCACGACGCTCGAGCAGCCGATCGAGCGCATCGGCCGCGAGGCGATCGACCTCGTCATCGGCCGGATCGACGACCCGACGCGCCCCGTCGAACACCGCTCGCTGCGCGGCACCGTGATCGCGGGCCGCACCCTCCTCCCCCGCTGAGCCGCCGACCTCGCACCGTGCGCGTCGCACTCAACCCGTGCAGGCTTCGGGCCTCGCGCACGGTGCGGCGTCACTCAAGCCGCGCACGGTTCGCGATGCGGTGCGAGGTTCGAGGAGCACGCACCGTGCCAGGTTTGTCAAGCGGTGCCACCGCGGTGGCTCGGTGCGGCGCTACAAGCGCGCACCGAGCGGGCAACCTCGCACGGGCCGACAGATACAGCACCGTGCGGCCTCGCCCCACGGCCGCCCAGGACCCGCGCCGCGCAACCCCCCCGCCTAGAACAACCCGCCGCGCGGCCCCTCCCCGGGCCCGTCGAACCCGCGAAACATGTCGGACACCAACGCCTCGATCTGCGGCTCCACGAGTCGCTCGACCGCCTCGGCGATGCGCGGCCGGTGCTCGATGAGCGCGAGGCACACAGCGGTCCCGGTGGACCGCGCACACTCGTCGGACAACTCGATCTCGTGCCGGAGCGCTGCCTTGGCCACGTCGGACAACGGCTCCCGCGGCGCCTGCTCCGCCGCGCCCGTGCCGGCCAGCTCCCCGAGGGTGAACAGGAACGGCGACCCTGGCGAGGGCTCCGGGTCGACGTCGAGGCCTTGGAACTCGGGCGACAGCCCCTCGGCCGGCTGGTACCCCGCGTGCCGCTTCCGGGCCGCCGCCCGCTCGAGTTCGCGTTGCAGCAGCGGCAGGTTCCGCGCCGTGTAGTCGTCGACGGCGTCCTCGACGATGGTCGAGATCCGGCCGATCAGCGCGTGCTGGACGGCGTGCGGCACGTCCGACCCGAACCCCGCCGCCGACGCGATCGGGGACCCGGTGCACTTCCGGCAGATGCGGGTGCGCGGGCGGGCGGTCCCGATCTGCCAGCGCGGCAACCAGCGCAGCCACAGGTCGACCGCGCCCCGCACGCGCCCGTCGATGCCGTCCATCCCCCAACGATACGGACAGGAGGGCCGGATCGCCCCCGGCGCACGGGGCTGGTCGGTGAATCGGCCCGGTTCTCAGGCCTGTGGTTCCGTCACGAAGTCGATGAGCTCCTCGACGCGGCCGAGCAGCTGCGGCTCGAGGTCCGTGAAGGTCCGCACCTGTCCGAGGATCCGCTGCCAGGCCCGGGCGATGTCGGCCTGCTCCGCGTGCGGCCACCCGAGCGCCTGGCAGATCCCCTTCTTCCACTCGATCGAGCGCGGGATCGTCGGCCACGCCCGCAGCCCGACCCGTGCCGGCTTGACCGACTGCCAGACGTCCACGAAGGGGTGCCCGACGACGAGCACGTGCGCGCCCCACTTCCCGCGCATCACGGCGTCGGCGAAGCGAGACTCCTTCGACCCGGGCACCAGGTGGTCGACGAGCACGCCGACTCGACGCGCACGGGAGGGCTGGAAGTCGTCCAGCACCGCAGCCAGGTTGTCGACGCCGGAGAGTTCCTCGACGACGACGCCCTCGACGCGCAGGTCGGCGCCCCAGACCTTCTCGACGAGTTCGGCGTCGTGCTTGCCCTCGACCATGATCCGGCTGGGCAGGGCGACCCGCGCCCGCTGCGACTCCACCGCGAACGATCCCGACGCGGTGCGGAGGCGACCGCCGTCGGACGCCTGCCGCACGGCGGGCGCCGCCCCGGGCCTCCAGTCAGTATGGACGGAACCCAGCGAACCAGGTGCGCCGGCGGCGGCCGCGGCAGACCGGCCGACCGGCGCCTGAGGGCGGCCCAGTGTGACGAGCTCGCCCTCGAGCAGGAACTGCCCGGTGAAGGGGAAGGACCGCGTGCGCCCCTTCCAGTCCTCGAGGGCGATGTTGCCCGCCTCGAGCCCCACGACGGCACCCGCCCACCCGGAGTCCGGGTCCTCGAGCACCATGTCCCGTTCGAGCGGCACCTGCCGCACCTTCTTCACCCCGCGCGAGCGCCAGTCCCCTGAGAGCACATCGCCGCCGTACCGGTCGTCGTCCACCCGCACGAGGGTACTGTCGACGACGGCCCGGACGACGTCGACCGCGCCGGTTCCCCATCATCTCGACGGAAGGCCCTCCCGTGCGCGCAGCGATCATCCACGCCCCGAACGACATCCGGGTCGAGGAGCGCGACCGTCCCTCGCTCCTCACCCCGAAGGACGTCGTCGTCAAGGTCGTCGCCGCATGCGTGTGCGGCTCGGACCTCTGGCCCTACCGGGGCGTGACGTCGACGAAGGCGCCCCGGCCGATCGGGCACGAGCTCGTCGGCGAGGTCGTGTCGGTCGGCGACGCGGTCACGACCCTGCACGAGGGCGACTTCGTCATCTCCCCCTTCACCATGAACGAGGGCACCTGCCAGGCCTGCCGCCACGGCATGACCACGGGCTGCGACCACCTGTCCGGCTTCGGCGGGGACGACGCGTACGGCGACCCCGTCGGCGGCGCGCAGGCCGAGTACGTCCGGATCCCGGACGCCGACGCCACGCTCGTCGCGGTCCCCGGCCCGGTCGACCCGGCCCTGGTGCCGTCGCTGCTCACCCTGTCGGACGTCTTCTCGACGGGGCACCACGCCGCGGTGTCGGCCGCTGTCGGCCCGGGCAAGACCGTCGTCGTGGTCGGCGACGGCGCGGTCGGGCTGTCCGCCGTGCTCGCCTCGAAGCGGCTCGGCGCGGAGCGCATCATCGCGATGAGCCGCCACGCCGACCGGCAGGCGCTCGCCCGCGAGTTCGGCGCGACGGACATCGTGGCGGCGCGTGGCGCGGCGGGCGTCGCGGCGATCCGCGAACTGCTCGGCGGCGACCTGGCCGACTGCGCGGTGGAGGCCGTCGGCACCGAGGAGAGCATGGACCAGGCGCTGCACTCGGTCCGCCCCGGCGGCAACCTCGGCTTCGTCGGGGTCCCGCACGGGGTGCCGACCATCGGCACGCGCTACCTGTTCGACACGAACATCGCCATCGCGGGCGGCATGGCCCCGGCCCGGAAGTACATCCCCGAGCTGCTGCCCGACGTGCTGTCCGGAGCGATCGACCCCGGGCGCGTCTTCGACCTCGAGCTGCCGCTCGACGAGGCCGCCGAGGCCTACCGCGCGATGGACGAGCGTCGGGCCATCAAGGTGCTGCTGCGCCCGTAGGCGCCGGTCGCTCACTCCACGTACGCCTGGTGGAACCCGCGGAAGTAGGCCGCCCCGTCAACCGTGCCGATGCTCTCCGGATGAAACTGGACGCCTTCGACCGGAAGTGCCCGATGGCGAACCCCCATCACGAGACCGTCGTCTTCCGAACGTGCCGTGACGACGAGATCGGCGGGCAATGTGGACTCGTCGATGACCAGTGAGTGGTACCGCGTGACTTTGCGCGGACCCTGCGGTCCCAGCCCGTAAAGCCCTCGACCATCGTGCTTGATGGTGCTCGTCTTCCCGTGGCGGATGCGGTCGGTACGGACGACAGCGGCGCCGAACGCTGCCCCGATCGCCTGATGGCCGAGACAAACACCCAAGATGGGGATCCTTCCGGCAAAGTGGCGGACGAGCTCGACGTGGCCGGACACGTCCGGGTGGCCTGGGCCCGGACCGAGGACGATGAAGTCTGGTCGCAGCAACTCGACACTCTGGATCACGTCTGGAGCCGCCCGGAGCACAGTCCGCTCGTCGTCCACATCGGCGAGGTACTGCTCGATGATGTGCACGAAACTGTCGAACGCGTCGATGAGGACGACACTCATCGGATCTCCTCCCCGCAGACCGCCCAGTAGGGAGCAGCCATCTTCTGGAGGGTCTCCTCCCATTCGCTGTCTCCCGTTGAGTCCGCGACGAAACCCGCGGAGGCGCGGAGCACGTACGTCCCGCAACGAACGACGGCCATGCGGATGGCGAGACCGAGGACAGCTGGCCTGCTCCCGAGGCCGACCAATCCGAAGGCGCCCGCATAGAGACCGCGTCGAGTCGATTCCAGGGACTCGATGATCTCCATAGCGCGCACCTTCGGCGCTCCGGACATCGTGCCGGCTGGGAAGCCCGCACGGATGACGTCCCACACGTCGTGCCCGGCCTCCAGCTCGCAGACGACCTGGGACACGAGGTGCAATACGTGCGAGTACGTCTCGACAGCCATCATGACCTCGACGTCGAGCGTCCCGGGCCTTGCGACACGTCCGAGATCGTTCCGACAGAGATCGACGAGCATGAGGTGTTCGGCTCGCTCTTTCGGGTCGTCAACGAGCTGGGCCCGCTGCGCTGCATCGTCAGCTCCTCGCGCGATGGTGCCAGCGATCGGTCGCATCGTCGCCGAGCCCTTCTCCAGCCGGACGAACAACTCCGGACTCGCACAGACCACGACGTGGCCCGCGACGGTGAACAAGGCCATGTAGGGCGACGGGTTTCGCCGTCGGAGACGTTCGTAGACCGTCAAGGGATCGGCATCTGTCTCGATGGTCACGGAGTGTCCGAGTTGCACCTGGTAGGCGTCTCCTTGGCGGATGTGCTCGAGACAGACCTCGCCGCGTCTCAGGTACTCCTCGCGTGTCACGTCGTCGCGGATCCGGCGCGGACGTGGCACCGTCGGCATTCCGCTGACGGCCTCCGGCGAAGTGTTCTCCTCCGACCACGCGGTCAACGCGCCCTCGACGCGGTCTGGGTCTTCGCCACCCCAAACGGAGGAGCGAACGACGGCAAGTTCGCCGCGGTGCTCCTCGAAGGTCACGATGGCGTCGACGAAACTGATGACAGCGTCAGGCGGGGCATCATCCTGATCGGGAATCGAACGTGGGAGCCGCTCGATGTAGTGCACGGCGTCGTACCCGAAGAAGACCAGGAAGGACAACGCGAGATCGGCGCGATCGTCGGACGTCCGCGTGGCCGCATCCAAGATCCGAGGAATCATCCAGAGCGAATCGTCAGCGACCAAGCGGTAAGCGCTTCCGTCGGCAACGATCACTCCCGCTTCGACGAGGACCCCGGCAATGACTCGAATTGCATCTCGTTCGCCGTCGATCGCCATGGAACCGTTCCGGATGATGAGCGAGGTCCGCCCCGCAAGGCCACACATCGAGACCCGGTTGTCTTCCTGCGGCCCGCCCTGCGACTCGAGTAGGAACGCACGCTCCGGTCCGTACGTCGCCCGGAGCCCTCGATACGCATCCATCGCCGGCATCAACGGCACGGGTCGGCGCACAATGTCGCAGTCGTTCCGAATATCCTCCGCGCTCACGTTGTCCATCTGGCATCGCCTTCTTGTGTCCGTGTTTCGTCTGTTTGCATCAACGGAGCCGGTGCGCCCGTTTTTCCGGCAGCAGCCAGTGCATCGTTCATCGTCCGCATCTTCGCCGTTGTCTCGTCAAATTCGGCATCAGCGTCGGAACCCCGGACGATGCCAGCGCCCGCGAAAAGGCGGGCGGACGACCCGGTGACGAGTCCGCAACGGATCGACACCCGCCACTCGCCATCGCCATCGCGCGACTGCCAGCCCACCACTCCGCCGAACAGTCCTCGTTCGAACGGCTCGCTCTCACTGATGACCCGAAGAGCAGCCGTTCGCGGCACGCCGCAGACTGCAGGCGTCGGATGCAACAGCTCCACCGCAGCAAGCGAGTCGATGTACGCCCGATCGACAGTCGTCGTGATGGCGGATGCGAGATGCCAGACGCGTTCTGTGGACCGCAGTTCTGGGCCAACCACATCGACATCGGACATCGCCACTCCGCGAAGCCGACCAACGATGTCCTCGATCACCAAGCCGTGTTCCGTGCCGACCTTCGCGGATCGGATGAGTTCGTTTCGAGCACGAGTGCGCAACACTCCGCCCGTCGGCACCGAGCCGGCGAACGGTGTCGACACCAGACGTGCACCGTTGACCCGCACGAGGACTTCTGGACTCGCCCCTAGGAAGTCGCCTTGCGACTCGGAACCGTGAACCTGAAACGCCAGGGAGGACCGGTCGGAACTCAGCCGCGCGAACACTTCGGCCTCGTCGAAGTCCTCCGGTCGCGTGATCACGTCCGTCCGGGCGAGGACGACCTTCTGAAGGGTGCCGTCAGAGATACCACGTAGGACGCTTCGGACCGAAGACGTGAAGGCAGATCGATGCTCGGAGTCGTCCGCCCTCGATGGTTCGGTCCGATGTCCAAGAGATCGGGAGTTGGGAAGCGACATCGAGCGAGGTCTGCCGATCCACAGTCTTCCCGGCGATGAGAGGTCGAACGGCAGTGCACCGACGATCAGCGATCCGGTTGGCGCAGCTCTGAGCATGTCTCGCGCCGCGCCGATCTGGACGTGAGCTGGAGCACCAGGCCGGATCGCCACTCCATCGACGACCTCGAACGGCGAGGGACGTCGACCCCATCGGAACACCGGCCCCGAAACCCGCGTCACCGCTCCTCCCGATGGATGCGTGTCGACCCGGATTCGCCTTCGTCGTTGTTGCCGAACAGCATCCAGACGATCGGAACACCGTTCCGGACACGGAACCAGGTCAGATCTTGCTGACGGCGGGCCTCGTCGTTGCAGACGGCCATGTCCGCCTCGCCGGTACCCACCATCGCCGCGGCGCTGCTCGTCGATGCTCCCGCCCCGGCACTGCGCAGACGAGAAAGGAGACGGTCGGCCACGCTGGCTTTTTGAAACATCAGCGTTAACGTATCAGTACTCGTGAAGATCGCCTTTCGCGCAGCGGAACGCATGTTACGAATTGGCAGCCGGGCAGCAGACGACCGGCCCTGGTGGGTTCGCCAAGGCGCTTCCAACCGTGACCCTCGTGCCCGAGTACTTCGAACTCGTCCGGAAGCACGCCAAGCCCGACACATGGATAATCGACTTCACGAACCCGGTCGGCATTCACCCGCGCGCTGCTCGAGCCCGGCCACCGCGCAGTCCGGCTCTGCAACGTGGCGATCCCGTTCCAACGGCGTTGCGCGAAGGAGTTCCGGGTCGCACTCGACGCCGTCCGGCTCGACCACATCGTGCTGAACCACCTGACGTGGGAGCCCGGCATGCAGGTGACCGGTGCCGACGGCACAACGCGGGACGTGCTCGGGGACCTGCTCTCCGGCGAAGCGCTCGACCGCACCGCCGACACTGTGCACATGCACCCGGACCTGCTCCGGCTGCAGGAAGCGATCCCCTCGTACTACCTTGCGGTACTTCCACAGTCATGACATCTCGCTGCAGGAACAGCTCCGCGAGCCCACCCGGGCCCAGGTCGTCATGGCGACCGAGCGGGCGCTGCTCGCGAAGTACGCCGACGAGTCCGTCGTGACGAAGCCCGCCGAACTCGAGCAGCGCGGCGGGGCGTACTACTCCGAGGCGGCGATCGACGTGCTCTCGTCGATCCTCGGTGACCGCGGCGACGTCCAGGTGCTCAACGTGCGGAACGACGGCACGTTCCCGTTCCTGCCCGACGACCACGTCATCGAGGTCGCCTCCCGCGTCACCCGGCTGAGACGGGGATCAACCCGCTCGCGGCCCGCGCGGACGGCACGACGGCTCGCTTCGCCGCCATCGGGGACGTCTCCGACGACTGGGGCGGCGGTGCCTGGCCCGGCAACCGTGCCGGCGACACCATCGGCCGCAGCGTCGTTGAGCGGCAGGCCGAGGAGATAGTCCTGCTCGCCTCGGACGCGCTCGAACGCCTGAGCCTCGGTGACTCCACTGCGGCACCGGTGCCGGTCGTGCTCGGCGGCGGGCGCTCGCCGCACGATACCCCCCAGGCGCTTGCCCGCGAGTTCGGTGCGACCGACATCGTGGCCGCCCGTGGTGCCGAGGGCGTCGACGCCGTCCGGGAGCTCCTGGGCGGCGACCTGGCCGACTGCGCGGTGGAGGCCGTCGGCACCGAGGAGAGCATGGACCAGGCGCTGCACTCGGTGCGCCCCGGTGGCAACGTCGGCTTCGTCGGGGTCCCGCACGGGGTGCCGACCATCGGCACGCGCTACCTGTTCGACACGAACATCGCGATCGCGGGCGGCATGGCCCCGGCCCGGAAGTACATCCCCGAGCTGCTGCCCGACGTGCTGTCCGGGGCGATCGACCCCGGGCGCGTCTTCGACCTCGAGCTGCCGCTCGACGAGGCCGCCGAGGCCGCCGAGGCCTACCGTGCGATGGACGAGCGCCGGGCCATCAAGGTGCTGCTGCGCCCGTAGCGGCGTGCGTCCGGAGACGCACAGGCGGACGGGAGGCCCGTGGCGACGCCGCCACGGGCCTCCGGTCCGCCGTCGGGTCGCGCGGTGTTTCGCGGAGCAGAACGCGTGTTTCCGATCTGTAAACAAACCTTTCAGTAAAGAAGGTTGTCCGTTACAGTCCTCGACATGACGACACGAGGACGCACCCCCGGCCAGCCCGGGCTCCTGCGCGTCCTGAACGACCGCGCCGCGCTCGAGCTCCTGCTCGACGGCGGTCCGCTCACCCGCAACGAACTCGCCCAGCGCACCGGGCTCAGCAAGCCGACCGCGGCCGAGATCATCCGGCGGCTCGAATCGGCGGCCCTCATCCGCCCGGCCGGCACCGACACGCAGGTCGGTCGGCGCGGTCCCAGTGCCGTCGTCTACGAAGCCATCACCGAGCGCGACCTCGCCGTCGCCGTGGACGTCCAGCTCGTCGACGTCCGGTCGACCGTGGTGGACGCCGCCGGCCGCACGTTCCCGGTCGCGACGCACCGGATGTCCGACGCCGAGATGCGCGCTCCGGGTTCCGACATCGTCGGTGCCGCGATCTCCCGTGCCGCGACGGCGGCCGGTGTCCACCCCGACCTGGTGACCGCGGTCGCCGTCGGCGTGCAGGCCAGCGTCGACCACGCCACGGACACCCTGATCTTCACCGACGGCCTGCCCGGCTGGCCGCGCGAGCAGGTCGCGGCCACCCTGTCCGCCGACCTCGGGGTCCGCGTCGTCATCGAGAACGACGCCAACCTCGCCGCCATCGCCGAGCGGAACATGGGCGCCGGTCGCGCGCCCGGATCGTTCGCGCTGTTCTGGATGGCCGAGGGCCTCGGCATGGCCCTCGACCTGCACGGGCACCTGCACACCGGCGCATCCGGAGCGGCCGGCGAGATCGGCTACCTCGGGCTGCCGGTCGAGGCCCGTTCCATCGACCCGACGGCCACGATCGTCGCGGACCTCATCTCCGAGTCCGCGATCATCGCGCTGGCCGCCGAGCACGGGATCACGGCACCCGACGGCACCGCAGCCGACTGGCGCCAGGTGCTCCCCCAGTTGCCCGGCTTGCCCGAGCAGCACCCCTTCACCGCCGCCCTCGGCGAGCGCGTCGGGCACAACGTGCTCCCCGCCCTCGCCGTGGCCGACCCCGAGACGGTCGTGCTGCACGGCCCGACCGGGATAGCCGGTGGCCCCGCCCTGGCCGCCGCCGTGACCGCCTGGCTCCGGACCCGCACGCGCTGGTCCACGGCCGTGGTGGCCCCCGGCGTCCCCGACACCCCCGTCCTGCACGGTGCGCGGCACGTCCTGATCGACGTCGTCCGCACCGCGCTCGCGGACCGGCTCGAGCGCATCAGTGACGATGTCGTGACGCCGGACCCCGTCGAGCGCCCCTGAACCGTTCCACCTGCACCACTCGAGGCACCATCACCCAGCCCTGCCACAGGGCTCTTCGTCGCGCCCGGAACCGGGCAGCGCCGGAGCGAGACCAGAGAGCGAGTACCGATGCACTTCCCCGAACCGAACCGACAGGCTCCGAACCACCGGGTCTTCCGCAGGATCCTCACCGCCACCGCCATCGCCGCCGCGGGCACCCTCGTCATCGCCGGCTGCAGCTCCGGGAGCAGCGCCGACTCGATCGAGAAGAGCGCCCCGAAGGAGCTCAAGGGGACCGTGTCCCTGTGGCACTTCTTCACGGGTCGCGAAGCCGGCGTCGTGAAGACCGCCGTCGAGGGCTTCGAGAAGGCCAACCCCGGCGTCACGGTCGACATCCACGCCGGACAGGACGACGAGAAGCTGCAGAAGGCGATCTCGTCCGGTCAGAACATCGACGTCGGCCTGTCCTACTCGACCGCAATCGTGGGCAGTTTCTGCTCGTCCGGAGCCTTCCGCGACCTGTCCCCCTACATCGAGCGCGACGATGTCGACCTCTCCGACATCCCGAAGGCGGTGCAGTCGTACACGGAGTACAAGGACACCCGCTGCACCCTGCCGGCGCTCGCCGACGTCAGCGCGTTGATGTACAACAAGCCACTGCTCGAGAAAGCCGGCATCACGTCACCGCCGAAGACCCTCGACGAGCTCGAGGCTGACGCCCTGAAACTGACGACGTACAACGCTGACGGCTCGATCAAGCAGCTCGGCTTCAACCCGCTCATCGACTTCTACGAGAACTCGCCCGAGCACTGGGCGCCGATGGTCGACGGCTCGTGGCTCGACGAGGACGGCAACAGCGCGATCGGCACGTCCGCCGCCTGGAAGAAGCTGATCACCTGGCAGAAGGGCTTCGTCGACGAGATCGGCTACGACAAGCTCAAGGCCTTCACATCGGGGCTCGGGCAGGAGTTCGCGGCCGACAACGCGTTCCAGACCGGTCAGGTCGCGATGCAGATCGACGGCGAGTACCGCACGGCCTTCATCAAGGACCAGAAGCCGGACCTCGACTACGGCACCTCCCCGACCCCGGTGATGGACGGTCTCGGCAACTACGGCTCGACGTACATCGCGGGCAACGTGGCGGGGATCGCGAAGGGTTCGAAGAACCCGGAGCTGTCCTGGGCGCTGCTGAAGTACCTGTCGACGAACACCGACGCGCAGGTCACGCTCGGCAACGGGCTGAAGAACATCCCGACGCTCACCTCGGCGCTCGAGTCCCCGGACCTCGAGGTCGACGAGAACTACAAGACCTTCGTCGACGTCGCGGGCAACAAGGACACGATGACCTCGCCCGGCACCGCCGACGGCGCCGCCTACATCGGCACCTTCACGAAGTTCTGGCAGGCGTACCAGGAGAAGGGCGGCGACCTCGACGCCAAGCTGAAGAAGCTCGACTCCGACATCGACAACGCCAACCAGCTGGCTGGCCCGTGATGAGCGTCACCACCAAGACGACCGGCCGGGAGGCGCGGCTCGCCCGCGCCGCCCGGCCCTCGGGCCCGACGGGGTCCGGTCCGGTGCCCCCGACGGCTCCGCGACGTCGGCCCCGGTCCGCCGAGTCCCGGCGCCGGCTCGTCGCGCTGACGATGCTCGCTCCGGCGCTCCTGGGGCTAGTGGTGTTCTTCGTCTACCCGCTCGTGGCGTCTGTCTTCTACTCGTTCACGCGTTACAACCAGCTGCAGGAACCGGAGTTCGTCGGGCTGCTGAACTACCGGTTCCTGTTCACGCAGGACCCGCAGATCGGTCCCGCGGTCGTCAACACGCTGTGGTTCGTCGTCATCCTGGTGCCGGTCCGGATCGTCTGCGGGCTGCTCGTCGCCGGGCTGCTCAGCCGGGCAAAGACAGCCACCGGCTTCTGGCGGACGCTGTTCTACCTGCCGGCCCTGGTGCCGCCGGTAGCGAGCGTCGTGGCGTTCGTGTTCCTGTTCAACCCCGGCACGGGGCCGGTGAACCAGATCCTGCGGCTCTTCGGCATCGACGGTCCGCTCTGGTTCAACGACCCGGCGTGGTCGAAGCCATCGCTCGTGATCCTGGGCGTCTGGGTGATGGGCGACATCATGATCATCTTCCTGGCGTCGCTGCTCGACGTGCCTCGTGACCTGTACGAGGCCGCGTCGCTCGACGGGGCGAACGGCGTCCAGCAGGTGCGGCACATCACGCTGCCGACGATCGCGCCGGTGATCGGGTTCGCCGCCGTGACGGGGGTGATCGCCGCCCTGCAGTACTTCACCGAGGCCGCGGTGGCCTCGGGCGTCGCGAGTGGCAAGGCGACGATCGGCGGCGGGACGGCGGCCCAGCTCGGGTACCCCGGCACCTCGCTGCTGACCTACACCGAGCTGCTCTACCAGCACGGCTTCGCGAACTTCCAGTTCGGCTACGCGTCAGCGATGGCGGTCGTGCTGTTCGTCATCACCGCCGTGGTGCTCGTGTTCACGATGCGCCGGATCTCCGTCTTCCGACCCGAGGAGTCCTGATGACCGCCGTCTCGCAGTCCCCGCTCGCCCGGGCCCCCCTGGGCACGGCGCCGCGCACCGGCAAGCCGCGCGGCCGGACGCTGGTGTGGGTCGCCGAGCACGCCGCCCTCGTGGCCCTCGGCGTCCTGACCATCGCTCCGATCGTGTTCGTGCTCCTGACCTCGCTGATGTCGAGCAACCAGGCCCTGACGGCGTCGATCTTCCCGCGACCGTTCGACTTGTCGAACTACACCCGGGTGTTCACCGAGCTGCCGCTCGCCCGCTGGTTCGGCAACTCCGCGATGTACGCGGTCCTGGCCACCGCGTTCATGCTCATCAGCTCGGTGCCCGCTGCCTACGCCCTCGCACAGATCCGTTTCAAGGGTGCGAACCTGATCTTCACGGTGATCATCGTCGCGATGCTCCTACCCCCACAGGTCACCGCGGTGCCGGTCTACGTGATGTGGTCGCACCTGCACCTGACCGGCACGCTCTGGCCGCTGATCCTGCCGAACCTGCTCGGCGACGCGTTCAGCATCTTCCTGCTCCGCCAGTTCTTCATGACCATCCCGAAGGAGTACGGCGACGCCGCCCGCATGGATGGCTGCAGCGAGTGGGGCGTGCTCTGGCGCGTGGTCGTGCCGATGGCGCGGCCGGGCATCGCGTCGGCCGCGATCTTCATGTTCTTCCACTCGTGGAACGACTACTACGGCCCGCTCCTGTACGCGTCCGAGAACCAGGCGGCCTGGCCGGTGGCGTACGGGCTCGCCACGTTCCGCGGACAGCACGGGACCGACTGGTCGATGACGATGGCGATGACCGTCGTCGTCATGGTCCCGGTCGTCATCATCTTCTTCTTCGCACAGAAGGCATTCGTCGAGGGCATCGCGCTCACCGGCGTGAAGGGATAGCAGCACCAGTGAAACTCACAGTCGTCGGTGGCGGATCCACCTACACCCCAGAACTCGTGGACGGCTTCGCCCGGCTCCGCGACCAGCTCCCGATCGACGAACTCTGGCTCGTCGATCCCGACCCCGTCCGCCGCGAACTCGTCGGCGGTGTCGCCCGGCGGATGTTCGCCCATGCCGGGCACCCCGGCACGGTCCACGTCACCGACGACGTCGTCGCCGGCGTCTCCGATTCCGACGCGGTCATGTTCCAGCTCCGCATCGGTGGGCAGGCGGCACGTCAGCAGGACGAGACCTGGCCGCACGAAGCGTGCTGCATCGGGCAGGAGACCACCGGTCCCGGTGGCTTCGCCAAGGCGCTCCGCACCGTGCCCGTCGTGCTCGAGTACGCCGAACTCGTCCGGAAGCACGCCAAGCCCGATGCCTGGATCGTCGACTTCACGAACCCCGTCGGCATCGTCACCCGGGCGCTGCTCGAGGCCGGACACCGCGCAGTGGGTCTCTGCAACGTGGCGATCGGGTTCCAACGCCGCTTCGCGAAGGAGTTCCAGGTCGCGCCCGACGCCGTCCGGCTCGACCACGTCGGGCTGAACCACCTGACGTGGGAGCGGGGCGTCCACGTGACCGGCGCCGACGGGACGACGCGCGACGTGCTCGGGGAGCTGCTCTCCGGCGAAGCGCTCGACCGCACGGCCGACAGTGTCCACATGCACCCGGACCTGCTCCGCCTGCAGCACGCCATCCCCTCGTACTACCTGCGGTACTTCTACAGTCACGACATCGTGCTGCAGGAGCAGCTGCACGAGCCCACCCGAGCCGAGGTCGTCATGGAGACCGAGCGGGCGCTGCTCGCGAAGTACGCCGACGAGTCCGTCGTGACGAAGCCCGCCGAACTCGAGCAGCGCGGCGGGGCGTACTACTCCGAGGCGGCGATCGACGTGCTCTCGTCGATCCTCGGTGACCGCGGCGACGTCCAGGTGCTCAACGTGCAGAACGACGGCACGTTCCCGTTCCTGCCCGACGACCACGTCATCGAGGTCCCCTCCCGGGTCACCCGACAGGCGATCACCCCGCTGCCGGTGTCCCCACTCGACCCGGACATGGTCGGCCTCGTCTCGCACGTCGCCGGATACGAGCGGCTCGCCCTCGACGCCGCAGTGCACGGCGGGCGCGACCGGGTCCTCCGCGCGATGTGGGCGCACCCCCTGGTGGGGCAGGTCGACAAGGCCGAGCAGCTGACCGACCTGCTCCTCGCTGCGAACGCGCAGCACCTGCCGTGGGCGCGATCGGAGCAGGTGACGTGGGCGGGCTGATCCGAGCCGGCGGGACGGAGACGGCCCGGCCCTCCCGACCGGACTCGCCCCGCCGGCCACCGGCGGCTGACCGCCCGGACCCGAGCGACGTCGTGCTCGCCGTCGACGGTGGCGGGAGCAAGACCGACGTCGTCGCGATCGCGCTCGACGGCACGATCGTCGGCCACGCTCGTGGCCCCGGGTCCAACCCGCAGACGCGGGGGTGGGACGTGGCCGGGCCGATCCTCGACGACGTCCGCTCGCGGGTGGTCCGCGACCTCGGCGAGCACGGCATCCGGACCACCCACGTGTACCTGGCGGGCCTCGACCTGCACGACGAGCTCGTCACCGCCACCGCTGCTCTGGCGCACTGGGCCGACGACGGCGGCGCCCCGCACGTGCTCGACAACGACCTGTTCGCGCTGCTCCGGGCGGGCACGCTGTCGCCGGACGCGGCGGCCGTGGTGTGCGGCACGGGGATCAACGCGCTCGCGGTCCGTGCTGACGGCACGACGGCCCGGTTCCCCGCCATCGGGGACGTCTCCGGCGACTGGGGCGGCGGGGCGTGGCTCGGCAACCGGGCGCTGTGGCACGCGGCCCGGGCCGACGACGGTCGGGGTCCGGCGACGGCACTGGTGACCGCGGTCCCGGCAGCGGTCGGCCTCGGCAGTGTCCGTGAGGTCACCGAGGCCATCCACTTCGGGCGTCTCGACCACGGGGTGTTCAACCGGCTCTGCCCCGTGCTGTTCGAGGCCGCGGGTGCCGGCGACGCCGTCGCCCGCAGCGTCGTCGAGCGGCAGGCCGAGGAGATCGTCCTGCTCGCCTCGGTCGCGCTCGAACGCCTGGGCCTCGGTGACTCCGCTGCGGCGCCGGTGCCGGTCGTGCTCGGCGGCGGAGTGCTCGCCGCACGACACCCGCTGCTCGTGGACGGCGTGGTCGACGGACTCGCGGGCCGGGTACCAGGAGCCGTCCCGACCTGGGTGACCGATCCGCCCGTGCTCGGTGCCGGGCTCGCCGCGCTCGAGTCGGTCGGCGCCGACGAGCCGGCGCTCGAGCACTACCGCGAGGCCGTGCGCTCCCGCGCCTTCGCGAGCACCACGGCCGCGATCAGCTGACGGGCGCCGCCCGTCGCACCCGCCCCGCCGCCCGCCGCGCCCGCCCCGCCGCCCGCCGTGCCCGCCGTGCCCGCCGTGCCCGCCGTGCCCGCCGTGCCCGCCGTGCCCGCCGTGCCCGCCGTGCCCGCCGTGCCCGCCGATGGCCCTTCCGCGAAAGCGACAGTCTGACGCCGAAGATCGCGACACACTGTCGCTTTCGCGGACCCGTCGGGGTCGGCAGCGGCCAAGTGTCGCTTTCGTGACACCACGGCCCCGCGACCGCTCAGGCATCGCGGATCGCCAGCACCCGGTGCGGCGCAGCAGCCTCGGCCCGCCACCCGGCCGGCAGTGCCTCCCGCAGCTCGGACAGGGTGAAGCTCCGGCGGATCGAGCGCAGCCCGTCCACCCGGACGAACGTGCCCGCCGCCACCAGCGGGGACGCCAGCGCGTACGCCCGGTAGGCCGCCGGAGAGCGCCGGATGTCGGAGTGCAGGCTCCGACCGGTCGCGAGTGCCTCGGAGTCGGCGAGGAACCCTTGCCGCTCCTCGTCGCCGAGGTGGTGCAGGACGTGGTTCGACACGACGACGTCGAACCGCTCTCCCGCCGCGACGAGTTCGCCGCTCGACTGCTGCCGGAAGGTCACGCCCGCCGGGGTCGATCGACGTGCCGCCGCGATCGCCCGTTCATCCGGGTCGGCACCGACGACCTCGAGCTCGAAGCCGTCGCTGGCCGCCCACCGCACCAGTGACCGCGCGAGGTCACCACCGCCGCACCCCAGGTCGAGCACGCGTCCGCGCCCGTTCACGGGCAGGGCCGGCGCGACGTGCGTGCGCCAAGCGGCCCGCCATCCGCTCACGAGCGCATTCACGACGGTGAACCGCCGGAAGGTGCGCGCGAGCACGCGGGGGTCGCAGTCCGGGTCGTCCATGAGTTCGCGCAGGTCGCGTGCGCGCGTGCCCAGGTCGACGGCCGGGAGGCCCGGTTCGGCTCGGTCTCGACCGCTCACGCCACTCCCGCGGTCGCGACCGGGACCCGCTCCGGTTCGAGCGCGGGCGACGCCTCGGTCCGCACCGCGGTCAGGCGCGCACTCTCCACCGTGAGGCCCGGGCCGAACGCGAGCGCGACGACCGCGCTGCCGTCGGCGAGGCCGGCGTCGACGGCGTCGCGCAGGACGAAGAGCACCGTGGCGCTCGACATGTTGCCGTGTTCGCGCAGCACCCGCCGGCTCGACGCCATCGCGCTGTCGGGCAGGCCGAGCGACTCCTGCGTGCGGTCGAGGATGGCGCGGCCGCCGGGGTGCACCGCCCACACCGGGACGTCCGACGCGGCACCGTCGGCGAGCAGCGGTGCGACGGCCCGCGAGACGTGCAGCCCGACGAGCTTCGGGACGGCCGTCGAGAGCACCATCTCGAAGCCCTCGTCGCCGATGTTCCAGGCCATCTCGGACGCGCCCTCGGGCACCACGGCGGTCGTGAACGCGTCGAAGCGAAGTCCGGCTCCGTCGCGGGCGACGACCGCGGCTGCGGCGCCGTCGCCGAACACGCTGTTCGCGACGATCTGGTCGGGGTCGTCCGAGGCCCGGACGTGCAGGGTGCAGAGTTCACCGCAGACCACGAGCACGACGGCGTCCGGGTCCTGGTCGACGAACGCGGCGGCGATGCGGAGCGCTGGGAACGCGGCGCAGCACCCCATGAAGCCGATGTGGTGGCGGAAGACGCCTGCGGGCAGGCCGAGCTGCTCGACGACGTCGATGTCCGGCCCCGGCTGCGTGAAGCCGGTGCAGGACACGGTCACGAGGTGCGTGACGGCGTCGGGGGACACGCCCGCGCGTTCCACCGCGTCACGAGCGGCGGCGACGAACAGGGGCGGCGCGAGTTCGCGGTACCGGTCGTTCCGCGCACCGGTCGACGGTGAGCGGAGGATGCCGTCGTCGTCACGGAAGGCCCCGCCGCCGCGCGTGGAGTCGAGCTCCTCGAGCACGGTGTGGCGCTGGTCCACCGCCGAGCCGTCGAAGGCCGCGGGGACCAGCCGGCGGCCGAGGCGACCGAGGTCTGGCTGGGCGGAGAAGAGGTCCCGGACCCGAGGTTGGTCGAGGGTCGTCGCGGGGACGGCGGTTCCGATGGCGCGGATCGTTGCGGACACGCTCCATCCTGTCACCGGATTGCTGACGTGTCCCCAGGATGCACGGGAGGCACGGTGCCAGCCGGCACCGTGCCTCCTGTCCTGACGGAGAGCCGTCTACGACTGCTGCGCGCGCTCCAGCACCAGCTCGCGCACGCGGGCGGCGTCGGCCTGGCCCTTCATGGCCTTCATGACCGCGCCGATGATCGCACCGGCGGCCTGGACCTTGCCGTCCTGGATCTTCGCCAGCACGTCGGGCTGCGCGGCGAGTGCCTCGTCGACGGCGGCGGTCAGGGCGGAGTCGTCCGAGACGACCTTGAGCCCGCGGGCCTCGACGACCTGGGCCGGCGAGCCCTCGCCCGCGATGACACCCTCGAGCACCTGGCGCGCGAGCCGGTCGGTCAGGTCACCGGACTCGACGAGTGCGATGACCTCGGCGACGTGCTTCGGCGAGACGAGGTCACCGGGGGCGGCGTCCTGCGCGTTGGCGACGCGGCTGATCTCGCCGGTCCACCACTTGCGGGCGGCCTGCGGAGCCGCTCCGGCGGCCACTGTCCCCTCGACCTCGTCGAGCAGCCCGCCGTTCACGACGTCCTGGAACTCGAGGTCCGCGAAGCCCCAGTCGCCCTTGAGGCGTCGACGGCGTGCGACCGGGGCCTCCGGCAGCGAGGCACGGAGTTCCTCGATCACCGCGGGGTCCGGCACGACCGGCAACAGGTCGGGCTCGGGGAAGTAGCGGTAGTCGTCGGCATCCGACTTCGGGCGTCCGGCCGAGGTGCGACCGGTGTCCTCGTGCCAGTGCCGGGTCTCCTGCGTGATCGTCCCACCGGCGGCGAGGATCGCGGCCTGGCGCTGGATCTCGTAGCGGATCGCCCGCTCGACCGCGCGGAACGAGTTGACGTTCTTCGTCTCGGTGCGGGTGCCGAGCTTCTCCTGGCCGCGGGGGCGCAGCGAGATGTTCGCGTCGCAGCGCAGGTTCCCGCGCTCCATGCGGGCTTCGGAGACGCCGAGGGCACGGACGAGGTCACGGATGACCTGCACGTACGCGGCACCGAGCTCGGGGGCACGGTGCTCGGCGCCGAAGATCGGCTTCGTGACGATCTCGACGAGCGGCACCCCGGCACGGTTGTAGTCGACGAGCGAGTACTCGGCGCCCTGGATGCGGCCGGTGGCACCGCCGACGTGCGTCAGCTTGCCGGCGTCCTCTTCCATGTGGGCGCGCTCGATCGGGATGTTGTAGATCGTGCCGTCGGCGAGTTCGACCTCGACCTCGCCCTCGTAGGCGATCGGCTCGTCGTACTGCGAGACCTGGTAGTTCTTGGGGTTGTCCGGGTAGAAGTAGTTCTTCCGGGCGAACCGCGAGGACTCCGCGATCGAGCAGCCGAGCGCGAGCCCGAGCTGGATGGAGTAGCGCACGGCCTGCTCGTTGACGACCGGCAGCGACCCGGGCAGCCCGAGGTCGACCGGCGTCACGTTCGTGTTCGGCTCGCCCCCGAAGAAGTTCGGGGCGTCCGAGAACATCTTGGTCTTCGTCGCGAGTTCGACGTGGACCTCGAAGCCGAGCACCGGCTCGTAGCGCTCGAGCGCCTCGTCGAAGTCCATCAGCGCGTCCTTCTGCGCCATCAGATCACACCTTCCTGCGCAGCGGACTGCTGACTCTGGTCGAGGTCCGGGACCGACGCGATGAGCGGCGCGCCCCACTGCTGTTCGAGCAACCGCTCGAGGGCGGCCCCGTAGCGGTACAGCCGGGCGTCCTCGCGCTGCGGGGCCATGAGCTGCACGCCCACGGGCAGGCCGTCCTCGGGCGCCAGGCCGTTCGGGATGCTCATCCCGGGGACGCCGGCGAGGTTCGCCGGGATCGTCGTCAGGTCGTTGAGGTACATCGCGAGCGGGTCGTCGATGCGCTCGCCGATCGGGAACGCGGTCGTCGGCGCCGACGGGCTGACGAGCAGGTCGACCTGCTCGAACGCGGCCTGGAAGTCCCGCTGCACGAGCGTGCGGACCTTCTGCGCGGAGCCGTAGTAGGCGTCGTAGTACCCGGCGCTCAGGGCGTAGGTGCCGAGGATGATGCGGCGCTTGACCTCGGGTCCGAACCCGGCTTCACGGGTGGCAGCCATGACGTCCTCGACAGTGGCACTGTGCTCGGGCGTGACACGGAGGCCGAAGCGCACCGAGTCGAACTTCGCCAGGTTCGACGACGCTTCGGCCGGGAGGATCAGGTAGTAGGCGCTGATCGCGTACGCGAACGACGGGGCGTCGATCTCGACGACGACCGCACCGGCCGACTCGAGCAGGGCGACGGTCTCCTGGAAGCGCTGGGTGACGCCGGCCTGGAAGCCGTCGCCGCCGGCGAGCTCCTTGACCACGCCGACGCGCAGACCGCGCAGGGTGTCCGCCTGCAACCCCTCGCGAGCGGCGGCGGCCATGGAGGGCCAGGCGTCCGGGATCGAGGTCGAGTCGCGCGGGTCGTGCCCACCGATGACGTCGTGCAGGAGCGCGGCGTCGAGCACGGTGCGGGCCACCGGACCGATCTGGTCGAGGCTGGAGGCCAGGGCGATCGCACCGTAGCGGCTCACCCCGCCGTAGGTCGGCTTCACACCGACGGTGCCGGTGACGGCGCCGGGCTGCCGGATCGAGCCGCCGGTGTCGGAACCGAGCGCGAGGGGTGCCTCGTGCGCGGCGACGGCAGCGGCCGAGCCACCGCCGGACCCACCGGGGATGCGGTCGAGGTCCCACGGGTTGTGGGTCGGTCCGTAGGCCGAGAACTCGGTGGTCGAGCCCATCGCGAACTCGTCCATGTTGGTCTTGCCGAGCGGCACGAGGCCGGCGGCGCGGAGCTTGGCGACCGGGGTGGCGTCGTACGGGGGCACCCACCCCTCGAGGATCTTCGAGCCCGAGGTGGTCGGCATGTCCTGCGTGCACAGGACGTCCTTGATCGCGATCGGCACACCGGCGAGTGGGCCGAGGTCGTCGCCCGCGGCGCGGCGCGAGTCGATCGACTTCGCCACGGCGAGGGCGTTCTGGTTGATGTGCAGGAACGCGTGCACGTCACCGTCGACCGCGGCGATGCGGTCGAGGTGGGCCTGCGTGGCCTCGACGCTCGAGACGTCGCGCGCCACGAGGGCGTCCGCGAGCGCCGCGGCGCTCAGCTTGGTGATGTCGGTCACTGCTCTTCTCCCAGGATGGCGGTCACGCGGAACCGTTCGCCGTCGGAGTCGGGCGCCCCGGAGAGCGCCTGCTCCTGCGTCAGCGTCGTGCCGACCACGTCGGGTCGGGTGACGTTGCCGAGCGGCACGGGGTGGCTCGTCGCCGGGACGTCGTCGGTCGCGACCTCGGCGACCTTGGCGACACTCTCGACGATGTGCGACAGCTCCCCGGTCAGCTTCTCGATCTCGTCGGGCGTGAGTGCGATACGTGCGAGGTTCGCCAGGTGCGCGACCTGCTCGCTCGTGATGTCAGGCATGGTGCTCCGTCGATCGGTTCGTGGGATGCCCCACAGTCTATTGGCTGCGTCGGACGCGCAGGCGCGGCTGTGGACGACGCTCGTGCGCGACGCCTCGCGTGCGCCGGAGCTGCCCGGCACCGAGGTCGCGGTC
>NZ_JADKRV010000008.1:0-121934 GCF_015351025.1 Curtobacterium sp. VKM Ac-1376 | reverse complement strand
GGCCCGGGGCCGGCCCACCGGCCCGGCACCGGGCCTCCAGGGCGTCAGAGGGTCACTTCCCGTTCTGGTCCCCCGCAGCCCGCGCCGCCGGGGCCACCGTCGCGGCGGGCGCGGGCACAGCCGGGGCAGCGGGCGCAGCCGGCGCGGCAGGCGCATCCGTCGGCGTCGTCTGGTCGCCCTGCGCCGTCCCCTGCCCGGACGAGGACCCTGATGATGACGACGACGAAGACGAAGACGACTTGCCCGCCTGCCCGATCATCGCCTGGCTCGGCGCCGGTAGCGCTCCCCCGCCGACGGTCTGGTCCAGGTACGCCATCATCGACTTGCCCACGCCGAACTTCGCGCTGTACCCGGTGGTCCCCTGCAGGAACGCCCGGTTCGCCAGGCTCACGCTCCCCTGCACGTTGCCGACCCAGGTGGCGTTCGTGTACTTCGTCGACGACGCGACGAGCCAGTTCTGCACGTCGCCGTCGGTGGTGCCGGTCTTCGCGAACTTCGGCACGCTGTCCCCGGGGTTCGCGCTGGCGGCGGTCCCGGAGCCCGACAGCACGCCCTGCAGCGCGTAGTCGACCGTGCCCGCGACGTCGGCAGAGACTCCCTGCGTGCAGGACGACGGCGTCGGGGTGATCGTCGTGCCGTCCGCCTCGGTGACGGAATCGATCGCGGTCGGCGTGCAGACGATGCCACCGTTGGCGAAGCCCGCGTAGGCCTCGGCCAGGTCGATCGGCGACAGCTCGTTGACCCCGAGGATCGAGGACGGCGTCTGCGTCAGGTCGCCGCCGTCCGCGCGGTGGATCCCCATCGACTGGGCGAGCTGCGCGATCTTGCACAGGTCGAGCTGCTTGCCCATCTGCGCGTAGGCGGTGTTGATGGACTCGACCGTGGCGGCCTCGACGGACATCGACGAGGGCACGCTCTCGGCGTTCGCCACGTTCCAGGTGCCGCCGGAGACGTTCTGGCAGGTGTTGGTGAACTCGGCGTTCTCGAACTCGTGCTCCGAGGTGGTCACGGACTCGGACAGCGTGTGTCCGCTGGCGAGCCACTCGGCCAGGGTGAACACCTTGTACGTCGACCCGGTCTGGAACCCGCCGGAGTTGCCGTAGCCCGAGTCAGCGCTGTAGTTCACCGCCGTCGCTCCGGCAGCGGCGTTGTCCCCCTGTGTGTAGGTGGTGTTCTGCACCATCGACAGGATCCGCCCGGTGCCGGGCTCGACCGTGACGTTCGAGCCGCCGACGTCGACACCGGCCATGGTGGCCGGCACGTAGGTCGACAGCGCGGTCTGCGCCTGGGCCTGCAGGTCGAGGTCGAGCGAAGTGTGGATCTGCAGGCCCTTGGTGTCGAGCGTTGCGATCCGCTGCGCCGCGGTCTCGCCGAACGCGGGGTCCTGCAGCACCTGGTCGCGCACGTAGTCGCAGAAGTAGCCGGCGTCGTCGTTCGTCGCGGCGGTCGAACAGCCGTTCGCGGTCTCGGTGATCTTCGGCGTGACCGGGGTCGCGATGGCCTTCTGCATCGCAGCCTTCGTGATCGAGCCGTGCGCCTGCATGCGCGTGAGCACGTAGTCCCGGCGGTCCTTCGTCAGCGCGTAGCCGTTCGCCGCGCCGTTGTCCTCGTCCGACGGCAGGTCGATGCGCAGGTTCGACGGGTTGTTGAGGATCGCGACGAGGGTGGCCGACTGCACGAGCGACAGGTCCTTCGCGTGCACGCCGAAGTAGTACTCGGCCCCCGCCTCCGCGCCGTACACCCGGCCGCCGAGCCCGACGATGTTGAGGTACCCGGTCAGGATCTCGTCCTTCGAGTACTTCTTGTTCACGGCGATGGCGTACCGCATCTCCTGCAGCTTGCGCTGCGGCGTGACGCCGGCGGCGTCCTCGTAGCAGGCGTCGACCTTCTTCTCCGTGGCGGCCTGGTCCTTCCCGGTCAGCTCCTCGCACTGCTGTACCAGGACGTTCTTGACGTACTGCTGCGTGATGCTCGACCCGCCCTGCACGTCCCCGCCGACGACTGTCGCGGCCACACCGCGCAGCGTGCCGAGGACGTCGATGCCACCCTCGTCGTAGTACCGGGGGTCCTCGGTGTCGATCGCGGCCTGCTTGAGCGAGTCCGCCATCTGGTCGGCCGACACGTTGGTGCGGTTCTCGGCGTAGAACGACGCGATCTTGACCTGCTCGCCGCCCTTCGTCGCGTAGACCGACGACACCTGCTGCGGGGTCTGCACGTCGAGGTAGCTCGGCAGGTCCTCGAAGAACGACACCGCGCTGGTCGTCCCCTCACCGGCGACGGCGACGGCCGGCGTCACCGCGACGGCGACGAGCATGCCGGCGAGCACGGACATCACCACGAACATCAGGAGAGCCCCAGGCCATCGCACCACACGCATGACGGCACCGTAGGCAGACGGGCTGTACTGGTTCTGCCCTGGAACGAGTGCATGCTGCGGTCGCGTTCAGGTTGCCACCCAGCCTGCACCGAGAGCGGCTGCGGATCCGCGCGGACTGGCCGATCCGCCGGGAGGCCCGGCGCAGCTTCCGTGGGACCGCCTCCGGTCACGATCGGGTCACGCCCACGGCGTCGGCGCCGGTCACCGCCCGTCAGTCGCGCGGCTGCAGGTCCTGCGGACGGACGAGGTACATGTCCATCGTGGCGCCGACGATGCCGTCGTCACCGGTGCCGCCGCGGCGCACCTGCCCACGCACCAGGTCGCCGCGGCCGATCCCGATCAGCGCCACGTCGTGCAGTGAAGCGGTCCCGGGCTTGAGGTAGTCGTTGTGGCCGACCGGTTGCCGGAAGACGTCGCCGGCGTCCCCGGCGTCGGCACCGCCGGCGAGGTCGAGCACGGTGGACCCGAACGACGATCCGCCCGGATCGGTGCCGAAGTAGCCGGAGCCTGCGATCGGGTCGCTGTGGGCGCCGCCGACGAAGACCTGCCCGGTCTCGACGGCGAGGTCGGCGGCCGAACGGACGTCGCTGCCTGGTGACCCGAGCACCGTCAGCGTGTCCGCTGCCATCCGGCCTGACGCGAGGGCCATCAGGGCCGTCGTCGACCCGTACGAGTGCGCGACGATGTTCAACCGCGGTTGGTCGCCCGCACGGACCTGCCGCACGCCGTCGATCGCGCGCTCGAGCCGATCGGCGCCGGTCTCCGCGAGCCCGAGCGACATGACGTTCGACAGGTCCGGCGTCCGGTAGCCCAGCCACGCGACGACGGCGACGCCCGAGGGCCCGGACGGGGCGAGCGGCGCGAGCGTCGCCTGCTCGCGGGCCAGGTCGTTCGCGGTGTTCGTGAAGTCGACCATCTGCCCGGTGACCGTGAAGAACATCCCCGGCACGACGACGGTCACGTCAGCAGCGTCGGCGACGTCGCCGACGCTGATCGCCGCGCGTCCGGACCCCCGGGTGTCCAGCGCGAGGAGGAAGCGCTGCGGGTCGCCCGGGTCGTGCACGAGCGAGTCGCGCACCTGGCCCAGCATCGCGGCACGTACGGCGCCGACGCCGGGGTCTGCGAGCCCCGCGGCGAGCGTGGCCCGGTTCGCCAGGTCACGGACCGAGTACGGCACGCCCTCGAGGTTGCCGGTCAACGCCGGCGCCTCGGTGCGGAGCGTGTGCTGCTCGTCGGCATCGAGCGTGCCCCACCACTGCGTGACCGTCGCTGCAGCCGGCGGGTCGTCCTGCACGGTCGCGACGACGCGGCGGTCACGGTCGGCCCGTCGGAGGTCTGCGGGATCCAGCGCACCGAGGTCGTCGAGGAACGTCTGACCGTGTGCGGTGGCGAGGTCGTCGACGAGCGTGACGCTCGACGGGGCCGACACGACGTGTGTCAGGGGCGCACCAGGGGCCTCGATCACTCCGAGCGAGTGCATCGAGGCGGTGAGCAGAGCCGCAGCGACGAGCAGCAATCGGGTCTCCCCCGGGAAGGCCGTTCCGACGTCCCCCTGCAGACGACGGGTGATGCTCAGCTCAGTC
Source organism: Curtobacterium sp. VKM Ac-1376 (assembly GCF_015351025.1). Classification (GTDB taxonomy): domain Bacteria; phylum Actinomycetota; class Actinomycetes; order Actinomycetales; family Microbacteriaceae; genus Curtobacterium. Next base: position 117,974 of record NZ_JADKRV010000008.1, on the reverse strand, counting down.
TAGGGAGGTTGCGCCGCGAACGGTCATGCGCGATGCAACTTGTCCCCCGAAATCGGCTCGCCGAAAGTCGCACCGCGGTGTGGGGATGCGCCCGTGTTGGTTCCTGAGTCAGACTCCGTCCCGCGGAGCCGGGTCCTCCGGCTCCGCGAGCGCCGCAGGCCCCTCGGTCACGAGCAGGTGGAACTGCTCGGCGTCGATGATCCGGACCCCGAGCAGCTCGGCCTTCGTGAGCTTCGAACCGGCGCCGGGACCGGCCGCGACGAAGTCCGTCTTCTTGCTCACGCTCGATGCCGCCTTGCCCCCCGCGGTGATGATCGCCTCTTGTGCGCCCTCTCGCGTGTACCCCTCGAGTGAGCCCGTCGCGACGACGGTGACACCGCTCAGGACGCCGCCCCCGACGGCCGCTCCGCCGGGTCCGGGGTGGCCGGGCGTCGTGAACTGCACGCCGGCCGCCGTCCAGCGGCCGATGATCTCACGGTGCCAGTCGACCTCGAACCAGTCGAGCAGAGCGTCGGCGATGATGCCACCGACGCCGTCGACGGCCGCGAGCTCGTCGCGCGTGGCGGCGCGGATCGCGTCGAGGGAACCGAAGTGGTCCGCCAGGGCACGGGCTGCGACCGGGCCGACGTGGCGGATGCTCAGCCCGACCAGGATGCGCCAGAGCGGCTTCGTCTTCGCGGCGTCGATGTTCGCGAGCATCTCGAACGCGTTCTTCGACGGGTAGCGGCTCGGCTCACCGGTGTAGTCGGCGCCGCGTGCCTCGGGGTCGAACGGCGGGTCGGTCTTCTTGCGGGCCCGGCTGAACGGCGTCACGCGCTTCGGGGTGCCGTCGTCGTCGACCTTCTCCATGCCGGTCTCGGCGTCGCGGACGATGACCTCGATGGGGACGATGTCCTCCATCGTCAGGTCGAACAGCCCGGCCTCGGTCACCAGCGGCGGGGTCTCCGGGCGCAGCGGCTGGGTGAGCGCCGCGGCCGCGACCTCGCCGAGCCCCTCGATGTCGAGCGACCCGCGCGAGGCGATGTGCTCGACGCGACCGCGCACCTGCGCCGGGCAGCTCTTCGCGTTCGGGCAGCGGAGGTCGATGTCGCCCTCCTTCGCCGGGGCGAGCTCGGTCCCGCACTCGGGGCAGTTGGTCGGCATCACGAACTCGCGCTCGGAGCCGTCGCGCAGCTCGACCACCGGCCCGAGCACCTCGGGGATGACGTCGCCGGCCTTGCGCAGCACGACGGTGTCGCCGATGAGCACGCCCTTCGCCTTGACGACCTGCTGGTTGTGCAGCGTGGCCTGTCGGACGACGGACCCGGCGACCTCGGCCGGGGTCATCACCGCGAACGGGGTGGCGCGGCCGGTGCGCCCGACGCTGACCACGATGTCGGTGAGCGTGGTGTGCACTTCTTCCGGCGGGTACTTGTAGGCGATCGCCCACCGGGGTGCCCGCGAGGTCGAGCCGAGCTCCTCGTGCAGGGCGAGGTCGTCGACCTTGATGACGACGCCGTCGATCTGGTGCTCGACGGACGAGCGCCGGTCGCCCGTGGTGCGGACGAACGCGTTGACCTCGTCGATGGTGTCGAACACCCGGTAGTGGCTGCTCGTCGGCAGGCCCCAGGTGTCGAGCAGCTCGTACACCTCGGATTGGCTCCGGACATCGGTCTGCTGCTCCAGCTCGCGGACGGGCCAGGCGCCGATGCCGTGCACGAGCATGCGCAGGCGCCGCAGCCGGTCGACCATCAGCGCACGCTTCGCCTCGGACTTGCCCTCTTCCTTCTGACGGAGCGACCCGGCGGCGGCGTTGCGCGGATTCGCGAACACGCGCTCCCCCGCCGCACGCTGGTTCGCGTTGAGCTCGTCGAACTCGGCGACCGGGAAGAAGATCTCGCCCCGGACCTCGACCAGGGGCGGGTGCCCGGTGCCGGTCAGGCGGTCCGGGATCGTGCCCATGGTGCGGACGTTCCCCGTGACGTCCTCGCCGACCACGCCGTCACCGCGAGTCGCGGCCGAGACGAGCCGACCGTGCTCGTAGCGCAGGTTGATCGCGAGCCCGTCGATCTTCAGCTCGGTCAGGAACCGCACCCGCTCGGCGCCGGCGTCCCGCTGCACCTTGACGGCCCAGTCGGTCAGTTCCTCGGGGCTGAACACGTTGTCCAGCGAGAGCATGCGCTCGGCGTGCTCGACGGGCGCGAACTGCGTCGTCTGCGCCTGGCCGCCGACCGTCTGCGTCGGGCTGTCCGCGGTCAGGAGTTCGGGGAAGCGCCGCTCGACGGTGTCGAGGCGGTGCACCAGCGCGTCGTAGTCGGCGTCGGACAGGGGCGACGCGTTGCCCTCGTAGTAGTCGTGGCGCAGCTCGTTGATGCGGGCGCGCAACCGGTCGACCTCACGCGCGGCCTGGGCGGCGTCGAGCCCGTCGGGGGCGATGGTCTCGAACGTCGCGTCGGTCTCGCTCATGGCATCAGTTCTACCGTGCACCACCGACGCGGCGTGCAGCGAGCGCGAGCCCCGGGAGCGGCGGACTCAGGCGTCGACGGGGACGGCGCTGACCGTGCCGTCGATCGTGCACTGTCCGAGCACCCGCGTGCCGACGTAGACCACGGCGGTCTGCCCGGGAGCGACGCCGTGCAGCGGCTCGTCGACGTCGATCACGAGGACGTCGTCCTGCACCCGCGCGGTCGCGGGCACCGGGTCGGCGTGCGCCCGGATCTGCACGTCGCAGGCGAACGGCGTCGCGGGGTCGGCCGGAGCCGTGCCCGCCCAGGTGAACCGGGAGCCCGACATCGACGTGACTGCGAGCGCCTCCTTCGGACCGACGACGACCGTGTTGTCCTTCGGACGGATCTCGAGGACGAACCGCGGCTTGCCGTCCGGCGCGGGGCGGCCGAGGGCCAACCCGCGGCGCTGTCCGACGGTGTAGCCGGTGGCACCGTCGTGCGATCCGACGACGGTCCCGTCGCGCTCGACGACGTTGCCGGTCTCGGACCCGACGCGGTCGGCGAGCCAGCCGCGGGTGTCCCCGTCCGGGATGAAGCAGATGTCGTAGGAGTCCGGCTTCTGCGCGACCGTCAGACCACGCTCGGCGGCCTCGGCCCGGACCTCGTCCTTCGACGGGGTGGCACCGAGCGGGAACATCGCGTGCTGCAGCTGCTCGGCGGTCAGGACGCCGAGCACGTAGGACTGGTCCTTCGCCCACGCGGCCGACCGGTGCAGTTCACGCGAGCCGTCCGGACCGGTGACGATCGAGGCGTAGTGCCCGGTCGCGACGGCGTCGAACCCCAGGGCGAGTGCCTTCTCGAGCAGCGCCGCGAACTTGATCCGCTCGTTGCAGCGCATGCAGGGGTTCGGCGTGCGGCCGGCCTGGTACTCGGCCACGAAGTCGTCGACGACGTCCTCCTTGAACCGGGCCGAGAAGTCCCAGACGTAGTACGGGATCCCGAGAGCCGACGCCGCGCGCTGCGCGTCCATCGAGTCCTCGATCGTGCAGCACCCGCGGCTGCCGGTGCGCAGGGTCCCGGGCATCCGGCTCAGCGCCAGGTGGACCCCCACCACGTCGTGTCCGGCGTCGACCGCCCGGGCCGCAGCCACCGCCGAGTCGACACCACCGCTCATCGCCGCCAGAACACGCATGCCTCCAGGGTAACCCGCCGACGAACCGGTACCGCTGGCGTACCGTTGGTCGGGCGATGGCCACGACGGGGAACGACTCATTCGACTTCCGGTCCGTCCTGTTGTCCGGTTTCCTGCCAGCCGCGCTCTTCGCGATCGGCGAGGGTGCGATCATCCCGATCATCCCCATCGCCGCCGATTCGCTCGGGGCGAGCCTGGCGTTCGCGGGCTTCGTCGCCTCGCTCATCCTGGTCGGCGAACTCATCGGCGACGTGCCGTCGGGTGTCGTCGTCGCCCGGATCGGTGAGCGGAACGCGATGATCGGCGCCGCGCTCGTGTCGGTGGTCGGGCTCGTCGTCGCGACGACCGCGGCGAACGCGTGGGTGTTGGCGCTCGGCGTCTTCCTGGTCGGTGTCTCAACAGCGGTGTTCGCCCTGGCCCGGCACGCCTACATGACGACCGCCATCCCCCTGCGGATCCGGGCTCGTGCGCTGTCGAGCCTCGGCGGGGTGTTCCGTTTCGGCTACTTCGTCGGCCCGTTCCTCGCCGCCGGGGTCATCCACCTGACCGGCTCCACCCGGAGCGCCTTCTGGATCCACATCGTCTGCTGCCTCGCCGCGGCCGCGGTGCTCCTCGTCCTGCGCGATCCCGCGTCCGGCGCACGCGGTCTGCGGTTGCCGCCACGGGCCTCCCGTCCCGCGACGGACGTGAGCGGCGGGGACGTGACCGAACCGCCGGCCGACACCGGCGCGCAGTTCGTCCAGCAGGAGGCGCACGGTCTCTTCCGTACGATCCGCGCGAACCGGGCGGTCCTGCTGCGGCTCGGCAGCGGCGCCGGCCTGATCGGCGCGATGCGCGCCGGACGGCAGGTGATCCTGCCGCTGTGGGCGGTGAGCGTCGGCCTGGACGACTCGACCGCGGCGCTCGTCATCGGCATCGCCGGCGCGGTCGACTTCGCGCTCTTCTACACGAGCGGCCAGATCATGGACCGCTGGGGCCGGCTCGCGAGCGCCCTGCCGTGCATGCTCGGGCTGAGCATCAGCTACTTCCTGCTCGCGTGGAGCGGGCACCTCGACGCCCGGATCGGCTGGTTCGTCGCGATCGCGATGGCCATGTCCCTGGCGAACGGCGTCGGGTCCGGCATCCTCATGACGCTCGGTGCGGACCTCGCGCCACGGGACGCCCCGGCGCCGTTCCTCGGGGCGTGGCGCTTCACGGGCGACTTCGGGTCGGCGGCTGCGCCGCTCGTCATCTCCGGCGTGACCGCCGTCGCGTCGATCGCGGTCGCGAGCGGCGTGATGGGCGTGCTCGGTCTGGTCGGGGCCGGCATCCTGCTCCGGTACGTGCCCCTGTACCTGCCGCGGCCGCGGCGCTGACGGGCTGTTGTGCTGTCGTGCCGTCGTGCCGTCGTGCCGTCGTGCCGTCGTGCTGTCGTGCTGTCGTCCCGTGCGATGTTCCGTACTCGGTGGCACTCGACCCGCCCCGCACCACGTCGGGTACCTCGCACCACGTCACGTCCCGCGCACGGCGCGCACCGCCGCCTGGAGGCCCGGCGCACGTCCGCCCCGCCCCGCACGCTCGGTAGACTGCCGCTGCTCGCGGGAGTGGTGGAATCGGTAGACACGCAGGATTTAGGTTCCTGTGCCCCAGGCGTGAGGGTTCGAGTCCCTCCTTCCGCACCGAGTCCCGGCGTGCCGCGTCGCTGCGGTCCTCCGCACGCCCCGTGCGGGTCAACCTCGCGAGGGATGGCCCGGTCACGTCCGGGCGGTACCCTCATCCCGCGGGAGTCCTCCCCGTGACCCCGCCTCCACGACCGGAAGAACCATGCACTCCGTCGCACTCGCCCTGATCCCGTGGCTCGATCCGCAGTACATCCTCGACCACTTCGGGGCCATCGCCGTGCTCGTGGTCTGCGCGATCGTGTTCGCCGAGACCGGGCTGCTCATCGGCTTCGTCTTCCCCGGCGACAGCCTGTTGGTCATCACCGGCCTGTTCGCCTTCGACCGCGGCGGTGAGATCGGCGGCATCCCGATCTGGGTGGCCGCGCTGATGATCGGCGCCTCGGCGTTCCTCGGTGGGGAGCTCGGCTACTACATCGGCAAGAAGGCCGGTCCGCCGATCTTCGAGCGCAAGGACAGCGGACTGTTCTCCAAGGAGAACGTCGACCGCACCAACGCGTTCTTCCACCGCTTTGGCCCGGCCGCGGTCATCCTGGCCCGGTTCGTGCCGGTCGTCCGCACCTTCGCTCCGATCGCCGCCGGTGTCGGGCGGATGGACTACAAGAAGTACTCCCTCTACAACGCGATCGGTGCGATCGTCTGGGGCGTCGGGGTGACGTTCCTCGGGTACTTCATCGGACACATCCCCTTCGTGGCGCACATCGTCCGCGAGTACATCGACATCATCCTGCTGGCCGCGGTCGTCGTGACCGTCGTGCCGATGGCGCTGACGTACCTGCGCAACGCCCGCAAGGCGAAGAAGCACGAGCACCAGGCCGAGCAGACCGCGGCCGACCCACAGCTGTAGCCGACCGGACGAGAACAGGCCAGCACCACGCGGCGCGAGCCCGTTCTCGTCGGGGTGCCGTCAGAGCCCGAAGTGCTCCCGCACGATCGGCGCGATCCCCCGGAACGCCTTGCTGCGGTGCGACAGCGCGTTCTTCTCGTCACGGGTGAGCTCGGCGGACGAACGGTCGGCATCGTCCGGCCGGAACACCGGGTCGTACCCGTGTCCGCCGTCACCGACGGGCTCGGTCAGGACCTCGCCGTTCCAGACGGCCTCGACGACGTGTTCCTCGCCCTCGGGGGTGACGAACGCCGCCGCGCACACGAAGGCGGCGGTGCGCTCGACGACGCCCTGCAGGTTCGTCAGCAGCAGCGCGATGTTGTCGGCGTCCGACCGGGTGCCCGCGTACCGCGCCGAGTGGATGCCGGGCGCCCCGCCGAGGGCGTCGACCGCGATGCCGGAGTCGTCGGCCAGTGCAGGCAGTCCCGTGTGGGCGACAGCGGCACGGGCCTTGATGAGGGCGTTCGCCGCGTAGCTGTCACCGTCCTCGACCGGCTCCGGGCCGTCGTAGCCGACGAGCTCTACACCCTGGATCGCCGCGCCGAGGATCTCACGCAGCTCGACGACCTTGCCCTGGTTGTGGGTGGCCAGGACGACGGTGCCGGTCACGCGATCCCCAGGACGGTCTTCTGGATCTCGGCGAGCGACCGGTTGCCGGCCAGACCGAGGTCGAGCAGGACGTTCAGTTCGTCGCGGTCGAACGGGGCGTGCTCGGCAGTGCCCTGCACCTCGATGAACGTGCCGGAGCCGGTCGTGACGATGTTCATGTCGGTGTCGGCGGCGGAGTCCTCGGTGTAGGCCAGGTCGAGCATCGGCTCGCCCTTCACGATGCCGACCGAGATCGCCTGCACACTGTCGGTGAGCGGGGTGGCCTTCTTCGCGATGAAGCCCTTGGCGCGGCCCCACTCGATCGCGTCGGCCATCGCCACGTACGCGCCGGTGATCGAGGCGGTGCGGGTGCCGCCGTCGGCCTGCAGGACGTCGCAGTCGATGACCAGGGTGTTCTCACCCAGGGCCTTGGTGTCGACGACGGCGCGGAGCGAGCGACCGATTAGCCGGGAGATCTCGTGGGTGCGTCCGCCGACCTTGCCCTTGATCGACTCACGCTGCATGCGCTCGTTCGTCGATCGCGGCAGCATCGAGTACTCGGCGGTGACCCAGCCGGTGCCCTTGCCGGCGAGCCAGCGCGGCACGCCGTTCGTGAAGGACGCGGTGCAGAGCACCCTGGTGTCGCCGAACGAGATGAGCGCGCTCCCCTCGGCCTGCGAGCTCCACCCCCGCTCGATGGTGACGGGACGGTGGTCGGTGGCGGTGCGGCCGTCGGCGCGGAGTGTGTCGGTCATGGGGTCCTTTCGATGCGGGGCAGCGTGATGGCCCCCGTCTGGAGGTGGCCGACGCTGGAGACCTCGGGACCGAGGAAGCGCCGGGCGAGTCGGATGAAGCCGTTGTTGTCGTTGCCCGTCGCCTCGAACGAGTACGTCGGGGCGGTGGTCGTGGTGCGCTCGAGGCCGTGCTCGACCAGTCGACGGTAGACGTCGTTCGCGGTCTCCTCGGCGCTCGAGACGAGCGTGACCTCCGGACCCATGACGAACTGGATCGCGGCGGACATGAGCGGGTAGTGCGTGCAGCCGAGCACCAGGGTGTCGACGCCTGCGGCACGGATCGGGTCGAGGTAGCCGGCCGCGACCTCGCGCAGCGACGGGGACGACGTGTCCCCCGCCTCGACGAACTCGACGAACCGGGGGCACGCCGCGGTGGTCAGCGTCACGTCGGCAGCGACCGCGAAGGCGTCCTCGTAGGCGCGCGACGCGATGGTGCCGACCGTGCCGATCACGCCGATGCGCCCCGTCCTGGTCTGCTTGACGGCGGCACGCGCGGCTGGCTGGATGACCTCGACCACCGGGATGCCGTACGCCTGCTCGTAGCGCTCGCGGGCGTCACGCAGCACGGCCGAGGACGCGGTGTTGCAGGCGATCACCAGGGCCTTGACGCCCTGCTCGACCAGGTCGTCCATGACCTCGAGCGCGTAGCGGCGGACGTCCGCGATGGGCTTCGGACCGTACGGCGAGTGCACGGTGTCGCCGACGTACCGGATGCTCTCGCGCGGCAGCTGGTCGATGATGGCGCGGGCGACGGTGAGCCCGCCGACCCCGCTGTCGAAGACTCCGATCGGTGCATCCGTCACGGCACCAGCGTACCGACGCCCGCCGGTCCCTTCCCCGCACCGTGCGACGGGGCCGCATCATCGTGCGAGGTTCCGTGCTCGGTGCGACCCGCGTCGGGTACCACCGAGGACGGAACCTCGCACGGGTCGAACCGCGAGCCGGACGCTCGAGGTGATCCGCGCCTCCAGGAGGTCACGTCACTAGTGTCGGAGAGGTGACCAGCGCACTCCTCACCGACCAGTACGAACTCACCATGGTGGACGCCGCCCTGAAGGACGGGACCGCCGACCGCCGATGCGTCTTCGAGGTGTTCGCCCGACGCCTGCCGGACGGTCGCCGCTACGGCGTCGCCGCCGGACTCGGCCGGTTCCTCACCGCCCTCGGCGACTTCCGCTTCGGCGACCAGGAGATCGGGTTCCTGCGCGACCGCGGCGTCATCGACGCAGGCACCGCGTCGTGGCTCGCCGACTACCGGTTCCGTGGTGACGTCCGCGCCTACCGCGAGGGCGAGGTCTACTTCCCGAACTCCCCCATCCTGCAGATCGAGGGCACCTTCGCCGAGGCCGTCGTGCTCGAGACCCTCGCGCTGAGCATCTTCAACGCCGACTCCGCCATCGCCTCCGCCGCCGCCCGCATGGTGTCCGCCGCCGACGGTCGCCCCCTCGCCGAGATGGGCTCCCGCCGCACCGGCGAGTGGAACGCCGTGGCCGCCGCACGTGCCGCCTACATCGCCGGGTTCGGTGCGACGAGCAACCTCGAGGCCGGTCGGACCTGGGGCATCCCTACCATGGGCACCGCCGCGCACGCCTTCACGCTGCTGCACGACTCCGAGGAGCAGGCGTTCCGGTCGCAGCTGGACGCCCTCGGCAACGGCACGACCCTGCTCGTCGACACCTACGACATCGAAGCCGCGGTGGAGACCGCCGTCCGGCTGACCGACGGCAAGCTCGGCGGGGTCCGCATCGACAGCGGCGACCTGCCCTCGGTCGTCGCGGCCGTCCGCGCCCAGCTCGACCGGCTCGGCGCCACGAGCACGAAGATCACGGTCACGAACGACCTCGACGAGTACACGATCGCCGCGCTCCGGGCCGCCCCGGTCGACTCCTACGGCGTCGGGACCTCGGTGGTCTCGGGCTCCGGGCACCCCGCCGCCGGCATGGTGTTCAAGCTCGTCGCACACCAGGAGACCGACGGCGACGAGTGGGTGCCGGTGGCGAAGAAGTCCGCGGACAAGGCGTCGATCGGTGGGCGCAAGGAGGCCGGGCGTCGGCTGCGCAACGGCGTCGCCACAGCCGAGGTCGTGCTCACGGGCGCACAGGTCGGCCCGGACGAGCGGCCGCTCCTGGTCCCCGTCGTCACCGGTGGCGAGGTCGACCCCGCGTTCCTCGGAGTGCCGGGCGTCGAGGCGGCGCGGGCGCACCACAAGCGCGCAAAGGCGGAGCTGCCGGCCGACGCGTCACGCATCGGCCGCGGCGATCCCGCCATCCCGACGCTGGTGATCTAGGTGCGCGCGGCCGCCGCGCATGCCGCTTGGTGACCATTTCTGCTGCCGAAGCGACCGACGGACGGACGGGAGGCCCGTGGCGAGGCCGCCACGGGCCTCCCGTCCGTCTCGGGGGCCGTCCTACTCGGCCTTCATCTTCTCGTAGATCGCCTTGCAGTCCGGGCAGACCGGGAACTTCTCCGGGTCGCGACCAGGGATCCACTTCTTCCCGCACAGGGCCTTGACCGGCTTACCGGACAGAGCGGACTGCAGGATCTTGTCCTTCTTGACGTAGTGCGAGAACCGCTCGTGGTCGCCGGGCTCGATCGCCTCTTCTTCGAGGAGCTTCTCGAGCTCCCGGTCCATCACGTCGAGGCCGCCGCCGGGTTCCGTCATGCTCATGCGTCCAGGGTACGACGGTCCGCTCCCGGTTGCGCGGGCGTGCGCTCTGGGCGCACGCCGGTCGCGCTGCCGGGTCGGTTGCGCTGCCGGGTCAGTTGCGCTGCCGGGTCAGTTGCGCTGCCGGGTCAGTTGCGCTGCGCGGCGGCGAGCAGGTCCGGGCCGCGGCGGTCGAACAGCCGTCCGCCGGCGAACACCCCGAGGACGAGCACGACCGCCCCGACCCCGACGCCCACCACGAGCGTCAGCACCGACCACGGCTCGGCGCCCCGCACGAACGCCAGGACGGCGAGCCAGCCCGCGGGGACCGTGCAGAGCACGATGCCGATCACCATGGACGACTGCGCGACCGTCGCCGTGACGCCGGCGGCCTGCGGCTGCTGGAAGGGGTGGTCGCCCGGTCGGACGGTGGGGTACGGCAGGAGCACGGAGACCACGCTCGACAGCCCGAGCCCGGACAGCAGCGCACTCGCACTCACACCGATGAGCAGTGGGAACACCGTCCAGTCGTCGAACAGCCGTGCGGACAGCGCGGCGCCTGCGACGATCGCGGGCGCGCCCACGACCAGCACGGGGACGACGCGGCCGAGCCGATCGCTCCATCCGGGAGCACCGGACGCGACGTGCAGCCACACCGCGGTGTTGTCGTACGAGACGTCGTTGTGCGGCAGGAACCCGGCGATAAGTGCCATGAGCGGCAGCGGGACCAGGGCGGTCCAGTGCCACGGCACCCCGGCGACCCCGAGGGGGATGACCACGAGCGGCACGAACAGGATGATCAGGTAGGACGTGCGGTACCGGGGGTCGCGCACCCAGTACGTCAGTGCACGTGCGGCGACCGCGGACACCGGGGCGGACCCGAACCGGTCGAACCACCCGAGCCCCTGGTACCGACGGGTGCGGGCTCGGTCGTCGACGGTCTCGAGCGCCCGGCCGACCAGTGCCCACCACGCCCATGCGAGGAGCACAGCGACGATGACCGCGATGAGCAGCTTGAGGAGCCCGGAGCCGACGTGACCGCTCGCCATCTCGGCAGGCACGGCCCACGCTGCACCCCAGGGGGTCCAGCCCGCGACGTCCGCGACACGCTGCATCTCGGCGCCGTGCGGGCCGAGCCAGTCCGCGCGGAGCAGCAGCGAGACCGTGGGGATGGACAGCACGATGATGACGAGCGCCACGAGCCACCCGGCGTCACGCGACCGGTTCGGTCCGATCAGCCGCGAACCGACGGCGCAGCAGACCCGCACCAGGAGCGCGCACGTCGCGACGGCGAGCAGACCGCCGAGCGCAGCCAGCAGCCCGAGTCCGGGGTCGCGCGCCCAGGCGACGGTCTGCCCCACAGCGACGACGAGGGCACCGAGCACGGGAACACCGACGAGTCCAGCGACGGCGAGACCGACCGTGAGCCGACGCCGGTCGATCCCGAACACGGCGAATCGGCGCGGGTCGAGTTGGTCGCTCCGGCCGACGACGAGCGGCACGACCGTGAAACCGAACGCGATCAGGGTGCCGACGGGCACGATGACCGCGCGGGCGACGTCGGGGTCCGCCGAGCGGAGTCCGACCATCTGCGCGGCGACGAACAGGGCGGCGAGGAGTCCGACGAGGCTGCCGAGCACGACGGCGACGGACCGGCGGGCGGTGCCGCGGACCTCGCCCGCGAGCAGGTCGGCCCTCAGCCGGAGAAGCTGTGCAACCATTCCATGCTCTCTGCCACGACGCGGCCGCCCGCGAGCTCGACGAACTTGTCCTCGAGGCTCTTGCGCCCGCGCACCTGCGCCATGGTCCCCGAGGCGAGGACCTTGCCACCGACGATGATCGCGACCGAGTCGCAGGTGCGCTGGACGAGCTCCATCGAGTGGCTGGAGAGCACGACCGTCCCGCCGCCTCGCGTGTAGCGGCGGAGGATGTCGGTGATCGTCGCGGCGCTGACCGGGTCGACGGACTCGAACGGCTCGTCGAGCACCAGCACCCGCGGCGAGTGGATGAGCGTGGCGGCCAGCGCGATCTTCTTCGCCATGCCGACGGAGTAGTCGGCGACCTGTCGCCCGAGGGCCTCGCCCAGCCCGAAGGCCTCGGCGAGGTCCGCGCTCCGCTCGCGGGCGGTCGCACCGTCGAGTCCCCGGAGCGTTGCGGAGTAGTAGAGCAGCTGCGCACCGGTGAGCCGGTCGAACAGCCGGAGGCGGTCCGGCAGCACGCCGAGGCTGCGCTTCGCCGCCGTCGGGTCGGCCCACACGTCGTGGTCCAGCACGGTCACCGAGCCGGCGTCCGGACGCAGCAGCCCGGTGATCATGGACAGCGTCGTGGTCTTGCCGGCACCGTTCGGGCCGACGACTCCGAAGATCGATCCCTGGCGGATCTCGAGGTCGACCTCGTCCACCGCGAGCGTCTGGCCGTAGCGCTTCACGAGGCCGCTCGCCTCGAGCACGACGGGCTGCAGCTTCTGCGGCTGCTTCGGCATCCCGGTTCGGGGTGCGCGCTTCTTCGCGGGCGCCGCCGAAACGGCGGTCGCGTCGGTCGTCGTGTCGCCGCCCGTGGTGGGGTCGGCGCGTCCGATCACCGTGTCGTCGGTTGCCTGGCCGGGAGGCTCGGTGCTGGTCATCCCCGCGGCCTTCGTCGGGCGCTTGGTGCGTGTCTTCGCGGTCCGCGCCTTCGCGGGACGGGGCGCGGTGGTCGTTCCGGCGGCAGCGGCGTCCGCGGTCGTCCGCGCGCCCGCCTCGGTGTCGGCCGTCGCCGTGTCGGCCGTGTCCGTGTCGACCGCCGTCGTCTCGTCGGTGTCGGTGGCCGCCGTCTGGTCGGTCATCGTTCCATCAGCGGAGGCGTCGTCCGCATCCGTGTCCCCCATGTCGTCGTCGGCCGCGTCATCCTGCGCGGCGGCGGCGTCCGCCTCGTCGGCGTCACTCGCTTCGGTCATCCACGCAGCGTCGGTCGTGGCGTACACGTCCTCGTTCTCCGCTCGGGCTGCCATCGCCCCACCGTACCAACGCTCTCCGGACGGCGGGGACCGGCCTCCTCCCAGGGTCACGAATTGAGTACGAAGCGCGCAGACCCGTACCCCGAGCAGAGGCGTTTCCGTATCATTCACCTGGGCACGAAGGAGTGTTCACCACTTGGAAACCTGCTCCAGCGGGCGATCCGACAGTCCCCTCCTGCACCGACGGTCTCCGTCGCTGCGACGGGCTCTCGGACAACTCGGACGTTGGAAGAGCAGACTCGACGAGGCCCGCCCGTACCCCGGGGTGCGCGGGCGGACACCAGAAGGGACCAGCATGACCACGCAGATCGTGATCCTCGCAGCGGGGATGGGCAGCCGCCTCGGCCGCAGCCTGCCGAAGCCGCTCACGGAGCTCAGTGACGGCCGCACCATCATGCAGCAGCAGTTCGACAACATCCGTGCGGCGTTCGGTTCGAGCGCCCGCGTGACGATCGTCGTCGGCTACAAGTCGGAGCACATCGTCGAGGCGTTCCCCGACGCGAACTTCGTCTACAACGAGTCCTACGACTCCACCAACACCTCCAAGAGCCTGCTCCGTGCCCTCAAGGCGACCGGCAAGAGCGGTGTCCTCTGGATGAACGGCGACGTCGTCTTCGACCCGATGGCGCTCGTCCGCGCTGCCGACATGATCGACGAGGGCCGTTCCTTCGTCAGTGTCAACACCGACAAGGTCTCAGACGAAGAGGTCAAGTACACCGTCGATGCCGAGGGGTTCATCCACAAGCTCTCGAAGCAGGTCGTCGGTGGGCTCGGCGAGGCCGTGGGCATCAACTACGTGTCCGCCGCCGACAAGCAGGCCCTCATCCGCCAGCTCGGTCGCGTGGACGACCAGGAGTACTTCGAGGGTGGCATCGAGGCTGCCATCGCCGAGGACGGGCTACGCTGGACGCCGATCGACATCTCCGACCTGTACGCGGTCGAGATCGACTTCGCCGAGGACCTCGAGCGCGCGAACAACCTGTTCGCCTGAGCCTCCCGCAGGATCCCTCGGCGGTTCCGCCCGAAGGGATACCGTGACCACAGCGAGCGCGCCGACCGCGCCTGCGGCTGCCGCACCCGCGACACCCCGGAGCGCCGGTCGGCGCTATCGTCAAGCCCTCTGGCTGCTGACGGTTCGCGACCTGCGGGTGCGGTACTCGACGTCCGCGCTGGGGTACGTCTGGTCGATCCTCGACCCGCTCGTGATGTCCGGGATCTACTGGTTCGTCTTCACGCAGGTCTTCCACCGTGGCTCCGTCGGTGAAGAACCGTACATCGTCTTCCTGCTGTCGGCGTTGCTGCCGTGGATGTGGTTCACCGGTGGCGTCTCGGACTCGACCCGGGCCTTCATCAAGGAATCGAAGCTCATCCGTTCGACCACGATCCCCCGCACCATATGGGTGGCCCGGATCGACGCGTCGAAGGGCATCGAGTTCCTGCTGAGCCTGCCTGTCCTGGCTGCCTTCGCGATCGCGACCGGGGCGCACCTGCACTGGCAGGTCGTGTTCTTCCCCCTGGCGATCGTGCTGCAGTGCGCCCTCGTCTACGGCCTCGGCCTGATCGTCGCGCCGCTCGTCGTCTTCTTCCGCGACCTCGAGCGCGCCACCAAGCTCGTGCTGCGCTTCCTCTTCTACGCGTCCCCGATCGTCTACGGCACGCACGCCCTTCCCCCCGCCCTGCGTGACGTCGCCGCCGTCAACCCGCTCACCGGGATCTTCGGCATGTACCGCGCCGCGTTCTTCCCCGGACAGCTCGACTGGTTCGAGGTCGGCGCCTCGGTGGTCGTGACCGGGATCGTCCTGGTGGTGGGGTTCACCGTGTTCCGCCGGAGCGAGCACCGTGTGCTGAAGGAGCTGTGATGAGCGCGACCGACCAGACCCGAGGCACCGAGACCGTCGCCCCGGTCATCTCAGTGCGCGACGCCGGCATCTGCTTCAAACGGAACCGTCGGGCGAGCCGGAACTTCAAGGACCTGTTCGCCGGACGAGGCCGGCGCAGGCGCGCCGACGAGTTCTGGGCCCTCCGGAACGTGTCGTTCGACGTCCGCCCGGGCGAGGCGATCGGCGTGGTGGGGCGCAACGGCCAGGGCAAGTCCACGCTCCTGAAGCTCGTGGCACAGGTCATGCTGCCGGACGAGGGGCGGGTCGACGTCGGCGCCGGGGTCGCTCCCCTGATCGAGATCACCGGCGGCTTCGTCGGCGACCTGACCGTCCGCGACAACGTCTTCCTGACCGCCGGCCTGCACGGCATGTCCCGCGCCGAGATCCGCGATGCCTTCGACGAGATCATCGACTTCGCCGAGATCGCCGACTTCGTCGACACCCCGTACAAGCACCTGTCGAGCGGTATGAAGGTCCGCATCGCCTTCGCGGTGATCTCCCGGCTCGACGAACCCGTCATCCTGGTCGACGAGGTCCTGGCGGTCGGCGACAAGGCGTTCCGTGAGAAGTGCTACAAGCGGATCGAGCAGCTGCTGGCCGGCGGTCGGACGCTGTTTTTCGTGTCCCACAGCGACAAGGACCTCCGACGGTTCTGCGACCGCGGCCTGTACCTGGACAAGGGCCGCCTGGAGCTCGACGGCACGATCGGGGAAGCACTGGCCCGGTACTCGGCGGACTACGGGTCCTGACGGACCGGGGTACTCCCCCTCCACCGACGTGAGCGCCGGAAGCTCACTCCACAGCCACGGGTTCCTCAGGGGGACATCCGGGCACCACCGTCGGACCCTCCCCCTAGCGTTCCCCCCATGCACCACCCACCACCCGCGTACGCCGTCCCGTTCACCATCGATCGCTCGAACGCCCCCCGCCGGTACCAGCTCGTCAACACCGGCACTGAGCCGGTCGACGGCCTCAGCCTGACCCACCTCGGCAACGGGTACTCTCCCCCGCTCGCCGTGCACCGCCTCGAACCGGGCCGCTCGATGTCCGTCGCCGTGTTCGGAGCCGACCCCGAGGAGACCGGCGTCGTCATCGTCCGGTGGCGCCGACCAGACCGCTCCGAGTACCTCTGGCGGATGACACTGGCCGACCCGGGGTCTCGGTCGTGATGCCGGGGTCTCGGTCGTGATGCCGGGGCCCGGCCCCGTCCTGCACGGACGGGCATGCTCGCGGACGCGCTCAGCGGCCTCCGCGTTCGGCGGCGACGGTCCGCCAGCGCTCCAGCAGCCATTCGACGGCCGCGCGGAACCGCTCGGTCGCGGCACCCGGCGTCGTGTCGCCGAAGTACCGCCGGACCCAGTGCTGCAGCCTCGCCAGTTGCTCGGCGTCGCTCGCCGCAGCGTCGACCCGTTCGAGCACCGAAGGGGCATCGGCGGCCGTCAACCAGTTCGCGTCGCTCAGGTACCCGCGTTCGTCGACGTCGGCCTCGGGCGACACCGGTCGGGTGACGATGAGTGGCTTGCCGACGGCCAGCCGGTCGTAGATCATCGCACTGATGTCCGTGATCGCCACGTCGGCATCCGCCAGCTGCCACCCCAGTTCCCCACCGTCGTCGTACAGGTGGTGCGCCGCGGCGTCGGCCGCGTTCGCAGCCGTGATGGCCGCCAGGATCCGCTCGTGCGCTGCGCGGTAGTCGCTGTCGAACACCCCGCTGCGCGGGTGCGGGCGGTACACCAGCCGGTGCCGCGGCGACGCGAGCACGTGCTCAGCGATGGCCGTGCCGTGGGACGCGATCGAACCGTAGGCGGCGGCGGCCCGGTCACCCTCCCACGTCGGGGCGTACAGCACCACGGTCCGGTCGTCGTCGGGGTACGGTGCCGCGCCGGCGAAGTGGTCGGCCTGCGGACGGCCGATCGTGATGGTACGGGCGTCCAGGTCGTAGTCCCACAGCGCCTCGGCCAGGCGGTCGCGTGCGGCGTCCCCGGCGATCAACGCGTAGTCGTAGGCCTTGAACTGGTTCGTGGTCATGTACATCTTGTCGCTCTCGCCGTGGTTGACGAAGACGTGCCACATGCGCCCGTACCGCATCATCTGGAAGTTGCGGGCGTTCTGGTTGACGTACAACACGATCTTCGGCGCCTGCGTGTCGACGAACTGCTCGAGGTCCACCACCTGGCGGGCGTAGACCGCGGGCACCGGCGACTCGTCCAGCAGGGTGAGCATGGTCCCCGGACTCCGCGAGACGATCGCCACCGGGTGCGACTTCGCGAGCTCGGCCAGCGGCGCGTACCACTGGCGCACCTGGTACATGTTGACCGGGCCGTCGGCGAAGTACACGGCGATCTCGATCGATCCGGGCACCGGCTGCGGTGCGGACGGCAAACGCCGCGCGAGCTGCCGCCGGCTCCGACGCGACGTCAGGAGTCGCTCGACGAGCCGCAGGGCGGTCCGCAGGTCGCTGATGATCGACATGGTCCTTCTCCGGATCTGCTCTGGCGGTCTGGGGCGGGCGGGTCAGACGACCGGTGGCCGACCAGCGATGGTCATCCGTGCGACTGTGAGCCAGCCCATCGGGCGGACCGGTCCGCAGTCGGTCGTCCATCCTTCACGGATCCCACCGAACCAGGTGGCCAGCCGGCGCGGGTGACGCCACCAGCGCGCGACCTGGATCGCCGCCCACGAACCCACGTACACCGGACGCAGCACCGCGGGCAGGTTCCGGCGGGCCAGCCAGACGCGGTTCCGGGCGTTCAACCGGTAGTACTCGGTGTGCCGTGCCGGGTCGATCGCCGGGTGGTGCGCGACGAGTTCTCCCGCGTACCAGGTCCGGCGTCCGGCGTCCCACACGCGCCAGGCGAGCTCGATGCCCTCGTGGGCGTAGAAGTACTCCGCTCCCCAGCCGCCGACGGCCCGGTAGACGTCCATGGGGAGCACGACGGCGCCTTCCCAGACGGAGAACACGGGAGACGAGTGGTCCGGCTCGCCCTTCCGGATCCGCGGGATCCAGCGGCGAGGGTTCGCGGCACCCGTGGGGTCGACCACCCGCGGCTGCACGAGCCCGAGGGACGGGTCGTGCTCGAACAGTGCGATGGCATCCTGCAGGAACGTCGGCGACGGCACGGACGCGTCGTCGTCGAGGAAGAACACGTAGTCCCCGTCCACGGCCTCGGCTCCGGCGTTCCGTCCGGCCGGGATCCCGACGTTCTCGGGCAGGGCCAGGGCTCGGACGGCGTCGGGCAGCCCCGTGGGTTCCCACCCGTTGCCGACGCAGACGACGTCCAGCTCGACCCCCTGCTGCGCGAGCACGCTGTCGAGCCCACGACGCAGATCGTCGGGACGGGTGCCCTGCGACAGGCTCACCACGGCCACGCGCGGCCGCCCACGGCGCACGACGGCGTGACGACGCACGGTTCCGGGCCCCGCCGTCCGGTCGTCGCCGGTCACGCCTTGACCCGCTTCGAGGCCATGATCGCCAGGAAGTGCCCGAACGTCGCGAGCACGGCGAGCGGCAGGAGCGCCCCGACCAGGATCCGGCTGGCGAGCGGGTCGCCGATGACCAGGGCCAGCAGAGCGAACACGAACGCGAGCATGCTCAGCTCGACGGAGTGGTACAGGCGGTGGAACGGCAGGAACCGTGCCAGGCGACGAAGCGATGCGAGCTTCCGGCCCGACGGCGCGGTCGAGGCGTCACGCCGGTCGACGAGCTTGTCGAGCCCCGCGTTGGCCCGGGCGACGTGCACCATGTCGTTGAGCGCCTTGTTCAGGATGATGACCAGGCCGAGTGCGCACCCGATCGTGGTCCACATCCAGTCGTCGCCGTGGATCGGCCACGTCGCCGCACGGATGCCGAGGGCCACCGGGATCAGGCCCTCGGTCGTGTAGTGGCCGACCTTGTCCAGGAACACCCCTGCGGGCGACCGGGTGCCGCGCCACCGCGCGACCTCGCCGTCGCAGCAGTCGACGAGCATCTGCAGCTGGCCGAGGACCAGTGCGAGCGCGGCACCCCAGATCCCGGGGATCAGCAGGGCGGCGGCGACGCTCCACCCCACCAGGATCATCAGCCCGGTCACCTGGTTCGCGCTGACGCGGGTCTTCAGCAGCACCCAGGTCAGGTACGGCGACACATCGCGCAGGTACAGCGAGGCCGTCCAGTGCTCGGCGTTGGCGCGTGCACGGACCTCGTCCGGCTGGGCGACGGCCCGCAGCTCGGCGATCGAGGTCGGTCTTGCGGATCCGCGGCCGGTCGTGGCGTGGTCGGTCATTCGGTCACCGTCCCGTGTGGGTGGTCAGCTCGGAGGTGCGGGTGAGGAACCCGATGATGAAACCGAGCCCCCAGCCCACGTGGATGCACGGCAGCACGACGAGCAGCCACAGGAGGGTGGGCAACCCGGACCGGCGCGCGACCGCGACCGACCCGACGACGACGAAGAGCAGGTACACGACGGGCACGACGAAGCCGACCATCGCCCAGGCCAGCGGCGTGCCGAGGAGCGCTCCGACGACTCCGATGAGGCCCGCGACGACGCCGAGCACCATGGCGGCGACCATCGCCGGCGGCACGAAGTACCGCAGGCCGTTGTTGGCGGGGAACCGGCGGGCGAGTTCGCCGCGCCACAGCCCGGTCGCGACGAACTGGCGGACCAGGCGCTTCAGGCTGGGTCGGGGCCGGTAGGTGACGACGAGCTCCGGGGTGAACCAGACCGTGCCGCCGGTCTGCCGCAGTCGGCGGTTGAGCTCCCAGTCCTGGCCGCGCTTGATGCCCTCGTCGAAGAGCCCGACGTCGAACAGCCGTTCGCGGCGGAAGACACCGAGGTACGCCGTCTCGGCCGGTCCGGCGGTGCCACCGACGTGGTGCGGCGTCCCCCCGAGCCCGACGCGGCTGCCGTAGGCCAGCGCGACCGCCTTCTCGAACGGGGTGCGCCCCTCGGCGCGCATGATCCCACCGACGTTGTCTGCGCCCGACTCGAGCAGCGTCCGCACGGCGATGCGCGTGTAGTCGGCGGGCAGCACCGAGTGCGCATCGACCCGGATCACGACGGGGTGCAGCGACGCCCGGATCGCGACGTTCAACCCGGCGGGCGTCGAACCGACCGGATTGTCGATCGCGCGGATCCGCGGGTCGGCCGCACTCATCTCGGCGACGAGCTCGTTCGTGCCGTCGATCGACGGACCGAGCGCGAGGATGACCTCGAACGGACCCGTGTAGTCCTGGTCGAGCAGGCTCGCGACGGCGGCCCGGACCTCGGTGACCTCGTTGAGCACGGGCATCACGTACGAGACGCCCGGCAGGGGCTGTCCGTCTGACTGCATGCGTACCTCGGGGTGCTGGCTGGCGGCACGGGACGCACCGGGGACGGTGCCGCCCCGCAGAGCGACCATGAGCCTATCAAGAGGCAGAACCCCTCACCTGGGGGCGCGCGACGCGCCCCGGGACGGACGGGAGGCCCGGCGCACGTCGTGCCCCGGGCCTCCCGTCCGTCCGTTGGTCGCGTCAGCCCTTGCTGTCGAACGTCCCCAGCTTCACGTCGGCCTGACGGGACTGGCCGTCACGGATGTAACTGATCGTCGTCGAGGCGCCGCCCGCGAAGTACCGGACCTGCGCCGTCAGGTCGGTTGCGTCCGAGACCGTCGCCGAACCGATCTCGGTGACCACGTCGCCCTTCTGCAGCCCGGCCTTCGCCGCGGCACCGCCGGACGAGACCGACTTGATGAGCGCGCCCATCTGGGTGGCGCTGGCATCCTCGGACGCGTCGCCGACGGTCGCGCCGAGCAGGCCGTGCGTGGCGGACCCGTTGTCCTTGATCTCGTTCGCGACGCGCTTGACCAGGTTCGACGGGATCGAGAAGCCGACACCGATGCTCCCGGCGGCCGACTCCGACGACGAGCTACCGGCCGACGCGATGGCGACGTTGATGCCGATCAGCTTGCCGTCGGAGTCGAGCAGCGCTCCACCAGAGTTGCCGGGGTTGATCGATGCGTCGGTCTGGATCACCGGGAGCGAGACGGTGGTGTTCGACGACGAGCTGCTGCCGTTGTCGCCGTTGCCCCAGAAGTCGAACGGGCCGGAGCCGCCGTTGCCACCCTCGTTGGAGTCGCCGCCCTCGCTCGGAGCGCTGGAGGTGACCTGGATGCTGCGGTTCAGCGTCGACACGATGCCGTCCGTGACGGTGTTCGACAGGCCGAGCGGCGCACCGATCGCGACCGCGGTGTCTCCGACGTTGAGCTTGGACGAGTCCGAGAACTCCATCGGCTTGAGGTCGGTCGCCTCGATCTTGATGACCGCGAGGTCGACCGTCGGATCGGTGCCGATGAGCTTGCCCTCGTAGATCTTGCCGTTCGAGGTGGTCACGGTGATCGAACCGTTCGAGCTGTCGCCGTCCAGGGTCACCACGTGGGTGTTCGTGACGATGTAGCCGTCCTTGCTCATCACCACGCCGGAACCGGTGCCGGCCTCGTTGCTCGACGAGACGTTGATGGTGACGACCGACGGAGTGGCCTGGGCGGCCACTGCGGTCACGACCGTCGCGGAGTCGTAGTCGTTGACCGTCAGGTTGCCGCCCTGCGAGGACCCCGAGGACGAGACGACGGTGCCGCCCTGCGACGAGCCGGCGAGCCACCCGGCACCACCACCGACCAGTCCTGCCACGACGAGACCCGCGATGATCGGCAGGAGGAGCTTGTTCCGACCGGAGCGTTGCTTGGTCGTCGTGACGGCGGATGCGCCGGCGGCGTCGTCGCTGAAGTAGTGGCCGTTGCGCTGGTTCGCGCCGTCGACGTCACCGAAGGCGCTCGTGGCGGACTGCGGAGCCTGCGCCGACGCCGTGGCGTACTCGGACGACGAGGCCGGTGCGGCCGATGACGTCGGCTGGGCGTACTCGCCGTAGCGGGGGCGTTCGCCACCGGGCTGACCGTACTGGGTCTGCTGGCCGTGCGGCTGCTGGCCGTACTGGCTCTGCTGGCCGTACTGGCTCTGCTGGCCGTACTGGCTCTGCTGGCCGTACTGGCTCTGCTGGCCGTACTGCGGCTGCTGGCCGTAGGGGGACGTCTGCTGGCCGTAGCCGCCCTGCTGGCCGGAGCCGGTCGGCTGTGCGCTCGACGAGTCTCCGGAGACGGCGGGGTACGGCGCCGTGTAGCGGTCGGTCGGATGCTCCGACGAGGACGGGATGACGTCGGTGTGGTCCGGGGACCCGGGCTCGGTGTGCTGCGGGCGAGCGGTCTCGTCCGGCTGGTCGGAGTCGTTCGGCATCGACGTGTTCCCCTTCGTGGCCGCTGCTGCGGCGTCCTCACTGGCGGCAGGCGATGCCGCATCGTCCGGACGGCGGTCGTCGCCCTGCCCGTTGGGCGTGGTGTCGGTCATGCTGGACGTGCTCCTTTCAAGCTCGTGCAGTCTGTCGCAACCACCTGAGCGGTCCTTCTGGCGATGCTGCGAGCAACCCCTGCCGATCTTATGCGTGCGCTGTGCAGCCGGCCTCTGATCGCGGCGGGACGGACAGCTAGGTTGGGGTCCGTTCAGCGCGACACGGCGTCGCCGACACGGGAGGGAACCAGATGCGACAGGCAGGACCGTGGCTGCGAGCCGCCGAGGGCGCGATGTTGCTCGGCCCCGACGGCGTCCCAGCACCGACCGTGTTCGCGGAGATGAGCGCCCTCGCCGCGAGCACCGGCGCGGTGAACCTGGGACAGGGGTTCCCGGACGAGGACGGGCCGGCCGAGGTCCTGGAGGCCGCCGTGCAGGCCATCCGCGACGGCGTGAACCAGTACCCGCCCGGCCGCGGAACCCCTGACCTGCGAGCAGCCGTCGCCGAGCACCAGCAGCGGTGGTACGGGCTCGAGGTCGACCCCGACCGCGAGGTCCTCGTCACTGCCGGTGCCACCGAGGCCCTGGCCGCCACGCTCCTCGCACTGGTCGAGCCGGGTGACGAGGTCATCACCTTCGAGCCGTTCTACGACGCCTACGGGGCGCTCATCCGGCTGGCCGGTGGGGTGCACGTCACGGTGCCGCTCACCGCGCCGGACTTCTTGCCCGACGAGCACACGCTCCGCGCAGCGTTCACCGACCGCACCCGCGCGGTGCTCGTGAACACCCCGCACAACCCCACCGGCCGGGTGCTGCCCGTCGAGGTCCTGCAGACGATCCTCGACCTCGCCACGGAACGCGACGCGGTGATCATCACCGACGAGGTCTACGAGCACCTGACGTTCGACGTGGCGCACACACCGATCGCGACCCTGCCCGGTGCAGCCGAGCGGACGGTGTCGGTCTCGAGCGCCGGCAAGACGTTCAACACCACCGGTTGGAAGATCGGCTGGCTGACCGCTCCCCCGGCACTCGTCGAAGCCGTCACCACGGTGAAGCAGTACCTGACGTTCGTCAACGGAGCGCCGTTCCAGCCAGCCGTCGCCGTCGGCCTCCGCCTGCCCGACTCCGTGTTCACGGGCATCGCCGCCGACCTCCGCGCGAAGCACGAGCTGCTCGCCGCGGGGCTGCGGGGCGCCGGCTTCGACGTGATGCGACCGGACGGCGGGTACTTCGTCCTCGCGGACGCCGCACCCCTCGGGTACGACGACGCCCGCAGCTTCTGCCTCGACCTCCCGGCCATGGCCGGGGTCGCCGGCGTGCCGGTCTCGGCGTTCGTACGACCGGACCGCGTCGCTAGCTACCGATCGCTGGTCCGCTTCGCGTTCTGCAAGCGCCGCAGCGTGCTCGAGGACGCCGCGACGCGTCTGGCCACCCTCCGGCCGAAGCGCTGAGCCGTGCCGCGCTCCCGACGCGCGATCCGGTCTGCGAGGGCGAGCGCGTCGGGACGGAACGGGCGCGTCAGGCCTGCGCCGGGCCTCCAGGCAGTGCGCGCAGCGCGACGTCGTAGCGCCGGAGCGACAGCGACGGGTTGACCTGGCGGACCGTCTCGGTGACCGCCGTGTCGATGGTCACGGTGAGGGTGCCGGGGGTGGCGCCCGCGGCGGCCACGGCGACCCCGGACGGATCGAGCACCACCGAACCACCGATGCCGATCGGGGGCGTCTGCCCGACGCCGACGACCCAGACCGTGTTCTCGATCGCGCGGGCCGTCAACAGCGTGCGCCAGTGGTGTTCCTTGCCCGGGCCCCTGACCCACTCAGCAGGGATGAGGACGACGTCGACCGCGCCGAACTCCGGTGCGGCGAGGCGTCGGGTCACCTCCGGGAACCGCAGGTCGTAGCAGGTCTCGAGGCCGATGCGGAGACCACCGAGCTCGAACACCGGCAGCTGCTCGGGGTCGCCGGACTCGATCCGGTCGGACTCCCGCGAGCCGAAGGCGTCGTACAGGTGCACCTTCCGGTAGGCCGCGGCGAGCTCGCCTGACGGGAGCACCGCCACGAGGGTGTTCCGGAATTTCCCAGGGATGTCCGTCGTCTCGGCGATGCCCACGACGAGAGCGATCCCGGTGTCGCGGGCGATGTCGCCGAGCTCGGACACGAACCGGCCGTCGAGCGGCTGGGCTGCGGCGACGAACCGGTCGTCGATCTCCGGCGTGAAGTACGACGTGTACTCCGGCGTGACGAGGAGCGCCGCTCCGCGAGCGGCGGCATCGACCGCGGCAGCGCGGACGGTGGCGAGGTTGGCGACGGGGTCGTCCGCGGGCGCGAACTGCGCCGCCGCGATCGTGAGGGTGGCCATGCCGGGAGCGTACCGGGCGGCGTGGCGCGGGGGCCCGGTGACGTGGGCGTTGGCGTTGGCGTTGGCGTTGGCCTGGGCCTGGGCCTGGGCCTGGGCGGTGGACGCGAAGAAGGCCCCGGTCCGATTGGACCGGGGCCTTCATGTGACGCTTGGTTGCGGGGGCAGGATTTGAACCTACGACCTCTGGGTTATGAGCCCAGCGAGCTACCGAACTGCTCCACCCCGCGGCACATTGAATAGCCTACACGGGGCCGTGGCGGGACACAAATCGAGTGCCCCGCCACGGTGTGTCAGCTGCCGTTCTCGGCTGCGGTCGCAGCCTCGATGGCGTCCTGGAGGCGCTGGTCGGCCTCCGCGGCAGCAACCAGGTCGTTGTCGGCGTACGCCTCCTGCCGGTCCTGCAGCGCGTCCTTGGCGTCGGACAGGGCCTGCTGCAGCGCGTCGTTGTCGACGGTGCCGGAGCCGGTCGAGGCGCCGGTGGAACCCGAGTCGGAGCCGGAGTCCGACGAACCCGTGTCGGAGTCGGAGCCCGAATCGGAGGACCCACCGTCCGAACCGCTCGCACCGGAGTCACCGGCCGCGGCACCCGAGTCGCCGCCGAAGAGCGAGTTCAGCGCCTCGTCGAGGGTGTCCTCGAACGCGATCTTGTCGCCGAAGGCCACGAGTACCTTCTGCAGCAGCGGGTAGGAACCACTCGAGGTCGACTGGACGTACACGGGCTGCACGTACAGGAACCCGCCGCCGACCGGGAGTGTCAGCAGGTTGCCCTGCTTCACGGTCGAGTTACCGCGCTTCAGGATGTTCAGTTCCTGCGACACCGTCGAGTCGCCGTTGAAGAGGCTCTGCACCTGCCCTGGACCGGGGATGTTGTCGGTCTTCGGCATCGTCAACAGCGTGAGTTTGCCGTAGCCCGACCCCTTCTCGCCCTTGCCGGCGCCACCCGCGTCGGAGTTCACCGCCAGGTACCCGGTGAGCACGTTGCGGTTGTTCGCCCCTGCCGACTGCTGCGGGATGTAGGTCGTGTAGAGCGAGTACGCGGTCCCCTGGCCCGGGACCTTCATCGTGAGGTAGTACGGGTCCTGCAGGTTCACCTGACTCGTCGTCGTCGTCTGGGCACCCAGCGCGTTCGTGTTGGCGTTCGCCGACGTGTCCGCGCTGTCGGCGTCACTGTCGGACGTGGCCGTGCTCGTGGGTTCCTGCGGCGTGTTCCACGCGTCGTCGCCCGAGTAGAACGAGTTGGCGTTGGTCACGTGGTAGGTACCCAGGATCGAGCGCTGCACCTTGAACAGGTCGGTCGGGTAGCGCACGTGGTCGAGCAGCTCTGCGCTCATGCTCGACACGGACTTGGTCGACGTGGGGAAGATCTTCTGCCACGTCTTGAGCACCGGATCCTCGGTGTCCCAGGCGTAGAGCGTCACCTTGCCGGTGTAGGCGTCGACCGTGGCCTTCACCGAGTTCCGGATGTAGTTCACCTGGTCGGTCCGGTAGGCCGAGGACTCCGCACCGGCGATGCTGTCGGACAGGCTCTGGCTCTGCGAGTACGGGTAGGCGTCACTCGTGGTGTAGCCGTCGACGACCCATTGGAGGCGGTGGTCGACGACCGCCGGGTACGCGTCGCTGTCGACCGTCAGGTACGGAGCGACCTTCTGCACGCGGGTGATCGGGTCGCGGTCGTAGAGGATCTGCGAGTCCTCGTTTACCGCGTCCGACAGCAGGATCTGCTCCGACTGGAACTTCGCCGCGTAGACGAGCCGGTCGAAGAAGTTTCCGAGGCTGGGCCCTCCGTCGCCGGCGTACGTCGTCGTGGCGTTGCCACCGTTGTCGTCGTCGGAGCCGGACGGGTAGTCGAGTTCGACGTCCTTCGTCCCCTCGGGTGCACCGACGATCGAGTACGGCGGCGATGTCTCACCGAAGTACACGCGCTGCTGGAAGTCTCCGAGTGCTCCGTTGGACGGGATGCCGGACTCGAGGAACACCGGCTTGCCGTCGCTCGCGCGCTGGTTGCCGTAGGCCGCGGTCACGCCGTAGCCGTGGGTGTAGACGAACGCGCGGTTGTACTGCGTGTTCGCGGCCGCGCTCAGGCCCTCGAGGTCGATGTCACGGACAGCGATCACGGTGTCCTCGGTCTCGCCCTTGACGTCGTAGCGGTCGACGTCGAGCTCGTCCGGGAACTGGTAGTACTGCCGGTACTGCTGCAGCTGACTGAAGGTGTCGGAGACGATCTTCGGGTCGATCAGGCGGATGTTCGCCGTGGTCTGAGCGTCCTGCGCGAGGGCGCCGGAGCTCGCCTCGGTCGTGGCGTCGTAGTTCTGCTCCTTGACGTCCGACACCCCGTAGGCGTCGCGCGTGGCCTTGATGTTCCGCTCGATGTACGCGGACTCGAAGGTGCGCTCGGACGGCTTCACCTGCAGGCGCTGGACGACCCAGGGGTAGATGCCGCCGATGACGATCGCCGCCACGAGCAGCAGGCCCGTGCCGACGATCGAGATCCGCCAACGGCCGATGACCGCCGTGACGATGAACAGGATCGCGACGATGGCCGCGATGCCCGCCATGATCTCGCGACCCGGGATCACCGCGTTCACCTCGGTGTACTGGGCACCGGTGATGAGCGAGTTCGACTTCGTCAGCGCCGCGTACTGGTCGAGCCAGAGGCTGACGGCCTGCAGGGCGACGTAGAGCGCTGCCGTGACGGCGAGCTGGACACGTGCTGCCTTGGAGATCCGGACCTCGCGACCGCCGAAGCGCAGGGCACCGTAGAGGTAGCAGGCCGCGAGTGCCGCGAGTCCGGCGATGAGCACGACGGCGGACGAGTAGGCCACGATCGAGCGCCAGAACGGCAGTTCGAAGACGTAGAAGCCGATGTCCAGGCCGAATTGCGGATCCTTCTTGCCGAAGGGGGTGCGGTTGAAGTACTCGAGCACCATGCTCCAGCGACCGGCGGTGGAGAGTCCGGCGAAGATGCCGAGGACGACCGGGATGCCGATCATCACGGCACGACGCAGCGGTTCGATGACCTGCTGGTAGCGGTCGAGCTGCGAGTTGAGCTTCGCGTAGACCGGCCGGAACCGGAACGCGAGCGCAATGCTCACGAAGACGGGGATCGCCATGCCCAGGAAGCCCGCGAGGAACATCAGGGCTCCGGCGATCCAGCGGGTCGTGAGGACCTGCTGGAACCCGAGCTGCGCGTACCACGCGTAGTCCGTGTAGAGGCTGGCGAAGATGAAGAAGGCGATCACCAGTGCTGCCAGCACGATGATCGTGACCACGATCGGGACCCGCGGCGAACGCCGCCCCGAGGAGGTCGAGGTTGTCGTCACTTGATGTGCTCCAGACGTGTCGGACCGGCGGGCCCGGCTCGCGGCGGGCCGTCAGTGCCATTGATCCTATTGGACCGGAGCGGACGTCAAGCTGTACGGGGACTCAGAGAGGGGTCATGAACCGCAGCGGGCGAGCTTCGCGGTGCTCTTCCCGTCGGCGATCGTCTGCAGGTCCGTGACCGCCTGGTCGAGCGTCGAGACGCTGTACACGTCGAGTCCGTCGGGCACGTGCCCCACGACCTCGTCGCAGTTGTCGGCGGGTGCGAGGAAGACCGTGGCGCCCGCGTCCTTCGCACCGTAGAGCTTCTGCCGGATGCCACCGATGGGTCCGACATCGCCGTCGGCCGTGATCGTCCCGGTGCCGGCGACGTGCTTCCCGCCGTTGAGCTTGCCCGGCGTGATCTCGTCGATGACCCCGAGCGCGAACATCATGCCGGCCGACGGACCTCCGACGTCCTGCAGACGGATGGACACCTTGAACGGGAAGTCGTAGCGCTCGGTGACCCCGACGCCGAGGAGCGCCGTGCCCTGCTCGCTGCGCGGCGTCACGCGGATCTCCTTCGTCGCACCGTCGCGCTCGACGGTGACGGTCGCCGGCGTCGATGTGCCGTGCTCGGTCACGAGCTCACGGAGGGACGAGGCGTCGGCGTTCGTGGTGAGCGACGTGCCGTCGAACGCGGTGATCACGTCGCCCTTCTCGATCGCTCCCTCTGCCGCCGACCCCGTCGCGACCGTGCCGACCTCGAGTTCGGAGGGCAGGTCGTTGCCCTGCTGGATGAGCGCGGCGGCGACGGCGGACTGCTGTGACGCCTGCATGTCGGCGGAGTCCTGCTCGTTCACCTGCTCGGTCGTGGTGCCGCTCGGGTAGATCGCCTCGACCGGGATGACCGCCTCGGACTTCGTGAAGATCGCGCGGACGACGCTCGTCCAGGACGGACGGTTCGTCGAGTCGCCCTGGATGCCGACGGTGAGCATGTCGAGGGCGCCGGCGGTCGGGTACGTCTCGTGCCCGGTCACCTGGATGAGCTTGACGTCCTTCGCGTCCGTTCCCGTTCCCTGCTCCTGCGTGCCGATCGTGTTGTACACCGGACCAGGGACCTCGATGAGGTACGGGCTCGGCAGCAGGCTCGCCAGGAAGCCCAGGACCACGGCGCCGACGAGGAACGACCAGCCGACCGTCCGGGCACGCGAGCGACGACGGGGCGTGGGGGCGAAGAGGGTCACGCGGGGTCCTTCCGGGGTGGGCACCGACGCCCGACGGCACAGGTGGTCTCCGCGCTTGGCGGCGGGGAGCGTTCATCCGCGCCTGGCGGCGGTGTTCGCCCTCGGCGCAGCGGTTGGGGCGTTCCCACGGGGGCGTCCCAGGTGCGGCCCCGTGAGCAGCGATTAGCGTAGTCGGCATGCCTGATGAACCACAGCCGGGGCCGGACGACGACTTCCAGGAGATGCTGCGCAAGCTGCTCTCGGGCGAGGGCCAGATCGACCCGTCGCAGCTCGCCGGTGCCGCCGGTCTGCCGAACGACCCGGCCTTCGTGGCGAACATGATGAGCCAGCTGCAACGTGCTGCCCAGTCCGGCGGCGACGGCATCGACTTCTCGGCCACCGCCGAACGCGCGACCGCGATCGCCCGCGACGGTGGACACCCGATCGACCCGGCCACCGCCCAGGCCGCCGACCAGGCGTTCCAGGTCGCTGCGCTCTGGCTCGACGAAGTCACGACGGTCGCCGAGCTGACCGCGACCCCGAGCCTCTACACGCGTGAGCAGTGGGCGAAGGCGACCACCCCGGTGTGGACGCAGATCGCCGAGCCGGTGGCCTTCAGCATCGCCGATGCACTCACCGAGGCCATCGACCAGCGAGCGCCGGAGCAGCTCAAGGCGATGCTGGGCGACGTCTCGAAGGCGATGCGCGGCATCGGCGGGGCGCTCTTCGCGATCCAGCTCGGCCAGGTCGTCGGGCAGCTGTCGAAGGAGGTCGTGTCCGGCGGTGACGTCGGCGTGCCACTCCTCGACGAGCAGGTCGCCGCACTCCTGCCCCAGAACGTGGCCGAGTTCGCGGAGGGGCTCGATGTGTCCGAGGACGAGGTCTGTATCTACCTGGCGGTCCGCGAGCTGGCACATGCCCGGCTCTTCCGGTCAGCGCGCTGGCTCCGGCTGCACATCATCTCGTCGATCACGGACTACGCGCGCGGCATCCACATCCCGTTCGACCGGGTCGAGGAGCTCGCGGCCGACATCGACCCGACGAACCAGGAGCAGCTGCGGGACGCACTGGCCTCCGGCGCACTGATCCCGCCGCGGACGCCCGAACAGGACGCCGCGCTCGCCCGACTCGAGACCATGCTCGCCCTGGTCGAGGGCTGGGTCGACACCGTGACGGCTGCTGCGACCGCCCGGCTGCCGAAGGCCGGTGCCATCGCCGAGATGGTCCGTCGTCGTCGTGCCGCCGGCGGACCGGCGGAGTCCGCGTTCGCCACGCTCGTCGGTCTCGAACTGCGCCCCCGTCGGCTGCGCGAAGCCGCGGCGATGTGGCAGCGGGTGACGGACGACCTCGGTGCCGAGCAGCGCGACGCGCTGTGGTCGCACTTCGACCTCGTGCCGACCTCGGAGGACGTCGACGCCCCGGATGCACTGGTGGCACGGCTGCGCAACCCAGCCCAGACGGACGAGGACGACGCGTTCGACAAGGCGCTCGAGGACCTGCTGAACGACTCCACGGGGGCTCGCCCGCACGAGGACGAGTCCGGGCACGTCGCAGACGACGGCGAGCCGGACGCCGACACGAACCCCGGCCCCGGCCCCGGCGACCAGCCCCGCTGAGTTCTCCACAGATCCACCACTTGACCCCACGCGTGCCGCTGATTCCGGCACCGTTGGGTCATGGGCATCCGCATCGATCCGACGCTCGAGTTCGTCTGGCGTGACCCCGCCTCGGTGCAGCTCGGG
This sequence comes from Curtobacterium sp. VKM Ac-1376, assembly GCF_015351025.1. Taxonomy (GTDB): domain Bacteria; phylum Actinomycetota; class Actinomycetes; order Actinomycetales; family Microbacteriaceae; genus Curtobacterium. Next base: position 86,988 of record NZ_JADKRV010000008.1, on the reverse strand, counting down.
GTCGATCCCCCGCGTGCCGTGGTCACCGTGCCGACGACCGGGGAAGAACGGTTCCTCTGCGGCCTCCGCCGCGAGACCGGGCGTGATGCGCTGTCCGGACTCGCGGTCGCGTCGGGCTGCGCACCGGAGGTCGCTGCTCGCGTGCTGGGAGCGGCGTCACCCGCGGTGATCGAGGTCCTGCCCGAGCCGCTCGAACGGATCGAGGTGCACGGCAGCGGCGCCCTCGCGGAGACCGTGTCGTCGTTCCTGTCGGGCGAAGGGGTGACGGTCAGCCGCACCTCCGCGCCACCCGGCGGTCCGATCGTCCTACCCGACCACGAGCCCCGGTTGGCCGTGGTGGTCGCCGACCACGTGGTGGACCCGGCGCTCCGCGCCGCATGGACCCGCCGGGGTGTGCCGCACCTGGCGGTGGTGGTCGGGGACGGACGCATCCGTCTCGGCCCGTTCGTGGTGCCGGGCGCCGGCCCGTGCCTCCAGTGCGCCGAGTTCGCACGTGTGGACGACGACCCGGCGTGGCCCGCCATCGCGGCGCAGGTGTGGGGGCGACAGCCCGCATCCCTGTCGCCGTGGCGGACGGCGGCGGTGGCCGCAGCGGTGACACGGATGCTGGTCGAGCGGATGCCGCTCCGGACGCAGCGCGCGGACCCGGACCAGGTCGTGTTCGAGCGGGACGACCTGTCGGTCAGCCGTTCGCCGGTGCTGCCCCATCCGCGGTGTGCGTGCCGAGCGCTGCCAGGAACCGGCTCGGAGCCCGGGCTCCCCCACGCCTGGAACCCTGTTGCGACCACGTGATGGTCACGGACCGGCGGGCACGTGTCAGGCCGACGTAGAACAGTCGGCGCTCCTCGTCGACCTCGGTGTCGGTCGTCGCGTGCGAGATCGGCAACAGGCCCTCGGCCGCCCCGGCGATGACCACGTGCGGCCACTCCAGGCCCTTCGACGAGTGCAGCGTCGCGAGCGTGACGGCGTCGACCTCGGGCTCGTGGTGGGTCGCAGCACGGTCCACGAGGTCCTGGGTGAACTGCTGCATCGTCGTGCCGTGGGGTGCGTCCTCGGCGAGACCCATGATCGCCTGCAGCGCTTCCCACTGCTCGCGGACTGCCCCGGTACCCTCCGGCGCGGTCGGCGTCCAGCCGCTGACCTGCAGCACGAGCCGGACCCGCCGGGTGAGTTCGTCGTCGGTCTGCCGGATCGCCTCGCCGCGCATGTGGTGCACGGCGAGCTTGACCTCGGGCCGGTTGAAGAACCGGGTGCCACCCTGCACCCGGTACGGGATCCCGTTGCGGCCGAGGGCGGACTCGAGCGCGGCGGACTGCGCCCCGACGCGGAACAGCACCGCGCAGTCGCCGTAGGCCGCTCCCGCACCGACGAGCTCCGCGATCCGTCGGGCGATGGTCTGGGCTTCGTCACCGTCGTGCACACACGGCAGCACGACCGGTTCGGGGCCGGGTTCCTGGGACTGAGCGACCAGGTCGAGCGCTCCGGGCTGACCGCGCATCAGGGTGTTGGCGGCGTGCACGACCTCGCGAGTGGAACGGTAGTTGCGCTCGAGCCGCAGGACCGAGCCGCGCGGGAACTCCGAACCGAACCCGAGCAGGTAGTCGCTCGAGGCGCCGGCGAACGAGTAGATCGTCTGGCTCGCGTCGCCGACGACACACAGGTCGTCGCGGCCGCCGAGCCATGCCCGCAGCAGGTCGTGCTGGACCGGAGAGACGTCCTGGTACTCGTCGACGACGAAGAACCGGTACTGCTGCCGGACGTACGACGCCACGCGCGGCTCGGACTCGACCATGCCGAGGGTCGCCAGCAGGACGTCCTCGAAGTCGAGCTGTCGCCGGTCGTCCTTCAGCCGCTCGTAGGCCTTCATCAGGTCGATGACGCGGCGCGGAGTGGTGTCGCGGGGCATCACCCGGTCGGCGGCAGCGGCCTCGTACTCGTCGAGGGAGAGCATCTGCACCTTGCGCCACTCCACCTCGGCTGCAAGGTCGCGGAGCACGGGGGTGTCGACCTGCATCCCGACCGTGTCAGCGGCGTGCGCGATCATCCGCCCCTTGGACTCGACGATCTTCGGCGCGTGGCCGCCGACGGTGTCCGGCCAGAAGTAGCTGAGCTGCGCCATCGCAGCAGCGTGGAACGTCCGTGCCTGGACGGTACCGGCGCCGAGCGACCGCAGGCGGGAGCGCAGCTCGCCCGCCGCGCGGGTGGTGAACGTCAGCGCCAGGACGTGGTTCGGAGCGTAGGTGCCGGTCGCGACCCCGTACGCGATCCGGTGCGTGATCGCGCGGGTCTTGCCGGTGCCGGCTCCGGCGAGGACGGCGACCGGCCCGAGCAGGGTGCGGGCGACGGTGCGCTGCTCGGCGTCGAGCGCGGCGAGCAGTTCATCCGGCGACGGCGGTCGGATTTCGACGGCGTCGGAACCGGACGGAACGCCCGGCGGGCGCCCGACCGCGCCAACGCCGCTCACGGCAGGTCCAGCGGCCCGCCGTACCACTCCTCGATGATGACGCGCGCGATCGAGGTGCGGCCCGGCAGCAGCAGGGTGTCCCCGGCACGCGTCCCGATCTCGTCGCGCGAGAACCACCGCACGTCCAGGATCTCCACGCCGTCGGGGCGAGCGGTCGTCGGGTCGCCGCCCACCGCGCGCGCGCGGAAGCCGACCATGAGCGACGCGGGGAACGGCCACGGCTGCGACCCCAGGTACTCGGGTTCCTCCACCCGGACGCCCGATTCCTCCCAGACCTCGCGGCGGACCGCGTCCTCCAGGGACTCTCCCGGCTCGACGAACCCGGCGAGGAGCGAGTACCGGTTCGCATCCCAGGCGGCGTTCGAGCCGAGCAGGATCCGGTCGTCGGCGTCGACGACCCCGACGATGATCGCGGCATCGGTGCGCGGGAAGTGGTCGTGGCCCTCGGGGTCGCGGCGGACCCAGCCGCCGCTCACGACGTCGGTGGCCGACCCGGTGCGTGGCGAGAACCCGTGCACGGCGTGCCAGTTCGCCATCGCGACGGCCTCGACCGCCAGGCCCTGGTCGCGCGGGGACAGTTCGGTGCCGAACATACGCAGGCTCTGCCAGGCGTCATCGGTCGGTTCGACGGCAGCCGCCGTCGCGTCGTCGATCAGCGCAGCGACGAACCGGGTGCCGGCCGGGGCGTCCGGTGCGTCCGTGACCGCACGGCCGAGGTACAGGGTCACGGTGCCGTCGGGGATCTCGGCCGCGGTGACGAACCGCAGGGTGCCGTCGGCGTTCCGGAGCATCTCGGCCCCGTGCACCGGCAGGTACCTGGTGCCGGGGTCCTCGCGCAGGACACGCTCGAGGTCGTCGGTCGTCCGGAACTCGGCGTCACGGTCGAGTTCGTTGCGGGAGAGCGGGAGCCGGTCGGCGAACTCGACGGTCACGGCGGGAGAGCTCCTCGGATCGGGTGCGGACGTGCGGGGAACGGACGGGCAGGCGGCCCGCCGAACAGCGTGGCGTGCAGCAGTGCGGGCGTCACGCGCCTACCCTGAGGGGCATGGCGGGATCCCAGTTCACTCTAGCTGCGTTGGCGACGACGGCCGTTCCAGGTCTCCTCGTCACGGGCACGCGCACGCTCGGCTCGGCCGCGGCCGGCGACTACGAGTCGGCGCTCCTCCGCGACGCCGACGGCGCCGAGATCGTCATCCGCCGTCCCCGGAACCAGCGGGCGGAGGCCCGGCAGTCGGCCGACCTCGTCGCGATCCGTGCGCTGAGCGCCGGGATCCGCACGCGCCTCCCGTTCGGTGTCGCCGAGTACCGCGGACAGGCACCGATCGGATCGACCCGCGCCATCGTCACGACGCGGCTGCCCGGTGCGCACCCGACGCTCGGGTCGCTCGTCGAGCGTCCGCACCTCGCCACCAGCGTCGGCCGCGCGGTCGCGGCGATCCACCAGCTGCCGACCAGCTTCGTCTCCGACGCCGGCCTGCCGTCGCTCACCCCCTTCGAGGTGCTCCGATCCGCCGTCTCCGTCATGGACCGTGCGGTCGCCACCAAGCTCGTGCCCGCCGCCCTCGTCGAGCGGTGGGAGGGCGCGGCGCGCGACCAGCAGCTCTGGCAGTTCACGCCGACCGTCGTGCACGGCTCGCTCGGCACCGGCGCGCTGCTCGCGGACGGTGACGTCGTCAGCGGGATCCTGGACTGGGGCGAGCTGCGGCTCGGCGACCCCGCGAAGGACCTGGCCTGGGTGCTCGCAGGCCGGCGGGACGCGTTCGACACCGTCCTCAGCGCCTACGAGGCGAACGGCGGCGGCCGTGACCGCCAGCTCGCCCAGCGTGCACGCGTGCACCACGAGCTCGAGACCGCCCACTGGCTGCTGCACGGCGTGCAGGCGAAGAGCACCGAGGTGGTCGACGACGCGGTCGCGATGATGCACCGGCTGGTGGACGCGGTGCACGCACCGAGCGCGGAGCCGCTGCAGTCCGTGTCACCGGAGACGATGGAGATCGGCGAGGTCGAGCAGCTGCTGTCCTCCACCGAGCGTCGGCACGGCTGACGCCGGCGGTCACGACTCCCCGCTCAGGTCCGCCGAGCGGTCGCATCGCGTCGCTCGACGCGCGCCCCGTCGACGGTCCGTGACCGTTCGGCGCCACCCGACCGGGGCGCCCTGACGGCGGCGGTCGCCGACGCCTTCGACGCACCGCCTGGAGGCCCGGTGCCGGTCCCCGAGCCCGGAACCGGGCCTCCAGACGGTGCCGGACGGACGCGGGGCGCGCCGCGCGACCGGGACTCCCCGCTCACCTCCGCCGAGCGGTCACCTCGCGTTGCTCCGCACGCGCTCTGCCGACGTTCCGTGACCGCTCAGCGCCACGCGCGCGGGGAGTCGTGACCAGCCGCGACCTGGCCAGCCGCGGCCCACGCCGCGCCGGGGCGCAGCCGGGATCAGGCGCACCGCGCCGCGGCACGTCCTGCGTCAGCCGATCGCCTCGGCCCAGGCGCGCTCGAGTCCGGCGCGGTCCAGCAGCTCCGCCGGGCGGACCTCGAGGTCGTCGGCGACGAAGTAGAACACCGCGTCGACCTGGTCGAGCGGCCGCCCCGTGAACTCCGCGTACGCCACCCGGTACAGCGCGAGCTGCAGGGTGCGGCGAGCCAGGTCCTCCGCACCGGACGGCGCCTTCCCCGTCTTCCAGTCGACCACCTCGGCCCGCCCGTCGATCTCGTACACGGCGTCGAGCTTGCAGACGACGCTGTGGCCGAGGAACGGGATGTGGATCTCGCGCTCGACCTCGATCGGCGTGCGCCCTGCCCACCGGGAGCGGGCGAACGTGGCCTGGAAGTCCGCGAACCGACGAGCGCCGTCGTCGGTCACCACGGCGTCGGGTGCAGCGTCGGCGAGCTCGTCGGCGTCGAGGTCGAGTTCGCCGTCCCAGACGTCGAGCGTCTCGAGCGACCCACCGCTCCGTGCCCGCTGCTCCACCCACTGGTGGAAGAGCGTGCCGAGACGAGTGGCCCGGTACGGCCGTTCCGGCATTGGCCGGCGGAGGCGCTCCGCCACCGAGTCCGGTTCGGTGAGGTAGTCCTTGAAGCCGGAGGCCGGGACCCGGTGCGGGACCGCGACCGCGTGCTTCGCGTTCCGGGTCGCGTGTCGTTCGGCGAGCAACAGGTCGATGTCGGCGGCGAACCGGCCGGAGGCGCCGGGGTTCGCGTTCTGCACGCGTTCGGCTGCGGCCAGCACGCGTGGTGCGCGCTGCCCGAAGGGAACGTGCGGCCAGGACTGCGTGGCCCCGCTCTCGCCCATCGGGTTCTCGTCGTGCACGGTCGTCTCCGGGATCGCACCGCCGTCGATGACCCCGGCCTCGACCAGATCGCGCAGGTACCGACTCGGCTCGGTGGGACGGACGCCCCCGGCCCAGAACGAACCGGAGACCAGCAGGTCGTGCTTGGCGCGGGTGAGCGCCACGTAGGTGAGCCGGCGTTCCTCGTCCTCGTTCCGTGCCTTGACCTGCTCCTTGAAGGCGTCGATGGCGGCGACGACGTCCTTCTGGGTCTCCTGCCCGCGCCACGCGAGTCGCGGCAGCTCGGCGGCGTCCCCACGGAACTCGTACGGCAACCGGCCGAATCCGAGCCAGCCGGAGGAGCCCTCCTGCGGGCGCGCCGGCAGGCCCCCCTCGACCATGCGCGGCACCGCGACGGCATCCCACTCGAGGCCCTTCGACCCGTGGATGGTCAGGATCTGGACGGTACCGGCCTCGGGCTCCTCGGACCGCGGGCCCATGTCATCGCGACGGGCGGCGGCGTCGATCCAGCCGAGGAAGGAACCGAGGTCGGGGCGGTCGTCGGTCGCCACGAACCCGGCGAGCTCGTCGATGAAGGCGTCCAGGTAGGCCCCGCTGCCCTGCTCGTGCGCTGCGACCTCGATGTCGAGCAGCATCTCCTGCACGACCAGGGTCACGAAGTCCACCAGGTCGCCCGCTGCACGTGAGCGGAGCATTGCGAGTTGGCCGCCGAGGGCGCGCATCCGGCTCCGGCCCGCCGGTGTGATGCCCTCGAGCGCGCCGTGCTCGTCGGGGGCGGTCGCGACGAAGTCGAGGGCGTCCACGATCGACCCGTGCTCCCCTGCGGCGACCGACGCCCGGAACGCCGCAGTCAGTTCGTCGTCGAGTCGCTGCTGCGTGTGGTCGCGCTGGAACAGCCAGCGGGCGAGCTGGTGCAGGGCGACGATGTCCGCTGCGCCCACCCGCCACCGGGCACCTGCGAGCAGCCGGATGAGGTCGTTGCCCGCAGCGGGGTCGTGCAGCACGCGCAGGCAGGCCACCAGGTCGACGATCTCGGGGCGCTGGAGCAGCCCGCCGGTGCCGAGCACGTGGTACGGCACCCCGCGGGCGCCGAGCGCCGCCGTGAACGCCGCCAGGTCCTTTCGTGCGCGCAGCAGCAGGGCCATCGACATCGCAGGGGTTCGGCGGCGGTGGTCCTGGAACCACGCCGCGACCTCGTCTGCCTCGTCCGGCAGGGTCTCCGGGAACACCACCCGCACGGTTCCGGCGTCCGCTCCGGGGCGGGGGGACAACCGCTCGACGTCGACTTCGGAGGCCTCGGACAGCGGCGCGACGATCGCGTTCGCCCCGGCGAGCACGTCGATCGGGTTGCGCCAGCTCGTCGACAGCGCGAAGGTCACCGGCTCGGCCACGCCCGGCTCGTCGCCGCCGAAGTCGTGCGGAAAGCGAGCGAGGTTCGCCGCACTCGCGCCGCGGAAACCGTAGATCGACTGGTGCGGGTCGCCCACGGCCATCACCGAGTGCCCGCGGAACAGCCGGGCGAGGAACCGGGTCTGCACGACCGAGGTGTCCTGGTACTCGTCGAGCAGCACCACGCCGTACCGCTGCCGGAGGTCGGTGACCACGCGGGGCGCCGACTCGGCCGCGGCGAGCGCGAGGGCGATCTGGTCGGAGAACTCGACGAAGCCGCGGTCGACCTTCTGGCGACGGAACTCCGCGACCAGGTCAGCCAGGGGTTCGAGCGACCCGATCGCTGCGACTGCGTCCGTGATGGCCCGGTAGGGCTTGCCCCGGTTACCGGGGAGTTCCAGCAGTTCGGAGAACTCGATCGCGAACCGACGGAGGTCCTCGGGCTCGACGAGGTGCTCGGAGGTGGCCCCGGCGAGTGCCACGACCGCGGCCGTGAGGGTGTCGACGTCGCGGTCGAGTCCGGCCAGCCGGTCGTCGCGGGCGGCCACCACGACCCGGCGGGCGAGCTGCCAGGCCGAGGGCTCGGTCAGGACCTGCGACTCCCCGTCACGCCCGACGAGCAGGGCGTTCTCGCGGAAGACGGCGTTCGCGAAGGCGTTGTACGTCGAGACCGTCGGTGCTTCGAAGGCGTCGCCCGGGGTGATCAGCCCGACCTCTTCGAGGGCACGGATGCGGTCGTTGATGCGGACCGACAGCTCTCCGGCGGCCTTGCGGGTGAAGGTCAGGCCGAGGACCTCGTCGGGGCGGACGAGCCCGTTCGCCAGGAGCCAGACCACGCGCGAGGCCATCGTCTCGGTCTTCCCGCTGCCGGCACCCGCGACGACGAGGGCGGGGACGAGGGGGGACTCGATGACGGCGCGCTGCTGGACGGTGGGGCGTGGGCGGCCGAGGGCGTCGGCGATGGCGTCGGCACCGTGCCGGATGGCGGGCGAGGACGCACCGGCAGAAGTCGCGTCGGTCATGTCGGTCATGTCGGTCATGTCGGTCACCAGGTCACCTCCGCCACCACGTGGATGCGGCACTCGACCCCGGTCCGGGCCTTCTCGCAGTGGTCGTCCACGTTCGCGACGAAGGTCCGTCCTGCCATGCCGCGGGCGACACCGTGCAGCCGTTCGCGGTACGTCTCGCGCGCTTCGGCGTCGAACGCGTGCTGGGTGCGCTCCGAGAAGGCGTGCCCGCCACGAGGGTTCTGGACGAACACCAGCCGCGCACCGGTCATCGGTGACCCGGCCGGCACACCCTCGACCGCGCCGTCCTCGACCGCGAGCTGGTACGCGCCGAGCTGCGGGTGCTCGGGCATGTCGTTCTTCTCGCTCGGCATCGAGCGGCCGGTCTTGAGGTCGACGACGCTCACACGCCCCTCGGGGTCGACCTCGATACGGTCGATGCTGCCGCGGATGCGCGCCGGCCCCGTGACGAGCGCGAACGAGGTCTCCGCCCCGAGCAGCCGTCGCCCCGCGCTGGCGAAGGTGCGCAGGTAGTCGCTGAGCCCCTCGATCATCCGCCGGGTGCGGGCGCGCTCTCGGTCGGCGACCCACGGCGACTCGAAGGTCAGTTCGTCCCACCGCGACTCGACCCGTTCCCACAGCGACTCGACGTCGATCTCGGTCGCGTGCTCCATCGCCTCGTGGACGATCGTGCCGATGCCCATCGCGGGGCTCGGGGCGCCGCCACCGAAGGTCTGCGCGAACCAGTGCACCGGGCACTCCTCGAACGTGCCGATCCGTGACGGCGACACCGAGACGGCGGGCGGGACCGGTTCGCCGCCCTCGACCTCGGGCTCGGGGTCGGCGTCGAGGTCGACCAGCGGGGCATCGGTCGTCGGTTCGGCGAGCCCGTACCACTCGTCCGGCGCGGCCCCGGGCACCTCGGCCTCGGCCAGGCGCGCGAGGGCGGACGCCGCCTCGTGGTCGCCGGAGGCCACGACGCGACGGCGCAGGGATCCGGCGAGCCCGCGCAGGGACAGCGGGTGCACGGTCGGTTGACGGTCCGGCGGTACCGGGACCAGGCGGACGAAGGGCGACGGGGACTCGTCGTCGTTCGCGACGGTGCCGACGATGACCTGGGTGGTGGCACGGGACACCGCTCGGGCGAACAGGCGGAGCTCGTCGGCGACCACGGCCGCCCGGTCGTCGATGGGCGATCGCTCGACGCCGGCGGCGGCCCGCACCAGACCGTCGGGGTCGAGCAGGCTGCCGCGCACCCGGGTGTTCGGCCAGACGCCGTCCTGCAGGCCGAGCACGACGACGACGTCGCACTCCAGCCCGATCGTCGCCGAGGGGGTCAGCACCCGCACCCGACCGGCGGTCCGGTCGGGGCCGATAGAGTCCTCGGGCAGGTCGGCGCCGAGCAGGTCGTCGACGAAGACGCGCGCCGGGGCGTCCGGGGTGCGCTCGACGAACCGCTTCGCCGCGGTGAAGAGACCGACGACGGCGTCGAGGTGCCGGTCCGCCTCGCCTGCACCGACGCCACCGGCAGCGGACTGTGCGCCCCACGCCTTCGCCTGACCGCTGCGCTCCCAGAGCCCCCAGAGGATCTCCTCGATGCTGGAACCGGCGTCGGCGTCCGCGCGGGCCTGCACCAGGCTGCGGGCGAGTCGGGTAGCACGTCGCGCGAAGCCGGCGTCGACCGTGGCCAGACGCTCCGGGGCGCCGAGCGCCTCCACCAGCAGTTCGTCGGCGGTGCGGGTGCCGTCGCCGGCGAGCTCCTCGCGCCGCAGGGCGAGCCGCAGCCGGCGCATCGCCAGGGTGTCGAGCCCGCCGAGCGGCCCGGTCGCGAAGGCGGTGGCCAGGTCGGCGTCGAGCGGCAGGACGTCGAGCGCCACAGCAGCCGCGTCGAGCAGTGCGCGCGCCGCCGAGTCGTCGCGGGGCCGGACGGGTGCCGCGCCCGCGGTGGCCGGGACCTCGGCGACGGAGAGCGCACGGACGAGTTCCGGGGTGGCGGCGCCGCTCCGGGTGACGACGGCCATCCGGTGCCACGGCACGCCGTCGAGCAGGCGGTGCTCCCGCAGGCGGCGAGCGACGGCGACCACGAGCGCCGATCGACTGGCGGCCTCGAGATGCACGACCGCGTCGGACCGGGCGTCCTGGTCGTCGGCACCCGCGCTGCGCTGCCGGCCCGCGGCCGCGGCGCCGATGCGAGCGGTGACCCCGGTCACGAGCGCGCGGATCGGGGCGGGGTGGCGGTGGACGGTGTCGAGGAAGAGGCCATCGACCCGGTCGACGCCGAGCCGCACCGCGAGCCGGCCGAGCACGTCGGGTTCGGCCCCACGGAAGGCCGAGGCCGCGATGTCCGGGTCACCGAAGGCCACGATCTGCACCCCGGCACGCGCGAGTGCCCCGAGCAGGGCGACCTCTCCCTCGACGAGTTCCTGCGTGTCGTCGACCACGACCAGGCGCAGTGCGGCGATGCTCGCGGGGACGTCGCCGCGGAGCACGGCGGCCGTCGCGTACGCCACGAGTTCGCCGGAGTCGAGACCGGTCGGCCGGAACGCCGTGACCGAGGCCCGGTAGTCGTCGACGAAGTCACCGACGGCGCGCCACTCCGGTCGTCCGAGCTCGTCGCCGAGCTCGCGCATGTCCTCCGGCTCGACCCCAGCGGCGACCGCTCGCATCATGACGTCGCGGAGGGCCGTGCGGAACCCGGCGCGCTCCCGCACCACAGCGGTGATCGGGTCCGGCCACTCCGGGCCGCTGCCGTCGGCCTCGTGTCCGGCCAGCAGGTCGGCGATGATGCGGTCCTGCTCACCACCGGTCAGGAGCGTCGGGGGTTCCTGCTGCTGCACCGCGGCCGCGTGCGTCACGATCTGGAACGCCAGCGAGTTCACGGTGCGGGCGAGGGCCCCGGGCACCGGTCGGTCCACCGACGCGGCCAAGCGGTCGCGGAGGGCGGTCGCGGCCGTGCGGGCCGAGGTCAGCGCGAGCACCGACGCATGGCCGTCCTGGCTGATGGCTTCCGGCCGGGCCAAGCGGTCGGCGACGAGCCGGGCGAGCGTCGTGGTCTTGCCGGTGCCCGGGGAACCGATCACGGCGGCGTGCCGACCGTCCGGCAGCGCCAGCACAGCAGCCTGGGACGGATCGTCGACCAGTGCGCGTGCGAGCCCGGCGTCTGCGGGGGCGGGCATCAGCGTGGTCTTCGGCACGGTCGTACGGTACCCACGACCGCCGACAGGACCGCCGCGGACGCGCGGCAACGACGCGGGCAGGCGCGCGAGTGCGCCCGCGGCGAACGCCCGATGCCGCACGGGGCCGCTCGGATACGCTGTGCTCGTGGACATCAAGATCGGCATCATCAACAGCCCCCGCGAGATCGCTTTCGAGACCGCCCAGACCGCTGACCAGGTCGAGAAGGCCGTGTCCGACGCCCTCGAGGCGAAGTCGACCCACCTGTCGATGCAGGACGACAAGGGTCGTCGGTTCATCGTCCCCGTCAGTTCGCTCGCCTACGTCGAGGTCGGCGCGGAAGAGGCACGGCGCATCGGCTTCGTCGCCTGACGACGTGGAACTGCTCTTCGCCGTCCTCGGCGGCATCCTCATCGGTGCCGCCGCGCACGTCGTCCTGCCATGGCGGTCGAGTCGCGGTGTGCTCGTCGGCCCCGCGGTCGGCGGCATCGCGGCGGCCGTCCTCTGGGAAGCCCTGACCTGGGCCGGCTGGCGGTACGACGGCACCTGGATCTGGGTCGTGGCCCTGGTCGGTGCCGGCGTCGTCGCCCTCGTCGTCGAGTGGCTGCTCGGCTCGCAGCGCGACAAGCGCGACGCCGAGTACTACGAGCGGTTGAAGGCCCGCGGGGCCTGACCGCCTCGGGCGCTCAGGCCGTCAGGCCGAGCGCGTCCATCCGGCGGGTGTGCGCCGCGATGAGTTCGGTCCAGACCGGCTCCAGCCGCTCCTGGTCCTCTCGGGCGTGGGACGCCAGCGCGGACCGTGCCACCAGCAGGGTGTCCCCCACAAGACGCCGTCCCCACATCGCCAACCGCGAGCCCACCTGCGGGTCGTCCTCGATCCGGGCGGTGAGCTCCTCGACGACCGCGGCTTCCTCACGCGCGTCGAAGACCGTGCGCAGCCGCTGCCGCACCTCGGCCGGCAGCGAACGGAGCAGGTTGCCGAACAGGTCGTTCAGGATGCCGGCGGTCACGTAGCCGGTCAGCATCGACTCGTACCAGTCGGCTCCGCTCGTGCGCTCGAGGAACAGGTCGATCGCTTCGCGGTGCGGGGCCATCAGCGCGGCGGGGTCCTCGCCGATGCGCTCGATCTCGGCGACGATCGACCGGTGCCGTTCGAGCGCCGTGGTCGCGAGCACGCCCGTGACCAGCCGACCGGACAGGGTCGGAGCCGAGGCACCGGCTCGGCCCATCGTCTCGTAGACGGAGAGCTGCAGGTAGGCCGCCTGCCCGAGGTAGACGTCGAGCTCGGGGGTGACGTCGTCGAGCGCGAGACGCTTGACCTGCGCGGCGCGCGGGTTCCGCGACGCGAGCCATGCGGCAGCGAGCTGCGCCGCGCGCTTCCGGTTCCACCACGACACCACCCGTCCAGCATAGAGGGCGCGCGCGCCGGACCGGCCCGCCCGACGCTCCGGCACCCCCGGCGCACCCCGGACCGCGGCCCCGTCGGTAGACTGGCCCGGACTTCCACCAGAACTAAGGTGATTCTTTGACTTTCTCAGACCTCAACATCGACCAGGACATCGTCGATGCACTGGCCGGCAAGGGCATCATCGAGCCCTTCCCGATCCAGGAACAGACCATCCCGCTCGGCCTGACCGGCCAGGACATCATCGGCCAGGCCAAGACGGGTACCGGCAAGACCCTCGGTTTCGGCCTGCCGCTGATCCAGCGACTCGGTGCCGACCCGGCGCACGGCGTGAAGGCGCTCGTCGTCGTCCCGACCCGTGAACTCGCGGTCCAGGTCACCGAGGACCTCGAGCTCGCGGCCTCGAACCGCCCGACGACCATCGCGGCGATCTACGGCGGCAAGGCGTACGAGGGGCAGATCGAGCAGCTCAAGGCCGGCGCCCAGATCGTCGTCGGCACGCCCGGGCGACTCATCGACCTGCAGCGCCAGCGACTCCTCGACCTCTCCCACGTGCAGGAAGTCGTGCTCGACGAGGCCGACCGCATGCTCGACCTCGGGTTCCTGTCGGACATCGAGCGCATCTTCCAGGCCGTCCCCGAGGTGCGGCACACGATGCTGTTCTCGGCGACGATGCCGGCGCCGATCGTCGCGCTCGCCCGCCGGTTCATGAGCCGTCCTGTGCACATCCGGGCGACCGACCCGGACGAGGGCCTCATGCAGGCCAACATCAAGCACCTCATCTACCGCGCGCACTCCCTGGACAAGGACGAGGTCATCGCCCGCATCCTCCAGTCCGAGGGCCGCGGCAAGACCGTGATCTTCACGCGCACCAAGCGTGCGGCGGCGAAGCTGGTCGAGGAGCTGAAGGACCGCGGGTTCAACGCCGCAGCGGTGCACGGCGACCTCAACCAGGAGCAGCGCGAGCGCGCGATGGCGGCGTTCAAGGCCGGCAAGCGCGACGTGCTCATCGCCACCGACGTCGCCGCCCGCGGCATCGACGTTGACGACGTGACCCACGTCATCAACCACACGATCCCGGACGACCCGGACACCTACCTGCACCGCGCCGGGCGCACCGGCCGTGCGGGCAAGACCGGCATCGCGGTGACGTTCGTCGACTGGGACGACCTGCACAAGTGGACGCTGATCGACAAGGCCCTCGAGTTCGGCATCCCCGAGCCCCTCGAGACCTACTCGTCGTCGCCGCACCTGTTCGAGGAACTCGACATCCCCAAGGGCACCAAGGGCCGTCTGCCCGGCACGTCCTCGCACGCCGCCTCTGCCGGCGCACCCGCAGAGAAGCGCAGCAACGACCGACCGGTGAGCGGTGCGCGTGACGCGTCGCGATCGCGATCGCGCAGTCGCACCCGGCCAGGAGGCCCGGAACAGCCCGCCCCCGAAGCTGCGGCCACCGAGTCCGCGCCTCCGACCGCCGCGCCCACCGACGGCACGTCGGCCACCGAGGGCGGGTCCACCGACGGCGCCGCGAAGCGTCGCCGCCGTCGCCGCCGTCGCGGTGCCGGCACCGGGGAAGCCTCGGCGACCGCCTCGGCTCCGCAGGGCACCACGGACGGCGAGTAGCGCCTCCAGACCGACGGGCCCGTCGCTGACGCGACGGGCCCGTCGTCGTCCCCGCCCGCGCAGCCGCCGCTCGAGTCCCCCCTGCGAAAGCGACAGATTCCCGCGAACCATCGGCGGGATTCTGTCGCTTTCCCGGAGAGGTCAGTGACTAGCGACGGAGAACCGTCGCTTTCGCGGGGCGTTCGGGACCGTCGGCGCGGTCAGGGCAGGCGGGAGCCGGAGCCGACGACGGGGTCGCTGCCCGTGGCCTCGGAGAGGATGGTCTCGAACGAGACCCGCGCCGTGCGGTGCTCGCCCAGTCGGTTCGGTTTCCCGGTGCCGTGGTAGTCGCTCGACCCGGTGACGAACAGGCCGTAGCGGGAGGCCCAGTCGAGCAGGGTGCGCTTGCCGTGCGCGAGGTTCTCGCGGTGGTCGACCTCGAGGCCGCCGAGTCCGGCGTCGACGAGGTCCCGGAGCATCGGCTCGTCGATGACGATGCCCCGCGACGACGCTGCCGGGTGTGCGATCACGGGGACGCCCCCGGCCTGCCGGATCAGCTCCACACCGCGCAGGGGCGAGGGCGCCTCGTGCGGTTCGTAGTACCCCGATGCCGGGTGCAGGATCCCGCGGAACGCGGCGGAACGATCGGCCTCGAGCCCGCGGGCGACCAGCGCGTCGGCGATGTGCGGGCGGCCGATGGTGGCGCCGGGGCTCGACTGCGCCAGGACGTCCGCCCACGTGATCGGGTGGTCCTCGCCGATGCGGTCGACCATGCGGTGCGCGCGGGACAGCCGGCCGTCGCGGATGCGGGTGGTCTCCTCCACCAGGCCGGGGTGCTCCGGGTCGACCAGGTAGCCGAGGACGTGCACGCTGCGGAAGCCGATGCGCGTGCTCAGCTCGAGCCCCGGCAGCAGGGTCAGCGGCAGCTCGCGAGCGGACTCCGACGCGTCGGCCCAGCCGGCGGTCGTGTCGTGGTCGGTCAGCGCGACGGCATCGAGTCCGGCGGCCGCGGCCGCTCGGACGAGCTCCGCGGGTCGCTCCGTGCCGTCGGAGACACTGGAGTGCGCGTGCAGGTCGATGAACGGGTCGGGCACGTGGCCAATGGTATCCACAGGTGAGCGGCCGCACAGGCCGGGTGTCCCCGGGCGGTGCGATGATGGACGCATGGCCGACACGACTCCCCGCGCGACGAGCAACCGATCCACGACCCCCGGGTCCTCGACCTTCAAGGACTTCATCGGGTCGCAGTGGGCCGACCGCGGCGAGGAGCAGCCGGACCCCCGCGAGCAGGCCGTCTTCGCCGCCGAGCGTCGCGCCCGCATCTCCGAGCTGCACCCCGGCCGCACCATCGTCGTGCCCGCCGGACAGGCCAAGGTCCGCTCGAACGACTGCGACTACCCGTTCCGCCCGCACTCGACGTTCGCGCACCTGACCGGCTGGGGCACCGACACGGTCGTCGGCTCCGTCCTGGTGATGACGCCGAACGGCTCCGGCCACGACGCCACGCTGTACTTCCGGGCCACCGCGGGCCGTGACTCCGAAGAGTTCTACGCCAACCCGGAGATCGGCGAGTTCTGGGTCGGACCCCGTCCGTCGCTCGACGCCGTCGCGGCCGACCTCGGGCTGGCCACGGCCGACCTCGGGGCGTTCACGGCCGTCGCCGACGTCCTCGACGCGTCGGCGCTGCTCGTGCGCGAAGCCGACGACGACCTGACCCGTTCGCTCGACGCCCGCATGGGCGCAGCGATCGGTGGCGCCGACGAGACCGAGGGGTCGCCGGCCACCGACGACCTGCTCTCCCGCGACCTGTCCGAGCTCCGCCTGGTGAAGGACGCGTACGAGGTCCGTGAGCTCCGCAAGGCCGTCGACGCCACGAAGCACGGTTTCGACGACGTCATCGCCGACTTCGACGCCGTCCTGGCGCACCCCCGCGGTGAGCGCATCGTCGAGGGCACATTCAACCGCCGTGCCCGCGCCGACGGCAACACCGTGGGCTACGACACGATCGCGGCGTCGGGCCACCACGCCTGCATCCTGCACTGGACCCGCAACGACGGCGCCGTGCAGCCGGGCGACCTCATCCTGATCGACGCGGGGGTCGAGGTCGACTCCTTCTACACGGCCGACATCACCCGAACACTGCCGGTCAGCGGAACGTTCTCGCCCGTGCAGCGCCTGGTGTACGAAGCCGTGCTCGAGGCCGCAGACGCCGCGTTCGCGATCGTCAAGCCGGGCATCACGTTCCGCCAGGTGCACGCCGCCGCGATGGAGGTCATCGCGCGGAAGACCGCCGAGTGGGGCTTCCTGCCCGTCTCCGCCGCGGAGTCGCTCGAGCCCGACAACCAGTTCCACCGCCGCTACATGGTGCACGGGACGAGCCACCACCTCGGCCTCGACGTGCACGACTGCGCGAAGGCCCGGCGTGAGATGTACCTCGACGGCACGGTGCAGGCAGGCATGGTCTTCACGATCGAGCCCGGGCTGTACTTCCAGCAGGACGACCTGACGGTGCCGGAGGAGTTCCGCGGCATCGGGGTCCGCATCGAAGACGACATCCTGGTGACCGAGGACGGCGCCGAGAACCTGTCCGTCGGCATCCCCCGGACCCCCTCGGAAGTGGAGGGGTGGATCGCCCGCTCGGGCCGCTAGCCTGATCGGGTGACGACGCCCGAGGTCTCCCCGAACACCTTCTCGATCGAGGTCGAGCACTTCGACTCCCCCGACGCGCAACGGCTCCGCGCCGCCCAGCGCCTGGAGATCCTCCGGGCGTACGGCGGGGACACGGAACCGGGCGAGAAGCCCACCGCAGACTCGATCGCGGTGTTCTTCGTGGCGCGTGACGAGTCCGGTACCCCGCTGGCGTGCGGCGGCCTGCGGATCGTCGACGATGGCATCGCCGAGATCAAGCGCATGTACGTCCGACCGGAGTCCCGCGGATCCGGGGTGGCGGCTGCACTGCTGCACCGACTGGAAGAGGCCGCGCTCGACCTCGGCTCACCGGCACTCGTGCTCGAGACGGGCACGGAGCAGAAGCGCGCCATCGGCTTCTACCAGCGCGAGGGCTTCCGGCGCATCGCCAACTTCGGCTCCTACGTCGGCGCCCCGCTGTCGATCTGCTACTCGAAGCTGCTCTGACCCGAGCGCCACACCCGCCCTCGCCTCGCGGGCGAGACCTGGGTGGCGTGTCGCGCCCGCCCGGGCCAGCGGCGCTATCGGCGGTCGTCGTCGCGCCGGTCGGTGTTCCCGTCACGAGGACCCTCGGGCTCGGGAGCCGAGGGTGGCGTCGCGCCCGGGACCCGCTCACCGTACTGCGGCGGCTCCTCGGGACGATGCTGCGGCACCGCCGGAGCGGCAGGAGTTGCGGCCGTCCCGGGAGTCTCCCCGTAGCGCGGGCCGTCGTTCGTGCCGTACCGAGGCGGCCCGGCCTGCGTACCGGACGGTGCGCCCGCGGGCGCACCCGTCTGCGCACCGGGGGCCGACGTGCCGGGGCGCTGCGGGCCTCCCGCCTGCTGGTGGGGCGTGGCGTGCCCGCCGTACGGCGACTGCTGCTGCGGCGGGACCCCGCCTGGGCCCGGCCGCCACTGCTGCTGCTCGGGGACCCCACCGACCTGCTGCTCGTCGTTCCAGTGCGTCGACGGGGTCGCGCCGTGCTCACCGAGGATCCGCTGCGCCTGCCCGGTCAGCTGGGGGTTGACGACGATCTGGTAGTTCGTGGCGAGCACCTGGTGCACGCTCGTGAAGTCCCGCTGCCGCTTCGTGATCGCGAACGAGACGATGCCGTAGAGCATGCCGAACGCGGCACCGATGATCGCGGCGGCGAGGATGAGGCCACCGGCGCTCGGCGAGAACAGGGTGAGCACGATGCCGAAGAAGATGCCGAGCCAGAGACCCGACAGGGCACCGGCGATGGCCGCGCGACCGTAGGTCATCTTGCCCGTGACGCGTTCGACCGTCTTGAGGTCGTTGCCGACGATGGAGAGCTGGTTGACGGGGAAGTCGGCCTCGGCCAACTTCGCCACCACGCGCTGCGCCTCCGGGTAGCTGTCGTACGTGCCGAGGACGTCACCCTTGGGCAGCGTCGGGAAGGCCTGGGCGGTCCTGCCGGCGAAGGGGCTCTGATTGCTCACTCAGCCATCATTCACCGCACACCTTGCGATCGCACGTGCACTCTCAGGGAAGCGCCCGACCGGCCGGGCGAACGCGCCCACGCGAGCGACTACGCTGGGTCGGGTGAGCGCCACGAAGGTCTTCGTCGCCCGCCTCGCCGGGTGCTCCGTCTTCGACCCCGCGGGCGACCGCGTCGGCAGGGTCCGAGACGTCCTGGTCGTGTACCGCCGGGCCGATCCCCCGCACGTCGTCGGGCTCATCGTCGAGGTGCCGGGCAAGCGCCGCATCTTCGTGAGCATCGGCCGCATCACCTCGATCGGCGCCGGCCAGGTCATCACGACGGGGCTCGTGAACATGCGGCGCTTCGAGCAGCGCGGCGGCGAAGTCCGGGTCATCGCGGAGATGCTCGGGCGCAAGGTGCTCATCAAGAACCAGCGGATCCGCGCCACCATCGAGGACGTCGCGATCGAGGACCGCGGGCAGGGCGACTGGGAGGTCTCGCAGCTCTTCCTCCGCAAGCCGAAGACCACGCCGTCGCCGTTCGGCAAGGGCCCCACCACGTTCGCGACCTGGAACGAGGTCACCGAGGACGAGCTCCCCGGCGAGGCCCAGTCCGCCGAGCACGTGATCGCCGCGTACTCCGACCTGGTGCCGGCCGACCTGGCGTCCACGCTGCTCGACCTGCCGGCGGAGCGCCGGTTCGAGGTCGCCGAGGAACTCCCCGACAACCGGCTCGCCGACGTGCTCGAGGAGATGCCCGACCAGGAGCGCATCGAGATCCTCACCCGCTTGGCCGATGCCCGCGCCGCGGACGTCCTCGACCAGATGCAGCCGGACGACGCCGCTGACGTCCTCGCCCAGTTCTCCGACGAGCGGAGCGAGGCGCTCCTGCAGCTCATGGAGCCGGAGGAGGCGCAGGACGTCCGCATGCTCCTGGAGTACGAGCCGGACACGGCGGGTGGCCTCATGACCACCGAGCCCGTGATCGTCTCCGCCGATGCGACCGTGGCCGAGGGGCTCGCGCTGGTCCGACGGCACGAGCTCGCCCCGGTCCTCGGCGCCGCCGTGTGTGTCACGCTGCCGCCGTACGAGCCGCCGACCGGGCGGTTCCTCGGACTCGTGCACTTCCAGCGGATGCTCCGCTACCCGCCGAACGAGCGGCTCGGCACGCTCATCGACCAGCAGACCGAACCGGTCCGCGTCGACGCGAGCGCCGCGGAGGTCACCCGCATCATGGCGACCTACAACCTGCTGTCCGTCCCCGTGGTCGACGACGCCCACCGTCTCGTCGGGGTGGTGACGATCGACGATGTCCTCGACCACGTCCTGCCGGACGACTGGCGAAGTCAGGGCGAGGGGGAACCCTCGCCGCTTCCACGCCAACGCCCGCGCAGGACACCCGTGACGACGGGAAGGAGGACCACCCGTGGCCCGAACGGATGAGAACCGTCGCGACCGCGACCGCCAGGAGGTCCGGCTCGACTCCCCGAAGGGCATGCGCACGCGCGTGCTCCCCACCCGCCGCCGTGGTCGCGGGGACACCTTCGGTCGTGCAACCGAAGGCATCGCACGAGGGATGGGCACGCCCTGGTTCCTCATCGGCCTCACGCTGTTCTGCGTGGTGTGGATGGCCTACAACACGCTGGCACCGAAGCCGTGGCAGTTCGACTCCGCCGCGATCGGTTTCACGGCGCTCACGCTCGTGCTCTCCCTGCAGGCCTCGTACGCCGCACCACTGATCCTCCTCGCCCAGAACCGCCAGGACGACCGCGACCGCGTGCAGTTCGAGCAGGACCGACAGCGCGCCGAGCGCAACCTGGCCGACACCGAGTACCTCGCGCGCGAGGTCGTGGCGCTCCGCCTGGCGATGCGCGACATGGCCTCGAAGGACTTCATCCGCGCCGAGCTCCGTTCCCTGCTCGAGGAACTCGATCGTCGCGATGCCGACGAGGCAGCGTTCGGCGGCGGCGAGCCCGCGTACGGCGGCGAAGGCACGTCGACCCGTGGTTGACGCCGTCCCCACCGACGAGCAGCTGGGCGCGGCGGTCCTCGCTGCGCTCGGCCGCGTCATCGACCCTGAGATCCGCCGCCCCGTCACGGAGCTCGACATGATCCGCGGTGTCGACGTGCAGCCAGGAGGCGCGGTGCGCGTCGACCTGCAGCTCACGATCGTGGGGTGCCCCGCCGCCGACACCATCGAGCGCGACGTCCGCGTCGCCGCCGGTTCCGTCGCCGGGGTCGCCGCGGTGGACGTCGACGTCTCCGTGATGGACCCGGCGACCCGCGCGGCGCTGACCGACCGCCTGCGCGCCGGCCGTCCGAAGGGTGTCCAGTTCACCGCGGACTCGCTCACGCGGGTCATCGCCGTCACGAGCGGCAAGGGCGGCGTCGGCAAGTCGACGGTCACCGTGAACCTCGCCGTCGCACTCGCCCGACGGGGGCTGCGGGTCGGGGTGGTCGACGTCGACGTGCACGGCTTCAGCGTCCCTGGGCTGATGGGCCTGACGGACGAGTACGGCGTCGCACCGCGCCCGACCCGGGTGGACAGCATGATCCTGCCGCCGGTCGCGCACGACGTGAAGGTCGTGTCGATCGGCATGTTCGTCGACGACGTCTCGACCGCCGTGTCGTGGCGCGGACCGATGCTGCACCGCACCGTGAACCAGTTCCTGACCGACGTGTTCTTCGGCGACCTCGATGTCCTGCTGCTCGACCTGCCCCCGGGCACCGGCGACGTGGCGATCTCGGTCGGGCAGCTGCTCCCCCACGCCGAGGTCCTCGTCGTCACCACCCCGCAGGCCGCTGCGGCCGACGTCGCCGAGCGCAGCGGGATCGTCGCACGGCAGACCGGCCAGCGGGTGATCGGCGTGATCGAGAACATGGCCGGCCTCGTGCAGCCGGACGGGTCGGTCCTGCACCTGTTCGGCGAGGGCGGTGGTGCCGAGACCGCTGCACGGCTCTCCCGCGGACAGGACACCCCCGTGCCCGTGCTCGGCAGCGTGCCGCTGTCGGTGCCGCTCCGGCAGGGCGGTGACACCGGGATGCCCGTCGTCCTCGGTGCGCCGGAGGATCCCTCGGCGGTGGCCCTGACAGCCATCGCCGACCGCATCACGACGATGGGCCGCGGGCTCGCCGGCCGGAAGCTCGGGCTCTCGCTGTCCTGAGCGGCTGGCGGCCGCGCCCCGGCTCGGTAGGGTCGACCTCATGAGCACGGATCACGTCGACGTCGACTGGGACCACGCGCGCGAGACCAACCGCGCGAACTGGGACGACCGCGTGCCGATCCACGAGGGCGCGTACTCGATCGATGCGCTGTCCGACCCCGACCACCGGTCCGACGTCGTCCGCGAGGACCTGCCCGCCCTGACCCCCTGGCTGCCGAACGGCTCGCTCGCGGGCCTCGACGTCTGCCACCTGCAGTGCCACATCGGCACCGACACCGTGTCGCTCGCCCGCGAGGGCGCCCGGCTGACCGGCGTCGACTTCTCGCCCGCCGCCCTCGCCTCGGCCGCCGGGCTCGCGACCCGACTCGGGATCGACGTCACCTGGGTCGAGACCGACGTGCTCGATGCCCGGGCCGCGGTCACCGGCGACTTCGACGTCGTCTACACGAGCATCGGCACGATCTGCTGGCTCCCCGACCTGGACCGCTGGGCCGTGCAGGTCGCCGGGCTCCTGCGCCCCGGCGGCGTGTTCTTCATCCGCGACGGCCACCCGGCGCTCTACGCCCTCGACGAGGACGCCGACGAACTCGTCACCCGGTACCGGTACTTCCCCGACGGCACCGCCCAGCAGTGGGACGACGACAGCACCTACGCCGGCGAAGGCACCGTGGCGAACGCCCGGACCTTCGAGTGGCCGCACCCGCTGTCCGAGATCGTGAACGCGCTGCTGGGCGCCGGGCTGCGACTCCGCCGACTCGACGAGGGGCGGACCCTGCCATGGCGCTTCAGCTCCCGCATGGAGCAGACCGCGACGGGCTCGTGGGCCTGGCCGCCGCGGGACCGCGACCGCGTGCCCACCACCTACACGATCGTCGCCACACGTGACTGACGTCGCGACCCCGTGACGGACGGGAGGCCCGTGGCGGGTCCGCCACGGGCCTCCTGTCCGTCGTCTGGTGACGTGACGGGCGTCAGGTCGCCTCGGCGTCGAAGGGTGCCGGTTCACCGGCCGCCAGCGGCACGACGGGAGCCGTCGCGCGCACCCGGGAGGCCGTGACCTGCGCCGCCTGGACCGTCGCGGCGCTCGAGCCGGAGTCGAGCAGGGCGTCGCGGATGATGCGTCGGGGGTCGTACTGCCGCGGGTCGAGTTTCTGCCACTCGATGTCGTCGAACTCCGGGCCCATCTCGTCGCGCATCCGCTCCTTCGCGGTGTCGGCGAACCGTCGGACGGCCTTGACGAACTCGGCCAGCTTCTGGGCGTACATCGGCAGGCGCTGCGGCCCGAGCAAGAGGACGCCGATGACCCCGATGATCAGGATCTTGTCGAGCGGGATGTCCACGCGAGCGAGCCTAACGCGTGCTGCGGCCTTGCACCTCTAGAGTTGTCCTCCGAACGGAGTGTGCGTGTCAGAGAAAGAGTCGAACTGGAAGTTCGCCGAGGACATCGTCTCGGAGACCGAGGCGATCGCCCGTGCTCGTGAGCACTCCCTGGAGCTCGGGGTCGAAGCGGTCTCGCCCGCGATCGGTGCGCAGATCGGTGTCATCGCGGCGGCGTCCCGGGCCTCGAGCATCATCGAGATCGGGACCGGCCTGGGAGTCTCCGGCCTGTACCTGCTCGGCGGCGCACCCGACGCGACCCTGACGACGATCGACGTCGAGGTCGACCACCAGCAGTTCGCCCGCGACGCCTACATCAGCGCCGGCACCGCGCCCGCTCGGATCCGGCTGATCCCGGGCCGCGCGAACCAGGTGCTCCCCCGGATGAACGAGGCGTCCTACGACGTCGTGCTCGTCGACGCCGACCCAGAGCACGTCATCGAGTACGTCGAGCACGGGCTGCGGCTCGCCCGGCTGGGCGGCACCGTCCTGGTGCCGCACGCCCTGTGGCGCGGACGCGTGGCGGACCCGGTGAAGCGTGACCGCGCGACGACGGACTTCCGGCTGCTCCTGACCGAGGTGTCGACCTCGGGTGCCGTGCGCAGCGCGCTGTCCCCGGCCGGTGACGGGCTGCTGCAGCTGACGAAGGTCACCGACTAGCCGTCAGAGGTACCGTCGGACGTCCACCGCGAATCGTGGAGCACCCGCCCGACGGAGGGTGTCGAGGACGTCGGCGACGGTCTGCGGCGGGTCGACGTAGTCCTCGGCAATCTCCCGCAGCACGCGTGTCACGATCCCCGGGAACAGGTCGAGCTGGTCGAGCAGGAAGTCGTCCGGATGCACGGCCTCGATGTCGAGCGCCGCGAGCGAAGTGCGTGGGAAGTCCCGGAGGTTGAAGGTGACGAGGACGTCGGCACCCGCACGGACGGCCGCCGCCAGGACGTGCCGGTCCTTCGGATCACAGGTGAGCCCGGCGATCAGGTCCTCGTGCCCGGTGACGAGTGCATCCGGGAAGTAGGTCCGCATCATCGTCAGGCGGCGATCGATCCCCGCGGCGTCGACCCCGCCGCGGATGGTGTTCCGACGGACTTCGTCGAGCACGCTGTCCGACCACAGGGGGCGGAAGACGCCCTCGTCGGCGAGCCGGAGGAAGAGATCGGAGAGGGTGATCCCGTAGATGGCGCAGGCGTCGAAGAAGGCCGGGAACGCCACCGTCAGGTCTCCGCACGCCCGTCGTGCTGCTGGCGCTGCTGCTCGCGTTCGAGCGCCTGCCCGTCCCGTGCCGCCGCGCGCAGGGCAGCCCGACGTCGGATGCGGAAGTGTTCCTGGAACGACACGAGGTCACGCAGCAGGACCCGTCGATGGCGCCCACGTCGCTCGAAGGAGATCGACCCGTCCTCGAGGTACTTCACGAGCGTCGGGCGCGAGACACCGAGGAAGTCCGCAGCCTGCTGCGTGGTCATCTGGGTGTCGTTCCGCGCAACCGTGACGCCACTGCCGCTCGCCAGTGCGTCGGCGACCTGCTCGAGCACCTCGAACACCTCGTTCGGGATCGTGCGCACCCGACCGTCCGGTGCACGCAGTTCAGCCATGCCACCGACCAGAGTGTCTCGATCCATCTCGTGGAGCAGCTGCGCGAGTCCGACGAGGTCTTCCCGGTCATCGCCCGGGAAGTACGTGCGCGACGACGCGCGCCGGTCAGCGGGGTCGGTGATGGTCATGGGAGCACTCTATTCGAAAGAATCGAAAGCAGGCCAGGGTCAGTCCAGGTGCCGCAGGTACCGCTCGGGCGACTCGAGGAACGCACGCTCGTTCCGCACCAGGTCGAGGTCGCGCCACTCGGTGCGCCGCAGGCCCCACTCGCCGACCTCGTGGATCGTCGCGCCCGGGAACGCGGCGAGCACGGGTGAGTGGGTCGAGAGCACGACCTGGCCGACGCCGCTCTCGACGATCGAGCGCAACAGTGCGATCAGGGTGAGACAGCCCGAGAACGACAGGGCGGACTCCGGCTCGTCGAGGATCCAGAGCCCGGGCCAGCGCGCCCGGTCGATGACGAAGTCCAGGAACGCCTCGCCGTGGCTGCGCTCGTGGAACACCGGCTCGGGCCGGCTGCGGTTCGGGTGCTCCTCGAGGTAGGTGAAGAAGCCGTGCATGGTCTCAGCACGCAGGAAGAAGCCACCGCGAGGTGCACCGAAGTCACGTCGCAGGACGATGTGCTGCCACAGGTCCGATTCGGACGGGCGGGTCGAGTGGTTCGCCCCGGTCGAGCCGCCTTCCGGGGACATCCCGAACGCGAGCGCGATGGCCTCGACCAGAGTCGACTTGCCGACACCGTTGTCCCCGACGAACACCGTCACCGGGTCCAGCTCGAGGCCGTCGTCGAGCAGCTGCCGGATCGGCGGGAGCGTAGCCGGCCACTCGTCGCGCGGCATCGGGTCCGGGTCGCGGTACTCCTCGACGCGTCGGATGGGCAGGTGGGTCCTCGGCACGGCCCCATCCTGCCGGAGCCGACCGACAGCGCCGCGGATGCTCCCGCCGCGGGATCGTCGGCGGACAGACGGAAGGCCCGGAGCGTACACGCTCCGGGCCTTCCGTTCGGTGCTTCGACGTACTAGGCCGAGACGACCTCAGCGAGTGCGTCGTGGAGTTCCTTGGCCTCGGCGTCGTTGACCGAGACGACCAGGCGGCCTCCACCTTCGAGCGGAACCCGCACGATGATGAGTCGACCCTCCTTAACAGCCTCCATCGGCCCGTCACCGGTCCTCGGCTTCATGGCTGCCATCAGATGTCCCCTTTCGTGCAGTAAATGCTGTCCCATTATCCCGTATCGAGGGGGCAACTGCGAAACCGCCCAGGTTGGGGGTGTCGGATGTGCCGTCCTGTTGCTCCGCAGAACGCGGCGTTGCCGACCGCGGACGCCCTGGGGCGGTCACGGCGGGGTCCAGTCGTAGCCGTCGATCCACCACGTGAAGTAGAGCCAGACCCACTGCAGCCCGACGAACACGACCACCACCGCGACCCGGTACACCCGCGACCGCGGGAGGGCGACGATGCCGAGCAGCGGTGCGATCGGCACGAGGATGCGCCAGGTGCTCGACTGTGGGAAGAACACCGCGAGCAGGTACACCAGGTACGCCACACCCCAGAGCCGCAGCTCGATCCCGATCCGGCGTGCGGCGGGCATGCACACGAACGCGGCGAAGCCGATGAGGACCACGGCGAGGAGCACCGCACCGGCCGGCTGCCCGAACCACCATCCGAACCCCTGCATCCACGGCGCGAAGGGCACGAGGTCGTTCCAGCCGATGTACGACGAGCGCCAAGCCAGCTCGGTGTCGGTGTACGCCTTCGGCACGCCGGTGACCGCCCATGCGATCGCCGGCCAGGCCAGGCCGACGAGTCCTGACACGACGGCCACCACACCGGGCGGCACGAGCCGACGGAGGGTCAGGGGTTCGGACGAGCGCACCCATGCGGGCCGGATCGCCCAGGCACCGACGAACAGCACCACCAGCAGTGCGAAGGCGAGTCCCGTCGGCCGGGTCATGCCGAGCAGGAGCACGACCGGCAGCATCGCCCACCACCGACGGTCGACCATGAGCAGCAGCGCCACGAGCAGCAGGAACAGCCCCATCGACTCGGCGTACGCCACCTGGAACATCGCCGACACCGGTGCGACGCAGAACAGCACGGTCGCGAAGGTCGCACGCGCCGGGTCGAGGAACCGGCCCACCAAGCGCCGGAACACGAGCGCGGCGCCGAGACCCGCGAGCAGCGACACGGACACCGCGACGAACTCGAACGACGCCCCGGTGAGCAGCATGAGCCCGCGCACCAGGGACGGGTACGCGGGCATGAACGCCCACGCGTTCTCGGTCACGTGCCCGGCGTCGTCGACCGGCAGCGTTGACGGGTACCCGCCGGTGGCGATCACCCGGTACCAGGCGCCGTCCCAGATCGACGCGAACGACAGGTAGCCCGGGCTCTGGGCGGTGAACGAGTTCGCCGCCTGCACGCCGGCGAACGTGAGCATCATGGTCCCGGTGACGAGCCGGGCCAGCACGTAGACGACCGTGATGCGCACCCACCACGGCACGACCCGGTAGCGGGCGCGCCAGCGGTTCCGAGCAGGGGTCCTCCGCGTGGCCCCCGCCGTCGTCAGGCCGTCAGCCACCGACGGAGGCCGGCCTCGACCGCGGTGATCTGCGCGACCGGGACCTGCTCGTCGTCGTGGTGCGCGTAGACGGGTTCACCCGGCCCGTAGTTGACCGCGGGCACCCCGAGTGCCGAGAAACGGGCCACGTCGGTCCAGCCGTACTTCGGACGCGGCTCCGGGCCACCGACCGCCGCCACGAAGTCCTGCGCGAGCGGGGCGTCGAGGCCCGGTCGGGCACCGGCTGCCAGGTCGACGATGGTCACGTCGTAGCCGTCGAAGAGTTCGCGGATGTGGGCGACGGCCTCGTCGGCGGAGCGCGACGGAGCGAAGCGGTAGTTCACGTGCACCATCGCCTCGTCCGGGATGATGTTGCCCGCGATGCCCCCGCTGATGCCGACGGCGTTCAGGCCCTCGCGGTACTCGAGCCCGTCCACCGTGACGGTGCGCGGCTCGTACGCGGCCAGGGTCGCCAGGATCGGTGCGGTCTTGTGGATCGCGTTGTCGCCGATCCAGCTGCGTGCACTGTGCGAGCGCTTGCCGAAGGTGCGGATCTCGGCGCGGAGGTTGCCGTTGCAGCCGCCTTCGATCTGCGCACCGGACGGCTCGCCCAGGATCGCGAAGTCCGCTGCCAGCAGCTCCGGACGGGTGCGGGCCAGACGACCGAGGCCGTTCAGCGCGTCGCTGACCTCCTCGTGGTCGTACCAGACCCACGTGACGTCGACCGAGGGGTCGACCAGGTCGTACGCGAGCTTCAGCTGCACCGCGCAGCCGGCCTTCATGTCGACGGTGCCACGCCCCCAGAGGATCTCGGTGCCGTCCTCCGTGGTGCGGAACTCGGTCGGCAGGTTGTCGTTGAGCGGGACGGTGTCGATGTGCCCGGCGATGACGACCCGGCGGTCACGGCCGAGGTTCGTGCGCGCGACGACGGCGTCACCGTCGCGGATCACCTCGAGGTGCGGCAGCGGTGCGAGCACGGCCTCGATCGCGTCGGCCAGGGCCTGCTCGTTGCCGGACACCGACTCGATGTCGCAGATGGCACGGGTGATGTCGATGGACGAGGCGGTGAGGTCGAGGGGCTCCGGCATGCGGGCAGCCTACCGGCCGCCCCTCGCACCACTCGGGCAGTCCGGACGGTCGGCAACCCGACCACCCCGGCAGTCCGGCAGTCCGGACGGACGGTGCCCGTCGACGCGCGCTCGGTACCCTGGTGCCGTGACCGACACGACTGCCACCGACCGCCCGACCCACGCCTGGGGCCACGGCCTCGCGACGATCTCCGCCGACGGCACGACGCTCGACACCTGGTACCCCGAGACGCACCTCGGCGCGCTGCCCTCCGACGCCGTGTTCCCCGCCGAGCTGCGGGCGCACGTCGGTGACGACCCCCGCCGCGAGGTCCGGATCGAGGCCGTCACCACCGAGATCGCGATCGACGCGAGCCCGACGAGCACCCCGGACGCGTACCTCCGCCTGCACCTGCTGAGCCACCTGCACGTCCGACCGAACGAGATCTCCCTCGACGGCGTCTTCGGCCACCTGCCGATCGTCGCCTGGACGAACGCCGGCCCGGTCCACCCGGAGTCGCTCACGCGCCTGCGCCCCGCACTGCAGCGCGCCGGCATCGCCGTGCACGCGATCGACAAGTTCCCCCGTCTGGTCGACTACGTCGTGCCGGACCGCGTCCGGATCGGTGACGCGAACCGGGTCCGCCTCGGCGCGCACCTGGCCCCCGGCACGACCGTCATGCACGAGGGCTTCGTGAACTTCAACGCCGGCACCCTCGGCGACGCGATGATCGAGGGCCGCGTCTCGCAGGGTGTGATCGTCGGCCACGGCACCGACATCGGCGGCGGCGCCTCGATCATGGGCACGCTGTCCGGCGGCGGCACGCACCGTGTCTCCCTCGGTGAGCGGGCGCTCCTCGGTGCGAACGCGGGCCTCGGCATCTCGCTCGGCGACGACTCCGTCATCGAGGCCGGCCTCTACGTCACGGCCGGCACGAAGGTGGTGCTGGTCGGCGCGGCACCGAACCCCGACGGCACCCCGAAGACCGTCAAGGCCGCCGAGCTCTCCGGCACCCCGAACATCCTGTTCCGCCGCAACAGCGTCAGCGGCGCCGTCGAGGCACTGCAGCGCAAGGGCGAGGGCATCCAGCTGAACACCGCGCTGCACGCGTAGCGCCGCACAGCGCCCCCGCTGATATTTCTTCTCTTGCACATCACGTTTCGCCTCGGTACGGTGTGGCCATTGCCGCACCGCCGCGGCGCAACGAGCCAAGGGGAGTACATGCCACTTCGCACCACCGGCGTCACGCTCGGGGCAACCGTCGCGATCATCGTGTCGAGCGTGCTCGTCGCACCGTCCGCGCACGCAGTCGACCGCTCCGCGCCCAGCAGCACGGCCGGTCCATCGACGGCGCAACCGCTGACGGACGTCACACCAGAGCAACTCGACGTCGCTGTTGCTGAAGCCCGCGCCGGCGGGTACGTCATCGACGAGCGGATCGGGCGTGACGGCGCGCGCACGACCACCATCGAGCTCGGAGACGGCTTCTCGTTGGACATCGCGCAGGGCGATCCTCGAGCTCGTCTCGGGGCGGGCAGCGACAAGTACGGAACCTACGTCTCCTTCAACGCGACTGATCAGTCCGCGATCATCAGCGGTGCTGGCTGGGCTCTGGGCGCGGGTGTCTGCGCCATCAGTGCCGGAACGTTCTGCGTGGTGGCCGGCGCGATCATCGCCGCCGCAACCTGGGCGGTGACCACCAACGGGATCCGATGCGGATCGAAGTCGCTCCGCGTCTACCCCTTCAACGGCGCACGGAACCCTCGATGTGTGTGACGCCCCGGCCGATCGGAGTCAGCTGATGCAGGTACTCGTCGCGACCGTCATCAGCATCTGCCTGGTGGCGTTCGGCGTCGTCATCACGACCTCACCGGCGACGGCAGGACTGTGGACGAGCAATGCTCTGGGGACGGTGGCGCTCTTCGCCGCGATCCTGATCACCGGGACCGCGATCCGGCATCACCGGAAGCGGCCCTGAAACGGCGCCTGGAGGCCCGGTGCCGGTCCACGAGACCGGTACCGGGCCTCCAGACCGTCGCGTCCAGTGCCCCGCCCCGCCAGCGGTCACGACACACCGTCCACGGGCGCCGAGGGCGCACGAACCGTCGGTTCGACACCCGCCGGACGACAGCTCACAACCACTCGGCGGAGGTGAGCGGCGCGTCCCGCCTCCCCGTGCCGGACGACGCACGCACGGGAGGCCCGGTGCCCACGAGACCGGCACCGGGCCTCCAGACCGTCGCGTCCAGTGCCCCGCCCCCGCGAGCG
This sequence comes from Curtobacterium sp. VKM Ac-1376, assembly GCF_015351025.1. Lineage (GTDB taxonomy): Bacteria > Actinomycetota > Actinomycetes > Actinomycetales > Microbacteriaceae > Curtobacterium. Next base: position 56,526 of record NZ_JADKRV010000008.1, on the reverse strand, counting down.
GTCACGACACACCGTCCACGGGCGCCGAGGGCGCACGAACCGTCGTTTCGACACCCGCCGGACGACAGTTCGCGACCACTCGGCGGAGGCGAGCGGCGCGTCCCTCCTCCCCGCGAGCGGGCGGAATGCCGACCGACGCACACACACGAGCGCCCCGCGCCACGGAACCGTGGGGCGGGGCGCTCGGAGTCGGTCAGCGCTCGGGGACGTCGCGCTCGGGCGCGCCCACGTAGAGCTGCTGCGGGCGACCGATCTTGTTGAGCGGGTCGTTGTTCAGCTCGCGCCACTGGGCGATCCAGCCCGGCAGACGACCGATTGCGAACAGGACGGTGAACATCCGCGGCGGGAAGCCCATCGCCTTGTAGATGATGCCGGTGTAGAAGTCGACGTTCGGGTAGAGCTTGCGGCTGACGAAGTACTCGTCCTCGAGCGCGATCTGCTCGAGCTCCATCGCGATGTCGAGCAGGTCGTCCTGCACACCGAGGGACTCGAGGACCTCGTGCGCGGACTCCTTGACGAGCTTCGCACGCGGGTCGTAGTTCTTGTAGACGCGGTGTCCGAAGCCCATGAGCTTGACGCCCTGCTCCTTGTTCTTCACCCGCTCGACGAAGCGCGTGACGGGCTCGCCCGAGTCCTTGATCTGCTGGAGCATCTCGAGCACGGCCTCGTTCGCGCCGCCGTGCAGGGGGCCGTACAGGGCGTTGATGCCGGCCGAGATCGACGCGAACATGTTGGCCTTCGTCGAACCGACCATTCGCACCGTGGAGGTCGAGGCGTTCTGCTCGTGGTCCTCGTGCAGGATGAGCAGCCGCTCGAGCGCCTTCGAGAGCACCGGGTTCGGCTGGTAGGTCTCCGCCATGGTGCCGAAGTTCAGCCGCAGGAAGTTGTCGACGAACGACAGCGAGTTGTCCGGGTACAGGAACGCCTGCCCGATGGCCTTCTTGTGGGCGTACGCGGCGATGACCGGGAGCTTGGCGAGCAGGCGGACGGTCTGCAGCTCGACCTTCTCGGGGTCGTCGACGTCCATGTCGGCCTCGTAGTACGTGGACAGGGCGCTGACGGCGCTCGACAGGACCGACATCGGGTGCGCCGAGTGCGGCAGGGCGTCGAACAGGCGACGGAGGTCTTCGTGCAGCAGGGTGTGCCGACGGATGCGGGCGTCGAACTGCTCGAGCTCGGTGGGGGTCGGCAGCTCGCCGTAGATCAGGAGCCAGGCGACCTCGAGGAAGGTGCAGTTCGCGGCGACCTGGTCGATCGGGTAGCCGCGGTAGCGCAAGATCCCCTGGTCGCCGTCGATGTAGGTGATCGCGCTCTTCGTCGCGCCGGTGTTCACGAACCCGTAGTCGAGCGTGTTCATCCCGGTCTGCTTCTTGAAGGTCGAGATGTCGATCGCGGACGCGCCGTCGACGCTCTGCAGGATCGGGAACTCCGCCGTGCCACCCGGGAACGTCAGCGTCGCGGTCGCGCCCTGCTGCTCGGCAGCAGGGCTCACGGGGACGGGCGTGGTGGGCGGTGTGGCCGTCTTCTGAGCGTCATTGGCAGTGTCAGTCACGAGGACAGCCTAATCGCGGCACCTGTCGCTCGTGCACACATCGGCGGTGATGATTTGGTGGGTCCCACGGATTGCGGGACCTGCCCGACGCGGTCGTGTCCGTGCTACGCGGTGCCGAGTCGACGGCTGCTCGCCAGGCGCTGGGACGCCGCGGCGATGCGCTCGTCGGTCGCCGTCAAGGCCACGCGGACGTGCTCGCCGCCGGCCGCGCCGTAGAACGTGCCCGGTGCGACGAGGATCCCGCGGTCAGCGAGCCAGGCGACGGTGTCGAACGCCGGTTCGCCCCGGGTGGCCCAGAGGTAGAGCCCGGCCTCGCTGTGGTCGACGCGGAAGCCGGCGTCCTCGAGTGCCCGTCTGAGCATGTTCCGCCGCGCCCGGTACCGGGCCTTCTGCTGCTGCACGTGCGTCTGGTCCTGCAGCGCGACGATCATCGCCTGCTGGACGGGCAGCGGCGGCATGAGCCCCGCGTGCTTCCGGACGGCCAGGACGTCGGCCAGGATCGCAGCATCACCGGCGACGAAGGCCGCGCGGTAGCCGGCGAGGTTCGACTGCTTCGACAGCGAGTAGACGCTCAGCACGCCGTCGAGCGAGTCGCCGACGACCCGGGGGTCGAGGATCGTGGGCGTCGGGGTGGTCGCGTACTGCGGGTCCCATCCGAGCTCGGCGTAGCACTCGTCACCGACGATGACCGCCCCGAGCTCGCGAGCACGGGACACCGCGGCCCGGAGTTCGTCGATCGACAGCACACGCCCGTCGGGGTTGCCCGGCGAGTTCAGCCAGACCAGCTTCGTGGTGGACGGCCATTCGGCGGGATCGTCCGAGGCGAGCGCGTCGGCCCGGACCAGCGCGGCGCCGAGCTCGTACGTCGGGTACGCGGCGGCCGGGAACACCACGGTGTCACCGGGGCCGATGCCGAGCCAGAGCGCCAGGCCCGCGATGAACTCCTTCGAGCCGATCGTCGGCAGCGCGTTCGCCTCGGTCAGCGCGACGCCGTGCCGCCGGCCGTACCAGTCCGCGATCGCCTGCCGGAGCGCCGGAGTGCCGGCGACCTGCGGGTAGGCGTGCGCGTCGGTCGCGGTGGCCAGGGCGGTGCGGACGACCTCTGGCGTGGGGTCGACGGGCGATCCGACACTGAGGTCGACGATGCCGCCCTCGCACGCCCCGGCGCGCTGCTTGAACGGGACGAGCTGGTCCCAGGGGAAGTCGGGGAGGTCGAGCGCCACGAGGGGTCCGGTCAGCCGCGGACGGGCTCGGCCGCGACGACGGGGTGGTCCTTGTGGATCACGCCGACCTTCGCGGCGCCGCCGGGCGAACCGATGTCCTCGAAGAACTCCACGTTCGCCTTGTAGTAGTCGGCCCACTGCTCGGGCAGGTCGTCCTCGTAGTAGATGGCCTCGACGGGGCAGACCGGCTCGCAAGCACCACAGTCGACGCACTCGTCGGGGTGGATGTAGAGGGAACGGTCACCCTCGTAGATGCAGTCGACCGGGCATTCGTCGATGCAGGCGCGGTCCTTGACGTCGACACACGGCTGGGCGATCACGTAGGTCACGGTTCGGGTGCTCCCTTCGACGAGCGGGTTCGAGTCTACCCGCGGCCCGGGGCCGTCCGGGACCGCAGCCCCGACAGGTCCGGCCACGCGAGGACCAGGGCGGCGATGACCGCGGGGGCGAAGGTCCACACGTACCCGGCGGCGTTGGCCAGGACGAGCGGCGAGCTCTCCCCGCCGACCGACACGAGCACCTGCGTCGCGACGAGGATCCCGATGCCGATCGCGGCGACCATCGCCCGCGAGCGGTAGACGAGCCGCACGCCCACGGTCAGGCCGAGCACGATGAGGGTGGTGACGACGAGCCCGACCGGGAACGCGCCGATCGTCTGCTGGTGCGTGACCGTCCCGAGCCCGCCTGCGAGCAGCCCGAGCAGCAGCGAGACGACGACCGCCGCGACCTTGCCCTGGCCGGACATCTCGGCGTAGGTCTGCGGCGCCGCCGGCTGCGGGGCCGCGTCGTGCCGGAACGCCTCGACCGCCGGGGCATGCTGCCGGACGCCGTGCGGCATGACCCACGACAGGGCCGCGGGGTCGGCGGGGTCCACGGGGTCGACGGCGACCTGGGAGCGGTACTGCTCGACGGCCGCACGCACCTTCGCCCGGACCGGCAGGACGTCGACCGTCACGTCGGCCTGGCCGCTGGCGGGGTCGACGATCATCGAGAACGGGACTTCTTCGGCACGGGCCGCGTACTGCGCCGCGTGGTGCATCCGCACGTGGTCGGGGTGCCCGTAGCCCCCGTCGTCGGCGTAGCTGATCACGGCGTCGGCACCGGTGGAGCGGATCGCGGCGCGGACGTCGTCCACGACCTCGCCCAGGTCGGCCGCCGTCAGCGAGTCGGCCGGGGCGGCGTCCGCGGCGGTCGCCCGCCCGTCCGGGCCCCACTGCATGCCGGAGTCGACGTAGCGACGCTCCGGCAGGTCGGTCCGCCGAGCACCGCGCCCGCCGAGCCACAGGTGCTGCGGCCCGCCGAGGGCGGCGAGGGCTGCGGCGATCTCGGTCTCCCGGTGCCGCGCCACCCGCGCGGGGTCGCCCGCGAGCGGGGCCAACTGTTCCGTGAGCATCTCGCCGCGCTCGCCCCGGGTCGCGGTGAGCACGGTCACCTCGGCGCCGCGCTCGAGCAGGGTCGCGATGGTCCCGCCCGACGAGAGCGTCTCGTCGTCGGGGTGGGCGTGCACGATCAGGACGCGCTCGGGGCGCGTGGCGGGGGCCTTCGACATCGTCCCCCAGGGTACGGGACTAGCGGGGCGTGACGATGTAGGTCGCCGTGACGCCGCCGCTGTCCTTGGTCTCCGAGAAGGTCAGCACCACGCGGTACGCGTCGCTCCGGAACATGCCGAACGCACTCGACGAGTCCGCACGTTTGGCCGACTCGGTGTACCCGGCGTCGGTGAGCTGCTGCACGGCGGCCTGGAAGTCGTCGACCGAGGCCGCCCGGACCTGCGCGACCCACCCGGAGCCGTTCGGGCCCGCTCCCCCGCCGAGCACGGTGCCGTCGACGAGCGGGACGTCGGCCGACGGGAATCCGTCCGGCACCTTGCCGTCGGAGGTCACGTCGACGCCCTTGAGCGCCGTGTCGAGCGCGCCGTCGATGCCGCCCGCGGCCGAGGACATGCCGTCCTGGATCGCCTTGCCGTCGATGCCGGCGACCCCGTCGGCCACGTTCGACGCGACGGATGACCCGAGGTCGGTGGCCTGCTGCACGGTCTGGGTGGAACAGCCGGTGAGTCCGGCCAGGGCGATGCCGGCAGCGACGGCGGCGATCAGCGGGGTACGGAGGGAACGCATGGCGCGACCGTAACGGACGAGCCGGGAGGCCCGGCGCGAGTTGGCTGTGAACGTGCCGTCCCCGGGGCGGTCACGTGCGCGGCGGGACCGCCCCGGGCCTCCTTCCCGACGAACGTGTCAGGCGACGTACGCGCGCGTCGCGGCCACCAGGGCGTCGACGCCGACCGGGATCGCGGTCTCGGCCTTCGGCGCGTAGAAGGGCGAGTGGTTGCTCGGGATGTCCTCGCCCCGGCGGAAGCGCTCCGGGTCGGTGATGCCCGTGAACCAGTACACGAGCGGCGCACCGGCGGCGGTCGCGAGCTGCCCGACGTCCTCCGAGGCCATGGCGAGTCCGATCTCCAGGTCGCGTGCATCCGGGACCTCGGCTCGGATCGCCTCGAGCACGGTGGCGGCGGCCTCGGCCTCGTTCACGGTGACCTCCGCGCCGGGGGCACGGGCGATCGTCGGCTCGGGCAGCCCGCCGGCCGTGCTCTCGGCCCGGACGATGCGCTCGATCGAGGCGATGATGCGCTGGCGGGTCTCCTCGTTGCGGGCGCGCGTGGAGATCTCGATGACGGCCTGGTCGGGGATGATGTTCGCGCGGGTGCCCGCGTGGAAGCTGCCCACCGTGACGACCCCGGCATCGCTCGGCGAGACCTCGCGCGCGACGACGGTCTGCAGCCGCACGACGGCCGACGCGGCCGTGACGATCGGGTCGAGCGAGGCCTGCGGCGCCGAACCGTGCGCGCCGCGGCCGTTGAACGTCACGGTCAGCCGGTCGCTCGACGCCATCACCGGGCCGGTGCCGACCGCGACGATGCCGACCGGCGCCGGGGCCGAGTGCTGCCCGAGCACGACGTCCGGCTTCGGGAACCGCTCGACCAGGCCGTCCTCGACCATGGCGCGGGCACCGGAGATGACCTCTTCGGCGGGCTGGAAGACGGCGACGACGGTGCCGCGCCAGTCAGCCGTGGTGGCGACCAGGCGCTCGAGCGCGCCGAGCAGCCACGTGACGTGGATGTCGTGCCCGCACGCGTGCATCGTCGGGACGTCCTTGCCCTCGTCGTCGGTGCCGACGTGCTCACTGGCGTACGGCAGCCCGGTCCGCTCCTGCACGGGCAGACCGTCCATGTCGGCGCGGAGCCAGACCACGGGTCCCTCGCCGTTCGTCACGACGCCGACGACACCGGTCCCGCCGACGCCCGTCGTCACCTCGATCCCGCCGATCTCGGCGAGCTCCCGGGCGATGACACCGGCGGTGCGGTGCTCCCGGAAGCCGAGCTCCGGGTGGGCGTGCAGGTCCTGGTAGATCGAGAGGAGGTCGAGAGTCACGCTCCCCACGGTACAACCGCGAACGGCCCGGCCACCTGCTCGAGGTGACCGGGCCGTCGGACGGAGGACGGGCCTCCAGGCCTTGGTTTACGCGTCCTGACGCTTCAGGCGCGCGTACGAGCGCTGGCGGGCCGACGCGTCGAGCTCGACCTTGCGGATGCGCACGACGGCCGGGGTGACCTCGACGCACTCGTCCTCACGGGCGAACTCGAGGCACTCCTCGAGCGAGAGCTGCCGCGACGGGGTCATCGACTCGAACGTGTCGGCGTTGGCCGACCGCATGTTCGTGAGCTTCTTCTCCTTGGTGATGTTCACGTCCATGTCGTCGGCGCGCGAGTTCTCGCCGATGACCATGCCCTCGTAGACCTCTTCGGTGGGGTTGACGAAGAACGTCATCCGCTCCTGCAGGTTCGTGATGGCGAAGGGCGTGACCACACCGGAACGGTCGGACACGATCGAGCCGTTGATGCGGGTCTGGATCGCACCGGCCCAGTCGTCGTAGCCGTGGAAGATCGCGTTGGCGATGCCGGTACCGCGGGTCTCCGTCAGGAAGGACGTGCGGAAGCCGATCAGGCCGCGCGACGGGACGATGAACTCCATGCGCACCCAGCCGGTGCCGTGGTTCGTCATGTTCTCCATGCGGCCCTTGCGAGCGGCCATGAGCTGCGTGATCGCGCCGAGGTACTCCTCCGGCGTGTCGATCGTCATGTGCTCGTACGGCTCCTGCAGCTTGCCGTTCTCGTCACGCTTCGTGACGACCTGCGGCTTGCCGACGGTGAGCTCGAAGCCCTCGCGACGCATCTGCTCGACCAGGATGGCGAGCGCGAGCTCTCCACGGCCCTGGACCTCCCAGGCGTCGGGACGACCGATGTCGAGGACCTTGAGCGAGACGTTGCCGATGAGCTCGCGGTCGAGGCGCTCCTTGACCATGCGGGCGGTGAGCTTGTGGCCCTTGACCTTGCCGACGAGCGGGCTGGTGTTCGTGCCGATCGTCATCGAGATCGCCGGGTCGTCGACCGTGATGGTCGGCAGCGGGCGGACGTCCTCGGGGTCGGTCAGGGTCTCACCGATGGTGATGGTGTCGAAGCCGGCAACTGCGACGATGTCACCGGGGCCGGCGGACTCGGCGGGGTACCGGTCGAGGGCCTTCGTGATGAGGAGCTCGGTGATGCGGGCGTTGACGACGGTGCCGTCGTGCTTGACCCACGCGACCGTCTGGCCCTTCTTCATCGTGCCGTGGAAGATGCGCAGCAGCGCGAGGCGACCGAGGAACGGCGACGCGTCGAGGTTCGTGACGTGGGCCTGCAGCGGGTGCTCGTCGTCGTACTTCGGCGCGGGCACGTGCTGCAGGATGGCCTCGAACAGGGGCTCGAGGTCGTCGTTGTCCGGCAGCTCGCCGTCGTTCGGCTTGTTGCGCGACGCGGCGCCGTTGCGGCCCGAGGCGTAGACCACGGGGACGTCGAGGATCGCGTCGAGGTCGAGGTCGTCGACCTCGTCCGACAGGTCGGAGGCCAGGCCGAGCAGCAGGTCCTGCGACTCGGAGACGACCTCGTCGATGCGGGAGTCGGGGCGGTCCGTCTTGTTGACGAGCAGGATCACCGGGAGCTTCGCGGCGAGCGCCTTGCGGAGCACGAAGCGGGTCTGGGGCAGCGGACCCTCGGACGCGTCGACGAGCAGGACGACACCGTCGACCATGGAGAGGCCGCGCTCGACCTCACCACCGAAGTCGGCGTGGCCGGGGGTGTCGATCACGTTGATGGTGATGGGGCCGTCCGAGCCGAACTCGGTCGCGTGCTTCCCGTTGTAGAGCACCGAGGTGTTCTTCGCGAGGATCGTGATGCCCTTCTCGCGCTCGAGGTCGTTCGAGTCCATCATGCGGTCTTCGCCCTCGAAGTGGGCGTCGAACGAGTTCGTCTGCGTGAGCATCGCGTCAACGAGGGTGGTCTTGCCGTGGTCGACGTGTGCCACGATGGCGACGTTGCGCAGGTCGGACCGGGTGGCGAGCGCCATACAGGACATCCTTCAATTTCTGGGAGAGTGTCGGGCCAGTGATTTCTCAGCACCGCACCCGTGGGCAGAACGCCCGACACGCCAGTCTACCGGTAGTTCGCAACAGACAGGAGTACTGACGATGAGCCGACGGCGAACGTGGGTCGAGATCACGATCGTCCTGCTGCTCTCGCTCGGTGCCAGCGCGCTGTACTCGATCCTGCAGATCATCGACGATCTGTCGCAGACCACCCCGCTCGGCGAGCAGTCCACGGCGCTGAACACCTCGTCGACGACGGTGGAGTACGTCGACCTGGCGCGACAGCTGCTCGGCATCGCGGTCGACCTGGCCCCGGTCGCTCTCGTCTGCTTCCTGCTGTGGAGCACGTCGCGCCCGCACCTGGGACGGCTCGGCATCGACCGCTTCCGTGCGAAGCCCGACCTCGGTGGCCCGGCGCTCATCGCCCTGTGCATCGGGATCCCGGGCCTCGCCCTGTACTTCACCGGTCGGGCCCTCGGCATCACGGTCGCCGTCGACCCCGCTGCCTTCAACTCGTACTGGTGGACGATCCCGGTCCTGCTGCTGTCCGCGATCCGTTCGGGCCTGCAAGAGGAAGTGATCGTCATCGGGTACCTGTACGCCCGGCTCGGCGACCTCGGCTGGGGCCGCTGGCAGATGATCCTGTCGACCGCCCTGCTGCGCGGGAGCTACCACCTGTACCAGGGCTTCGGCGCGTTCGTCGGGAACGCCGTGATGGGCGTCGTGTTCGGCTGGATCTACACCAGGTGGGGGCGTCTGATGCCCTTGATCGTCACGCACTGCCTGCTGGACGCCGCCGTGTTCGTAGGCTACCCCTGGGTGGCGAACGCGTTCCCCCAGCTGTTCTCGTAGGCCACGGAGCGCATACACAGTCTGCCCACAGCGTGCCGAGGGGCAACCACCGCGCCGCACCCCTAGCGTGAGACCCATGAGCATCCCCGCGATCGGCGAGTCCGCCCCGTCGTTCACCCTGCCGGGGATGATCGTCCGCGACGGCGTCCGCACCGACGACGAGTACGACCTGTCCGCCGAGATCGGCCGGACGGTGGTGCTCGCCTTCTACCCGGCTGACGCGACGGCGGTCTGCACCGCTCAGCTGTGCAGCTACCAGGCGGAGCTCGACGACTTCACCGACCTCGGCGCGACCGTGTGGGGCATCAGCCCGCAGGCCCTCGACTCGCACGAGACCTTCGCCCGCGACTCCTCGCTCGCCTTCCCGCTGCTGAGCGACACCGCGGGCTCGGTCGTCCGCGCCTACGGGGTGCGGGCGCCGGGGATCGGCCTGCGACGATCCGTCTTCGTCATCGGCCCCGACGGCGTGGTGCGCTGGCGGCACGTCGGCCTGGTCGGACTCCGGTTCCCGAAGGCCGAGACCATCCGCGAGCAGATCGAATTGCTCGTCTCCTAGAGCCCCGCGTGGGGGTCCGCTGGACAGTTCGACGTGAGGTGTTGACACCCGAACCGGGGCCGACGACCATGGACGGCACGAGCGGTCCGACCAGGATCTGCCTCCCCGGAGAATCGGGTCGTCCGGAGATACGCGCCGGTGTGTCACACCCGCTCCCCGGGCGTCTCCGGGGAGGCATCTCGTACCCTCGTCCGGTGCACACCACCATCGTCGCCCCGGGTCTTCGTCGCCTCGCCCTCGTCCTCTGGGCCGCCGCCGCCGTGCTCGTGCCGCTCGCGCTGGTCGGCGGCGGCTCCCCCTGGCTCGCAGTCGTCCCGAGCATCTGCATCGCGTTCGTCGCGTGGGCCGCGCTGTGGCGCCCACGCATCGAGCTGATGCCCGAGCACCTGCGCATCGTGGACGTCCGGCGGACGAGCACCTACACCTGGTCGCGGGTCACCGAGGTCCGGACCAAGTACGGCATCGAGGTGGTCACGAGCGAGGGCGTGCGCCGCGTCTGGATCGCAACCCGTCCGACCGCGCGGCTCGACGCGCGCACCGGTGACCGGCCGGGAGGCGCGGATCACCTCGACGTGGGCGCCGCGGCCGCGCGCATGCTGGCCCGCGTGCCCACCCCGGCGCCGCAGGACGGCCCGCCCCCCGCGAGCGTCGTCGCTGCGCCGATCACCCACAGAACCCACGGGTGGACGATCCTGGCGATGATCGTGCTCGGGTTCGCGGCGTCGACGGCGGCGGCACGGCTGTAGGACCGGGGCGCCGCGGCCGCCCGCGTGCGCCGACGCAGAACCACACCCCCGACGTCGTGCGACGTCGGGGGTGTGGCTCGTGATCGGTGCTGCGACTACTTCGTGTAGCCGACGTCCTGCCACTTGACGGAGTACTGCTGGAACTGCGCCGGACCGTAGTTCACCAGGTCCTTGCGGACACCCCAGGCGTACGGCTCGGCGAACAGCGGGATCGTGCCGGCGACCTTGACGATCTTCTCGTCGATCTCCTGCGCGTCCTCGGTACGGGCGTCGGCGTCGAGCTCGGCGTTCGCCTTGTCCCACGCCGCACCGAGCGAGTCGTCCGTCACCCCGGTGTAGTTCTGCCCGGCGTCGGCGGGGTAGTAGATCGACTTCAGCGACGAGATCGGGAACGGCGTGCCCTGCCATGCGAAGTACGTGGCGTCGAAGTCACGGCCGTCGGTGGTGATGTACTTCGTGAAGAAGTCGTCGGTCGGCACGGTGTCGATCGTGACCTTGAAGCCGGCCTGCTTCGTCTGCTGCTGCACGAGCTGGGCGATGTTCGCCGAGTTCGGGTTGTCCGACGGGATCACGAACCGGACCTCGAGCGTCGTGCCGCCCTTGGTCGCGTAGCCGTCCGAGCCGATCTCGTAGCCGGCGTCCTCGAGCTTCTTCTTCGCCTTGGCCGTGTCGTAGCCGTAGACGCTAGACACGTCGTCCGTGTAGCCCTCCTGGCCGGGCAGGTAGACGAGGTTGTTGAGCACGTCACCCGGGCTCTTCACCGGTGACAGGATCGCCTGGGCGAGGACCTTGCGGTTGATCGCCTGCGCGAACGCCTGACGGACGTCCTGGTCCTTGAAGACGTCGGCGGTGCCGTTCAGCGTGATCTGACGCTGCGTCGTGCCGAGCGAACGCTCGATCTTCGAGTCCGACCGCGAGTTGGCGGTCTTGAAGTTGTCCGCGCTGCCGTTCAGGTTGAACGCGTCGAACTCCTTGTTGGCGTAGGCCTGGGCGACGCCGTCACGTGACACCGTCTTGAACACGATCGTGTCGAGCTTGCCCTCGTCCCCCCACCACTTCGGGTTCTTCTCGAACGTGAGCACACCGCCGTTGGCGTCGAAGGACTCCACGGTGTACGGACCGCCGGAGACGTAGGTCTTGCCGTCCGCGGCGTACGGACCCTTGGCCCAGGCGGTGTTGAAGTGCTCGGGGGTGTCGACGGCCCAGTACGGGTAGATCGACGTGAACACGGACGGCCAGTCGGCGTTCGTCTTCGAGAACGTGACGATGACGTCGCGCTCGTCGTCGCCCTGCTCGACCGACTTCACGTCCTCCCACACGTTGGTGGCGAGCGGCGCGAAGTCCTCGTTCGTGCCGTTCAGCGCCTTCCAGTTGGCGGCGACGTCCTTCTCGGTGATCGGGGTGCCGTCGGACCACACCGCCTTCGGGTTGATCGTGATCTCGACGGTCTGGGGCGAGTCCTTCGTCAGCTCGATGGAGTCGACGTAGTCCTTGTTCGCCTCCCACTCGCCGTTCTCCTTGAACTGGATGAAGCTCGGCAGGTAGGTCCCGGAGATCGCCTGGTCGTCGACGGTCCCGGAGTCGAGGTTGTTGATCTGGAAGTTGGCCGGAGCCGAGTCGATCGGCAGGGTGATCGACCCACCGTCCTGCACGTCCGCGCGGTCCGCGGCGGTCCAGCCGGTCGACTTCAGCGACGACTCGGCGACCGGGGAGCTGCTGTTGCCCGCAGTTCCGCCCCCGGAGCAGCCCGCCAGCACGACGGCGGCAGCCGCAGCGGTGGCGAGGACGGCGATGCCCTTGATCCTCTTTCGCATGGCGAGGATTCCCTTTCGTTGTGGTTCGCGCAGATCGCGCTGGACCGCGACGGCCCCCGCCGTCGCGTCTGTTGGTTGAGAACCCTAGCCACATCCGAAGGCTGCACAAGGGTCCGTGCGACGAATCGAAACACGCTCGTAACGAATGTTGCATAGCGTCACTTCCGTTGTCCCACCCAGTCGCTCGAACGGCTAGCCTGTCGCCACCGACAACGCCGTCCGGACGGACGGCCGCACCCAGAGGTCACGAAGTACATGCTCGCCTTCATCGCAAAGCGGATCGTCAACTACGTCGTCCTGACGATCGTGGCGACCACGCTCGGGTACATCCTCGCCAGCAGCACGCTCAACCCGGCCGCCCGGTTCCTCGGGCGCAACCCGGCGGTGCCGCAGGGCACCATCGAGGCGTCCCTGCGGAAGCTCGGGGCCGATCCGGACACCCCGCTCATCGTCCGCACGTGGGACTGGTGGGTCGGCCTGGTGACACACGGCTCGCTCGGCATGAGCACCCGCGGCACCGAGGTGACGGCCGACATCATCGCCCGGTCCGGCACGAGCCTGCGGCTGCTCGTCATCGGCACCCTGCTCGGCGCGGTCCTCGGCGTGCTGCTGGGCGTCTGGAACGCCGTCCGGCAGTACCGCACCTCGGACCAGGTCTCGACCTACCTGTCGTTCGCGGTGCTCGCCACCCCGACCTTCGTCATCGCGGTCGTGCTCATGATCCTCGCGACCTCGCTCAACCAGGGCGTCGGGACGCAGGTGATCCGGTTCACCGGTGAGTACACGCCGGGGGTGAGCGGGTTCTTCCCGGTCCTCGGCGACCGCCTCGTGCACCTGCTGTTACCGACGGTCTCGCTGACCATCGGCGCCGTGGCCACCTACTCGCGGTACCAGCGCTCCGCGATGCTCGACGTGCTGTCGAACGACTTCATCCGCACCGCGCGATCGAAGGGTCGCACCCGCGGGTCCGCGATCATGCGCCACGGCGTCCGCGTCGCCCTCATCCCGATGTCGACCTTCTTCGCGTACTCGTTCGGCCTGATCCTGACGGGTGCGAGCATCACCGAGCTGGTCTTCAGCTGGCACGGCATGGGCGAGTACTTCGTCCAGAGCATCAGCAACAACGACATCAACGCGGCCTCGGGCACGATCCTCTTCACGGCGATCCTCGTGCTCATCGCAGGGACCCTCGCGGACCTGCTGTACGCCGCGCTCGACCCGCGAGTGAGGGTGTGACCCGTGTCTGTTCTCGACCCCACGACCACGACCACCGCCGGTGACCCGGGCGACGGCGACGCCGGCGTCCCGGCGCACGTCATCGAGGCCAAGGGCGGCCGCACCCCGCTCTGGCGCAAGGTGTTCGGCACCTGGCGCGCGCGGATCGGCGGCAGCGTCCTGCTGCTCATCATCCTCTGGGCGTTCCTCGGCCCGTACCTGTACCACTGGAACGCCGTCGACTCCGACGGGCTCGCGTTCGGCATGCCGCCGAGCGCCGCGCACTGGTTCGGCACGAACGACATCGGGCAGGACATCTACGCGCAGACCCTCGTCGGCCTGCAGAAGTCCCTGCTCATCGGGCTCATCGCCGGCCCTGCCGCCACGCTCATCGCCGGCATCGTCGGCGCGATCGCCGGCTACTTCGGCGGCACCACCGACCGTCTGCTCGTCTGGGTCATCGACCTGCTGCTCGTGATCCCGTCGTTCTACGCGCTCGTCCTGCTCAGCCCGGTGTTCAAGGACCTGACCTGGGTCGCGCTGATCGTCGGACTCGCGGTGTTCAGCTGGATGGTGATGGCGCGTGTGATCCGCGGCCAGACGATGTCGCTGCGCGAACGCGACTACGTCAAGGCCGCCCGGTTCATGGGCGTCCCGGCGTTCACGATCATCCGGCGGCACATCCTGCCGAACGTCGCGTCGCTGCTCATCATCGACGCCACGCTGGGAGTCGGTGCCGCGATCCTGGCGGAGAGCTCGCTGAGCTTCTTCGGCTTCGGCATCCAGGTGCCCGACGTGTCGCTCGGCACCCTGCTCGCCGCCGGCAGCCAGTCCGCCGTCACCCGCCCGTGGCTCTTCGTCCTGCCCGCCGCGACGCTCGTCGCGACCGTGCTCTCGACCAGCCTGCTCGGCGACGCCCTGCGCGACGCCATCGACCCCACCTCCGGAGCCAACCGTGACTGAGCCGCTGCTGACCGTCTCCGACCTCTCGGTCACGTTCAACCCGAAGACCAAGCCCGTCTACGCCGTCCGCGGGGTGGACTACGCGGTGGCACCCGGTGAGTTCCTCGGCATCGTGGGCGAGTCGGGTTCCGGCAAGTCGGTGTCCTCGATGGCCGTGATGGGGCTGCTGCCGTCGTCCGCCCAGGTGCAGGGCAGCATCCGGTTCGACGGCCAGGAGCTCGTCGGCAGGAACGACCGCGAGATGTCCCGGCTGCGCGGCCGTGACATCGCGATGGTGTTCCAGGACCCGCTGTCCGCCCTGACGCCGGTGTACACGATCAGCCAGCAGATCATCGAGGGGCTGCGCCTGCACGACCGCTCCCTCACCCAGCACGCTGCCCGCACCCGCGCCGAGGAACTGCTGCGCATCGTCGGGATCCCGAACCCAGCCCGGCGCCTCGACGCGTTCCCGCACGAGTTCTCCGGCGGCATGCGACAGCGCGCGATGATCGCGATCGCCATCGCGAACGACCCGAAGCTGATCATCGCCGACGAGCCGACGACCGCGCTCGACGTCACGATCCAGGCGCAGATCCTCGACGTGCTGCAGACCGCGAAGGACATGACCGGTGCCGCCGTGGTGCTCATCACACACGACCTGGGCGTCGTCGCCGGGAACGCCGACCGCGTCGCCGTGATGTACGCCGGCCGGATCGTCGAGACGGCACCCGTCGAGCCGCTGTTCCGCGAGCCGGTGATGCCGTACACGATCGGGCTACTCCGATCGATGCCGAACATGACCGCCGCGCGGACCGAACGGCTCGTCCCGCTCGAGGGCCGCCCGCCGCTGCTCACGCAGAAGCCGACCGGCTGTCCGTTCGCCGACCGCTGCCCCGCCGTCATCGACGCCTGCCGCGACGGCGAGCCCGCACTCATCGCGCCGACCATCACGCGCGCGAGCACCGGCGCGATCACCAACGCCGGCGACGCCGCCGTCGGTGACATCGCGACCGGCGCGGCCGTCTCGGCCCCGGCGGTCATCGTCGACCACACCGCCGCGTGCATCCGCCGGGACGAGATCGCCGCGGGCACCCTCGAGCGCTCGGAGATCTTCCCCCGCCCCGAGGACGTCCCCGAGGCGGCCGTCGACCACGGCGACGACGTCGTGCTCGAGCTGCAGGACGTGGTCAAGACGTTCCCGCTCACCAAGGGCGCGCTGTTCCGCCGGCAGATCGGCGAGGTCCACGCGGTCGACGGTGTCTCCCTGACCCTGAAGCGCGGGCAGGTGCTCGGCCTGGTCGGCGAGTCCGGCTGCGGCAAGACGACCACCATCATGGAGATCCTCGAGCTCGCCGGCGCCCAGCAGGGCACCATCCGGGTGAACGGCGTCGACACCGCCTCGCTCTCGAAGAAGGACCGCCTGGCGCTGCGGCGCGACATCCAGGTCGTGTTCCAGGACCCGATGGCGTCGATCGACCCTCGGCTCGACATCGGCTCGGTGATCGGCGAGCCCCTCACCGTGCACGGTGTGCCGAAGGACGAGATCCGACGCCGTGTGCGCGAGGCCCTCGAGCTGGTCGGGCTCGAGCCGAGCTACATCGACCGGTACCCGCACGAGTTCTCCGGCGGCCAACGGCAGCGCATCGGCATCGCCCGCGCGTTGATCGTCGAGCCCAAGATCCTGGTGCTCGACGAGCCCGTCTCCGCCCTCGACGTCTCGGTGCAGGCCGGTGTGATCAACCTGCTCGAGGACCTGAAGCACCGCCTCGGACTGTCCTACCTGTTCGTGGCGCACGACCTGTCCGTGGTCCGGCACATCGCCGACGACGTCGCGGTCATGTACCTCGGCCGCATCGTCGAGTACGGCGACGGGGACGCGGTCTTCTCGGACCCGCAGCACCCGTACACGCGAGCCCTGCTGTCAGCGGTCCCGGTGCCGGACCCGATGGCCGAAGCAGCTCGCGGGCGCATCCTGCTCGAGGGCGACCTGCCCTCCCCCACGGAGCGCATCGACGGCTGCCGCTTCCGCACGCGCTGCCCGCTCTACCAGCTCCTCGACGAGGGCCGGCAGGAGCAGTGCCGCACGATCGACCCGGGCCTCGAGCCCGTGCACGGCCGAGGCGTCGCCTGCATCCAGACCGACCAGGAGCACCTGCTCACGGAGCGGGTGGGCGCGGTCGTCTGACGACGCCGGTCACGCCGTGGACGTGACCAGCAGGCGGACGGGAGGCCCGGCGCACCTCGTGCGCCGGGCCTCCCGTCCGCCGTGTCGTCGTGATCGAGAGCCGCGTCAGGCTCCGAGCCACAGGCTGAGCAGCGACACGACGAGGAGCGCCAGCGTGGCCGCGCCGACCACCAGGGCCGGCGTGTCCCAGCCGCGCACGACGTCGCCGTCGGCGGCGGCAGCGCGGCGCTCGGACCACCGGTCGAGCAGCACGGTCATCTCGTCGGGCTGGGGCAGCACGGCCTGCTCGCCGCGGCGAGCGGGCTTCGGGCGAGGCAACGACGGGCCGCCCCAGCACTGCACCTTCCGGCCGGCGACCGTCTCGATCACGATCTGCCAGCGGAGCCGGACGTCGGCGACCGCGTGCCACGGCACGACGGTGCGGCGGAGCGGGTTGATGACGTTGACCGTGCGGTCGTCGACCACGATGCACGGGCGGTAGCTGAGCACCCAGAGGGCCCAGACCAGCACGGCGATCGGGCCGGCAGCGCGGAGCACGACGTCCCAGCTGCCCCGGACCGAGGCGTCGCCGAGCAGGAAGAGGCCCAGGACTGCGACGAGGCCGGACGCCACCGCGCCCCCGCGACCAGCGCGGAGGACGACGGGACGTCCGGCCTCGTTCGTGTCCAGGTGGATCAGCGTCCGAACTCGAACCCGGCGCCGGGGATGGCGGCCAGGAGGTCCTTCGTGTACTGCTCCTTCGGGGCGGCGAAGACCTCGTCGGTCGTCGCCTTCTCGACGATCTGCCCGCGGCGCATGACGCACACGTTGTCCGCGACGAGGCGGACGACCGCGAGGTCGTGCGTGATGAACAGGTACGTCAGGCCGAGCTCGGTCTGCAGCTCGGTGAGCAGGTCGAGGATCTGTCCCTGCACGAGCACGTCGAGCGCGGAGACGGCCTCGTCGAGGACGATGACCTCCGGCTTGAGCGCGAGCGCGCGGGCCACGGCGATGCGCTGCCGCTGGCCACCGGACAGCTCGTTCGGGTAGCGGTTCACCATCGACTTCGGCAGCGCGACCTGATCGAGCAGTTCGAGCACGCGAGCTCGACGGGAGGCCTTGTCGCCCACCCTGTGCGTGGCGAGCGGCTCGGCGATCGTGTTCCCGACGTTGTACATCGGGTCCAGGGAGCCGTACGGGTCCTGGAACACCGGCTGCACGCGGCGGCGGAAGTCGAAGAGGTCCTTGCCCTTCAGCGCGCCGATGTCGATGCCGTCGAACTGCACGGTGCCGCTCGTGATGCTCTCGAGCTGCAGGACGAGCTTCGCGACGGTCGACTTGCCCGAACCGGACTCGCCGACGAGCGCCGTGGTGGTGCCCTTCTGGATCGAGAACGACACGTCGTCGACGGCCTTGAGTTCACGCGTGGCGAGGCTCTTGCCGCGCAGCTTGTAGACCTTCTCGAGGTTCTTCACCACGATGAGGTCCTCGGCCGGGCGGTGCTCGCGCTCCTGTGCCCGGGCGATCAGCTCGGCGTCGTCGTTGCCGGCGTCGGCGATGTCGACCCGCTGGTGCTGCACCTTCGACTGGATGCGACGGCTGGCCAGCGACGGTGCCGCCGCGACGAGGCGCTGCGTGTACGGGTGCTGCGGGTTCGCCAGGATCTCCTTCGAGGGACCAGCCTCGACGACCTGGCCCTTGTACATCACGACGAGCTTCTCGGCACGCTCGGCGGCGAGCCCGAGGTCGTGCGTGATGAACAGCACCGAGGTGCCGAAGTCGCGCGTCAAGGTCTCGAGGTGGTCGAGGATGACGCGCTGGACGGTGACGTCGAGCGCACTCGTCGGCTCGTCGGCGATGAGCAGCTGCGGGCGGCTCGACAGACCGATGCCGATGAGCACGCGCTGCCGCATGCCGCCGGAGAACTCGTGCGGGTACTGCTTCAGGCGGGTCGATGCGTCGCCGAGACCGGCTTCCTTCAGGACCTCGACCGCACGGTCGCGGACCGCGGCCTTGCCGGTGGCCATGCCGTTCGCACGGATGGCCTCTTCCACCTGGAAGCCGATCGACCACAGCGGGTTGAGGTTCGACATCGGGTCCTGGGGGACGTAGCCGATCTCCTTCCCACGGATCTCCGACATCTCCTTGTCGCTCAGCCCGACGAGCTCGCGCCCGTTGAACTTGATCGACCCGCCGGTGACCTCGCCGGTACCGGGCAGCAGCTTGATGATCGCCTGGGCGCTCGTCGACTTTCCGGACCCGGACTCGCCGACGATGGCCAGACGCTCGCCCTGCTCGAGCGTGAGGTTCACACCGCGGACGGCCTGCACGAGACCGCTCTGGGTCTTGAAACCGACCTGCAGATCGGTGATCTCGAGCAGCGGGGCGCCGGAACCGCCGGTACGGCTGTTGCTCGGCTGGGTCAGTGTCTCGCTCATCGGCGAGCCCTCGCCTTCGGGTCGAGTGCGTCGCGCACCACGTCACCGAGGAGCAGGAACGCGAGCACGGTGATGGACAGGGCGGCCGACGGCCAGAAGATCGTCGACGGGTTGGTGCGGATCGACGTCTGGGCGGTCCCGATGTCGAGGCCCCAGCTGAGCGCCGACGGCGGCAGTCCGATACCGAGGAACGACAGCGTCGCCTCCGCCACGATGAACGTGCCGAGGGACACGGTCGCGACGACGATGACCGGCGCCAGCGAGTTCGGGATGACGTGCCGGACGAGCGTCTTGAACCGATTGACGCCCAGGGCGGCCGACGCCATGACGTAGTCCGCCTGCTTCGCGCTGAGGACCGCACCGCGCATGATGCGCGCGATCTGCGGCCACGCGAACGCGGCGAGCACGAGCGACACCGTGATGGCGTTGCGCGCCGGGATCACCGACATGATCACGATCGCACCGAGGACGGTGGGGATCGAGAAGAAGATGTCACCGATGCGGGACACGATCGTGTCCAGCCAGCCGCCGTAGAAACCGGCCAGCGCACCGATCACGATGCCGACGATCGACACCAGGATCGTCGCCACGATGCCGACGATCAGCGAGTTCTGGGCGCCCCAGATCACGCGGGCGTAGACGTCGGAACCCTGACGGGTGAAGCCGAGGATGTGCCCGGCTCGCGGCCCCTCGTCGCTGTAGTCGAGGTTCGCGGCCCGCGGGTCGACGTGCGCGAAGAGTCCGGGGAAGATCGCGACGACGACGATCAGCAGGATCAGGACCGACGAGATCCAGAACGTCGGACGGCCGCGCATGGACTCCCACGCGTCGGTCCACAGGGAACGGGTCTTCTCGTCCTCGTTGACCTGGTCGACCGCCTGGAGCGGGGTCTCCTCGATCGGGGCGACGTAGTGCGTCGCCGAACGGGATGCGGCGTTACTTGGCATAGCGGATCCTCGGGTCCAGGACGGCGTAGAGCAGGTCGACCAGGAGGTTGGCGAGCATGAAGATGATGACCATCACGGCGACGAAGGAGACCACGGTCGGGCCCTCGCCGAGCTTGACGGCCTGGAACACCGTGCCACCCACACCATGGATGTTGAAGATGCCCTCGGTGACGATCGCGCCGACCATCAGGTTGCCGATGTCGACACCCAGGTAGGTCACCACGGGGATGAGCGAGTTGCGGAAGATGTGCACACCGACGACGCGCCGACGGGGCAGGCCCTTCGCGGTCGCGGTCCGCACGAAGTCCGCGGTGGTGTTCTCCGCCACGCTCGCGCGGGTGAGCCGGACGATGTAGGCGAACGACACGGACGCGAGCACGATCGCCGGCAGGACGAGTTCGTCCCACGGCGCTTCGCCGGAGACGGTCACACGGAACAGCCCGAGCTTGATGCCGAACACGTACTGCAGCACGAACCCGACGACGAAGGTCGGCACCGAGATGAGCAGGAGCGACACGACGAGCGCGCTGGCGTCGAACAGCTTGCCCTTGCGGAGGCCGGCGATGACGCCGACGACGATGCCGGCGACCGCCTCGAACACGAGCGCGAGGATGGCCAGGCGCGCCGTGATCGGGAAGGCCTGGGCGAGCTGCGAGCTGACCGGCTGACCCGAGTACGTCAGGCCGAGGTCACCACGGAACACGCCGCCGATCCAGAGCAGGTACTGCACGATGAACGGCTTGTCGAGGTTGTACTGCTGCCGGAGCGTCTCGATGACCTGCGGCGACGGCTGACGGTCGCCGAACAGCGCGGCGATCGGGTCGCCGGGCAGCGAGAAGACCATGAAGTAGATGAGGAACGTGGCCCCGAAGAACACGGGGATGAGTTGCAGGAGGCGCTTGCCGAGGTACCAGAGCATCAGATCACTGCCCGGTCCGGAGCGATGTCGATCAGGTTCATTGTGGTGAGGGGTGGACGGTCCGAGGGTCGGCACGGATGTCCGGTGCGGGAGGGCGCCCGCGATGTGGGGGTGTTGTCACCGTGGTACGGGGGTTCGGGGACCGAAGTGGTCCCCGAACCCCCGTCCGGTGGTCGCGAGGCAGGATACCTGCTCGCGCTTTGGTCTCTGGGAGACCTAGATCAGTTCTTGACCTCGATGTCGTAGTACAGCGGCACCGAGTTCCAACCGAACTTCACGTTGGACACGTTGTCCGCGTTCCAGACACCGGTCACGTTGGAGTACCAGAGCGGGATCTCGGGCAGGTCCTTGAACAGGAGCTCCTGTGCCTGGTCGAAGGCCTTGTTGCCCTCTTCGACGGTCGCGGCCGAACGGCCCTCAGCGAGCAGCTCGTTGTACTCCTTGGAGTCGTACCGCGAGTAGTTGTTCGACGAGCCCTCGCCCATGGTCGGGCCGAGGAAGTTGTACAGCGACGGGTAGTCGGCCTGCCAACCGGTGCGGCTACCGCCCGTGAGCTTGTCGTTCGTCTGGAGGTCCAGTGCTTCCTGGAACGTCGGGATCGCGTTGCCCTCGGCCTTGATGCCGAGCGTGTTCGAGATCGAGTTCGTGACCGCGGTCACCCAGGCCTCGTGGCCACCATCCGCGTTGTACGTGATGGTGAGCGTGTCGTCGTACTTCGAGATCTTGTCGGCCTGGGCCCAGAGCTTCTTGGCCTCGTCCTGGTCGTAGTCCAGGACGTCCGAACCCTCGAGGTCGTCGTTCCAACCCGCGATCACCGGCGACGTGAAGTCCTTCGCCGGGGTGCGCGTGCCGTCGAAGATCTTGTCGGTGATCTGCTCGCGGTTGATGGCCATCGAGATGGCCTCACGGCGCAGCGTGCCTTCCTCGCCCTTCCAGTGGTCGAGGTAGTACGGCAGGTAGATCGCCTGGAAGATGGCGGCCGGCTGGTTGACGTTCGAGTCCGGGAAGTCCGACTTGTACGTCTTGAACGCGCTGTCCGGCACGGCGTCGAGGACGTCGAGGTTGCCGCCCTGCGCGTCGGAGTACGCGGTGTCCTGCGAGGAGTAGAACGTGATCGTGAGACCACCGTTCTTCGGCTTGCGCTTGCCCTCGTAGTCCTTGTTGGTGACGAGCTTGATGGACTGGTTGTGGGTCCAGGCATCCTTGCCGTCGAGCTTGTACGGACCGTTGCCGATCGGGTTCTCACCGAACGCCTTGGTGTCGTCGTAGAACGAGGACGGCAGCGGCACGAACGCCGAGTAGCCGAGCGACAGCGGGAAGTCGGACTGCGCCGACTTCAGCGTCACGGTGAACTCGTCGTCGTCGACGACCTTGAGGCCGGTCAGCTCCGAGTCCTTGTCGGCGTCGTAGCCCTCGATGTTCTCGAAGAAGTAGCTGGCGCCCTGGGCGTTGGACTTCTGTGCAGCCCAGTCCCACGCCTTGGTGAAGGACTCGGCGGTGACCTTCTCGCCGTTCGTGAAGGTGTAGTTCGTGTTCAGCGTGATGTCGAAGGTCTTCGAGTCATCGGTGTCGATGCTCTTCGCGACCTCGTTGACCGGCTTGCCGTCGGCGTCGTACGAGACGAGGCCTTCGAAGAGCGAGTCGATGATCTTGCCGCCACCGGTCTCGGTGGTGTTCGACGGGATCAGCGGGTTCTGCGGCTCGCTGCCGTTCGTGGTGACGATCCCGGACGCGTTCGCCGAGCCCGAGTCACCCCCGTCGGAGCTGTTGCTGGAGCAGGCGGTCAGGGCGAGTGCTGTGGCCCCGAGCACGGCGAGGGCGGAAAGCCCGGCGCGCTTCTTGATCAAGGTTCCTCCTGGTGCATGGGACGCGCAAGGGCACAGCGGTGTCACCCGGGCGCGTTTGACATCTGCACTGTAGGCAAGGTGAACAGTGCCGTCCAAACCCTGGGGCGAACGGTTACACGCCGGTAACCAACTTGCACGATCGTTGCGAGACGATGCAAGATTCGCGCGCCTGCGGGTGAAGGGTGCGTTTTTGTTGCAGCCGCATGAAATCCGTTGCACTCCGGCACACTTCTGTGCAAGTCGGGGATCGGCCGAGCATCGCTCAGGGGTAGATGCTTCAGGCGCCCTGCCGGCGGTCACGGCCTGCCGTGCGTCCGCCGTTGAGCGGTCACGAACAGTCGCTCGGCACTGGCCTGGGCGACGGTTCGTGACCAGTCGATACCGGCCGACGCCGACCGAACGTGATCGCACACCGGCCGCCCGATCCCTCCGGACGCCACCGTGCCCCGCCGGAGGACCGGACGGGGCACGAGGCGCGGGGCGACGAGCGCGACGGGGCGCCGGCGCCCGTCGGGATCAGGCGAACGCCTCGATCGGCGGGCAGGCGCACACCAGGTTGCGGTCACCGTAGGCCTGGTCGATGCGACGCACCGGCGGCCAGTACTTCCGGCCGCTGATGCCCGGCAGCGGGTAGACGGCCTGCTCGCGGGTGTATGCGTGCACCCACTCCCCCGAGATGACCGACGAGGCCGTGTGCGGGGCGTGCACGAGCGGGTTGTCGTCCGCCGGCCACTCCCCGCGTTCGACCGCGGCGGCCTCGGCACGGATCGCGAGCATGGCGTCGACGAACCGGTCGAGTTCGGCGAGGTCCTCGCTCTCGGTCGGTTCGACCATGAGCGTGCCCGCGACCGGGAACGACATCGTCGGGGCGTGGAACCCGTAGTCCACCAGGCGCTTCGCGACGTCGTCCACCGTGATGCCGGTGGTGTCGCGCAGCGGCCGGAGGTCGAGGATGCACTCGTGCGCCACGAGCCCGTCGTCACCCGTGTACAGCACCGGGAACGCGTCGCGGAGTCGTGCGGCGACGTAGTTCGCGCCGAGGACGGCGGCCTCGGTCGCACGGGTCAGCCCCTCGAGCCCCATCATCCGGACGTAGGTCCAGGTGATGGGCAGGATGCTCGGGCTGCCGTACGGCGCTGCACTGACGGGGCCGCCGGCGTGCGCCAGGCGGTCGTCGGCCTCGGTCGCGGTCGCACCGGAGCGCCGGTCAGCCTGCTGCGCGAACGAGTGCCCGGGCAGGAACGGCGCCAGGTGCGCCTTCGCGGCGACGGGACCCACGCCGGGGCCACCACCGCCGTGCGGGATGCAGAAGGTCTTGTGCAGGTTGAGGTGCGACACGTCGCCGCCGAAGTCGCCGAAGCGGGCGTGCCCGAGCAGCGCGTTGAGGTTCGCGCCGTCGACGTAGACCTGGCCGCCGGAGTCGTGCACGGCGTCGCAGATCTCACGGATGTCGTGCTCGTAGACGCCGTGGGTGGACGGGTACGTGATCATCAGCGCCGCGAGGGTGTCGGCGTTGGCGGCGACGCGGGCCCGGAGGTCCTCGAGGTCGACGTTGCCGTTCTCGTCGCAGGCCACCACGACGACCTTCATGCCGGCGAGCACCGCGGACGCGGCGTTCGTGCCGTGGGCGCTCGACGGGATCAGGCAGACGGTGCGCTCGGTGTCGCCGTTGGCCTGGTGGTACCCGCGTATCGCCAGGAGCCCGGCGAGTTCACCCTGGCTGCCGGCGTTCGGCTGCAGGGACACGGTGTCGTACCCGGTGACCTCGGCGAGCCACGACTCGAGGTCGCCGATCATGTCGAGGTACCCCTCGACGTCCTCGCGCGGGGCGAACGGGTGGATGTTCGCGAACTCCGGCCAGGTCACCGCCGCCATCTCGGTCGCCGCGTTGAGCTTCATCGTGCAGCTGCCGAGCGGGATCATGCCGCGGTCGAGCGCGTAGTCCTTGTCCGCCAGGTGCTTGAGGTACCGCATCATGCGGGTCTCGCTGCGGTGCGCGCTGAACACGGGGTGCGTCAGGTAGTCGCTGTCGCGCTGCAGGCCGGCCGGGAGGCCCGTGGCCGCGTCCCGCACCGCGGCCTCCGTCGCGGTGACGGTCACGTCCACCGCCCCGAGCACGCCCGCGAGCGCCACGACGTCGTCAGGCGTGGTCGTCTCGTCGACGGACAGCTGGAACGTGTCGGCGTCCACGGTGTGCAGCAGGTATCCGGCGTCCTGCGCTGCCGCGACGATCGCCTCGGCGCGACCGACCGACCGCAGGGTGAGGGTGTCGAAGAAGGCGTCGTGCACCACGTCGATGCCGGCGTCGCGCGCGACCGCGGCGAGCGAACTCGTCGTCCGTGCGACCCGGCCGGCGATGAACCGCAGGCCCTCGGGCCCGTGGTAGACCGCGTACATCGAGGCCATCACGGCGAGCAGGACCTGTGCGGTGCAGATGTTGCTCGTCGCCTTCTCGCGGCGGATGTGCTGCTCGCGTGTCTGCAGGCTGAGGCGGTAGGCCATCTGCCCGTCGGCGTCGAAGGACACCCCGACCAGGCGACCGGGCAGCTGGCGCTCGAGGCCGGCACGGACGGCGAGGTAGCCGGCGTGCGGACCACCGAAGCCGAGCGGGACGCCGAAGCGCTGGCTCGTCCCCACGGCGACGTCGGCACCCAGGTCACCGGGGCTGGCGAGCAGGGTCATCGCGAGCAGGTCGGCCGCGACGACGGCGATGCCGCCGCCGGCGTGGACCCGCTCGATCACCGACGTCGGGGCGACGATGCGGCCGGATGCCCCCGGGTACTGCAGGATGACGCCGAACGCACCGTCGAGCTGGTCGTCGCTGGGGCCGTCGACCGCGTCGAACTCCCGCAGGGCGATGCCGACGGCGTCGGCACGGTGGTCGAGCAGCGCACGGGTCTGCGGCAGCAGGTCGGCGTCGACGAGGAACGCGTCGCCCTTGACCTTGGAGGCGCGGCGGGCGAGGAGCATGCCCTCGACCACGGCGGTGCCCTCGTCGAGCATCGAGGCGCCGGCGGTGGCCATGCCGGTCAGGTCGGACACCATCGTCTGGAAGTTGATGAGTGCTTCGAGGCGGCCCTGCGAGATCTCCGGCTGGTAGGGCGTGTACGCCGTGTACCAGCTCGGGTTCTCGAGCACGTTGCGCTGGATCACCGCGGGCGTGTGGGTGCCGTGGTAGCCGAGGCCGATCATGGCGCGGCGGACGGTGTTGCGGCCGGCCTTCGCGCGGAGTTCGGCGAGCGCCTCGGTCTCGCCGACGGCGGCCGGGATCACCGAGTCGGCGACGGGGCCGACGTGGATGGACTCCGGGATCGCCGCACGGACCAAGGCGTCGAGTGACGGCTGCCCGACGACGTCGAGCATGGCCTGCTGGTCGGCCGGGGTGGTGCCGATGTGGCGGTCGGCGAAGGTCGTCTGGAGGTTCTCGAACGCGGTCATGCGATGGAGGCCCGGTAGGCGTCGTGGTCCATCAGGTCCTCGGGGAAGGACGTGCCGTCGACCCTGATCTTCACGAGCCAGCCGGCTCCGAACGGGTCCTGGTTGACGGTGTCAGGGGTGTCGACGACGGCGTCGTTCACCGCGATGACCTCGCCCTCGATCGGCGCGAAGAGCTCGCCGACGCTCTTGGTCGACTCGATCTCGCCGATCTGCTCGCCGGCCGTGGTGGCGGTGCCGACGGCGGGGAGCTCGACGTAGACGACGTCGCCGAGCTGCTCGGCCGCGTGGTCGGTGATGCCGACGGTGACGGTGTCGCCCTCGACGAGCAGCCACTCGTGGTCGGCCGTGTACTGGAGTGCGGTCTGGTCGGTCATGACATCAGCCTTTCGAGGCGCGGCGGTAGAAGGGGAACGCGGAGACGGTGCTGGGGACGGCCGTCCCGCGGACGTCGATGTGGAGGACCTGTGCCCCGTCCGACACGGCGGCGAGCGCTGCCGGGTCGACGAAGGCCATCGCGACGGGGTGTCCGAGCGTCGGCGAGAGCGCGCCCGAGGTCACGGTGCCGACGACCGTCCCGTCGAGCACGACGTCGTAGCCGGCCCGTGGAGCACGGCGGCCCTCGGTCACCAGACCGACGAGCACGCGGGCGTCCTCGGAGGGGGTGACACCGGCCGCTCCGACGAAGTCGCCGTCCTTGGCGACGACGCGGCCGAGGCCGGCCTGGGCCGGACGGACGTCGGTGCCGAGCTCGTGCCCGTACAGCGGCATGCCGGCCTCGAGCCGCAGGGTGTCGCGGGCCGCGAGCCCGGCGGGGACGACCCCGCGGTCGGCTCCGGCCTCGAGCAGGGCGTCCCAGAGGACGGGCGCGGTGTCCGGGTCGCTGTAGACCTCGAAGCCGTCCTCGCCGGTGTAGCCGGTGCGTGCGACGAGCACGTCGGCGCCGTCGAACAGGGCGTGCAGGACGCGGTAGTAGCCGAGCTCGTCGAGCGGGGTCTCGGGCTGCAGACGGTCGGCGACGACGAGCGCGTCGAGCGTGCCGGCCGCCGCGGGGCCCTGGATCGCGACGAGTGCCGTGGTGTCGGAGTCGTCGGAGACCTCGACGTCCAAGCCCTCGGCCCGTGCGGTGAGCGCGGACACCGCGACGTCACGGTTCGAGGCGTTCGCGACGACGAGGAAGACGTCGTCGTCCGTGCGGTAGACGACCAGGTCGTCGAGGATCCCGCCGTCCTCGGCGAGCAGCAGGGAGTACTTGGCGCGGCCGACGGGCATCGCACCGAAGGACCCGGCGAGCGCGTGGTCGAGGAACGCGACGGCGTCGGGGCCGGTCACCCCGATCTCGGCCATGTGCGACAGGTCGAACACACCGGCGGCCTGGCGGACGGCGTGGTGCTCGGCGAGGTCGGACGAGTAGCGCACGGGCATGCGGTACCCGGCGAAGTCGGTGAAGGTCGCACCGGCGGCGTCGTGCACGGCTTCGAGGGGCGACGAACGCTGACCCGGAGCGGGCGTTGGGGACGGACTCATGGCGGAGTTCTCCTGGCATCGGCAGGGCCCGGCGACGATCGCCGGGTGGAACTCCCCCTCTGTCATGGGCCTGAGAGTTTCACCGCGGCCCGTGAGGTCCGGCGGCTTTCACCGTGGGCGAGACGACCGAGCGTCTGCTTTTCAGAGTGGCCTGTCCGCTGCGGTGTGGGACCTGAGAGATTGACGGGGGGATTGCTCCTTCGGTGCCGTGCGTGCGCCCGGGGGCACGGTGTACCCGAAGGCACGACGTACCCGGGGGCACGTGCACGGCGTCTCCCGCGACGGATGAGCGGCCGGTGTGTTCAGTTGTCCGCCCAGAGCATACCGAGACCGCGTTACGGGCGTGTGTCGTGGGCCGGTCTTCGACATCTCGTAGAATGCGGGGATGGCCGGACAACGATCGCGCCCCCGCGGGCAGCTGGAGCAGGCGGTGCTCGAGGCACTCCGGTCCGCCGACGCCGGGCTCACCGCACGCCAGGTGCTCGACGCGTTCCCGGAGCCCCGCCCCGCGCTGACGACCGTGCTCACCGTGCTCGACCGCCTCGGCCGCAAGGGCCAGGTGGAACGAGAGCAGCACGACGACGCTCCGCTGACGTTCCGCGCCGTGCACAGCCGCGACGAACAGACCGCATCCCTGATGTCGAGCGCACTCGCCGCCTCGGCCGACCGCGAGGCCGCGTTGCTGCAGTTCACCGGCTCGCTCGCCTCGGACGACCTCGAGGCCCTGCGCCGCGCCCTCGACGCCCGCGCCCGCTCCTGACCGGCTGCGGACCGTGGTCGTCGCCGGCATCGCGCTCATCGTCCTCGCCCTGGCGGTGGTCGGGTTCGCGCCCCGGGTCCTGACCCGCTCCGCCTGGACGATCGACCTGCCGCGCACGGCCCTGGTCTGCTGGTCGGTCGCGGTGCTGCTCGGCGTCGTCGGGTTCATCGCCGGGATAGCCCTCGTCGTCCTCGCCGACCGTCCGGTCACCGAGCTGTTCGGCGGCGACGGCTCCCCCACGCACGGCTTCAACGTCTGGGTCGCGGTGCTCGGAGTGATCGCGTTCGTCGTCGCCGTGCGGGTCCGCCCCGGCCCCGAGCACGAGGCCGTCCGCCAGGCGATGCGGTCCGGCGTCGCCCCGCACCGCGAGATCGACGGCACCCCGGTCGCCGTCGTCGAGGCCGACCACGCACTGGCGTGCGCCGTGCCGGGCCGGAGCGGCGGCGTGCTCGTGAGCACCGGCCTGGCAGACCGGTTGCGCACCGACGAACTGGAGGCCGTGGTCGCCCACGAACGCGCCCACCTGACCCAGCACCACGCGGCTGCGGTCGCGGTCGCGGAATCCATCGAGCGTGCGGTCCCGTGGGTGCCCGGTGCGCGCGCCATGGTGCGGTCGACGCGCGTGCTCGTGGAGTTCGCCGCGGACGACGCGGCGGCCCGACGCGTCGGCCGCGACGCCCTGCGCCGGGCGGTCCTGGTGGCGGACGGGAGCAGCGCGCTCGGGGCGATCCGCGCCTCCAGGCTGTCCTGAACGCGGCGATCCGAGACCGCGCCGTCGCCCACGCGGCTGTCCTGAACCCACCGTGTCGGGGGCGAGGCATAGGGTGAGCGGACCGTGAAGCCACTGACCGAAGCCGACATCCGATCCTCGTTCGTCAACGCCACCGCCGACGAACTCGCCCAGCTGCCGATCCCCGGCCTGCACGAGATGCTGTGGGACGAGCGCGAGTTCCTGGGCTGGCGCGACCCGCAGGCCGCCCGCCGCGGGTACATCGTGTCCTGGATCGACGACCGGCCCGTGGGCATCGTCGTCCGTTCCGCCGGTGGCTCCCTGCGCCCCGGCATCGCCGCGATGTGCTCGTTCTGCCATTCGCCGCAGCCCGCGACGCAGGTGCGGCTGTTCTCGGCCGCCCGCGCCGGGGAGTCCGGACGCAACGGCAACACGATCGGCACCTACATCTGCGAGGACCTCGGGTGCTCGATGCTCATCCGCACCGCACCGCCGCACCTGAACCCACCAGCGACCATCGCGATGCGCGGCGCCTCGCTGCTCCAGCGCGTGCAGAACTTCACCGCGGACATCATGAAGTCGGCGTGAGCCGCTTCGGCAACGCCCGCTGGGCCGTCGTCGAGGAACTCGGTGACGGACTCTGGCGGCTGACGCTGCGCGACGAGGCCGACGACGAACTCGGCGCGTTCGGCCTGGGTGTCGAGGGGCCGTGGGACCCGGACGTCGAACCGCACGTCGGGTTCGTGCTCGTGCAGCTCGGGCTGACGCTGCGCGGGGCGAGGCCGTGGCACGTCGACGAGCTCGGCGACCACCGGGCGCCCGTCCTGTCGCTCGGCTGAGCGAGGACGCCCGCCCGGCTCCCGTTCGCGCACGCGGTCCGCTCGGTCAGTCCGCGGCGACGAAGTTGCGCAGGATCTCGCGGTCGTCGTCGGTGCGCATGGCCCACGCAAGCTCGCTGCGGTGCTCGCTGCCCTCGAGCGGCAGGAGCGTCACCGTCTCCGGTGCGGCGAGCGCGGCGCTCTCGGGCACGACCGTCACCCCGAGGCCGACGCCGACCAGGTGCAGCACGGTCGCCCAGGTCGTGGCCTCCTGCACGATCACCGGGCGACGGCCTCCCGAGATGACCGGCGCCAGGTTCCGTTCGGTCGCCAGGGCACCAGCGATCGCCGGGAAGAACACGAACGGCTCGTCGACGAGTTCCGGCCCCCGGATGGTGGTGCGATCAGCGAGGCGGTGCCCGCGTGGAACGGCCGCGACGAACGCTTCGGAGCGGAACGGCAGCAGTCGGACAGCAGGATCGGGATCGGGGTCGCGCACGACGGCCAGGTCGAGCTCGCCCCGGACGATCCGGGCGAGCAGCGTCGACGAGTAGCCCTCGGTCAGGTCGACCCGGACCAGCGGGTACCGCTCACGGAACGCCTGCACGCGCTCGATCGGCCCGAGGGGCAGCGCGGAGACGACGAACCCGACGTCGAGCCGGCCGGCCTCACCCCGCCCCACCCGGACCGTCTCGTCGAGGTCGCGGCGCACCTGCCCGAGCAACGACCGTGCACGCCCCCGCAGCACCTGGCCGGCGGCCGTGAGGGCGACGCTGCGGCTCGTCCGGACGAACAGGTCGACGCCGAGTTCGCGCTCCGTGCGGCGGATCTGCTGGGACAGCGCGGGCTGGGCGATCCGGAGCCGCTCGGCCGCCCGTCCGAAGTGCAGCTCGTCAGCGACCGCGAGGAACGCCCGCAGCTGGCGGAGGTCGACGTCCGGTGCACGATCCATGCATCCAGCGTATCGATCAGCGGGAACGAGTATTGGACGCGACACCATCGTGACCTGAGGATGGATGCATGCCCCAAGCGACCTCCACCGTCACCATCGCCGACCTCGCCACCCCCGCAGACGCCGACGCCTTCCGCGCGCTGAACGAAGCGTGGATCACGAGGTTCTTCACGCTCGAGGACGAGGACCGTGTGTTCCTCGGCGACCCCGTCGGACGCGTCGTCGAGCGCGGCGGGGCCGTCCTGGTCGCCCGGCTCGACGACCGGGTCATCGGGTGCATCGGGGTCGTGCCCACCACCCCCGGCGTGTTCGAGCTCGTGAAGATGGCCGTCTCCCCCGACCACCAGGGCCACGGCACCGGTCGGAAGCTCATCACCGCGGCGCTCGACCGGGCCCGCGAGCTCGGCGCACGCCGCATCGACCTGGAGAGCAACGCGCAGCTCGCCAGCGCCGTGCACCTGTACGAGTCGTTCGGGTTCCGGCACCTGCGCGAGGACGAACTCATCCCGAGCCCCTACGTCCGCGCCGACGTGCACATGACCCTCGACCTGCACTGACGTTGAACCTGCACTGACGTTCGACCTGCACTGACGGCGGCCCGGTCCCGGTACGCTCGCGGCATGGCGACGTACGAGGTGCAGGCCGTCCGCGAGGCCGGCGCGTGGCAGGTGTTCATCGACGGCTTCATGGTGACCGAGGTGTCCCGGTGGCCGTCCGTCGGGTTCGTGGCCCGCGAGCTCCTCGCGATGGACCGCGACGACGATCTGCGCATCCGCGTCGTCGGCCGCAACCAGTACGTGGCCTGACCTCAGCGCTCACGGGACTACGAGGCGACCTCAGCGGGAGAAGCGACCTCCTGCGGCACGCGCGGGCGTCACATCTATCTCGAGCTCGAACGACTCAGGATCGCGCTCGTTCATCAACGCGAGCCAGTCTCGGGCCATGACCTCGATCTCGCGCTCGCGCTTCGCCTGCGTTCGGACTATGCCGTCGATCGAGATGACCCAGTACTTCCCGCCGCGTTCAGCACGTACGACGTGACGACTCACCGTCGCCTCTTCCTTGTCGCGCACACCGTGGGCATGCGCTTGTACGCACTTCCGGCACGGTCTCGATCGACGAGCCCGGCGTCGACCAGGTACCGGCGGAGTGTCGCAGGGTCGTCATGGAACGCGCTGAGCCGCGCGTTGACCGCTTGTTCGCTGAGCGTCTCCCCCTCTTCCAGCGCCTGGTCGGCCACCCACCGCAGGATCTCCATCCGATCTGACGGGCGCGCCGGATACTGCACGATCCTCCCGTCACGCAAGAACCGGCCGATGCCGTCCGGTCTGTCGGGAGCCTGGGTGCGCAGCGCGTTGGAGAAGGGATCGCTGCGCGCGACCAACACGCCGTCTTCCTCTTCGATGAGCCCGATGCGACGCAGCGCCTCCAGCGCTCGTCGGGTCCGTGCCGACTGCTGAACCGTCGGGTCCACAATCGGCGCGCGCTCAAGCACCACCTCCGAGTACACGCGTCGCATGTCGTCATTGGCAAGAGCAGCGAAGATCGGCCGCCATTCTGCCGCAGGTCTTCCGTTCACGATTATTCCTTCACTTCGATCCGCCGCCAGCCCTCGCCAGAACCGACGAGAAGAGCGATCGCCATGTACAACACTCCCGAGATGATGATCCCGTACTCCAATCCGAACGTCTGGCCTGCCCAAGCCAAACGGCGTAGACGTCCAAACCCTGTCCGCGCTCGACCGACGATGTGCGACAACAGTTCCCCAGAAGCTTTGAAATCCGACGTGTCGGTTTCGACCTCTGCCGCCGTGTCCACCGCTTCGAAGAACTGGGGGAAAGCGTCGCGAGCCTCACCCGTGAACCACAATCGCCGCATGTCAGTGACACACTCTCCAACGGCTTGACCGCTCGAGAGCGACTCGAGCATCTGGATGCATTCCGTGAACGCACGACGAATGCTCAGCTCAAGTGAGCCAGTCACTCCAGTGCCTCGAGCAGTCGCTGAGGCCTCATGCCCGTTTGACTCGTAGGCCACCTGCACCACGGGAAGGTCGAATGGGTTCACCAGAAGCTGCACGTGGAATACGCCTCGGTACCGGCGCATGGCTTCGAGGACGTCGGCGGGCACCTGCGACTCCGGAATGCCCAAGGGAGCGAAACCCGTCCGTGAGTAGTACCAAAACGCGTCTCGCTCGACCAACTCGAGCAAAGCCTGGAGGGTGGCATCCTGACGCGTCGCGCCACACGCCGCGCCGTTGGTGCTACCCGTCGATATCGTCGACGCTCCTGGCGGCGGCATGTACGGGCAGAAGACGAGGTTCGCTGGGAACCACTTCGTAGCTCCCGAAACCAGGTCCTCGCTTCTGACCCATTCGATGGAGAGGTCAGGTCGGTACCGCTGCACCCCATCGGTGTCATCGATTGCTGGGAAGCCGAACACAACCTACGGATCCACTGCCTCCGACCCGAGCTGCTCGCGCGTGGCCACGAGCGAGCGGTCTCGGAACGGCCGCGCAGTGAAGTAGCGTTCAAGCCCTTCCCCAAGACAACTCGCAACGCTCTGCTCCAGCGAGGGACCCTTCCCCGGCGACCTCATGCCGTGCCGGATCGTCCGACATGAGGATTGGGCCGTTCACCAGCGAGCAAGCCAACGCGGTTTCAACTGCGACCGGATTTCCGATTGCTGAAGCAAACCCGATCGCAGCCCGATTGCGGCCGACGAACTCGTCGGGAGATGTATTTCGAAACCCCGCGGTCGACTCGCCGACCGGACGATCGCTTGAGATCGTGCCGGAAGCGCTCCAGAACGCGACACGGTCGATCTGTCGGTCGATCCCGCCACACACTGAGCAGAAGGGCACGGGCAGCATCACCGACCAGTTCTGCGGGTCGTACGCTTCGGTAAGAGCAACCGCGACGCCGTATTCGCGGTACATGAGCGCCACGACCTCCCGAGCAAAATCAGCGTCGAAAGTTTCAGCCGCGAGACCGTGGTAGAAGTAATCGATCCCGCGGACTCGGGATCGCAAGCACTCGGGGCATCCGGTCGACCAGTCTTTCTCGATCAAACCGATCGTCGCGAAGCCCGCCTTCGGCACGCCCGCTCGCGCTCAATTTCCAGATTTACTGCGAGGGCCCGTAGCTGTTCTTCGCCTGCCGACCAACGAACGTGTTGTTGGTCCTGGGCGCCAAAATGGTCGTTTTCATCAGACTCTCCTTCTCGGTTCACCACGCGGGCGCATCCCTCGTGGGCCAGCGCCGGCAACAGAGACATTCGTTCGCTGAAGCATGCGTGACTTCGATCAGCCTGGAACGTAGTACCCAACATGTCAACCGTTGGTGTGCGATATTCACAAACTCAGGTATGGGTGTTCCGCTCCTGGGTTACGGTCAGTAGGCAGCTGGTGTTCCGCTCGTCGTCGGCGTGAGGAGGTCCTCGCCGAAGCGCCGACGTTCCCAGCCACCACGGTGGCGACGGAGTCCTTGCCACCGAACGTCGCGACTACCAAACGACTCCTGCACCCCCGCGGCCTGGTCGTCGTCGTCGATCAGGACGAGCCGCCGCTGCCCTTCGCCGACGGCGCCTTCGCCCTCGTGACGAGCCGAGACCCAGCTGCGATTTACTGGGACAAGATCGTCCGGGTCCTCGCTCCCGGTGGCACGTACTCCGCGCAGCACGTCGGACCCGCGAGCGTCTTCGAGCTGATCGAGTTCTTCCTCGGCCCGAAGCCCCCCCCCCCCCGAGCGGCGCGGAGGGCACCACGACGACGAGGCCGACGCAGCACGCGCCGCCGGACTCGGGGTCGTCCAACTGCGGACCGCGCGGACCCTGATCGAGATCCACGACGTCGCCGCGGTGGACTACCTGCTCCGCAAGGTGCTCTGATGTGAGCCGGACTTCACCGTCGAGCGGAACCGCGACTGTCTGCTGGACCTGCACGAGCTGATCCAGCAGGACGGACCGTTCCTAGCGCACTCGACGCGCCACCTCATCGAAGCGCCCCGACCGGCCTGAGCCGACGCGGGCCTCCGGGCCGCGTCACCGGCACGCGCCGGTCAGGCGACGTGCCAGACCAGCCCCTCCTGCGCACTCGACGGGTACGCCGAGGCGATCCGGAACACGGCCTCGCGCAGGGTCTCCGGTGAGCACGCCAGGTTGAGGCGGACGAACCCGCGTCCCTCGGACCCGAAGCCGAGCCCGGAGTTCAGTGCGACGTAGGCGTTCTCACGCAGCGGCACGGCCGGGTCGTCGCCGAGGCCGATCCCCCGGAAGTCGAGCCACGCCAGGTACCCAGCTCGGGGCCGCGTGTAGACCACACCGGGCAGGTGCTCGGCGAGGAGCTTCGCGAGCAGCCGGTCGTTGGCCACGATCCGGGCGACCACGTCGTCGAGCCAGTCCGTCGCGAGCGTGAACGCCGCCAGGTTCGCGTGCAGCCCGAGGATGCTCGTGCGGCAGGCGACCTCCTCCCACAGGGTGTCGAGGAGCGCGGCGGTCCGGGGATCGCCGGCGACGATGACCGAGCACTTCACCCCGGCGAGGTTCCACCCCTTGCTGGCGCTGGTCACGCACACGCTCCGGGCCCCGAGCGGTTCGGCGACGGCGGCGAACGGGGTGAACTGCACGCCGGGGTGGGTCAGGGGCGCGTGGATCTCGTCGCTGATGACGAGGACGTCGTACTTCGCGGCCAGTTCTGCGATCGCGACGAGGTCGGCCCGGTCGTGCACGAGCCCCACGGGGTTGTGCGGGTTGCAGAGCAGGAAGACGCCGACCCCGCCGGCGAACGCCCGCTCGAGCCCCTCGAGGTCGAGCCGGTACTGCCCCCACTGCTCGAGCAGCGGGACCTCGACCACCTGACATCGGGCCTCGTCGACGAGCTCGAAGAACGGCGGGTACACCGGCGGGGTGATCGCGACGCGGCCGCCGTCGGGCAGTGCAAGCCGGAGCGACTCGACGATCCCCACGCTGACGTCGGTGGCCAGGTGGATGCGTGACGGGTCGATCTGCCAGCCCCAGCGGTCCAGCGCGAACTGCGCGAACGCCGGCGCGAGCGGCCCGGGGCCGTCGAGGTACCCGAGGTCGGACTGCGAGACCCGTTCGATCAGGGCCTGCCGGATCTCCGGCGCGACGTCGTGGTCCATCTCGGCGACGAACAGGGGCAGCACGTCGGGCGCGTACCGCGTCCACTTGATGCTCGTCCGGACCCCGCGGAGCGTGCCGACCGGGTCCTGCTCGTCGCTCGCCATGCGTCCCAGCATGCCCCCGCCTGGAGGCTCGGCGCGAGTCCCGACGTCATCCCACGTCGTCTTCGGGCGGGCTCGCGGCCGGGGGCCGCCCCGTCGGCCTACTGTCGGCAGCATGAGCACGAGCACCGCCGACAAGGCCGTCACCCTCAAGCAGCTGCACGAGGCCCCCGAGATCCTCCGCGTCGTGAACGTGTGGGACGCGATCACCGCCAAGGTCGTCAGCGACCTGCCCGGCACGAAGGCGATCGCCACCGCCGGGCACTCGATCGCCGCGTCCTACGGGTACGAGGACGGCGGCATGCCCCTCGACCTCGCCCTGTCCGGGGCAGCGATCGTCGCCGCCGCCACCGACCTGCCGGTCACCGCGGACCTGGACGACGGCTACGAGGACCCCGCCGAGACGATCCGCCGCGCCATCGGTTCCGGCATCGTGGGCGCCAACGTCGAGGACCGGCTGCGTCCCTTCGACGAGGCGGTCGCCCGCGTCGCCGCGATCACCGCTGCCGCGCAGGCCGAGGGCGTCGACTTCCAGCTGAACGCCCGCACCGACGCGATCGTGCGCGGCGGCGAGCGCCCGATCGACGAGAGCATCGAGGACGCCATCGCCCGCGGCAAGGCGTTCCTGGACAACGGCGCCGCCCTGGTCTTCGTGCCCGGCGCGATCGAGCGCTCCGTGGTCGAGCGGCTCGTCGCCGGTCTCGGCCGCGGCAAGCTGTCGGTGATCGGTCTGCCCGGCGCCCTGCCCGCCGCCGAGTACGAGGCGCTCGGCGTCGCCCGCATCTCGTACGGCCCGCTCACACAGCGGGTCGCGCTGCGCGCGCTCCGTGACCTGGCGACCGACCTGTACGCCGACGGCGTCGTGCCGGAGGACACCCCGACCCTGAACTGAACCAGGAGACGGACGGGAGGCGCGGCACCAGCTGGTGCCGCGCCTCCCGTCTGCTTGTGGTCAGGCCCTTTGAAACGTATGCCTGTTCAAGGGACGCGAACCAGTCCGGCGCGGCTCGTCCCTGCCAC
The DNA here is from genome assembly GCF_015351025.1 of Curtobacterium sp. VKM Ac-1376. Lineage (GTDB taxonomy): Bacteria > Actinomycetota > Actinomycetes > Actinomycetales > Microbacteriaceae > Curtobacterium. The sequence goes on along the minus strand of NZ_JADKRV010000008.1, from coordinate 19,369 downwards.
TACTGTCGTGCCATGTCGGTCGACGTCGCAGCCCTGCTCACCCCGCCCTCCCCCGTCGCTGCGCGCGCACTGGACGTCGTGCGGGCCTGGTCATCGCCGGCGCTGGTCAACCACTGCCTGCGCTCGTGGGTCTGGGCGGTCCTGCTCGCTCCGACGGTCGACCTCGAGCCGGACCCCGAGCTGCTCTTCGTCGCGACGATGCTCCACGACCTCGGCGTCACCCCGTCGTTCGACGCGCACCAGGTGCCCTTCGAGGAGGCCGGCGGCGCCGTCGGCTCCGTCTTCGCGATCGGTGCCGGCTGGGACGCCACGCGTGCTCGTCGCGTCGGGGAGATCATCGAACGGCACATGTGGACCTCCGTCGACCCGGCGCTCGACGCCGAGGGGCACCTGCTCGAGGTCGCGACCTCGCTCGACGTCTCCGGTGTCGGCTTCGACCGGTGGTCGACGGCGGACCTGCGTGCGGTGGCTGCGGCACTGCCCCGTCTGGACTTCTCCGCCTCGTTCGACGGGCTGATCCACGCGCAGGCTGACCGGAAGCCGGCCTCCGCCGCCGCGCGGATCGCCGCTTCGAGCAACGTCGCCGCGGGCGGGGACCGTTGGGAGACGTTCCTGGCATCCTGACGCTCGGTTCGGTCGCACGCTGGACTTCTCGACAGGGTGCGCGTATAGTCTCTGGTTGGTGCACTGCAGCGAACCCATCTGACTCGCGCACACCAACCTCTCGACACCGACTCACCCGAGTCGCATTCCACTCGAGACACCGCTCGATCCGATCGGACGAGCTGCACGTTGAAACGCGACGTGCGCGCCCCGCACTCGATGCGTCGCGCCGGACTGAGACGTCCGCCGACACCGAGTCGCCCTGGGGCCGAATGACCAGGAAGTACAGCACCATGACCAGCAACGAACGAATCACCGTGTTCGGGACCGCTCTTGCGGCCCCGACGATCACCCCCGACCGCATCGCCGAGTTCCCGGTGCGTGACGACCGCTCGCAGCGCGAGTACCTCGTCCGCATCGCGGCCGACGACCTGGGGACCTTCATCACCCGGGGCACCCGTCTCGACGCCGTCGGCGAGGCCGGCTGGACCGTGCCGGGCCGCTCCTGGGCGGGCGAGGCCAGCCGCACCCTGCTGCAGGCCCAGTCCGTGCAGGCGGGCGAGATGGCCCTCGCGGCCTAGGCTCAAACACCACCAACGACGAAGCGCCGCCGGGTTTCCCGGCGGCGCTTCGTCGTTGGTGCGGCGGCGTGGCTCGCTCGGCACTCCGGTGCGAGGTTCCGTGAATCGTGCGAGGCAGCGGTCGTCGCACCGTTCACGGAACCTCGCACCGTTCGTGGCGTCGCGTCAGTTCAGGCGCTCGAACACCATGGTGGCCTGCACCCGGTCGCCGCCGCCGAAGCCCGTGCTGCCGGACGAAGCCGTCGTGATCGTGTGCAGCCGGTACCCGAGGGCCGCCTGGGCGTTGATCGCCTTCTCGAGCTCCGTGAGGTTGCCCGAACCCGTGCCGAAGAACTTCTCCTTGAGCACCACCTGCAGCACGACGTAGCTCATGCCGTTCTGCGCCGGACGCGGCTGGCCGCCCGAAGCGGCTTCGGCCTGGATCCGGCCGATCACCCCGCCGACGCCCGACATCGGGGGAGCCTGAGCTTGCACCTGCTCCGTCCACGCGGAACCGTCCCACCACCGCATGGCGCCGGAGCCGTCGTCGTACCACCCTGCCTGCGCGTTCGTCATGCGCTCAACCTGGCGCACAGCGCTGGAAGATCAGTTGTTGAAGCGGAACTCCACCACGTCGCCGTCCTGCATGACGTAGTCCTTGCCCTCGATCCGGGCCTTGCCGGCAGCGCGGGCCTCGGCGATGGAGCCGGTGGCGACCAGGTCCTCGAACGAGATGACCTCGGCCTTGATGAAGCCCTTCTCGAAGTCGGTGTGGATGACGCCGGCAGCCTGGGGAGCCTTCCACCCCTTGCCGATCGTCCACGCACGGGCTTCCTTCGGGCCGGCCGTCAGGTAGGTCTGCAGCCCGAGGGTGTCGAACCCGATGCGGGCGAGCTGGTCGAGGCCCGACTCGGTCTGACCGGTCGACTCGAGCAGCTCGGCGGCGTCCTCGGGGTCGAGGTCGATGAGCTCGGACTCGACCTGGGCGTCGAGGAACACGGCCTGCGCGGGGGCGACGAGCGCGGCCAGTTCGGCCTTGCGGGACTCGTCGGTCAGGATCGCCTCGTCGACGTTGAACACGAAGATGAAGGGCTTGGCGGACAGGAGCCCGAGCTCGGAGATCGGCGACAGGTCGATCTTGGTCGCGGACAGCAGCGTCCCCTGCTCGAGCGCGGCACGGGCCTCGCGAGCGGTCTCGAGCACGACCGGCTCGGTCTGCTTGAGCTTCACCATCTTCTCGTACCGCGGGAGCGCCTTGTCGATGGTCTCCATGTCGGCGAGGATCAACTCGGTGTTGATGACCTCGAGGTCGTCCTTCGGGGAGACCTTGTTCGCGACGTGCACGACGTCGGCGTCCGTGAAGCCACGGACGACCTGCGCGATGGCGTCGGCTTCGCGGATGTTCGCGAGGAACTTGTTGCCGAGCCCCTCGCCCTCGCTCGCACCCTTGACGATGCCCGCGATGTCGACGAACGACACCGGCGCCGGCACGGTCTTCTCCGAGTGGAAGAGCTCCGCGAGCTTGTCGAGCCGCGAATCCGGGAGGTTCACCACCCCGACGTTCGGCTCGATGGTCGCGAAGGGGTAGTTCGCGGCGAGGACCTGGTTCTTGGTCAGGGCGTTGAACAGGGTCGACTTGCCGACGTTCGGGAGACCGACGATTCCGATGGTGAGAGCCACGGGAGCACAGCCTACCGGCGGCGGCCTGCCGGAGCCGACCCGGGCCTCCAGGCTGCCGTCATCGCCCCGCACGCAAGGCCGCGATGCGGCGCTCCACGACGTCGAAGACGTCGGCCTGCGACCGTTGCGACCGCCGCCAGTCCCCCGGCACATGCAGCGAGTGATCGGCTCCCGCCACCGTCTGGAGGCGCGCAGCGGTTCCCGACGCCCGTTCCGGCCGCCACAGCGGGTCGTCGCCACCCCCGATCGCGTCGTGCGCGTCGGTCGCCGCGGGGAGCGCTGCCGCGACGTCGTCGTGGGTGAGGACCGGCGTCAGCCAGACGCCGGGCACCTCGTGGCGGATCGCCCACGGCAGCGCGAAGCAACCGAACGACTTCGCGACGACGAGGTCGGGCAGCTGGCCCCCCAGCTCGGCCGCGACGGCGGCCCCGACGAACCCCACCGGATCGGCGCCGGCAGTGTCGTCGACCTGCCACCCGGGCGCGATGACCTCGCACCCGGCCACGACGGCGATTTCCCGCGACCACCAGAGCAGCGGCGCCTGCTGACCGTAGCCGGAGCCGGCGAGCAGCAGCACTCGCGGACGTCCGTCGACCTCGTTCCCCATCGGACAACCGTACGGCCGCAACGCCGAACGGGCTTCCGGCGATGTCGGCACCCCGTGCGACGATCGGGACCGTGCCGTTGAACTTCACCGCGATCGACTTCGAGACCGCCAACAGCTCGCCCGCCAGCGCCTGCTCCGTCGGGCTCGTGAAGGTCCGCGCCGGCCGGGTCGTCGATCGGGCGTCGTGGTTCATCCGCCCGCCGCTCGGGCACGACGCCTTCCTCGAGTGGAACACCCGGATCCACGGCATCGTCGCCGAGGACGTCACGCACGCGAAGACCTGGGAACAGCAGTACCCCGACCTGGTGGCCTTCGCCGAGGGTGACGTGCTGGTGGCGCACAACGCCCGGTTCGACATGGGCGTCATCGCCGGCGGCTGCTCCGCGACGGGCATCGACCTGGCCGAGCACCACTCGCTGTGCTCACTGGCGGTCGCCCGCAAGACCTACACGCTCGACTCGTACCGGCTGCCGGTCGCCGCGATGGCCGCAGGGTTCGAGGGGTTCCAGCACCACGACGCCGCCGCCGACGCCGAGGCCTGCGCTGCGATCGTCGTGCACGCCGCCGGGCACCACGGCGTCGAGACCGTCGAGGCACTCGGCGCGGTCACCCGGGTGACGATCGCCCCGGTGCACGCTCGTGCCGAGAAGCCGAAGGCCGCGAACCAGCCGCGGCTGTCGAACCGGCCGATGGTGTTCGCCGACTGAGCCAACACCCGTCGGGTAGGGCCGGGGCTGCACATTCCCGGTGGTATTGTCACGACAATGCTGTCGGCACCGACGCCGGCATCCCGCACGTGTGAAGGACCGCGATGACCAACGAAGGCCAGCTGCCGTCCGACCTGTTCATGGACCTGGACCGGTCGGGTCCCATGCCCCTCTACTTCCAGGTCGCCTCGCGCATCGAGGAGTCGATCCGCTCCGGCGCGATGCCACCCGGCGCCCGGCTCGAGAACGAGATCGCCCTCGGTGAGCGTCTGGGCCTGTCGCGCCCGACGATCCGCCGTGCGATCCAGGACCTCGTCGACAAGGGCCTGCTCGTGCGCCGTCGCGGCATCGGGACGCAGGTCGTGCACGGGCCGGTGACGCGCAAGGTCGAGCTGACGAGCCTGTACGACGACCTGGCGCAGGGCGCACAGGCCCCCGCGACCAAGCTCCTCGAGCGCAACGACGTCCCGGCGCCGGCCGATGTCGCGGCGGCGCTCAGCCTCGAGCCCGGCACGGTCGTCGCGCACATCCGCCGCGTGCGGTTCGCTGAGGACGTCCCGATGGCGATCCTCGAGAACTACCTGCCGCCGGAGTTCCTCGACCTGACCGACGACGATCTGCAGGCGCACGGGCTGTACCAGCTGCTCCGGGGCCGAGGGGTCACGATGCGGGTGGCCAAGCAGCGGATCGGTGCGCGCGCGGTGACCGACGAAGAGGCCGGCCTGCTCGAGATCGAGGACGGCGACCCGGTGCTGACGATGAGCCGAACCGCGTACGACGCCTCGGGTCGCGCGGTCGAGTACGGCGTGCACTGCTACCGCCCCGACCGGTACTCGTTCGAGGTCACGCTCGTCGACAAGTAGGCCGACCGGTCACGTTCTGTCACCCGGGGCGGCTCGGGGTCGCTCGGGTCGCTCGGGGTCGCTCCCGGAGGGGTCACAACTTGCCGTCGTGGGTGCGCCGAGTGGTCACGAAGTGCCGCTCTGACGCCCGGCAACCGACAGATTGCGCCTACTCGGCGGAACTGAGCGGGGTGTTGTGACCGGCCAGCCGGCCGGCAGCGCGTCACCCCAGCGCAGGCACGCCGAGCTCGCCCGTCACGTACTGGGCGCGCCCGAAGCCGAACGACCAGTCCTGCGGCCCGTTCTCCACGTAGCCGATGAAGACGTCCTCGGACGCGACCCCGATCGCCGCGAGGGCATCGTGGATCGCCCGGTACAGCGCCGCCTTCGCCTCGTCGGTCCGCCCGCGCTGCGTGAACACCTGGATGACGATGACCCCCTCGGTGCGCTCGAACCCGAGCCCCGCGTCCTCGGCGATGATCTGCTGCGCCGGGTGCTCGGTGATGACCTGGAACCGGTCGCGCACGGGGATCCCGTACACGTCGACGATGGCCTGGTGGATGGCGTCGGCGATGCCACGGACGGCCTCCGGCGTGCGGCCGGTGGCGAGGTCGATACGGACGAGCGGCATGGGTGCCTCCTGGTTGCTCGGACTTTGTCCTTACATACTAACAAGAAGGCGCCCGGTCGTGTCTAGATCCTCGGCGTCGGCTCCCCGTACGTGAGCGGACCGTCCACACGCGCGACCTCGTGCCAGGCACCGTCGACCAGGGACGCCTCGGCCGCCTCGACGATGGATGCGGCAGCCAGGCCGTCGGCGACCGAGGGCGCGAGCTGCTCCCCGCGCCGCACACTGGCGATGAACTGCGCCGCCTCGATGGTCTTCAGGTCGTCGTACCCCATGGCCGTCCCGGCCCCGGGCTGGAACCGCGCGAACTCGCCGTCGCCCGCAGCGACGTAGTGCGTCGCGTACCCGTCGATTTCCTGCCCGTCCAGGTACACCTCGAGCTCGTTCAGGCGCTGGAAGTCCCACCGGACGGACCCGCGGGTGCCGTAGATCTCGAGCGTGTACTCCGCGTGCGGCCCGCGCATCACCCGACTCGAGTCCATCGTGCCGACCGCACCGTCCTCGAACCTGAACAGCAGCGCGGCGTAGTCCTCGTTCTCGACGGCACCCAGTTCGCCCGTCGCCGCCGCACTGCGGTCGACGATGCCGGTACCCGGCCGGGGTCGCGACTCGATGAACGTCTCGGCGAGCGCACTGACCGAGGCGATCCGCCCGACCACGTACTGCGCCAGGTCGAGTCCGTGCGACAGCAGGTCGCCGAGCACACCCGATCCGGCACGCTCACGCTCGAAGCGCCAGGTCAGCGGGGCCGCCGGGTCCGACGAGTAGTCGGCGAGCAACGACCCGCGCACATTCGTGATCCGGCCGAGTCGCCCGCTGCGGACCAGTTCACGAGCGCGCTCGATCGCCGGGGCGTGCCGGTAGTTGAAGCCGACGCTCGTGATGACCCCGGCGCGCTGCACGGCCTGGTGGATGGAGCGGGAGTCGCTGGCGTACCGACCCATCGGCTTCTCGATCCAGAAGGGCTTGCCCGCCTCGGCCGCGGCGACGGCCATCTCGCGGTGCAGGAAGTTCGGGGAACAGATCGACACGACGTCGACCGACGGGTCGGCGAGGACCTCGCGGTAGTCGGCGACGGCACGCTCGTAGCCGAGTCGCGTCACCGCCTGGTCGCGCGCGGCCTCGATCGGGTCGGCCGCGACGACGAGCCGCGGCTGGACGCCGAGCTCCGGGAAGTGATCAGGCAGTGCGCGGTAGGCACGCGAGTGCAGCCGCCCCATCCAGCCGACCGAGATGAGACCGACACCGATGCTGTCCATGGAGAACTCCTTCGTTCAGGTGGGCGCATTGGAGCGCGCCAACGAGCCTAACCGATGCGGCTCCCTTTGTCAGCACATGACCCACCGCATGGAGGCCCGGTGCCGGTCTCGGGGACCGGCACCGGGCCTCCAGGCTGGTGCGTCAGCGCGCGGGGCGCGACCCGTGGTTCCGACCGCGGATCGGACCGCGGCTCAGACCGCGGGGACCATGATGTCGCGGACCAGCGCGTCGAGCTTGGCGTCCGCGTCCAGGAACTGCCGCAGCGTCGTCACGGTCGCACCGAAGCGGTCGAACTCGTCGATCGTCATGCCGTCCACGTCGTAGCCGCGGGCGAACTCCGGCGTCGCGGCCCGCAGCGCCTCGATCACGTGCACGGGGACCTCGTCGTCGATGGCGTGCGGACGGAAGGGGAACGCGTTGTCGTTGATGTCCTTCGTCCACTGGAACGGCGGCGACACCACCAGGTCACCGCCCTGGAACTCCGACCACTGCAGTGCGTTGCGGAACGCGGCGACCAGCACGCGCGAACGGAACCCGCGCTCCTGGAAGACGCGGTAGGCGTTCTTCACCGCGGCGACACCGGCCCACTCGAGGATGCCAGGGTCGACCATCACGTGGTCGCGCTTCACGACGGTCTTCAGCCAGTCGTCGAAGCGCCCGGCCATCAGGGTGACGACGTGCCCGAACTCCTGCTCGGGCTTGCCCTCGGCAGCACGGCGGTCGAGTGCCCGCTCGATGGCCTCGCCCACGGCGACGACCTGCGGCACCGTGAACGACACCGTCGCGTTGATCGAGACACCGCGGTAGGCGGCCTCCTCGATCGCGGCGATGCCGACCTTCGTGGCGGGGATCTTCACGATGATGTTCGGTGCGAGCTGCGAGAACCGGACGGCCTGCTCGACGAGCGCGTCGGCGTCGCGGTGGAACCGGGGGTCGGTCTGCATGGACAGTCGACCGTTCCGGCCGCCGGACGCCTCGAACGCGGGCAGCAGCTGCGCCGCGGCGGCGATGGAGAGCTCCTCGACGGCCTTCCAGCCGATCCAGGACTCCCCCGCCGTCGGGTACTCGGCGGCGATCTCGCGGATGCGCGGCACCCAGGTGTCCGGGTCCTGCTGGATGCAGGTGTACGCGATCACCGGGTTGCAAGTTGCCCCGACGGCGCCGTACTCGTGGATGGCGGTCGACAGCTCGCGCGGATCGGCGGAGTCGTTCCACAGGGCGGTCGGGGTCTGCTCCGCGGCCTGCAGGGTGACGGGACGGGTGTCGGCGTCCGTGGACGCCGGAGTCTCGAGGGTGGTGCTCATCGGTGGAGTCCCTTCGTGATCGTGTCGAGCTGGAACCGCGACACCGCGTCGGCGTTCTCGTCCTCGGCGAAGACGCTGGAGACTGCGACGGTGTCCTCGCGTGCCGAGAAACCGACCCGGTCGAGCGCCGCCCAGAACGCGTCGAAGTCGACATCGGCCTGGCCGATCGGCAGGTGCTGGTGCACGCGGACCGGATTGCCGGGCGGGTTGGTGATGTAGCGGAGGCCGTGCGAGCGACGGTGGTCGTACGCGTCGGCGACGTGGACGAGCTGCAGCGAGTCACCGGCGGCGTCGATGATCTCGTCCATGTTCCCGCCGTAGTGGAACGTGTGGCAGGCGACGTAGACGAACCCGATGTGCTTCGAGTTCAGGCCGCGGATGACCCGGAGCGCCTCGAGCCCGTCCTCGACGAAGTCGTCGGGGTGGGGATCGATGAGCACCCGGATGTCCGCGCCCTCGATGATCGGCAGCAGTTCCTCCATCGACCGGTAGAACCGGTCCTCGGATTCCTCGGCGCGTTCGGGGCGGCCGGAGAACTCCGTGTTGATGGTGTCCACGCCGAGGCGCTTCGTGATCTCGATGACCCGCTTCCACTTCCGCACCGCGGCTTCGCGCGCATCCGCGTCCGGCCCCGACCAGCGGAGGACGGGCAGGACGCTCGCGACCTGGACCCCGGCGTCACGGCAGGCCGCGGCGAACGCGTCGACCAGGTCGTCGTCGGCCTTGGGGTGCCGGTAGAAGGGGATGAAGTCCTTGTGGGGCGTCAGCTGCAGGTACTCGTAGCCGAGGTCCGCCACCTTGCGCGGGAACTCGAGCAGTGACAGGTCGTGGTGGAACGGGGTCGGGTCGAGGGCGATCTTCGGCATCGATCAGGCCCCGGCGAGCGCGGCGGCAGCACCCGCTGCTGCGTCGGACGTCACGTCGTAGAACGCCGGCTTCGTGACCGCGTACTCGACGGTCTCGTGCGCACCGGACTGCTGCGCACGGACGGCGACCTCGGCGACGACGGACGCGGTGTAGCCGTCCCAGGCGCTCGGGCCGTCGATGCCGCCGAGCCGCGCTGCGTCGACCCAGCGCTGCACCTCTTCGTCGTAGGCCGCACCGAAGCGCTCCTTGAACGACGGGGTCACACCCTGCGAGGTCGCACCGGCGGCGGCGAGGGACAGCGAGGTGTCGCGGCCGATGTACGCGACACCGGACTCGAACACGGCGTCGGTGGTCACCTGGTAACCGAACTGGGCGTTCACGTTGATCTCGACGATCGCCATGGTGCCGGACTCGGTGGTGAACAGGACGAACTGCGGCTCGGGCAGGTCCGCCGGCGCGAGGGAGTTCTTGCGCGGCTTCTTCACCTCGACGCTGGTGATGGGTTCGCCGGTCAGGAACGGGATGATGTCGATCTCGTGGATCACCGAGTCGTGGATGAGCATCGACTCGCTGAAGTTCGGCGGGGTCGTCGGGTTGCGGTGCGCGTGGTGCAGGGCGAGCAGGGCGCCGTTGGCCCCGGACTCGCGCAGGGCCTTGAGTTCCTGGTAGCCCCTGTCGAAGCGGCGCATGAAGCCGACCTGGATCACCGGGCGGGCGGCGTGCTGCTGCTCGAGCTCGACGATGCGCAGGGAGTCCTCGGCGCTGGTCGTGAGCGGCTTCTCGCACAGCACGGTGAGCCCGCGCTCGAGGGCCGTGACCAGGATCGGCTCGTGCAGGAAGCCGGGCGTCGCGATGATGACGCCGTCGATCTCCGTCTGCTCGAGCGCTTCGTCGAAGGACGCGGCGGTGATCGCGCCCGGTGCCAGGGCGGCGGCCGCGGCGGCACGGGCCTGGTCCGGCTCGACGACGGCGACGACGTCGGCGTTCGAGATCTTGGCGGTGATGCGTCGGACGTGGTCGGCGCCCATCATGCCGGCGCCGACGACGGCGACGCGGAGGTTCTGCGTGGTGGTCATGGTGATGTTCTCCTGGGGTTGATGACGCTGCTGGACGGCGCGTCAGGAGGCGCGTGCGGCGGACGTGGAGCCGAAGATGTGCTGGAAGGTGCGCTCGGCGATCGGGCCGGGAGCGTCGACGGAGCAGCCGTACATGTCCTGCTCCACGATGCCGAAGATCTCCGGGTTGATCGCCGCGACCGCCTCGATGATCGGGGCGAGCTCCGGGGTGCCGTGCGGCGGCTCGGTCATGATGCCCTGCGACACGGCGGTGGCGAACGGCACGTCGTTCTTCAGCACGTCGAACAGCAGGTCGGTGTCGACCTGCTTGAGGTGCAGGTAGCCGATGCGCTCCGGGTGGGCGGCGATGAGCTTGAGGTTGTCGCCGCCGTAGTACGCGAAGTGGCCGGTGTCGAGGCAGAGGTTTGTGTACTCGGGGTTCGTCACCTCGAGGAACCGCACGGTCTCCTTGTAGGTACCGACGTGGCTGTCCGCGTGGGTGTGGAACTGCTGGTGGACGCCGAACTCCTCGAGCAGGGCCTTGCCGAGCTGGTCGTGGCCCTTGCCGAGGCGCTCCCACTGCTCGTCGGTGAGCGTGCGCGCCTCGAGCACCTCTTCCGTGGCGTCCGAGCGCCACAGGTCGGGGATCGTCACCAGGTGCTGGGCCCCGAGCTTCGCGGCCAGGCCCGCCACGGCGACGGCCTGGTCCCATGCACGCTGGAACTGGTCCTCGCCCTTGTGGAATCCCGTGAACACCGTGCCCGCCGACAGCTTGAGCCCGCGGGACTCGAGCTCGTCGGACAGCTGTGACGGGTCGGTCGGCAGGTAGCCGTACGGGCCGAGCTCGATCCACTCGTACCCGGCGGCGGACGCCTCGTCGAGGAACCGCTGCCACGGCACCTGCTTCGGGTCGTCCGGGAACCAGACGCCCCACGAGTCGGGGGCGGTGCCGATGCGGATCGAGGCGGACGCCGCGTCGGTGGCGGGGCTGCCGATGGGGGTGGCGGTGTCGGTCATGACGTCGCTGTCGCTTTCTGTCTCGTGAACGGTTCAGCCGAGCAGCGGACGCTGTGCGGCGACCTGCTGCTCGTACTCGGCGCGGGCGGCCTGGGTGCTGGGGAGGGTGGAGGTCTGCGCGACCGGCACGTCCCACCAGCCGTCACCCTCGGGGGCGTAGACCAGCGGGTCGGAGTTGATGTGCACCAGGGTCGTGTGGTCGTTCGCCTTCGCCTGACGCAGCGCGGCCTTCAGGTCCTCGATGCTGTCCGGGCCGGGCTGCACCTCGATGACGTCGACGCCGTACGAGCGGGCGTTGGCGGCGAGGTCGACGGGGAGCGGCTCCCCGTTCTCGAACGACTCGGTCTCGTCGAGGTAGCGGTACTTCGTGCCGAAGCGCTCGGAGCCGACGGTCTCGGACAGGTGCCCGATCGACGCGTACCCGTGGTTCTGGATGAGCACGACGATGATCTTGATGCCCTCGGCCACGGCGGTGACGAGCTCGGTGTGCAGCATGAGGTAGCTGCCGTCGCCGACCATCACGATGGCGTCGCGGTCCGGCGCACCCCGACGGACGCCGATGCCGCCGGCGATCTCGTAGCCCATGCACGAGAACGCGTACTCGACGTGGTACCCGAGCTCGTCGCGCACTCGCCAGAGCTTGTGCAGGTCGCCGGGCAGCGACCCCGCCGCCTGGATCACGACGTCGCGCGGGTCGGAGACCGACTGCACTGCCCCGATGATCTCCGGCTGGCCGGGCAGATCCGCGCCGGACGGCGCGAACGCGCCGTCGACCGCAGCGTCCCACGCCGCTTTCAGCGAGGCGATCTCGGACGCGTAGCCGGGCTCGACGACGTACGCAGTGTCCGAGGTGAGCGACTCGGTCAGGGCGACCAGCGCCTCCCGGGCGTCCGCGATCAGCGGCAGCTGCGAGCCGTGCTTGTAGGCGTCGAACGCGGCGACGTTGACGTTGACGAACGTGACGTCCGGGTTCTGGAACGCGGTGCGCGACGCCGTCGTGAAGTCGCTGTACCGGGTGCCGATGCCGATGACGACGTCGGCCTGGGCAGCGATCGCGTTCGCCGCCGCGGTGCCGGTCGCACCGATCCCGCCCAGGTACTGCGGGTGGTCCCAGACCAGGGAGCCGCCACCGGCCTGCGAGGTGCCGACGGGGATGCCGGTGGCCTCGACGAACGCGCGGAGCTCGTCAGCGGCGTCCGAGTAGAGCACCCCGCCGCCGGCCACGATGACCGGGCGCTTGCCGGCGCGGATCGCGGCCACCGCACGCTCGAGTGGGCCGCGCTCGGGCAGGGGGCGACGGATGTGCCACTCGCGTGGCTGCAAGAACGCGACGGGGACGTCGAACTCTTCCGCCTGGACGTCCTCGGGCAGGGCGATCGTCACGGCACCGGTCTCGGCCGGGTCGGTGAGCACCCGCATCGCCGCGAGGGCGATCGAGAACAGCTGCTCCGGCCGCTCGACGCGGTCGAAGTAGCGGGACAGCGGTCGGAAGGCGTCGGTGACCTGCAACGACGTGTCGTGCGGCAACTCGATCTGCTGGAGTACCGGGTCGGTGGTGCGCGTGGCGAAGGTGTCCGACGGCAGCAGCAGGGCCGGCAGCCGGTTCGTCGTCGCGAGCGCGGCGCCGGTCAGCATGTTCGCCGCACCTGGACCGACGGAGGCCGTCGACGCGTAGGTCGCGCGGCGGCGGTGCATCCGGGCGAAGCCGACGGCCTCGTGCACCATCGCCTGCTCGTTGCGGGCCTGGTGGTACGGCAACAGGCCGGGCTGCTCGACGTGGAGCTGCTTGATCGCCTGACCGACACCGGCGACGTTGCCGTGCCCGAAGATGCCGAAGATCCCCGGGATGGTGCGTTCGCGGACGTCGCCGTCGACGGTCCACTGGTTGGCGAGGAACTCGACGAGTGCCTGGCCGACGGTCATCCGGCGGGTCTCGCCGGCCTGGCGCGTGGTGGTGGTCACGCGTCCTCCTTCTGCTCGTGCGCATAGGGCAGTCGCGGGTCGAGCTGCTCGCTCGCCCACGCCTGCCGGACCCAGCCGTGGGCGGGGTCGTCGGTGATGTTCCAGACGCGCTCCGGGTCGGGCCCGGCCATCACGTTCAGGTAGTACATGTCGTAGCCCGGAGCGGCGACGGCCGGGCCGTGCCAGCCGTACGGCACCAGGGCGATGTCACCGGTCCGGACCTGGCGGAACTCGTCGATCGCTCGGCCGTCCGACGCGTACGTGCGGTGCAGCGCGAAGGGGTCGGCGGCCTCCGGCCCGATCTGCTCGAGGCCGCGGGACACCGCCGACTGGTAGTAGTAGATCTCCTCGAGGTTGGACTCGGAGCCGGGCACGTTCGTGTCGTGCTTGTGCGGCGGGTACGACGACCAGTTGCCGGCCGGCGTGATGACCTCGCACACGATGAACTTGACGGCGTCGAGCGCGGCCGGGGTGCCGAAGTTGTGCACCTGGCGGCTCGACTGCCCGGCGCCGCGGAGCTCCACCGGCACGTCCGGCCGGGCCACGTACGTGGTCGGCTTGACGGTGTCGGTGGGCGCCTCGGCGACGGCGAACCGACCGTTGCCGGTGATGCTGGCCGCGGAGCCGGAGCCCAGGTACAGGACGTCGGTGGGGCCGTCGAAGACGCTCCCCCGCCCCTGCAGGACCTGCTCGCCGTCACCGGCGGCGCCCGAGTAGGCCACGTGGAACGACCCGGCGAGCGGCACGACGATGCGCTCCACGGCGTCGGCCGGGAGGCGCAGCTCGCCCCCGTCGGTCAGCGCGCCCGTCCGGAGACCGGTGTGCGCCCACCCCTCGATGCGACCGTCGACCACGTCGGTCCAGCCCGCCTCGGGCCGGGAGCCCGCCGGGATGAACCACTGGTCGTGCTGGTGCTGGTGCTGTTCGTTCGCCATGCTGCGCGTCAGTTGTTCGACGGGAAGCCGAGGTTGATGCCGCCGTGCGACGGGTCGAGCCAGCGGCTCGTGATCGCCTTCTGACGGGTGAAGAAGCTCACGCCGTCGGCGCCGTACGCCTTGTGATCGCCGAACAGCGAGTTCTTCCAGCCACCGAACGAGTAGTAGGCGACGGGCACCGGGATCGGGACGTTGATGCCGATCATGCCGACCTGCACGTCACGCTGGAACCGGCGGGCGGCGCCACCGTCGTTCGTGAAGATGGCGGTGCCGTTGCCGTACGCGCCGGAGTTGATGAGCTCGAGGCCCTCTTCGTAGGTGGCGACGCGGACGACGCTCAGCACCGGGCCGAAGATCTCCTCGGTGTAGACGCGGCTGGTGGTGGGCACCTGGTCGATCAGCGTCGGGCCCAGCCAGAAGCCGTTCTCGTCGCCGTCGGGTCGGACGGTGCGGCCGTCCACCACAACCACCGCACCGTCCTGCTCTGCGACCTCGATGTACGAGGCGACCTTGTCACGGTGCTGCTTCGTGACGAGCGGCCCCATGTCGCACCCGCGACGACCGTCGCCGATGCGCAGGGTCGCCGCGCGCTCCGTGATCTTCTGGATGAGCTCGTCCGCCACCGGCTCGACGGCGACGACGACCGAGATCGCCATGCAGCGCTCACCGGCCGAGCCGAAGCCGGCGTTGATGGCGTTGTCGGCGACCAGGTCGAGGTCGGCGTCCGGCAGCACCAGCATGTGGTTCTTCGCGCCGCCGAGGGCCTGCACGCGCTTGCCGTGCTTCGTGCCGGTCTCGTAGACGTACTGCGCGATGGGCGTGGAGCCGACGAACGAGATCGACTCGACGTCGGGGCTGGTGAGCAGGCCGTCGACGGAGAGCTTGTCGCCGTTCAGCACGTTGAACACGCCGTCGGGCAGGCCGGCCTCCTTGAACTTCTCCGCCAGCCAGATGGCGGCCGACGGGTCCTTCTCGCTCGGCTTCAGCACGACGGTGTTGCCCGCGGCGATCGCGATCGGCAGGAACCAGAGCGGCACCATCGCCGGGAAGTTGAACGGGCTGATGATGCCCACGACGCCGAGCGGCTGGCGGATCGAGTAGACGTCGATGCCGGTCGAGACCTGATCGGAGAACTCGCCCTTCATCAGGCTCGGGATGTTGGTGGCGAGCTCCACGACCTCTTGCCCACGGGCGATCTCACCCAGGGCGTCGTCGATGACCTTGCCGTGCTCGCTCGTGATGATCTCGGCCAGCTCGGCCTTGTCGCGGTTCAGGATCTCGCGGAACGAGAACAGGATCGCCTGGCGCTTGGCCAGCGACAGGTTGCTCCACCCGGGGAACGCCGCCTTGGCGCTCCCGATGGCCGCCTGGATCTCGGACTCGTCGGCCAGCGCGACCTGCTTGGACACGACGCCGAGCGCCGGGTCGTACACGGGGGCGGTGTTGCCCGACGCCGATTCGACGCGCTTGCCGTCGATCCAGTGCCCGACGGTGGTGGTGGTCGTGTCGGTGAGCGTCATGCGTTGCTTCCTTCCGGGATGGACGAGTCCATGGTGGTGGCGCCCGCGCGCCGTGCGGCTGGGTCGTGGGCATCTGTGGAGAACCCGCCCCGGGCCTCCTGGCTGTGGACGAGACCGGCGGCCACGTCCACGGCGGCGGCGACGTCGCCGTCCGATGGGTAGAGCAGTGTGCGTCCCACGACCAGGCCGCGGACGCCGGGGAGGGCCAGGGCGTCAGCCCACTTCGCGTACGTCTCAAGGGGCCGCGAAGCGGGGTCGCCGCCGAGCAGCAGCGTCGGCAGCGTCGTCGCGGCCATCACGCGCTCCATGTCGTCGACGACGGGGATCTTGAGCCAGCTGTAGGCGCTGGACTCGCCGAGGCCGGCAGCGATCGCCATCGAGGTGATCACGGCGTCGGCGGACAGGTCGTTCACGACCCGGCCGTCCCGCCACTCGGACATGAACGGCTCGAGCATGATCGGCAGCTGGAGCGCCGCGGCCTCGCTGACCGCGCGGGCCGTGGCCTCGAGCGTCGGTGCGGTGCCCGAGTCCTCCAGGGCGATGCGCACCAGCAGCTTGGCGAAGTCGAGCCCGGAGTCCTTGATGGCCTGCGCCGAGTACGCCGTGTACCGGTCGTCCATCTCGAACGTGGCACCGCGCAGCCCACCGCGGTTCATCGACCCGACGACGACCTTGCCGTCGAGGGCACCGAGCAGTGCCAGGTCCTCGAGGATGTCGGGCGTGCCGAGCACTCCGTCGACCCCAGGGCGACCGAGCGCGGTGACGAGCCGCTCGAGCAGGTCGTAGCGGTCGGCCATCGCGGACTCGTCGTCGCGCACCGCCAGGGCGCCGCGTGCGGGGTGGTCGGCGGCGACGATGAAGAGCTTGCCGTCGTCGGCGAGCAGGGAGCGCTTGCGGCGGGCGTCGAGCGTGGCACGCACCAGGTCGGGCTGGCCGGCACGGATGTCGCGGAGGCGCTGGAAGTCAGCGGGGCTGAGCTCAGGCATGGGTCTTCTCCTCGGTGCTGGTCGTGCCCTCGGCTGGGTTGTCGGTCAGGAACTGCTCGATCTCGTCGCTCGTCGGCATCGCCGTCGAGCACTCGAACCGCGTCGCGACGATGGCGCCGGCGGCGTTGCAGAAGGCCAGGATCCGTTCGAGGCTCCAGCCCTGCAGCAGGCCGTGGGTGAGCGCGCCGCCGAAGCCGTCGCCCGATCCGAGCCCGTTCACGACGTCGATGTGGTGCGGCCGGAACTCGACGAACTCGTCGCGGGTCTTCGCCAGGACGCCCTTCGGCCCCTGCTTGACGATGGCGATCTCGACCCCGCGCTCGAGCAGCGCGTCGGCGGCACGGACCGGGTCGGTCTCACCGACGGCGACCTCGCACTCCTCACGGTTGCCGACGGCGACGGTGGCGTGCTCGAGAGCGACGGCGACCTCGCGCGTCGCGGCCTCGGGGCTCGACCAGAACATCGACCGGTAGTCCAGGTCGAGCACGGTGTGCATCCCTCGGGCAAGCGTCGCTTCGCTCCGCGCCCTCAATGCCACGTGGTGCGCCTGTCGGCTCGGCTCTTCGCTCAGGCCGGTCACCGTGGTCCAGAAGATCTTCGCCCGCTCGATCTCGTGCAACGGCAGGGACTTCGCCGTGATCATCAGGTCCGGCGCCTTCGGGGCCCGGTAGAAGTAGAGCGGGAAGTCGTCCGGCGGGAAGATCTCGCAGAAGGCGACGGACGTGTTCAGGCCCTCGACCGTCTCGACGAAGGCGTTCGCGACGCCGAACTCCGGCAGGGTGCGGGCGATGTAGCGGCCGAACGGGTCGTTGCCCGTCCGGGTGATCACCGCGGCGTCGGCTCCGTGCCGGGCAGCTGCGATCGCGACGTTCGTGGCACTGCCGCCGACGGACTTCGAGAAGGTCGAGACGTCCTCGAGCGGGCCGGTCTGCTGCGGGTAGATGTCGACGCTGACGCGTCCCATCGTGATCACGTCGTAGGCGTGGGGAGCTTGGTTCGTCATGCGACGCGGTGGACCTTCCGTGCGGCTTCATCGGCGGAC
This sequence comes from Curtobacterium sp. VKM Ac-1376, assembly GCF_015351025.1. Taxonomy (GTDB): domain Bacteria; phylum Actinomycetota; class Actinomycetes; order Actinomycetales; family Microbacteriaceae; genus Curtobacterium. The sequence continues at coordinate 1,794 of NZ_JADKRV010000008.1, read as the reverse complement.
GATCACGACTGTACACCCTGTTTGCCCTAATGTCATGACATGGGTTTCGGGGGTTCTCCCGCTGGTCCCGTGGGTCGCGTCGGAGTGCCGGGAGGCGCGGTGTCGGTGGGTCCTGCCAAGGTCACGACATGCAGATCCTCGCCCTGGTCATCGGTCTCGTGATCGGTATCGCCGTCGGTGCGGTCGTCGCCTGGTCGCTCGCCCGCTCGCGCGCCGGCATCGACGCCGCCTCGTCCCGTGCGACGGCCGAGGCGCTCCGCGGACAGCTCGACGCAGTCCGGCACGACGCCGAGGAACGGCTCGACGCGCAGGACACGCAGTACCGCCGCCAGGTCGACTCGCTCGAACGGCGGTCCGCCGAACTCGAACACCTGGTGCAGCGCATGCACGGCGTGGATGCCGCGCGGAACCAGAACGAGTCGAAGGTGCTGTCGGCCCTCAGCCCGGTGGCGCAGACCCTCGACGTGATGCGCACGAAGATCGCCGAGCTCGAGCAGGCCCGGAGCGAGCAGTACGGCGCGCTGTCGGCCCAGCTGCGATCGGCCGCCGAGTCCGAGGAACGCCTTCGGGCCACCGCCGACACCCTGGCGAGCGCCCTGTCGTCGAACAGCACGCGCGGGGTCTGGGGCGAGACCCAGCTGCGCAACGTGGTCGAGGCAGCGGGCTTGCTCGAGCGGGTCGACTTCGACGTGCAGTCCTCCGTCACCACCGCCGTCGGGACCGCGCGCCCGGACATGGTGGTGCACCTGCCCGGTGGCAAGACCATCGCCGTCGACGCCAAGGTGCCCTTCAGCGCCTACCTGCAGGCCGCCGAGATCCCGGCGTCGGCCACCGGCGCCGAGGCAGCTCGACGTGACCAGCTCATCGCGCAGCACGTCAAGGCGCTCCGGGCGCACGTCGACGCCCTGGCCGCACGGGAGTACTGGACCGGGTACGACGCCTCCCCCGAGCTCACCGTCGCCTTCATCCCGTCCGAGTCACTCATCTCGAGCGCCCTGGCCGCCGATCCCGGTCTGCTCGACCACGCCTTCCGCAAGCGCATCGCGCTCGCCTCACCTGTGACCCTTTGGTCGGTGCTCAAGACCGTGGCGTTCTCGTGGCAGCAGGACGTCGTCTCGCAAGAGGCGCACGAGCTCTTCAAGGTCTCCCGCGAGCTCTACGGCCGGCTGTCGACCATGGCGGGACACGTCGACAAGCTCGGCCGCTCGATCCGCGGTTCGGTCGTCGACTACAACCGCTTCGTGGGGTCGCTCGAACGCCAGGTGCTGCCCAGTGCCCGTCGGCTGTCCCTGCTCGACGAGTCGAAGGTCATCGCCGACCCGTCATCGATCGAGGACGAACCGCGGCTGCTCACGGCGCCCGAGCTCGTCGGCGCGGTCGACGACGACTAGCGGCCTAGAACCACTTCTCCGCACGGTGGTCCGCCTGGATCCGGCGGATGGTGTTCGAGCGGGACCGCAGCACGAGCGAGTCCGTGTGGATCACACCGCGCGAGCGACGGACGCCGTCGACCAGGACACCGTCGGTGACCCCCGTCGCGACGAAGAAGGTGTTGTCGCCCGTGACCAGGTCGTCCTGGTCGAGGACCTTGTCCAGGTCGTGGCCGGCGGCGACGGCGCGCTCGCGCTCCTCGTCGTCCTTCGGCTGGAGCTTGCCGAGGAGCACCCCGCCGAGCGCCTTGATCGCGCACGCCGTGATGATGCCCTCCGGTGTGCCCCCGACACCGACGCACATGTCGATCGTCGAGCCGGGCAGGGCGGCGGCGATGCCACCGGCGACGTCGCCGTCGAGCAG
>NZ_JADKRV010000007.1 GCF_015351025.1 Curtobacterium sp. VKM Ac-1376 | reverse complement strand
GGGATGCGCGGTGCCAGCTGGCACCGCGCCTCCCGTCTGTCGGTGGTGCCGTCTGCGACACTCGACCCATGTGGTCGTTCCGCAAGCGCCCCGAGACGGTGCCCTCGTTGCCGACGAACCCCGTGCTGCAGCAGATCGTGCAGCGGGGCGGCGACCTGTCCCAGCCGCGCGACTGGGTGCACTTCGTCTACTTCCCGGACGAAGGGTCCGCCAAGGCAGCCTCCGCGCGGATCGCGGCCGCCGGGTGGAACGTCGCAGTCAAGCCGTCGGGTGCGGAGTGGTACGTCGCCGCCGATCAGCAAAACGTGCTCGTCGACGACGCCCGACTCGGCGAGGCGGTGCGGTTCTTCGAAGGGATCACCGCGGAGACCTCCGGCGCGCAGTGGGACGGCTACGAGGCGAGCATCTAGATCGTCGTTTGCTGGCCTCGCCCGAACTCCTCGAGACGGGTCGCCGGTCGGCCGGGCTGCGCTGGGCCGTGCGCCCGGTCGAAGGCATCGCTCATCGTCGTGAGCGGCGGTCGGACCGTCACCGTCCATTCGCCGCTGTCGAATGCGTCGATGCGGACGACCAGGTTCGTCTCGTCGGTCAGGTCCGAGCCGGGGAGGTACCCGAGGAACTCGCCGTCGATGAGCTGCCATATGCTGTCAGCGATCTCCGTCGCCTCGGCGTGGCTGAGGATGAGCCCTGGTTCCTCTGCCGCGTTGACGCGGCGTTCGAGCGGGAGCGCCTCGACCAACTGGTCAGGGGACGTGACGGCGTACAGCGTCGTGAGGACCCAGACGAGCTCGGGTGAATCGAGCTCTGAGAAGAACTGGACCAGATCGGGCAGCACGATGTGATCAGCGGGGATCGTGTACGTGACCATCTCGAGGTCGTTCGGCAACGTCGTGGTCATCCGGTCTCCTCTGTTGTCTCGACCTGTGGCGAGAAGCCGCCCACGCTCATGGCAGCGAGGACGTCGGTCCTGCCCGGCGTGAACGCGATGATCGCGACTGCGGTGTCAGCCTGCACGGTGGAGAGCCCCGGCTGCGCGTCGCCGAGCGGTGCGAGCACACGGGCGAACTCGTCGAGCCCGCGAACGTCGGAGCCACTGTCGGCGGCCATCGTGTACTTCGTCAGGAAGGTCCGTGCCGTCGAAAGGGCGCCCTGTTCGAAGATGCGGACCCGGACCTCGGCCGGACACTGCGATGCCACCTCGAGCGCCAGTTCCGCCCCCGGGGCGTCTGATGCGCGCAGGCGCCTGCACAGCTCCTGGACGGTGATGTGGACGAGTCCGACGGAGCGGTCGATCGCCGTGGCAGCCACGAGCGTCCGGTCCGTCGCGCGCAACACGACCGTCACGAGTTCGTCGCCGTGCTCGACCTGACAGATCAGGACGAGCTCGTCCCCGAGGGCTTCGAGTGGGTCGATGAACGGTACGAGGTTCGGCTCCTGCTTCGAGTAGGTCCGCCGGATGACGGCTGCGAACGAGCGTGCGGACACGTCGGAGACGAGCACCTCCGCGTCCGATCCCACTGCGGCGAGGACATCGACGACACGATCTGGCAGGTCCACAGTCGTTCCGTTGGTGACCGCTCGGAGATGGTGGGCCGAGATGTCAGGGGGCGCGCCCGTCACCGTCGGATCTCCGCGGACGAAGGGCTGTGTCGGTACCGGACCTCGTCGTCGGGCAGGGCATCGATGTCGACCCGTGCTCGCCCCGGTTCGCTGTAGTGCCAGGACGGACCTCGGCGGTTCGACCAACCTTCGAGCAACGCACCCGAGGCGAACCGGATGGCGATCCGCGAGCCCGTGACTACACCGTCCGACACGACCTCGGTGTGCAGCGCGAGGAGGGCGAGCAGGGAGGGTTTGTCACCGGGATCGTGGAACGCGTGCTCCCCGTCGGAGCCGGTCAGCGCGAAGTCGGTCTCGAACCGGAGCGACGCACCGCTCGAGAAGCGGATCGTCACGTCGGATTCGATGCCGATGAAGTCGACGGTGTCGCCGGCGATGTCCAGCGCGAAGGGTGGACCCGGAACCCGCACCCTCAGGGCTTCTTCCGCACCGGGGCTCGTACTGCCCTCTGGCGGATCGACACGAACCGGATGCCCCTTCGACCCAGAGCCGTGCCAGGACTCGAACTCGCCGTCCGGACCGGCGACGAGGGTCTCTCCGTCAGCGAAGACGAGCGTGAGCGTGTCGCCCTCGACGGATCGCCGGACGAGTTCTGTGCCGAACAACCGCAGGATGGGGAGCAGCGAATCCTTGCGCTCCGGATCGACGACCACGCTGCCCCGGGATCCATCCGTGACGGTGAACGCAGATTCGAGCTGCACGCTTGCGCCGTCGGTGAAGCGCAGGTCGAGCCGGAAGTCGACGCCGATGAAGTCGAGCGTGACCGCGCCCTCGACGGTCGCCAGAGCGCCACCGGGCATCGCCGTGACAGCGACCATGATCGTCCCCTCGTACGGATTGCTGTTCAGGAGCTGCTCTCGCTGCATCGCTTACTCGTGCTTCTCACGGCCAGAAGATTGGGTAGCACGGTCCGCAAGACCGACGGACCGAAGGCGGATTCGAGCTGCTGAAACAACTCTCGACCGTCTTCGGCCGCAGTCAGATCAGGGTGTCACGCGTTGTCATGTGCGATTGTGCGACACCGGTTCCCAGAAGACTTGCCAATTCCTTCGACGGGTTGATTATTGTTTCGTCGATAACCACGGTCGCAGTCGTGCTATCGAAGAAATCGATGCGAACGACCGGGGCGAAGGTTTCTGGATTGCCGGTCGTGAGGTGGCCCAGGAACTCACCGTCGATCATCTGGTCACACCACCGAACGATTTCCAGCATCTCGCCATGCGTCACCCACAGCCCCGGTTCGTCGCTTTGGGTGACCTTGCTCTCCAACTCAAGGACATTCAATCTCGACCCGGGTATCACTGTCATCCATAGGTCGGTTAGTAACCAACGCAAAGGTGGCGGATTGATCGCGTTGTACACATTCGGGAACGTTATTGTCCCCACGGGTGCGGAATAAATTGGACGTTGAAATAGAATCATTCGAGCTCCGGTAGGGGCTCAGGATCGCCCCGTTGGGCAGTGCCGCCGGTCGGATTAGGTACTGCCCTGTGTTGGTGTGGATTGGTGTGCAGATCAGGGTTATTATGGTCCGTGAAGTCAATGGTGCGCACAACCTCCCCATTATTGGCGAATTCTCTCGCTTGTGGGTAGGGCTCCTTGCGGCTCTTGCGCCACCCCAGTTGGGTATGGGGAAACTCAGAGTCAGGGAGGTCGTTGCCCACACCATCCCGTGGGAGGGGGCGCCGTGGGAACCACTGGCCGTCGGGAACCACCCTCACCTGAGGCGTTTCGTCGCCGAGCTTCGCTACGGACGTCGGCAGGTGCACCTTCGACATCGTGCCGCCGGTGGCCGCCGACGTCGCCGCACCCTCGGCTGCGTTCCGGAGCAGGCCACCGGGGGTCACCGGCTGGCCGCTCACGGCGTAGTTCGCGACGTTCTCGACCGCGCCCTCGGCGGCGTTGCCGAGCAGGTGCTTCCCGATCAGGGCACCGGCACCACCGCCGACCGCACCGAAGGCCCCGCTGACGGCGACCTGGCCCCAGTTCACCTCGCCGGTGGTGGCCTTCTGGATGATGGTGTCGGCACCGGCGCTGATGAGCATCATGCCGACCGGACCACCCACCCCGGTGGCGACGAGCACCCCTCCCGCGACGACCATGGCTCCACCGGCGACGTACTCCCAGTTGCCCGCGAACCAGTCGCCGGTGGCCGCGGCGGCACGGGCGAGCGGACCCTGTTCGGCCGCCGCGTAGGCCTCCAGCTCGGCGTCGGTGACCGGCGCGAGTCCGAGCGGGTCGATGGCGTGCAGCGGATCGTTGCCGGCGAACGAATACGGGGCGCCCGCCCAGGCTGCTCCCGCGGGCGCGGTGACCGGGTCGACGGACAGGAAGCCGCGCGACGACGAGTCGTAGGCGCGGGCGCCCATCCACTCCAGGCCGGCGACCTGCAGCGAACCGTCGGCGCCGAGTGCGATGCCGCCGGGCAGGCCGGAGCCGCCGAGGTCGACGAGCGTCTGCCACGGGTCGGCGTCGTCGGCTGCTCTCGTGGTGCGCCGACCGCTCGTGGTCCAACCGTCGTCCACCCCGGTCAGGCCGCCGGGAGCGCGGACGACCGGTGTGTCACCGACAGCGAGGAGCGTCGGCGCGAACGCGGCGGTGTCCCAGTCGATCGAGACGCCGTCCACCTCGGCGAGTTCGCCGAGGGCGTCGACGTGCAGGTCCGTCGTGGTGCTGCCTGCCGCGGTGGTCTCCGCCACCCCGATGAGGTGACCCTGCGGGGTCCAGCCGTACGTGGTCGTCATGCCGTCGGCTCGGAGCGCCTGCACCCGACGACCAGCGCCGTCGTAGGCGTACTCCACCTCGGGCAATCCGTCCGGAGCGTCGACCCTGCTCAGCTGTCCGGCGGCGTCGTACGTGAACCGTCGGGCCCCGGAGTCCGTCCGTTCCTCGACCAGGCGACCCGCCGCGTCGTAGACCCAGCCCGTGCGACTGCCGTCCTGGACGGACGCCACCAGCTGCGCGGCATCGTCGTGCTCGTAGGTGGTGCTCCCTCCGGGTCCGTCGACCCGGGTGATGCGCCCGTCGGCGTCGCGTTCGATCGTGCTGGCGTACGTGCCGTCCGCGTCGATGCGCGCGTGGCGGACCACGTGTCCGTTCGCGTACTCCCAGGTCTGCAGCTGATCGCCGGCGCGGGCCTGCAGGAGCCGCCCCGCCGCGTCGTGCTCGTACCGGACCTCGCCGAAGGCCGAGTGGTCGACGCGAACGACCCGCCCGGTGGCGTCGTGCTCGTACCGGGTCGTGGACCCGTCAGGGGACTGCACCGAGGTGCGGAGTCCGTCGGCATCGTCGGTCCACCGGGTCTGGCGCGCGCCGGTGGCACGGCGGACGAGCTGGCCCAGTCGGCTGAACTCGAGGACGTGCGTGGCGGGGGAGTCGGGACGGGTCTCGTCGGTGATCGTCACCGTGCGAGCACGCGCATCGCGGTCGATGCGGCCGATCAGCCGATCGCCGGCGTACTGCGCGGATTCACGACCGGCCGCGTCGTACTCCCACCGCAGGACGCTGCCGTCCGGGTCCGTCTGGGTGAGCTGGCGCCCGGCCGCGTCGTAGGTCGCCGTCGTCGTGCGACCGAGCTGATCGGTGGACGAGGCCACCTTGTCGAGCTGCGTGTACGTGCGGAAGGTCACCCCACCCAGCGGATCGACGGTACGGACGAGGCGCCCACGCTGGTCGTACTCGTACCGGGTGGTGCCGCCAAGCCCGTTCACCGCGGCGACGAGTTGCCCGGCGGCGTCGTAGCGGAAGGTCCGCTGGCCGAAACGGGTGTCGCGCGCCGACACGACCCGACCCACGCGGTCGTACCGGTACCGCACGGTGCCAACTCTGGGGACGTCGGCGTGGACGACCCGACCCTGGCGGTCGTACTCGGTCCGGGCGACCTCGCCGGTCGGCAGGGTGCGCGCGACGACCCGCGAATCCGCGTCGTAGGTCAGCGTGGTGCGTGCGCCGGCCGGGTCGATCGCGCTGACCGGGCGACCGCAGGCGTCGTACTCGTACCGGGTGGTGCGGCCCGCCGGCGTTGTGACGGCGACGACCCGGCCGGCGAGGTCACGATCGATTCGGGTGAGCCCACCGTCCGCGTCGACGAGTTCGACCGGTCGGCCACAGGCGTCGTACGTCGTGAGCTCGGCGGACGCGTCCGCGTGCTCGAGCCGGGTCGGACGACCGAACTCGTCGGTCGTGACGGACACGGCGTCGAAGGCGTCGCGGACCGTGGAGACGCCGTCCGCGCGCGAGCGCCCCACCTCGGTGCGGACACCGGTCGGGTCGACGGTGGCGCCGAGCGCTCCGATCGGGTCGTACTCCCGCGTCCACGTGCCGCCGGCCGGGTCGACCACCGCTTCGAGCCGGGAGAGCGCGTCGTGCACGAACGCCCACTCGGCACCGTCGGGCAGGGTCATCGATGACACGTTGCCGAACGCGTCGAAGTCCTTCGTGACGACGCGACCGAGCGGGTCGGTGGTCGACACGACCTCACCGTGCTGGCCGTACGTGATCTCTGTGCGCGCGCCGGTGGGGTCGATCGTCGCGGTGACCCGCCCGCCGTCGCCGTGCTCGAACCGCCACAGCCCGCCGTCCGGGTCCTCGCGTGCGGTGAGCAGGCCGGCGCCGTCGTACCGGTACCGCGTGCGGTTGCCGAGCGGTGTGACGGCCTCGACGATCCGGCCTCCGGCGTCGCGGACCAACTGCGCGGTGTCGCCGACGGCGTTCTCGACCCCGATGAGCTCACCGGACGCATCGTGGTGGAAGGCGACGACGACGCCCATCGGATCGGTCGTCCCCACGAGCAGGCCGTCCCGCCACTCGAGCAGCGTGCGACCGCCGACAGGGTCGATGACGACGGAGGGGTTCCGGTCGTCGCCCGCGTACTCGTACTCGACGACCCCGCCGTTCGCGGTGACCACCGTGGTCATGCGGTCCTGCTCGTCGTACCCGAAGGTCAGATCGGCGCCCTCCGGCGTCACGGTCCGGACGCGCCGTCCCCGCTCGTCGTACCCGTGGACGGTCACCTGCCCGTCGCGCTCGGTCACCGAGACGAGGTTGCCGTGCGGGTCGTACGACATCGACTGACGCCGCCCGTCGGTGTCGATGATCCCGACGACCCGACCCTTCCGGTCGGCGATCCACGTGTTGGAGTGGTCGCCGTCGACGTCGGAGACCGAGGTGACGCGGCCCGGCAGGTACGCGAACCGCACGCGCCGCCCGAACGGCGTGCGCTGCTCGGTGACGCGCCCCCGGGCGTCGTAGGTGTTCTCGCACTCGACGACCCCCGTCGCAGCGGTCACCCGGTCGATCAGGCCGTCCGCGTTCCAGCGGTACCGGCGACGCCCGACCGCATCGGTCGCCCGGACCAGCTGACGACCGTCGTCGTAGTGGTACTCGACGCGTCGGCCGTCCGACGCCGTCGCCGAGGCGACCCGATCGCCGGTGTACTCGATGTCGATGAAGCGACCGAACACGTGCGCGAGCCGCGTGACCAGGTCCTGCTCGTCGCGGCGCACCGTCACCTCGGTACCCGGTCCGCGACCGCTGCTCAGCCACAGTCCGGACGGCGTGAACGTCCAGCGACCCCCGGCGTTGTCCTGGACGACCAGCGAGTCTCGCTCGGCCCGGAGCCACAGGTCCTCGCCGACGCCGCGGCTCCACCCGTCCCCCTGCCGCGGGAAGTCGACCTGCCGACCGTCGTCCAGCACGACCGAGGCAGCATCGTCGCTGACCTCGAGCCGGATGTCGAGGATCGAGGACCACCCGAGCCCGAACACCCCGACGCGGCCGTCGAGCGAGTTGTACATCCGGGTGAGCCGGAGCGACGCCGCCTGCCCGGCGAACGACAGGTCGGTCTCGGGCTCGAGGAAGTTGCCGGTAGCGGTGTTGACCGGGTCGTCGGCGAACCCGTTCGTCGGGGGCGTCCCCATCGCCGAGAACGGCCCGATGGTGAAGTCGTCACGTCCGGCGTCGATCCCCGCCGAGGACAGGGCCGCCGCGATCGCCGCGTCCGACAGCGTCGCGGGCGCTGCACCAGCACCGGCGGCCTCGAACTGCGCTGCGACGGTGCCCGCCCAGTCGGCGTCCTGCCCGTTCGCCGTGAGCCAGTCGTTGACGGCGGTCAGCAGCGACTGGGCGTTCAAGGTGCCCCAGCACGGGTTGCACTCGGCCTCGTAGTCGCTCAGGGCGTTGCGGAACGTGGAGACGGCACCCGACAGGTCGGAGTCGAGCGTGCGCGTGTTCGCCTCGAAGGAGCGGAGGTCTGCGGGGACGGCCGACGACGTCCCACCGCTCGTCCCACCGCCCGCGGGGATCTCCCGCCCCTTGACGCTGACCTCGTCCGCCTGCAGCCGCGGCTCCGGTTCCGGCTCCGGCGGCTTCGGGTCGTCACCGCCACCGAACCACGTCGAGACCTCGTGCCCGGCGGCGACGAGCAGGTTCTCTTCGCGTTCACGCTTGCGGGCGTCCCACGCCTTCGCCTGCTTCCGCCGGTCGTCCTCGTCCTTCGCGGCGTCGCGGAGTTCCTGCACGAAGCCCGACAGGCTCTGCAACGACTCGACGAGCTTGGTCGCGCTTCGGGCACCGATGTCGGCGTTGTCGGCGAAGACCTCGGAGAAGTACCCCCGGAACTCCGCACTCGCCGTCGTCACCGACGACGACCGCGACCCGGACTGGCCGCCGATCGACGACGCGAGCGCCGTCGAAGCCGATTTGAGCGTGTCCGCCGCGCTGTACGAGTAGCCGGTGGATCGTTCCCGTGGATCTTCGCCATCGTCAATTCCCCCCATGGTGCTGACCGGCCCATCCTGTCACGGCCAGCCACTGAAATGCCAGAGGACCGCATGCATCCGAAAGAAGGAACGGACGGGAGGCGCGGTGCCAGCTGGCACCGCGCCTCCCGTCCGTCACGTGCTCGTGTCTACGCGACCGCCGCCTGCACCTGCCGCTGGACGCGTCCGAGCATGCCCACCATGCCGCGGATTCGCAGCGGGCTGACCGCCTCGGACAGGCCGATGGTCAACGGGTAGTCCGTCGGGACGGCGAGGACCTGCTCGACCGTCAGGCCGGACAGGCCCTGCGCCAGGATCGAGGCGAAGCCGCGCGTGGTCGGTGCCTCCCGCGGGGCGGCGGCGTGCATCCGGACGACGTCCGGGGCGTCGCCGTCCTCGCCCACCGTCACGGTGATGAAGACGGGGGACTGGCACTCCTCGACGCGTTCGAGCTCGTCCTCGTGCCCCTGCAGGCGTTCGGGCAGCGCGGGCAGCTCGTTCGAGAACTCGAGCAGGAGCTGCAGGCGGTCCTTCTGGCCCAGGGCGAGGAAGTCGTCACGGATCTCAGCGAGGGTGGCGGGGATTGGTGCGTCGGTGCTGGCGTTCATCGGTTCGGAACAGTACCCGGCTCGGATCCCTGCACGATGGGGACGCGGACGGCGCTGCCCCACTCGGTCCACGAGCCGTCGTAGTTGCGGACGTTGTCGTAGCCGAGCAGGTGCTGCAGGACGAACCAGGTGTGGCTCGAGCGCTCACCGATGCGGCAGTAGGCGATGACCTCGTCGGCGTCACCGATGCCGGCGCCGTCGCGGTAGACGGCGTCGAGCTCGTCGCGTGACTTGAAGGTGCCGTCGGGAGCTGCGGCCGTCGCCCAGGGGATGTTCACGGCGGTGGGGACGTGGCCGCCGCGCAGCGCGCCCTCTTCCGGGTAGTCGGGCGCCGTCGTGCGCTCCCCGCTGTACTCCGGGGCGCTCCGGACGTCGATGAGGGGCTTGCCGAGATGCGCGAGGACGTCCTCCTTGAAGGCGCGGACGGTCTCGTCGTGGCGCTCGACCACGGGGTAGTCGACGACCGTGACCGGGGTCTCGTCGGTGGTCAGGGCGCGGTCCTCGGCGATCCATTTGGCGCGGCCGCCGTCGAGCAGGCGGACGTCCTCGTGGCCGAACAGGGTGAAGACCCAGAGGGCGTACGCGGCCCACCAGTTGTTCTTGTCGCCGTAGATCACGACGGTGGTGTCGCGGCCGATGCCCTTGCCGCCGAGGAGCTCGGCGAACGCGGCGCCGTCGATGTAGTCCCGCTGGACCGGGTCGTTGAGGTCCGTGTGCCAGTCGATCTTCACGGCGCCGGGGATGTGTCCGGTCTCGTAGAGCAGGACGTCCTCGTCGGCCTCGACGACCACCAGGTCCGGGGCACCCGCGCCCGCGTCCAGTTGCTCCTGCAGCCACTCGGTGGAGACGAGGCGCTCCGGGTGCGCGTAGGCGGCGAACTTCTCGGACGGGTCGACCGGTGCGGTCATCGGGGGTACCTCCAGGGGATGCGGGGGAGCGCGGTGCGGGCGCCGGACTAGGATCGGTCGTCGGTGCCTGTGGCAACGGTACGCGGACGTACCGTGCCCCTGACGCAACGTGACACCGCACGACATGCTTCCCGGAAGGGCGTCCCGATTGTCAGCTCACCTCGTCGACCGTGACCCGCAGGTGACCCCGCAGCAGATGGCTGCGGCGCTCGTGCCTCCGCCCCAGTTCACGGACGCGTCCTTCGACTCGTACCGGCCGGACCCCGACTACGCCTCGCAGGCGTCGGTCCGCGATGCCGTCGCTGCGTTCGTGGCCGCCGGTCCCGTCGACACCCCTCGGCGCGGCCTGTTCGGGCGCCGGAAGCAGGCGGCGGAGCCGACCGCGAAGTCCGGCGTGTACCTGGACGGCGGCTTCGGCGTCGGCAAGACCCACCTGCTCGCCGCGGCGTACCACGCGGCCACCGGGCGGAAGACCTTCGGCACCTTCATCGAGTACACCGCGCTCGTGGGTGCGCTCGGGTTCCAGGGCACGGTCGACCTGCTGCGGGGGACCGCCCTGGTGTGCATCGACGAGTTCGAGCTCGACGACCCGGGCGACACGATGGTCATGACGCGGCTCATCAAGGAGCTGACCGAGACCGGCACCCGGTTCGCCGCGACGTCGAACACGCCCCCGGGCGCGCTCGGCGAGGGGCGCTTCGCCGCGCAGGACTTCCTGCGCGAGATCCAGGCGATGTCGGACCGGTTCGACACCATGCGCATCGACGGGCTCGACTACCGTCGTCGAGCGGTGGACGAGTCAGCGCAGGTCGTCGCCGACGTCGCAGCCGCGCTGCCGTCCGGGACCGTCACGCTCGACGACTTCGGCGCCGTGGTCGCGCACCTCGGCTCGGTGCACCCGTCGAAGTACGTCGCCCTGGTCGAGGACCTCGACGCCGTCGGGCTGACCGACGTCCGCGGGTTCACCGACCAGACCGACGCGCTGCGTTGGGTCGCCCTGGTGGACCGGCTGTACGACGCGCAGGTCCGGATCGTCGCCTCGGGCACGCCGCTCGACCAGGTGTACCCCGACGCGATGCTCGAGGGCGGGTACCGCAAGAAGTACCTGCGGGCGGCGTCCCGCGTGGTGGCGCTCACCCGAGCCTGACCGGCGCCCGATCTGCTCGCTGTCCCGGACTGATCTGTCCACCGCTGTCTCCTGCCCCCTGTGCAGGGGACATCGGGCCGGTCGAAACACGACGTTTACAAAGGGCGCGGTCGCGTTACATCCGCGAAACACTTCGTGCCCCCTCGTGAAACGTCCCGTCGCCAGACTCGGTGGCACCCGAGGCGGTCCAAGAGCCGCTCGTGCAATCGAGAGGTGAACACATGCTTGATCAGGGGAACACGACCTTCGTGTTGGTGATGGCGGCGCTGGTGTTGTTCATGACACCCGGCCTGGCCTTCTTCTACGGCGGCTTGGTGAAGGCCAAGTCCGTCATCTCGATGATGATGATGTCGTTCGGTGCGATCGCGCTCGTGAGCGTCCTGTGGGTGGTCTACGGCTACGCGATCGCCTTCGCCAACCACGGTGACGGCACGGCGGTCTCCGGTGTCGTCGGGTTCTTCAGCATCGACTGGAACCAGATCGGCCTCGGCCAGGCCTTCGAGGAGGCGCAGTCCTCGGACATCCAGGCGGCGTACCCGTCGATGGCCTTCGTCGGCTTCCAGGCGACGTTCGCGATCATCACCGTCGCGCTCATCTCCGGTGCCATCGCCGACCGCGCCAAGTTCGGCGCGTGGATGGTCTTCGCCGGCGTCTGGGTCACGGTCGTCTACTTCCCGGTCGCCTCGTGGGTCTTCAACCTGACCTCCGGCTGGGCCGCGACGTGGGGCGTCATCGACTTCGCCGGTGGCACCGCGGTGCACATCAACGCCGGTGCGGCGGGCCTCGCCCTGGCGATCGTCCTGGGGAAGCGCGTCGGCTTCGCCAAGGGTGCGCACAAGCCGCACAACCCGCCCTTCGTCCTGCTCGGTGCCGCGATCCTGTGGTTCGGCTGGTTCGGCTTCAACGCCGGCTCCGAGGGCGCCGCTGACGGCATCGCCGCGATCGCCTGGGTCAACACCCTGGCCGCCCCGGCCGCCGCGATCCTGGGCTGGCTGCTCATCGAGAAGCTCAAGGACGGCAAGGCCACGTCCGTGGGTGCCGCCTCGGGTGCCGTCACCGGCCTCGTCGCGATCACCCCGGCGTGCGCCAACCTCACCCCGGGCTGGGGCATCCTGCTCGGCTTCGTCGCCGGCATCATCTGCTGCTTCGCGATCGACTGGAAGTACCGCCTGGGCTTCGACGACTCGCTCGACGTCGTCGGTGTCCACCTGGTCGGCGGCATCGTCGGCACGCTGTACCTCGGCTTCTTCGCCAACGAAACCGGCCTGATCTACTCGGGTTCGTTCGAGCAGCTCGGCAAGCAGGCCACCGCGGCCCTCGCCGTCGGCATCTACTCCTTCGTCCTGGCGTTCGTCATCGGCTTCATCATCGAGAAGACGATCGGCTTCCGCGTCAAGACCGAGGACGAGGTCGCCGGCATCGACACCGCCGTCCACGGTGAAGAGGGCTACGTCCTCTACGAGCAGAGCGACGACACCCCGGTCAACGCCCGGTAGTCATCCGCACCACCCGCACGACGACGGGCCCCGCGCACACAGCAGCGCGGGGCCCGTCGTCGTGTCGTCGGTCGCGTTCTCGACGTGACCACGGACTGGAGGCTCCCCACCGGTCACGGCCGGTCCGCCGCTGGCGCGTCGGCCCGGAACCGGCGGGCGGGGGCCCAGGTGCGGGTCCGACCCGCACCGCGCCTCCCGTCAGACGGTCGCGTCAGCGACCCGCTGGTTGCGCCAGGGACGTCACCACGCGTAGTCCTCTGGCGACGTCTCGTGCCCCGGGAAGATCTCGTCGAGCCGGTCGAGCGCACGCTGGTCCAGGCGGATGTCGACGGCGCGGACGGCGGACTCCCACTGCTCCATCGTGCGCGGACCGGTGATCGGGGCCGTCACGCCCGGCTGGTGGAGGAGCCAGGCGAGCGCGAGCTCGCCGGGGGTGTGGCCGAGCTCCTTCGCGAACGACTCGTACGACTGCAGCTGGTCGCGGTGCGCGTCGACGTACTCGGCGCTGCGGCCGGACAGTCGGCGGGAACCGTTCTCCGTCTTCTCGATGACACCGCCGAGCAGGCCGCCCTGCAGCGGCGACCACGGGATGACGCCGAGTCCGTACGCGCGCGCGGCGGGCAGGACCTCGCGCTCGATGTCGCGGACGACGAGGTTGTAGATCGACTGCTCGCTGACCAGGCCGAAGGTGTTCCGGCGCTTCGCGGCCTCCTGCGCCTGAGCGATGTGCCAGCCGGCGAAGTTCGACGAGCCGACGTACAGGACCTTGCCCTGCTGCACGGCGACGTCGACGGCCTGCCAGATCTCGTCCCACGGGGTTGCACGATCGACGTGGTGGAACTGGTAGAGGTCGATGTGGTCGGTCTGCAGTCGCTGCAGGCTGGCGTCGAGGGACTGCCGGATGTTCAGAGCGCTGAGCTTGCCACCGTTCGGCCAGTCGATCATCTCGCCGTAGACCTTGGTGGCCAGGACGGTCTTCTCGCGACGGCCACCACCCTTGGCGAGCCACCGTCCGATGATCTCCTCGGTGGCACCCTTGCCGACCGAGCCGCCATAGCCGTTCGCGGTGTCGAAGAAGTTGACGCCGAGCTCGTGGGCCCGGTCCATGATCGCGTGCGAGTCGTCCTCGCTGGTCTCCGGGCCGAAGTTCATCGTGCCGAGGACGGCGCGGGAGACGGACAGTCCGGTGCGACCGAGGTGTGTGTAGTCCATGGCATCGGTCTACTCGTGACGCGCTGGGGGAACCAGGCCCTGGGAGTACCGGTCGGGGTGGCGGGAGTAGGCAGGGGACGTCGACCGAGAGGAGCCACCGATGCCAGCCGAGAACGAGATCCCGAGCACCCTGCAGCGATCCCCGGAGCACGCGCAGGAGATCTTCACCGCAGCGCTCGATTCGGCCAATGAGTCCTACGGACCAGGAGAGCGGGCACGCCGCACCGCGTTCGCCGCGGTCAAGCACGAGTACGAGAAGATCGGCGACCACTGGGAGGAGAAGGAGTCCTCCGGCCCGTCCGACTCCGGTGCCGCCGGCTCCCGAGGTTCCGGTAACACCGAAGGTGGCGTCGACGCGAAGGCGTCCAAGGCGCACCTGATGGACGTCGCCAAGCGTCTCGACATCAGCGGCCGCTCGAAGATGGACAAGGACGAGCTCGTCGCGGCGATCAGAAGAGCGAACGACCGGGCGACGGCTGCCGCGCGGAAGTGACGGTGCTGATCGCTCGGATGCCCCGATCGGCATGTGGGGCCCGGGTGAGGGGGTAACGTGCCGACGGTGAACATCCCAGCACTCCGCGGCAGCCGGATCCTCGGGTTCGGACACCACCAGCCCGAACGCGTCCTGACCAACGACGAGCTCTCGACGATCGTCGACACGAACGACGAGTGGATCCGCACACGCACCGGAATCCAGACCCGACGGATCGCCGGCCCCGACGACACCGTCACGTCGATGGCGATCGAGGCCGGACGACGCGCCCTCGCCGACGCCGGCGTCTCACCGACGTCGGTCGGCCTGGTCATCGTCGCGTCCACCACCCACCAGGACCGCGCGCCCTACACGGCCGGTCGGGTCGCCGCCGCGCTCGGCATGACGAACGGCCCCGCGCCGATCGACATCAACACCGCCTGCAGCGGCTTCGAGTACGCGCTCGGGCTTGCCGACCAGTCGATCCGTACCGGTTCGGCCGACGTCGCCCTGGTCATCGGGTCCGAGGTCCTCTCCGGCATCGCCGACTGGACCGACCGCTCGACCTGCGTGCTCGTCGGTGACGGAGCCGGTGCCGCGGTGCTCGGCGTCGCAGAGACCCCCGAGATCGGACCCGTGTCGTGGGGGAGCGTGCCGCACCTGCTCGACGCCGTCCGGGTCGAAGGGGCACCCGGTCGCTTCAACCAGGAGGGCCGCTCCATCTACCGCTGGGCGATCACCGAGGCGGAGGGCCACGCCCGGGCCGTCGTCGAAGCCGCTGGGCTCACCATGGACGACATCGAGGTGTTCGCGTTCCACCAGGCGAACCTGCGGATCATCGAGCCGCTCGTCACCGCGCTCGGTGGGGAGTCGAAGTTCGTCATCCGCGACGTCGTCGAGTCCGGCAACACCTCGGCCGCGAGTGTGCCGCTCGGGCTGTCGAAGGCCTGGGAGCGCGGGGACCTGCCCGAGGGGGTGCCGGCGCTGCTGTTCGGGTTCGGCGGTGGCTTCGCGCACGCCGGACAGGTCGTCACGACGCCGGTGCGGTCCTTCTAGCTGCTCGCCACAGCGGCGCCGCGGCCGCTCAGCGTTGCGCCGCGGGGTCCTCGTGGTCGGATTCGGTCCAGAGGTCCTCGTCCTTGCCCGCCCCACGCTTCCAGGGCAGCGCTCGGCGGGTCTTCTCCGCCGCCGGCGTCACGGTGAGCACGATCGGGAACTGCGCCGGCGGCAGGCCGAACCCGGTCCGCGACGCCTGGATGACCTTTCGCCCGAGCGCGTGGTTCCCGAAGCCACCGACCGCCGCACCGATCCCGAAGGGCAGGGCCCGGCCGAGGACCGAACCGCCCTGACGGATCGCGAAGCGCTTGACGAACTGATCGCGGACCTGGCCGCCGATGCCGTTCACGACCTGCTTCGGCAGCGACGATGTCACCATCTCGCCCCAGAACGCCGTCCGGGCCTGACCACCGGCGGCCTGACCGGCGAGCTGCTTGACGAGCTGTGTGCCCGGCGCGCCGAGGATCATCGCCATCACCAGGGTGCGGGCGCGCTCGGGGTCGTCCAGGGCGATGCCGTGCACCTCGGTCACCGACTGGGCGAACAGTGCCGTCGTCTCGAGGAACCCGACGGTCTCGGCACCGCTCAGGCTGAGGGCGGCTGCCATCCCGACGCCGGGGATCACCGCGCTCGCACCCACCGCCGCACCGCCGGTCGTCACGGCTGTCAGGTACTGCCGCTCCAAGATCTGGATGATCTCGGCAGGGGTCGCATCGGGCTTCCGGCGACGGAGCGCGTTGACGTGCGCGACGACGACGGGTCGCTGCACGCTGATGACGCGGTCGAGCCACTTCGCCCATCCGCTGGGCTGCAGTTGCTGCGATCGAGGGGCGGACGTGGTGGGGGAGACAGGTGCGGTCGGCAGGGGCACGATCGGCTGGTCCTTGGGGGTGCGGGCCATGGCTTCACCGTACGCCGGGCATGTGGGAGGCTCGCTGGGTGGACATCGACCAGTCGCAGCGAGCCCTCGACGACGTCCGTGCCGCGGCCGGGTTCCTGCCCGTGCACGAGGTCGCCGCGCTCGCACCGGAGGTCCACGTGCTCGACCCGGGGTCCGTGCTGATCGGACCTGGTGTCTCGCTGCTGCCCGGGGCCGTGCTGTACCCGACGACGACGCTCCAGACCCGAGACGGCGGCTCGATCACGGTCGGTGCCGGTGCGCGCCTCGGTCCGGGACCGGTCACCGTGGTCGCGACCGGCGCTGTGGTCCGCATCGGCGACCAGGCCGAACTCGGTCCGGGCGCGGTGACGGTCGTCGCGAACGGGTTCGACGTCTCCATCGGACGCCGTGCACGGCTCACCGGCGGCTGTCTCGTCGAGGGACCCGCCAGCATCGGCACGGGCGCCCAGGTGCTCGGGGCGGTCTCGGTTCGGAGCGTGGACCTGGCCGACGGTGGCGATCACCATGAGTCCGATCCGGACCACCGCGGCGGCGTGGTCAAGGGCGTCGGACCCGTGCGAGGGGAGCACGTCGGGGTCGGCGAGGTGGTCGTCGGCGGGGCTCGTTCCGGCCCGCTCGTCGTCGAGCGCCAGCGGACGTACCACCCGGAGGCACCGCGACGGCCTCGCTGACCGCCCGTCACCGGCACGGGACACCCGCTCGTCGGAGCGCTGCCCGGACACGATCCGGGTGCATGAGATCCGACCAGGAGAGCCGCACGACGGCACGGACGCCGGGGAACGACCGGATGAAGTCCTCTCGCCGTTTCTCGCGCCAGTGCGCGTCCGCCGTCGACCGGCCGGCGAGCATCCCCGGGTCCTCGTACTTGCCGCGGCCGTCGACCTCGACCACCACACCGTGCTCCGGGAACCAGAAGTCCACGACCGCCGAACCGGACCCGGGCCGCGCGAACACGTGTTGCTGCACGGGATCCGGGACACCGAGTTCGCGGAACCGCACCCGACACACCGACTCCGCCGGCGACCCCGACAGCGCCGACCCCATCCCCACGGCGATCCCGGCCTTGGTGCAGGCGGAGGTAAGGGATGCGTGTTCTGTGTCCAGCGTCTCGCGATCAGTCAGCCGGCGGGAGAGCACGGCGTCGACGACCGGGAGCGCCTCGAGCAAGGAGCGAGTCGCGGCGACGTCGATCGTGGTCCTCGCCGCAGTCGTCGTGGGTATCGCGTCCTCATCGGTCAGGACTGCGGGCGGCCGCCTCTGCGAGCCGTGCCGGACGAACCACGCCGTGACACGGGTGTGCGTCGTGGTCGGATCGGCGAGGTGCACCTTCGGCGGTGCCGCCCCGACCAGCGGGAGACCGAGTACGGCGCACGCGGACTGGTGCGACACGACGTCGGTCTCGCGGATCCGGTGCACCGACGCCCGGACGGCGACGTGGTGCTGTTCGCCGGGGTGCAGTCCCTCGAGCGCACCGAAGCGGACCAGGACACCGGGTCGGAGCCGTTCGTACCGGCCTCGGCGTACGTCACGCTCGAGCGCACGGCGTTCCGCGGCGGTGGCACCCGTCGTCCGGATGAGTTCGACGTCGTTCGCCCTGGTCATGCCACCAGGCTCGCCGAACTCCGTCGTCCGGCACTCGTCGGACGCCGATCTGTGGAGAGTCCGGCGTCACCGATGACCTGTGCAGGACCGACCACTGCCCGTGCGTGTGCATGTTCCGACGATCCACGCGGAGAACGACTCGTGTCGTGTCGGAACATGCACACGCAACTTCTACGTGTGCATCTTCCGACGATCCACGCCGGGAATGACTGGTGGAATGTCGCAGAACGGGTGCCCCCGACCGACCCCCGCCGCCACCTACACCCGCGCGAGCTCCGCCCGCAGCGGCAGGTCCTGCTCCTCGAGGATGACCTGCGCCCCCGCGGCCGTCCGCGCGTTCACGACGATCGGCGCGAGCAGGTTCACCGTCGTGCCGGACGCACCGGGGTTCGCGACCACGAGCAGCATGGCGTCGGCGGGGTCGGTCAGTCCGAGCCCGGCGGCCTGCTCGTCCGTCAGCTCGGGCGCGTACGACGGCAGGTGCACCGCGGCATCGAGCAGGAACAGCCGCGCGTCGTCCCCGACGAGCGTGAAGAGCCCCTCGGCCCCGGACACCGGCGTCAGCGTGAACTCGGGCGCGGCGGACAGCCCGAACGGCGGGACGGCGAAGGTCAGGGAGATGCTCATCGGAGGTAGTCCATCAGGGTCGGCTGCAGGACCTTCGCGGTGACGGCGAGGGCTGCCTGGTAGTTGGTCTGCTGCACCTGCAGGTCGAGGACGGCCTTCGCGAGGTCGATGTCCTCGATCCCGGCGCGTCGGCTCTCGAGCGACACGGTCGCCGACTTCAGCGAGTCCTGGGCGGCGAGCGCGGCCGCGTGCCGCACACCGACGTCGGCCTGGGCGCCGCGGACGGCCCGGAGCGCGCCGTCGACGTCGCCGATGCGTGCGTTCACGTTCACCCCGTTCTGCAGGTCGCTGACGATGGAGTCGATCATGCCGAACACCGAGTCGTCGCCGGAGCCGAAGACCGCCGCGCCGGAGGTGTCGACGCGCACCGTGGTGCCGTCCCCGACCCGTCGCGACACGTCCGTGCCGGACGTGGCCCAGCCCGTGGCCGGATCGTACGCGGCCGCGGCGGTTGACGACCCCGCGAAGACCGAGCGGGTGCCGTAGGTCGTGTTGGCCCGCGCTTCGAGATCGGACTTGAGCGACCGGAACTGCGTGATCAACGCGTCGCGGTCGGTGTCGTTCAGGGTGCCGGTGTTCGCGGCCTGCACAGTGAGGTCGCGGACGTTGTTGAGCACCGAGTACACGCTGGACAGTGCGCCGTCGGTGGTCGCGAGCCAGGCGACGGCGTCGTTCGCGTTGCGGGAGTACTGCGCAGCCGCGGCCTGCTCCCTGCGCACCTGCATCGAGGACACGGTGCCGGCGGGGTCGTCCGACGGCTTCTGGATGGCGCGCAGCGTGGTGGCCTGGTCGGTGAGCTCGGCGACCCTCGCGGCGCCGGCCTGCAGCCGGGCCGTGGCCGCGGCCATCGACATCTGGGTGGTGACACGGGTGATCACGATCAGCTCCTCCCGACGAGTCCGACGTGGTTGATGATGGTGTCGAGCATCTCGTCGACGGCGGTCAGGACGCGTGCCGCGCCCTGGTACGCGTGCTGGTAGCTCAGCAGGTTGACGTTCTCCTCGTCGAGGTCGACGCCGGCGCTCGACTGCTGCTGGTTCTGCGCGTTGGTCAGTGCGAGTCCGGTCAGCGTCGATTCCGACGTGGCCGACCTGGAGGCCGTGCCCACCCCCGCCACGAACGTCGCCCAGGCCTGGTCGGCGCCGTCGGACGACGCCCCGAGTCGCGAGAGCGCGTCCGCGAACGAGTCGTCGAGTTCCCCCGCCGCATTCCGCGTGGCCAGACCGCTGGCGTCCGTGGGGACGACGCTGAGGGCCTGTGCTGCGGGGACACCGGCGGCGAGTGCGAAGAACGGGGAACCGGTCGTGCCGGCCGGGGTGGTCCCGGAGGCGTGCAGGGCGTTCACGGTGGTGGCGAGCCGGGTGGCGACGGCGTCGTAGGACGCCGATGCCTCGGCGAGGGCACCGCCGGTGCCGTTGCCGGAGCTCGGGGCCAGGACGGCGAGCGCGCCGCCGATCGATCCGCCGCTCAGGCCGACCGCGCCCGCGGTGCCCGACGTCCACGTCAGGGTGACCGCTGCGCCGTCGGCGAGTCGCTGCCCGCCGCCGAGCGTGACGGACCGGGCGTCGGTGCCCTGCACGAGCGGGTTCCCGCCGAGCAGGACGTCGACGGTGCCGTCAGCGTTGGTCCGGGTGGTGCCGCCGGCGAGCGAGGCGATCTGCTGGGTCAGCTGGTCGCGCTGGTCGAGGAGCTCGTTCGCGGTGCCCCCCGATGCCAGGGCGGTGCGGATACGGCCGTTCAGGTCGGCGACCTGCTTCGCGGCGTCGTTGAGCTGTGCGACCTGGCCGGTCAGGGTTCCGCGTACCGAGGACCACTGCGCGTCGACGGCCTTCGAGCCGGCGGCCAGGGCTGAGGCGACGGTGCCGGCGGCCCCGAGCACCGCGCCTGCGGCTCCGGGGTCGTCGGGGTGGCTCGCGAGCTCGCCCCAGGACGACCAGAAGGCGTCGAGCTCGGCGCTGAGGCCGTCCTCGCCCGGTTCGTGCAGGCCGGTCTCCAGGGCGGAGAGCGCGGTGGCCCGGGCATCGGCGTAGGCGGACGAACCGGCGGCGACACGGACACCGGCGTCGAGCGTCAGGGAGGCGAGCCGGGCGATCCCGTCGACCGAGACCCCCTGACCGGCGAGGGCCGCGGTACCGCGCACGAAGCCCGTCTGGGTGGCGGGGATCGAGTTCTGCGTGACCCGCTGCCGCGTGTACCCGGCGGTGCCGGCGTTCGCGATGTTCTGGCCGGTGACGTCGATGCCGGCACGGGCAGCGGCGAGCCCCGAGTAGGCGGTCGCGAGGGATCCGAAGGTGCTCACCACGGTGCTACAGGGTCCCCTCGAACAGGCGGGCGCCGTCGGAGCCGGAGCCCGACGTGCCGCTGGCGTCGTAGGTTGCTGCGCCGGTCACGGTCCCCGCGAGGGTCTCCTCGGTGGCCTGCGCTGCAGCCCGGAGGAACCGGTCGTTCTCGTCGCGGAGGGCACCGATCTGGGTGGTCAGTTCGACCATCGCGGTGAGGTGCGCGGTGAGGATCTCACCCCAGGGGCCGTCCGGTGCTGCGGCGACGACCTCGCGCAGGGGAGCGTCGGCGAGGACGCCCCACTCCTCGGCCACCTCGGCACTCTGCGCGGCGCGCTCGAGTCCGGTGCTGCGGAGGCGATCGAGGACCTGCTCGACCTCGCGGCTGGCGTGGGACACCCAGCGGGAGCGGCCCGCGGTGAGCAGGAGCTGCTCCTCCTCGAGCTTGAAGGTGAGCAGTTCGAGCAGCTCGCGTTCACGCCAGAGCACGGCGGACAGGTCGTTCACGCTCATCAGCTCCTCCCAGGGTGCGGGGTGGTCGGTTCCGTGGGTCCACCATCCGGCGGACACCGAGACCTATCGACCCGACGCCCTGCGACGTAAGCACCTGTCGGACGCGATGCCGGGGATGGACGTGAGTCGTGCCTCCAGTCCGATCGGAAACGTCCCCCACCGGGGGACAAGAACGTGCCTTCCCGAGGACGAGTCCCCCCAAATGCCGACCGGGATCGCCCCATGACACCCCCGCATTGGGGACGGATGAGCACCCGTTCAGCGCATTGCCAGCCGATACATTCAGAACGCACCCCGGGGGACACCGGAACCGCGTCGGAACGACGGGGCGTGCACCGCTCGGAGGGAACCGGGCGGTTCTTCGGCGTACGCACCGGCCGTCCGAGGCCGGCGTTCGTCGCGCCCACGGACGGGTGAGCCGACACAGCCGCACCAGGTCGACCAGGGGATCAGCATGGACCGCACCGAACGCAACGCGATGATCGTGGAGCACCTCCCACTCGTGGGCTACATCGTCGCCGACGTCCGCTCCCGAGCCACGCACCTCGACCGCGACGACCTCGCGTCGGTCGGGTCGCTCGCGCTCGTCGCCGCCGCCGACGCCTTCGACCCCACGCTCGGCGTCCCGTTCGGTGCCTACGCCCGGACTCGCATCACCGGTGCCATCGCCGACGACATGCGCTCGGCCGACTGGGCCTCCCGCGGCACCCGGAAGCGCATCCGCGCCGCCCTCGCAACCCAGGAGGCGCTGTCCGCGCGACTGGGGCGGAGCGTCGGCGTGCAGGAGATCGCCGACGCGATGGGCGTCGACCGCCAGACCGCCGCAGACGCGATGAGCGACGCGGCCCGCACCGTGGCCCCGCTCGACGAGACCGTGCACGACCTGGTCGCCGCGGACCTGCCGCTGCCCGGGGACGACCTGCTCGAGACCGAGAAACGCCGGTACCTCCGCGCGGCGGTCGAGGCGCTGCCCGAGCGGATGCGCTTCATCGTCGAGGCCGTGTACTTCGGTGACCGGTCGGTCACCGAAGTCGCCGCAGAACTCGGCATCACGCACTCCGCCGTGTCGCAGCAGCGCTCCGAGGCGATGCGCCTGCTGCACGACGGCCTCGCCGCGCACTACGGCGACGGGGTCGCCACCGAACCCGCGAGTCGCACGACGGCCGCGCGGCGCAGCGCCTACCTCGCGCGGGTCGCCACGAACGCCGCGGCAGGCGTGGCCCGTGCCGTGCACGACGCCGCGTCGGGACAGACGGTGGCGGCGAGCTGAGACCTCGGCGGGAGCATTTTCCGCCGATCCCCTAACGACTCGCGGCACCCGGTCGAGAGTCATCCATGTCAGCCCACGGACGGGCCGACGTACGACCCAGATTCACGGAGGAAACACCCATGGGTATGTCCATCAACACCAACCTCTCGGCACTCAACACGTACCGGAACCTCAACGCGACGCAGAACGACCTGTCGAAGTCCCTCGAGAAGCTCTCGAGCGGCCTCCGCATCAACCGTGCTGCCGACGACGCTGCCGGTCTGTCGATCTCCGAGGGGCTGAAGTCCCAGGTCGGTGGCCTCACGGTCGCCGCCCGCAACGCGCAGGACGGCATCTCCGTCGTGCAGACCGCTGAAGGTGGCCTCACCGAGACCCACTCGATCCTCCAGCGCATGCGCGACCTGGCCGTCCAGGCCGGCAACGACTCGAACAACGAGGACTCGCGCAAGGCGATCACCACCGAGGTCGGCGAGCTCACCAAGGAGCTCACCCGCATCTCGGAGTCGACCAACTTCAACGGCATCAACCTGCTCGACGGCTCTGCCGGCACCGCGGGCGTCCTGAAGTTCCAGGTCGGCGCGAACGGCGACGCGGCGAGCCAGATCGACGTCGACCTGTCGAAGTCCAACGTGGAGTCCGTGTCGACCGCGGTCGGCGCGCTCACCTTCGACTCGGCGACGAACGCTCAGGCCGCCATCACGGCGATCGACGAGCAGATCAAGTACGTGTCCTCGGCTCGTTCGAGCATCGGTGCTGTCCAGAACCGCTTCGACCACGCCATCAACGTGACGAACGTGGCCAAGGAGAACCTCACCGCTGCCTCCTCGCGCATCACCGACGTCGACATGGCGGAGGAGATGGTCAAGTACACGCGCGACAACATCCTCAGCCAGGCCGGCACCTCGATGCTCGCGCAGGCGAACCAGAGCACGCAGGGCGTGCTCTCGCTCCTGCGCTAGCGATCACGACGCCGTCCCCGGGCCCGATCGGGTCCCCGGGGACGGCGTCACCCTCCTGACCACCTCCACGACGCCAGGGAGTGTCGACGATGTCCTCGTCCGTGTCCTCGAGCACCAGCCTCGCGATCGACGGTCTGGTCAGCGGTCTCAAGACGACCGACCTCATCAACTCGCTGATGAGCGTCGAGGGGGTCCCGCAGACCCTGCTCAAGAACAAGCTCACCACCACCAACTCGTTCATCTCGTCACTGCAGACGATCAACGGCTTGGTGCAGGCCCTCGCGACCAAGGCGACGGACGCCGCGAAGGCGACATCGCTCGACCTGTTCACCGCCACGAGCTCGTCCGCCGGGGTCACCGCCGTGAGCGGCACGAACGCGAGCGTCGGCTCGCTCACGTTCACCGTCGGTGCAACCGCTTCGGCACAGGTCGGGGTGACCGCGGCCATGTCGACGTGGTCGGCTGTCGCCGAACCGATCACCCTGGTCGGTGCCGACGGCACGAAGACGACCCTCACCCCGGCGTCCGGGTCGCTCGACGACACCGTGTCAGCGATCAACAAGTCCGGCGCGGGGGTCACGGCGACGAAGGTCGCGGCAGGCACCGACACCGACGGCAACAAGCTCTACCGCCTGCAGCTCACGTCCGCGAAGACCGGGGCCGCCGGCACGTTCCAGGTCTACCGGGGCACCGGCGACCAGGTGACCGCGGGCACCGCCACGAACGTCCTGACCGAGGTCGGCGCGGCAGTCGTGGCGCAGGCGAAGGACGCCAGCGTCACGCTCTGGGCCGGCACCGCCGCCGAGCAGGTCGTCACGAGCGCGACGAACACCTTCACCGACCTCGTCCCCGGGCTCACCGTCACGGTGACGAAGCCGGCGACCGAGGCCGTCACGGTCGGCGTCGCGCAGGACACCGCGAAGGCGCAGGCCGTGGCCTCCGGACTGGTCGACGCGATGAACGCCATCTCGTCGTACTACTCGTCGAACACCGCGGTCACCAGCACGACCAGTCCCACCACGGGAACGACGAGCACCACCGCGGGCGTGCTGTCCGGTGACGGGACGACCCGCGATGCCGTGCAACGCCTGGCGAGCACGATGTCCGCCCCGGTCGACGGGAAGTCGCCGTCGTCGATCGGCATCTCGATCACGAAGGACGGCAGCTTCACCTTCGACGCCGAGGTGTTCCAGAAGGCCCTCGCCACGGACCCGAAGGGCACCCAGGCGATGCTCTCCGGCGTCGCGGCGAACGTCGGCGCCACCGCGACCGCCGCTTCCGACAAGTACGACGGCTCGATCACCACGAGCATCACGGGTCAGCAGGCCGTCGCAAAGGACCTGAACACCCAGATCGACAGCTGGACCGACCGGCTGACGATGCGCCGCGCTTCGCTCCAGACGCTCTACTCATCGCTCGAGACGAGCCTCAGCAAGCTCCAGTCGCAGTCCAGCTGGCTCGCCAGCCAGCTCGCCACGACCTCGAGCTGACGGGATCCCCCATGACCTTCGACTTCCAGGCCGCCGCCTTCCGCCAGGCCGCTCAGCCCCGCACCGTCACCGACCAGCGGCGCGCCCAGTACACGAACGAGGCCGTGCTCTCCGCGACCCCGGCCCAGCTCGTGACGATGCTCTACGACCGGCTGCTGCTCGACCTGCACCGCGCCGAGGCCGCGCAGATCGGCGCCGACTGGGAATCGGCGCGCGAGCAGCTCCTGCACGCCCAGGCGATCGTCGGCGAGCTGTCCAGCACGCTCCGGATCGACGTCTGGGACGGCGGCGAGGGCCTGCTCGCCGTCTACAACTACGCCTCCACCTCGCTCATCACCGCCAACGTCCACCGCGACGTGCAGGCCACGCGCGACTGCATCCGCATCCTCGAGCCGCTGCGCCAGTCGTGGCACGAGGCCGCGGCGTCGCTGCCCGCGGCGCCCACCGTGCAGCAGCCGACCGGGGGAGCCCTCGGTGTCGCCTGAGCAGGCCGACGCACGCGTCGGGGACCACGCCGCCTGGGAGGCCCTGCTCACGTCCCTCGAGCAGGACGCCGCCGGGCAGACGGCCGACCCCACAGCCGTGGCCGGGTGGTCGGAGCCGGTTGGGCTGGGACCGGTGCCGCGCGAGCTGGTGGGGCGGGCCTCCCGGCTGCTCGCCGCGCAGCGGGACCGCATGGCGGTGCTCGAGGCGGACCGCCGCTCGACGCTCGAGCACCTCGGTGCCCTGCGTGCCGTCGACGCCACGCGCGAGCCCCGCGGCTCCGTGTACCTCGACGCTTCCGCCTGACCCGCCCCCTCCGCACCAGTTCTGCGACAGAGCACTCGTCGATCGACGGGTGCTCTGTCGCGTTCCTGGTGTCGGCCCGCAGTCCGCACCGCCCCCCGTTCGGGGCGACGTCTAACGCGGCGGACGCCCGGCTCCGATAGCGCCACACGAGCACGGATCGCTCACCAGTTCGGCCAGGGATCGGCCACCACCGCACGGCGACGTCGTCAGCACGACGATGCGCCATGACGAGGGGGATCCCCGTGTTCGATTCCGTGACGAGCGTCGCGCTGCAGAGCGCACTCGACGGCCTGTCGATGCGCCAGAAGGTGATCGCGAACAACATCGCGAACATCAACACCACGAACTACCACGCCGAGAAGGTCCAGTTCGAGGACGCCCTGGCGAAGTCGATCGTGGACGGCGACGGCGCCACCACGCCGACGATGGCGCGCAGCCTCGAGCCCACGAACACGAACGGCAACAACGTCAACCTCGACGAGGAGACGCTGTCGAACATCGACACCGTGCTGCGGTACCAGTTCGCCACGCAGGCGATGAACTCCGAGCTCACCAGCGTCCGTGCGGCGATGCGGACGAACTCGTGACGACCTTCGACGCGATCGGCATCGCGAGCACCGGCCTGACCGTGCACCGGAAGTGGCTCGACGCGATCTCGGACAACATCGCGAACGCGAACACCGTGACGTCGATGGACGACACCGCGTTCCAGGCGCGCTACGTCGAGGTGCAGGAGGGCAACGGTGTCTCCGGCGCCTACGTCAAGGGCGCCGCGTTCGGCAGCGCCGCGGGCCGCGTGACCTACGACCCGGACAACCCGCTCGCGAACGAGGAGGGCTACGTCCGCATGCCCGACATCGACCTCGGCACGCAGATGGCGGACCTCATCATGGCCCAGCGCGGCTACCAGGCGAACGCCGCAGTGGTGGACCGTGCCAAGACCGCCTACGAGGCGGCACTGCAGATCGGGAAGAACTGATGCCCATCGACGCCGTCAACGGTGTGACCACCAACGCGATGACGAACGCCCTGACGAGTGTGTCCGGCACGTCGAGCGACAGCACGAGCGCGACCGCCGCCACCGGTGCGGCCACCGACGGCAGCGGGTTCGCCGCGAGCCTCGGCAACGCCGTCGACGGGCTGCAGGCGCTGCAGAGCGACTCGAAGACCCTCGCCCTCAAGGCCGTCACCGGCAACCTCGACGACATCCACGACGCCACCATCGCCGCCACCCGCGCGCAGGTGACCCTCGAACTCGTCTCCGCCGTCCGCAACAAGGGCGTCGACGCCTTCAACGAGATCATGAGGATGCAGGCCTGATGCCCGTCGCCGTCAAGAACGTCTTCGCGCGCCTGTCCGCGTACGTGAAGGGCTTCTCCGCCGCCCAGCGGACCATCGCGATCCTGGCGGTCGCGGCCCTGGTGCTCGGCGGGATCGCCCTGGCGTCGTGGCTCGGAAAGGCCTCCTACGCGCCGCTGTTCACCGGGCTGGCCGCGGCCGACGCGAGCTCCATCACGGATCAGCTGCAGACCGACGGGGTGCCGTTCCAGCTCACCGACGGCGGCGCGACGATCCTCGTGCCGCAGTCGCAGGTGTACTCGGAGCGACTCAAGGCGGCGTCGAACGGGCTGCCGTCGTCGAACGAGGGCGGCTACTCACTGCTCGACGACATGGGCGTGACGAGCTCGGAGTTCCAGCAGGACGTCACGTACAAGCGCGCGATGGAGGGCGAGCTCGCCAAGACCATCGGCGCGATGGACGGCGTGCAGACCGCCACCGTGCAGCTCGCGATCCCCGAGAAGTCCGTGTTCGTGTCCGAGGAGAAGGACCCGACCGCGTCGGTGTTCATCGCGACCGACAACGGCACCGAGCTGAGCACGGACCAGGTCCAGGCGATCGTGCACCTGACGAGCGCCGCGGTCGAGGGGATGCAGCCCACCGACGTCTCCGTCGTCGACGCGAAGGGCCAGACGCTCTCCGCCGTCGGCACCGGTGCCACCGGGAGCGGGGCCGACCAGGCCGCCGACTACGACGCGGCGACGAGCAAGAAGATCCAGGACCTGCTCGACACCACGCTCGGGGCCGGCAACGCGAGCGTCGTCGTCTCGGCGACGATGAACCAGGAGTCCGGCACCCGGACCTCCGAGAGCTACACCGCGCCGACCTCGGGTCCGGTCGCGCTGAACGAGTCGAGCACCACCGAGGAGTACGGCTCCGGTGCCGGTGCGTCGAGCGGCGCGACCGGGGTCCTCGGACCGGACAACATCGCCGTGCCGAACGGCACCGCCGCGACCGGCACGGGCGACGACGGCACTGCGCCCAATGACTACAGGAACGAGTCGGCGACGAAGAACAACGCCGTCGACCACACCACCGAGACGACCCAGATCCCCTCGGGCGGGCTCGACCGGCAGACGATCTCGGTCGCGCTGAACGCGAAGGCCGACGCCGTGCAGAACGCGAACCTGCAGAGCATCAACGACCTGGTCGCCGCCGCAGCCGGGATCGACCCGGACCGCGGCGACCAGGTCAAGGTCGCGATGATGGACTTCGACACGAGCGCCTCGGACCAGGCCGCGAAGGCGCTGGAGGCCCAGGAGAAGGCCGATCAGCAGGAGGCACTGTGGTCGTCGATCCGCACCGCGGGCATCGTCGTCGGCATCGTGCTCGCCGTCATCGCGATCATGGTCTTCGTCTCCCGCCGCAACCGGAAGCAGGAGCGTGAGGCGGTCGACCTCGGTGAGCTCGACGCCTTCGCGGGTGAGACGTTCCAGCTGCCCCTCGCGATGGACGGCGCGGCCGACCGTGCCACCCTCGGCGCGGGCGACGCCCCGACCGCCGTGCTGTCGGCGATGCCCGCCGGCGACGCGCCGACCGAGGTGCTGACGACGGAGGAGATCTCGGCCGAACGCCGCCGTCAGGACATCTCCGCCCTCGCCGAGCGTGACCCGAAGCGCACCGCCGAGCTCCTCCGCGGGCTCCTCGACGATCGGGCACCGGTGTGAGCGCCCTCACGCCGAGCGGTGGCGGCACGGGCAACGGCAACGGCAACGGCTCGACCGACCGCGCCCTGACGGGGGCCCAGAAGGTCGCGCTCATCCTCATGCAGATGGAGACCGACCGCGCCGCCGAGGTGATGAAGCAGTTCACCGAGATCGAGGCCGAGGAGATCTCCGCCGAGATCGTCCGGATGCGCCGCGTCGAGGACACCGTCGTCGACCAGACGCTCTCCGAGTTCCACCGCCTGACGATGAGCGGCCGCATGCAGAAGCGCGGCGGCAAGGAGACCGCGCTCGGGCTGCTCGAGGCGTCCTTCGGCGCCGAACGGGCCGCCGGTGTGATGGACCGGCTCGCCTCGAACCTCGCCGGCCAGTCGTTCGACTTCCTCGACGACGCCGAGCCCGGTCAGGTGGTCGCGCTGCTCGAGGGCGAGCTGCCGCAGACGATCGCGCTGGTGCTCGCGCACCTGGGGCCCGGCCAGGCCAGCGCCGTGCTCGCCGGGGTCGACGAGCGCGCCCGCACCGACGTCGCGCAGGCGTTCGCGACCATGGGCAGTGCGACGCCCGAGGCCGTCGGGATCGTCGCCGGGGTGCTCCGCCAACGCGCGGGCGCTGTCGTCTCGCCACGTGAGAGCGTCGAGGTCGTCGGTGGCATCGCGCCCCTGGTCGACATCATCAACCGCTCGGACGTCGCGACCGAGAAGGCCGTGCTCGAGGGCCTGGAGGCCCGTGACCCGGAGCTCGCCGAGGACATCCGCTCCCGCATGCTCACCTTCGAGGACATCGTCAAGCTCGAGGCCCGCGACATCCAGCAGGTGCTGCGCGGCGTCGACTCGAAGCTCCTCGCGACCGCGATGAAGGGCGCCGCCGGTCCGGTCGTCGAGACCATCCGCGCCAACGTGTCCGAGCGCAACCGCGAACTGCTCGACGACGAACTGCAGGCCATGGGCCCGGTGCGCGTCTCGCAGGTCGAGGAGGCCCGCGCCGAGGTCGTCCGCTCCGTGCGCGAACTCGAGGCGCAGGGCGTCATCACCGTGCACCGCGCCGAGGAGGACGAGCTCGTTGACTGACACCGTCGTGCACCGCGTCGCCTTCCCCGTGATCGGCGACCCCGCCGGCCGCGATCGTGCGACGAGCGCGGACGTCCGCGGGCACGCCGCCGGGTACACCGCCGGGCTCCGTGCCGCGCAGGCCGAGACCGACGCCCTGCGCGCCCGGCTCGAGGCCGAGCACGCCGCGCGGATCGCCTCGTTGCAGGCTGGAACCGCCCGCCGCATCGCCGTCCTCGACGCCGCCACGAACGCGATGCTGTCCACGATCGCACCCGTCCTGGCCGACGCCGAGGCGTCCGTCGCCAGCGCGGCCATGGACCTGGCCGAGGCGATCGTCGGGAACGTGATCCGCGCCTCCAGGCCCGCAGACGACACGACGGACGCGCACCCCGCTGACGGACAGGAGGCCCGGATCGCGTCCGGCGCCGAGGCCACCGTCCGGCGTGCGCTCGCGTCCATCGACCGCACGGTCCCGGTGGCCGTCCGGCTGAGCCCGGCGGACGCCGCACGGGTGGCGGACCTCGACCTGCCGGTGCCCGTCGTCGCCGACCCCGCGCTGCGCGACGGCGACGCCGTCGTCGACCTGCCGGACGGCCTGCTGGACGCACGCATCGCCACCGCGCTCGACCGTGCCCGCACCGCGCTCGGCGTCGACGGGACCGAGGCGACGCGGTGACCGCCACCCTGCTCCGGCCCCGCGGGCTCGACGACGCCCTGCGCCAGGCCGCTCCGCAGCGGGTCGGCACCGTCACGAGCGCCGTCGGGCTCGGCCTGACGATCGCCGGACTCGACGCCCGCGTCGGCGAGGTCGTCCTGGTCGGCCAGGACGCTGGCGAGCAGACCGCCGTCGAGGTCGTCGCGACCGACGCCTCGGGCGTGCGCTGCATGCCGCTCGGCCGCCTCATCGGCGTCACCGCCGGGACCCCCGCGCGACCGACCGGCCGGCCGGTGCTCGTGCCGACCGGCTCCGGGCTGTTCGGCCGGGTGCTCGACGGGCTCGGACGGACGATCGACGGCCGCGGCCCGCTCGACGGTCCCCGTGGCGAGCCCGTCACGTGGGTGCCGCTCGACCACGACACCCCGAACGCGATGGCGCGCACCCGCATCGACACACCGATGCAGCTCGGCGTGCGGGTGCTCGACACCCTGACCACGGTCGGCCGCGGGCAGCGCATGGGCCTGTTCGCCGGGTCCGGCGTCGGCAAGTCCTCGCTGCTGTCGATGATCGCCCGGGGCAGCGACGCGGCCATCAACGTGATCGCACTGGTGGGGGAGCGCGGCCGCGAGGTGCGCGAGTTCCTGGAGGACGACCTCGGCCCCGAGGGCCTGGCCCGCTCGATCGTCGTCGTGTCGACCTCGGACGAGCCCGCCCTGATGCGTCTGCGTGCCGCGTTCGTCGCCACCCGCATCGCCGAGTCGTTCCGCGACGCCGGTCAGGACGTCGTGCTGATGATGGACTCGCTCACGCGCGTCGCGATGGCGCAGCGGGAGATCGGGCTGTCCGTGGGGGAGCCGCCGGCCACCCGGGGTTACCCGCCGTCGACGTTCTCGGTGCTCGCCGGGCTGCTCGAGCGCGCCGGCACCGACCGCGTCGGCAGCATCACCGGGATGTACACCGTGCTGGTCGACGGGGACGACCACAACGAACCGATCGCCGACGCCGCCCGCAGCATCCTGGACGGGCACGTCGTGCTCGACCGGAAGCTCGCGATCACCGGGCACTTCCCGTCGGTGGACGCCCTCGGCTCGGTGTCCCGAGTGGCCTCGAAGGTGACGACGCCGTCTCAACGCGGTGCCGCGACGACCCTGCGCAAGGTGATGGCTGCGCGAGCCGCGGCGCAGGACCTGCTCGACGTCGGCGCGTACCACCGCGGCTCGAACCCGCTCGTCGACGCCGCCGTCGACCACCAGGGCGCGATCGACGCGTTCCTCCGCCAGGGCATGGACGAGCGGGCGACCGCCGACGCGTCGTGGCAGCGCCTCGGCGGTCTCGTGCAGCAGCTGGGGGTGTCGTGATGGCCCGCCGCTTCCCGCTCGCCGGACTCCTGCGCCTGCGGCACACCGAACAGGATCGTGCGGCCGCCACGCTCGCGACCGCGAACGAACGCGTCCGTGACGCCGCCGACGCCCGGATCGCCGCGCGCCGCAGTCTCGCCGACAGCGAGGACACGCAGCCGATCCAGGACGCCGCCACCCTCAGCGCCGTCGCCGCCGCCCGTGCCGCGACCCGCGGGATGCTCGAGGAGCTCGACGCCGTCGTGCAGAACCGTCGGGCCGACGCGGACCGGGCGCAGCGGGACTACACCGCCACACGCCGAGCAGCCGTGGGGCTCGAGAAGCTCGAGGGCAAGCACGACGAGCAGCAGGCGGCCGAGGAGCTCCGGACCGAACAGAACGCCCTCGACGAGATCGCGGCACGACGCCGCACGGAAGGTGGTGCCCGATGAGCGTCGAAGCGGTGCTCTCCCGGATCTCGGACATCCGGTCGCAGATCGACACGCTGCGCGGCGGGACGGCCACGGCTGCCCCGAGCGCGTCCGCCACCAGCGGTGCCGCGGGGTCCTCGGCCTTCGCCGATGCCCTCGCCACCGCCGACGGCACCACCGGTGCGACGGCCGCTACCGGTGCGACCGCCGCAGCGACACCGACGGCCACCCGTGCCCCCGCGACCTCGGTCGACGCCGGGGCCGGCACCCTCGCCACCGGCAGCGGTGCCACCGGGGCCGACGTCGTGGCCGACGCGAAGAAGTACCTCGGCGTGCCGTACGTGTTCGGCGGGGAGACGACCGCGGGCATGGACTGCTCGGGCCTGGTGCAGACGGTCTTCAAGGACCTCGGGGTCACGATGCCCCGGGTCGTGCCGGACCAGGCGAGGATGGGCGTCGAGGTGGGCTCCCTGAAGGACGCCCAGCCCGGCGACCTGATCATCCCGAAGGGCGAGGGACACGTCGTCATCTACGTCGGCGACGGCAAGGTGCTGCACGCCCCACGCCCCGGCAAGGACGTCCGGATCGTCGACAACTGGTACTCCGACGCGGACATCGCGACCATCCGCCGCATCGTGCCGACACAGACAGCGGCGCCCGCTGCGGTCGCCGCGTCCACCGCCTCGGCAGCGGGCTCCGCCACCGACCTGCAGACCGCCGCGCTGCTGTCCCTGATGCAGTCCGGGAGCGCCGCATGAGCCTGACGATCACCACCCAGCCCGCTCTCCCCACGGCCACGGGTGCCACGCGGGGGCCCGTCGCAGACGCCGCGACCGCCGGGTCCTTCGGTGCGGCACTGACCGCCGCCGTCGCGACCGACCGGCGCTCCGGCGACGGTGCCGCCGGGCGGGACGACACCGACGGCCACGCGGCAGACGCTTCGACCACCGCGCCGGGCGCGGCCGCCGCGGCCTCCACGTCCACGCCGGACCAGTCGGTGCCCGCGGCCGAGGCAGCATCGGTCGACGCGCAGGCGCTGCTCGCCGCCGGGCTCGTGGCCACCCCGGTCGATCCGGCGGCCCTCGCGGCGAGCGACGCGGGGGACCAGTCGGCCGTCCGCGCTGCCGAGGCGTCCGCCGAGAACCCGCACGCCGTCGTCGTCGCCGCAGCGGTGACGGCCGGCACGACGACCACACCTCCGTCGGTGGACGGAGACACCTCGCCGCAGGTCCCGTCCGCCCCGGCGAAGACCACCGCCCCCATCACCGCCGCCCCGCAGCAGGCAG
This sequence comes from Curtobacterium sp. VKM Ac-1376, assembly GCF_015351025.1. Taxonomy (GTDB): domain Bacteria; phylum Actinomycetota; class Actinomycetes; order Actinomycetales; family Microbacteriaceae; genus Curtobacterium. The sequence goes on along the minus strand of NZ_JADKRV010000007.1, from coordinate 138,145 downwards.
CAGCGTCGGTCACGGCGCCGGAGACCGCTGCCGCGTCGACGACGACCACCCCGGCGACCAGCGCTCCGGTGCCGACCGCAGCGGCGGCACCGGCACCGGCCGCTGCCGCAGCGGCCCCCGCGGGCACCACCCCCGCAACGACCGCAGCCGCGGCCGCCCCGTCGACCACCCCCCCGACGACCGAGGCCGCGATCGCAGCCCCCGCACCCACCCGCACCGCCGACGGCCACGCTGGGACCCCGGCCCAGGCGCCGGTCATCGCGGCCGCCGCCGCCCCGGCAGCCGACACCGGCTCCCGAGCCGGCCACGGGACGGAGCAGCAGGGATCGACGCCGGGTGATCCGGGCCTCCCGGCCGTCGCGGCCACCCGCGGCGGTGAGACGCCCTTCGTGGTGTCGACGCCGCCGACCACCGCGTCCGCAGTCGCGGCCCCGTCGGAACCCGCACCGCTCGCCCAGCAGTTGGCGCGACCGGTGTTCTCGCTCGCGCATGCCGGCCCCGGTGAGCACGTCGTCACCGTGCAGGTCGTGCCGGACAGCCTCGGTCCGGTCACCGTCCGCGCGCACGTCACGGCGCACGGCATGCACGTCGAGCTGTTCGCCGCATCGGACGCCGGCCGCGAGGCCGTGCGCCAGGTCCTGCCGGACCTGCGGCGCGACGCAGCCGGCACGGGCGTGAGCACCACGCTCGACCTGTCGTCGCAGAACCAGCCGCAGGACGCGCCGGGCCGCGACGAGCGCCCGGCCGCACGTGGCCTGCCTGGCGACCCCGGCCTGGAGGCGCGGGTCGCCCCGCACACGCAGCCCACCACCCACACGCCCTCCATCCGCACCGCGGGACTCGACGTCCTCGCCTGACCCGGCTCACGAACAGGAACTCACCATGCCCATCGACGGCATCACCGGCAGCGTGGACCCGACCGCGCAGGCGGCGGCCCTGGCCGCGAACTCGACGGCCCAGAAGTCCCAGACGATGGACTCCGAGGTCTTCATGAAGCTGCTCGTCACGCAGCTGCGCAACCAGGACCCGTCCTCGCCGATGGACACCAACCAGATGATCAGCCAGCAGACGCAGCTCGCGATGATGGAGCAGATCACCAACCAGACCACGACGGGGAACGAGAACTTCTCGCTGCAGATGCGCATCGCCGCCGCGAACCTCGTCGGCAAGCAGGTCAACTACACCGACGCCGACTCCGGCAAGTCCGTCACCGGGACCGCCTCGGCCGTGTCGTACGCGAACAGCGTGCCCACGGTCACCGTGAACGGGAAGGAGGTCGCTCTCGACGTGATCTCCGGCATCACCACCACCGCTCCGGCTTCCTGACGCCCACTCCTTCTTCCTCGTTCTTCTTCGCTCGTCCTCGTTCTTCCTCGCTCTTCCTGCCTCTCCGAAAGGACGCACCATGCTCCGCTCGCTCTACTCCGGGATCTCCGGCCTCCGCTCCCACCAGCAGATGCTCGACGTCACCGGCAACAACATCGCCAACGTCAACACCGTCGGCTTCAAGTCGTCGACCACCGTCTTCCAGGACACCCTGTCGCAGATGACCCAGGGTGCCGGCGGACCGCAGACCGGCATCGGCGGCACGAACCCCGCCCAGATCGGCCTCGGCGTGCAGGTCGCCGGCGTCTCCACCAACTTCGCCCAGGGGTCCGCGCAGGCCACCGGCAAGGCCACCGACCTGATGATCTCGGGTGACGGCTTCTTCGTCACCCGGCTCGGCAACGACACCGTCTACACCCGCGCCGGCGCCTTCGACTTCGATGCGGACGGCCGCCTGGTCACCGCCGACGGCAAGATCGTGCAGGGATACCCGGCCACCAACGGCGTCGTCAACGAGAACGGGCAGCTGTCCGACATCGTGCTGCCGCTCGAGGCCGCAGCCCCCGCCGTCCGCACCACGGCTGCCACCGTCGCGGGCAACCTGCCGTCCGAGACGGCGGTCGGCGAGACCCTCACGCGTGAGGCGACCGTCTACGACGCGTCGGGCGCCAAGCACACCATGTCGCTCGCCTACACCCGCACCGCGAACGGCTGGGACGTGACCGGTCGCAACGGCCAGGGCACCACCGCGACGACCTCGCTGACCTTCGGCACCGACGGCACGCTGACCGCTGGCGGGACCCTCGACGTCGGCGGCATCCGCGTCGACATGGGTGAGCTCACGGGGTTCGCCTCGCTGGACACCGCGGCGGTCGGCTCGCAGAACGGCCGCGAGGCCGGTGCCCTGCAGAGCTACTCGATCTCGAAGGACGGCACCGTCACCGGCACGTTCTCGAACGGCGCGTCGCTCGCGCTCGGACGCATCGCCCTCGCGACGTTCGCCAACCCTGCCGGGCTCGAGAAGACCGGGGCGTCGGGGTACCGTACCACCGCGAACTCCGGCGGTGCGACCGTCGGCGGCCCCGGTTCGGCGGGCGTCGGCTCGCTCGCCGCCGGGACGCTCGAGATGTCGAACGTCGACCTGTCGCAGGAGTTCACGAACCTGATCGTCGCGCAGCGCGGGTTCCAGGCGAACGCCCGCATCATCACGACCTCGGACGAGGTGCTGCAGGAGCTGACGAACCTGAAGCGCTAGGCGCGGGGGCTGCGTCGCGGTCGCTCGCGTCTCGCGTCGAGGGCGCTTGGTGAGCAGGAACGGTCGGGTACTGAAAGGGGACTCGACCGTTCCTGCTCACCATCCGTCGTCCGCCCGGAGGTGCGGCACGCCTAGGGTGAGTCCGTGAGCGATGCAGCTGCGGTCGAACAGGGGCGCCGGGCCGTCCTGGAGCACTTCCGGTGGATCGACGGCGACGCCGACACGTGGTCGATGCTGCGGGATCCGGCCTCGCTCCGCGCGATCGTCGAGGGCATCGCCGCGACGGCAGCGGACGACCGTCCGGACGTCGTGGTCGGTGTGGAGTCGCGCGGCTTCGTGCTCGGGCCGGCCGTCGCGATGTCGCTCGGCGTCGGGTTCGCCCCGGTACGGAAGGACGGCGCGGTCTTCCCCGGTCCCGTCGTCGAGCAGCAGACGGGGCCGGACTACCGGGGGAACCGCCGCACCCTGTCCCTGCGTGCCGATCTGGTCGGCCCCGGTCAGCGGGTCGTGCTCGTCGACGACTGGGTGGAGACCGGCAGCCAGGCCCTCGCGGCGGCGGCCCTCGTCGAGCGGTGCGGGGCACGGCTCGTGGGCATCGCGGTGATCGTCGACGAGGCGGCGGACCCAGCGCGAGCAGCCCTCCCCGGGATCCGGTCGCTGGTGCGTGGCGACGACCTCTGAGGCTGGTGTCGGTACGAGCTCGCGGATCGCAACCTGACGCGAGCGCTCGAGTCCCTCGTCGACGTGGTGCTGGCGGTCGACGTCGTCGACGGCGGCGGGGTCGCGGACCTCGGCTGCGAGGTCGAGCGGTGACCACGGCTGCGGTGTCGCTCTCACCGGTCCGCGTCGACGTGCTCCGGCGACGGATCCGGTGAATCGTCGCGGGGACGATCGCCTACAACGTGATCGAGGCCGTCGTGGCGATCGCCGCTGGTTCGGTGGCGTCGTCCACCGCGCTGATCGGCTTCGGTCTGGACTCGATCGTCGAGGTGCTGTCGGCCGCTGCCGTCGCGGAGCAGTTCGCCGGTCGCGACCCGGAGGCCCGTGAACGGACGGCGCTCCGGGTGGTCGCGATCTCGTTCTTCGGTCTTGCGCTCGTGGTCAGCGTCGACGCCGTCCTGACCTTCACGGGCGTCCGCTCGCCGGAGCACAGTCCGGTCGGCATCGTCCTCGCCGCGGTGAGCCTGCCGTGGTCGGGTTCGCGGTGCGCGAGGGACTCGAGGCGTGGCGCGCCGACGCCTGCAAGCAGCTGGTGTCGACGCTGACGGGGGAGCGGGAGCGCGACGGCTGCGACTGCTGCTGAGCCGTGGTGCCAGCCCGGTCAGCGCGCTTCGGTCTCGGTGACGTGACTGACCGCGTCGCCGACGATGTGCACGATGTGTTCGTCGTGCAGCGAGTAGACGGCGTTCCGTCCGATGCGCTCGACCTGCACGATGCCGGCGAGTCGCAGGGTCCGCAGGTGCTGGGAAACCAGGGGTTGCGAGAGTTCGGTCGCCTCGGCCAGGGACCCGACATCGGACGACTCGGAGATCAGCACCGAGAGGATGCGCAGTCGCGCGGGCGAGGAGAGCGCCTTGAAGAGCTCCGCGGCCGCTTCGATCCCGTCTGACATGCACTCATGTAAGCGCACGCGCATACGTGCATGCAAGACGACGGCCCCGCCGCGGTGTCGCGTCGGGGCCGTCCGTGCTGATCCGAGGATCAGTGCTCGTCGTAGTGGTCACCGTGCTCGGCGTGCTTGTGACCGTCGTGGACGAAGTCGACGTGGTCGTCGTGCTGCACCGTCTCGTGGCCGCAGCCGTCCTGGTGGGTGTGCTCGGCGATGGTGTGCTCGGCGCTGTGCTCGTGCTCGGCCATGGTGAACTCCTGCTGATCGGCGGTTGGGATGCGCCCACCGTACGTCACGTATGCAGAAGTTGCAATACATTTATAAAGGAGAATCGATGTCACTCGACCCGGGTGAGGACCAGGAGTACTCGACGTCGAGCACCGAGTCCGTCGCGTACACGTAGACGAGCTCCAGCGGGGTGTCGCCGGTGTTCCGGATGCCGTGCTCGCAGTTCGACGGGATGAAGACGGCTGCCCCGCCGCGGACCTCGTGCTCCTCCCCGTCGAGTGTCACGACGGCGAGGCCCGTCAGGACCTGGTAGACCTCCGGTGCCTGGTGACGGTGCGGCGCGAGCCAGCCGCCCGGGTCGATCAGAGCGACACCGGAGCACAGGTCCGCAGTCGGGGTCGTGCCGTCACCGATCGCGGTGCGGAACGAGATGCTTCCGCGGTCGTCGTCCCAGACCTCCTCCGGGGCGTCGTGCAGGTGACGGATGGTCGGTTCGGCGGTCATGGGTGCTCCTCGCGGTCCGCTCCAGCGTGCGCCGGAGGCGGTTGCTGGCTTCGCAAGGTGCGACCGCCGCGGTCCGTGTGACGTGGACGGGGACGATCGACCGGGCGCGCTCAGTTCGTCGGGAACCGCTCGGCACCCGCGACCGCGGACGTCGGCAGCGCATCCTTCGCGACCGTCACGCCGGCGGTGAGTGCCGATGCCCACTCGGCCGTGGGGGTGACCGCGGCGAGGTTCGACTGGAGCACCGCCATCAGGGTGCGGTGCACGGTCTCGGCGTCCACGGCGCCACCGGCGTTGACGATGTTGATCGCTCCGGTGGCGTCGGACAGCACCTCGATCGCGACGCCGAGGGCCTCCGCCTCGGCCGCCGAGACGATGATGCAGTTGTTCGTCATGTAGCCGACCAGGGTCACGGTGTCGACGGACCGCTCGCGCAGCCAGGGGAGCAGGTCGGTGTCGGCGAAGACGGAGCTGTACTGCTTCGTGATGTGCTTCCACGCCGCCGTTCGTCGCCGTTCGATCTCGGGGTGCAGCGCGAAGGCCTCGGTGGTCGGGTTGAAGACCGGCGCTGCGTCGCCGGCGGAGTGCTGGACGACGACGATCGGCGCGCCGGCGGCCGTCGCTGCGTCGATCGCGGTCGTGATCTGCGCGAGCGAGTGGTCGACCGGCGGGAAGCGGACCTCGAGCGGACCGCTGAAGTACTCCAGCTGGATGTCGACGAGGACGAGGGCGCGCTGGGGATCGGACACGGGAGCTCCTTGGGTCGGTGGGCGTACTCGACGATCGTCGTCCGTCGATGCCCCCGATGCGATTGGCACGCGTGCGCCGGTACGATGGATCCAGGCCAAACCGGAGGAGTCCTGCGTGCGGATCGCGATCTACGCCTTCGACGGCATCACGATGTTCCACCTGTCGGTCCCGCAGATGGTGTTCGACGAGGTCACCCGTCTCGGGCTCGCCGAATGGGAGACCGTCGTCTTCTCCGACGAGCCCGGCTCGGTCCGGTCCGCCGAGGGGCTGACACTCGGCCCGGTGCGGGGGCTCGATGCAGCGACCGACGCCGACCTGGTCGTGGTGCCGTCCTGGACCGACGACGGCACCCGACTGCCGACACCGACCGAGCAGGCGGTCGTCGCTGCGCATGCCCGCGGCTCGGTGGTGGTCGGGTTGTGCCTCGGGTCGATCGCGGTGGCCGGTGCCGGGCCCCTCGCGGGACGCAGCGCCGTGACGCACTGGCGCGAGGTCGACCGGCTCGCCGCCGCACACCCCGACGTCAGCGTGGACGCCGACGTGCTCTACGTCGACCACGGCGACGTGCTGACCTCGGCGGGCACGGCGTCCGGACTGGACGCGTGCCTGCACGTCGTGCGGACACGGCTGGGCGCCGAGGCGGCGAACCGGGTCGCGCGGAGCCTGGTCGTCGCGCCGCACCGTGAAGGCGGGCAGGCCCAGTACATCGAGCGGCCGGTCGTGCAGCGTCGGGGCGACGACCCGGTGGCGACGGCATCGGCCTGGGCGGTGGAACACCTGGGCGAGGAGCTCGGCGTCGACCGACTCGCTGCGGCGGCCCACATGAGCCGCCGCAGCTTCGTCCGGGCATTCAAGGTGTCGACCGGCACCACTCCGGCGGCCTGGGTGCGGAGTCGCCGTCTCGACGAGGCCCGTCGGCTGCTCGAGACCACCGACCTGCCCGTCGACCGGATCGCCGCAGCGTGTGGGTTCGGCAACCCGGTCACGCTGCGGCAGAACTTCGCCGTGGCGTTCGGCAGCACACCCTCGAGCTACCGCCGACGGTTCGACGCGCGGTCCTGAGCGATCGACCCGCGGTCCGAGCGCGGTGCCGCTGGCGAGACCGGGGCCACCGTCGACAACCAGTGTGACGGCCGGTCGATCCCGTCGGGCAGCCCAGTGGCGGAGTCCCCGCGTGCCGCGTTCACCTGCGCCTGCGTGAGGAACGCCGCCGTGGAGAGGTCCGCTCCGTCGACCCGTGCATCCCGGAGGTCGGCGCCGAGCAGGTCGACGCCGGACAGGTCGACGCCGCGCAGGTCCGCAGCGACCACCGTGGCTCCCGCAGGTCGGCCCCGCGGAGCGACCGCGCCCGGAGGTCGCGACCGGCGAGGTCCGCCCCCGCTCACAGCAGGCCGTCTGGAGCGTCATCCGCACCGGCACGGTACCGGCCCCGCACCTCGGCGCTCTGACGCCGTCGTAGAGGGTCTGGGACACGAACTGGCCAGCACCGGAGCAGTCGAAGACGGTGCAGCCCCGGAACCCCCGCGGCCGCAGCGCCTGGTGGATGGTGCAGGAGAGGTCGTCAGCCAGGTTGGCGCACGGGGTGCCGGCTGGTTTGTCGATCGGGAAGTCGGCGGAGCGCTGGAACCCGAAGGCGGTGCAGCAGAGCGCGAAGCAGTTGCCGCAGTCCGCGCGCAGGGCGGACCGGTGGTGCTGGGTGACCAGTGCGTCACCGAGAGAGACGGAGGATCACTGCGGCCAGGCTAGCGTTCCCGGTGCGATGGGGACGGGAAACGGGCGTACCTGGTCGGGACTACACACCGGGCACGCCCGCTTCGACCAGGCGTGCCCGGAATCGCCCTACGACGACGTGGGCGGTGACGCCACCGATTCGATGCCGTCCAGCCGCGCCTCTTCCGCGTCGTACCCGGCGCGCACCTGGCGCAGTACCAGGTCGTCGATCTCGTCGGCGTCGCGCAGGCGCAACAGGGTCCTCGCCTTGTGCTGGACGAGTGCGAGCTCGAGGGCGACCGCGTTGTCGTGCCGCTGCAGCGCGGGGTGGTCGTCATCGTCGCCTTCGCGGGCCTCGATCACGTCGAGGTGCGCTTCGTAGTCCTTCCGCAGCCGATCGACGGTGGCGCGATCCGCCCCGGTCGACCGTGCGAGACGGGGCAGCGCATCGAGGGCTTCCTCGATCGCGGTGCGCTCGGCGTAGCGGCGTTCCTCGCTGACGGACTCGTCCTCGGGCAGCGCGGCGCGACGAAGGACCGCCGGCAGCACGAGCGCCTGCCCGACGATCGTGACGATGACCACCCCGGCGGTGACGAAGACGATGAGATCGCGCTCGGGGAAGGCACCGCCGGACTCGAGGGTGCGCGGCACGGCGACGGCCATGGCGAGCGACACCGCGCCCCGGAACCCGGCGAACCCGCTGACGAGCCGGTCGCGGTGCCCCTCGCGCGGTTCTCCACCGGTGCGTCGCGTGACGAGCCAGATGGTCCCGCCTGCGGCGTTCAGGAACGCGAAGCGCACGAGCACGAGCAGCACCGCGACCGCGAAGACGATCCCGGTCCCGCGCAGCAGGTCGGCGGGGTCGAGCGCGCGGGCGGCGACCATCGCCTCGATGCCGACCAGCACGAACAGTGCGCCGTTGAGCAGGAATGTCAGGAACGACCAGAACGCGCGCACCTGCTGCCGGGTCTCGGCGCGGTCGAGCTTCGGACCGACCTGGCTGACGACGATGCCCGCCGCCACGACCGCGAGCACGCCGGAGGCTCCGATCGCCTCGGCGGCGAGGAACCCGGCGAACGGCACGAGCAGGGTGACGAGGTTCTCGAGCACGACGGTGTCGACGCGCCGCAGCACCATCGTGCCGATCCAGGCGGCGGCGAGCCCGGCCGCGATCCCACCGATGTACGAGAGCGCGAGCATCCCCGACACGCCCCAGAACGTCAGCTCCTGCGTGCCGACGGTCACGGCGACGGCGATGCCGTAGACCACCAGGGTCGTGCCGTCGTTCACCAGGCTCTCGGCGCGGAGCACCGTGACGTTCCGTCGGGGCAGCATCTTCGTGAGCACGCCGACCGCGGTCGCGTCGGTCGGGGCCACCGCGGCGCCGAGCACCCACGCCGGCCCCCACGGCATGCCGAGCAGGTGCAGCAGGACGGCGACCGCACCGGCGGTGACCACGACGAGCAGGGTGCCCATCAGGACGATGCCGCGCAGGTTCTTGCGGATCTCACGAAGCGACGTCGTCAGGCTCTCCCAGTACAGCAGCGCCGGCAGGAACAGCAGCAGCACGGCCTCGGCGGGGAGCTCGACGTTCGCGAACTCCGGCACGAGCCCGAGCAGGGCGCCGAACACCAGCAGCAGCACGGGTGGTGCGATCCGGATGCGGTCGGCGACGGCCGCCGTCAGCGCGATGGCGAGGCCGAGCACGACCACCAGTTCCGGTCCCAGCACGTGCACTCCGATCGTCGTCCGACCCGCCAGTCAACGCCGATCCACGATGGATCCTTCCAGAACAGCCGCACGGCACGCCGCACCACAGCGCATGACGCGCCGCACCACCCGCCGGATCACACCGCGCGCGGCCGCCGCACCACCCGCCGCCACCACGCCCGCCACGGCAGGGACGACCCCCCGAGCACGGCCCACGCCACTGCTGCGGCGGCGACCGTGATGAGCAGGGGGACGGTCAGGAGCGATCTCGTGGCCATCCCCCATCGAGCACGGTCGGGCCGGGCGACCCATGGAGCGCTCCTGGGCATCGGCCTGGAGGCCCGTGGGGACTCCGCAGAACGGGTGACGGCCCGTCCCCACTTGCGGGGACGGGCCGTCAGGCCGCGCGGGTGAGTTGTCGCGTCAGTCGTGGAACGTCTCGATGGACGCACCGAGCGAGTTGAGGCGCTCCTGCAGCTGCTCGTAGCCGCGGGCGATGATGCCGACGTTCCGCAGGACGCTCTCGCCCTTCGCCGCGAGCATCGCCAGCAGGATGACCACGGCGGGACGCAGTGCCGGCGGGCAGCTGATCTCCGCGCCGGAGAAGTGCGTCGGGCCGGTGACGTCGAGGCGGTGCGGGTCGCGCAGCGTGACGCTCGCACCGAGTCGGGTGAGGTCGAGCAGGTGGATCGCCCGGCCCTCGTAGACCCAGTCGTGCACGAGCGTGGTGCCCTCGGCCATGGCGGCGATCACGACGAAGAACGGCAGGTTGTCGATGTTCAGACCCGGGAACGGCATCGCGTGGATCTTGTCGATCGGTGCGTGCAGCTCGGACGGGTGCACCGTGATGTCGACGAGCCGGGTGCGGCCGTTGGCGGCGGCGTACTCGTCGCTGACGTCGAACCGCAGGCCCATCTCGGCCAGGGTGGCGAGCTCGATCTCCAGGAACTCGATCGGCGCACGGGTGACGGTGAGCGTGGACGCCGTGACGATGCCAGCGGTCAGCAGGCTCATCGCCTCGACCGGGTCCTCGCTGGGCCAGTAGTCCACGACCTCGTCGATGCGGCTCTTGCCGGTGATGCGGAGCGTGGTGGTGCCGATGCCCTCGATCCGAACGCCGAGCAGCTCGAGGAAGAAGCAGAGGTCCTGCACCATGTAGTTGGGGCTGGCGTTGCGGATGACGGTCTCGCCGTCGCGGGCCGCAGCGGCCAGGATCGCGTTCTCGGTCACGGTGTCACCACGCTCGGTCAGGACGACCGACTTGGTCGGGACGGCCTGGTTCGCGACGTCGACCTCGTACCAGCCGGAGGTCGCCTCGACGTCCACGCCGAACGGGCGCAGCGCGATGAGGTGCGGCTCGACGGTTCGGGTGCCGAGGTCGCAGCCACCGGCGTAGGGCAGGCGGAAGGACTCGTACCGGCCGCTCAGCGGACCGAGGAACATCAGGACGCTGCGGGTTCGGCGGGCGGCGTCGGCGTCAATGGCGTCGAGGCGCAGGTCGTCGGGGGCGACGATCTCGAGGGTCTCGCCGTCCTCGGACCAGGTGACGCTCGCGCCGAGGCTGCGGAGCACGTCGATGATGCGGTCGACCTCGACGATCCGGGCGACCCGGTGCAGGCGGGTGACGCCGCGGTTCAGCAGCGACGCACAGAGCAGCGCCACGGCGGCGTTCTTGCTGGAGTTCACCGCGATGGAACCGCTGAGCTTCCGGCCGCCCTGAACACGGAGGTGGGCACGCTGCGGCGCGCCGCCGATGGAGACGATCTGCTGATCGAGGGCGTCGCTGATGCGGGTGAGCATCTCGAGGGACAGGTTCTGCCCGCCCTGCTCGATGCGGTTGATCGCGCTCTGGCTGGTGCCGACGCGTTCGGCGAGCTGGGCCTGGGTCATGCTGCGGCCCTTGCGGGCGCCCCGGATCAGGGCGCCGACCTCACGGAGGGGTGCTGCGGTCGCCGGAGTGGCCGGCGAGACGACGGTGGTGGTGTCGGACATGGGCGCCACGCTAACACGCTCATGAGATAAAGCAGTGGAGGATCGCCACCGGTTACGTCTTCAGAGGTCTCGAATACGTCACAGTTGAGAATTCGGGGGACGAAGTCGCTCAGGGATCGGTCAGCCTGCGCCGCACGATCGCGTTGCGTCGGGGCCGTTCCCCGCTAACGCCACCACCGCACCCGCCGATAGTCCCCGGTGCAGGCCCACGGACGGGCCCGCATCCTGCCCCACGGACGGCGGCGGGACGATCGACAACCAGGACGGGCCATGATCGTCGTCACACGACTCAACGGCAGCGGATTCGCTGTCAACCCCGATCTCGTGGAGCGGATCCAGGAGACGCCGGACACGACGCTCATCATGGTCGACGGCGCGAAGTACATCGTGCGGGAATCGATGGCCGACGTGATCGACCTCATCGCCGCGTACCGTGCCCGCATCGTCGGCATGGCATACGGCACCGACGCAGCCCCCCGTTCGAGCACGAGCACGGGCCCGCAGCCGACGCTCGCCCCGGTCGCCGCCCTCCGCACCCCGCAGCACGGCCGCGCGCAGGACGGGGGGCGCTGACGTGGACATCGCGACGATCGTCGGCATCCTGCTCGCCTTCGGCGCGCTCTTCGGCATGGTGCAGATGGAGCACGTCGAGCTCGGCGGCCTGTTCCTGCCCGCTCCGATGCTGCTCGTGTTCGGCGCCACCATCGGCTGCGGCATCGCGAGCACGACCCTGAAGGACGCCATCGCGAGCTTCACGGCGGTGTCGAAGGCGTTCACCGGCAAGGTCACGCCGCCGCAGTCGGTCATCGACGACGTCGTGGGGCTCGCTGAGACCGCTCGGGCCAACGGCCTGCTCGCCCTCGAGCAGGAGGCCGACAAGCACGACGACCCGTTCATGAAGAAGGCGCTGCAGAACATCGCGGACGGCACCGACGGCGACGAGTTGCGGATCCTGCTCGAGGACGAGATCGAGTCGAACGCTTCCCCGATGCGGAGCGCGAGCGCCTTCTTCATGGGCCTCGGCGGGTTCGCCCCGACCGTCGGCATCATCGGCACCGTTGTGTCACTCACCCACGTGCTCGCGAACCTCGGCAAGCCGGACGAGCTCGGTCCGCTCATCGCGAGCGCGTTCGTCGCCACCCTGTGGGGCCTGCTGACGGCGAACTTCATGTGGCTGCCGATCGGCGGCAAGCTCCGCAAGCTCGCGCAGCTCGAGTCGGACCGGCAGACACTGCTGATGGAGGGCCTGCTCGCGGTCCAGGCCGGCAGCCAGCCCCGCCTGCTCGGCGAACGGCTCAAGGCGATGGTGCCTCCGGCGGCGCGCGCCGACACGGCCGGCAAGGGCAAGAGCGGCACGGCGAAGAGCGGCAAGGGCAAGGGCGGCGACGCCGACGAGCAGCAGTTGGCGGCCTGACGTGAGCGCCAACCCCCGAGGCCGCGGCCGCGCGAAGAAGTCCCACGACGACGCCGAGCACCCCGACGAGCGCTGGATGGCCTCGTACATGGACATGATCACCGTCCTGATGTGCATGTTCCTGGTGCTGTTCGCGATGTCGACGGTGGACCAGGAGAAGTACATCGCGCTGAAGAACTCCCTGGCGACGGGCTTCGGCGAGGTCGAGTCCCAGAAGGTCGACACCGCCAGCGGCACGGTGGTCACGAAGGACCAGGTCGAGGACGGCTCCGGCTACTCGACGGACGAGTCGCAGGCCGATCACTCCACCGCGTCGTCGGGCGCAGAGGACACGAACGTCGACCCGGCGTCGACCGTGGTGCCGGTGACCGCGACGAAGCAGGACGTCGCCGAAGCGGAGAAGGAGCTGGACGACCTCACCGCGATCGAGAGCGCCATCAAGAAGAACCTGGCGAAGGCGGGCCAGACCGCCAACGTGCAGTTCACGGTCGACGCCCGCGGACTGATCGTCCGGTTGATCGGCAGTGAGACGTACTTCGGCACGAACAGCGCCGACCTGTCCGACCAGGCGCGGTCGATCATGGACGCGATCGCGCCGGTGCTCAAGACCTCCGCTCACGACGTCAGCGTCGAGGGCCACGCGGACCAGCGGAACTCGACGGCGCCGTACGCCACGAACTGGGAACTCAGCGCCGCGCGGGCGACCGGCGTGCTCCGAGACCTGGTCGAGCGGGGTGGGATGCCGAGCGACCACGTGCAGAGCGTCGGGTTCGGCTCGAGCCGCCCACTCGCGAAGGGCGGCACGGACCAGGACCTCGCCCTGAACCGCCGGGTCGACATCGTGGTCCTGTCGAACGCCGACCAGGACGTCAGCGCCCTGATGCCGGCGCTCGCCAAGGCGCAGGACGGAGCCCACCAGGGCTGAACGAACGAACGAGCGGACGGGCGACAGCCCGACCGCCCCCAGAAGGAGGCACAGCCGGGGGACGGCACTGACGGGTGCGGCACGGGCGACCGATAGACGCACCCGTGACCGAGACCCTGCCCGCGCTCGAGGTGTACGACTTCGCACGCCCGTCGACGCTCGCCCGCGAGCACGCCCGGGTCCTCGAGCTCGCCTTCGAGACGTTCGCGCGCCAGTGGGGCACGCAGCTCACTGCGAAGGTCCGCGCGGTCAGCCAGGTCACCTGCGAGCAGGTGCAGATGACGACCTACGACGAGTACGCCGCGTCGCTGCCCGCGCTCACCGGCATGGTGCTGCTCCCGATCGCGGAGGTGATCCCGAAGGGCGTCCTGCAGGTCCCGCTCGATGCCGCACTGACGTGGGTGTCGCACGCGCTCGGCGCCTCGAAGCCGCTCCCGACACCGGACCGCACCTTCACGCCCATCGAGCAGGCCCTGGTCCGGAAGATCGTCGAGGATGCCCTCGACGACCTCCGCTACTCGTTCGGGGGGCTGCTCGTGCAGGACGTCTCGGTCGGCGGGTTCCAGTTCAACAGCCAGTTCGCCCAGGCCGCCCAGAAGGGTGACCTGATGATCGTCGCGTCGTTCTCGATCCGCGTCGGCGACCGCGTCGCCCCCGGAACGCTGGCCCTGCCGGCCGAGGCCGTCCTGCCGCAACTCGGCGAGGCCGCCGCGCACGTGTCGCCGGCCGACGCCCGAGCCTTGCTCGACGCGCAGCTCGAGAGCGTGCCCGTCGGTGTCAGCCTGCGCTTCGCGCCGGCGACCGTGCTGCCGACGCAGGTGCTCCGGCTCGCCGTCGGCGACGTCCTGCCGCTGCCGCACCCGCAGCACCGGCCCCTCACCATCGCGGTCGACGGGGAACCCGTCGGCACCGCCGCGGTCGGCGCGAACGGCTCGCGCCTCGCCGGCATCGTCGTCACCACCCCGAGCACGGAGCAGCACGCATGACCGAAACGACCACTCTCCAGACCACTGCGGCCGAGTCGCTCGCGGCGCAGCTGCCGATGGCCGCTCCACTGCGCGCGGTGCTCCTGCCTGGAGGCGCCACACCGGTCGTGCTCGACGCGGCGGCCGACGCCGTGGTCGCGTCGTTCGTCGGCGGCCTGTCGGCCGACCTCGCGCTCGTGCTCACCGACCTCGAGGCGATCAGGGCCGCCGGCGGCACCGACCACGGCCTCGTCGCGGTGACCGACGTGCTGCGGCCGTCGCTCGAGGCCGCAGCCGGGGTCCTCGGCGTCGGTGTCCTCGGCGAGGCGAGCCGCGAGTCGGCCGCGTCCCTGCTCGTCGACCCGGACACCGTCGTGTTCGAGCTGACCGGCGGTGGTCTGCCCGCCGGGTGGTTCGGCATCCGCGTGCGCGAGAACGGCACCGTCTCGGCCCCCGTCGTGGCGAACGTCCCCGCCGGCAACCTCGGCCGGATCAACAACGTCGAGATGACCCTCACGGTCGAGATCGGCCGCACCCGGATGTCGGTGCGGGATGTGCTCGGCATGGAGCCGGGCGCCGTCGTCGAACTCGACCGCAGTGCCGGCGCCCCCGCCGACGTCCTGCTGAACGGGCGGCTCATCGCACACGGCGAGGTCGTCGTCGTCGACCAGGACTACGCCGTCCGGATCACCCGCATCCTCGACGTCGCCGAAACCGTCTGACCCGCACGTGGACACCCTCCTGGTCACCCTCCGCGTCGCGCTGTCGCTCGGCGTCGTGCTCGCCCTCATGTGGGTGCTGCACCGCGCGAGCCGGAAGCGCTTCTCGGGCAAGCCGTCCGGTCGGCGTGCCGCGACGGTCGAGGTGGTCGGCCGGCAGGGCATCGGCGGCAAGGCGAGCGTCATCGTGGTCGACGTCGAGGGGGAGCGCCTCGTCCTCGGTGTGTCCGAGCACGGGGTGAACCTGCTCACGAGCGGGCCGGCGCCCGCGCCGGATCTCACCATCGTGACCGGGCCGGTGGCGCTGCCGGTGCGTTCCGCGCCGTCGGCCGACGCGTTCTCGCAGGAGCTGCAGCGACAGGACCAGGCCGAACAGCGCCTCCCGGCCGCCGCGGCGGAGCCGCTGCCCATGCGCCCGCGGAACCGGCGCGCCCAGCGCACCACGGTGCCCACCGTGCAGCAGCTGCAGGGCTCGATCCTGTCGGTCGACACCTGGCGGCAGGCCGCAGCCGCGGTCCGGAACCGGCGGACCGGGTGACTGCGGTGGGGTCCCCGCGGCTGGCCCGGTCCGGACGGCTGCTCGCCCTCGTCCTGCTCGGAACGGCGGTCGTCGCCGGCTTCCTGATGCTCACCGCGACCGGCGCCCACGCGGCCGGTGTCGTCGAGCCCTCCGCCCCGGCCACCCCGACGGCCCCCACGACCGGTGACTTCAGCGTCAGCGTGAACGGCCCCGACGGCACCCCGTCGTCGGCGGTCGTGACCCTGATCGGCATCACGCTCCTGAGCGTCGCACCGGCGCTCATGCTCATGATGACGTCGTTCACGAAGATCTTCGTGGTGCTCGCGATGACCCGGAACGCGCTCGGGCTGCAGTCGATCCCGCCGAACCAGGTGATCGCCGGCCTCGCGCTGTTCCTGTCGCTGTTCGTGATGGCACCGGTGCTCGGGCACATCAACGACGACGCGCTGCAGCCCTACCTGGCGGGGAAGCTCGACTTCGCCCAGGCGGTCGAGATCGGCACGAAGCCCCTGCGGACCTTCATGCTCCACCAGACCCGCGACGAGGACGTCGCCCTGATCACCCGCGCCGCCGGCCTCGACAACCCGAAGTCGATGGCGGACGTGCCGATGACGACCGTGATCCCGGCGTTCATCATCTCCGAGCTCCGCAGCGCGTTCATCATCGGGTTCGTCGTCTTCATCCCGTTCCTGGTGATCGACCTGGTCGTCTCCGCCGCCCTGATGTCGATGGGCATGATGATGCTCCCGCCGGTCATGATCTCGCTGCCGTTCAAGATCCTGCTCTTCGTGCTGGTCGACGGCTGGGGCCTCATCATCACGTCACTCATCGAGAGCTACCACGTTGTCTAGGGGGCACGCATGAACCAGCAGGCAGTCATCGACCTCGTGCTGCAGGCGCTCCTGGTGTCGGGCAAGCTCGCCGCCCCGGTCCTCGTGACCTCGCTCGTCGTCGGCTTCGCGATCTCGCTGTTCCAGTCGGTCACGCAGATCCAGGAGGTCACGCTCTCGTTCGTGCCGAAGGCCGTCGCCGTCGCGATCGCCCTGGTGATCTGCGGCAACTGGATGATCTCGGAGATGATCGCGTTCACGCACGTCGCCTTCGACATGATCCCGAGGCTGCTCGGGCACGGCTGATGGAGCTCGCCGTCAACGCCGACCGGCTCGAGGCCACGATGCTCGCCGGCGTCCGGCTCGTCGCGTTCTTCGTGATCGCGCCGCCGTTCTCGTACCGTGCGTTCCCGGGCACCGTGAAGGTGATCCTCGGGCTGGGCCTCGCCATCGGCGTCGCCCCGCGCGTCGCCGTCGGGTACGAATCGCTCGAGACGGGGCCGTTCCTGCTCGCGCTGCTCACCCAGCTCGTCGTCGGGCTGTCGCTCGGGTTCCTGGTGTTCCTGGTGTTCGCGGCCGTGCAGTCCGCCGGTGCGCTCATCGACCTGTTCGGCGGGTTCACCCTGGCGCAGGCGTTCGACCCGCAGTCCCAGGTGAACGGTGCCCAGTTCACCCGCCTGTTCCAGATGACGGCGCTCGCGCTGCTGTTCACCTCGGGCGGGTACCAGCTCATCGTCGGTGGGCTCGTGCGGTCGTTCGACGCGGTGCCGCTCACCGGCACGTTCGCGGTCGACGGGCTCGCCGCGATGCTCGTCGCCGCGATGTCGCAGATGTTCCTCGCAACGCTGCAGATCGCCGGACCGCTCGTCGTCGTGCTGTTCCTGGCGGACGTCGGGCTCGGCCTGCTCACCCGCGTGGCCCCGGCGCTCAACGCGTTCCAGATGGGGTTCCCGATCAAGATCGGGCTCACCGTCCTGTTCGCCGGTGCGCTCTTCATGGCCCTGCCCTCGGTGGTGTCGTCACTGACCGGCGACGCCGTCCAGGCGATCACGGGACGGGGGTGACGACGTGTCCGACAGCGGAGAACGCTCCGAACAGGCGACCCAGCAGCGGATGCGCGAGGTGCACGAGAAGGGCCAGGTCGGCCGCTCGCAGGACCTCGGCGCGTGGATCGGCATCGCCGTCGCGGCGCTCATGATCCCGGCCGCGATCGGCAATGCCGCCGCCGCCGGGCAGGACCAGCTGCTCGCCGTGCAGCGGGTCATCGAGGACCCCGAGATCGGTGCGGTGCGGGCCCTGCTCGCCGACGCCCTGGGATCGCTGGGCGCGACCCTCGGCCCGATGCTCGCGGTCGTCGCCGTGGCCGTCCTCGCCGCCGCGGTCGCGCAGGGCGGCGTGCACTTCCGGAAGATGACGCCGCAGCCCGAGCACTTCGATCCGATCGCCGGGCTGAAGCGGGTGTTCGGCACCCAGGCGCTCTGGAACGGTGCGAAGGCGCTGCTGAAGACCGCCGTCGTCGGGCTCGTGCTCTGGTTCGCGGTGCAGGGACTCATGCCCGTGCTCATGACGAGCGGTTCGCTGCCGCTGTCCGCCGTGCTCGAGGCCGCTGCCGCCGGCTCGGGCACGCTGCTGCGCGCCGCGATCGTCGCCGGGCTCGTCCTGGCCGCCCTCGACGTGTTCGTGGTGATCCGCCGGAACCGGAAGCGCACGATGATGACGAAGCGCGAGGTCAAGGACGAGAACAAGCGGAGCGACGGCGACCCCCTCGTGAAGTCCCAGCGGCGGTCGCGGCAGCTCGCGATGAGCCGGAACCGGATGATCCAGGCCATCGGCACCGCCGACGTCGTGATGACCAACCCGACCCACTACGCCGTCGCGATCAAGTACGAGCCCGGCAAGTCCGCGCCGCGCGTCGTGGCGAAGGGTGCCGGCCCCGTCGCCGACGTCATCCGTGCGCGTGCCGAGGACGAGCGGGTGCCGATCGTCCGCGACGTCCCGCTCACCCGTGCCCTGCACGCCGCGTGCGAGCTCGGGCACGAGATCCCCGTCGACCTCTACACTCCGGTGGCCCGGGTGCTGTCCTTCGTGATGGCGCTCAAGGCCCGGGGCACGGCGGCCGGCACCCACGCACCGCCCCGGCCGACCACCCCCGACGAGGTCGCGAGCGTCATCGACCCGGCCACGCTGACCGGTGACCTGCGCCCCCGCAAGCTCCGCACCCCCCGCACCGAACCGTCCATCACAGAGGGAGCCCCAGCGTGAAGCGCACGGACCTGCCGAAGCTCGTCGTCCCGGTGTTCATCGTCGGCATCATCCTGCTGCTGATCCTGCCGGTGCCGTCGTTCCTGCTCGACTTCCTGATCATCATCAACATCCTGCTGGCGCTGGTGATCCTGCTCACGACGCTGTTCGTGAAGAAGCCGCTCGACTTCTCGGTGTTCCCGTCGCTGCTCCTCGTCGCGACGCTGTTCCGGCTCGGGCTCAACGTCGCCTCGACCCGGCTCGTACTCGGCGAGGGCTTCGCCGGTGACGTCATCCAGGCCTTCGGCCACGTCGCGGTGTCCGGCTCGATCATCATCGGCGCGGTCATCTTCCTGATCCTCATCGTCATCCAGTTCGTCGTGGTGACGAAGGGCGCCGAGCGCGTCGCCGAGGTCGGGGCGCGCTTCACCCTCGACGCGATGCCGGGCAAGCAGATGGCCATCGACGCCGACCTGAACGCCGGGCTGATCACCGACCAGGAAGCCAAGGAGCGCCGGGCCGCGGTCTCCGCCGAGGCCGATTTCTACGGCGCGATGGACGGCGCCTCGAAGTTCGTCAAGGGCGACGCGATCGCCGGCATCCTGATCATCATCATCAACCTGATCGGCGGCATCGCGATCGGCGTGCTGCAGAACGGCCTGTCCGCCACCGACGCCCTGTCGAAGTACGGCATCCTGACCATCGGTGACGGCCTGGTCACGCAGATCCCCGCGCTGCTGATGGCCGTGTCGACGGGCATGATCGTCACCCGCTCCGGCGCCGAGTCCGAGATGGGTTCCTCGGCCGCGACGCAGCTGTCGCAGTCGCGGAACGCCCTGATGATCGCCGGCGTCGCCGCGATCGCCATGGGGTTCATCCCCGGCATGCCGATCCTGCCGTTCCTGCTCGTCGGCGCGACCCTGCTGTTCACGGGCTGGCGCATCGGCCGGAACGCCGCTCGCGCCGAGGCCGAAGCCGCCCAACAGCAGGCGCTCGCGGCCGCGGCGCCGACCGGCGACACCCCGGAGGACCTGCTCGAGCAGATGCGCGTGCACGCCCTCGAGATCCTGCTGGCGCCCGACCTGGTCGACATGGTGTCCGGTGCCTCCGACGACCTGCTCGGCCGCGTCAGGGCGCTCCGCCGCAAGATCGCGATCGACATGGGCATCGTCGTCCCGCCGGTCCGAACCCGCGACTCGATCGACCTGCCGCCGTCGACCTACGCCATCCGCATCGCCGGGGTCGAGGCCGGTCGGGGAACCGCCCCCGCCCGCAGCGTCCTGGCGCTCGGCGACCACCTGGACGGCCTGCCCGGCACCTCGACCGTGGAGCCGGTGTTCGGCCTGACCGGCAAGTGGATCCCCGCCGAACTCCGGCACGCCGCCGAGATGACCGGCGCGACCGTGATCGACCGCGTCTCCGTGCTCGTCACGCACCTGCAGGCCGTCATCGGCGACAACGCCGCACGGCTGCTCACCCGCGAGGACGTCAAGGTCCTGACCGAGGGCGTCAAGCAGGTCAACCCCGCCGCGGTCGAGGAACTCGTCCCCGGCATGCTCTCGATGGCCGAGCTGCAGCGGGTGCTGCAGGGCCTGCTCGCAGAGCGCGTGCCGATCAACGACCTCGGCCGGATCTGCGAGGCACTCACCCTGCGGGCCAAGGTGTCGACCGACCCCGAGGGCCTGGTCGAGTCCGCCCGCGCCGCCCTCGGCCCGGCCCTCGCCGCGCGTCACACGGACGCCGGCACGCTGCGGGTGATCATGATCGACCCGATGCTCGAGCAGTCGATGCTCGAGGGGCTCCGGCCGTCCGAGCAGGGCAGCCAGATCGTCCTCGACGCGCACCGCATCGAGCAGGTCCTGGGCTCCGTCCGTGACGCCGTGCGCTCGGTGGAGGACCAGGGGCTCTCCGCCGTCCTGGTCTGCGCGCCGCAGCTCCGCCCGGCCGTGCACCGCATGGTCGCCGCCCAGTCGAACGGGCTCCCGGTGCTGTCGTACCAGGAGGCCACCGCCGCGGGATCCGCCATCGAGACCGTGGGAGTGGTCCGTGCCGCCGACCCGATTGCAGCGTAGCGGCGCGACGCTCGAGTCCGTCCGCGACGCCGTCCGGACCGAGTTCGGTGCGGGCGCCCGCATCGTCGCGGCCGAGCGCGTGACCACGCCCGGGTTCGGCGGCCTGTTCCGCAGGGCGCACGTCGAGGCCACCGTCGAGGTGCCGGAACCAGGGGAGCAGCCCAGCGCGCGTGTCCTGATCGCCGACTCGCCCGTGCAGCGCGTCGGGATCGCGGCGCTCCTCGCCGACGCCGAGGAGGCCGAAGCCCGCATCGCCGGTACCGACGGCACCGCGACGACGCGGGCCGACGCGTTCGCGTCGGTGCTCGACGGGTTCCGGGCGGACGGGATCACGGGGAGCGCGCCGCGCCCGCCGCGGGTGCCGTCCGGTCCGGACGTGCCCGCGGGGGTCGACCCGCGCCTCCAGGCCGTCATCGACACACCGCCGGGAGGCCCGTCCGGCGCCGTCGACGCGGCCCCGGCCGTGCCTGCGGTCCGGCCCACCGCACCCGCCGTGCGGTCCGCACACGGCGATCTGGTGCTGCTGGTCGGCCGACCCAACGACGTGGACGCGGCCGCCGGCCTGTTCGCGCTCCGGCACGCCCTCCGCGCGTCCGACGCCGCCGACCGACGCGGCGCGATCCTGGCGCGTGCGGACGGCGTCCGTGACGGGCACGCGGTGCTCGCGGTCGCCGCGTGGGACGACCGCGCGACCGGTGCCGCCCTGCAGGCGGACCAGGTGTGGGTCGTCGTCGACGTCGGCCGGAAGCTGGCGGACTCCGCGGCGATGGTGTCCGCGGTGGCCGACCGCCTGCCGGTGGCGGGGGTCGTCGCGATCGGTGCGGGGGAGACCGCCACGCCCGAGTCCGTGGAGCTGCTGGGGGTCCCCGTGGTGTCGCTAGGCTGACCGGGTGCTGGTACTCACGCGGAAGGTCGGCGAGCGGATCCTCGTCGGCGACGACATCGTCATCACGGTGCTCGATTCCCGGGGCGACGGCGTCCGGATCGGCATCGACGCCCCGCGCGGGGTGAAGATCCAGCGTGAAGAGGTCGTGCGGGCCGTCGCCGAGGCGAACGCCGAGGCCGCTGCCGCCGGGGACGACGCCGAAGCGCAGCTGCGTGCGGCGCTCGGGGCGCGCGGTGGTGCTGCCGGTTCGGCTGCGTCCGACTCTTAGCGCAGGGCGATCGCGGCGACCGTCGCCAGGCCGGCCCAGCACGTGCTGGTCAGCGTGCCGACGATGAAGCGTTCCCGTGCGGCTGCCGAGTCGAGTTCGGTGAAGCGCCCGAGCCCCTTGATCGCGATGACCGCCGCCACGATCTCGAGGTGTCCGACCAGCGCTGCGCCCACGATCGCGAACCGCTCCAGGAACCCGATCACCGCGCCGCCGCGCAGCACCTCGGGCCGCGGCCGTTCGGGCACTGGTTCGTCGACGTTGGCGACCAGGATCCCGCCGTGCTGCCCGCGCTCGACGTCGTCCCGCATCGCGAGGCCGAGGACGACTCCGGTCACCGCGCTGCCGGCGAGCACCGCGACGATGCACACCGCGACGATCCCGAGGGTGCCGAGCGGCAGGCCGGGTGGCGACGGGACCAGCTGCAGGGTCTGGGCGAGCAGCAGCGCGACGACGAGCACCACGGACGGGACCGCACGGACCAGCAGTGGCAGACGGCGGACGACGCTGACGGCGGCCGCGGCGAGGAAGAGCAGGGACCCGAGCCCCCAGACGGTGACGGCGAGGGTCATGCGGGCAGGGCGGCTTCCGTGAGCAGGCGGACGAGGGCGGCACGGACGGCGTCGTCCGTCCGCAGTTCGGCGGTGCCGTAGCGCTTGGCGACGGCCTGCGGGGTGATCCCGAGGATGCCGGCGGCGTCGACCCGGGAGTGCCCGGCCCGCAGCAGGTCCGCCAGCTCCCAGCCCTCGTCGGAGCGACGTGCGCGGGCGCGGACGGCCTGGGCGACGAGCGGCTCGACGTCAGCGGTCCGCAGTCGGCGATCCGGCGCGATCTCCACCGCGACGTGCTCGGGGACGGTCTTCGCACGCTCGACCGCCTCGCGCGCGCTCAGGAACGCTGCGCCCCGGGCTGCGCGGGTCGAGGTCGGCAACGGCTCGTCGACCGCGCCGACGCCGAGCCCGACGCTCCACTCGCCCTGGCGTGTCAGGTCGAGCAGCACGTCGAGGGCCACCCCGGCGTCGTCGAGCAGGAGCTGGAACTCGTCACCGGCCGTGCGCTCGGGTGCCAGGACGGCTCGGCTGCCGATCGCGTCGGCGACGCGACGGAGCGCAGCCTCGACGCGGTCGTCGTCGTGTCGGCTGTCGACCTGGTCGACGGTCAGTGCGTACATGATGACCCCCGCGATCAACCCTACCGGGTTGATTTCGTCGAAATCAACCCCTCAGGGTTGATCACGGGCGCGGCTTCTTCTCCTGCTCGGGCGAACGGCCCGCGGCGGCCTCGGCGGCGAACCACGCGCGTGCCTCGTCCTGCCGTGCCTGCTCGGCGCCGAGTGCGATGGGAGCGCGGACGTGGCCGGGCTCGTACCCGAACGTCTCGATCAGCTGCGGGACGATCGGACGGATCCGGGCGACGAGCCGATCGATGTACGCCGACACGGCGCGTCCGCGCTGGGCCGACAGCCGACCGTGCAGCAGGTACCAATCGAGGTGCTGCTCGAGCAGGCCGAGGGCGAACAGGTCGCGCAGCCAGACCAGCACACGGCGGCTGTCACCCTCGGGGACCTCGTCGAGCGCCTCGGTGAACGCGTCCCACTGCATGAGCTCGGCGTGCGCCTTGGACGCCTCGATGAGCTCGTGCTGCGAGCGGTTCAGCAGGCGAGCCGCGCGGGAGCGGTCCTTGCCGGCCGAGGCCAGGCGCATCCCGATCTCGGACACCATCGTGTCGACACGGCCCGCGAGCAGGTCACGCTGCGTCCGGGAGTCCTGCAGGTCAGCGACGCTCGCGGACAGGGACCCGCGATCGGCCACGGTCTGCCCGAGGCGACGGATGCCGGACGCGTCGGCGAGCTTGCCCGCGGCGAGGGCGGCGACGAACTTCGCGGTGGAGGCCGGGTCCTTCGGGGCCTTCGCACGGAACTCGGTGAGCAGGCGCTTGCCGACGAGCTGGAGCAACACGGTGTTGTCGCCCTCGAACGTCACGTAGACATCGAGGTCGGCGCGCAGGCCCGTCAGGCGGTTCTCGGCCAGGAAGCCGGCGCCGCCGCAGGCCTCACGGCACTCCTGCAGGGTGTCCAAGGCCGACCAGGTGGACATCGATTTGAAGGCGGCGGCCTGGGTCTCCAGGTCCTCGCGGCGCTCAGGCGTGTCCTCGCGCCCGCTGAAGACGTCGTCGAAGGTGCGCAGGAGCTTCTCGTGTGCGAACGACTGCGCGAACACCGTCGCCAGGCGGGGGATCAGGCGGCGCTGGTGCCGGCCGTAGTCGAGCAGCACGCCCTCCGTCCCGTCACCGGTCGGGAACTGGCGGCGCTGCATCGCGTAGGTCAGGGCGATCTGCAGCCCGATCTTCTGTGCGACGACCGCGGCACCGTCGAGGGACACCCGGCCCTGCACCAGCGTGCCGAGCATGGTGAAGAAGCGGCGACCCGGCGAGGCGATGGGCGAGGAGTACGTGCCGTCCACGGCGACGTCGCCGTACCGGTTCAGCAGGTTCGTGCGGGGGACCCTGACGTGGTCGAACGCGAGCCGGCCGTTGTCGATGCCGTTCAGGCCGCCCTTCGGCCCGTCGTCCTCGCCGCGGACCCCGGGCAGGAACGCCCCGGAGTCGTCGCGCAGCGGGACGTAGAACGCGTGTACGCCGTGGTCGACACCCGCGGTGACCAGCTTCGCGAACACGACGGCGGCACGGCCGTGCAGTGCGGCGTTGCCGATGTAGTCCTTCCACGCGCCGCGGAACGGCGTGTGGATCTCGAACTCCTGCGTTGCTGGGTCGTACGTCGCCGTCGTCGCGATGCTCTGCACGTCGGAGCCGTGCCCGGTCTCGGTCATCGCGAAGCAGCCGGGCACGTCGAACGAGACGATCCCGGGCAGGAACGCGCGGTGGTTCGCCTCGGTGCCCAGGTGGTGCACGGCGGAGCCGAACAGGCCCCACTGCACGCCGGCCTTGATCTGCATGGACGGGTCGGCGGTGACCAGTTCCTCGAACGCCGCGAGGTTGCCGCCGTGGTTGCTCTGGCCGCCGAACTCGGCGGGGTACGGACGCTGGATCGCACCGGCGTCGACGAGGATCCGGAGCTGCTCGAGCACCCGGGCCCGGTGCTCGGCGATCGGCTGTCCCTCGACCTTCTGCACCGCGGGGTCGAGTGCGAGCCTGCGGGAGATCCGGCGGTCCTCGGCCCAGCGGCCGAGCAGGAGTTCCTCGACCAGCTCGACGTCGATGCGGACGTCGGTGTCGGTGCCTGCGGTGGGGGTGCCCGCTGCCGGGTCGCCCGCGGCGTCGGCGTTCGGCGCGTCCGGGGCGTCGAGGTCCTGGGCGGTGGAGCGCTGAGCGGATGCGGTGTCGACCATGGGCGGAGTCCTCCTGAGCTGCGGTGACCGTGTTGCCCCACCCACGCTAGACACCGCTGCCGACAGCGGTGTGAACGCCGTGCACGCCGGACAACCGGGCGCCGCCCCCGCACCGACGGGGTCGTGGGAACCCTCCAAACACGTGAGGCACCGTCGACGATTGGGCGCGCCCACCCGGCCGGGGGCAGACATGGCCGCCATGTCACGTACCACCCCCGCGGACCGCGACGGCCGTCCCGGACGCACCTTCTTCGGGCAACCGTTCGAGCTCTCCACACCGTTCGCGGTCGAGCTCTGGGAGCGCTTCTCGTTCTACGGGATGCAGGGCATCGTCCTCATCTACATGTACTACACGATGTCGCAGGGCGGCCTGGGCATCGACAAGGGCATCGCCAGCGGCATCATGGGCGCGTACGGCGGTGCTGTCTACCTGTTCACGATCATCGGTGCTTGGATCGCCGACCGACTGATCGGCGCGGACCGGACGCTGTTCGGCAGCGCGGTCGTCGTGATGCTCGGGCACATCGCCCTGGCGCTCATCCCCGGGGTCGCGGGTGTCGGCGTCGGCCTGGTGCTCATCGCGCTGGGCTCCGGCGGGCTGAAGGCCACCGCCACGACCATCGTCGGCGGCCTGTACAGCCGCGAGGACCCGCGTCGCGACGCCGGCTTCTCGCTGTACTACCTCGGCGTCAACCTCGGCGCGTTCTTCGGGCCGCTGCTGACCGGCCTGCTGCAGAGCTCCCTCGGCTTCCACTACGGCTTCGGGCTCGCGGCCGTCGGCATGGCGGCCGGGCTGGTGCAGTACGCCGTCCGCCGCCGGAAGCTGCCGGAGTCCGTCCGCGACGTCACGAACCCCGTCGACCGTCGGCGCCTGCCCCTCATCGGCGGCGCGGTGCTCGTCGTGCTCGCGGTGGTCGTCGTCGCGGTCCTGACCGGCCTGCTGAACGTCGGCAACCTGCCCACCGTCGTCGTCGCGATCGTCATCGTCGCGACCATCGCCTACTTCGTCGTGATCCTGTCGAGCGGTCTGACGCGCGACGAGCGGTCCCGGGTGTTCGCGTTCATCCCACTGTTCATCGGCAGCGCCGTCTTCTGGTCGCTCTACCAGCAGCAGTTCACCGTCGTGACCGTCTACTCCGACGAACGGCTCGACCGCTCGCTGTTCGGGTGGGAGATGCCGGTGTCGTGGGTCCAGTCGATCAACCCGGTCTTCATCATCCTGCTGTCCGGCGTGTTCGCCGCGATGTGGACGAAGCTCGGTCCCCGTCAGCCGTCCACCCCGACGAAGTTCGTCCTCGGCACCGGCATCATGGGCCTCGCCTTCCTGCTGTTCCTGCCCTTCGTCGGCTCGGGCGAGAACGGCACGCCGCTGCTCGTGCTGGTCGGCATCCTGCTCGTCTTCACCCTGGCCGAGCTGCTGCTCTCACCGGTCGGGCAGTCCGTCGCGACGAAGCTCGCCCCGCCGAAGTTCCAGACGCAGATGGTCGCGCTGTTCTTCCTGTCGGTGTCGCTCGGCACCGCGGTCACCGGTGTGTTGTCCCGGTACTACGACCCGGCGAACGAAGCGCCCTACTTCACTGTCCTCGGGCTGGTCGCCGTGGCCGTCGGCGTGGTCCTGCTCGTCATCGCCAAGCCGGTGCTGAGGCTGATGCGCGGCATCCGCTAACCTGACGGAAGCCACGGCCGACGCAACCAAGGAGTCACCCCATGCTCGAACTCATCGCAGGCATCATCATCGGCATCGGCGTCCTCGGTGGTGTGGGCTGCTGCATGGCGGTCGCGGCCATGATGAAGAGCGGCTCCGAGGAGTACTGAGTCCCTGACCCGGACTACTCGCCGCTGTCGGTCGTGACCGGCACCAGCTGACGACTCAGGACGGTCGCGCGCTCGAAGGGGCCGCGGCCGTCCTTCGTGTACACGGGCTCCTCGAACGCCACGGTCCACGACAGCGGCTCGCCGACACCGGGGTACCCCACGAGCTGGTTGCCGCCCGGAGCCACGATCACCCCGATCGGTTCGTCCGCCCAGCGCTCTCCGCCCTGCGCGGTGTCGATGACCTGCACGAGGGCGCCGATGCCGAGACCGGGAGCGTCGTCGGGGCGGGGACTGGGGGAGCGGCGGCGTCCGAACACGCCATCACCGTAGCGGCGCGTGGTCATGGAACGTCTGTGCGGCACCTGTCGACACGCTGACGGCCCGGCCACCGGGTGGTCAGGACACCCCGCCGACAGCGCTTCGAGTGGTCACGAACTGTCGGCTGCGCCGCCGCCATCCGACAGTACGTGACCCCTCGGCGAACGTTAGCGGGGTGTTGCGACCACTCACCAAGGCCCGCGTCAGACGGCGGCCGGCTCCACCCGCGCGATCTCGGTGATCGACGAGTGGCCCGTCTCGGGGTGCTTGCGCATCGAGAGCAGCCGCTCCATCGACGGTTCGAGCGCGGTCACCTTGTCGAGCGGCGCGCTCACGACGAGCTGGAACCCGAGCCGGAGCCACGCAGTGACGGCACGGCCGGCGAACTCCGAGTCCGCCTTGATGAACGCCTCGTCGAGGAACACCGGCGCGAACCGAGGCCGCGGACGCGTCTCGTCGCCGAGCTGGTACCGGAGCGCGGCACCGACGATGAACGCGACGAGCTCCTGCGTCTCGCCGCCGGACTTGTCGCCGAGCGACGAGTACACGCCGAGGTCGTTGCCGGACGTGTCGTACCGGACCGCGGTGATCTCCATGTGCCGACGGACGTCGAGCACGGCGTCGCGCTGGGTCGTGCGACCGCGTGCGGCGTCCGGGTCGGGGCGGATGACCGCCATGAAGCGCCGGAGCCGGCGGAACCGGGTCTCGAGCACGTCGTCGGTGAGCTCGGTGTCGACGGACGCGGACAGCGCGCGGAGCTCACGGCGGAACGCGGTGACGTCCTCGCGGGTGACGCGGCGGATCTGGATCTTCAGACGGTCCCGGTTCGCGCCGAAGGGCAGCTCACGCAGGATCTCGTTGACCGGCTCGAGCCGCTCCTCGATCTCCACGACGGCGCGGTCGAAGGCACCGGCGAGCGGGACGAGGTCCTCGCCGCTCCACTGCGACAGCCGTCGGCGCCACTCGGTGCGGCGGGCGTGCAGGCCGGTGGCGACGATCTGGTCGAGGATGGCGTGGTAGTCCGGGTAGGACGCGACCCCGGTGCCGAGGTTCGGGTCGGGCCAGGCGTCCTGGTACCGCTGGAACGTCAGGGTCAGTGAGGTCGAGGCGGCCGCGGCACCGTCGAGCGCCTGGGTGAGCCGTTCCTCGAGCCGCCGCTTCAGCCTCCGGCTGGCGTCGTCGAAGCCGTCCACACCCTCGGGAGCGCCGATCTCCTCGAAGGTCTCCTCGAGCAGCCGGGACTGCCGGTCGTCCGGCAGGGCCTCTGGCGACGCCTCGAAGCGCTCGAGGATCTCGGCGGCGGCGTCCTGGCCGTCGACGAGCACCGCGTGTCGCTCCTCGAGCCGCTGGACGGAGAGTCGGGCGGCCGAGCGGCGGTCTGCGGCTTCGTCCAGGGACTTGCGCAGCCGGGCGACCGAGCCGCGGAGCGTCCGGAGTCCGTCGTCGGCGGCGAGCAGGGCGTGGCGCTCCTCGTCGAGCCGGGCGAGGGAGGCCTCGACGCCCTCGACGTCGATCGCCGCCCAGGTGACGTCGACCACGTGCTGGTGTGCGGCCCGCAGGACGTCGAGCGCCGTGAGGTCCTGCGCGACGTCGGTCCTGCGGGCCTCGAGCGTGGCGAGGTCCTGCGCGATGGCCGCGAGCTCCTGCTCGACCGCGGCCACACGGGCCTCGTTCGTGAAGCCGATGACGTTCGCCTGACGCCGGTCACCGTGCGCACCGCGGCGGCCGTCCCGGAGCTGCCCGGACTCCGTGACACGACGGCCGCCACCTCCGAGTTCCGAGGCCGACGTGACGCAGCGGGCGTCGGTGCGCTCGGACTCGATGCGTTCGCGCACCCAGGTGCTGAACGGCGACGGCTTGATCGCGAGCTTGCCGGAGACCATCGAGGGGTCGCCGTCGAGGTCCAGGTGCGGGCCGGTCGGCACACCCTCGAACTGCACGCGGACCGGCAGGCGGAGCGCGTCGATCGCCTCGCTGAACTCGGCCAGGCGGTCCTGGTCGACGAGCAGCGTGCGGGCGACCGGGGCCAGCACGGACTCGATCGCCGTTCGCCAGCGCTCCTCGCCGGGCCGGACGTCGAGCAGCTCGGCGACGAACGGCAGCTCGGACGGGTCGATGCCGGCGGCGCGGGCCATCGCGAGCCGGGCCTCGTGCATCGGCAGCGGCATCGCACCCTGCCGGTGCTCGAGCGACTGCCGCTCCTGCCGTAGGGACCGCTCGCGGTCGAGGAGCGGGTACTCCTCGCGGGTCAGGGCGTCACGTCGCTCGTCGAGCGCGGTGCGCTGTGCGGCGTACGAGCCGAGGAAGTCGTGCGAGGTGCGCTGGGCAGCGGTGAAGTCGGTTTCCGTGGCGACGGCCGTGCCGAGCACCGCGGTCCGCTCGTCGAACGTCGTGCGGGTGCGGACCACCCCGTCGCGCTCGCGCGTCAGTCGCTCGATGCGGTCCTCGAGCTGCGCCAACGCGTTGCCGCCCTGGTCGCGGAGCCGTGCTTCGGCGTCACGCAGCTCGATCTCGACGGCGGCGTGCCGGGCCTCGGCCGCGGCGACCTCGGCTCGGGACGCCGTGCGCTCACGCCCGTTCCGGTCGACCTCGGCGTCGAGCAGCTCGCGCTTGCGGGACGCGGTCCAGTGCGCGAACGGCGAGACCTCGGCGCCGGTGGCGATGCCGTCCAGCGCCGCTGCGGCTTCGGTGGCGCGCGAGATCTCGGCGTGCAGGTCCGTGATGGGGGAGAGGATGCGGACCTTGCGCTCCTCGGTGTCCATCGCCTCGTACGCCTCGTCGAGGGCCGAGAAGTGCGCGAGGGCGCGGTCGGCGGCCTCGTACGTGCCCGGGGTCTCGAGCACGAGCGACTTGTACAGCGCGTCGACGGTCGGCAGGTGCTGCCCCGCCTGGATCCGGGCGAGCAGGCGCATCGCCCGGTTGCCGCCGCCGGAGTCGCCGATGCCGAGGCGGGTCTGCAGCGTGTAGGCGAGCTCCTGGTACGTGTCGCGGATGACGAGCCCGGGCACGCGCCCGGTCAACTCGAGGTGGTGGAACCGCGCCGGCACGAACTCCTCGAGCCGGCGGAGGTCGAACGTGTCGTCGACGGTCGCCATGGTCATCTGGATGTCGCCGACACCGCGGGCACGCTTCGGCACGATGTACGCACGGAGCACCGTGAAGCGCCGCTCGTCGTCGTTCCGGAACGTGACCGCCGCAGCGCCCCAGGTGGTCTGGTCGTCGCCGCGCAGGTTCACGTCGCGCAGGCTGCCGGTCTCCGGGTCCCGCCGGGTGTCGACCTTGCCGCGCAGGTACGTGAGCAGGTTGCGCTGGTCGGCGCTGCGGGCGCGGCCCGTGGTGGCGTCGTTCGAGGCGCCGTTGAACGGCACATCGGACGGCATCATCACGGCCAGGTAGGCGTCCATCAGCGTGGACTTGCCGGTGCCGGAAGCGCCGGAGATGAGCGTCGCCGTGCCGGAGAGCTCGACCTGCCGGTGGCCGTGGAACCCGCCCCAGTTGACGACCTGCATCGACTCGGCGCGCCACTGCGCGACGGTGTCGAAGAGCGCCGGGATCTCGAACGTGTCGGTCACGCTTCCATCTCGCCTTCGTCGTCGGTGTCGGTCTCGGCTTCGCCGTCTGCCGGGAGGCCCGGGTCGTCCCCGTCGGTCGGCTCGCCGCCCGGGTCGGCCTGGTCGGCCTGCGCGGTGGTCGTCCGCAACCAGGCGTCCAGTTCGAGCAGGCGCTCCAGGGGGAGCAGCACCTCGACCACGCTCGCCACCCGGAAGCGGTCCGGACCCGAGGTGCGGATCAGGATGCGCGCCGTCACGAGACGCTCGATGGCCTTCGCCACCCGGCCCTCGTCGCGGGTGCGGTCGGTCGCGGTCGCCGGACGGAAGCCCGCCACGTGCCCGAGGATCTCGGAGCGGTCGACGACCACCTGGTCCGGGCCCGGTCGGGCGTCGGCGCGCAGGCGCATCCGAAGGTAGACGAGGACGATCGTCTCCTCGCGGGTGTACGGCAGGTCGCGGAGCAGGGTCGGGAACGTGCGGCGCTGGCTCTCCGAGCGGGCCTGGCGCTTCCAGGCGACCTCGCGGTCACGGTCGACGTGCAGTTCGAGGAACAGGTCGTTCAGGCGGGAGCGCAGCTGGTACTCGGCGTCGAGCACGGCACGCCACTCGTCTGGGTGCGTGCGGGAGCTGACGTAGGAGTGCCGCAGCAGTGCCACCAGTGCCCGTCGTTGGTGCTCGTCGAGCCGCCCCTCGTCGCCCTCGAAGAGGGCGAAGCTGGACTCGTCACGCTCGTCGTCCGGCATCACGGATGCGGGGTCGTCGTAGGGGACCGTGTCGTCGACCGGTGCCGGCGTCGTGTCGCTCACCGTGCCTCCTGTGCGTTCTCGTCGTGGGGGACGCCGACCGGCCGGCGCTCGTCGTCGAGCGCAGCGGTGGGCATGTGGAAGGTGATGGGGGTGCCGTCGGGCCGGACCGTGCGGTGCTCGGCGACCTGGGCGGCGGACTCGAAGTCCTCGCGCCCCGTCAGCAGGTGCGCGAGACCGAAGAGCTCGACCGGCCGACGTTGCTCGGGCGGCAGCCCGTGGAACGCGTCGACGCTGGAGTCGGCCTCGGCGAAGCGGAGTGCCGCGCGCAGCTCGGTCAGCAGCGGCCCGCCGTGCTTGCGGAGCATCTCCACGTCGAGGTCCTCGAAGACGTCGTCGTCGGGCTCCTCGATGGGCGGCGGCACGGACTCGGCGTCCGGGTCGTAGAAGCGCTCACGGAGCGTGCCGACCTCGGCGGCCGCCGGTAGGAGCGGCAGCGGGATGCGGTCGCGCGCACTGCCCTGGTCCATCAGGGTGGCGAGACCGCGGTTGATCGACCGGAGCACGGCGTCGAGCTCGCGGTCGCGGACCACGTCGTGGGCGACGATCTGGTCGCGGAGGGTGGCGGTCAGCTGACGGCGCTGGGCGAGGACGTCCTCGATGCCCTGGCGCAGGATCGTCACGGTGTTGCGGAAGGCTCGACGCTCGCCGGCTCCGAGACCCTGCGCGAACGGGTGCGCCAGGATCGTCGCGATGTCGTCGCGGAGCCGCAGGAGCAGGGCGTCGTCGCGGAGGAGCTCGAAGGCGCCCTCGAAGGCACGGCCCTCGGGCGTCGCTTCCATCAGGTTGTCCGTGCGCGTCAGGTAGTCGTCGAGGATCTCGCCGATCGGGCGGACCTCTTGCCGGAAGTCCTCGACGATCGAGCGGTGCATCGTCGCGACCGCCTCTTCAACGCGCTTGAAGTCGCTCGGCAGCTGCCGGATCAGGTCGGAGATGTTCGTGTAGCCGTCTCGCATCCGGTCGTCGTCGACGGCCACGACGTCGTCGCCGTGCTCCAGGCGGTCCCGTTCGGCCTGGAGTTCGGCGATCTGGGCGTCGATCCGGCGGATCTGCACGTCGGGATCGGGCTCGGCGCGGGCAGCCCACCGGTGCACGGCGTCGACGATCATCGCCAGACGGCTCTCGCTGATCAGGGCACGGTCGGCCGACAGGGCGTCGACGAGGGAGAGCGCCTCGAGCGCGTGGCTCGTCAGGGAGTACTGCTCGTCGCCGTCGGGGGAGTTCGAGCGGACGAGCCACTGGGCGCCGACCCACTCGCGGCACAGCGCGCGGCCGTTCGGGCGCGCTTCCTGCTCGCCGTCGGCCTGCTCGTTGGCCGTCGGCACTGCCTGGTCACTCGCGGGCACGCGGGCACCCGCCGCCTGCAGGCGTGCGACGTGCTCCTCGACCTGCAGGTGCATGCGGTCGGCGGGGACGTACTGCACGTCGCGGTCGAACACCGTGCGGAACACGGCGAGGACCGTGGCGCTGGTCGGCCGGGACATGAGCCGCAGGGTCGGACGGTCGAGGACCGCTCGGACCCGGGCGAACTCGAGGTCGACGTCGGTCATGCGCCCCTTCGTCCGATCGTGCTGGTGGTCTGGCCCGCGTGCTGCGGCCTGATGAGATGACAAGAGCCCGACGCTGCTGCGCCGGGCTCTTGCGGTGGTGGTCGTGTTGCTCGTGGGCGATACCAGACTCGAACTGATGACCTCTTCGGTGTGAACGAAGCGCGCTACCAACTGCGCCAATCGCCCCCTGCACTGTTCGTGCGGATCGATACTAGCGGAAGTCCGGCGGTGCATCGAACACACCGCGCTGCCCGGGTGTGGCGCACCGCCGACGGGATGCTCGAAACCGTCCCGATCCGCATGAACACGGGGGACACGCCCGGTGAACGAGGATGATTTTGGTGGAAGCACCCCGGTGCGTATAGAGTTTACGTCGTCGCCGCGACAGCGGAACGACAAGTGCGGATGTGGCGCAGTGGTAGCGCATCACCTTGCCAAGGTGAGGGTCGCGAGTTCGAATCTCGTCATCCGCTCGAGTGTGGGTCTTCTCGAAGGTCCACGACTCACCAGAGGGTATCCCACCGTTCGGGTACTCACGGGGACGTGAACCTCGATGGTGGGGTGGCCGAGAGGCTAGGCAGCGGCCTGCAAAGCCGTCCACGCGGGTTCGAATCCCGTCCCCACCTCCAGCAACACCCTCCAGATCCTGTGCGAACCGCGGTTCAGACAGGGAATCTGGGCGATTGGCGCAGCGGTAGCGCGCTTCCCTGACACGGAAGAGGTCACTGGTTCGATCCCAGTATCGCCCACCACCTGAAACCCCCGGCCTCGGCCGGGGGTTTCGTCGTTCCGTGCCGATCAGCCGGGGATGCTCCGTGGATCGTGGCCGTACGTGGAGCGCTCGTGGATGGTGCCGTCCTCGTTGCGGATGATGTGCTCGACCTTCTCCGCCCTCGCCCGGTCCCGACCGAGCACCACGGCTTCGCGCTTCGTGTGCGCGACGCCGAACACGTCGTCGGTGCCCTCGACCTTGCTCTGCCACTGCCCGTCCTGGTGGTACGTCTCGATGTCGCCTCGCATGGCTCCGACGTTGCCACGCAGCAGCCGAACGGGCGTCGAGGTGGTGGGGTCAGCCGTCGTCAGCGACCGCGGACCTGCCCGGTACACGTCGCCAGCCTCGTCGACCGCGCGGTCGGACACGATGGCGACTGGCAGCACGCTCCGGACGAGCGGCTCGCAGTCGGGGCCGTGTCCGGCCACCCGCCCGGCGAGGACCCAGGCGCGTCGTCCCCCGCCGTGGTGTCGGACGTGCTCGGTGCTCGTCCGGAGCAACTGCTCGACGCCGTCCAGTGCCTCCAGGGTCGGCGGGACCGGCTCGATGGTCCTCATCGGTCCACGAGATCCCTCCGACGGTGGGGTGCCTTCAGACAACGTGCTCGTGGTTCGTTTCCCGGATCTCGGGCGGATCGGCAGCCGCTCCGCGCGGGTCCTGCACGTGCCCGGAGCCGGTCGTCCGCACTGTGGAACGCATGTCCGGTCACACCGCGGTCCGTCACGTCACTCGGGAGAGCGCCCGTGCGGCGCTGTGGTTCTGGCCCTCGGTCTGGACGGCGGCGGCCTTCGTCGCCACCCTGCTCCTGCTCGCCGTGCCGCCGGGCCGGACGGGATGGCACTGGCCCGGCGGGCAGGACTCGGCCGCCGTGCTGTTGCAGGTCGTCGCGTCCAGCGTGATGGCCGCGACCACGGTGACCTTCTCGCTGACCATCGTCGCGTTGCAGCTGTCGTCGCAGCAGTTCTCGCCGCGGCTGCTCCGTGAGTTCGCACGCGACCGCGCCACCCAGGCCGTGCTCGCGATCCTGCTGTCCACGTTCGTGTCGGCCGTCACGTGCGTGCTCGGTATCGGGGACCGGTCGCTCCCGGCGTTCGCACTCGCACTCGTCTTCGTCCTCGGGATCGCGTCGGCCGGGGCGCTCATCGCCTTCATCGGGCACATCGTGCGGTCGCTCCGGATCGATTCGCTCATGGGGGCCGTCCACTTGGAGACCAGGGCGATGATCACATCGACGTACGGACCCGATCGCGCGCCGGTGAGGCCTCAGGGCGGACAGCCCGAGGCCGACCCCGTCGTTCCGGACCGAGCAGCGGACTGCGCCGTACGCGCCGCGCACACGGGCTTCGTCCGGCGGATCCATGCCGAGGAGCTGGCCCGTGCCGCCGAGCGCGAGGGGATGGTCGTGCAACTCCGCGTGATGCCCGGTGACCACGTGACCGCCGGATCGCCGATCGCCCGCGTCTGGGGGTGCGACGGCACGGACGCCGCTTCGGGCGCTGTGCAGCGAGCCGTCGAGGTCGGCTACGAGCGGACCATGGAGCAGGACATCGCGTACGGGTTCCGCCAACTCACCGACATCGCCGTGAAGGCCGTCTCGCCGGCCATCAACGACCCGGTGACCGCGGTGCACGCGATCGGGTACTGCGCCGATCTCCTCGTGGAGCTGGAGCGCGTCGTCGTCCGCCCCCGCCCGGTGTGCGACGGCGACGGGGCCCTGCGCGTCGTGGTCCTGGACCGGGACCTGCGGTACTGGCTCGACCTCGTCTGCGGTCCGGTCCGCCGCTACGGGGCGTCGGAGCCGATCGTGCTGGGCGGCCTGCTCCGCATGCTCCGCGACGGCGCGGCGGTGGCGGAACGCCCCGAGCAGGGCGTGGAACTCCTCCGCCAGGCCGACCTCGTGCTCGAGCAGGCTTCGACGGACCTCGCCACCGTCGACCTCGACGCACTCGCGGACCTGCACAGCCGGGTCTGCGCCGCCGTCCAGGGTGACCTGGATGCGTCCTACGACGACCGGGCCGGCGAGACGAGGTCGGTCTGATCCGTCGACCGCCCACAGTGCGGACCCGCTCACGGACGCCGAGGCTGCGAGGCGCCACCGAACAGCACCGCGCATGCGGGGAGAACGACCGTTCCCCGTAGTGGGGGTACCACCGACCGCTGCCGGATGGTTCCATTCAGAGGTCGGCATCCTCCGGGTGCCGACCAGCCACGGACCGTCTTGCGTCGCAGTGAAGGTGGTCGCCGCTGGTTACGGTGACCGCGAGGTGCCGTCGCGTCGATTCGGGTTCGACACGGCGGTGCCTCCCTCCCACCGGCCGACCGTCCGAACAGGAAGCTGCACCATGCGATCGCTCGTCTACACCAGCACCCAGACCCGTCCGATCACGGACTCCGAGCTCGCCCAGATCCTGGCCGTCGGGCGTGAGAAGAACACACGTCTCGGCATCACCGGCATGCTCGCGCACCGTGACGACAACTGCATCGGCATCATCGAGGGGGACGACGACGTCGTTCGCCAGCGCTTCGAGCAGGTCCAGGCCGACCCGCGCCACACGAACGTCCGGGTGCTGCTCGACGAGCCCGTCCAGCAGCGCTCGTTCCCGGACTGGTCGATGGCGTTCCAGTCGCTCGACCCGCTGATGCGCGACGTGCCGGGGTTCAGCGATCTGTTCAGCGCCGGCCATCCGACCGACCCGGCCTTCGGGGCGTCCCGCGCGCGGGCACTGCTGGACTGGTTCCGGAAGCACCCGCTGGCACCGCTGACGAACCAGAACGCCGCGGACGAAGAGGTCCCGCGCACCCGCGCGATCAACGGCGCCATCGCCGCGATCCACGACGGCGGGCTCTCGCGTTTCTCCGTCGAGGACGTCGCCGTGCGCTCGGGGATGCGCCCGGCGGAGATCCTCGAGCTGTTCCCGTCCGAGCACGCGCTGCTCGCGGCCACCGTGATGCGGTGGACACGGGCCGTCTCCGCACCCCTGCTGCCCATGGCGGGGGAGCAGGGTACCGTGGCGTTCCTGCACGCGCTGCTCGCCGCCCATGCGGAGGAGCCGGCGTTGATGCGGCTGATCGCAGCCACGTTGGCCACCTCGACCGATCCGACGACCGACGGCGCCGACTACTACCGCTCGGCGTACCTGCAGTTCCGCGAGACGATCCGGACCGCGCTGCACGAGGACGTGCGGGCGGGCCGTGAGCCGGCGACGATGGATCCGATCCGGGGCGCGCAGCAGCTGCTCGCGCTCTACGACGGCCTGCGGCTGCAGGCCCTCCTCACCCCGGACACCGACGTCGTCGACGCGTTCGACCGCGCAGCGGCACGCATGCGGCGCGGGTGGTCCGAGCAGTACGAGCGTCCGAGCTACTGGGACATCTCGGTCCCGGAGTCTGCCTGACCGCTCAGCGGATCAGCCGCAGAAGGGTGAGCTCTCCTGGACGGGAGGCCCGGTGCCAGCTGGCACCGGGCCTCCCGTCCGCTTCGGGGTAGCGTCTCAGACGCGCACGGCACGCTCGTCGAGGACGCAGTGCGTCATCATCAGGCCCTCGACGTCGCGGGGGCCGTTGTGCCCGAGGTTCGCCAGCCGGGCGAGCTCGTCGTCGCTGAGCGTCTGGGACTGCAGCGGCTGCAGGTCCTTGACCTCGTCGAGGGTGATGCCGAGGCCCTCGCCGACGCGTCGACCCAGGTCGTCCTCCACCATGTAGAAGTGCCAGACCATGCGCTCTTGAACAGGCCGGGCGGCCTGCGAGATGAGGTCGACGAAGTTCGCGACCAGGTCGTCGCGCTCCCAGTCCTCGAGGAGCAGGTAGCGCTGCCCGGCCTGCGTGTAGTCGTTCGTCCGGGGGATGCGCTTGCGGGTGAGCCGTCCGACGATCTCCGGACCCTGGTCGTCGTGGGTCGGGTACTCGGCCTCACGCAGGCCGCCGGTGATCGACGGCTCGTAGTTGACGTGCGGGTTCTCGCCACCGTGGTCCTGGTGGTACGCCATCTGACCGTCGCGCTGGTTCGTCGCCACGTTGCCGTTCTTCGGGGCGTTCACCGGCAGCTGCAGGTAGTTCGGGCCGACGCGGTACCGCTGCGTGTCCGAGTACGAGAAGGTGCGGCCGACGAGCATCTTGTCGTCCGAGAAGTCGAGTCCGTCGACGAGCACGCCGGTGCCGAACGAGAGCTGCTCGTTCTCGGCGAAGTGGTTCGTCACGTTGCGGTTCAGGACCATCTTGCCGACGGGCTTCGGCGGGAACTCGTTCTCCGGCCACAGCTTCGTGTCGTCGAGCGGGTCGAAGTCGAGCTCAGGGTGGTCGTGGTCGTCCATCAGCTGCACGCGGAGCTCCCACTCGGGGTACTCGCCGCGCTCGATCGCCTCGTACAGGTCCTTCGACGCGTGCCCGAGGTCACCGGCCTGCACGGCAGCGGCGTCGGCCTCGGTCATCGAGCTGACGCCCACCGACGGGATCCAGTGGTACTTCACCAGCTTCGTGTCGCCGTCGGCGTTCACCCACTTGTAGGTGTTCACGCCGAACCCCTGCTGGGTGCGGTAGTTCGCGGGGATGCCGCGCGGGCTGAACAGGTTCACGAGCATGTGCATCGACTCGGGGGTCTGCGACATGAAGTCGAAGATGCGCGCCGGCTCCTGGCGGAACGTGACCGGGTCGGGCTTCAGTGAGTGGATGACGTCGGGGAACTTGATGGCGTCGCGGATGAAGAAGACGCCGAGGTTGTTGCCGACGAGGTCCCAGTTGCCGTCCTCGGTGTAGAACTTCACAGCGAAGCCGCGCGGATCGCGGGCGGCCTCGGAGGAGTCGCGACCGCCGATGACGGTCGAGAAGCGGATCGCCAGGTCGGTGCGCTTGCCGGCTTCCTGGAACAGCTTCGCCCGGGTGTACTGCGCGATGGGCTCGTCGCCCCACGTGCCGGTGGCCTCGAAGTACCCGAAGGCGACGGCACCGCGGGCGTGCACGACCCGCTCGGGGATCCGTTCACGGTCGAAGTGGCTGACCTTCTCGAGGAACTGGTAGTTCTCGAGCGTCGCCGGGCCACGGGCTCCGACGGTGCGCTGGTTCTGGTTGTCGTAGACGGGGTGGCCCTGGCGGTTGGTCAGGACCCGGCGGTCGTCGCCCTCGGCGGGCGGTTGGCTGGAGACGTCGGTCACGTGTCTCGTCCTCTCTGCGGTCGCGGTCGCGGTCGGATCGGGTTCACATCCGAGTCTGGACCGGGGGACGAGCACGTGCTCACAGCGGCCGTTCCTCCCTCGCCGCTCCGTGGTCGCGGCGACCCCGCTCAGTACGAGGTCCGGCCGGTGGCCGCGGCACCGAGCACGGCGGCCGCGCCGTGGGCGAGCAGGGTCCCGTCGGTGACGACCGCGATCCGGTCGAATCCGAGTGCGCGCAGACGTTCGGCGCGGGCCAGGTCGCCGGCGAAGGCACCCGTGTGCTTCCCGGCGCGGTGTGCGGCGGTGACGATCGTGGGGAGGGGGTCCGTGGCGCTGTCGGCATCGAGCAGTTCGTGCAGTTCCACGCCGAGGCCGATCGACAGGTCGAAGGGCCCGACGAACACCGCGGAGACACCGGGGACCGCCAGGATCTGCTCGGCGGCACGGACCCCGTCCGGGGTCTCGAGCATGACCCACACCTCGGGATCGGCGGCAGCGGCGGTCGGCACCTGGCCGCCCCAGAGTCCGGTCATCGGTCCCCAGCTCCGTCGGCCGCGCGGTGGGTAGTGCGCGGCGCGGACGGCCAGCTCGGCCTGCTCCACGGTCTCGATCATCGGGACGATCACGACGTCCGCGCCGAGGTCGAGCGCGCGGCCGATCGCGGCATCGGACGCTTCAGCCACGCGGACCGCCACGGACGGTGCCGCTGGCACCGTCGACAGCGCCTGCATCGTCGCCATCAGTGCCGCGTCGTCGAAGGCACCGTGCTGCAGGTCGAGGCCGAGCCACGCAAAGCCGTTCCGTGCGATCTGCGCGGTGGTCCGGGGTTCACCGAGCGTGCACCACACGCCGTCCGCGCGTCCGTTTCCGAGTGCCGGCACCGCTGTCCCTTCGTTCGCTGACCCTGCAGAGCATCCCGACGGCCAGGCTACCGACCGTTCCGGTCGGTTCCACGCGGCCCCCGGCAGCTCGCCCGTCCTCGCGGTGGCTCGCACCGGTACGGTTGCGTCCGTGACCGACGCCCCCGATGCCGCCATCGCCCAGCACGTCCACGACGCATGGGACGGGTCCCTGCGCCTCGTCCACATCACGATCTCGGATGAGGACGGTGACGCGTACCCGGGCCAGGACGTCGACCGCTGGGTCATCGACGTGCGCGTGCCCGTCACCGACGACGAGACCGAGGCAGTGTCCGTCGCCGAGGTCACCGCCTTCACGAGCCGAGAGCCGGAGTCGCTCGAGGCCCTGGTGCTCGGCTACCAGGTGTCCGACGTCGCGGGGTCCTTCCCGTCCGCCGTCGCGGTGCGGGACGCGACGGGGGAGACGTTCTTCTCGCTGCAGACCCACGCCGCCGAGATGCTCGGCAGACCCGACCTGCTCGCGATCGACCGGCTGACGGTCCGTCCGGCCTACCGGAGTCTGCCCGGCCTGGTCTCGGCACTGGTCGACGCGGTCCGGAACGGGCCGGCGGGGCGCACGGCGTCGTGGGTGCTCGCCGACCCGTCGGTGTGGGACGTCCCGTTCCGGGAGGAGGACCGTGCGGCCGGGGAGTTCGTGCAGTGGGCCGACACCGCGGTGCTCGCGTCGATGAACGCGGCGCCGGACGACCTCGAGCGGCTCGCTCTCGCGCCGGCCGCAGGCGGCATCGTGATGGGTGCCCGCGCGGACGAGGCACACCTCGGCGACGCGATCGAGCAGGCCATGACGCTGCCGGCGATCGCGGTGCCCTTCGACCTGCCGCCGAAGCTCCCCGCGAGCATCTGGGCCGCCGCCCCCGAGGACGTGCACGGCGTCCACCCGGACGAGGCGACCGGGTCCATCACCGTCGAGACCCACGACGAACAGCTCGAGGTCGTCGGATCGCCGGGCACTGCCCCGCAGCTCGTCGGCACCTCGGCGTCGGTCGACGCCGCCACCCAGGCGTGGTTGCGCACCGTCCACCAGCGCTGGTGGCAGTACGAGCCGGACCTGCACGCCCGCGTGCACGACGTCGTGGACGAGTACCTGGCGACCGGGCACATCGAGTCGGCGTCGGACGAACTCGCCGGCCACCTGCACGCCCCCGACCTGCCGCCCTACCGGACCGAGTGGCCGGGGACCGGCACGGTGTTCCTCGAGGAGCTGGGCGAGGACACCGAACCCGTGGTGTTCGACGCGGTGCTCGAGGACGGCACCCGCCACGAGCACATCGGCGTGGTCGTCGTGCACGAGTCCGGTCACGTCCGGGCGTTCCTGCACGACGAGTGGGAGCCCGGGTTCCCGCAGGCCGCGGCCGCGCTCGCGCACCTGATCAGTCTGGGCGCGGGGGAGTTCTTCGCCGATGCCCTGCACGACGAGCTGTCAGCCGGCGTCGAGCACGCGATCCTGACGGGCGACGTCCGAGGGCACTGACCCTGGGCCGGTCAGACCGGACGGTAGATCGCGATCGGGGGCGTGCCGTCGTCGCCACCGTCGTGCGCGTCACCGGTCGCGAGCCACGCGCGTCCCTCGTGCTCGATCGTGGTCGGCAGGTCGCCGTGCACCAGGATCCGGATCGCCGGGGCGTCGCCGTCCACCAGGTCGACCCCGTGGGCCTCGGTCCCGCCGGGATTGTCGTGCACGTAGCTCATGCTCCGATCGAACTCGGTCCGGCTGGTGGATGACCGCTGCCGCGCCGGACACGCCCGGAACCGGGCAGGAACCGGTGATCGGCCCCGGGATCGGGTAGAGTCATCCCCGCACGGCCGACACGGCGTGTGAACGCGGATGTGGCGCAGTGGTAGCGCATCACCTTGCCAAGGTGAGGGTCGCGAGTTCGAATCTCGTCATCCGCTCGTTCAGCACCACCACCGACAACCCCCGGTTGCTCCGCACGAGCAGCCGGGGGTTTCGTCGTTCCGGGAGACATCCGACGTCGGAAGGGGAGCCGGCGGGCGCAGGGTTCGGGTTCCCGCGCCCACCGGCGCGGAGGCGACCCTGCCCCCACTGGTACGCGTCGGGTGGGTGGCCCGACGCAGTTCCGAGGAGTCATCCGGAACCGTCCCCCGTTCGGGTGGGTCCCGATGGGCGACGTGCGGGAACCCGCAACAATCCCGAACGACACGCCGCTGCCAGCTTGCGGTCACCGGATCAGCGCAGCAGTGCGGAAACCATCGTCCGAGCGCCCGGGAGCCCGACCCAGCACTGCTCGCCGGACTCGACGACCGTGACGAGCACGGTGTCACATGCTCGGCACCGGGCGACTGACCCCATCGCGGTCCGGTACACCGTGGTCAACCCGACTGCGCCGAGGCGGTCGCACCCCGCGCACCGGAGCTCGATCACCGTCGGCTCCGGCCCGAGGACCTCGGCCAGCGCCCCGGCGAGGGCGTTGCCGTCGACGATGACCATCAGTTGCCCCCGAACCGTTCGGCGCGGACGTCACTGGTGTCGTGACCGAGTTCGGCCAGCCACCGCAGGACCTGTTCGACGAACGGCGTCGACCCGCACACGTAGACGAGTGCTCCGGCATCCGGCGGGAACACAGCCGCCGCGAGGGCGTCGCGCGTCAACCGCCCGGCGGGCACGGTGGACCCTGGAGGCGCGGTGCGGCTGTACACGTGCGTCACCTCGAGCGGTGCGTCGCCTGTCAGTGCCCGGTCGATCTCCGCGCGGAAGAAGACGTCGTCCGGCGTCCGGACGGCCGCGAGCAGCCGGAACGGAGCGGGATCGGCGGCCTCGGCGTGCGCGGTGACCATCGCGACGAGCGGCACGATGCCGGAACCTCCTGCGATGAGCTGCACGGGCCGGGTGGACTCGCTCGGCCGCCAGACGAACCAGCCGCCGAGGGGCCCGTGGACCTCGAGCGCATCACCGACCTCGACGGCGTCGACGAGGAACGGGGAGACCTCGCCACCGTCCACCCGGTCGACGGCGAGCACGACGTCGGTCGAGTCGCCGGCCGAGGCGATCGAGTACGAGCGCTGGGCCTGGTAGCCGTCCTCGGCGGTCAGCCGCAGGTCGAGGTGCTGACCGGGGTCGTTGCCCGGCCACGTCGGGACGTCGAGGACGATCCGACGCGCGTTCGTCGTCTCGCGTCCGACGGAGGCGACCGTGGCGGGGTGCCAGGCCGGCCGCCTGCGCGCGGTGGGTCGTGCGGCGGGCGCGACCCGTGCCTCCAGGCCGGTGTCGGGGAGCGTCACCAGTACCGCTCTTCCTTCCACGGGTCGCCGTGCAGGTTGTAGCCCGCGTTCTCCCAGAAGCCCGGCTCGTCGTCGGCCTGCATGACGATGCCGCGCACCCACTTGGCGCTCTTCCAGAAGTACAGGTGCGGGACGAGCAGTCGCGCGGGGCCGCCGTGCTCGGGCGTGAGCGGCTCGCCGTCGGCCTCGAACGCGATCCAGGACTTGCCGTCGAGCAGCTCGTCGAGCGGGACGTTCGTCGTGTAGCCGCCGTAGCTGTGGACCATGCAGTAGTCGAGCGAGGTCTCGACGTCTTCGAACAGGCGGTCGAGGGGGACCCCGCGCCAGGGCATGTCGAGCTTGGTCCAGTGGGTCACGCAGTGGATGTCGACCGTGACGTCCTCGACGCCGAGCGCGTGCACCTCGTCCCACGTCCACTGGTGCAGGCCGGCCTCGGTGCGGATCGAGAACGCCCAGTCCGTCGGTTCGATGTCGGGCGTCGCCCCGGCGGACAGCACGGGCCAGTCGCGGACGAGGGTCTGACCGGGCGGGATGCGGGCGTCGTCGCGGTCGTCGCGACGGCCGCCGAACCCGCGGGTGAACGTGGCCATGGTCCTCCTCGTGGACGTCGGTGCGTTCCCGATCATGCCGTGTGCCGGAGGGCGCCGTGTAACGGGTTGGTAAACGTTCGACGCGCGGACCGTGCGCGCCACGACGGCACCGGATCTGCACGCCGCCGCGGATCGAGCCCGTCCCGCTGCGGGCCCGGGCGCGGAAGTCGGGCTTGGGGGATCGGCCGCGGACCTCTATCGTTCACCGGAACGATTACTGGAGGGGTCCCCCCGAATGCAGCCCATCGTCCCCGAACCCCGGAACGCCCACGGCCCGAGCCGTCGGGCGCTCC
The DNA here is from genome assembly GCF_015351025.1 of Curtobacterium sp. VKM Ac-1376. GTDB lineage: Bacteria > Actinomycetota > Actinomycetes > Actinomycetales > Microbacteriaceae > Curtobacterium. The sequence continues at coordinate 93,878 of NZ_JADKRV010000007.1, read as the reverse complement.
TCACCGGCGCCGCCGGTCTGGCCGGCCTCGGCCTGCTCACGCTCACCGGGTGCAGCTCCGGCGCCGCCGGCACACCCACCATCCCCGAGGCGGCGGCCACCGGCGTCGCCCGTCGCGGTGGACGGCTGCGCATCGCGCGTCCCGCCGCGTCGGCGGCCGAGACCCTCGACTCGGCCAGCTCGCTGTCGGCGTACGAGTACCTCGGCGCGCTCTACAACCGCCTGGTGAAGCTCGACGAGCAGGGCGCCCCGGTGCCGGACCTCGCCGAGGAGTGGTCCGCGAACGCCGACGGCACCGAGTGGACCTTCTCGCTCCGCCGGGGCGTCACGTTCCACGACGGCTCGCGCTTCACCGCCGACGACGCCATCGCGAGCATCCGGCACATCCTCGACGAGAAGACCGGCAGCCCCCAGGCCGGAGTGCTCGGCGAGGTGATGGACGCGGACTCGATGCGCGCCGTCGACCCGTACACCCTGCGCTTCGCGCTGACGAAGCCGAACGCCGAGTTCCCGTCCCTGCTGACCGCGTACCAGTGCTACATCGTGCCGGCGGACGCCATCGCGGACATCGGTCGGACCGGCATCGGCACCGGACCGTTCCGGTTGTCGTCGTTCACCCCGGCAGGCACCGGCAGCGTCGAAGCGTTCGCGGACCACTTCGCCGGCCGCCCGGCCCTCGACGGGATCGACTTCTACTCGATCCAGGACACCACCGCGCGGGTGAACGCGCTGCTCGCCGGGCAGATCGACCTCATCTCGCAGACGAACCTGGACTTCGCGACCGCACGGGTGGTGTCGGCCTCGGACCGTGCGACGGTCGCCCGGTCGAAGAACGCCCAGTGGTACACGATCCCGATGCTCGCGACGAGCGACGAGTTCAGCGACCCGCGGGTCCGCCAGGCGATGAAGCTCGCCTACGACCCGCGGAAGATCGTCGACACCGCGCTGCAGGGCACCGGGTCCGCCGGCTGGGACAACCCCGTGCCGCCGCAGCTCGCCGCGTTCGTCGACGACCACCGCGAGTACGATCCGGACAAGGCCCGGGCGCTGCTCAAGCAGGCGGGTCGCGAGGACTTCCGGACGGCGATCTACACGTCGAGCTACGAGTCGGTGTTCACTCCGATGGCCGTCGCCTACCGCGATGCCGTGGCCGACGCTGGCATCCGTCTGACCGTCCGCAACGCGAGCTCCGACTCGTACTACACGCAGATCTGGATGCAGAAGCCGCTCATGGTGAGCTACTGGTTCACGGGGCGGCCGATCGACCAGCTGCTCAACCAGATCTTCCGCACCGGGTCCTCGTACAACGAGAGCGCGTGGTCGAACGAGACCTTCGACGGGCTGCTCGACGACGCCCGCGCCGAGATGGACGACGCGAAGCGCCTGACGCTCTACCAGGACGCCCAGCGGCTCGTGGTCGAGGACGGCGCGGACATGACGCCGATGTTCGGCGACCGGCTCGTGGGCCTGTCCCGTGACGTCGTGAACTACTCGGAGTTCGGCTTCGAGTTCGACTACCTCCGGATCGGACTGCGCCGATGAACATCCTCATCCCCGTCCTCCGCCGGGTCGGCATCGCCGTGCTCACGGTGGTGCTCGCCTCGCTCTTCGTGTTCCTCGCGGTGCAGGCGCTCCCCGGTGACGTCGCCCAGCAGCTGCTCGGGCAGAACGCCACCCCCGACGCCGTCAAGCAGCTGCGCGAGTCGCTCGGGCTCGACCAGAACGTCTGGCTCCGGTACCTGCAGTGGCTCGGGGGCGCGGCACACGGCGACTTCGGCACCTCGCTCGTCAGCGGCGAGCCGGTCGCCCCGACCCTGTTCACGGCGTTCCGGAACAGCATGCTCATCGCCGTGCCCGCCATGCTCGTCGGCGTCACGGTGTCCCTGACGCTCGGGGTGATCGCGGGGGTCCGCCGCGGCCGTCCCAGCGACCGGGTCATCTCGATCGTCAGCCTCGTCGTGATGAGCGTGCCGGAGTTCATGGTCGCCACGGTCCTGGTGCTGCTGTTCGCGATCGGGCTGCCAGTCTTCCCGGCGGTCGTGCTGCGGGGGACCGACGCCACCGTCGCCGAGCTGCTGCCCACCATCTGGCTGCCGATCATCGTGCTGACGCTCGCGATGGCCGCCTACATCGTGCGGACGGCCCGCTCGTCCACGATCGACGTCATGGCGTCGGAGTTCGTCACGACGGCCGAGCTGAAGGGCCTGACCATGCGCCGCGTGGTCTGGAAGCACGCGGTGCCGAGCGCGCTGCTGCCGACGCTCAACGTCGTGGCGCTCAACGTCGCCTGGCTGCTCGGCGGCGTGGTCGTCGTCGAGAACGTCTTCAACTACCCGGGGATGGGCAAGCTCATGCTCGAGTCGGTCTTCAACCGCGACCTGCCCACGATCGAGGCGATCGCCCTGCTCAGTGCCCTGATCTACGTCGTGTGCAACCTCGCTGCGGACCTCGTCGCGCTCGCCCTCGACCCGAAGCTGCGCACCCGCCAGCGGCGCCGACGGACCAGGACCCGCGTCCGCGCGGGTTCCGGTGCCAGCAGCACCACCAGGAAGGCCGCCGCATGACCGCCACAGCCCCCCGCCGCCGCGAGCGCCCCGTCCTCGGCGCCGCCCTCGCACCCCTGCGCGGATCGACGGCGCTGAACATCGGGCTCGGCCTCATCGCCCTGCACGTCGTCCTCGCCCTGCTCGCGCCGGTCATCGCCGGGCACGACCCGGTCGCCACGAACGCTGGCGACGTGCTCGCCGGTCCGACGTGGAGGCACTGGCTCGGTACCGACCAGTACGGCCGTGACGTCCTGTCCCGCACACTGAACGGCGGCCGGTACGCGCTGTCCGTGACGTTCCTCGCCACCACGATCGCCGTCGCGGTCGGCACCGTGCTCGGCTGCGTCACGGCCTACGCCGACAACTGGTTCGACGAGGTCGTCATGCGCGTCGTCGACGCCCTGCTGAGCGTGCCGTCGATCCTGGCGCTCCTGGTCGTCGTGACGGTCTTCGATGCCGGTCTCTGGGTCATCGTCCTCGCCGTCACGGTGGTCTACGCGCCCGCGGTGACCCGCGTCGTCCGCGGTGCCGCCCGCACCGTGATCACCCAGGACTACGTCACCGCGGCCCGCGCCCGGGGCGAGCGGCCACTGTCGATCGTGTTCCGCGAGATCCTGCCGAACGTGCTCGACGTCGTGCTCGTCGAGTACGCGATGCGGGCCTCCTGGATCGTGCTGCTCGTCGCGTCGCTGTCCTTCCTGGGCTTCGGTGCGAACCCGCCGACGCCGGACTGGGGCCTGATGGTGCAGGAGAACCGCACCGCGCTCACCGTGGTGCCGCTCGGCACCCTCGCCCCGATCGTGGCGCTCGCCACCCTGGTGATCGGACTGAACCTCGCGGCAGACGGGCTGAGCAAGTCGCTCGGCGTCGACCGCGCCGAGCAGGGAGTCAGCGCATGACCCGCACCGACACCGGCACGACGTCCGCCGGCACGGCGACCGTGCCCGACGCGATCGTCCGCGTCGACGACCTGTCCATCTCCTACGCCGCCGGCAAGCGGCGCGTCCCCGTCGTCCGGGGCGTCTCGTTCGCCATCGAGGCCGGTCGCACCCTCGGCCTGGTCGGGGAGTCCGGCAGCGGCAAGTCCACGGTCGCGCGCACGCTCCTCGCGCACCTGCGCGCCGGGTCGTCCATCGATGCCGGCACCGTCCGGGTGGACGGCGCCGACGTATTCGCGCTGTCCCCGGCGGGGCGCCGGGCGCTCCGCGGAGGCACCGCCTCGGTCGTCGCGCAGAACGCCGGGCAGGCGCTCACCCCGTCGATGCGCGTCGGCGAGCAGATCCGCGAGGCCCTCCGCGCCCACGGGGAGCCCGACGGCCCGGAGCATGTCGCCGAGCTCGTCCGGCTCGTCCGGCTGCCGGACCCGGACGCGATCGTGCGCCGCTACCCGCACCAGCTGTCGGGTGGGCAGCAGCAGCGCGTCGCGATCGCGATGGCCGTCGCGGCCCGGCCGCGGGTCCTGGTGCTCGACGAGCCGACCACCGCGCTCGACGTGGTGACCCAGGCCGCCGTCCTCGACCTGGTCGCGGACCTCGGCCGACAGCTCGGCATGGCCGTCCTGCTCGTCAGTCACGACCTCGGCGTGGTCTCCGCGATGGCGGACGAGATCGCCGTCATGCGTGCCGGCGAGATCGTCGAGCACGCCGCCACGGCGGGGCTCTTCGCCGCCCCGCAGCACGAGTACACGCGCGCCCTGCTGGCCGCGGTGCCGGACGGGCGACGGCCGGGAGGCTTGCGAGCCGTGTCCGAAGACGGGACCGTCCCCGGGACCGGCGGCTCCACGGCGACCGGCACCGTGCCTCCCGATCGCTCCGACCGCCCCGTGGTGACCGCGGACGACCTGGTGATCCGCTACGGCCGCGGCCTGCCGGCCGCCGTCGACGGAGTCTCCTTCACGATCGCCGCGCACGAGACACTCGCCGTCGTCGGCGAGTCCGGCAGCGGCAAGTCGACGCTCGCGACGGCGCTGGCCGGCCTGGTGCCCGCCGAGTCCGGCAGCTTCACGTACGACGACGGCGCGACGCGCGGCGACCTGCGCGAGCCGGTCGCCGGGCGATCGGCGGACCTGCGCCGGGCGGTGCAGCTGGTGTTCCAGAACGCGGACACCTCGCTGAACCCACGACGCACCGTCGGCGCGGCCATCGCCCGGCCGCTGCGGCTGTTCACCGGCTCGTCGTCGCGGGAGCGCGTCGGCGAGCTGCTGACGCAGGTGGGACTCGACCCCGAGTTCGCCGAGCGCCTGCCCGCGCAGCTGTCCGGCGGGCAACGGCAGCGGGTCGGGATCGCCCGGGCGCTGGCAGCCGGGCCGTCGCTGGTCATCGCCGACGAGATCACCACCGCGCTCGACGTGCAGGTGCAGGCGGGGATCCTCGCGCTCCTCGCCGACCTCCAGCGCGACCGGGGGCTCGCCTGCCTGTTCATCAGCCACGACCTCGCCGTCGTGCGGGGTGTGGCCGACCGGGTCGCCGTGATGACCGGCGGTCGGATCGTCGAGGTCGGGCCGACCGAGCAGGTCTTCACCGGGCCGAACCACCCGTACACGTCGACGCTCCTCGCTGCGACGCTCGAACCCGGCAGCACGACGCTGCCCGACGTCGGTGACGGGGTGCCGCGGTGGCGGCACGCCGACGGCTGGACGGACCACGGCGACGGACACCGCATCCGCAACTGGGAGGACGCATGACCGACGGGGGCACTCCCGCCACCTTCACCGCCATCGGCGACCCGGACGCGCTGCCCGAGGGGGTGTCGGTCCGCGACGAGTGGATCCCGATGCCCGACGGCGTGCGGCTGCACACCCGGATCTGGTCCCCGGTGTCGTCCGACGGCCCCGTGCCGGTGCTGCTCGAGTACCTGCCGTACCGGCTCGACGACTGGACCGCGCCCCGCGACTCGGAGCGGCACCCCTGGTACGCACAGCACGGGTACGCCTCGGTGCGGGTCGACATCCGCGGCACCGGGTCGTCCGACGGCGCCTTCGACGACGAGTACAGCGAGCAGGAACTGCGGGACGGCGAGGCCGTGATCGCCTGGCTCGCCGAGCAGGAGTGGTCGACCGGCGCGGTCGGCATGTTCGGCATCTCGTGGGGCGGCTTCAACGCGCTGCAGCTGGCGGCCCGCGCGCCGGCAGCGCTCCGGGCGATCGTCACCGTCTGCTCGACCGACGACCGGTACGACAACGACGTGCACTACGTCGGCGGCGCCGTGCTCGGCATCGACATGGCGGCGTGGGGCGCGACGATGTTCGCGTTCAACTCGCGCCCGCCCCGGCCGGAGATCGTCGGACCGGGGTGGATCGAGCGCTGGCGGGAGCGCCTCGAGGCGAACAGGCCGATGACGCCGGTGTGGCTCGCGCACCAGGAGCGCGACGACTACTGGCGGCACGGCAGCGCCGCCGAGGACTACGGCACCATCGACGCCGCGGTGCTCGCCGTCGGCGGCTGGGCGGACCCGTACCGGGACGCCGTGCTCCGGCTCGTGGCGAACGTCGACGCTCCGGTGAAGGGCATCGTCGGGCCGTGGTCGCACCAGTACCCGGACCGCGGGCTCGCGCCGGGACCCTCGATCGGGTTCCTGCAGGAGACCCTGCGCTGGTGGGACCGCTGGCTCAAGGGCGAGGACACCGGTGTCGAGCGGGACCCAGCGCTCCGGGCCTGGATCAACGAGGGCGAACCGCCGGCGGCCTACTACGAGGCGCGACGCGGTCGGTGGGTCGGTGCCGAGGCCTGGCCCTCCTCGGCGACGCACGAGCGGATCCTGCCGTTCGCGGCGTTGCGCGGCGGTGACCTCGGGCCGGTGGTGGTGCGGTCGCCGCAGCACACCGGTGCGGACGCCGGCCGCTTCTTCCCGTTCGGCAACGCCACGGACCTGCCACCGGACCAGCGCGAGGAGGACGGCCGGTCGGTCTGCTTCGACCTGCCCGTCGGGAACGCCTTCGACCTGCTCGGCAACGTGCTCGTCCGGTTGTCCGTGACCAGCGACCAGCCCCGGGCCACCCTGACGGTGCGCCTGTGCGACGTCGCGCCCGACGGCTCGTCGACGCTCGTGACCCGGGGCGTGCTGAACGCCTCGAAACGGGATGGCATGGACCGCGACGACCCGCTGGTGCCCGGGACGACCGTCGAGCTGCCCGTGCGCCTGGTCTCGACCGGACACCGCTTCGCCGCCGGGCACCGCCTGCGCATCGCGGTCTCGTCGTCGTACTGGCCGTGGGTGTGGCCGCACGGCACCGTGGCCACCGTGACGATCGACCCGTCGGCCTCGAGCGTCACCCTGCCGACCTGGACCCGGACGACCGACGACGGGGTGGTCTTCGCCGGCCCCGCGCGCTCCGACCCGCTGGTGGTCGAGCGGGTCGCCCAGAGCGAACCACTGCCGCAACGCACCGTGACGCAGGACGTCGAGACGGGAGAGTGGACGCTCGACGTCGACCCAGGGTACGGCGGCGGACGGGTCTACCCGGACGGCCTGGTCTTCACCGAGGACGCCCGCGAGACCTACCGGATCCGCTCGGACGACCCGACGAGCGCACGGGCCACCTCGCGCTGGGCGATCGGGTTGACGAAGCCGGACTGGTCGGCGCGGCTCGAGACCTCTTCCGAGGTGACCGCCGACGCCGAGGCGTTCCACCTCGTGAACACCGTGCGCGCCTGGGCGCGTGACGGTGGGCCGGAGGCGCCCGAGGTGCTCGTGACGGAGCGCACCTTCGTCGACGACGTGCCGAGGACCTCGGCGTGACGGCCGCCGGACGCCTCCGGCAGCGCCCCGAGGTGCGACGGGCGATGATCGTCGAGGCCGCCCGCGCGGTGATCGTCCGGAACGGCGTGGGCGCCACGGGGCTGCGCGACATCGCGGCCGAGGCCGGTGTCTCCGTCGGCACCGTGACGTACCACTTCGGGAGTGTCGCGGAGATCCTCAACGAGGTCGTCGTGCTCGAGACCGAGCGGTTCTACGGCGCGATCGTCACCGCGGTCGACGCCGAACCGGACGTCCTCGCAGGGCTTCGGATGCTCGTGGCCCCGCTGTTCGTCGACACCGAGCAGGTCCGGCAGCACTGGCGGATCTGGTCCGACTACTGGACGGCGGTGGTGCGCCGGCCCGAGGTCGCCGCCGAGTACGCCGAGCGGATCCGCGTGTGGGAGGCCTGCCTGGTGCGGGTGGTCCGCCGCGGGGTCGAGGCCGGGGTCTTCCGCGACGCGGTCGACCCCGACACCGTCGCACTGCAGCTCGCCGCGTACAGCGACGGCGTCGCCACCCAGATCGCGCAGGGCGTGCCCGGCCTCACCAACTCGGTCGCCCTGTCGTGGATGTGGCGGTTCCTGTCGCACGAACTCGGTGTACCGACTGTGGAGATCGCCGGAACCGACCGGTTGCCCTTGTGATGAGGTAAGGCTTCCCTTACCGTTGCACGCATGGCACGGACCCGGCGACAGCCCAGCGATCGCATCCTCATCGCGGGCGGTGCCGAGGACCTCGTCGAGATCCACCGCCAGCTCGAGGACCTGCCGGAGAATGCCTACGGGCAGGTCTTCGTCGAGGTCGCTCTCGACGAGCAGATCCGCGTCCTGCCGGCACCGCCCCGCGTGACCGTGACGTGGCTGGTCCGGAGCGCCCGCAGCTCGGCCGTGGCACCCCTGGTGTTCGCCGACCACGGCGAGGCCCTCGCGCACGCCCTGACCGCCTGGGCGGGCGAGTGGTGCGTCACCGGTTGTGAGCCCCGCACCTCAGTGTGGATCGGGTGCGCGGACAGCCCCTGGGTCGAGCGTGCTCGGGCCGCAGTGCAGCTCGAGCTCGCCGACGCCGGCCAGCAGGTGCAGGTCGAGTTCGGCGGGTAAGGCCAGCCTGCTCTTCCTTGTGGCATGCAAGAGAAGCGGGCATGGTTGTGACCAACGGCAGCACCGGACCGGTCAGGACAGGCCGACGCCCGGCCGTCGCCACGATGGAGGAGGAAACGACATGACCACGCAGAGCAGCACCACCACGAGCACCACGTCCCCGTTCTCGACCACGCCGGAGCTCGCAGCCGGGGTCGCCCAGTTCCTCGCCCCGGTCGTCATCGACCTCGAGGCGCTCGTCGTCAACGGCAAGCAGGCGCACTGGCACGTCCGTGGCCGGAACTTCGTCGGCGTGCACGAGCTCCTCGACGAGATCGTCGAGCACGCCCAGGAGTACGCGGACAACGCCGCGGAGCGCATCGTCGCCCTGGGTCTGCCGGTCGACTCGCGCATCGCGACCGTGGCCGCGAACACGACCCTGCCGCCCCTGTCGCAGGGCTTCCAGAACTCCGACGTCACCATCACCGAGGTGATCGCCCAGATCGACGCCGCGCTGCTGCAGGTCCGCCGTGCGGTCGACGGCCTCGACGAGGTCGACCTCAACAGCCAGGACGTCGCGATCGAGATCGAGCGCGGTCTCACCAAGGACCGCTGGTTCCTGCAGGCGCACCTCGCCGCCTGAGGCGCGACCGACAGACGGACGGGAGGCCCGGTGCCAGCTGGCATCGGGCCTCCCGTCCGTCTCCGGTTCCGTCCCGCGCCCCTACTGCGGGATCACGTTCCCGTCGGCGAAGACGACGTCCGGCGCGTCGACCCGGCGGTCGACGACGGTCGTCGGCGCCTCGAGGTGGACGGCGCCGGAGGGCAGGATGCCGACGCCCCCGAAGCGTTCCATGACCCGCCACTGGGCGACGACGTCCTCGCCGGAGTGCTCCGGCGGCAGGGTGTCCCAGAACCGGAAGCCACCGACGTCCTCGAGCGCGTGACGGTCGTACAGCGCGCAGGCACCGACCCAGGCGACGCGGTAGGGCACCCAGCCGCCCGGCTCGACATCGAGCTCCGCGGCGACGTGGGTCGGGTTGGCGGCGTTGTGCAGCGACCAACGTGCGAACCCCGCGGTGCCGCGACGCACCACCTCGGGGACGACCGGGCCGTCCCACCGCTCGAAGACGGCCGTCTCGTGCGGGCGGCGGTCCTGCAGGTACGACAGGCCCTGCACCGCGCTGCCGACGAACCCGCAGCCGAGCGTGCGGAGGGCGTCGAGCATCCGGGCGATCGAGCCCGGTTCGAGCCAGACGTCGTCGTCGAGGAACAGCACCGCGGATGCCTCGGCGTGGTCGAGCAGGAACTGGCGGTGCTCGGCCAGGCCACGCCGTTCCGGGTGGGTGAGGAGCGTGACGGGCCGACCCTGGGCCTCCAGGACACGGAGCATCGCCGCGACCGCCGGCGCGCTGGCGGCGTCCCCGTCCACCGACTGGTCGCTCAGGACCAACCGCAGGTCCACCTCGGTCTGGGCGGCGAGGCCGGCGAGTGTCGTGGCGAGCTCGGCGGGCCGGCCGACGGTCGGGATGAGCACGTCGACGTCGACCGTGCTCGTGTCCGCTGGATCGGGGGCCTTCGCCCAGGACCCGGACCAGCGGGCGGTCACGGTGCCGGGTCCGGTTCGGTGCGCCCCGCGGCCTCGCGGATCCGCCGGACGACGGCGCTGGTGGAGTGCTCGGGCACGTAGTCGACCATGACGACCTCGCCGCCGTAGCCGCGCACGACCTCGGTCTCGCGGAGCATCTCGGGGGAGTAGTCGCCGCCCTTGACGTAGACCTCCGGCCGGAGCCGCTCGATGAGCGGGATGGGGGTGTCGGTGGCGAACACGGTGACCAGGTCGACGCAGGCCAGTGCGGCCAGGACTCCAGCGCGGTCCTCGGCCGGGTTGATCGGCCGCTCCGGACCCTTCAGCCGGCGGACCGAGTCGTCGTCGTTCAGCGCGACGACGAGCAGGTCACCGAGGTCGCGCGCCTGCCGCAGGTACGTGGTGTGCCCACGGTGCACGACGTCGAAGCAACCGTTCGTGAAGACCACCCGGCGGCCTGCCTGCCGTGCGGCCTCGACGGCCGTCGCCAGCTCGTCGTGGTCGACGACGGTCGCTGCCGGGGCGGTGACCGAGTCGAGCAGGGCAGCCGCGGTGCAGACCGAGGTGCCTGCCTCGCGGACGACCACGTCGGCCGCGGCCTGCGCGACCGACACGGCGTCGTGCAGGGGGGCCTGGACGGCCAGGGCGACGGTCGCCGCGGCGCAGAACGTGTCGCCAGCGCCGGAGGCCTGCTGCTCGGAGGCGGGCGTCGCGCGGGTGCGGAAGCCCTGGTCCGAGCCGGCCTCGAGCAGCACCGTGCCGTCACGGTCGAGCGTGACGACCGCGGCACGGGCGCCGCTCCGGGCGAGGACCTCGGCGCGGGCTGCCACGACGGTCGCGATGCGGTCCGTGCCGGAACCGAGCTCCTGACCGAGCAGCGCGGCGGTCTCACCGGCGTTCGGCGTGACGAGGTCGGGCCGGAGCGCTGCCCAGCGGGTCAGGTCGTGGGCGTCGACGACCACGGCGCCGGGGCGGTCGCGATCGAGCATCGGGACGACGTCGTCGGCGCGGACGCCCAGGCCGTAGTCGCAGACCACCGCGGCGTCGGCGCAGCGGATGGCCCGGGCGACGGAACGGGCGAGCCGTTCGCCGTGCTCGGCGGTCGGCGTCGCGGCGAGTTCGTCGACGCGGACGACGACGCGGTCGCCGCCGACGACGCGGGACTTGGTGGTGGTGCGGGCACCGGGGATCTCGACCAGGAACGACGTGTCGACGCCAGCCGCCTCGAGCCGCTGTCGCAGGACGTCGCCGGCCTCGTCGTCGCCGATGAGGCCCACCATCCGGACGCGCGCACCGAGGGCTCGGGCGTTCACGGCGGTGTTGGCGGCGCCGCCCGGGACCGCGATGGTCTCGGTGACACGGACGACGGGGGCTGGGGCCTCGCGCGAGACCCGCTCGGCCTCGCCGACGGTCCACCGGTCCAGGATGCAGTCGCCGATCACGACCACGAGGGGTTCGCGGTCGTCGACGGTGGCGACGAGGTCGCGGACCAGGCGGACGTCCGCGGTCATCGGGCGCCTCCCACGGTGTCGGCGCTGCCCGCTGTGGCGCCGGCAGCTGATGCGGGGCCGGTGGTGCTGGCGGCCTTGTTGCTGGCAGCGCTGCTGCTGCTGGCTGCGTGCTCCGGCTCGACCGAGCGGCGGGGCGGTGCCGCCTCGAGGTGCACCACGGTGGTGGTGGTCATCTCGTCGAGCAGGTGCGGTCCGTACCCGAACCCGGCGCCCGAGGCCCCGCGGGGCTGCGCGCTGCCTCCGGGCGCGCCACCGAACACCGCGTTCACCTTGACGGTTCCGACGGGCAGTTCGGCCGCGGCACGGAGCGCGTGCGCGGTGTCGTTCGTCAGGACGGTGGCAGCCAGGCCGTAGCGGTCGGCCGCTGCGAGCCGGAGACCCTCGTCGAAGTCCGACACGACACGCACCGGGGCGATCGGGCCGAAGGTCTCCTCGGTGAGCACGAGCATGTCGTCGGTGCAGCCCGTCAGGACGGTGGCCGGGTAGAACGACCCGAGGCCACCCGGGGTGACGCCACCCGTCCGTGCGGACGCCCCGCGCGCGATCGCGTCGTCGACGTGCGCCTGCACGAGTTCGCGGAGCCGGTCGTCGACCAGGGGTCCGAACTCGGCGGGCGCTGCGGCCGTGCGGCGCTCCGCCTCGGCGACGAGCGCGGCGACGAACGGCTCGGCGACGTCCTGGTGCACGTAGACCCGCTCGACGCTCGTGCAGATCTGACCGGTGTTCGCGAAGGCACCGAGGGCGACCTGCGATGCCGCCCACTCCGGGTCGACGTCCGCGTCGACGACGACGGCGTCGTTGCCGCCGTTCTCGCGGATGACGTGGGCACGCGTGGTGGCGGCGACCTCGCTCAGGCGGTCACCGGTGGCCGTCGAGCCGACGTGCGCGTAGACGTCGATGCCCTGCTGGGCGAGCAGCTGCTCACCCGTGGCCGCGTCGCCGTCGACGCCGATGAGGACACCGTCGGGCAGGACCTCGGCGAGCAGCGCGTTCAGCCGGGCGAAGGTGGCGGGGCACCGCTCGCTGCCCTTGTGCACGACGGTGTTGCCGGTGACGATCGCGGCTCCGAGGATCCCGCACGCGACGGCGACCGGGTCGTTCCACGGGGTCAGCGCGAGCACGACTCCGCGGGGGTGCGGGACCGACCAGTCGGCAGCGCCGAACTGCCCACGCAGGGCCTCACCGCGGTGCACCGGACCGAGCTCGGCGTACTGCACGAGCGTCCCGATGCCGGCCTCGACCCCGCCGAGTGCGTCGCCGGGGACCTTGCCGGTCTCACGGGTGTTCAGGTCCGCCAGCTCCTGCGCGTGGGCACGGAGACGCTCCGCAGCGGCGTGCAGCAGGGCTCCTCGCTCAGCCGGAGCGGTGCGTGCCCAGGCGCCGGCGGCTGCACGGGCACGGGCCACGGCGTTCCGGACGTCGTCCTCCGTCGAGCGGGGGACGCTCGATGCGATGGATCCGTTGACCGGGTCGGTCACCACGAGGGCGTCGGCGGCGGGAGGTGCGATCGTCATGGGGTCCTTCCGGAGGCGGGCGGGGCCTGACACGCTGCTCGGTGCTTGCTGGGCGCGGTCACGGGATCGCGCTTCTCGTCCATCCGGGGGCGGTGCTGGGTGCGCCTCCGGGTCCGACCGGTAGACGTGGAGCCGTGCAACAGATCGGTGTGGGCGGAGAACGGTTCGACGACGTCAAGGAGATCGCGGTGCTCCGCGGTGGTGGGCTGGGGGACCTGATGTTCGCCCTCCCCGCGATCGAGGCCCTCGCCGCTGCCTACCCCGAGGCCCGCGTCACCCTGCTCGGCAGCCCGACGGCGCCGGCGGTCCTCGACGGGCGCACGGACGCCGTCCAGGCGTTCGAGGAGCTCCCCGTGGCACCCGGCGTGCGGGACTCGGGCGACGGTGCCCCGACCGAGCAGGACTTCTTCGACCGGCTGCACGGACGCTTCGACCTCGCCGTGCAGGTCCACGGCGGCGGCCGGAACTCGAACCCGTTCCTGCTCCGGCTCGGCGCCCGCCACACGGTCGGTACCGCCACCGAGGACGCCGAGGTGCTCGAGCGCTGGGTCCGCTACGTCTACTACCAGCACGAGGTCGTCCGCGCGCTCGAGGTCGCCTCGCTCGCCGGTGCCGAACCGGTCACCCTCGACCCGAGGCTCCGGGTCCGCGATGACGAACGAGCCGCGATCCGCGAGCGACTCGCGGTGAGCGGACGGCTCGTCGCCATCCACCCCGGCGCGACCGACCCCCGTCGCCGCTGGAGCCCCGATCGTTTCGCCGCGGTCGCCCGGGCGCGCATCGAGGCCGGCGACGACGTCGTGCTCGTCGGCGACGACACGGACGTCCCGGCATCGTCGGCGATCGTCGAGTCCGTGCCCCGGGAGCTGCGCGGTCGAGTGCACGACCTCACGGCCTCGCTGCCGCTCCGGGAGCTGCCGGCGGTCCTCGCCGCGGCGGACGTCATGGTGGGCGACGACTCCGGGCCGCGCCACCTCGCCGTGGCGGTCGGCACGCCGACCGTCGGCGTCTTCTGGTTCGGGAACGTCGTCAACGCCGGCCCCTTCGACCGCGGGCGGCACCGCGTTCACCTGTCCTTCGTGACGCGGTGCCCGGTGTGCGGTGCGGACGTCACCCAGGTCGGGTGGACCGCGGAGCGCTGCGAGCACGACCCGTCCTACGTCGACCAGGTCGAGCCCGAGGCGGTCCTCGCAGACGTCGAGGACCTGCTCCGCACGACCTGACGCTGCGCGCCGCCACGACCGCCCGGTGCGAGGTTCCGCACTCCGTGCGACCCTCCTGCCCTCGCACGGAGTGGGCAATCTCGCACCGAGCGATGGACGCGACCGGCCGACGGACGGGAGGCCCGGCGCCAGCCCGGCACGCGCCTCCACGCCGCCCGAGGCGCCGCGATCGCCTGGTGCGAGGTTCCGCACTCCGTGCGACACTCCTGCCCTCGCACGGAGTGGGCAACCTCGCACCAGAGCGCAGCGCCCGCAGCGCCCGCAGCGCACGGCACACGACGACGGACGGGAGGCGCGGTGCCAGCCGGCACCGCGCCTCCCGTCCGTCAGCGGCGAGCGGCTACGGCCAGCTCGGCTCCGTCGCCGGCATGATCGACAGCTCGCGGATCTCGCAGCCGGCGGGCTGCGACAGCGCGAAGATGATGGAGTTCGCGACGTACTCCGGCTCGATGAGCTGCGCGTCCGGACCCGGCTTGTACTGCTCGGTGCGGTCCGCGAAGAAGTTCGTGCGCATCCCGGCGGGGATCACGTTGGTGACCCCGATGCGGCCGGCGGTCTCGGCCGCCAGCGCCTGTGAGAATCCACGGACGCCGAACTTGGACGCCGAGTACGCGGTGCCGTCGCCGACGCCGCGCAGGGCCAGCGAGGATGAGATCGTCACGACGCGGCCGTGCGTGGCCTCGAGCGCGGGGAGTGCCGCGCGCACGGTCGAGGCGGTGCCGATCAGGTTCACGCCGACGATCTGCTCCCAGTCGCCGGACGAGATCGCGTCGATGGGCGCGGGCTTGTCGAGGCCCGCGGCGGTCACGACGGCGTCGAGGCCACCGTGGCGCTCGACGGCCTGGCGGACGGCGTGCTCGACGGCGGCGGTGTCGGAGACGTCCACCGCGACGGCGTCGACGCCCTCGGGGACGGCGTCGATCCGCAGGTCGAGGACGATCGGGGTACCGCCGGCCTCGGTGACGGCGGCCACGACCGCTGCGCCGAGTCCGGAGGCTCCGCCGGTGACGAGGACGCGGCCGATGGGGGTGGTGGGGACGGGCATGGATGTCCTTTGCGTAGTGGTGCGGGAAGTGGTCGAGCTGGTGTGGGGAGGCGAGCGGACGCTCAGCCGACGCGTTCGATCGCGGCGGCGAGCCGGGTGGTGGAGCGCCCCGGGTGGAACGGCACGGTGACGACGCGCCCGCCCCACTCGGCGAGCGTCGCCGTCTCGGGCAGCTCGCTCGCGGTGTAGTCCCCGCCCTTCGCCCAGACGTCCGGGCGGAAGCGGCGGAGGGCTTCGTCGGGGGTCGATTCGTCGAACACCACCACGGCGTCGACGCAGTCGAGCGCGAGCAGCAGTTCGACCCGGTCGTCCTGTGTCATGATCGGCCGGTCCGGGCCCTTGAGCGCGCGGACCGAGTCGTCCGAGTTGAGGCACACGACCAGGCAGTCGCCGAGGGCCCGAGCAGCCGACAGGGTGCGGGCGTGCCCGGCGTGCAGCAGGTCGAAGCACCCGCCGGTCGCGACGACGGTGCCGCCGGCGCTCCGGACGTCGTGCACCAGGCGCATGGCGTCGCGGTCGGCTCCCGGCACGGCGAGCGGCGCGGGGCCGTCGTCGGCGAAGAGCGCGGCGACACCACCGGCGGCCAGGTACTCGGACGCCGCGACCACACCCGCCGAGACGGCGTCGGGGACGTCGGCGCCGCCGGCCAGCGCGACGGCGACACCCGCGGCGAGTCGGTCACCGGCACCGCACGGGTCACCGGCGCTGACGGACGGGGCGGGGACGAACCGGCTGTCGCCGTGGACGTCGGCGAGGAGCGCACCGCGGTCGCCCATCGTCACGGCGACCGCACCGGCCTGCCACTGGTCGACGAGCCGGGCGGCGGCCTCGGTGGCGAAGGGGACGCCCTGGCCCTCGACGTCGGTGAAGCGGCGGGCCTCAGCGGCGTTCGGGGTCGCGACGGCGATGCCGGGGACCGGGGCAGCGCCCTTGGGGTGCGGGTCCCACACCACGGGCAGCCGCTCGGCCGCGCGGGCGAGCGCGTCGCGCAGCGCGGGGGAGGCGGCGACACCGCGGCCGTAGTCGGCGACGACGATCGCGTCGACGCCGTCGAGCGCACCGAGCATGGCGTCGGTGGTCTCCGGCACGGGCGGTGTCGCGCAGCCCTCGTCGATCCGGACGAGGGCGTGGTCGACGACGCGCACGCGGGTCTTCACCGGCGTCGGGACACCCGAGGGACCGGCGACCACGGTGACGTCTGGGAGCAGGTCGCGGATCTCCTGCGCACGGACGTCGTCGCTCAGGACGGTGACCAGGGTGACGTCGTGGCCGTCCCTGGTGAGCATCGTCGCGACGAGCCCGGCGCCACCGGCACGGCGGTCGTCGGTCGCGACGTCCACCACAGGGACGGGGGCGTCGGGGCTGAGCCGCTCGCTCGTGCCGGAGACATCGACGTCGAGCAGCGTGTCCCCGACGACGGCGATGCGGAAGTGCGGAACGGCGGCACGGCCACCGGCAGCGCCGGAGCGCGAACCGGCGCCGGCACCAGCCCCGCTCATCGACGACCCCCGCGACGCAGCGTCGGCTCCATCGCCTTGCAGAGTGCGTGCACGAGGACGAGCTGCGCCTCCTGCACGTTCGCGGACGCCCCCTCGATGCAGATCGCGTCGTCCACGGCCTCGGCCAGGGGATTCGGGCGCGGGCCGGTCATCGCGATGGACCGGGCGCCCACGGCGCGGGCGGCCTCGGCCGCCCGGAGCAGGTTCGGGCTCTTGCCGCTGGTCGACAGCAGGACGACGACGTCCCCGGCGCGGGCGTGCGCGGACACCTGGCGCGCGAACACCTGGTCGTAGCCGTAGTCGTTGCCGATCGCGGTGACCGCGGACGTCTCAGCGTGCAGGGAGATCGCCGAGTACGCGGGCCGGTCACCCTCGAACCGGCCGGTGAGCTCCGACGTCAGGTGCTGCGCCTCGGCCGCCGACCCGCCGTTGCCCGCGGCGAGCAGGCGCCGGCCGGCGACGAGCCGCGCGGCGATGTCGTCGGCCCACGCCGCGATGTGGTCCTTGTGGTCGACGAGTGAGGCGATCACGGGGCCCGACGCGGCGACGTGGTCGACGACGACACGGGCGCTCCCGGTGGTGGCACGTTCCTCGAGCCCGGTCTGCTGGTCGATGGTCATCGTGCGGTCCTCTCCGTCGACTGTGCGGCACGGGCGACCCGGCCGGTGTGGGTGGTGCGCGAGCGCCCGGCGGTCGGCCCGGTGGAGGCGGTGCCGGCCAGCAGGCGCTCGTAGACGCGCTCGCTGTCCGCGGCGACCTTCTGCCACGTGTAGCGGGACTCGGCGCGCTTGCGGCCGGCCCTGCCGTACGCCTCGCGGCGCTCCGGGTCGTCGAGCAGCGCGCCGACGGCGGCGGCGACCGCCGTCTCGTCGCGCGGGGGCACGTGCAGCCCGGTCGCGTCCTCGACGACCGTGTCGATCAGCCCGCCGACGCTCGACGCGACGACCGGGCGCCCGCAGGCCATCGCCTCGAGGGGCACGATGCCGAAGGGCTCGTACCAGGGCGCGCAGACCACCACGTCGGCGCTGCGGTACACCGCTGGCATGTCCTGCTGGCCGAGCTGCCCGCGGAACGTCACGTGGTCGCGGACACCGAGCGAACGCGCCAGGGCGTCAAGCCGCTGGTACTCGGGGTCGTCGACCAGGTCGGCACCGGCGACACCGGCACCGCCGACCACGACGAGCTCGACGTCGCGGCCCTGTTCGACGAGCGCGGCGAGGGCGGCGATCGTCGTCCCGACGCCCTTCCGTCGGACCAGGCGCGACGCCGTGAGCACCCGGAGTGGCCGGTCGCGTGGCTCGACGGGGCCGTCCGGCCGGAAGAGCGAGACGTCGACGCCGCACGGCACGACGGAGATGCGGTGCAGCGGCACGCCGAGCGCCTTCAGCTCGAACGCCTCGTCCGAGCAGGTCGCGACGACCTGGTCGACGCTCCGACCGACGGCGGGTTCGACCCACTCGCGCTCGGTGGGACTCGTGTCCGCGGCCCCCTGGTGGCGGCGCTTCACCACGCCGAGGGCGTGGAAGGTCTGCACGACGGGGATCCGCACTCCGCCGGTCCGCGCCTGCACCTGCGCGACCGCCTCGAGCGCGGCGTGCCCGGACATCCAGAAGTGCGCGTGCACCACGTCGGGCCGATCGATGAACCACTCCGCGGCGAGCACCGCCGCGAACGTCCCCATGTACGGGAACAGCTCGTCCTTCGGCACCGCGCGTGCAGGTCCGGCGTCGACGTGCACGACGTCGACACCTGGACGGAGCGGCACCCGGACCGGCTGCGACGCGTCGTCGCGCCGCGTGTAGACGGTCACGTGGTGGCCTCGGTCGGCGAGTGCGCCGGAGAGTTCGGCCACGTGGACGTTCTGTCCACCGGCGTCGACACCGCCGAGCACGGCGAGCGGACTCGCGTGTTCGGACACCATGGCGATCTTCATCGCAGGCTCCCTTCGAGCGCGGCTCCCGCCGCACGGTTCCGTCGCGCGCCGCGCGTGACGGCGTCGTCGAGCAGGTCGTCCCAGTCCGCCAGGAACCGGGCGAGCGCGTGCCGTGCGAGCACGGCCTCGCGCGCGACGAGCCCCCGTCGGCGTGCCTCCTCCGGGTCCTCGATCAGGATCCGGGAGGCCCGCACCAGCTCCTCGACGTCGGTCGCGATGGCACCGGCCTCACCGGGCACCGTGCGGGCCGCGTCCGTCGTCGCGAGCACCAGCACCGGCATCGCCATGTGCATCGACTCGATGAGCGACAGCCCGAGCGAGGTCCACCGGTTTGGGTGCACGTACGCGCGCCGTTCGGCGAGCGCCGCGTGCATCGGGTCGGCCTTGACGTCGCCCTGCGCGACGACGCGGTCGCCGAAGCCGAGCTCCGGCAGCCGTTCGGTGCCGATGCCCCAGACGTCCACCGGGGCGACCTCGGCGAAGCGGGGGAGCAGGTCGGTGCCGACGACGCGGTTCCGTCGGACGGGTTCGTTGATGACGACGCCGAGGCGCTCGAGGGCGCCGCTGTACAGCGGCCCGGGGTCGACGACGCCGTGCTCGACGACGGTGGCGCGGGTGCTCCCGCAGTCCCACATGAGGGCGTTCCAGTGCGTGACGTGCGCGATGGTCATGTCGTCGCGGTCCCGCATCGGGTGCAGGCTGTCGGGCACGTCGACCCGTGGGGCGTTGTGCTCGACGAAGACGATCGGGACGTCGCGTCCGCCCAGCAGACGCCTGGCTTCCTCGAGCTCCTCGGTGCGCTGCAGGACGACCACGTCGACCTCGGCCTCGGCGAGGTCCGCGGGGTCGATCTCGATCGCCGAGTCCGGCCAGTCCCGGCCACCGCGACCCAGTCCCCAGGCATCGCGCGCCGGGGTCGTCGGGATGAGGTACTCGTGGGGGCCGCGGACGAAGGCGTCCATCCAGCCGCCGTGCACGTGCCACACGAGGATCCGCATGCAGGGCCTTCCGGTCGGGGTCGATGGGGTCCCCTCCGAGCAGGAGGAGAAGGAGCAGGAGAAGCAGTGGCGCACGCTACGCAGCGCTTTCTGGGCCTCCGCGCAGACTTCTCTGATCCATCCGCGAAACGCGGTCGAGCAGTCGATCGTGGGCCTCCAGGACGTCCTCGGTGCGCACGCCGGACAGGCACGGGTGACCGGGCACGGGGCACTCCCGTGCGCGGCTCAGCCGGCACGGCGCGGCCTGGTCGCCGAGCAGTTCGACGAGGGGCGCGTACGGGGCCCACTTGACGGCCGGCACGACGGGCGAGAACAGACTGACGATGGGTGCCCCGACGGCCGCGGCGAGGTGCGCCGGGCCGGTGTTCCCGACGACGACCACCTCGGCTCCGGCGAGCACGGCGGCCAGTTCGGCGGGGCTGGTCCGGCCGCCGAGGTCGATGCCGGTGTCCCCGGCGACCGCGGCGGTGAGCGCGCGCTCACCGGGGGAACCGGTGACCACGACGGGCACGCCGCGCTCCGCGTAGGCGGCGACGAGGGCGCGGTGGTGCGACTCCGGCCACGAGCGCGCCGGGACGCTGGCTCCCGGGTGGACGACCACGTAGCGGTCGAGCGCGGCGACGGACGGGGGCGGGGTGGCGTCGTGTCGCACCGCGAGCCTCCCGTCGTCCTCCGGCGGGAGCCGGAACCCGGCAGCCTCGACGATCCGCAGCGCCCGCTCGGGTTCGGGGAGGTCCTCGGGCAGGTCCTCGCCGGGGCGGAGCCGGACGTCGAGCAGCGAGCCGGGGTGGTCGACGGAGGCCCCGGAGACGCGCGGGACACCGGCGAGGCGCAGGAGCAGCGCGAGGGGGAGCGGCGACTGGTGGAACGACGTCAGCACCACGGCTTCGTCGGGGCGCTCCTCGGCGACGAGCGCACGGAACTCGGCGAGCAGGGCGTCGTCGATCGGGCGTGCCGTCTCGGTGACCCACGGCGCCGCCCACACCCGCACGCGGTCGACGCCGGGCAGCAGGTCGGCAGCGGGCGCGCCCTGGGGCCCGCAGAGCATGGTGACGTGCGCGGCTCCGGCGGCGATCGCCCGCACGGCGGGGCCGGCGACCAGGACGTCCCCGAACGAGTCGAGGCGTGCGACGAGGACCCTCCGCCCGCTCACGCCCGGTCCGCCAGGGCGACCGTGCGCTCGAGGACCAGGCTGACCGCGTCGTCGAGGTCGGCGGCGACGGTGTCGGCGGCCTCGACCTCCTCGCTGCGGGTCCGAGGGGTCGGCACGAGGATGCCCTGGGCGCCGGCGTTGCGGGCGGCCTGCACGTCGGCACCGATGTCGCCGACCACCACGATCGACTCCGGCGGGATGCCGAGCCGCTCGGCGGCCTCGAGCACCATGCCCGGGCGAGGCTTCCGGCAGGCGCAGTCGTCGTCGGCGTCGTGCGGGCAGACGCACCAGACCTCGAAGGGGCCCACGAGTTCGTCGACGCGCGCGTTCGTGGCGTCGACCTGCTCGCGGGTCGCCATGCCCTTCGCGATCACCGACTGGTTCGTCACGACGCCGAGGCGCAGTTCCGCGGAGCGAGCACGCTCGACGGCGCGACGGGCGCCGGGGACGGGGACCACCAGGTGCGGGTCGGCGTTGTACGGGACGTCCACCACGAGGGTGTCGTCACGGTCGAGGAGCAGGCCGCGGATGACGCGGTCCGGTGCGAGGGCCATGGTCCGTGACTACCGGTCGGCCGCCGGGTGTCGCCCCAGGAAGCGCCGGAGAACGCGGTCTCCGCGACCGCCCCCAGCCTGCGCGGTCTACCGTCGCGGCGGTGACCGCCCTCGAGAGCCTGCCCCCGTCCGACGGACGCCCGGAACTGCTCGTCCTCCGTGCCATCAAGCTCGGCGACCTGCTCGTCGCCGTGCCCGCGCTGCACGCACTGCGCCGGGCGTTCCCCGATCACCGGATCACCCTCGCCACGACCGCGTGGCTGGCCCCGGTCGTCGAGCTGGTCCCCGCGGTCGACGTGCACCTGGCCCAGCACGGCCTCGACCACCCGATCGGGGTGCCGACCGGAGTCGTCGACGTCGCCGTGAACCTGCACGGAGCGGGTCCCGAGTCCTCGGACCTCGTCGCCGCGCTCGAGCCGCGTCGCGTCGTCGGCCACGCCGACCCGACCCACGGGTACCAGGGCCCGGAGTGGCCGCACGACGTGCACGAGCGCGACCGCTGGGCCGACCTGCTCACCTGGCACGGGATCCCGGCGGACGCGACGGACGTCCGCATCGACCGGCCGGCCGCACCCCCGGTGATCGCCGACACCGCCGTCGTGCACGTCGGGGCCTTCCACGGTGCGCGGCACTGGCCGACGGACCGTTTCGCCGACGTGGTGCGCGGGCTCCGCGAGCGCGGTGCCGACGTGGTCCTGACGGGAGGCGCGGACGACGTCGTGCGCGCCCGTGCCGTCGCCGACGCGGCCGGCCTGGCGCCGGAGGCGGTGCTGGCCGGCACCCTGGACCTGCAGGACTTCGCCGGGGTGATCGCCGCGGCCCGGCTGGTGGTCACGGTCGACACCGGCGCCGCACACCTCGCCACTGCCTACGGCGTGCCGTCGGTCGTGCTCTTCGGCCCGGCACCGCCCGAGGCCTGGGGGCCGCCCGCGACCGGGCCGCACATCGTGCTCACCGACGCCTCGGTCCGGCGCGGCGACGTCTTCGCCGAGGACCCCGATCCGGCCATCCTCGCCGTGACCGCCACCGATGTGCTCGCCGCGGTGGACCGGCTCGCGGTGACCGCACAGGTGATCGGGCGGTAGCGTCGACCCAGAGCCGCCCGGACCCGCCGGACGCTCGGAGGGAGCCCTCGTGTTCGAAGCTGCGAACATCCGTGACTGGATCGGTCTGCCGGTCGTCGACGAGGCCGACGACAAGGTCGGCACGCTCGAGAGCATCTACTACGACACCGCCACGTCGGAGCCCGCGTTCGGTGCTCTCACGACCGGGATGGTCGGGTTCCAGAAGCTCGTCTTCGTGCCGCTGTTCGGTGCGACCGTCGCGCCGAAGCACCTGCGGGTGACGTTCCCGAAGAAGCTCGTGAAGGACGCACCGTCGATCTCGACCGACGGTGAACTCGATGCCGCGTCCGAGCCCGAGCTGTTCCAGCACTACGGCCTCGAGTACCGCACCGGCAGCGGTGGCGAACGGCGACTCGGCCGCCGCTGACCCGGCGCTCCGGCGATCGCCCGATCGCCCGATCGCCCGTCCGACCGTCTGATCCGCTCCACCGCCCGGAGGCCGCAACTGCTCCGCACCGCCCGCAGGTCCGTGCTCGCTGCCCTGGCAGCGGTCGGCGTCGTCGGCCTGGTGGTCGCCGGTGTCGTGGTCCCCGGCCCGGCACCGAGTGCGTCGGCCGCGCCGATGTGGCCGGCGCCGCAGCCGTACCCGGTCCCCGCCGATCCGGACGAGTCGCTCGCCGACATCCCGCCGGGCAGCGAGTACGTCGCTCTCGGCGACTCGTACTCCGCCGGGTACGGACTCGGCGACCGGACCGGCCTGCCGACGAACGCGTGCGCCCAGTCCGCCCGCGACTACCCGCACCGGCTCGCCGCCCGGTTCGGCCTGGACCTGACGGACGTCACGTGTGCCGGCGCGACGAGCGAGGACGTCACGACCGGACACCAGTTCCACGGTGTCCCGCCGCAGATCGAGTCGCTGTCGCCGCGGACCCGGCTGGTGACCCTGACGATCGGCGGCAACGACGCTGACCTGTTCGGGACGGCCGCGTCGTGCCTGGCGATCTCGGCCGACGGCCCGGTGTTCTCCGGACGCGACGCGCCGTCCTGCGAGAGCACCCTGGTGCAGGACGGCGAGGACCAGCTCGCCGCGAAGATCCAGTCGCGGGTGGCGCTCGGGATCGCCGACACGCTCGCGGCGGTGCGACGTGCGGCCCCGGACGCCGTCGTCGTGTTCCTCGGGTACCCGGCGATCTTCCCGGACGCCGAGCACACACCGGCGAAGGGGTGCTTCCGGTCCGCGCTGGACATCGGCACGCTCGCGGGCTCGTTCCCGTCCGACACCTTCCCCTTCACCGACAGTGACGTCGAGTACCTGCACGGGGTGCAGGAGGAGCTCAACGCCGTCTCGGCCTCCGCTGCCGACGCCGCCGGCGTGCGGTTCGTCGACGTGCTCGGAGCCACCGAGGCGCACTCGGCATGCGCGCCCTCGGGCGACCGCTACGTCGCCGGGGTGAGCCTGACCGGGTCGAGCGACCTGCGCCGCATCGACCTGCGGGCCGGGGCACTGCACCCGAACGGACGCGGCGTCGCCTGGCTCACCGAGCAGATGGCCGACGCGGTCCGGGAACTCGCCGGCTGACCCTGCCGGCCACCGCGGTGTCCGTGTGCGCGGCGGGCGGGACGACGCAGACCGGTGCCCCGGTCTCGCGCAGGACGTCGTGCAGCAGCGCACCGGACAGCACGCGCACGTGCCCGCGACCGAGCACCACGAGCGACGCCCGGCGCGTCCGGGACGCGGTCGCGTGGCCCGGGTGCCCCTCGACGAGCAGCGGCCGGATCCGGAGCGCCGGGTACCGGGCGGTGAGTTCGTCGGTGACGCGCTGGAGCAGCTCGGCGTTGCGCGTCCGCCACCGCATCGGGTCATCCGCGAAGCCGGTGATCCCGGTGCGGGTGGACACCGGCATCTCCCACGCACGGAGGAGCGTCAGACGGCGGTTCCGGCGCACGGCCTCGTCGACGGCGATGGACACCGCCCGTTCGTCGATCGGTTCCTCGAGCGCCAGCACGACGTCGCCGTCGATCGGGTGCGGCCCCTCGGGCACGATGACCGTCGGCACCGCGGCGCGCACCGCGATGCGCGCGGGAGAATCGGCCGCGCGCGGTGGTGTGGCGGCCCCTCGGGGGTGATCCGGGCCTCCCGGCCGGTGGTGCGTACGCTCGGGGCGTGGTCGTGAGCGCCGGACTGTTGCTGCACCGGACCGGTCCGTCCGGTCCGGAGGTCTTCATCGCGCACATGGGCGGCCCCTTCTGGCGGAACCGCCCGCGCGCCTGGTCGATCCCGAAGGGACTGGTCGACGGCGCCGAGGAGCCGCGCGACACCGCGTTGCGGGAGTTCTCCGAGGAGATCGGCCTCCCTGCGCCGGCGACGGCCGCCGACCTGGTCGACCTCGGGGAGTTCCGGCAGGCATCCGGCAAGCGCGTGCGCGTGTTCGCTGCGGCTGCCCAGGGGTTCACCGTCGACACGGTGCAGAGCAACACCGTGCGGCTGGAGCTGCCGCGGGGGTCGGGCCGGTTCGTGGACGTTCCGGAGATCGACGACGCCCGGTGGGTCGAGGTGGACGAGGCCCGGGAGTTGCTGGTGGCCGGGCAGGTCGCGGCAGTCGATGCCCTGGTCGCGCTCGTCGCCGGCCCCTGAGCGCCCGCGTTGTGCGGGGTCGCTCGTGCCCGCACGGCCCGCGCGCCCCGCACGGGTCGTCGGGCCGCAAGACACGCCGCCTGCGTCCCGCCGAGCGGTCACGAACTGTCGCCCGGAGCGCCTCGAGCCGACAGTTGGTGCGTCCTCGGAGACGCGCACGCGGCATGTCGTGACCACTCGGCGAGGCCGACGTCGCACCCGGACAGCGCAACACGCCGTGCGCGTCACGCCGAGGTCGCACGGATCGTCGCCTGGCCCACGGCGGCGGACTGCGGCGCCGGCGGACTGTGCGGCCGGACAGGCGACCGGTCCGGTCGATAGCCTGAGCCGGCGTCGGGGTCTCCGGGGCCATCACAGGGGAGCACGCATGCGGCACGGGCGCACGATCACGGCTGGGCTGACCGCCCTGGCACTCGGAGCCGGCCTGGCCATCGGGGGCGCGACGAGTGCCTCGGCGGAGTCGGCTGGCAACTGGGGCACGTTCACCCTGAGCGGGTCGAGCAAGGCGTACACCGGCACGATGACGATGGCCGGGTTCCCCGAGACGACCTTCACGTCGAACTCGCGGCAGTCGACCGTGGTCGGCGGTGCATCGACCTGGCAGTCCGCGAACACCCCGTCGGGCGCGGTGTACGGCACGAGCCGCGGGCACACGTACATGAACCAACGGCCGACCGTGGACTCCGGAAACCCCGCGTCGGCCTCGACCACGACCTACACGTTCGCCGAGTCGACGCCGGGCGCATCGAGCTGGTCCTTCGTCCTCGGGGACATCGACGCCGACCGGGCGACCATCTCGGCCACCGTCTCCGGGGGAGGAGCCGCGACCGCGGACCAGCTCGGCTACGAGGGCTCGTACAACTCGTGTTCGGCGGCCGCCACCGGCGGATGGTCCTGCACGCCGGACCCCGACGGCACCACCGGTCGGGACCGTCCGACCTGGGACGATGCGACACGCACGCTGACCGGCAACACCGCTGCGGTCGACACCGCGGGTGCCACAGCCTGGTTCACGCCCACCGTCTCGCTCACGAGCCTGACCATCACGTACCAGCAGCGCAGCGGCTTCCCCGTCTACCAGACCTGGTTCGCCGACCGTACCGCGGCCATCTCGGGCACCGCGACCCTCGACGGCACGCCGATCCCCGGGGCCGTCGTGCGCGTGACCGCTCCGCGCGGCACCCTGTACACGACCACCACCGACGCCGACGGCAACTTCGTCTTCCCGCGGCTGCCGGTCATCGCGAACTACCGCGTCGAGGTCACACCGCCGCCCGGGGCGACCGGCACCGCGTCGGTGCCCGGCGTCTCGCTCGCCCGGGCAGGAGTGCCCGGTGGCACCGACCAGACCGTCGACTTCACGTTCACCGCGCCCGACGACACCGTGTCGGTGATCGGCACGGTGGTGGACGAGGACGGCGATCCGGTGTCGAACGCACCGGTCGTCATCACG
Organism: Curtobacterium sp. VKM Ac-1376; assembly: GCF_015351025.1. Classification (GTDB taxonomy): domain Bacteria; phylum Actinomycetota; class Actinomycetes; order Actinomycetales; family Microbacteriaceae; genus Curtobacterium. The sequence goes on along the minus strand of NZ_JADKRV010000007.1, from coordinate 67,350 downwards.
GACCCCGACACCGGGGACACGCTCGTCGACACCACGACGAACAGTGACGGGGCCTACACCGGGTCGGACCTGCCACCGGACTCCGACCTCGACGTGTCGATCGCCGACGAGCTGCCCGTCACCATCGTGACCGGTGATGTCGACGCGGCACCGGCTGCTCCGGCTGACATCACGGCCCCGGCGGCCGTCATAGCGACCGTCGCGGGCGTCGTCTCGCTCGACGGGGCACCCGTCTCCGCCGACCGCGTCGTCGAACTCGTCGACGAGTCCGGTGCCGTGGTCGCGTCCACGACGACCGATGCCGACGGCCGCTACGCCTTCGCGACGAGCGCCGGCACCTACACGGTCCGGACCGAGCGACCGGCACCGGGCGCGACGGGCGACACGGCGAACACCGGCGTCACGGCCGCGGCCGGCGAGCGGGTCTCGTCGGACCTGCCGTTCGCTTCGCCCGCCGCGGCGATCGCGGTCACGACCGACCAGCCCGGCACGGTGGTCGACACGAACGACGACCCCGTCACCGGCGTGGCGGTCGTCGCGACCCCGATCGACCCGGAGGCCGGCGCCCCGGTGACCTCGGTCACCGACGACGACGGCGCGTTCGACCTGACTGGCCTCCAGCCGACGACCGAGTACGAGATCGCGGTCGACGTCGAGGGGGCCGAGACGGCGACCGTCGTGACGCCGGAGTCCGGTGCCGCGACGCCGCTGGCCTTCGTGGTGCTGGCCGCGGCCGCTCCGGTCCCGACGACTCCGGCGGTGCCGAGCACGTCTCCGTCCGCGATGCCGAGCGACCCCGGGTCGGGAGGCACGGGCTCCGCTCCGGTCGGCCGCTCAGGCGATGCGGGTGACCGCGGTCCGCTCGCGTACACGGGAACCGACCTCGTGCCGGGGCTCATCGCGGCCGGGGTGCTCGTGCTCCTCGGCGCGGCGCTGCTGACCTACCGCGCCGTCCGCAACCGCCGTCGCACGGAGCACCTGCAGGACTGAACGAAACCGGCGTGCGCGTCATCGCGAGCGCCGGCCCTTCCGACACGCCCGGCTCGTACCCCCGAGGTCGCACGACAAACCGCCCGCTCACCCCCGAGGGGTCACGAATCGTCGCTGCGGGCGCCGGGAACCGACAGTCCGTGCGACCTCGGCGACGCGCAAGCGGCATGTCGTGACCGCTCGATGAGGCGTCCCGCCTGGCTACCGCGTCCGCGTCCGCTGCCGCCGAACCGAGCCGGTCACGACGCCGATCGACCCCGTCATCGTCTGTATTGCCCGACCGACGACCGGCACCGACGTGGTGACCACCGCGAGCGACGACGTGATGGCCTCGATCGACGAGGTCGACAAGTGCTCCTGCGCGTGCGAGTGCACCGGGAATCCGCGCCGGGCGAACACGACGACGCCCAGCGAGCCGAACAGCACAGCCGCGCCGGCGAAGGGCAGGTGCTGCAGCCCGACGATCCCGAGCGCCTGCCCGCCGAACGCCGCACCGCCGGCGATGCCGATGTTCGACGCACCGTTGACGAGCGCACCGGCGATGTCGGGGGAGACGCCCCCGGCCCGGATCGCGGCCGCCATGAAGAGCGTGCCGGTGGTGCCGTTCGCGGCCATCCAGATGCCCGCGACGACCATGGTGCCGACGAGCGACCCGTGCACGAACGGCATCGCGGCGAAGGCGACGGCCATCACTGCGACGGACGCGACGAGGGTCTGCCGCGGAGCCCGGTCGACGAACATGCCGGCGAGCCACAGCCCGATGACCCCGGTCCCGCCGAGCACGAGCAGCGCGCCGCTGACCATGCCGGCGTCGAGCCCGGCATCGATCGCGTACGGCCCGATGTAGGTGTAGACGACGTAGTGCCCGCCGAAGAGCAGCATGTCGGCGACCACGACGGAGAGCAGCCCGGTTCGAGCCCATGCCTTCGGCGATCCGACGTGCGGCGACGACGAACCGTGCACGGCCGGCAGGAAGAGCAGCGCCACGAGGGCGAGCGCGGCCGCGGCGACCGCGACGGAGAAGACGGCGGGTCGCCATCCGATGTGCTGCGCGACCCAGGTGGCCACGGGGACGCCGAGCACGAACCCGAGCGAGCTGCCCGAGTACACGAAGGCGATCGCCCGACCGGCCAGGCGCGGCGGCACGATGCGGGTGGCGTAGGCCGAGGCGACCGAGAAGAACAGGGCGTGGGCGATGCCGCCGACGACCCGGCCGGCACACACGACGGCGAAGGACGGCGCGAGCGCGATCATCACGTTCGACACGGTGTAGCCGACGAGCGTCGCGACGAGCACGGTCTTGCGGGGCAGCCTCGCCGTGAACGCGGTGAGCGGCAGCGCGAGGAGCGCGACGGCCGCGGCGTACACGGTGATGACCATGCCCATCGTGGCCTCGGTCACACCGAGGTCGGCGCTCATCGTGCCGAGCAGCCCGACGGGCATGAGCTCGGTGGTGATGGCGAAGAACGTCGCCAGTCCGAGCACGGCGATGCCGACGATCGACTGGGTGGTGACGGTGATCGGCCGCGTGTGGGTCGACACGGCCGAGGTGGTGGTGTTGGTGGACACGCTGCTGACCTCCTCCGAGGCACGGTGGAGCGCGCGACGATGCCGTTCGGGTGACGGCGGTGACCTGGAGGGTCTGCGGGGCGCGCTCGCGGGCGGATGTGGATGATGCGGGTACGACTCCACGGCGAGTGCGCTCATCCAGTGTTGCACGACCGGTCCACTCCCGCGAGGGCGTACCGCGAAAGAATCGGAGCGCTCCAACGAAACACTCAGCTGCGCGGCACCCCGCTCAGTACTCGTTCGTCACCCGACCCTGTACCCCGCCGCCGCGCAGCGTGATCGTCAGCGTTCCACTCGTCGACTGCGCCGACATCGACACCGATCCGTGCAGTGCGGCTTGTCGGGGGAAGCAGGCCGTGGACGACTCGATGCGATCCGCGGTCGCGATCAGGCAGATCGTCGAACGGTCCGTGCCGACCCCGGCCCAGACGTTCCAGGGCGTGTTGAGGGTCCCGCCGTCGAGGGCCCGGTTCGTGAAGACGAGCCGCGTGGTGCGCAGGTTCACCGGTGCCTCGACGGGGCCCGGCAGCTGGTCGGCGTAGGTCTGCGGTACGTCGAGCAGCTGCTCGAGCGTCACCGTCCCCGCCGTCGGTGTGATGCTCGGGGCCGCCGCGACGTCGGGCTGTGCGGTCCCGACGAGCGTCCCGGCCGCGAACGCCACGCCCACCGCTGCGGCCGCACCGCCCGCGATCCAGGCGCGTGGCCGCTCGGTCCACAGCCATCGACGCCACCGGGACCGCCCGGTCAGCACAGCCTGGAGGCCCGGCGCACCCCCGCCGTCGGCGCTCCTCCCATCGACGCGGTCGCCCCCACCGCCGTCGGTCGCCCCCGACACCCCGGCCGCGGCCCGCGCGGTCGCGCCGTCCGACATGAGCGCACCGGCCGACACGGACTCGTGGTCCTGCGCGGCCGCGCTTGCGGGCGCGTTCCCCGACCGGCTGGCCGGACGCGCCGGAGTCGAACCGCGCCCTGGACGCGACCGGGTCGAGGACGGGTCGGGCGTGCCGACCGAAGCCGTGCCTCCCGGCCGCGGATCCCGCACCGGCCGGACCGGACGCACCCGCGACCGCCGCCGGCGTTCCAGGTCCTGCAGCGCGATCCGGGCGCGCGCCGCGTCGGCGGGGCTCGATCCCGCTCCCCAGGCCACGGCCTCGAGCCGTGCCCGTTCCGCTGCCACGTCGTCGTGGGCCATGCGCACCCCAGCTCCGCCGGTCGTGTGGACCCGTCCATCGTGGCACCGGGCACCCGTGCGCGCGCACCCAGAACGAGGGAGTAGGCGTGACGCATGAGCACCGAATCCGAGCCGCGGCACGACGCCGACCCCGAGACCCTCGAGCCGCTGAGCCACGACACGCAGTCCGGCGCGGCCGACTACGTCGCGACGAGCCCCGGCGGGGCCGGCACCGAGCGTCACGTGCCCACCGCCGACGAGGAGCAGGGGCGCGACTCCGAGTACGACCCGGTCGACCAGGGGCCGCAGCAGGAGGGCCAGGGCGGCTAGCGGACCACCCGTCGCAGCACGGCGCGTTCGCCGGCCGTCCAGACCGCACTCGTGACGACGTACAGTGCGGCGGCGAGCGGTGCGGTCGCGGCGAACACGACCGTGACGAACGGCACGTACCGACCCACGGCGGTCGTCGCGGCGGCTCCGGGCACGCCCGGTTCCGGAGCCGGGGTCGGGTTCCAGTGGGCGTTCGACCGACGGCTGAGCTCCACGACGAGCGCGAGCACGGCCAGCAGGACCAGCACGACCCACGCGTGCGCCCAGAGCGGCGACGTCAGGGTGACGATCAGGGAGTGCCCGAGCGGGACCCCGACGAGCGTGGCCTCCAGCAGGGTGTTCGCGGTGCCGCCGATCGACGCGTGCGTGAACAGCGCGTACACGAGCGACACCACCGGCGCCTGCGCCAGGACGGGCAGGCAACCGGCCAGCGGCGAGACCTTCTCGTCGGTGTACAGCTGCTGGACCGCCCGCTGCAGGCGCTGGGTGTCGCGCTCGTACCGCTTCCGCAGCGCCGCGAGCTGTGGTGCGAGGCGCCGTCGGTCCCGTTCGGCCCGCACCTGCAGGACGGACAGCGGGACCAGCACGACGCGGACGGCCAGGGTGAGGAGCACGACCGCGGTCGCGGCGGCGAACGAGCCGACGACGGGGGAGAGCGCCGCGGTGAGGGCGGCGACGAGGTCAGCGCCGCCGTGCAGCAGCGGGCCGACGAGGGGCAGGGTGGAGAGGTCCAAGGTGTTCCGATCGGTGGAGGGTTGCCGGGGTGCACGAGGGGCCCGGCCACCGATCGGTGGTCAGGCCGGGGTCATGGCTCCCGGTGCCCGCGACCGCACGTGCCCGTCGGCGTCCGGATGGCTCCAGCCGATCCGCGCGACGAGGTCGGGGACCGTGGTCCGGTCCGACACACCTGTCGACCCCAGGCCGAGCACGGCCGCCAGCACCGCTGCGAGCAGTCGTGCGACGACGACCGCCACCGCGACCGCCGTCAGTCCGAGGGCCGCCACGGCGAGCAGGGGCAGGACCCCCGCGGCGGGGTCGCCGAGCACCAGCGCGGCGATGGCGCGGAGGATCAGCAGTGCGGCGGTCATGGTCCGTTCAGCGTAACGCCCGCGTGCCGTCGAGGCCCGGAAGGTGCCGCGGGGGAGGATCGCCACATGACCGCAGGTTCGCCGAGCACCCCAGCGACCGTCGCGCTCGAGGCGGCAGGGGTTCCGTACACGCCCCACCTGTACGAGCACCACGAGAGCGCCACCAACTTCGGCGAAGAAGCCGCAGCGGCCCTCGGGCTGCGCGAGGAGCAGGTCTTCAAGACCCTCGTCGTGTCGGTCGACGGCACCCTCGCCGTCGCGATCGTGCCCGTGGCGAACCGGCTCGACCTCAAGGCCATCGCCGCGGCGGTCGGCGGCAAGAAGGCGACACTGGCAGACCCCGCACTCGCCGAGAAGCGCACCGGGTACGTCGTCGGCGGCATCAGCCCGGTCGGCCAGAAGACCCGGCTCCGGACGGTCCTCGACGAGACCGCGCTGTCGTACGCGAGCATCTTCGTGTCCGGTGGCCGTCGCGGCTTCGACATCGAGGTGGCGCCGACGGACCTGGCGCGCATCACCGAGGCCGTCGCGGCGCCGATCGCGCGGACCTGACGCGGCCCCCGCAGACCTGAGTCGATTCCGCGCAACTTTTTTCCGGCCTCGGGAATGGCCCGGCCCCTCCTGCGTTGCATTGAGTCGAAGGCACTCAAGTCCCCAGGAGGTCCCTTTGCCAGAGACGTTCGGCCCGACCGGTAGCAACGACTCGTTCGACGAGTTCCTCGCCCGCCTGCTCGCGGCACAGCGCACCGGTGACCAGCAGCGCATCCGCGCGTTCGGTCGACCGGTCGACATCACCCGGCTGCTCAGCCGCCGGACCCACGAGCTGCTCCAGCACACCGCCGAGTACGCGGTCGCGCAGGGGCAGCGCGAGATCGACGCACTGCACATCCTGCACGTGCTCGTCCGCACCGAACCGTTCGACGCCGTCGTGCGTTCAGCCGGGGTCGACCCCGAGCGCCTCGCCGACGAGATCGAGCAGCGCCTGCCGATGGCGCGCGAGCCCCAGGCCGAGCAGACCGGCCGTCCCGCGCTCACCCCCACGGCGCAGCGCATCCTCGTCGAGGCGACGCAGGCCGCCCGGGGCTTCGGCAGCACCTACACCGACCCCGAGCACGTCTTCTTCGCGCTCGTGATGGACCAGGAGACCGTGACCGGCCAGCTGCTCGCCAGCGCCGGCATCACCCCGCAGGTCATGCAGGACTACGCCCAGCAGGCCGCGGCAGCAGCACGAGAGGGGCGCCCGATGCCCGGAACACCCGACGCCGTCGGCGCCGAGCAGGCCACCGACAGCGACACCCCGACGCTCGACCAGTTCGGCACCGACCTCACGGCCCGCGCCCGTGACGGACACATCGACCCGGTGATCGGCCGCGCCGACGAGATCGAGCAGACCGTCGAGATCCTGCTCCGTCGCACCAAGAACAACCCGGTGCTGATCGGCGAGCCCGGCGTCGGCAAGACCGCGATCGTCGAGGGCCTCGCCCAGCGCATCGTCGACGGCGACGTCCCCGCCCTGCTGCAGGGCAAGCGGGTCGTCGCGCTCGACCTGCCCGGCATGCTCTCCGGCACCCGCTACCGCGGTGACTTCGAGGAGCGTCTGACCAAGGCGATGGACGAGATCGCCGCCCACTCCGACGAGCTCATCGTCTTCGTCGACGAGCTCCACACCGTCGTCGGCGCCGGTGGCGGCGGGGAGGGCGGCTCGATGGACGCCGGCAACATCCTCAAGCCCCGGCTCGCCCGCGGCGACCTGCACCTGGTCGGCGCGACGACGCTCAACGAGTACCGCCGGATCGAGAAGGACGCCGCGCTCGAGCGCCGGTTCCAGCCGGTCACGGTGGGAGAGCCCGGCGTCGAGGACGCCGTGGCCATCCTGACCGGGCTCAGCTCCCGCTACGAGTCGCACCACGGTGTCGTGTACACGCCCGAGGCACTCCGCGCGGCGGTCGAGCTCTCGCACCGCTACGTGACCGACCGGCACCTGCCGGACAAGGCCATCGACCTCATCGACCAGGCCGGTGCGCGCCGTCGCCTTGCCCTCTCGGGCGACGTCGACGTCGACGCACTGCGCGCCCAGGTCGCCGACCTGACGGCCCGCAAGGACCGCGCGGTCGCAGAAGAGCACTACGAGGAGGCCTCCGACCTGCGTGACGAGATCGTCGGATTGGAGGCCCGGATCACCGCCGCCTCGTCGGCGGACGCCAGCCGCGCTCCCCACCGGCACGGCCGCGACGCCGCTGACGCGTCGATCACGGAAGCCGACATCGCCGCGGTGGTGTCACGTGCCACCGGGATCCCGGTGACCCGAATCGGCTCGGCTGACAAGACACGGCTCGCCGCGCTCGAGTCCGAGCTGCACGACCGTGTCGTCGGCCAGGACGACGCCGTGCGAGCGATCGCGAAGGCGGTGCGGCGCAGCCGGACCGGCATGGGCGACCCGCGTCGTCCGGTGGGCAGCTTCCTGTTCCTCGGCCCGACCGGTGTCGGCAAGACCGAGCTCGCGAAGGCCCTGGCGTCGTCGCTGTTCGGTGACGAGTCGGCCATGCTCCGCTTCGACATGAGCGAGTTCGGCGAACGCCACACCGTGTCCCGCCTGGTCGGTGCCCCTCCCGGGTACGTCGGCTACGACGAGGCAGGCCAGCTCACCGAGCGTGTCCGCCGCAACCCGTACTCGGTGATCCTGCTCGACGAGGTCGAGAAGGCCCACCCGGACGTCTTCAACCTGCTGCTGCAGGTGCTCGACGACGGCCGGCTCACCGATGGGCAGGGGCGGACGGTCGACTTCCGCAACACGGTCGTCATCATGACGTCCAACATCGGCTCGGAGTTCCTGGCCTCCCGCTCGGGAGCGCTCGGGTTCGCGCCCGTCGGTGCCGCCGGTGGGTACGCCGAGGACGACCTGCGGGCCCGCGTGATGGGCAAGCTGCGCGAGGCGATGCGGCCTGAGTTCATCAACCGCATCGACGAGATCGTGCTGTTCCGCAAGCTCGACCGGTCCCAGATCGCGTCGATCGTGTCCCTGCTCCTGCAGGACACCGCGCTCCGGCTCGTCGCACAGGACATGCTCCTGTCGGTGTCCGACGCCGCGGTCGACTGGCTCGCCGAGCACGGGTACGAGCCGGAGTACGGCGCACGCCCGCTCCGTCGACTCATCCGGCGCGAGGTCGACGACCGGATCGCGACCCTGGTGGTCGAGGGCGGGATCACCGCCGGCGACACCGTGCGGATCGACGTCGAGGACGAGGACGACACCCTGACGGCGACCGTCGCGGAGCACGCCGCGCTGTAGCCCGTCGCCCACCGGAAGGCCCGGCACCGATTCGGTACCGGGCCTTCGTCGTGCGCGCCATCGAGGTGTTCGGGAATGCAATTCCGAAGAAATCGCGGAAAAGGGTTGCGCTCGCAATTGTGGGGCCGATAGTGTTCACTCGTCGCGAACGGTCGAACAATCGACCGAGACGACTCCGCCAGCTCGAGACCGAAAGGGGGCCGACCATGATCATCTCCGCAACCACTCCGTTCCGTGGAATCCGTGGCCGCGTCGGTACCCCGTTCCGCGTCCGCTGATCCGGGGCGTCCCACTCTCCTGACACCGGTGCCCACGGGCACCGCGCGTGCATCACCGGTTCGTTCGATTCGAACGACTCGATGGCTCGTTCCGACGTGCGGTGCAGTCCGTGCGCGCGCGTCCGGATAATGTCGGTGGACACTGCGACGCTCCCGGTTTCGACGAGCATTCCGCGATCGTTGTCCGCACATTTTCCGGACCATCCCGGAATGCATTCCGACGCCTTCAATTCCTGCTGCCCGCAACCCGGGCGGATTCGTCACGCCCGACACCCGGGCAGCTCTGCCATGCCCTGAAGGGGAACACCGTGTCCACGAAGACCACCACCCGCCCACCCGATACCCGCGCGCTGCGCTGCCGGGTCTCACTCGCCGACCGCATCGCACTCCGCATCGGGATGTCGCTCATCATCTGGAGCCGACGCACCCGCAGCGAGCGCCCCGAGATCGACGTCGCAACGCTGGCCCGCCTCGATCGGGAGCGCCGGCAGCGCGAGATCGACTGGCTCACCCAGGGCGCCGCGATGCGGATGTGGCGCTGACCGGTCCTCGCACCGTGCAAGGGGAGCGACCTCGTGCAGCGGCCGTGCGAGGTTCCGTACTCGGTGACCGCCCCTCCGGGTGGCACCACGTACGGAACCTCGCACCGTTCCGGAAGCCCCTCGCACGGTGCGGGGCGTCCGGATGCGTCCCGGGCCTCCCGTACCGTTGGCGGGTGACCGAAACCGCAGCTGCACTCGTCGAACGCCTCACCGCCCTCGTCCCGGACTTCCCGAAGCCGGGGGTGCTGTTCCGCGACGTGACGCCGGTGTTCTCCGACGCCGTCGCGTTCGGCCGCGTGTGCGAAGCACTCGTCGCGCCGTTCGCGATCGGGGCCGGGTTCGACGCCGTCGCCGGCATCGAGGCCCGCGGCTTCGCTCTGGCCGGCGGCATCGCCGCTCAGCACCAGGTCGGCGTGCTCACCGTGCGCAAGGCCGGCAAGCTCCCCGGCGAGGTCCTCAGCGAGCAGTACGCGCTGGAGTACGGCGAGGCCGAGCTCGAGCTCCGCCCGGGCCAACTGCCCGCCGGGACCCGTGTCCTCGTCGTCGACGACGTCCTCGCCACCGGGGGCACCGGCGCCGCCACGATCACGCTGCTCGAGCGAGCCGGCTACCAGGCAATCGGCTTCGCCGCGCTCCTCGAGCTCGACGGCCTGCACGGACGCGAGCGACTCGAGCCGCGGCTGCCCGTCGCCACCCTCGGTGCCGTGCCCGCCTGAGCCCGCGCGCGCACTAGTCTTGACGCACCATTTCGATCGAGGAGTCCCATCATCGTGACCGAGTCAGTCGCACCCGCGCCCGCCGAGCTTCCCCAGGCACCCGAGCCCCGGACCGCGACGACGACCACGACCGGCACCGAGCTCTTCGACGGTGAGCGCGGCGTCGTCGCCATCCGCGTCGACGGCGTCCTGAAGGACCTCGCGGCGGACGTGCAGGCCGGCGAGACCGCCGAGGCGGTCACCCTGCAGGAGCAGGACGGCCTCGACATCCTCCGCCACTCGGCCGCCCACGTGCTGGCGCAGGCCGTGCAGCAGATCAACCCGGACGCCAAGCTCGGCATCGGGCCGCCCGTCACCGACGGCTTCTACTACGACTTCGACGTCGCCGAGCCCTTCACTCCGGAAGACCTCAAGGCGATCGAGAAGGGCATGGACCGCATCGTCAAGCAGGCCCAGCGCTTCCGTCGCGTGGTCGTCACCGACGAGCAGGCACGCGAGCTGATGGCAGGGGAGCCCTACAAGCAGGAGCTCATCGGCCTGAAGGGTGCCGCGACCGACGGCGACTCCGGCGAGAGCGTCGAGGTCGGCGCCGGCGAACTGACCGTCTACGAGAACGTCGACCCGAAGTCGGGCGAGGTGCTCTGGCAGGACCTCTGCCGCGGCCCACACGTCCCGCACACCCGCTGGATCGGCAACGCCGCCAAGCTCATGCGCGTCGCCGCTGCCTACTGGCGCGGCTCCGAGAAGAACCCGCAGCTGCAGCGCATCTACGGCACCGCGTGGCCCGACAAGGACCAGCTCAAGGCGTACCTCGTGCGGCTCGAAGAAGCGGCGAAGCGCGACCACCGCAAGCTCGGCGCCGAACTCGACCTGTTCTCGTTCCCTGACGAGATCGGTTCCGGCCTGGCGATCTTCCACCCGAAGGGCGGCATCATCCGCCGCGAGATGGAGGACTACTCGCGCCGTCGGCACGAGGAGAACGGCTACTCGTTCGTCTACACGCCCCACATCACCAAGGGCGACCTGTTCGAGACCTCCGGGCACCTCGGCTGGTACAAGGACGGCATGTTCCCGGCCATGCACATGGACGAGGCCAAGGACGAGGACGGCAACGTCACGCGTCAGGGCGCCGACTACTACCTCAAACCGATGAACTGCCCGATGCACATCCTTGCGTACCGGTCGCAGCCGCGTTCCTACCGCGACCTGCCGCTGCGGATGTTCGAGTTCGGCACGGTCTACCGCAACGAGAAGTCCGGCGTCATCCACGGGCTCACCCGTGTCCGGGGCATGACCCAGGACGACGCGCACATCTTCACCACGCAGGAGAAGATGAAGGAGGAGCTGACCACGACCCTCGAGTTCGTGCTCTCGCTCCTGCGCGACTACGGCCTCGACGACTTCTACCTCGAGCTGTCGACGAAGGACCCGGAGAAGTACGTCGGCGACGACGAGATCTGGGACGTCGCGACGAACACGTTGCGCGAGGTCGCCGAAGAGTCCGGCCTCGAGCTGGTGCCGGACCCCGCCGGCGCCGCGTTCTACGGCCCGAAGATCTCGGTGCAGGCGCGCGACGCCATCGGCCGCACCTGGCAGATGTCGACCGTGCAGCTCGACTTCAACCTGCCCGAGCGCTTCGGCATCGACTACACCGCGGCCGACGGCTCCCGCCAGCGTCCGGTGATGATCCACCGCGCGCTCTTCGGCTCGATCGAGCGCTTCTTCGGCGTCCTCACCGAGCACTACGCGGGCGCGTTCCCGGCGTGGCTGTCGCCCGTGCAGGTCGTCGGCATCCCGGTCGCGGCCGAGTACGGCGACTACCTCGACGAGGTCATCGCGAAGCTCCGCGCCCATGGCGTCCGCGCCGAGGTCGACCACTCCGACGACCGCATGCAGAAGAAGATCCGCACGCACACCAAGGCGAAGGTGCCGTTCCAGCTCATCGCCGGTGGCGACGACCGTGACGCCGGCGCCGTCAGCTTCCGCTTCCGTGACGGCCGCCAGGACAACGCGGTGCCCGTCGACGAGGCCGTGGACCGCATCCTCACCGCGATCCGCGAGCGCGCGCAGGTCTGATGACACAGTCGGGAGGCCCGGAGCAGGCCGCGGGGACCGGTCACGTCGACGACGTGGCCGGTCCCACCGCCGCCGCGGGCTCCGAAGGCGCGGACACTGATCCGCTGGTGATCCGCGACGCGGCCACCGGCGCAGCCGTCCCTGACGCGTTCCAGCGACTCTGGAACCCCCACCGGATGGCGTACATCGACGCCGGTCGCGAGGGTCGCGGCCGCGGACACGACGACGACTGCCCGTTCTGCGCGGCGCCGCGGATGTCCGACGAGGACGCCCTGATCGTGGCCCGCGGCGAGCACGCCTACGTGCTGCTCAACCTGTTCCCGTACAACAACGGGCACCTGCTCGTCTGCCCCTACCGGCACGTCCCGCTCTACGACGAGGCGACCCCGGACGAGCTGCGTGAGATCGGCGAGCTGACCCAGACGGCGATGCGGGTGCTGCGCGAGGTCTCGCACTGCGACGGCTTCAACATCGGCATGAACCAGGGCGAGGTCGCCGGCGCCGGGGTCGCCGCGCACCTGCACCAGCACATCGTGCCGCGGTGGCAGTCCGACGCGAACTTCTTCCCGATCATCGCCCGGACGAAGTCCATGTCGCAGCTGCTCGGCGAGACCCGTCGACTCGTCGCCGACGGGTGGCCGCAGGCGCACTAGACTGGCCGGCATCATGAGCGACAGCACCAGCACCTCCGGCACCCCTGGCACCTCGATCACCGGCTCCGACCGCGTCAAGCGCGGCCTCGCCGAGATGCTCAAGGGCGGCGTGATCATGGACGTCGTCGACGCCGAGCAGGCCCGCATCGCGGAAGAGGCCGGCGCGACCGCCGTCATGGCACTCGAGCGCGTCCCCGCCGACATCCGTGCGCAGGGCGGCGTCGCCCGCATGTCCGACCCGTCGATGATCGAGGAGATCATCGCCGCCGTGTCGATCCCGGTCATGGCGAAGGCCCGCATCGGCCACTTCGTCGAGGCCCAGGTCCTGCAGGAGCTCGGCGTCGACTACATCGACGAGTCCGAGGTGCTGTCGCCGGCCGACTACGTCAACCACATCGACAAGTGGAAGTTCACCACCCCCTTCGTCTGCGGTGCCACCAACCTGGGCGAGGCGCTCCGTCGCATCACCGAGGGCGCGGCCATGATCCGTTCCAAGGGCGAGGCCGGCACGGGTGACGTGTCCGAGGCCACCAAGCACATCCGGACGATCACCAAGGAGATCGCGGCGCTCCGCCACCTGCGCGACGACGAGCTCTACGTCGCCGCCAAGGAGCTCCAGGCCCCGATCGACGTCGTGCAGGAGGTCGCCCGCACCGGCAAGCTGCCCGTGGTCCTCTTCACCGCCGGTGGTGTCGCCACCCCGGCCGACGCCGCGATGATGATGCAGCTGGGCGCCGACGGTGTCTTCGTCGGCTCGGGCATCTTCAAGTCCGGCGACCCGGCCGCGCGTGCCGCCGCGATCGTCAAGGCGGTCACCTTCCACGACGACCCCAAGGTCATCGCCGAGGTCTCCCGCGGTCTGGGCGAGGCGATGGTCGGCATCAACGTCGCCGACGTCCCCGCACCGCACCGCCTCGCCGAGCGTGGCTGGTAGTCCGACGAGCGGCGCTCGTCCCCGCATCGGGGTACTGGCGCTGCAGGGTGACTTCCGCGAGCACATCGCCTCGCTGACGGAGCTCGGCGCCGACGTGGTGCCGCTCCGTCGCCCCGAGGAGATCGAGACCCTCGACGGCGTCGTGATCCCCGGTGGCGAGTCGAGCGTCATGGACAAGCTGTCCCGGGCGTTCGGGGTCGCCGAGCCCCTCGCCGACGCCATCCGCGCCGGCCTGCCCACCTACGGCACCTGCGCCGGCATGATCATGCTGTCGTCGCGGATCACCGACGGCATCAGCGGGCAGCGGACCCTCGACGTCCTCGACACCACCGTGCGGCGCAACGCGTTCGGTGCGCAGAACGACTCGTTCGAGATCGACATCCCGATGCCCGACCTCGGCGAGGCCCCGGTGCACGCGGTGTTCATCCGGGCGCCCGTCGTGGAGCAGCGCGGCGACGACGTCCACGTCCTCGGAGCGCTGCCCGACGGTCAGGTCGTCGCGGTGCAGCAGGGCAACGTCATCGCGAGTGCCTTCCACCCCGAGGTCGCGGGGGAGGACCGCTTCCACCGTCGCTTCCTCGACCTGGTGCGCACCGCCTGAGGCGCGACCGCCGCGCGGGTCGAACCGGCGGGGCGGAGCCGCACCGCGCCTCCCAGGCCGGTAAACTGAGCCCGACTTTCCGCAATACGCAAGGAGAACCGTGTCCGGGCATTCCAAGTGGGCAACGACCAAGCACAAGAAGGCCGTCATCGACCAGCGACGTGCCAAGTCGTTCGCCAAGCTGATCAAGAACATCGAGGTCGCCGCGAAGATGGGCGGCGCTGACATGTCCGGCAACCCGACGCTGGTCGACGCCGTCCAGAAGGCCAAGAAGACCTCGGTCCCCAACGACAACATCGACCGCGCCGTCAAGCGCGGTGCCGGCCTCACAGGCGAGACCATCGAGTACACGACGATCATGTACGAGGGCTACGGTCCGAACGGCGTCGCGATGCTCATCGAGTGCCTCACGGACAACAAGAACCGCGCGGCGGCCGAGGTCCGGACCGCGATGTCCCGCAACGGCGGCACCATGGCCGACCCGGGCAGCGTCGCCTACAACTTCTCGCGCAAGGGCGTCATCTCGGTCACGAAGACCGACGGCCTCGACGAGGACACGGTGATGGCCGCGGTGCTGGACGCCGGCGCCGAGGACGTCATCGACCAGGGCGGCGGCTTCGAGATCATCACCGAAGCGAGCGACCTGGTGGCTGCCCGCACCGCGCTGCAGGACGCCGGCATCGACTACGACTCGGCCGACGCCGAGTTCGTCCCCGGCCTCAAGGTCCCGGTCGACGCCGAGACCGCCCGCAAGGTGTTCCGCCTGATCGACGCGCTCGAGGACTCGGACGACGTGCAGAACGTCTACTCGAACTTCGACATCCCCGCGGACGTCCAGGCCGAGCTCGACGAGGACGAGGGCGAGTAACCGTGCTCCGTGTGCTCGGGGTGGACCCCGGGCTCACCCGGTGCGGCGTCGGCGTCGTCGAGGTCGCACCGAACCGGCGCGCACGACTCGTCCACGTGACGGTCGTGCGCACACCGCCGGACATGCCGCTCGAACTGCGGCTCCTCCGGATCGCGGACGGCATCGCCGCCGAGATCGATGAGCACCAGCCCGACGCGGTCGCCGTCGAGCGGGTCTTCGCGCAGGCGAACGTCCGCACCGTGATGGGCACCGCGCAGGCGGCCGGCCTGGCGCTGCACGCCGCGGCTGCCCGTGGCCTGCCCGTCGGGCTGCACACCCCGTCCGAGGTGAAGGCGGCCGTCACCGGTTACGGCAACGCCGACAAGCGCCAGGTGCAGACGATGATCGCGCGCGTGCTCGGTCTCGACGAGGCCCCGAAACCAGCCGACGCCGCGGACGCGCTCGCGCTGGCCGTGTGCCATGCCTGGAGGCTCGGATCACCCGACGCCGCCGGCTCGCGTGCCACGAACCTCACCCCCGCACAGCGTGCCTGGCGGGACGCCCAGGGCGGGACCGTCGACTCCCCGCTCGCGCGGGCCGCCGCGGCGGCGACCCGGGCGCAGCGTGGCAGGTCGGCATCGTCGGTGGCCGGCCCTAGGCTCGGAGCATGATCGCGAGTCTCCGGGGCACCTGCATCGACATCGCCGGGTCGGGCGTGGTGATCGAGGTCGGGGGAGTCGGGTACGCCGTGACGGTCACGCCCGCGCACGCGCTGACCATGCGCCACGGGTCCGAGGTGTTCGTGCGGACCGCCATGATCGTGCGCGAGGACGAGCACCTGCTGTTCGGCTTCGAGTCCACCGACGCGCTGCAGGTGTTCGACCTGCTCCGCGGCGTCTCCGGCGTCGGTCCGAAGTCGGCTATGGGCGTCCTGGCCCACATGGAGCCCGCACAGATCGCGAACGCCGTGGCGCACGAGGACGACGGCGCCTTCCGCAAGGTCTCCGGCATCGGCCCGAAGACCGCCAAGCTCATCATCGTCGCGCTGTCCGGCAAGCTGGGCGCGTTCGAGCAGGTCGCCTTGGTCGCCGCTGCCAGGGACACCGCGGCGCATCCGGCCGCGACCGACGTCGTCTCGGCGCTCATCGGCCTCGGTTGGCGGGAGGACGCCGCACAGACGGCCGTCGACGAGACCATCGCGAACGAGCCCGGTGCCGCCGCCATGGGTACCCAGGCGCTGCTCCGCGCCGCCCTCGGTGCGCTCCGACCCGCGGCTGCCGGCCGGTGAGCGGCATCACCTCCGCCGGCGCCGAGTCGCCGGAGGAACTCGCGTTCGAGGGGGCGCTCCGTCCCCGGTCGCTCGACGAGTTCGTCGGGCAGCGCAAGGTCCGCGGGCAGCTCGACCTGCTCCTCAAGGCCGCGGGGATGCAGGACCGCACGCCGGACCACATCCTGATGGCCGGCCCTCCCGGCCTCGGCAAGACCACGCTCGCGATGATCGTCGCCCACGAGACAGGCCGGCCGCTGCGCATGTCGAGCGGTCCGGCCATCCAGCACGCCGGAGACCTGGCGGCGGTGCTGTCGTCGCTCGTGCCGGGCGAGGTCCTGTTCATCGACGAGATCCACCGCATGGCCCGCTCTGCGGAGGAGATGCTCTACCTGGCGATGGAGGACTTCCGCATCGACGTGATGGTGGGCAAGGGCGCCGGTGCGACGAGCATCCCGCTCGACCTCGCCCCGTTCACGCTCGTCGGGGCGACCACCCGCGCCGGCCTGCTGCCGAACCCGCTGCGCGACCGCTTCGGGTTCACCGCCCACCTCGAGTTCTACGAGAAGGACGAGCTCGAACAGGTCCTGATCCGTGCGGCGCACCTGCTCGAGCTCGACATCGACCGCACCGCACTCCGCGAGATCGCGGGGCGCTCCCGGGGGACCCCCCGCATCGCGAACCGGCTGCTCCGACGGGTGCGCGACTACGCCCTCGTCCACCGCACGACCGACGGCATGACCGCCGTGCAGGGTGCGCTCGACCTGTACGACGTCGACGAACTCGGACTCGACCGGCTCGACCGGGCCGTGGTCGAGATCATGCTGACCCGTTTCGACGGTGGGCCCGTCGGGCTGAACACCCTCGCGGTGTCGGTCGGCGAGGAGTCCGAGACCATCGAGTCCGTCGTCGAACCGTTCCTCGTCCGCGTCGGGCTCGTCACCCGCACCCCGCGCGGCCGCATCGCGACCCCGCGGGCCTGGCGGCACCTCGGCCTGGTGCCGGGGCAGGCCGCTGGCGGGCAGCCCGGGCTCTTCGACGACGCCGACACCACAGACTGACAGCCCAGCGGTCGAGCGACATGCCACGTACAGTGGCGTGCCCTAGACTGCTACGGCCCGAAACCGAGCAACCAGAGAAGGCATCGCATCATGGGTCAAGAAGTCATCCTCATCGTCATCGTCGTGGCGTTCGCGGCCTTCATGTTCTACAACAGCCGCAAGCGCAAGAAGCAGCAGGCCGAACTCGTGGACAAGATGGTCCCGGGCGCCAAGGTCATGCTGTCCTTCGGCCTCTACGGCACGCTCCTCTCCGTGAACGACGAGAAGGTCACCGCGGACGTCGAGATCGCACCGGGGACCATCGTCACCGTGCACCGCCAGACCCTGTCGCGTGTCGTCGACGACAGCGCGTCGGACATCGAGACCACCACGACCACCGAGGCCGAGCCGACGCCGCTGGCCGAGCTCAACGGAGAACCCGTCTACGGCGAGCGGGTCGACGAGACCGACGCCACGAAGCGCAGCAAGTCCGACGACTGACGCACTCGGCTGCCGGGTCGTCTGACCCGGCGGCTCCCCTCTGCCGTCGCACGGTGTGCCGACGGTCCTGAACAGAAAGACGAGACGACCGGTGGCACGATCGACACCCGTCAAGAAGGCGCTGCGCTCGCTCACCTGGTTGGTGATCCTGATGGCGATCCTCGCCGGCCTGAACACCGCCGCGTCGATCCTCGCCGGCTCTTCGAAGGACGACACCGACAAGTGGTACCAGGGCGCGAGCTGGGTCCCCGAGCTCGCCCTTGACCTCCAGGGCGGCACGCAGCTGACCCTCGCCGCGCAAGACACCGAGGGCGACTCCGTCACCTCCGAGCAGCTGCAGCAGGCGGTGAACATCATCCGCCAGCGCATCGACGCCACCGGAGTCTCCGAGTCGGAGATCAACACGCAGGGCGCGAACAACATCGTCGTCTCGATCCCCGGCCGCCCCGACAAGGCGACCATCGACCGCATCGAAGCCGCGGCAAAGCTGACCTTCCGCCCGGTCCTCTACACCGAGGCCGCGACCAACACCGCGGTCGGCGACGACGGCAAGGCAACGGCGTCAGCCACGCCGTACTCCCCGCCGGCGTCGCTCGCGGCGACACCGAGTGCCAAACCGTCGAACGCGAGCGACCTCAACTGGATCACGCCGAAGCTGCAGGACCTGTACACCAACTACAACTGCGCGGCCCCCGACGACGTCACCGCGGCACCGGACGACGAACCCCTCGTCACGTGCGACCAGGACGGCGCGGCGAAGTACATCCTCGGCCCCGTCGAGGTCTCCGGCGCGGACATCAGCAACGCGACCTCCGGGCTCGCAACGGACTCGCAGGGAACGTCGACCGGTCAGTGGGCCGTCAACCTGACCTTCGACGGTGACGGCACCAAGGACTTCCGCACCGTCACGAACCGGCTCGTCTCGCTGACCGAGCCGCAGAACCAGTTCGCGATCGTCCTGGACGGCTCCGTCATCACCGCGCCGACCACGAACTCCGCGATCACGAACGGCAAGGCGCAGATCACCGGCTCGTTCACCGCCGACTCCTCGAAGACCCTCGCCGACCAGCTCAAGTACGGCGCGCTGCCGATCAACTTCCAGGTGCAGTCGAACGAGAACATCTCGGCGACCCTCGGTACCGCGCAGCTCATCGGCGGTCTCGTTGCCGGCCTGATCGGCCTCATCCTGGTGATCATCTACTCGGTCATCCAGTACCGGGCGCTGGCGTTCGTCACGGTGCTGTCCCTCGGGATCGCCGCGGTGCTCACCTACCTGGTGATCGCGATCATGTCCTGGCGCGTCGACTACCGCCTCTCGCTGGCGGGTGTCGCGGGTCTGATCGTCGCGATCGGCATCACGGCGGACTCGTTCATCGTGTACTTCGAGCGCATCCGTGACGAACTCCGTGACGGACGCGCCCTCGAGAGCGCGGTCGAGTCCGGCTGGAAGCGCGCGCTCCGCACGATCCTGGCGTCCGACGCGGTGAACTTCCTCGCCGCCGTGACGCTCTACGTGCTGGCGGTCGCCGACGTGAAGGGTTTCGCGTTCACGCTGCTCCTCACGACCCTGATCGACATCGTGGTGGTCACGCTCTTCACCCACCCGATGATGCAACTCATCGCCCGCACCCGGTTCTTCGGTGACGGGCACCGGATCAGCGGCCTCGACCCGGCGGCACTCGGCGCGGTCTACCGGGGGCGTGCACAGTTCCGCGCGCCCGTGGTGGACGGCAAGCGCCAGCGCAGTGCCGGTGAGGCCCAGCGCCGACAGACGATCGCGGAGCGGAAGGCCCAGCAGGCCTCCGGCGACAACGGCTCGACGCCGGACGGGAAGGACGACTGATGGCCAGCTTCAGCCAGTTCGGCAGCGACCTCTACACGGGCAAGCGGTCGTACGACATCATCGGACGACGCAAGACCTGGTACCTCATCGCGCTCATCATGATCGTGATCTCGCTCGCCACCCCGTGGCTGCGCGGCGGGTACCAGCTCGGGATCGAGTTCACCGGTGGTTCCGAGTTCACGATCTCGGACGTCGAGTCGCTCGACCAGAGCATCGCGACCGAGACCGTCGAGAGCGTGGTCTCCGACGAGCTCCCGCGCGTCTCGCAGCTCGGTACGCACGGCATCCGTGTCCAGACCGGACAGCTCACCGACCGCCAGACGACCGAGGTGCAGGACGCCCTGGCCGAGGCGTACGACGTGCCGGAGAGCCAGGTCGCCGCGACCTTCATCGGCGCCACCTGGGGTGCCGACGTGCTCGCGCAGGCCATCCGCGGTCTGGTCATCTTCCTCGCCCTCGCCGCGGTGTTCATGACGCTGTACTTCCGCACCTGGAAGATGTCGCTGTCCGCCATGGCCGCGCTGTTGCACGACCTGCTCATCACGGCCGGTGTCTACGGCATCGTCGGGCTCGAGGTCACGCCCGCGGCGGTGATCGGCTTCCTGACGATCCTCGGCTACTCGCTCTACGACACCGTGGTGGTGTTCGACAAGGTCCGCGAGAACACCGCGCAGGAATCGATCCGCACCTTCAAGCAGTCGGTCAACCTCGCGGTCAACCAGACCCTCGTCCGCTCGATCAACACCTCGGTCGTGGCGCTGCTGCCGGTGGCGGCGATCCTGTTCATCGGGTCGTACGTGCTGGGTGCCGGCACCCTCCGCGACATCTCGCTCGCGCTGTTCATCGGCATCATCGTCGGCACGTACTCGACGATCTTCATCGCCTCGCCGATGTACGCGCACCTGCGTGAGAGCGAGCCGAAGATCAAGGCGTCGGACGCCAAGAAGACCCAGGCGGCAGAGAAGCGCCGGCGCGAAGTCGACGCAGCGGCGGCGAACGCCTGATGCCGATCGAGATCCAGGAGATCCACGTCGCCGAGGCCCGTCGGCGGATCGACGCCGGGGCCCGACTGTTCGACGTCCGCGAGCAGGGGGAGTGGGACGAGGTCCACGCTCCCCACGCCACGCTCGTGCCGATGTCCGAGTTCGTGAACCGCTGGCAGGAGATCGACGGCGGCGACGAGCCGGCCATCATCGTCTGCCACTCCGGTGCCCGGTCCGCCCGCATCGTGGCGGCGCTCGAGCAGTCCGGTGTCCCCGCCGTGAACCTGACCGGCGGCATGGTCGCCTGGGAGCAGGCGGGGGGCCCGGTGGAGCGCGACGCCCACGGCGAACCGCGGCACGGGCACTGACCGGGGACGCGTAGTCTTGTCGGATCGAGCTCGGATCGAGCTCTCGGACCGAGTCCTGGGAGGCGCATCATGACGGACACCCGAGAAGAGCCGTCCGCGCCGAGCCGCCCCGGCTCCGCCCAGCAGCCGTCGAGCCCCATCGGCCCGAACACCACCGGCAACCTCGGTTCGCTCCGGTCCCTGCTGCCGCGGCTCTTCTCCCGCGCGCAGCCGGCCGGAGCAGTGGACACCCTGATCCGCACGGTCCGCTCGCACCACCCCAAGGCCGACGTCACGCTCATCGAGCGTGCCTACTCGGTCGCCGAGCGCGCCCACGACGGCCAGAAGCGCAAGTCCGGCGAGCCGTACATCACGCACCCGGTGGCGGTCGCGCAGATCCTCGCTGACCTCGGCATCGGCACGATCACCATCGCCGCCGCGCTCCTGCACGACACGGTGGAGGACACCGACTACCAGCTCGACCAGCTGCGGGCGGACTTCGGCGACGAGATCGCCATGCTCGTCGACGGCGTCACGAAGCTCGACAAGGTCAAGTACGGCGACAGCGCGCAGGCCGAGACCGTCCGCAAGATGGTCATCGCGATGTCGAAGGACATCCGGGTCCTCGTCATCAAGCTCGCCGATCGGTTGCACAACGCTCGAACGTGGGGTTTCGTCGAGTCCACCTCCGCCACGCGCAAGGCGAAGGAGACGCTCGAGATCTACGCGCCCCTGGCGCACCGACTCGGCATCCAGATGATCAAGCTGGAGCTCGAGGACCTGTCGTTCGCGGTCCTGCACCCGAAGCTCTACGTCGAGATCGACAGCCTGGTCAAGGAACGGCAGCCCAAGCGCGAGCAGTTCGTCCAGAACGTCATCGGCACCCTGAAGAAGGACCTGAAGGCCGCCAAGGTGCGCGGTGACGTCATGGGCCGGCCGAAGCAGTACTACTCGATCTACCAGAAGATGATCGTTCGGGGGCGTGAGTTCGACGAGATCTACGACCTCGTCGGCATCCGGGTGCTCGTGCCGACGGTCCGCGACTGCTACGCGATGCTCGGCTCCGTCCACGCGCGCTGGACCCCCCTGCCCGGTCGCTTCAAGGACTACATCGCGACCCCGAAGTTCAACCTGTACCAGTCGCTGCACACCACCGTGCTGGGTCCGCAGGGGCGTGCGGTCGAGATCCAGATCCGCACGCACGAGATGCACCAGCGCGCCGAGTTCGGTGTCGCCGCCCACTGGAAGTACAAGCAGCGCGCAGCTGGTCGCGACGCCGGGACCTCGTCGACCGCGGACGACCAGGACATGGCGTGGCTCGCCCACATCACGGACTGGCAGGCCGAGACCAGCGATCCGGGCGAATTCCTCGACTCGCTGCGCTACGAGATCGGTGCGAAGGAGACCTACGTCTTCACGCCGCAGGGCAAGGTCATCGGCCTCCCCGCCGGAGCCACCCCGGTCGACTTCGCGTACGCCGTGCACACCGAGATCGGCCACCGCACGATGGGTGCCAAGGTCAACGGCAGGCTCGTGCCGCTCGAGAGCCAGTTGTCGAGCGGTGACGTCGTCGAGATCTTCACGTCGAAGAACCCCGACTCCGGCCCCTCGCAGGACTGGCTGCAGTTCGTCCGCAGCCCCCGTGCGCGCAACAAGATCAAGCAGTGGTTCACCAAGGAACGCCGCGAAGAGGCGATCGAACAGGGCCGTGACGCCATCGCCCGTGCGATGCGCAAGCAGAACCTGCCACTCCAGCGGATCATGAGCCAGGACAGCATCGCCGAGGTGGCCTCGTCGATGCGGTACGAGGACGTCTCCGCCCTGTACGCCGCCATCGGCGAGGGCCACGTCTCGACCCAGTCGGTGATCGAGAAGGTCCTGGGCAACGTCCAGACCGAGACGGAGACCGACGAGCCCGACCTCGCCTTCCCCCGCCAGGTGACGAGTCGGCAGCTGCGCACCAGCGACAGCGGGGTGCTCGTGCGTGGCGCGCCCGACATCCTCGTGAAGCTCGCCAAGTGCTGCACGCCCGTGCCGGGCGACCAGATCGTGGGCTTCATCACCCGGGGTCAGGGTGTCTCGGTGCACCAGTCGTCGTGCACCAACGTGAAGTCGCTCATGAACGAACCGGACCGGATGATCGAGGTCGAGTGGGCCCCGTCGTCGAAGTCGGTGTTCCTCGTGCAGATCCAGATCGAGGCGCTCGATCGGTCGGGCCTGCTCAGCGACGTCACCCGCGTCCTGACCGACCACCACGTGAACATCCTGTCCGCGACGGTGTCGACCTCGTCCGACCGGCTGGCGCTCAGCCGGTTCGTGTTCGAGATGGGTGACACGATCCACCTCGACCGTGTGCTGAACGCCGTGCGCCGTATCGACGCCGTCTACGACGTCTACCGCGTCAGCGCCGGGTAGCAGTCCGGCCCCGCGCCTCCCGCCCGTCGACCGGTCACGACTCGTCACGCGGGCGCCGCCGACTGGTCACGAACTGTCGGCTGCGGCCGTGCCGACCGACGGGTCGCGACGACCCGGCAGACGTGAGCGAGGCGTCGTGACCACTCGCGACGCGGCCAGGCGCGGACCGGACGCCCGCCGGCTAGCTGGCAGGCCGGTGCTCGGCGTCGCGAGCGCGGTGCCGGGCCCCCTCAGCGGGCCCCTGCAACCCGCGCAACCGTCGTTCGGCCTGCCGGACCATGGGGATCGTCCCGAGGGCGCTCAGGCGTGCCTGCAGCTCACCGGCGGTGACCGCTCCGATCCCGAGCAGCCCGTGCACCGCAGCCGCCTCGGCCGCCCCGAACGCACCCGCCGTCGGCCCCGGCGTCCGGAGCAGATCGACCGCGGTCCGCGCCGGCAGCGTCACCCGGAGCAGGCCGAGTGCGACCGTGTCGTCCTCGGCGATCCGGACCTCGCGCAGACGGACGTCGGCGGACACGTGGACGCGGACCTGCGGTGGGATGCATGCTTCGAGCGGTGCCGGCGGGCGCGAGACGGCCCCCCAGATCCATGCGGCGGTCCGCGTACTGGCGATGAGTCGTGGGTCTCGCAGCACGAACGCAGCCGCTTCGGCACGCAGCGACGGCGTCTGCGGCTCTGCGGGGGAGGCCCAGCAGGCTCCGACGGGCACCAGCTCGCCCGCGAGCACCGCCGCCCGCAGCTCTGCCTCGGGCCAGTCGTCGCTGGTCAGGAGTCGTGGGCGGGGCACC
This sequence comes from Curtobacterium sp. VKM Ac-1376, assembly GCF_015351025.1. Lineage (GTDB taxonomy): Bacteria > Actinomycetota > Actinomycetes > Actinomycetales > Microbacteriaceae > Curtobacterium. The sequence continues at coordinate 43,082 of NZ_JADKRV010000007.1, read as the reverse complement.
CGCACATCCTGCCCGACCGACAGGCGCGACCGTCACCCCTGTGGACAGGACGACGGACCGAGACCAGGAGGCGCGTGCCGGGCCCGCACCGGGCCTCCCGTGGCGTCCCTGGTCGCGTCCACGGCGCGAAACGCGCCCGTCGCGCCACCCGCCTGCCGGGCGAGCGCGCTCAGCGCAGGACGTCGGCGCGGTGCACGAGCGCGGCGGCCCCGATGAGCGGGCCGTCCTGGGACAGCCCCGTCGGGACGATCTGCACCTTGGTGACGAACCCGAACTCGACGCGCTCCGCCACGGCCCGCCGGGCGTACTCGAACAGGTCGGGCGTGACGTGCGAGAACCCGCCACCGATGGCGACGATCTCGAGGTCGACCAAGCTGGTCGCCGCGGCGATGGCCTGTCCGAGGGCACGACCGCTCCGCTGGACCGCGGCGACGGCGATCTCGTCCCCGGCGGCGTAGGCGGCCGAGAGCTCCTCGCCGGTCGTGCCGGCGAAGCCCTGTCGGCGAGCCCAGGCAACGGTCTTGGGGCCGCTCGCGATCGCCTCGAGGCAGCCGGTGCCCCCGCAGGCGCACGGGTCGTCGAAGCCCCCGCACTCGACGTGCCCGATGTGGCCGGCGTTCCCGGTCGGTCCGCTGACGGTGCGGCCGTGCAGGATGAGCCCGCCGCCGACACCCGTCGAGACGATCATGCCCATCACGTGGTCGTACCCCTGCGCCGCTCCGACCCAGTGCTCGGCGAGCGTGATCGCCAGGCCGTCCATCCGGAGCGTCACGGGGACGCCCTCGGGCACGAGGGCCGCGATCCGGTCGCGCAGCGGGTGTCCGCGCCAGACCGGCATGTTGAGCGGGGAGACAAGTCCGTGCTCCTCGTCCACCGGTCCGGCCGAGCCGACCCCGACACCGACGAGTGTCGCGTCGGCGGGCAGGGCGCCGAGCGCGGCCGTCACGACCTCGTCCACGGCGGCCTGCAGTTCGTCGGAGGTCCGCTCGGGTCCGGTGGGGCTCCGGAACCGGGTCGCCGGCAGCACGACCCCCTGGTCGGTGACGAGTGCCGCCTCGACCTTCGTGCCGCCGAGGTCGACGGCCAGGGCGAGGGCGGGGGACTGGGGTGCGGTGCTGGACATGCGCGCTCCGATGCGGCGGTCGGGAGGCCCGGTGCGGGTCACCGACGCGTCGTCGCGTCCGGTGGGAGCCGGCCTGGTCTGGTGGGTCGTACTGGTGGGCTGGTGCCGGGTCAGTAGGACGAGGTGTCGTCGCCGAGCGACGACGCGGCCCCGGTCTCGGCGCGGTGTGCGACGTCGTCGAGGATGCGGGCCGACGCGCTCGTGCCGATGCGGTTCGCGCCCGCCTCGACCATCTCGAGCAGGGTGTCGAGGCCGCGGACACCACCGGAGGCCTTCACGCCGGTGTCGTCGCCGACCGTGCGGCGCATGAGGGCGATGTGCTCGGCCGTTGCGCCCCCGCCGGCGAACCCGGTCGAGGTCTTCACGAAGGCGGCGCCGGCACGCTGTGCGGCGCGGGACGCGGCGACGATCTCGTCGTCGGTCAGGAACGCGGTCTCGAGGATCACCTTGACGACGGTGGAGCCGGCGGCGTCGACCACCGCACGGACGTCCCGTTCGACGCGCTCCCAGTCGCCGGACTTCGCGGCGCCGACGTTCTGCACCATGTCGAGCTCGAAGGCACCGTCGGCCAACGCCTGCAGCGACTCGGCGACCTTCGCCTCGGTCGAGGTGGTGCCGTGCGGGAACCCGATGACGGTGCCGACCCCGACCCCGGTGCCGTGCAGGCGCTCCACGGCGTGGGCGACGTCGCTCGGACGGACGCAGACGCTGAACACGCGGTAGGCGGCGGCTTCGTCGAGCTGTGCGTCGACGTCCGCGCGGGTGAGCTCGGGCTTCAGGATCGCGTGGTCGATGAGGCCGCGGACGGAATCGGCGGTGACGGGGAAGGCTGCGTTGTCCACCCGGCAAGCCTACCCGTCAGGCGTGCCGCGTAGCGTGCAGGGCATGCAGGTCCTCGTCACCGGCGCCACCGGCTACATCGGTGGCCGCCTCGTCCCCCGTCTCCTCGAAGCCGGCCACTCCGTCCGCGTCTTCGTCCGCAACCCCCGCAAGCTCCAGGACGTCCCGTGGAGCAGCGACGTCGAGATCGCCGAGGGCGACCTCCAGGACGCCGAGGCGGTGCGTCGCGCCGTCGACGGCGTCGAGGCCGTCTACTACCTGGCGCACGCGATGGGTGCCGACGGCGACTTCGAGTCGGCCGAGCGCGAGGCCGCCGAGACCATCGCGCGCGAGGCGAAGCGGGCGGGCGTGGGTCGCTTCGTGTACCTGGGCGGCCTGCACCCGGACGGCGAGCTGTCGAAGCACCTGCGCAGCCGGAAGGAGGTGGGGGAGATCCTGCTCGCCTCCGGCGTGCCGACGGTCGCCTACCAGGCCGGCGTCGTCATCGGGTCCGGCAGCACCTCGTTCGAGATGATCCGGCACCTGACCGACGTCCTGCCGTGGATGCCCGCGCCGCGCTGGGTCCGCAACCACATCCAGCCGATCGCCGTGCGCGACGTCCTGTACTACCTCGTCGCAGCTCTCGACGTCCCCGCGGGCGTCAACCGCACCTTCGACATCGGCGGACCCGACGTCCTGCGCTACGGCCAGATGCTCAACGGCTACGCGGTCGAGGCGAAGCTGCCGCAGCGCCCCATCACGGTCCTGCCGGTGCTCACCCCGCGCCTCGCCGCGCACTGGTTCAACGCCGTCACCCCGATCCCGCGCAAGCTCGCGACGCCGATCATCGAGTCGCTGCAGTTCGAGTGCGTCCAGCGCGAGCACGACATCGACGACGTCGTCCCGCAGCCCGACGGCGGGCTCACCACGTACCGCCGGGCCGTCCGCCTGGCCCTGAACAAGATGCGCAGTGGGCAGGTGCAGACGAGCTGGCGGAGTGCGACGCTCTCCAGTGCCTCGGCCGACCCGATGCCGAACGACCCGGACTGGGCCGGGCACACGGTCTACGTCGACGACCGGAAGCGGCACTCGACCGCCTCCGCCGAGGACGTCTGGCGCGTCGTCGAGTCCATCGGCGGCGAGAACGGCTGGTACTCCTTCCCGCTCGCCTGGGTGGCCCGGGGCTGGCTGGACAAGCTCGCCGGCGGCGTCGGGTTGAACCGCGGCCGGCGCGACCAGCAGCGGCTCGAACAGGGCGACGCGCTCGACTGGTGGCGCGTCGAGCGGCTCGAACGTGGGCGCTCCCTGCGGCTCCGCGCCGAGTTCAAGTCGCCGGGGCGCGCGTGGCTCGAGATGACGGTCACCCCGGACCCCGAGGGTGGCAGCGACTACCACCAGCGGGCGATCTACTTCCCGCACGGACTCGCCGGGCGTCTGTACTGGTACGGCATCCTGCCGTTCCACGGCATCATCTTCCCGGGTATGGTCGAGCGCATCACGGCGGCGGCCGAGCGGGAGTCCGACCACACCGAGTCGACCCAGCACAACAGGACCCAGCACAATGGGACCCCTGAGCCGGCGCACGAGGAGGCAGCATGACCGACGACCGCAGTCCCGTCCTCTTCCTGGGGGACAGCATCACCGAACAGGGAACCTGGGACACCTGGCTCCCCGACGAGCACACCCTGAACCAGGGGATCGGTGGCGACACGACCGATGGCGTGCTGACGCGCCTCGACGCCGTCATCGCCGAGCAGCCCGAGGTGATCGTGCTCCTCATCGGCACGAACGACTTCGGCAACCACCGAGCGAGTGCCGAACACGTGGTCAGGAACACCGAGACGATCCTCGTCACGCTCCGGCGTGAACTGCCGGGCGTCCGACTCCTCCTCGTGTCGATCCTGCCGCGGCAGGCCGATTACGCCACGAAGATCGAGCAGGCGAACCGGCACCTCCGGCAGTTCGTCGCGACCTGCCACGCGCAGTACCTCGACGCCTGGCCGGCACTGGCGGATGGCGACCACCTGGACGACCGCTTCACCGAGGACGGCCTGCACCTGACCGAAGAGGGCTACCGCGCGCTGGTCGGTGAACTGGTTCCGGCGCTGGAGCGCGTCCGTGACCTCCCGCCCATGTCGCGGTCGATCCAGGCGATCGACCTCGACGGCGCCTCGGCCTGATGGCCGCACGCAAGGGACGGCCCCCGCTGGGGTCGTCCCAGCACGGTGTGCCCGCAGCGCCCGTGCGTCCGGCTGCCGGCTCCCCGAGTCGCACCCGCGAGACACCGCTGTTCACCCGACCGGCCCTCGCTCCGTCCCTCATCGCCGCGATCGTGCTGCTCGCCTGCGTCGCGATCGTCGACTCGTCCGGGTTCGTGTTCGCCCGCTGGGGGGTGACGGTCCTCGCCCTCATCGTGCTCGTCTTCTCGATCCGCGGGAAGACCTGGTGGGCATCCGTGCTCATGGCAGCCGTCGCCGTCTGCTGGAACCCCCTCGCAACCGTGCCGGTACCCGGGCAGGTCTGGGCCGCGCTGCAGCTCGTGGCCGCCGTCCTGTTCGTGGTGGTGGGCCTCGTCGTCAAGGTTCCCCGCGAGACGGACGCGCCCCGGGCCTCCTGACCGGCCGCCTCAGCCGCGGAGAACCGAGCGGGCGGGCGGACGGTAGGATCGCAAAGTCGGGTACAGGACCCGGCAGCACGACCCGAAGGGCATGGATGAACGACGAGACCGAGCCGGTGACCGAGAGTCCTCTGCTGACCCCTCGACCGTCCTCCGGCGGTCTCGACCGGTCCGACGTCGTCGTCCGCAAGGGCCGCCTCACGCTGCTGAACGGGCACCTCACGCCACAGCAGTCGATGATCGAGGACCTGCTGTTCCTCGATGACGCCCTCACGGCGGCCGACGTCGACCATCTGCTCATCCGCGGCAACGACCAGCGACCCGTGATCGCGGTCGACGAGCGCGACCGGCAGCGTGCCGAGAGCGCCGTCATGGCCGCCGCGGTGAACGAGCCCTTCTACGCCAAGCCGCCGGGTGAACCGGCCGTGCTCGTGCAGGACGACGGGCTCGGCTCCGTCGACGAACCCGTGCTCCGGGTCTTCCGGCCGCGCCTCGAGCCGCTGGGACGCCTTCGCTACGGCGCTGAGACGAGCGTGCAGCTGGAGTTCTGGCGGGTCACCGACACCGAGGTCCTCGCCCCCGTCGAGAACGCCCTGATGCGCCGCAGCCTACCTGTCGACGAGTTCGTACTCGTCGACATCGAGCGGTACGGCCGCACCTGGCGCACCGTCGAGCACATGTTCGACGACCACGTCTCGGACATCCGGTTCCCGATCGACATCGTCTTCTCGTGGGTCGACGGCAACGCCATCGAGTACCAGCGCGCCCGCCAGGCCGCGCAGTCGAACGCCGTCCTGGGTGAGGGCGACGACGCCCCGGCCCGGTTCCGGCAGATCGACGAGCTGAAGTACGCGCTCCGCTCGGTGCACACCTTCGCACCGTGGATCCGCCAGATCTACATCGCCACGGACTCGCCGGCGCCGCACTGGCTCGCCGAGCACCCGAAGGTCCGGATCGTCCGCAGCGAGGAGTTCTTCGCCGACCCGTCCGTGCTGCCGACCCACAACTCCCAGGCCGTCGAGTCGCAGCTGCACCACATCCCGGGGATCAGCGAGCACTTCATCTACTCGAACGACGACATGTTCTTCGGCCGCATGGTCGACCCGTCGATGTTCTTCAGCCCGGGGTCGGTGACGAAGTTCATCCTCGCGACCACCCGCATCGGGCTCGGATCGAACAACCCGGAGCGCAGCGGATTCGAGAACTCAGCGCGGGTCAACCGTCGCCTCCTGCAGCAGCGGTTCGGCGCCGTGACCACTCGGCACCTCGAGCACGCGCCGACGCCCCTCCGCTCCTCGATCATGACCGAGATGGAGCACGAGTTCGCCGCCGAGTTCGCCTCGACCGCGGCGTCGCGGTTCCGGGCAGCCGACAACATCTCGGTGACCAACTCGCTGTACCACTACTACTCGCTGCTCACCGGGCGGGCGATCGTGCAGGAGAACGCGGAGGTCCGGTACATCGACACCACGATGCAGTCCGGGCTGCGATCCCTCGACGAGCTGCTCAAGAAGCGGAACGCCGACTTCTTCTGCCTGAACGACGGCAGCTTCCCGGAGGTCAGCGACGCTGAACGCACGCAGCGCGTCACCGACTTCCTCGAGCGGTACTTCCCGTTCCCCGCACCGTGGGAGCGCCCCGGCGCTTAGGACGCGAAGCGTCCTGCCGGGGCGCTCCGGGCGAGCCTGCGAGTCCGGCGCCGGAGACCAGCCATGCGCCCTCAGCGCGCTCCCACCCCGCATGGTGAGCAGAAATGGTCGGGTCCCTGGTGCGGACCCGACCATTTCTGCTCACGAAGTGCGGCGGACTACCGGTGGATGGGGGAGACGGGCACCGAGTCGAGCGTGAAGACCGGGATGCTCGAGGTGACCGGTGCCGGCTCGACTGCTGCTGGGATGGTGACACCGTGTGCGGCGAGGCGTTCCTCGGTCTCGACGGCGGAGACGGGCTGACCGACGGTCGAGTAGTGCCCGATGGGTACGACCGAGTGGACGACGTTGCGTCCGTACACGTGCACCAGGTTGAACGATTGGGCGCCGTCACGCCCGCGGGTACCGCCCTGGTACTCGGTGAGGTCCTGGGTGTAGCAGGTCGCGCTGGCGACGGAGACCGGGACGCCGGCGAACACTGCGCTCGTCGAGTAGTGCAGGTGTCCGGCGATGATCGCGAGGACGTCGCTGCCCTCGATGACCTCGGCCAGGGCCAGCTGATCGCGCAGCTCGACCAGGACGGTGAGGTCCTGCACGCTCGGCACCGGCGGGTGGTGCATCGCCAGGATCGTGCCGTGCGGGGCGGCCTCGGACAGGACCTCGGCGAGCCAGTCGAGCTGCTCGGGTGAGACCTCGCCGTGGTGGTGGCCCGGCACGCTCGTGTCGAGGGTGATCACGCGGAGGCCGTTGACGTCGTACACGAAGTCGACCGGACGGTCCGTCGGCTGCAGGCCGAAGAGCTCCTGACGGAAGGCGCCGCGTTCGTCGTGGTTGCCCATCGCCCAGATGACCTGGGCGCCGATGCGGTTGGCGACTGGCTCGAGGATCTCGCGAACCCGAGCGTATGCGCCCGGCTCGCCCTTGTCGGCCACGTCGCCGGTCACGACGATCGCTTCCGGCCGGGTGCCGGAGGCTTCGATGTCGGCGACGATCTCGGCGAGTCGCGCGGCCGAGTCGACGTCGCCGTACAGGTCCCGGTCTCCGGAGACCAGGTGCGTGTCGCTGAGGTGGAGGAGGAAGTGGTTCGGCCTGGGGTGTTCGGCCGTCCGGCTGTCCATCGGGGTCTCATTCCGTTGGCGGATGCGTGGTGCAACACGTTGCCACACCGTCCTGGACGAGTCCAGCACGTCACAGTGAACCAGTCGTGAACTGGGGGCGGCGTGTTGAGGCGAAACAGGGAAACCCCCCGACCACGAAGTGGACGAGGGGTTTCCCTGTTTCTTGCCGAGGAATGTCGCGGGGTCAGTGATCGCCAGGGCCGACCTGAGGTGCCTGGTGGCCACCCTCGAGGTCCGGGCCGTGATGCGCTGCGTGCGCTGCCTCGAGCTCGGCCTTCGAGACCGGCTCGATGCGGTCTTCGAAGAAGAAGCGGGAGACACCGGCGCGGACCTTCTGCAGACCCGTGATCTTGCCCTTCGCGTTCGGACGGATCATCAGCGGCTTGTACTCGTTGAACTGCAGGAGCTTCCAGCGCTCGTACTCGTCGAGCTGCTCGTGCACCTCGATGTACTCACCGTGGGGGAGTCGGACGATGCGACCGGACTCGTAGCCGTGCAGAACGATCTCGCGGTCCTTCTTCTGGAGGGCGAGGCACACGCGCTTCGTGATCCAGAAGGCGATGAACGGGCCGAGGACCGTCGTTGCCTGGATCACGTGGATCACGTGTTCGATCGACACCAGGAAGTGCGTCGCGATGATGTCCGACGAGGCGGCCGCCCAGAGGCTCGCGTAGAGCGTGATCCCGGCGGCGCCGAACGCCGTACGGGTCGGCGCGTTGCGCGGGCGGTCGAGGATGTGGTGCTCACGCTTGTCGCCCGTGACCCACGCCTCGATGAAGGGGTAGAGCAGGATCGCCAGGATGAGCAACACCAGGACCGCGATCGGCGCCAGGATGTTGAACGACACCGTGTAGCCGAACCACACGACCTCCCAGTGCGGCGGCACCAGACGGAGCGCGCCGTCGGCGAAGCCGATGTACCAGTCGGGCTGGGTACCGGCGGACACCGGGGAGGGGTCGTACGGGCCGTAGTTCCAGATCGGGTTGATCGTGAACAGCGACGCGATGAGGGCCAGGATGCCGGCGACGATGAAGAAGAACCCACCGGCCTTCGCGGCGAACGCCGGGAGGATCGGGACACCGACGACGTTCTCGTTGGTCTTGCCCGGACCGGCGAACTGCGTGTGCTTGTTGATCACGACGAGCACGAGGTGGACACCGAGCACCGCGACGAGGATCGCCGGCAGCAGCAGGATGTGCAGCGTGTACAGGCGGCCGACGATGTCGGTACCCGGGAACTCGCCACCGAAGAGCAGGTAGGCGATCCAGACGCCGATGACCGGGACACCCTCGATCATGCCGACGATGATCCGCAGGCCGTTTCCGGAGAGCAGGTCGTCGGGGAGCGAATAGCCGGTGAAGCCCTCGGCCATGGCGAGGACCCAGAGCAGGAAGCCGAAGACCCAGTTGAGCTCGCGCGGCTTGCGGAAGGCGCCGGTGAAGAACACACGGGCCATGTGCAGCATGATCGACGCCACGAACAGCAGGGCTGCCCAGTGGTGGATCTGACGGACGAAGAGCCCACCGCGGATGTCGAACGAGATGTCCAGCGTGGACTGCAGTGCCGTCGACATCGCGACGCCCTTGAGCGGGACGTACGAGCCGTTGTAGACGACCTCGGTCATGGACGCCTGGAAGAAGAACGTCAGGAAGGTCCCGGAGAGCAGCACGACGACGAAGCTGTACAGCGCCACCTCGCCGAGCATGAAGCTCCAGTGGTCCGGGAAGATCTTGCGGCCGACTTCCTTGACGAGGCCCGAGATGCTGGTGCGCTCGTCGATGTAGTTGGCGACCCCGCCGATGATGCGGGACCCGCGCTCCGGTGCCGGCTTGTTCGTCGACGTGTTCGGGGCGGTGGTGGTGGTGCTGGTCATCAGCGTTCACGCTCCCAGAAGGACGGTCCGACGGGCTCGTGGAAGTCGCTCTTCGCGACCAGGTAGCCGTCGTCGTCGATCGTGATCGGAAGTTGGGGGAGGGGACGTGCGGCCGGGCCGAAGATGACTTCGCAGTTGTTCGAGACGTCGAACGTCGACTGGTGGCACGGGCACAGCAGGTGGTGCGTCTGCTGCTCGTAGAGCGCGACCGGGCACCCGACGTGGGTGCAGATCTTGGAGTACGCGACGATGCCGTCGTAGCCCCAGTCCTCGCGACCCTTGGACGGGTTGAGGTCCTTCGGGTCGAGACGCATCAGCAGAACGGCGGCCTTGCCCTTCTCCTCGAGCATGTGCTCGGACTCGAGCATGCCCTCGGGGATGACGTGGAACACCGAACCGATGGTCACGTCCGACGCCTTGATCGGGAGACCGGTCGGGTCCTTCGTCAGGCGGAGCCCCTGCTTCCAGAAGGTGTGACGCAGCAGCTCGTTCGGGTCCTCCGCCGGGGCGAAGTCGCGCACCAGGACGATGCCGGGGAGCGGGAACGCAGCCAGCGCACCGATCATCGAGTTGCGGATCAGCTTGCGACGGCTGAAACCGGACTCCTTGTCGGCCAGCTGGAAGGCTTCGACCGCCTTGGCGCGGGTCGCGTCGGTACCGCGCGTACCGTGGCGGAGCTCGGTGATCTCGCGATCGACGACGAGCGACTTGGACCAGTACACGGCGCCGAGACCCAGCGCGAGGAGCGCGAGTGCGATCGACAGGCCGAGGAAGAGGTTCGCGGTGCGGACCGTGCCGAAGTCGTTCGAGTCAATCGGGAAGGCGACGTAGGCCGCGACCGACAGAACGCTGCCGACGATCGACAGGTAGAAGTACCCGGCGACCTGGCGCTCGGCCAGACGCTGCTTCTTCGGGTCGACGTCGGTACGACGCGGGCGGTGCGGCGGCTCGCCCGGGTTCTCGAACGGGTCGGCGGGGAGGACCGCGATCCCGGGGGAGGTGGTCGTGCCGTGCTTCTCGACAGCCGAGGACGAGTTCAGCGTCTCGTCGTCGTGCTCTGCCATGGTGTTCCCTTCAGTGTCGTTCGACACGGACGATCAGTTGGACTTCGCGGTCAGCCAGACGGTCATCGCGACGACCGCGCCGAGTCCGAAGATCCAGATGAACAGACCCTCGGCGACCGGCCCCAGGGAGCCGAGTGCGAAGCCACCGGGGGACTTGTTGTCCTGCACGTACTTCAGGTACGTGATGATGTCGGCCTTCTGCTCCGGCGTCAGGTTCAGGTCGTTGAAGACCGGCATGTTCTGCGGGCCGGTGAGCATGGCCTCGTAGATGTGCTTACCGGAGACCGTCTCGAGGCTCGGGGCGTACTTGCCCTCGGTCAGCGCACCGCCGGCGCCGGCCACGTTGTGGCACATGGCGCAGTTGATACGGAAGAGCTCGGCGCCCTCGGCCGCGTCACCCTTCTCACCGTCGGTGAGCTCGGTGGACGGGACCGACGGGCCGGGGCCGAGGGAGGCGACGTACTCGGCGAGAGCATCGACCTGCTCGTCCGTGAACTGCGCCGGCTTCTCTTCGGCCTGCGGGCCCTGTGCGGCCATCGGCATGCGGCCGGTGCCGACCTGGAAGTCGACCGACGCAGCTCCGACTCCGATGAGGGACGGGCCCTCGCTCGTGCCCTGCGCGGAGAGACCGTGGCAGGTGGCGCAGTTCGACGCGAAGAGCTTCTCGCCCTCGTTCACCTGCGACTGGCTCGAGGCGGCGACGGTGCTCGTGCTGTCGTCGGCGTTCGCCGTGGAGCTGAACAGTGCGTACGCGCCACCGGTGGTCATGAGACCCACGACGATGAGCGACACGGTCGCCATCGGGGAGCGGCGGCCCTTCTTGGACTTGGTTCTGTTGAACATGTGCTGGGGGGTGTCCAGTTCCTACTTGAGAAGGTAGATGACGGCGAAGAGGAAGATCCACACGACGTCGACGAAGTGCCAGTAGTACGACACGACGATCGCGGTGGTCGCTTCCTTGTGGCCGAAGTTCTTCGCGGCGAACCCGCGGCCGAGCGTCAGCAGGAAGGCGATGAGGCCACCGGTCACGTGGAGGCCGTGGAACCCGGTGGTCATGTAGAACGCCGAACCGTAGGCACTGGAGGAGAGCGTCACGCCCTCGTGCCAGAGGTTGGCGTACTCGAAGATCTGGCCGCAGACGAAGATCGCACCCATCGCGTAGGTGACGAAGAACCACTCCGTCATGCCCCAGTGGCGTGGGTTCCAGCTCGTGCGGTGCACCTGGAAGCGCTCCGCGGCGAACACTGCGAACTGGCAGGCGAAGCTGGACAGCACCAGGATGATCGTGTTCACGGACGCGAAGGGCACCGCGAGCTTGGAGGTCTCGGTCGCCCAGAGCTCGGGGGACGTGCTGCGCAACGTGAAGTAGATCGCGAACAGGCCGGCGAAGAACATGACCTCGCTGCCCAGCCACACGATCGTCCCCACGGCCACGGCGTTCGGCCTGTTGAGGGCCGGACCGCTGGCTGATCTGGAGAGAGAGGTGCTAGTCACGTCCTCCATTATGGCCGAAACCACGGACAGTGTTTTCGCAGGAGACTGGCGGGTCTCTCGAATTCACTACGATCGACCCATGCCTGATGCACTTTCTTGGCCAGCGGTGATCAGCGCGCTCATGGCGCGCGAGGACTTGACGATCAGGCAATCCACATGGGCCATGGAGCAGATCGTGCACGGACGCGCGACGTCGGCGCAGATCGCCGCGTTCGCCGTGACGCTCCGCGCGAAGGGCGAGACGGTCGACGAGGTCGTCGGGTTCCGTGACGCGATCCTCGACGCCGCCGTCCCGCTCGACGTCGACCCGATGGCCCTCGACATCGTCGGGACCGGTGGTGACGTCGTCGGCACCGTGAACGTGTCGACGATGGCTGCCATCGTCATCGCGGCTGCCGGCGTGCCCGTCGTCAAGCACGGCAACAAGGCCAGCTCGTCGAAGTCCGGGTCGAGCGACGTGCTCGCCGCACTCGGACTCGATCTCACGATGGACGCCGCGCGTGTCGCAGAAACCTTCCGGCGTGTCGGACTGACCTTCGCGTTCGCCAACGCGTTCCACCCCGGGTTCGCGCACGCGGGACCGGTCCGGCGCGAGATCGGTGTGCCGACGGTGTTCAACTTCCTCGGCCCGCTCGTCAACCCCGCGCGGTGCGAGGCGAACGCCGTCGGCGTCGCCCAGCTCGACCTCGTGCCGATCATCACGGGCGTGTTCCAGACCCGCGGTGCGACGGCGCTGGTGTTCCGCGGCGATGACGGGCTCGACGAGTTGACCACCACCGGGCACAGCCACATCTGGGAGGTCACCGGTGGCAGGGTCACCGAGCACGATCTCGATCCGCGCGACCTCGGCATCCCACGCGCCCGGACCGAGGACCTGCTCGGCGGCGACCCGGAGCACAACGCCGGCGTCGTGCACCGGGTGCTGGCGGGCGAGACCGGCTCTGTCCGTGACATCGTGCTGCTCAACGCTGCGGCTGGCCTGGTGTCGTTCCGGCTCGCGCAGGACCCGAACGAGTCCGACCGGCCGATCCTGCAACGCTTCCGCGAGCAACTCGTGGTCGCCGCCGAGGCCATCGACTGCGGCGCCGGTGCGCGCAAACTGGCTGACTGGGTCGGCGCAGCGCCCGCTGCGTAGCCCCCAGCATCGCCGCGCACAGCACTCAGCGGACAGGTCCGCACCCTGCGCGTGTGGCGCCCGGGCAACGACGGGAGGCCCGGTGCCGGTTCTCAGAACCGGCACCGGGCCTCCAGTGCGTCGCGTCAGGGCGGACTACTGAACGTCCTCGTCGACCCAGTCGAAGGTCTTCGTGACGGCCTTCTTCCACAGACGGAGCGTGCGCTCGCGCTCGGCAGCGTCGAGCTGGGGCTCCCAGCGCTTGTCCTCCTGCCAGTTGGCACGGAGCTCGTCGAGGTTGGCCCAGAAGCCGACCGCGAGACCGGCGGCGTAGGCCGCACCGAGGGCCGTCGTCTCGGCGACGACCGGACGGACCACCGGCACGTTGAGGATGTCGGCCTGGAACTGCATGAGCTCGCTGTTCGCGGTCATGCCGCCGTCGACCTTGAGCTCGGTGAGGTCCACGCCGGAGTCGGCGTTCACCGCGTCGAGGACCTCGCGGGTCTGCAGCGCCGTCGCTTCGAGGGCCGCACGCGCGATGTGGCCCTTGTTCACGTAGCGGGTCAGGCCGACGATCGCACCGCGGGCATCGGGACGCCAGTACGGTGCGAAGAGGCCCGAGAACGCCGGCACGAAGTACACGCCACCGTTGTCCTCGACCGTCTTGGCCAGGGCCTCGACCTCCGGGGCGCTGCCGATCAGGCCGAGGTTGTCGCGGAGCCACTGGATGAGCGAGCCCGTGACGGCGATCGAGCCCTCGAGGGCGTAGTGCGTCTCCTGGTCGCCGAGCTTGTAGCCGACGGTGGTGAGCAGCCCGTTCTCGGAGCGCACGATCTCGGTACCGGTGTTGAAGATCAGGAAGTTGCCGGTGCCGTAGGTGTTCTTCGACTCGCCCTGGTCGAACGCGGCCTGGCCGAAGGTCGCGGCCTGCTGGTCGCCGAGGATGCCCGCGATCGGGACCTCGCGGAGCAGGCTGGAGGACTCGACGTGGCCGTAGACCTCGGACGAGCTGACGATCTCGGGGAGCATCGACTTCGGGACACCGAAGTCGGCGAGGATGTCGTCGCGCCACTGCAGCGTCTCGAGGTCCATGAACAGCGTGCGGGACGCGTTCGTGACGTCGGTCTTGTGCACGCCGCCGTCGACGCCACCGGTCAGGTTCCAGAGGACCCAGGTGTCGGTGGTGCCGAAGAGCAGGTCGCCCGCTTCGGCCTTCTCACGAGCGCCCTCGACGTTCTCGAGGATCCACATGATCTTGGTGCCGGCGAAGTAGGTCGCGAGCGGGAGACCGACGATGGCCTTGTACTTGTCTGTGTCCCCGCCGGCGAGCTTGTCGACGATCGCCTGCGTGCGGGTGTCCTGCCACACGATGGCGTTGTAGATCGGCTTGCCGGTCGTCTTGTCCCAGACCACCGCGGTCTCGCGCTGGTTGGTGATGCCGACCGCTGCGACGTCGTGGCGCGTGATGTCGGCACGCGACAGTGCCTGACCGATCACCTCGCGGGTGTTGTCCCAGATCTCGGCGGGGTCGTGCTCGACCCACCCGGCGCGCGGGAAGATCTGCTCGTGTTCCTTCTGCCCGGTCGAGATGATCGAACCGGAGTGGTCGAACACGATCGCTCGGGTGGAGGTCGTGCCCTGGTCGATGGCGACGATGTAGTCGGCCATTGGTGCTCCTTACGGGTGTTCGGTGCGGTGGGCGATCACCGGACGGAGACCGCACACCCCGGGGTGGGGTTGGTTCAGCTGACGACGGGCAGCAGGGCGTAGGACAGACCGGCGGCGATGGCGCCACCGATCAGCGGTCCGACGACCGGCACCCAGGCGTAGGCCCAGTCGCTCGAGCCCTTGCCCTTGATGGGCAGCAGGGCGTGCGCGATGCGCGGACCGAGGTCACGGGCGGGGTTGATGGCGTAGCCGGTCGGGCCACCGAGGCTGACACCGATCGCGATCACGAGGAAGGCCACGGGGATCGCGCCGAGCTCCGACGGCGTCTGGCCGTTGGTGAAGGCGATCACGACGAAGACCAGGACGAAGGTGCCGATGATCTCGGTGACGAGGTTCCAGCCGTACGATCGGATCGCGGGGCCGGTGGAGAACACGCCGAGCTTGGCGGCCGCGTCGGGCTCCTCGTCGAAGTGCTGCTTGTAGGCGAGCCAGACGATGACCGCACCGATGATCGCGCCGATCAGCTGGGCGAGCCAGTAGAGGAACATCTCGCCGACGGTGATGTTGCCGAGCATGGCCTGCGCGAGGCTGACCGCGGGGTTGAGCTGTCCACCGGACTTGTACGACACGGTGACGCCGGCGAAGACCGCGAAGCCCCAGCCGATCGTGACCATGAGGAACCCGGCTCCGAAGCCCTTCGACTTCGCCAGCGAGACAGCGGCGACGACGCCGCCACCCAGGATGATGAGCATCGCCGTGCCGACGAGCTCGGACAGGAAATTGACGCCGATGCCGTCCATCGGTGACCTCCAGTGCGTGAGGGTGGGGGTCCGGTGGTGCTGCGCCGGCACTCCCCGTTGAGTGATTGACGCCGAGCATAGTGACGCCGCTCACGGCCGGGCGATGAATTCGGGAGCGAAGTGCGGGATCGTGCACGAACGTGCAGGCCGACTGTCCCCAGCACGATCGGGAGCCGGCGACGCATCCCCGGTCTGCTGCACGAACGTGCATCGGCATCGGACGACCCGCCGCGCCGTCGATGTAGATTGGGCGCACTCCGGTCGACGACGCGCGGTGTGACCGCCCACGGCTCGACCCCGAACCCGTGGAGGCACCGCATGAAGAAGCTCATCAACGACCCGCAGGCCGTGGTCGACGAGACCGTCCGGGGATTCGCCCGCGCGCACGCCGGACACGTGGTCCTGGTCGAGGACCCGATCCACCTGCACCGCGCCGACGCTCCGGTCGCCGGCAAGGTCGGCATCGTCAGCGGTGGCGGCAGCGGCCACGAGCCCCTGCACGCCGGGTTCGTCGGCCACGGCATGCTCGACGCCGCGGTCCCCGGTCCGATGTTCACGAGTCCGACCCCCGACCCGATCCTCGCCGCCACGAAGGCTGTCGACGGTGGCGCGGGCGTGCTCCACATCGTGAAGAACTACACCGGCGACGTCCTGAACTTCGAGACCGCCGCGGAACTCGCCGCCATGGACGAGGTCCGCGTCGAGTCGGTCGTGGTCGACGACGACGTCGCCGTGCAGGACTCGCTCTTCACCGCCGGCCGTCGCGGCGTCGCCGGCACCGTCGTGGTCGAGAAGTGCGCCGGGGCGGCCGCCGAGCGGGGCGACGACCTGGACACCGTGGCCGCGGTCGCCCGCCACGTCAACGCCGTCACGCGGTCGATGGGACTCGCCCTCGCCTCGGGCACGGTGCCGCACGCGGGGGAGCCCTCCTTCGTCCTCGCCGACGACGAGGTCGAGCTCGGCATCGGGATCCACGGCGAACCGGGTCGCGAACGCATCGCGATGGCCCCGGCCGACGAGCTCGTCGACCGGGTGCTCGAACCGATCCTCACGGACCTCGACGCCCCCGCCGGCTCCTCGCTGCTGCTCCTGGTGAACGGCATGGGGGGCACGCCGCTGTCCGAGCTCTACATCGCCTACCGACGCGCCGCCGAGGTCCTCTCCGACCGTGGCTACGAGGTCGCGCGTAGCCTGGTCGGCGACTACGTCACGTCCCTCGAGATGCAGGGGTTCTCGCTCACCGTCACGGTGCTCGACGACGATCTCACCGCCCTCTGGGACGCGCCGGTGGAGACCCCGGCACTGCGCTGGGGCCGCTGAACCATCGCTCACCATCCAGGAAGGGACACGAATTGGCGCTCGACACCGCATGGGCCATCGACTGGGTCCGTCGCACCACCGCGACGATCGACGAGCACCGGGCCGAGCTCGTCACGCTCGACCGGGAGATCGGCGACGGCGACCACGGAGAGAACCTCGACCGCGGGTTCCGGGCCGTGCTCGAGGCCGTCGACTCCGGGTCCTTCGACACCCCGGGTGCCGTGCTCAAGACCGTCGCGACGAAGCTCATCTCGACCGTGGGAGGTGCGGCCGGCCCGCTCTTCGGCACCGCCTACCTGAAGGCGGCACAGGCCGCCGGTGACGCGGCCGAACTCGATGCGGACATCCTCGTCGCCGTCCTCACCGCCGCCCGCGACGGGGTCGTGTCCCGTGGCAAGGCCGCGGTCGGCGACAAGACGATGGTCGACGCGTGGAGCCCCGCGGTCGACGCCGCAGCAGCGGCTGCCGGTGCCGGCGACGACCCGAAGGCCGTGCTCACCGCGGCCGCCGACGCCGCCGCACAGGGAGCGGCCGACACCGAGCCGCTCGTCGCCCACAAGGGCCGCGCGAGCTACCTCGGCGACCGCGCGATCGGGCACCGCGATCCCGGCGCCCAATCGACGGCGTACATCCTGCGCGCCGCGGTGGATGCAGCGTGACCGTCGGCATCCTGGTCGTCTCGCACAGCGCGGCGATCGCGACGGGCACGGTCGAGCTCGCCCGGCAGATGGCGGCGGACGTCCCGCTGGTCGCCGCCGGCGGGACCGACGACGGCGGCATCGGAACCTCGTTCGAAGCGATCACCGCCGGGATCGAGGAGCTCGCCGACACGGACGCAGTCGTGGTCCTCTGCGACCTCGGTTCCGCCTACCTGACGACCGACACCGCGCTCGACTTCCTCGACGACGACCTCCGCGGCCGCGTCCACGTCTCGCAGGCACCCTTGGTCGAGGGGACGGTGGCCGCGGCGGTCGCCGCCCAGACGGGCGGTGGCGCCGACGCGGTTCTGGCCGCTGCGGCGTCGGCCGTGGGTTCCGAGGCGGACGCGAGCACCGCCTCCCGTCCGCCCGGTGACCAACCTGGAGGCACGGGGCCGGCCGACTGGGCAGGCGCCGTCGACGACGTGGCCGGGTCCGACCGCCTCAGCGCGTCGGTCGAGCTGGTGAACGAGACCGGGCTGCACGCCCGGCCTGCCGCGGAGTTCGTGAAGACGGCGGCGAAGTACGACGCCGCCGTGCGCGTGAACGGCGTGGACGCCAAGAGCCTGCTCGCGATCATGGCGCTGGCGCTGCCCAAGGGTGCGACGGTGTCGATCGAGGCGACCGGGCAGGACGCACGGGCCGCGGTCGACGCCCTCGTGGAACTGGTGCGGGCGGGCTTCGGCGAATGATGCTGCCCCCGGGCGAGGCACCGGCGGTCAGCGGACCGTGAGTTCCTGCAGGCCGGTGACCCGGAGCAGCTCGAGCTTCGCGGCGGCCTCGGACCCCGGCACCACCGTGTAGACGACGATCCGCAGGTCGCCGCCGGGCACGCTCAGCACGTCGCAGTCGATGTCGATCGGGCCGACCGGCGTGTGCACGAGCTTCCGGCTCGCCCGGTGCTCGGCCACCCGACCGGTGTCCCAACGGCGTGCGAACTCGGGGGACTCCCGCTGCAGGCGTGCGACGAGCTCGGCGAGGTCGCGGTCGGCCGGGTAGCGGCCGTACGCCTGCCGCAGGTCGGCCGCGAGGTCGCTGGAGAACTCCTCCTGGTGCTCGTCGTCCCAGTCCACGCCGTTGTGCTCCTGCATGAAGTGCCGCCACACCAGGTTCCGCTCGAGCCCGACGTACCGCGAGGGGTCGCCGTTCACCGCTGCCCACAGGTCGTTCCAGAGCACGATGTCGTGGGTCGCCGTGAACACCGCGAGCGGGACGTCGCCGAGCCGGTCGACCAGGCGCTGGACGCCCGGCGTGATGTGCCGCGGCACGACCTGCCGCGACGGCGGTGCCACGCCGGCCACGCGGCACAGGTGGTCCCGCTCCTCGGCCGTGAGACGGAGCGCCGTGGCGAGCGACGCGAGCAACTGCGGCGACGGGTTCGTCGCGCGGCCCTGCTCGAGGCGGACCACGTAGTCGACACTCAAGCCCGCGAGGGCGGCGAGCTCCTCGCGCCGGAGCCCGGGTGTCCGTCTGCCGGGACCGGCCGGCAGGCCGACCTCCTCCGGACGCACCCGGTCGCGCCAGGAACGCAGCACGTTCGCGAACTCGCTCATGCCCACCATCATCGCCCCGCGCCTCCCGATCGTCCTGGTACTGCTGGTCCCACCGTCGCAGCGTGCCTGGGGGAGCCGAGGCGGTGGGGGCAGGGTGGGGGCATGACAACGACACTGATCACCGGGGCCAACCGCAGCCTCGGACTCGAGACCGCACGCCGACTGATCGACGCCGGCCACACCGTGTACGCCGGCATGCGCGACCCGGCCAGCGGCGACGACGCCCGCGCACTCGGCGCCCACGTGGTGCAGCTCGACGTGACCGACCAGTCGAGCATCGACGCGGCGATCGGGACGATCCCGTCCCTCGACGTGCTCGTGAACAACGCCGGGGTCCTCGGCACCTCGTTCGGGGTCGACGACCTCGACGCGACCGCGATGGCGACCGTCCTCGACACCAACGTCACCGGCATCGTCCGGGTCACACGGGCCGCACTGCCCCTGCTGCGCCGCTCGGACGCGCCCGTGATCGTGAACGTCGCGTCGGGCGTCGGCTTCCCGCGCTGGCTGACGACCCCGGGGCACGACGAGTACGGGGTGCCCGCCGTGCCGTACGCGGCGTCGAAGGCCGCCGTGATCGCGCTGACCGTGCAGTACGCGAAGAACCTGCCCGGATTCCGCGTGAACGCCAGCGACCCGGGCTACACCGCGACTGAGTTCAACGGGTTCGGCGGGCACCAGACGATCACCGAGGGCACGGACGCGACGGTCATGCTCGCGACGATCGGCACCGACGGGCCGACGGGGGAGTTCCACAACCGCGAGGGCCGCATCGAGTACTGAGGGACGGCACCCCGTCAGTCGTGCACGTCGGCACCGAACCCCGGCCCGGGGCGCATCATCCAGCCGTCCGGGTCGGGCAGCGGGCGGAACCCGAACCGCTCGTACAGCCCGTGGGCATCCGCGGTGAACAGGGCGAAGCGCTTCAGGCCGAGCGGCTCGACCGCCTCGGTCACGCCGCGCACGAGTGCGACACCGACACCGCGACCCCGGGCGTCGGGGTCCACGAACACGTCGGCGAGCCACCCGAACGTCACCCCGTCCGTGATCACCCGCGCGTAGCCGAGCTGCTCGCCGGTCGTCGCGTCGAACACGCCGAAGTTCCGGGAGCCGGCGATGATCGCCTCCTGCGTCGCACGGTCCCGCCCGCGGGCCCAGTACGACTCCTCGCTGAGCCAGCGGTGGACGCGGTCGACGTCGAGGTCGGCGGGGTCGGCGGAGAAGCGCAGATCGGTCACGCGCCGAGTCAACCGGCAGGCCCGCTCCCACGGCAACGGCCGATCGGGTCGCGGTGGCCCGCTCCCGTGGGCGGGCTCGTCGGGCGTGACGGTCGCGGTGTTCTGAGGGCCAGCGTCCCGATCAGTCCTGTGGGCGGGTGTCCGCGTGCCGGCGGATGCGCACGACGACCGTGCCGATGACCACTGCGGCGGCGATCCCGACGACGCCGAGCAGGAGCGCTTGGCCGCCGTGCCCGTGGGCGTGGGTGCCGGTGCTCGACGGGGCCGCCGCGGCCGTGGGTGCCGAGGACGGCGTGGGCGCGGCCATCGGGCTCGTCGTCGTGGTCGGAGCGGTCGGCGACGCGGCCGGTTCCACCGTGAACGCGAACTGCCCCTCGATCGGATGGCCATCGGGGGAGACGTACCGCCAGACGACCGTGTGCGGTCCGGGGGAGAGCGACACCGCCTTCGACAGCGAGGTGCCCTCGACGGCCACCGATCCCGAGGACTCGTCCGCGCCGTCGTCGCCTCGCACCTCGATGCGGAGGCCGGCCTCGAGTCCGGCGAGCGGCGCCTCGTTGAACGTGAGGGTCACTCGCTCGAGATTCGAGGCAACGGTCGCGCCGTCGGCCGGATCGCTCGCGGTCATCGCGGCGTGCGCCGAGGCGGACGTGGCTCCCGCGATCACGAGGAACGCAGCCAGCACCGCGGCGAACAGGAGTCGAGTGGTCACCACGAGGCAGTGGCGCTGGTCATGTCGTCCGTCGTGCACGCACGAGACGCTACGGAGGCGATCCCGAGCGTCGCGTCAGCGACCGGGGCCAGGGACGGACCGCTGAGTTGACATAATATGCATTATCGGCGCCTTGACTGGGAGGCTCCGTCAGCAGAAGAGGTCGAGTCCGACGCCCGGACTCGACCTCTTCTGCCCACGAACGACGGTGGTGTCAGTCCGCAGGCTCCGTCGGGACGTCGTCGGCGTCGATCTCGAGCGCCGCCGGCTCGCCGCCCTGTTCCTGCAGGTCACCCTGGTCGGTGTCGGGCTGTTCCGGCGTCTCGCTCTGCGTGGTCTCTTCTGCGGGGTCAGGCTGGCTGTAGCTCATGCGCGGGACGGTACGCCGCGGCCCTGAGGACGCTTCCGGCTGCTGTGCGCGACCGCGTCGTCGTCCCCCGAGCGGACCATCGAGAGCAGAAATGGTCGGCTCCCCCGAAGGGACCCGACCATTCCGCTCACCATGTGGGCGTGAGCCCGAGGGCTCGTCAGCTGTTGAGCATCTGCGTCGCGACGACCGCGCCGATGATCATGAAGATGACCGCGATCACGATGGCGATGATGCTGAGGACGATGCCAGCGAGCACCATACCGCGGCTTCCCACGGCGCGGCGGCGGGCGATGATGCCGAGGACCAGGCCGACGATGCCCGCGATGAGCCCGACGATCGAGAAGAGGAACGCGAAGACGACCCCGACGATGCCGAGGACCAGCGAGCCGACCGCGAGGCCGTTGCCGCCACTGGCAGCGGTGGTGTTCTGGGCGGGCGGGTAGCCGTTCGTGGACATTGAAGCTCCATTCTGATCAGGACGCCGATCCAGGCCGGGTAGCCGATCATGAGCGTCATTCGGAACGATAGTCCTCGCACACGGCAAATGCCCAGCTTGCACGTCCGGCGGTGGTCCGGTTGTCAGGCGGTCGGCCGACCGCCCGGCGGCGGCGTGGTCCGGTGCTCAGGCGCCGTGGCGCCGGACCAAGTCCGGCAACTCGGCCGGCTCGAACTCCTCGTCCGTGGCGTCGAGTTCGTCCGCGGTCCACCAGCGCGAGGCGAGGATGTCGACGCGTTCGTCGTCGGTCCACTCGGCGTCGGACAGTTCGAAGTCCGGTGTGCGGACGACGTAGAACTCGGCGTGACCGCGGTCGTGGTCGGCGAGGTCCCACTCGACCGTGAAGTCCCACGACCAGACCGACTCGCCCGGTTCGTCGATGACGATGCCCGTTTCCTCGCGGAGCTCACGGACGGCGGCGTCGCGGTGCGACTCCCCCGGGTCGACGCCGCCGCCCGGCGTGATCCAGCGATGGGCGCCGTCCGAGGACGGCGACTTCGTGTCCATCAGGAACACGCGGCCCTCGGGGTCGAGCAGCAGGATGCGGGAGGTACGGCGCAGGCCGGGCTTGGCGGTCACCCGCCCGACGTTAGCCGACGAAGCCGCTGACGTCGCCGACGAGCTTCGTGTGGTCGGCGGGGATCGGCTCGACGGCGGCGAGGGCGATCTCGGCCGCGAACTCGGACACGCTGTAGAGCTTGCCGACCTCCTGCCGACGCCCCTCGATCGCACCCGGGTTCAGGCGGTTCAGCAGGGTGGCGGTGATCGTGCCCTCGATCATGTCGCCGGAGACGACCACGAACTCGATGCCGGCGGCCTCGAGCTGCGGGATGAGCTCGCGCAGGGCGAGTTCGCCCGCACGCTTGCTCTTGGCGACGGGGACGTACTCGTCCATCGTCTCGGCGGTCTCGACGAAGTGCGCCTGGTGGCTCGTGACGAACACCACGCGGGACCCGGCCGGCATGTGCGGCACGGCGGTCTGGAGCATGTCGACCTGGGCGTCGCGGTTCAGGCGCAGTGCGTAGTCCTCCCCGAGGCCGGACTCCATTCCGCCGGAGGCGTTCAGGACGAGCAGGTCGATGCCGCCCCACTCCCGCACGACGGTGTCGACGAGGGCCTGCACGGACACGTGGTCGGTCAGGTCGGCTCCGACGGCCAAGGCGGAGCCACCCGCGGCGACGATCTTCTCGGCGATCTGCTCGGCGCGCTTCGCCTTGTTGCGGTAGTTGACGACGACCTTCGCGCCGGCCTCGGCCAGGTACCCGACCGTGTCGGCTCCGATGCCGCGGGAGGAACCGGTGACGACGGCGCGCTTGTCGGTGAGGGATCCGGGGGCGAGGGGGTTGCTCACAGTCGTGTTCTCCAGGTCTGGTTCCGGCCGGTCGGGCGCACCGAGCCTACCAATGGGCTGCACGGGTGCCGGACGCCCCTGATATGTTGAACGGAGTTGGACCGGCGTTCGCGACGCAGCGAACCGCCGCCCGCGACCGAGGGAGGGAGATCGCGTGAACGGGATCGATTGGATCCAGAGCATCGTCTGGATCGGACTGGTGCTGCTCCTGGGCGTGGTCGAGATCTTCACCCTCGACTTCATCTTCATCATGCTCGCTGCCGGTGCCGCCGGCGGGCTCGTCGCCGCACTGCTCGGCGCACCGTGGTGGCTGTCGGCGATCGTCGCCGCCGTCCTCTCGCTGGTGCTGCTGTCGCTCGTGCGGCCCCGACTGCTCGTGGCGCTCGGCCGCAACGCCGACCCGCACCGCACGAACGTCGAGGGACTCATCGGGCTCCCCGGCACCGTCGCGGTCGCCTTCACCACCTCCGCTCCCGGCCAGGTCCGCCTGGCCAACGGCGAGACCTGGAGCGCACGGTTCGCCGCGGGCTCCGTCGACCGCACACCGCCACTCGGCACCCCCGTGGTCGTCGAGTCGATCGAGGGGTCGACCGCGGTCGTGCGCCTCGCAGAAAGGGCCACCTCGTGACCAGCATCTCACCGGGGACGATCGCACTGCTCGTGCTCATCCTCGTCGTCGTCATCTTCGTGATCGTCGTCCTGTCGAAGGCCATCCGGATCGTCCCGCAAGCCACCGCGGGCGTCGTCGAGCGACTCGGCAAGTACCACAAGACCCTCAACCCGGGCTTGAACCTCTTGGTGCCGTTCATCGACCGTCTCCGGCCGCTGCTCGACATGCGTGAACAGGTCGTCTCGTTCCCGCCGCAGCCGGTGATCACCGAGGACAACCTCGTGGTCTCCATCGACACCGTGGTCTACTTCCAGGTCACCGACGCTCGTGCCGCGACGTACGAGATCGCGAACTATCTGGGCGCCGTCGAGCAGCTCACCACCACGACGCTCCGGAACGTCGTCGGTGGTCTGAACCTCGAAGAGGCCCTGACCAGCCGCGACAACATCAACGGCCAACTCCGCGTCGTCCTGGACGAGGCGACGGGCAAGTGGGGCATCCGCGTCGGTCGAGTCGAGCTCAAGGCGATCGAGCCGCCCGTGTCGATCGTCGACGCCATGGAGCAGCAGCTGCGCGCCGAGCGCAACCGTCGTGCCGCCATCCTCCAGGCGGAGGGCACGAAGCAGTCCCAGATCCTCGAGGCGGAGGGTGCACGACAGGCCGCCATCCTCCAGGCCGAGGGCGACGCGAAGGCCCAGGTGCTCCGCGCCGAGGGCGAAGCGTCCGCGATCGCCACGGTGTTCGAGGCCATCCACACGGGTGACCCGGACGACAAGTTGCTCTCGTACCAGTACCTCCAGATGCTGCCCAAGATCGCCGAGGGCACCGCGAACAAGCTCTGGATGATCCCGAGTGAGTTCACCGAGGCCCTGTCCGGCATCGCCAAGGGCTTCTCGGGTGGACGCACCGGCAGCGGCCCGGTCGCCGGCGCGGGCGCGAACGCCGACTTCCTGTCGCGCATCTCGAAGCTCGCGAACGAGAGTCTCTCGACGACGGCATCGGCCGCGACCGCCGACGCGGCCCCGCCCCGACCGGACGCGAAGGTGTCCGACATCGTGCCGGAATCCGACCTCGACGCCCGTCTCGCTGACTCGAACCGCAGCGTCGAAGCGCGTCTGGCCGCCGCCGACGACGCCACGAAGCGCAAGCTGGACACGGACGAGCAGTAGGTCGCGACAGCACGGAACGACGACGCCCGCTCCGGATCCCGGAGCGGGCGTCGTTTCGTCAGGTCGTGGTCTCAGGCGCCGCGTCGAGCGCGGAGGATCTTCAGTCGCTCCTCGAGGAGCTCCTCGAGCTCCTCACGAGAGCGACGCTCGAGCAGCATGTCCCAGTGGGTGCGGGGCGCCTTCACGTCTTCTTGGGCGACCTCGACGGGGATCCCGTCGTCGCCGAGGAGACGGCCCTCGCGACCGGAACGGGGCTCCGACCAGGTCTGGGGAACGTCGGCATCGGCCGAGAAGACGATGTCGAACGTCTCACCCGATTCCGTCTGGTAGACCGCGCGCTTGCGATCTGAGAGCTCGACGCCCTCTTCGCTCTGGAGACTCTGACTCCCGAGCCGCATGCCGCGGAGACTCCGATCAGCCATGTGTGTGCTCCTCTCGCTCGTCTGCCATCCCCAACACTGTCCCACGGCCCATCACTCCCGTCCCGGCGCATTCACAGTCCGTTCCCAGTGGGTGGGCGCGGCGGGGCGGATCAGGAACGGGGTCGACGACCCCAGGGCGCGCAGGCGAGGAGGACGAGGAACCCGGCGAGCGAGAGCAGCAGGGCGATGGATCCGGACAGGAGCGTCGCCGGGGTGGTCGAGGTGCCGAGCGGTACGTCGGTCACCATCGAGGTCGCGGTGTACTCCGGCACTCGGTCGATCGTCCGACCGCTCGGGTCGATGACCTGCGACGCCCCGACGGTGGAGATGTTCACGAGCGACCGTCCGGTCTCGATCGCCCGCATCCGCGCGATCTCGAGCTGCTGCAGGTTCTCGTCCGTGCCGGAGAAGTCGGCGTTGTTCGTCTGCGCGAGGATCACCTGCGCACCCCCACGCACCATGTCGGCGGTCAGCCCGTCGTCGACGATGTCGAAGCAGATCGAGATCCCCGCCCGGACCCCGGCGACCGAGAGCACGTTCGGCTTGGTACCCGGGGTGTAGTCACGCTGCAGCAGCCCGATCAGCGAGGGCGCGAGCTTCGAGAAGAACCACCGGTCCGGCACGTACTCACCGAAGGGCACCGGACGCTTCTTGTCGTAGGAGGACTGCCACCCGTCGGCCGTCCACACGAAGGAAGTGTTGTGCAGCACGCCCGAGGGTGTCTGCGTGATCGCACCGGCGACGATCGGCGCGTCGACCGAGTCGACCACCGAGTCCAGCGCTGAGCTGATCACGGGCTGCTGCCGCGGGTCGTACTCCGCCGAGGCCTCCGGCCACACCACCAGGTCGACGCCCGTCGCGTCGACGTCCGTCGCCGCGACCTGCGCAGCCAGGACATCGCCGGGCTGCGCGCGGTCGAAGTAGCCGGCCGGGCCGTTGCCCTGCACCGACTCGATCCGGATCGTGCCGTCCGTCGCGGTGGGCCAAGCCGGCACCGCGAGGACCGCCCCGACGAGCAGTCCGGCCGTCGCCACGCGCATCGCCACCCGCACCGACGCGCCGGTGGCGCGCGGGGTGACGAGGGCGAGCGAGACGACGACCGCGACGCAGTACACGACGACGAACGTCAGTCCGAGGACGCCCACGTAGGCCGCCAGGTGGGTGAACGGCCCCTGCGACTGCGACAGCCCGACACGACCCCACGCGAATCCGCCGTACGGCCAGCTTCCGGAGAACCACTCACGTCCGGTCCACAGTGCGGCCACCACAGCCGGGAGGCCCCACACACGTCCGGCAGTGGAGGGCACCACCCGCGCGACCCAGCGGTACGCGAGCGCGATGGCGACGCTGCCGAGGGCGAAGAACGCGGCCTCCAGGAGCGCGAGCGCGAACCACGGGACGGGGCCCAGGTAGCGGCCGGCCCACGAGATGGCCGGGATCCAGAACGCGGCACCGGCGACGTAGCCCACCCACGCGGCTCGGCGTGCACGCTGCCCCATCACGGCGAGGAGCATGCAGGCGAGTGCGGGGTAGGCGAGGAACCACCAACCGGGCGAGGGGAACGCCAACGCGAAGAGCAGCCCGCCGATGACGGCCAGCGGCACGGCGGTGTCCAGCGGCAGCGCGGCGAACGGGCCGTCCACGACCGCACCGCGGCCCACCCGCGCGGGCAGCCCGCGCACACCGGTCTCCGGAACCCGCACCGTGCCTCCCGTCAGACCGCTGCGTAGGCGACGATGCCGCGGCGCACCGCATCGGTCGCACGTCGAGCGGTCTGGGCGAGGTCGGCGTCGCCGGCGTTGCGGATCTGGTCGAGGAGGTCGATGACCTGCTTCGACCAGCGCACGAAGTCTCCGGCCGGCAGGTCGAGCGTCCGGAGGACGTCGTCGAGCGCGGAGCCCGATGCCCAGCGGAACATCCCGACGGCCATCGCCGGCGTCGGCGGCTGCGATCCGGCCAGGCGAGCCGCGCGCTCGATGTCGTCGAGGCGCGACCAGATCGTCAGGGTCTCGTCGAGCGCCGGACGGAACGCACCACGCGGCAGGGCGTGCTCGGTGCCGGGCGCGTCCTCGCGGCGGGGCTGGTAGATGATCGTCGCGGCCATGGCGGCGAGCTGCGCCGGGGTGAGGTCCTTCCAGACACCCGCCTCGAGGCACTCAGCGACGAGCAGGTCGCGGTCGCCGTAGATGCGCTGCAGCCGTCGGCCACCCGCGGCCACCGTGGCCTCGCCGTTGCCGGCGTCGACGAGGTAGCCGAGCTCGAGGAGCACCTCGGTGACACGGTCGAAGGTCGTGGCCACCGCGCCCGTTCGGGATCGGATCTGCTGGACGAGCTTGTCGTTGGCGCGCTTGAGCTTCCACCAGCGCTCCGACCACCGGGCATGTGCTTCGCGGTCGGGGCAGGCATGGCAGGGGTGCCGCTGCAGCTGACGTCGGACCGCGGTGATCGCGGCCTGACGCTCCTGGCGTGCACCGTGCGAGGCCTCGCGCCCGCCGGGGACGTTCGTCCGCTCGAGGTCCGAGAGCTCGCGGCGGAGCGCTGAGTACTCGGTGAAGTCGCCGAGGTGGCACTGCATCGCCTCGCGGTAGCCCTCGAGCGACTCCTGCTGCGAGCGGACCTTGCGGGCCAGGTCGACCACGGACCGGTCGGCCTGGAACTGGGCGAACGAGGTCTCCAGGACCTCGCGCGTGCGCTGTCGGCCGAACTGGTCGATGAGGTTGACGGCCATGTTGTACGTCGGCCTGAACGAGGAGTTCAGCGGGTACGTGCGGCGGCTCGCCAGTGAGGCGACCGCCTGCGGGTCGAGCCCGTCGCTCCACTGGATGACCGAGTGCCCCTCGACGTCGATGCCGCGGCGCCCGGCACGACCGGTGAGCTGCGTGTACTCCCCCGGAGTGATCGGG
This sequence comes from Curtobacterium sp. VKM Ac-1376, assembly GCF_015351025.1. GTDB lineage: Bacteria > Actinomycetota > Actinomycetes > Actinomycetales > Microbacteriaceae > Curtobacterium. The sequence goes on along the minus strand of NZ_JADKRV010000007.1, from coordinate 14,901 downwards.
ACGCGAGCCTCGCCGTTGAACTTCTCGAGCTTCTCGAGCACCACCGTGCGGGCCGGCATGTTGACGCCGAGCGCGAGGGTCTCGGTGGCGAACACGACCTTGAGCAGCTTGCGCTGGAAGAGGTTCTCCACCACCTCCTTGAACGCGGGCAGCAGACCGGCGTGGTGTGCCGCGACCCCGCGCTCGAGCCCCTCGAGCCACTCCCAGTACCCGAGGACGGCGAGGTCCTCGTCGAGGAGGGTGCGGCAGTGGTACTCCGCGGTCTCGCGGATCTCGTTCCGCTCCTGCACCGTGGTGAGCGACAGACCGGAGCGCAGCACGTTGCGCACGCCCTGGTCGCAGCCGTTGCGGCTGAAGACGAAGAAGATCGCGGGCAGCAGCATCCGCTCGTCGAGCATGTGCGCGATCTTCTCGCGGTGCACCTTCTCGGTGCGCGGCCCGCGGCGCTCAGGGTAGCCTCCGCGACCGCCACGTCCGCGGTGTCCCCCACCGCTCCGCTCGCTGCGCGCGCCACCACCGACCATCCGGAGCAGCTCGGGGTTCACGCGGTTCGTCGCCGCGGCACCGCTGGAGTCGAACAGGTCGACCATCTTCGAGCCGACCAGCACGTGCTGCTCGAGCGGGACCGGACGGTCTTCCGAGACGATGACGTCCGTGTCGCCGCGGACGGTCTGCAGCCAGTCGCCGAACTCCTCGGCGTTGGAGACCGTGGCGCTGAGCGAGACCAGGCGGACCTCGGTCGGGAGGTGCAGGATCACCTCTTCCCACACGGCGCCGCGGAACCGGTCGGCCAGGTAGTGCACCTCGTCGAGGACCACCCAGGCGAGGTCGTCGAGCAGGTCGGAGTCGGCGTAGATCATGTTGCGGAGGACCTCGGTCGTCATCACGACGACGCGGGCGCGCGGGTTCACGTTGGTGTCACCGGTGAGCAGGCCGACCTCGGACTCGCCGTAGACGTCGACGAGCTCGGCGTACTTCTGGTTGCTCAGCGCCTTCATCGGCGTCGTGTAGAACACCTTCGCCGTCGGCTGCCGCATCGCGAGCCAGATCGCGAACTCGGCGACGATCGTCTTGCCGGCACCGGTCGGCGCTGCCACCAGGACGCTGCGGCCCTGGTCGAGCGAGTCGCAGGCAGCGAACTGGAAGGGGTCGAGGTCGAACCGCAGATCGGCCCGGAAGAGCTCGAGGTTCCGCGACCGGTTGCGTGCCTTGGCCGCAGCGAACCGCTCGGCTGCGCTGGCGCCGCTCACAGGCCGTACTCCGCGTCGAGCTTGGCCTGGCGCTTGGCCGCCCGCCGGTCGTGGAGCCACGCCACGAAGCACGCGGCGATGTACAGCACGACCATCGGGACGGCGAGCAGGAACATCGAGATGACGTCGGCGCTCGGGGTGACGATCGCACAGAACACCAGGATGCAGAGGATCGCCACGCGCCAGGACTTGATGATCGCGGACGCTGACAGCACGCCGACGAAGTTCAGCAGGACGATGAACACCGGCAGCACGAACGCGATGCCGACCGCGACGATGAGCTTGATGACGAAGTCGTAGTACGCCTTCGCATCGACGATCGAGGTGTCCTCGCTCGACACGAAACTGCCGAGGATCCCCACCACGTGCGGCAGGATGTACCACCCGAAGTAGCACCCGGCGAAGAACAGCGGGATCGCCGTGCCGAGGAACCCCCAGACGTACTGACGCTCGCGACGGACGAGCGCAGGGACGATGAACGCCCAGACCTGGTAGAGCCACACCGGGCTCGCGATGACGACGCCGATGGTGATGGCGATCTGCAGCTTGAGGTCGAACGCCCCGGTGATCATGGGGAAGTTCAGCTCTGCCGTGTGGCCGCCGACCTTCGCGAGCTCGGTCACCGGCGCGCGGAGCGAGTCGAGCACCCACGGGGTGAGGAACCATCCACCGATCGCACCGACGACGATGGCCACGACTGCGCGGAACAGACGGTTGCGCAGCTCGATGAGGTGCTGCCCGAGCGACATGCGGCCTTCGGCGTCGGTCTTCTGGCGCCCCTGCCGCTTCGCTCGCCCGCTCGCGGTCGTCGAAGCCATGTCGACGATCTTACGGGGTCAGGGCCGACAGTCGGACGGGGGTCCGTGCGACGGAGCCTCAGCGGGCAGCGAGGGCCGCGGCAGCGAAGTCCCGCACGGCGGCGCGGGCTGCGGGCGGGTCGAGCACCACGGCGCGTCCGGGCAGCCCGGCGACGAGCCGGACCACGCCGTCGAAGCCGTGGGACGCCGCCAGCCGGATGCGCACTCGGCCATCGCCGTCGGGCGCGTCCGCGGTGTCGGACAGGAAGTCGGCCACCAGGGGCAGCGAGGTCGAGTCGAGCTCGACGGTGACGATGACGTCGTCGGCGGCCTGCTGGAACAGCGTGTCCGGGATCACGACCTGGTCGATCGTCTTCTCGGCAGGACGGTCGTCGACCCGCGCCTCGGACATCCGGTCGAGTCGGAACGTGCGGAGTGCCTGCCGGTCGAGGTCCCACGCGCGGAGGTACCAGTCGGTGTCGATCGACTCCACGCGGAGCGGGTCGACCCGGCGGGTGCCGCCCTGGGTCCGGGGTCCGGCGTACTCGAAGGTCAGCCCGCGGCCGCCGGACATCGCACGGCGGATGGTGGCGAGGGCGACGTCGTGCAGGTCCTGGCCGACGGCGACCGTCGAGGCCGCTCCCCCGGCGCCGCGGGACAGCTTGGCCATCAGTGCGCGGATGGCGTCGCGGTCGGCGGCCTCGGGCAGCGCGCTCAGGTACTGCAGTCCGGCGATGAGCGCCGAGGCCTCACGCGCGGAGAGCCGAGGCGAGTCGTCGATCGCGACCAGGTTCGTCAGGACGACCATGTCGTTCTGGTCGAAGTCGTCCCAGGCGATGTCGAACAGGTCGCCGTGCTGGTACTGCATCGTCTCGCCGGGGACACCGGACACCGCGATGAGCTCGACGGCGCGGCGGATCCGGGCCTCGGGTACACCGAAGTGCCGTGCGGCCTCGGCCACCGAGACGCGTTCGCGGTCGATCAGGTAGGGCACCAGGGCGAGCAGGAAGGCGAGCTTGTCCTGCGCCTGCAGCGGCTGTGAATCAGCCATGGTCGGTGTCCTCTCCGGCATCGCTGTGGTCCCGCACGAGGGCACGGAGTCGCTCCTCGACGCGCGAGCGCAGGTCGGCGGGTTCGAGCACGCGGACCTCGGGCCCGAAGGCGGCGAGTTCCTCGGCCAGGATCTGCGGGTCGACGTGGTGCAGCACGAGTGCGCCCTCGGCGTCCGTCTCGGTGTCCCGACGGCGGGTGAGCCGGCGTTCGGCGTCGGACCCCGGCGTCACGGCGATGCGTGCGGTGCGTTCGGCCCAGATCCGCTCGAGCTCGGCGAGCGTACGCTCCCCCGCGCCGACCGGGGCCGTGTGCTGCCCGACCTCGTCCTGCGTGACCGGTCCGACGATGCGCGACAGCAGGTAGTTCTTGTCGGAGTCCGTGGCGAACTCGTGGGCCGCGAGCATCCACCGCCCGCCGTGCTGGACGAGGGCGAGGGGGGCGACCTCACGGCGCCGGGCATCGTGCTGTCCCGGCGTGATGTAGTCGAACCGGACGGCGGCACCGCGGTCGAGTGCCGAACGGAGCGGTTCGAACGCCGCGTCCCGAGCGCGCAGCCGCGGCGCGTAGGCGTCGACGCCGAGCTGCAGGGCACCGTCGTCGTCCTCGGACCCGGCGGACCGCACCTTGAGCAGGCCTCGGCGGGAGTCGGCGGACAGCGCACCCTCGCGCCAGGCCATCGCCGCGAGGGAGAGCAGCGCCGACTCGTCCGGGGTGAAGCGGACGTCGACCGGCAGGTCGTACTCACCCTTGGGGATCCGGTACCGGAGCGTCTGGTTGTTGCCGGCGGCGCCCGGGGTCTCGATCGTCTCGAGCGGGATGCCGAGCTCGCGGACGTCGTCCTTGTCGCGCTCGAACTGGCGCTCGAGCGAGGCGTTGTCCCCGCCGGGCGAGAACCGCTGCCGGTACCCCTGAACGTTCGCCAGGATCTCCGCCTTGGTCAGCCCGGACTCCGTGGACAGCAGCGCGAGCACGAGGCTGAACAGCCGCTCCTCGGCGGGCACACGGGGCACACGGGTCGCTGGCACGAGCTGATCCTACGGCAGCGCGGGTGCACCGGAGTGCACCCGCGCCGCGGTCGGTGGACGGTGGATCAGGGTCAGCTGGGGATCGACCCGAGCACGTCGATCACGTACGCGTAGGCGGTGCCCTGCTGGTTCACGACGGCGAGCACCTGGTCGCCGACGCGGTGTCCGACGATGGCGTTCCGGACGCCCTCGTCGATCTGGCCCTTGGCGAGCGGCACCGTCTGTGCGCCGGAGCCGTCGGTCCAGCTCGACCCGGCGACCGACGAGTCGGCACCCCACGTCACGGCGGTGTACTTGATGACCGCGGTGTCCTTCGCGGTGAGCGCACGACCGTCGCCCTTGCGGAGCAGGTGCGTCTCGTTCGACTCGGGCGCGCTCCACGAGGGGATCGTGATGCCGGGGGCTCCGGACGGGGCGAGCACGACGGCCGGCATCCGGTCGCCGGCGAGCTGCGGGGTACCGGTGGCGCGGGCGTCGAAGGCGCGCTTCACGTCGATCACGGCGATGACGGCGTCCTCGGTCTTCGAGGACGAACCACTGCCGGTGGTGCCGTCGGCGGAGCTGCTCAGCGCGCTCTTCGGCAGGGCGACGGCGAGCCGGTCCCCGACGTGGGCGCACTCGAGCGAGGCACCGAGGGCACCGTAGTTGCTCGCGCCGGCCGTGATCGGGGCGGTCTGGCCGGAGTAGCCGCTGGTCTGCGCGACCTCGCCGGTGGAGCCGTCGACGAGCGTGTACTCGACGAGCACCGGGGTGCCGTCGTCGATCGCACGGCCGTTGCCCTGCGTGAGCACGGACACCTGCGTGCCCTTGGTGGTCAGGCCCTTCGGCACCGAGATCTTGGGCTCCGACCCGAACGTGCCGGTGGCGGTGACCGCCTCGGACGCGGCGCCGGGGGCGCCGCAGCTCGAGGGTGTGGTGCCGGCACCGTTCGAGGCGCACGCGGTGAGCGAGGCAGCGAGACCGATGGTGACCAGGAGTGCGGGGATGGTGCGCACGGACCCTCTTTCCGTTCGATGCAGGACGGGCACGCTGTCAGCCTACCGTTCGTCCTCGACGCCACCGGACGCGGACGGAGCCGGGTCCGTCGGAGCCGTCGACGATGCCTCGGCCGCCGCGACCTTGCGCGCCTGCGCCGCCGACTGCCGGGCCACCTTGCGGAGCTTCTTGTCGCTCGTCGCCCGTTCGCCCACGGCACCGGGGGTCCAGGCCTCGATGTCCTCGTCCGAGAACTCGACCTTGCCCGCGCGGCGCTTCAGGTTCGGCAGCACCGTCCCGTCGGCCAGGCGTCGTGCCGTGATGAGGAACCCGGTGTGCCCGACCATGCGGTGGTCCGGGCGGACGGCGAGGCCCTCGACGTGCCAGGTGCGCACCAGCGTCTCGCTCGGCATCGGGTCGGTGAACCGTCCGGTGTCCCGCATGGCCTCGGCCGTCCGGGACAGCTGGGTGACGGTCGCGACGTAGCAGACGATGAGCCCTCCGGGGACGAGGGCGTCCGCGGCGGCGTCGACGCACTCCCACGGGGCGAGCATGTCGAGCACGACGCGGTCCACGGTCTGCGGCTCGGTGGCCTCGGGCAGTGCCTCGACCAGGTCGCCGACCGTGACGGACCAGTTGTCCGGGACAGCGCCGAGGAAGGTGCCGACGTTGCCCCTGGCGATCGCCGCGAACTCCTCGCGGCGCTCGAACGACTGCAGCTGGCCCGTCGGTCCGATCGCGCGGAGCAGGAAGAGCGAGAGCGCACCGGAACCGACGCCGGCCTCGACCACGCGTGCGCCCGGGAAGACGTCGGCGAAGGCCACGATCTGCGCGGCGTCCTTCGGGTAGACGATCGCCGCACCACGTGGCATCGACATGACGTAGTCGTTGAGGAGCGGACGGAGCGCCAGGTACTCGTCGCCGGTGCTCGCCCGGATCACGGAGCCGTCGGGCTGGCCGATGACGTCGTCGTGCCGGAGCACCCCGCGGTGCGTGTGGTACTCACCGGCGGTCTCGAGGGACAGCGTCGTGAGCTTGCCCTTCGGACCGGTGAGCTGCACGCGGTCACCGGCCCGGAACGGGCCGCGCGGCGGCGTGTGCGGGGCACCACCCACGGTGTGCGGGAGCGCTGCCGTCGCGTCGGAGGCGCTGCTCACGCTGGCCTCGTCGCGTGCGTCGTCGGTGTGGTTCATCGGGTGACCCCCTCGGTGTCCGCAGCGTGCGCCGGGTCCGGCACCGGGCCTCCCGACTCGGCCGCGCGTGCAGCCAGGGCCGGCGCGGTCAACTCGACCAGGCGGTCGACGTCGACGCCCGACAGGGTGGTCAGGTGCACGTCACCGCCCGCGATCTCGGACAGCGGCACGATGTGCTCGACGGCGACCGTGACGGCACCGGAGGCGACGGCTGAGGCGACACCGGTGGCGGAGTCCTCGATCGCGACGCAGGCGGTCGGCTCGACGCCGAGCTGCGCGGCGGCGGACAGGTAGGGATCCGGGAACGGCTTGGGGCGGTCGACGTCGTCGCCGGCCACGACGACGCGGAAGCCGCGCTCGCCCAGGGCCTCAGCCGTGACGAGGGCCATCTTGCGACGGGACATCGTCACGAGCGCGGTGGGGATGCCGCGGGCGTGCAGCTCCTCGATGAGCTCGCGGGCACCCGGACGCCACGGCAGTTCACCGGCGCGCAGGTGGCCCATGACGTAGTCGGTCATCCACTCGATGATCTCCTCGACCTCCATGTCGACGCCCTTGGCGCGCAGGAGCTCGCCGGAGCGCTCGAGACCGCTGCCGACCAGGGACAGACCGTCCTCCTCCGTCCACTCCGCGCCGTACCGGTTCGTCAGGTCGACCTGGGACCGCTGCCAGATCGGCTCGGTGTCGACGATCGTGCCGTCCATGTCCCACAGCACTGCTGCGGGCGGGACGAGGACAGGAGGATGCGCGGTCACGGGCGACGAGTCTACCGGGGCCGTTCCGCTGGGCGCGGACGCTCGCGTGCGCGGACACACGCTGGGCCTACAGTGGATGCCTGAATCGTGTCCGGCCGGGGGCTCCGCTCCCGCCCCGCTCCGCTCCACCACCAGGAGGTCCGCTCCGTGCCACAGCACTCCCCCTTCAGCGACGGCCGGTTGCTCGTCGTCGCCTTCGAGGGCTGGAACGACGCCGGTGAAGCCGCGAGCGGCCTCGCCCGGCGCATCGTCGAGTCGCTCGGCCTGGACGAGCTGCGCGAGCTCGACGGTGAGCGGTACGTCGACTACCAGTTCAACCGACCCTCCGTCGGCTCGGACGAGAGCGGCGTGCGTGGCGTGCAGTGGCCCCGGATCGTGCTGTACGGCCCCGGCGCCGAGGGCCGCCCGGTCATCGGCGCGACCGGCTCCCCCACCGACCGCGACGTGTTCGTGCTCGTCGGCCCCGAGCCGTCGCGCACCTGGCGCGGGTTCTGTGCGGAGATCATCGATCTGGCGGACGTCTACTCGATCGACGCGGTCGTCTTCGTCGGCGCCATGCTCGCCGACGTCCCGCACACCCGGCCGATCTCGGTGTTCGTCTCGAGCGAGAACGCCGGAGTCCGCGCTGCCTTCGACGTCGACAAGTCCTCGTACGAGGGGCCGACCGGCATCCTCGGGGTCCTCGCCGACGCGATGGACAAGGCCGGGCTGACCACGCTGTCCCTGTGGGCGTCGGTGCCGCACTACGTGCACAACTCGCCCTCGCCGAAGGCCACGCTCTCGCTGCTCGACAAGATCGAGGAGCTCACCGACGTCACGGTGCCGCGCGGGACGTTGCTCGACGACGCCACCGAGTGGGAAGAGGGCATCGACGCCCTCGCCGCCGACGACGAGGACATGGCGTCCTACATCGGGCAGCTGGAGCAGGCGCGCGACACGGTCGACTCCCCCGAGGCCTCGGGCGATGCCATCGCGCAGGAGTTCGAGCAGTACCTCCGCCGTCGTGAGCGCAAGGACGGCAAGGACGGCGGCACCGCCGGCGGCGAGGGGCCGTGGCGGCCCCAGCAGCCGCCGCAGCAGTAGCCGACACCCACTGACGGACGGGAGGCACGTGGCGGGCCCGCCACGTGCCTCCCGTCCGTCGGTCGCGTGGGCCACGACACCCCGCTCACCTCCGCCGAGTGGTCGCGATCTGTCGGCTGCGGCCTGCCCGGGCGACAGTTCGGTACCCCTCGGCGCGGGCGCGACGGCGCCCGCCACGCGGCGTCAGGCCAGGCGGATGCCGAGCAGCGCGTCGATCAGGTCGACGAGCTCGGACGTGCACGCCGTGCCACCCGCGATCGCGGTGTCGACCGCGGCGACGGCGCCGGGGGTGTCGAGGTCGTCCGAGACCCGCGCGCGGATGCGTCCCGCGACGTCGGATGCGTCGTCCGCGTGCCCCGCGGACGCTCCGGAGGACCAGGCGTCCCACCCGGCGAGACGCTTCTCGGCGCTGGTGAGTTCGGTGTCGAACCACTCCCAGTCGTCGGAGTACTTGTGCGACAGCAGCGCGAGCCGGATGGCCCGGGGGTCAGCGCCGCCGTCGAGCAGCCCTCGCACCGTGACGAGGTTGCCGAGCGACTTCGAGATCTTCGTGCCCTGGTACGCGATCATCCCGGTGTGGACGAAGGCGTTCGCGAGGGGCAGGTGCGACAGGGCAGCGGCGTGCCCGGCGCTCATCTCGTGGTGCGGGAAGACCAGGTCGCTCCCGCCGCCCTGCACGCTGATCGGCAGGCCGAGGCGATCACCGGCGATGACGCTGCACTCGATGTGCCAACCGGGGCGTCCAGGTCCGATCTCGGTGTCCCAGCTCGGCTCGCCGTCGCGGGCGGCACGCCACAGCAGCGGGTCGAGCGGGTCCCGCTTGCCCGGTCGCTCCGGGTCGCCCCCGCGCTCCGCGGCCAGTGCCAGCATGGTGTCGCGGTCCAGGCCGCTCTCGTCACCGAGGGTCCAGCCGTCGGTCGGACGGTGCACGTCGAAGTACAGGTCGTCGCCCTCGGCACCGTCGGTCGGTACCGCGTACGCGTATCCGGTCTCCTGCAGGAACGAGACGGCTGCGGCGACGCGCTCGACCTCGTCGGTGACGGCCACGAAGTCGTCCGGCGGCAGGATGCGGAGCGATTCCATGTCGCGGCGGAACAGGTCGATCTGCGACGCCGCCAGCTCACGCCAGTCGACGCCGTCGCGGGCGGCGCGCTCGAGCAGCGGGTCGTCCACGTCGGTGACGTTCTGCGCGTACTCGACGTCGAGTCCGGCGTCCCGCCAGGCCCGGCCGAGGGTGTCGAACGCCAGGTACGTCGCGGCGTGGCCGAGGTGCGTGGCGTCGTACGGGGTGATGCCGCAGACGTACAGCGCGGCGCGGTCCTCGTCGCGCGCAGGGTCCACCGGCTTGCCCGTGGCGGTGTCGTGGACGACCGGGCGCGGCGCGGCGCCCGCGACGTCGGGGACGGATGGGGCCTGCCAGGCCCTCACGGCTGGATCACTCCGAGCGACAACAACACGATCAGAACGATACCGAGTGCGATCCGGTAGACCACGAAGGGCATGAAGCTGCGCTTGCTGATGTAGTTCATGAACGCCGCGATCACGACGAACCCGACCACGAACGCGACGACCGTCGCGATGAGCGTGTCGGCGAGTCCGAACGGCGAACCGTGGTCGCCGAGGCTCGTCGCGGCCTCGTAGAACCCCGACAGGAACACCGCGGGGATCGCGAGCAGGAAGGCGAAACGCGCTGCCGCCGGTCGGGTGTAGCCGAGCGCGAGCCCCATCGACACCGTGGCGCCCGAACGCGAGACCCCCGGCACGAGGGCGAGCATCTGCGCCAGACCGATGAGCAGCCCGCCGCGGAACGTCATGTGCTCGATCCGCCGTTCCTTGCGGCCGACGACGTCGAGCACCCCCAGCACGATGCCGAAGACGATGAGCACGATCGCGACGATCCAGAGCGACCGGAACGTGGTCTCGATGGAGTCCTTCAGCAGGAGGCCGGCGATGCCGATCGGGATCGTGCCGAGGATCACGAGCCACCCGAGTCGGACGTCCGGGTCACCCTTCGGCACGTCTCGACGGAACACCGAACGGAACCACCGACCGATGATCCGCGTGATGTCCCGCCAGAAGTAGATGAGCACCGCGGTCTCGGTGCCGAGCTGCGTCACCGCGGTGAACGCCGCGCCCGGGTCCTTCGCATCGGGCAGGAACAGCCCGACGATGCGCAGGTGCGCGCTGGAGGACACCGGCAGGAACTCGGTGAGCCCCTGGACGAAGCCGAGGAAGATCGCCTCGAGGATGTGCATCGCACGGGCCTTTCGGGGAGAGGTCGGTCAGGGGCACCGCCACGACGGCGACCATGCACAATATCAGTCGGCAGCTGCGGCGGTGCCGCGACCGCGCTCGCGGTCGGGCGATCCGGAACGGTCGGGCGATCCGGACGGTCGCCGTCGGGCACAGTCGGTCAGTACGTCGCGAGCAGGTCCGCGAGGACCCGCCGGCCGAACGCCAGGGACTCGAGCGGTACCCGCTCGTCGACACCGTGGAACATCGCGGGGAAGTCGACCCCGGCCGGCAACTGCAGCGGCACGAACCCGTAGCCCGCGATGCCGAGCGTCGAGAGGGCCTTGTTGTCGGTACCACCGGACAACAGGTACGGCAGAACCGGCGCACCCGGGTCGTGGCGGCCGAGGACGTCGCGGACGGCGTCCACCAGCGGGCCGCCGAAGTCCTGCTCGAGGCCGATGTCGCGGAACGACATCACGACCTCGACGTCGTCGCCGGCGAGCTCTCGCACGCGCTCGAGCACCGTCTCCTCGTCGCCGGGAAGGCAACGGATGTCGACGAGGGCCTCGGCGGTGTCCGGGATGACGTTGTGCTTGTACCCGGCGGTCAACACCGTCGGGTTCGAGGTGGTGTGCAATGCAGCGTGGATGAACCGCGAGGCCGACCCGGTGGCCAGTGCGACCTCGTCCGGGCCCGTCACGGTGGGATCGACCCCGAGGAACCGCGCGACCTCGGCGACCATGGCGTCGGTCGTGGCGGAGAGCCGCACCGGCCACTCCTCGCTGCCGATCCGGGCGACGGCCGCCGCGAGTTTCGTGACCGCGTTGTCACGGATGACGTGCGACCCGTGCGCCGCCGTGCCGCGGGCGATGAGCTTCACCCACATGAGCGCTTTCTCGCCCGTCTGCAGCAGGTACGCCCGACGATCGCCGAGCGAGATCGAGTACCCGCCGACCTCACTGATCGCCGCCGTCGCGCCCGCGAAGACCTCCGGGTGCCGGTCCACGACGTGGTGCGAGCCCAGTACTCCACCGGCTTCCTCGTCGGCGAAGTACGCGATCACCAGGTCCCGCTCGGGAGCACCGTGCTGCGCGATCACGTCGGCCAGCGACGTGAGCATCATCGCGTCCATGTTCTTCATGTCCACCGCACCGCGACCCCACAACGAGCCGTCCTTGACCACGCCACCGAACGGGTCCACCGACCAGTTCGTCGGGTCCGCAGGGACGACGTCGAGGTGCCCGTGGACCACGAGCGCCGGCTTGTCGCGGTTCCGTCCAGGGACCCGCGCCACCACGCTCACCCGGTCGGGCTCGGACTCGAACAGCTGCGGCTCGAGGCCCAGCCCGCGGAGCTTGTCCTCGACGTAGTGCGCCGCCTCCGTCTCACCGCGGGACTTCCCCTCGCCCCAGTTCGTCGTGTCGATGCGGATGAGGTCGCGCGCGATCGCAGCGGTGGCCTCGAGCTCGGGTGCTCGCTCGGCGTCGGTCTCGAGCGCGGTCGGCTCCGGGTTCGTCATGGCTCCACGGTATCGGTCCGTACCGCAGCGATCCCGGTGCCGATGGCAGTGGACTCGCCCGGGATGCGCAACCGTGTTCATCGCGCGTTCAGACCCGTGCTAGTGTCTTCTCTCGGCAGGAACGCCGGGTTCAACCCGGGAAACAGACACCAGACACCCTGTCCGGGTGGCGGAATTGGTAGACGCGCTAGCTTGAGGTGCTAGTGCCCGTATTAGGGCGTAGGGGTTCAAGTCCCCTCTCGGACACAGAAAATGAATGCCCCCTGACCTGTCGGTCGGGGGGCATCTTCTGTTGTGTCTTCCCGGCGAGTGCCGCCATCGCTGCGCTCAGGGCGTCACCGCCTCGTGCGCCACCTCGCTGCGCTCAGGGCGTCCGGCGTCGCCGCCGCCACCTCGCTGCGCTCGGTGCGTCCGGCGTCACCACTCCGTGCGAGGTTGCGGACTCCGTGCGGCGCGTACAAGCTCGCACCGAGTGCGCAAGGCCGCACCGGGCGGTGGACCCGGCACCGTGCGGACGGGAGGCGCGGGGCGCGGCCGCCACGCGCCTCCAGGCCGCACTGTGCGCGCGCCGCAACCCCGTGCGAGGTTGCGCACTCCGTGCGGGGCAAACAAGCTCCCACCGAGTGCGCAACGCCGCACCACGGCAGTCGCGGCACCGCGCGGACCACGGGCCGCGCCCGCTGCGCGCGCTCAGCGCGAGCGCCGCGCCCGCCGCACGAGCAACACGACCGCGCTGACCGCCGCGAGCCACCCCCAGTTCGCCACGAGCGGGTCGAGCAGCTGGTGCCGCCAGTCCCGCCGGCTCGAGCCGAGCCGCGACGCCACCGGGTGCTTCCCTCGCTCCGCTCGGATGCCGGTCTCACGGATCACCCGATCCGGGCGACCGCGCAGCGCGTCGGTCACCCGGTGCGTGGCCACGTCGAGGCGGTCCCCGACGACGAGCAGCATCCAGTGCGCCAGACGCCCCTCGCCGAAACGGCGGTAGGCGTACCGACGGACGATCCCGGCGATGCCCGACAGCGGCTGCGCCGTGCCGAACACCGGGGTGACGTGTGCGTGCTCGATGGAGCGCTCGCGGCCGCTCGCACCGTCCTGCTGCGGTGGGACGTGCCAGTGCGCACCGGTGGCCATACCGGCCTCACGCGACAGCTTCGGCACCGAGGGACGGTCGGCGGGGTCGAGATCGCTCCCCCACCCGGGGATCCGGGCACGGAGCTCGTCGGCCGAGGGCACGCGACGCGGCGGATCGGCGACGTAGGGGGTGTGATCGGCCGCGGTGTTGTCGGGCACGGCGTTGTCGGGCACGGTCGGCTCCTTCACGGGACGATGACGGTCTTGATGCAGTCGTCGAGCTTCGACGAGAACAGGTGGTACCCCTCGGCGATGTGCTCGAGCGGGATCCGGTGCGTGACGATGTCGTTCGGCTTCAGGTGACCCGCCTGGATGTGCTCCAGGAGCCGGGGCCACTGCCGCTTGACGGGCGCCTGGTTCATGTGGATCGTGACGCCCTTGTTCATCGCGTCGCCGAACTTCACCAGGTTCGGGATCGGCCCGTAGGCACCCATCGCCGAGACGGTGCCGCCCTTGCGGACCCCGTCGATCGCCCAGTTCAGCGCGACCGGCGACCCGCCCTGCATCTTGAGCTTCGTGGCGCTGACCTGCTGCAGGAAGCTGCCGTCGGCCTCTGCACCGACGGCGTCGATCACGCTGTCCGCACCGAGGAAGTCAGTCTGCTTCTTCATCTCGACCACGACGTCGTCCACCTCGGCGAAGTTGATCGTCTCGGCGTGCGCGAAGGTCCGGGCCTTCTCGAGCCGGTACTCGAACTGGTCGACGACGATCACCCGCCCAGCGCCCATCAGCCACGCCGACTTCGCCGCGTACAGGCCGACCGGGCCGGCGCCGAGCACCACGACGGTGTCGCCCTCGCGGATCGAGGCGAGCTGCGCACCGAAGTACCCCGTGCCGAGCGCATCGGTCATCATCAGCGCGTCCTCGTCGTCGAGCCAGTCCGGGATCACCTGCGGCCCGACGTCGGCGAACGGCACCCGGACACGCTCGGCCTGGCCGCCGTCGTAGCCGCCGGTGGTGTGCGAGTACCCGAAGATCCCGCCGACCGCGGTGGCGTTCGGGTTGACGTTGTGGCAGTTCGTGAACAGGCCGCGCGCGCAGAACCAGCAGGTCCCGCACGAGATGTGGAACGGGACCATCACGCGGTCCCCCACGCTGAGGCGCTCCACCGACGATCCCACCTGCTCGACGACCCCGATGAACTCGTGGCCGAAGGTGTGGCCGACCCGGGTGTCCGGCATCAAGCCGTGGTACAGGTGCAGGTCGGATCCGCAGATGGCGGCGCGTTCGACCCGGATGACCGCGTCGTTCGGGTGCTCGATCCGGGGGTCCGGCTTCTCCTCGACGCGGATCCGGTAGGGCCCGCGGTAGGTCATGGCGCGCATGTACGCTCCTCTCGCTCGTCTCCCCACGCTGACCTGGTGCACGTGGGAGCGGACCCAGGTCCGCGTCCGTTGACCAGGCGCCGGACGGGAGGCGCGCGGCGGCCCGGTCCCGCGCCTCCCGTCCGTCAGGTGCGTGCGTTGCGCTCGCAGCGCAGCCAGACGCGCGCCCCGGCGTCGACGAGATCGCCCGGAGAACAGCCTGACCCGCCTGGCGGCAGCGTCGCGGAGCGCCACCGCGGATCAGTGCCGTGCCGGGGACGGGCCAGCGGCCGGCCCGCGCCCCTGCGAGTCCGCCTCGCAGACCCGCGCCCAGAACTCCGTCGCCGCCAGCGAGGACCCGAGTCGCCCGAACAGTCGTCGGGCCGCGGAGCGCTGCCGGTCGGCGCAGAGCGCCACAGCGGACGCAGGAGGAGGCGGTGTCGGTGGCATCCACGTCTGGTCGGCTTCCGGGACCTCCGTGCCACGGGCACCGAGGGAGTCAGTGTGCCGGACTGCGGCAGGCGGGTGCGAACGCGGGCCGCGGACGGACGGGAGGCGCGGTGCCTGCTGGCACCGCGCCT
>NZ_JADKRV010000061.1 GCF_015351025.1 Curtobacterium sp. VKM Ac-1376 | reverse complement strand
CTGTGCACGGATCGCGGCGGCCTCCGTCGCACGCACGAGCTCGAGCGCGAGGTTGCGGTCGGGCTGGAGGAACAGGGAGCCGGTTTCCGTAGTGGGAGTCACGACCCGAGCCTACCGACCGGCGGCCGACCGACGGTCCGGACACCGGGCCCGTGCACGCATGTGCACGGCGGGCGCGAGCCGACCGCGTAACCCAGACCGCGCTCTCCCAACCGGCACGGCCGGTCCGCCGCTGGCGCGTCGCACCGGAACCGGCGGTCGGGGCCCAGAGGTTCTGACTACGATCGGCGGGGACATCACCGAAGTCGAAGGAGATCCACGTGCCCATCGCAACGCCGGAACAGTACGCCGAGATGATCGAACGCGCGAAGGCGGGCAAGTTCGCGTACCCCGCGGTCAACGTCTCCTCCTCCCAGACCATCAACGCGGTCCTGCA
>NZ_JADKRV010000060.1 GCF_015351025.1 Curtobacterium sp. VKM Ac-1376 | reverse complement strand
CGCACATCGCTGACGGCTCGACAGGGGTGTCCCGCGCCGGCCGGGGTGTCCTGATCAGCTGCGAACTCACGCGCACGATCAGCCCGCAATTCCTGACGGCCGAAAGGCTTGCGAATCGTGACGTCCGCGACGCAGAACACGAAGAGCGCGGCGGGTCCGAAGGGCAGCCCGCCGCGGTGCTCACGACGTCGCGGCCTACCGTCGTCGAACTTGCCTCGGAGGAGCAGGTGGCGGACACCATCATCATGCCCGTCGTCGACGATCGTGTGCACTACAGCCGCGGTTCCGGGTACCTCATCGGGCTGCAGGGCGTCGTCGTCGCGTCCGATGACGGGCAAGCCCTGCCGTCAGGGCTGCGGTACGTGCAGTTCGACGGTGAGGATTGGCCAACAGTCGTCGCGGTGGCAGGCCTGGACCGGATGTAGCTGACCTTCGTCGCCAG
>NZ_JADKRV010000006.1 GCF_015351025.1 Curtobacterium sp. VKM Ac-1376 | reverse complement strand
GCACGGTGTTCCAGCCTCGACCCCATCTGCAACACTCCGATTCACGATGGTGTTGCAACGACCAGCTGAACCCAAGGAGCCCTATGCGGACGACCCAACGACACCCGCCGGAACGACAGAAGCCCACCGAGATCATCGGTGGGCTTCTGTCATCGTGTCAGACACGTTTCGGTCGGGCTGACAGGATTTGAACCTGCGACCCCTTGACCCCCAGTCAAGTGCGCTACCAAGCTGCGCCACAGCCCGCGAGTTCCGGAGAACTCAGGACCCCGGAGGATCCTCGCCCACGTCCGACCGGAGCGCGAGCGACCGGTCCAGCATAGCGGACGTCAGACCCCCTCCGTGCCACGGCGAGTCGGAGCAACGCGACCCGAACGACACGCTCAGCCCGGCCGCACCACCTCGCGCCGCGCCGCCAACCACGGCAACCCGAGCCCGACGAGCAACCCGCCGGACCCGTCCGCCGCCAGGTCCCCGATCGTGTCGTCGTACCCGACGAAGATCTTCGAGTCGACGAAGTTGTGCCCGACCCACTCCCCCATCTCCCAGACCGCCCCGACCGCGAGTCCCGCACACAGCGCGAGCACCGCGACGACCACCCGGCGTTCGGCATGCGGCGCCGGCACCGCACGCAGATCGGCACCGATGACGTAGAGCACCGCCGCGAGCAGCCCGGTCAGCACGACGTGCATGAACTTGTCCCACAGGAACACCGTCGTGTACCACTCGAGCACGCTCGACCACCCGGCGACGAGCACGAGCACGCACACCGCCACGTCGAAGGCAGGCCGCAGCCCGAGCATCCGCGGCACCACGACCCCGAGCAGCGCCAGCGCCATGACCGGGAACGCCGTCCCGCCCCACCCGACAGTCGCCACGATGATGCTCACGAGCGTCAGCGCCCGCACCACGTCGGCCACCAGGAACCGCGGCCGCAGGAACGTCGGTCCGAGCGTGGCGATCACGACGCCCATCGCACGACCGCGTGCACGGCGGCGTGGTCGGACGGCCACACGCCGCCCGGCCGCCGCACGTCGACCGCGACGCGGTCCACCTCCGCCTCGGACGTCACGAGCACCCCGTCGATCCGCCGGCCCCCGACGCGCGGACTCCCGTAGTGCGGGTACGTCCCGTAGGGCCCGCCCACCTGCCTGGAGGCCCGCCCCCAGCTGTCCTCGACCCCCGCCTCCGCCAGGGCTCGCCATGGTGCGGAACCGGCGGGGCTGTTCCAGTCGGCCATGACCACGGCGGACAGTCCGCGCTGCCGGACGATCCGGCCGAGCAGTTCGGCGGACCGGAGCCGGGCCCACGGCGAGGCGACGTCGAGGTGGGTGGCGACGGCCAGGAACCTGATGCCGGTCGCGCGGTCGTCGACGACGGCCCCGACGGCGTGCCGGGGGAAGGACGTCGCCCACGACCGTGAGCCGGGGCGGTGGGGTGTGCGGGAGAGCGCCCAGGTCCGGCGCTCGACGACGTCGAGACGCGAGCGGTCGAGGAACAGGCCGACCTGTTCCCCGTCGCCGCGCGCGCCTCGCCCGGCCAGGACGGGCTCCCAACCCGACCCCAGGCCGGCGGTGAGGTCGTCCGCCTGCGTGGGCAGGGCCTCCTGGACGGCGAGGACGGTGGGCGCTTCGGACGTGACGAGCGCGAGCACGGCGTCGCGGCGACGCTCCCAGGCGTCCGGGTGGGTCGGCTGTCGCGGCACGCGGCGACGCACGTTGAGCGTCATGCAGTGCACCTCGGGCGACCGGACCGGTCCGATGAGCGGGCGGTCGTCGGGGTGGTGGGGCATGCCTCCCTTCTACGAGACGACACCCGTCGGATTCCCAGGGACCTCTCCGTCTGGCTCGTATGGTGGCTCGATGCGTTCTCGTTCCACCCCTCGTCTCCTGGTCGCGATCGCGGTCTCCGGCCTGCTGCTCGGAGCCGCCGGGTGCACGTCGAGCGGACCGGACACGAGCCGCCCGACGCTGGCGAAGGCCTCGGCCGACACCGTCACGGTGGCCGACGCCTCGGACGCCGCAGCCCGGTCCGTCCGCGTCAGCAAGGCGCTGTTCGCGAGTGCCCCGGGAGCGGTCGTCGCCCGGGCCGGCGACACCGACCGGATCCGTGGTGCGGCGAAGGCTGCGGCGAGCGCCCATGTCCCGGTGCTGCTGACGGCCAAGGACACGAGCACTGCCGTCGCCCGCGAGCTCGACCGGCTCGGTGCCGACTGGTACCAGGCCGAGGGCGACGTGTCGGTCGGCACGGACGTCGGACAGCGGCAGGCGCCGGACAGTGGTGACGCGCCGGAGCCGAACCGGGCCTCCCGGCAGGCGACCGTGGTGGTGGCGGACGCGAGTGCGGACGCTGCTGCCGTGGCGACCGCGAAGGCCGCCGGCGCCCGCGTCGTGACCATGCCGAAGGGCGTGACCGACCCGGCTGCCGCACCCGACGTCGTGACGGCGCTGCACGAGCGGGCGAAGCACCCGACCGTCCTGGTCGGTGCGGCGTTCGACGCCCTGCCGGACCCGGAGTGGACGGTGCGGGCAGCCGAGGGCGGGTTCCAGCTGCGGAACGGCGGCCAGCGACCGTTCGACGGGCACCGGTACGTCGCGCTGTACGGGGCTCCCGGAGCGCCGGCGCTGGGCGTGCTCGGCGAGCAGGGGCCGAAGGAGACCGTGCAGCGCGCCGAGCAGGTCGCGAAGCCGTACCGGGCCGAGTCCGACGAGCTCGTGACGCCCGCGATGGAGGTCATCGCGACCGTCGCCGCGGGCGACGCCGGAGCCGACGGCGACTACTCGACGGAGCTGCCGGTGTCGACGCTCGAGCCCTACGTCGACGCCGCGCACGACGCGGACATGCCGGTGATCATCGACCTGCAGCCCGGGCGGTCGGACTTCCTGTCGCAGGCCAAGAAGTACGAGTCGCTGCTCAAGAAGCCCGGCGTCTGGCTGGCGCTCGACCCGGAGTGGCGGCTCACGAAGGACCAGGTGCCGCTCGAGCAGATCGGCAGCGTGTCGGCGTCCGAGGTGAACGAGGTCTCGTCGTGGCTGGCTGCGCTCGTGCGCGAGGAAGGACTGCCGCCGAAGGCGCTCGTGCTCCACCAGTTCCGGCTGTCGATGATCCAGGACCGTTCCGCGATCGAGACCCACCCGGAGCTCGACATGCTCGTGCACGTCGACGGGCAGGGGTCGCAGCCGGACAAGCAGGCGACGTGGAACGCGCTGCACGTCGGCGCACCGGAGGGGTTGCACTGGGGCTGGAAGAACTTCTACGACGAGGACACGCCCATGCTGACGCCCGCGCAGACGATGCAGGACGTGCAGCCGACGCCGTCGTTGGTCACCTACCAGTAAGGCGCTTCGGTCCGGTTCTCCACACATTGGAGGCGCGGCTCGGGTTTCGTCGGTCGGTCCTGACAGCATGGGGGCATGGAAACCACCGCACCGCCTTCTGCAGACATCGCCGCCGAGGCGCAGCAGGCGCTCGCTGCGCTCACCGGGCGCCCCGACGCGGTGTTCCACCCCGGCCAGCTCGAGGCCATCTCCGCCCTGGTCGAGCACCGGCAGCGCGCCCTGGTCGTGCAGCGCACCGGGTGGGGCAAGTCCGCGGTGTACTTCCTCGCGACGCTGCTGCTGCGCCGACGTGGGGGCGGCCCGACGGTCCTGGTGTCGCCGCTCCTCGCCCTGATGCGCGACCAGGTCGCCGCGGCGGCCCGGGCCGGGGTCCGTGCGGTGTCGATCAACTCCGCGAACGCGCACGAGTGGGGCGAGACCCAGGCAGCACTCGCCCGTGACGAGGTCGACGTGCTGCTCGTCTCCCCCGAGCGCCTGAACAACCCGAAGTTCCGCGACGAGCAGATGCCGACCCTGATCGCCCAGATGGGCATGCTCGTGGTCGACGAAGCGCACTGCATCTCGGACTGGGGCCACGACTTCCGGCCGGACTACCGCCGACTGGCCGAGCTCATCCGGTCACTCCCCCACGGCGTCCCCGTGCTGGCCACCACCGCGACGGCGAACGAGCGCGTGGTCGAGGACGTCGCCGAGCAGCTGACCGCCGGCCCGGCCGACCCGGTGTTCACCATCCGCGGGTCCCTCGCCCGCAAATCCCTGCGCCTCGGCGTGCTGACGCTCCCCGACGCCCGGCAGCGGCTCGGGTGGCTCCTCGCCCACCTGGGCGACCTGCCCGGCAGCGGCATCATCTACACGCTCACGGTCTCGGCGGCCGAGGACATCGCCCGCCTGCTGCGCGACAACGGGTACGCCGTCCGCGCCTACACCGGCCGAACCGACACCGACGAGCGCGAGCAGCTCGAGCAGCAGCTCAAGGGCAACGAGCTGAAGGCCCTGGTCGCCACGAGTGCACTCGGCATGGGGTTCGACAAGCCCGACCTCGGGTTCGTCGTGCACGTCGGGGCTCCCTCGTCGCCCGTCGCCTACTACCAGCAGATCGGTCGTGCGGGTCGTGCGACCGACAACGCCGACGTCCTGCTCCTGCCGGGGCGCGAGGACCGCGAGATCTGGCAGTACTTCGCCAGCGCCTCGATGCCGACCGAGGCCCGCGCCGCCGCCGTGCTCGGTGCACTGTCCACCGACACCGCGATGTCGACCGGGGCGCTCGAGGGCCTGGTCGACATCAAGCGCTCCACCCTCGAACTCCTGCTCAAGGTGCTCGACGTCGACGGCGCCGTCCGCCGCGTCACCGGCGGCTGGGTGTCGACCGGGCAGCCGTGGGAGTACGACGCGCCCCGGTACGAGCGGGTCGCCGCGGCCCGTGCTGCGGAGGCCGCGTCGATGCTCGGCTACGAGTCCACCTCGGCCTGCCGCATGCAGCTGCTGCAGCAGGACCTCGACGACCCTTCGGCCGAGCCCTGTGGCCGGTGCGACAACTGCGCCGGTGCCTGGTTCCCGATCGCCGTGTCCGACACCGACTCGTCCGGGGCCGCGGCCGCACTCGACAAGGTCGGCGTCGAGATCGCCCCGCGTGCCCAGTGGCCCTCAGGCATGTCGTCGCTCGGGGTCTCGGTGCGGGGCAAGATCGGCCCGGACGAACTCGTGCAGCCCGGCCGTGCGGTGGCGCGTCTGACCGACCTCGGCTGGGGCGGTCCCCTGCGGGCGCTGTTCTCGCCGTCCACCCCCGATGCCCCGATCTCGCGCGAACTCGTCGACGGTTGTGTCCGGGCGCTCAAGGACTGGCCGTGGGAGACCCGGCCGACCGGCGTCGTGGCGATGTCGTCGCGGTCGCGGCCGGAGCTCGTGGGATCTCTCGCACAGGCCCTGTCCACCATCGGGCGGCTGCAGTTCCTCGGCACGCTCGAGCGCGACGGCGGCACGCCCCGCGGTGACGGTGCGACGAACAGCGCCTACCGGTTGTCCGGCGTGTGGGACACCTTCGTGGTCGATCCGTCGCTCGCCGCCGCCCTGCAGTCGCACGAGGGCCCGGTGCTGCTCGTCGACGACCTGGTCGACAGCCGGTGGACGATGACCGTCGCCGGCCGGGAGCTCCGGCGCGCCGGGGCCTCGGCCGTGCTCCCGTTCGCGCTGGCGACGGTCGCGTAGCGCCTCGCACCACCGTTGCGACAGAACGCGCGTCGATCGACTCGTGTTCTGTCGCGGTGCCGGTCCACCCGCGCCGGGCGGAGCCCTACCGCCGCGCGGGCTTCGGGAACGTCGCCCGCATGTGGTCGCTGGTCAGCACATCGCCGATGCCGACCATGAGCACCGAGAACAGGATCTGCTCGATGACCATCCAGAACGGGTAGAGCCCAGGGATCGCCGCGACGATCAGGGTCACGATCGGGAAGATCCGGCTGAACAACCGCAGCCGCTGGTACGCCCAGTAGTACCCGAGCTGCGCCCGCCAGGCGAACACGTAGAGCGTCAGGGTGATGAGCAGCACCACGGTGGACCGGAACCACACCGCCCACGACAGGGTGTCCCCCGCGCGGGTCAGCACCACGGCGACCACGATGGCGGTGAGGCCGACGACGGTCTCCGCGACGAGCAGCCACCGGATCCACCGGAACGAGCGGACGGTGTCGGGGTGTCCGAGCATGTCCTCGCGGATCACGTACCCGGACTGCCGGCCTCCGGCCAACCGGTCGAGCCGCAGACGGCACCACACGCGGTCGGCGAGCACACCGAGTCCGTCGTTCTGCCGCGTCACCAGTACATCGTGCCCCATCCCGAGGGCGGCAGCGGACGCGGCACGAGCCGCTCTGCCGACGCGGAACGACATGGTCGATGTCGGACGACGACCACGGTGTCGTTCTGCGTCGGTTCAGCACAGCCCCGGCGTCGGCCAGCACGCCCCGCTCAGTCGGACGGGACGAGTGCCGCGCCGCCCAGCACCGTGCCGGTGTCGGCGTCCAGCAGGACCAGGGAACGGACCTCGTCGGGCAGTGACCACGGATCGCTGAGCACGACGGTCAGGCCCTGTTCGACCCCGGCGGCCTGGAACAGGTCGTAGGACTCCCCGGCGGGTGTCCAGATCGGCTTCGAGCCCCCGCGCACCGTCCCCGCGGACAGCACGACGACGACCGGACCGTCCCCGCCGGTCTCCAGGTGGTCGATCTCCACCGCGAGCGTCTCGTCACTCGAGTTCGCGGCGATCCGGACGTGCCCGGAGGCCGCAGCTCCGATGCCGACGACGTCGCCGGAGACCGGTGGGACGCGGCGCCACCACGGGTCGATGGGCGAACCGTCGACCGGACGGACGGGTTCGGGCTCGATCGGTTCCTCGAGGGCGTTGGACGGCTGCAGTCCGGTGCCGGGCGACCGCGCCGGCTCGGGGACCACGGGGTCGGCACGGCTCACCGCGTCGCCGTCGTCCGGTGCGTGCGAGAAATCCCACAGCGACACCGAACCCACAACGACCACACCGACGAGGACACCCACCAGGGCGAGCCGACGTCGGTCCGCTGCCCACGGCCCGATCCGCACGCACCCATGATGCCGCACCGGCACGCCGGACCGGCTCCGGGCCTCCAGGCCGAGCGCGAACGCAGAACGCAGAACGCGCCCCGACGGATCGAGGCGCGTTCTGTGTGACGGGGCGGGCGGGCTCAGCGCTTCCGGCGCTCGCGCACCCGCATGTTGACGTTGATCGGCGTACCGGAGAAGCCCCAGACCTCGCGGAGGCGACGCGTGATGAAGCGTCGGTACTGCGGATCGAGGAACGCCGACGTGAAGAGCACGAAGGTCGGCGGCTGGCTCGACGCCTGGGTCCCGAACAGGATGCGGGGCTGCTTGCCGCCGCGGACGGGGTGGGGGTGTTCCTGCACGAGCTCGGCGATGAAGGCGTTGACCTTGCCGGTCGGGATGCGGGTGTCCCACGACTCGAGGGCGGTCTCGAGGGCCGGCACGAGCTTCTCGAGGTGGCGGCCGGTGCGGGCGGAGATGTTCACGCGCGGGGCCCAGGCGACGTGCGCCAGGTCCTGCTCGATCTCGCGCTCCAGGTAGCGGCGTCGCTCGTCGTCGAGCAGGTCCCACTTGTTGTAGGCCAGCACGAGGGCACGGCCCGACTCGAGGACGAGGTCGATGATGCGGAGGTCCTGCACGGACACCGGCTCGGTGACGTCGAGGACGACGACGGCGACCTCGGCCTTCTCGAGCGCGGCGGTGGTGCGGAGCGACGCGTAGAAGTCGGCGCCCTGCTGCATGTGGACGCGCTTCCGGATGCCGGCGGTGTCAACGAAGCGCCACACCTTGCCGCCGAGCTCGATCTGCTCGTCCACTGGGTCGCGGGTGGTGCCGGCGATGTCGTTCACGACGACCCGCTCTTCACCGGCGGCCTTGTTGAGCAGCGAGCTCTTGCCGACGTTCGGGCGGCCGAGGATGGCCACGCGGCGGGGGCCGCCGACCTCCTGCTTGGCGACGGCCGAGGTGTCGGGCAGCGTCTTGATGATCAGGTCGAGCAGGTCTGCGACGCCACGGCCGTGCAGGGCCGACACCGGGTGCGGCTCGCCGAGCCCCAGGTTCCAGAGTTCGTAGGCGTCGAGTTCACGGCGCTCGTCGTCGGCCTTGTTCGCGACGACGATGACGGGGCGGTCGGTGCCGCGGAGCATCTTGACGACGTGCTCGTCGGTGGCGGTGATGCCGACCGTGACGTCCACGACGAAGAGCACGGCGTCGGCGAGGTCGATCGCGACCTCGGCCTGCGCGGCGACCGAGGCGTTGATGCCCTCGGCGCCGGGCTCCCAGCCGCCGGTGTCGACGAGCGTGAAGCGCTTGTCGTTCCAGTCGGCCTTGTAGCTGACACGGTCGCGGGTGACGCCGGGGACGTCCTGCACGACGGCCTCACGGCGACCGAGGATGCGGTTGACGAGCGCCGACTTGCCGACGTTCGGGCGACCGACGATCGCGAGCACCGGGTAGGCGGGCAGGTAGTGGACGCCGTCCTCGCCGACCTGACCGGCCTCGAGCAGAGCGAGGTCTTCGTCCTCGAGGTCGTACTCCTCGAGGCCGGCGCGGAGCGCGGTCGCGCGCTGCTCGGCCTCGGCCTCGTCGAGTCCGGCGAGCCGCTCGCCGAGGGCGTCGTCGTACCGGGGGAAGTCGTCGTTGTCCGGGTTGTCCAGCTGAGCCATCTTGGGTTCCTCGCGAGCGGCCGGGGCCGCGGTGTCGGTGGCCGTTGCCGGCCGGGGCCGGGGGTCCGGCCGTGGTGTGACCAGGCGGCCTAGGCCGTCCGGTCGTGCGTCAGTGCGTGGCCGCGCGGGCCAGGTCGACGACCGCCTGCACGGTCTGGTCGAAGTCGAGGTCGGTGGAGTCGAGCGTCGTGACACCGTCTGCGGCGTTCATGAAGTCGACGACCTTCGCGTCCGCCGCGTCGCGACGAGCGAGAGCTGCGGAGGTCTCGGCGGCCGACTGGGTCGTGACCTCTGCCGAGCGTCGGGCCATTCTAACGGACTCGTCGGCCGTCAGCAGGATCCGGACCTCGGCGTCGGGTGCGACGACCGTGGTGATGTCCCGGCCCTCGGTGATGATGCCCGGGGCGTCGGCCTTCCGCATCACGTTCCGGAAGAGCTGGACCAGGCGGCGCCGGACGTCCGGGAGCTTCGCGATGTGGGCGACCGCACCCGTGACGTCAGGGGTGCGGATGGCCTCGGTGACGTCGGTCTCCCCCACCTTGACGTAGTAGTCGTCGGGGTCGGTGCCGATGGCGTAGTCGAAGGTGTCCCAGCTCGCCAGGATCGCTGCGGCGTCGTCGAGGTCGACCCGCTGCTGCAGGGCGTGCCAGGCGAGCGCACGGTAGGCAGCGCCGGTGTCCTGGTAGCCGTAGCCCAGGGCGCGGGCGGCCGCACGGGAGACGCTCGACTTGCCGCTGCCGGCGGGGCCGTCGACCGCGATGACGATCTTGGCCACGTAGGCGCCGTCGGCCAGACCGGACGGCATCGGTGCGCTGGTCGAGCCGGGCTCCCCGCCGGGTTCGCCGAGGCCGCCGGCCGGACCACCGAGGGGGCCGCCCTCAGCACCGCCGCGTGCCCCGTCACCAGGGGTCGGCGTCGGCAAGCCGGAGTCGGGGCCGTCGGTCCCACCGGCCGGAGCGCGTCCGCCGGTCACACCCGAGTCGTTCAGCGCTGCGTTCATGTCGTCGTTCAGGCCCATGCTGCTGCGATCCTCCATCCGCGCCCCTCGAGTTCCTCGACGAGTCGCTGTTCCTGCTCGGGCAGCACCGACACCTCGACGATGCCGATCTGTGCGCCCGGTGAGTGCTCGAGGCGCATGTCCTCGAGGTTGATGCCGATCTCCCCGATGAACGTCAGGAGTGCGGCGATCTGCCCGGGGGTGTCGTCCACCAGGACGACCACCTGGGCGAAGCGCTTGGTGGTGCCGTGCTTGCCCGGCAGCCGCTCGACTCCGCGGTTGCCCGCGGCGATCGTCTCGGCGATGGTGCGCGGCGACCCGGCACCGTCCGGGTCGCCGAGGGCGTCGATCACGCGGGACAGGTCGTCACGCAGGTCGGTGAGGACCGGCCGGATGTGCCCGGCGTTCGCCCCGATGATCTGCACCCACAGCCCCGGGTCACTCGCGGCGATCCGGGTGACGTCGCGGACACCGCCGCCGGCCAGGCCGAGCGACCCGTCCGGCGCGTCCCGCAGACGCGAGGCCATCAGCGTCGACACGAGCTGCGGCGCGTGGGACACGTAGGCGACGGCGAGGTCGTGCGACTCGGGGTCCATCGGCACGACGGTCGCGCCGACGTCGAGCGCGAGGTCCTCGACCACCGCGGCACGCTGGTACGTGATGCCGTCGTGCCCCGCGATCACCCAGGGGCGACCGACGAACAGGTCGGCGCGGGCGGCGGTCGGACCGCTGCGCTCGCGTCCGGCCATCGGGTGCGACCCGATGTATCGGGTGACGTCCGCGCCGGCGGCCACCAGGGCCTCCAGGGGACCGGACTTCACGCTCGCGACGTCCGTCACGACGGCCTCCGGGTACGCGGCGAGCTCGCGCTCGACCACGGTCGCCACGACGTCCGGCGGGACCGCGACGACGACGAGCTCCGGCTGGTCACCGGGGGCGGGTCGCCGACCGGCGCCGTAGTCCACGGCGAGCGCCAGTGCGGCGGGTGAGACGTCGTCGAGGACGACGTCGACGCCCTTCTCACGCAGGGCGAGACCGATCGAGGCGCCGAGCAGCCCGGTGCCGACGACACGCACCGGACCGCGCAGGCGGCGGTCGATGTCGGTCGGGGTCAGGTCGGTCACCGGGCAAGCCTACCGATCGACGCTCGGGCATCGGTCGATGCCCGAGCGTCGGCCCCGGTCAGTCCGCCGACTCGTCGTCGTACTCGTCGTCCTCGCCCTGGTCGAGGGCGACGTCACGGTCGTCACGAGCGGACGGCTTCGCGTCACGGACCGTGCCGAGCAGCTTCCCGACCTCGACCGCGCCGAGTTCGCGCATCTTGCCCGGCGGCAGGCTGCCCAGGTGCAGCGGTCCGAACGACCGCCGAACGAGTTCGAGGACCGGGTGGCCGACGGCTTCGAGCATCCGTCGGACGATGCGGTTGCGGCCGGAGTGCAGCGTGATCTCGACGAGCGACTCGCCTCGCGAGGACTCGAGCAGCCGCACCTTGTCGGCCTTGATCGGGCCGTCCTCGAGCTCGACACCCTCGGTCAGACGCTGCACCACGGCGGGGTTCACGTTGCCGTGGACCTTCGCGATGTACGTCTTCTGCACGCCGAACGACGGGTGCGCCAGCACGTGCGCCAGGTCGCCGTCGTTCGTCAGGACGAGCAGCCCGGAGGTCTCGGTGTCGAGGCGCCCGACGTTGAACAGGCGCTCCTCGTAGCGGTCCACGAACTCGGTCAGGTCACGGCGACCGCGCTCGTCCTGCAGGCTCGAGACGACACCGGTCGGCTTGTTCAACACGATGTAGCGCCGCGACGAGTCGATCTGCACCGGCACGCCGTCGACGCTGATCGCGTCCTTCTCGGGGTCGACGCGACGCCCGAGGGCGTCCACGACCTCGCCGTTGACCGTCACGCGGCCCTCGACGATCAGGTTCTCCGCGACCCGGCGGGATGCCACGCCCGCAGCGGCGATCACCTTCTGCAGGCGCTCACCCTCTGCCTGGAGGCCCGGCTGGGCCCCGGCAGGCGCCGTCCCGTCCGCCGCGTCCCAGTCTGCGATGATGGGCCGTTCGGGCGTGCCCTCGGCCGGGTTGCCCCGGTCGTCGCGCTGCCCGCTCGGCTTCGGCGTGGTGCGGTCGCTGTTGCGGACACTCGTGGTGCCGCCGACGTAGCGGCGGCCGTTGTGCCAGACGCGGCTCTGCTGGCCGTCGGGGGTCCGGCGGTCATCGCGGCCGCGGTCGTCCCGACGGTCGTCACGGGGTGCCGAGCTGCCACGGTCGTCGCGGCCCCGGTAGCCACCACGGTCGTCACGGGGAGCAGAGCTGCGGTCGTCGCGGCCCCGGTAGCCACCACGGTCATCACGGGGAGCCGAAGCACCACGGTCATCACGGCCCCGGTACCCACCACGGTCCTCACGCGGAGCGGAAGTGCCGCGGTCGTCACGGCCCCGGTACCCACCACGATCGTCACGGGGAGCCGAAGCACCACGGTCATCACGGCCCCGGTACCCACCACGGTCCTCACGCGGAGCCGAAGCACCACGGTCATCACGGCCCCGGTACCCACCACGATCGTCACGCGGCGCCGAGCTGCGGTCGTCACGGCCCCGGTACCCACCACGGTCACCGCCACGGTCATCGCGCGGAGCCGAGCCGCGGTAGCCACCGCGGTCATCGCGCGGCGCCGAGCTGCGGTCGTCACGGCCCCGGTACCCACCACGGTCACCGCCACGGTCATCGCGCGGAGCCGAGCCGCGGTAGCCACCGCGGTCATCGCGCGGCGCAGATGCGCCCCGGTACCCACCACGGTCGCCACCCCGGTCATCGCGCGGAGCCGAGCCGCGGTAGCCACCGCGGTCATCGCGCGGCGCAGATGCGCCCCGGTACCCACCACGGTCGCCACCCCGGTCATCGCGCGGAGCCGAGCCGCGGTAGCCACCGCGGTCATCGCGCGGCGCCGAGCTGCGGTCGTCACGGCCCCGGTACCCACCACGGTCACCGCCACGGTCATCGCGCGGAGCCGAGCCGCGGTAGCCACCACGGTCGCCACCCCGGTCATCGCGAGACGGGTACCCGCCACGACGGTCGTCGTCACGCGGCGGGCGAGCGCCCCCGCGGTCGTCGCGACCGTAGCCGCCGGAGCGGCCGCCGGCTCCGGAGCCAGCCCCGCCCCGGCCGGGAGCGGAGCGGTCGGAGCGATCCGGGCCTCCCGATCGTCCGTTGCGGTCGTCTCGGTCTCGGGGCGCGCCGCGCCCCCGGTCGTCAAACCCTGCCATCGGGGATCCCTTCGTTCTGCTCGAAGCCGTCCGCACCGTCGTCCAGGAGGGGCGAGATGAGCGGCAGCTCGTCGAGCGAGTTGATGCCGAGCTGCTGCAGGAGCAGGTCAGACGTGACGTAGTTGATGGCGCCGGTCTCGGCGTCGGTGAACGACTCCTCGATGAGGCCGCGCGCCACCAGGGTGCGGACGACACCGTCGACGTTGACGGCGCGGATCGAGGCGATCTGCGAGCGGGTGATCGGCTGCTTGTACGCGACCACCGCGAGGGTCTCGAGCGCGGCCTGCGACAGGCGCGAGGGGCGCTCGGCCTCGACGAACTGCTCGACAACGGGGTCCAGGTCGGCACGGACGTAGAAGCGCCAGCCGCCACCGACCTCGCGCAGTTCGAAGCCGCGGCGGATCGTGCCGTCGACGCCGTCGAAGTCCGCGACCAGGCGTTCGATCGCCTGGCGCACGGCGGGGACGGGCGAACCGACGGCGGCACCGAGCGCGACGAGCGACTGGGGCTCGTCGGCGATCATGAGGATGGCCTCGAGCTGACGGTCGATGGGGATGGTGGGGTGAGCCTCGGACGCGGCGCGTTCGTGGATCTCGCGCTCGATCGCGCGGGCGTCGGCCATCTCGTCGGCGCCGCCGGGTTCGGCGCTGGACGCGTCGTGCGCGTCATCCGTCATAGTCGGCTCCCAGGTTCGCGAGGCTCTCGTCGGACCAGTCCTCGGCGGTCCACCGCAGTGTCAGCTCCCCGAGCGGCTCGAGCTGCTCGAACGAGATCGACGCGTTCCGGTACAGCTCGAGGATCGCGAGGAAGCGAGCCACCACGATACCCGTCTCATGGACGCCCGCGACCAGTTCGCGGAACGAGACCCCTTCACCATCACGGGTGCGAAGGATCGAGACGACGATCGCGGCCTGCTCACGGATGCTGATCAGCGGGGCGTGCAGGTGGTCGAGGCCGACGGTCGGGATCTCCCGCGGAGCGAAGGCCAGCGCGGCGAGGGCAGCGAAGTCCTGCACCGACAGGGTCCAGACGAGCTCGGGAGTGCGGGCGCGGAATCGTTCCTCGAGCCGGACGCTCCGCACGTGGCGGCGCGACTCGACGCCCCAGCGCTCCCCGAACCAATCGGCGGCCTGCTTGAACGCGCGGTACTGCAGCAGCCGAGCGAACAGCAGGTCGCGGGCTTCCAGAAGAGCGACGTCCTCGGCGTCGACGAGTTCGCCCTGCGGCAGCAGCCCGACGATCTTCAGGTCGAGCAGGGTCGCCGCGACGACGAGGAACGCACTCGCCTCGTCGAGTTCGTCGGCGGACTCGGCCTGCCGGACGTACTGGATGAACTCTCCCGTCACTGCGCCCAGCGCGACCTCGGTGATGTCGAGCTCGTGCTTCGTGATGAGCGACAGCAGGAGGTCGAACGGGCCGTCGAAGTTGGTGAGCCGGACCCGGAACCCCGCGTCAGGCGACGGCGCCACGCTGGACGAGCTCTCGTGCGAGCTGCCGGTAGGCGTGTGCGGCGGCGTGGTCGGGCGCGGTCTGCGTGATCGGACGAGCGGAGACGGTGGCGTCGGGGAACTTCACGGTGCGCCCGATGACGGTGTCGAGCACACGGTCGTCGAAGGTGTCGACGACGCGCTCCATGACCTCACGCGAGTGCAGGGTGCGCGAGTCGTACATGGTCGGCAGGATGCCGTCGAGCGTCAGCGCCGGGTTCAGGCGGTCCCGCACCTTGTCGATGGTCTCGATGAGCAGGGCGACCCCGCGGAGCGCGAAGAATTCGCACTCGAGCGGGATGAGCACGCCGTGCGCGGCGGTGAGCGCGTTCACGGTGAGCAGCCCGAGGGACGGCTGGCAGTCGACCAGGATCACGTCGTAGTCGTTCGCCACCTTGCGCAGAACACTCGCCAGGATCTGCTCGCGGGCGACCTCGTTGACCAGGTGGACCTCGGCCGCGGACAGGTCGATGTTCGCGGGGATCACGTCGAGCCCGGGGGTGTTCGTCGGCTGGATGACCTGGTTCGGGTCCTTCACGGCACCCATCAGCAGGTCGTACACGGTGTGGATGTCGTGTGTCCGGACTCCGAGGCCGGCGGACAGGGCGCCCTGCGGGTCGAAGTCGACGGCGAGGACCTTGCGGCCGTACTCCGCGAGCGCCGCGCCGAGGTTGATCGCCGTCGTGGTCTTGCCGACGCCGCCCTTCTGGTTGCAGAGCGCGATGATGCGGGCAGGTCCGGTGCTGTCGAGCTCCTCGGGCACGGGGAATTCCCGGACGGGTCGCCCCGTCGGACCGAAGGTGGTCGCGCCGGAGGGGTTGATCGTCGGGTTCGTGCTCACCCCGTCATCGTACCGGCGACACCGCTCCGGCCGGGGTCGCACCGCCGCCAGGGCTCGCTGATCGTCGAGCTGCTGATCCTCAGGCTGTACGGAGGGCGACGCGCATGCTGTCGACACGCTCGGCGATCACCGGGTCGGCCGACCAGCGCTCCTGCAGCCGCCGGACGAGCACCCCGACCTGTTCGCGGTCGAGCCCCGCGTGCAGTGCCAGCCCGACGGTCAGCTCCGGCCCGGCGAACCGACCGACCGGGTCGCCCGGGGCGAGTTCGACCCGCGCGACGCTCGGCTCCTGGTCGACCGACGCGGCGAAGGCCCGCGCGACCTCCGGGTCCTCGAAGCACGGGGTCCACGGCAGGTCCTGCCCGAGCGCCCACACGGCCGGTCGACGCAGCACGAACTCGGTCGGCGACTTCGGGTCGAGCACGACGAGCTGGGTGTCCTCGCTCGCCGCGGCCATCGCCACGCGGCGGGACTCCACCGGCACGGGGCGCGCGTCCGGGTCCCAGGAGCGCATGGCCTCGACCGAGGTGAACGCCGGCATCACGCTGCGACCGTCCGGGCCGGCGACCGTCACGATCGAGAGTTCCTGGGTCTTGTCGACGAGCTTGCCCTCGTCGGTCTCCCCCACGTCGCCGGCCTCGGCGATGAGCGGGATGAGCAGGCGGGCGGTCCGGAGCGCCTCGACGATCGCCGCCTGGGACGCACCGCCGGCGAGCGAGCCGATGGCCGCGACCACCGCGGGGTCGGCGAGTCCGTCGTCGTCGGCGAACGCGGTGTCGTGGTGGTCGAACGTGCGACCTTCCCACGAGAAGCCCGCCGAGTCCGCCGCCCCGCCGGGGGTGTGCGCGTCGTCGGCGTCCGGCCCGGTGCCGCGGCCGTTCGAGATGCCCGCCACGGTGCTACTCCGAGGCGATGTCGAGTGCGGCCGGCAGTGTGAACGCCCCGGAGTACAGCGCCTTGCCGATGATCGCGCCCTCGAGCCCGTACGGCACGAGTTCGCGGAGCGAACGGAGGTCGTCGAGCGTGGAGATCCCACCCGAGGCGACGACGGGCTGGTCGGTGCGGTCGCACACCTGGCGGAGCAGCTCGACGTTCGGCCCCTGCAGCGTGCCGTCCTTCGTCACGTCGGTCACCACGTAGCGCGCGCACCCGGCCGCCTCCAGGCGGTCCAGGACCTCCCACAGGTCGCCGGCGTCCTCGGTCCAGCCGCGGCTGGACAGTGTGGTGCCACGGACGTCCAGCCCGACGGCGATCTGCTCGCCGTACTCGCCGATCACGCGGGCCGCCCACTCCGGGTGCTCCAGGGCAGCGGTGCCGAGGTTGACGCGTGCAGCACCCGTCGCCAGCGCAGCCTCGAGCGAGGAGTCGTCGCGGATGCCCCCGGACAGCTCGACGGACACGCCCTCGACCTCGCGAACGGCGTGCGCGATGACCTTGCGGTTGTCCCCACGACCGAAGGCGGCGTCGAGGTCCACCAGGTGGATCCACTCAGCGCCCTGGTCACGCCACGTGCGTGCTGCGGCGACCGGGTCGCCGTAGCCCGTCTCGCTCCCGGCCTCGCCCTGGGTGAGCCGCACCGCCTGACCGTCGACGACGTCGACGGCGGGCAGCAGGACGAGGGGTGGGGTGTCGGTGAGGTCGGTCATGGTCCTGTCGGTTTCGTTGCGGTGGAGCAGCTGTCGGCGGTCGGCGGTCGGCTGTCGGCGGTCGGCGGTCGGCGGTCGGCTCGGAGGCACGGCGCGCGTCCGGCACCGGCCGTCGCGCTCGTCGCCGGCCGGGATCAGAGCGATCGCACCCAGTTGGTCAGCAGGCGGATGCCCGGCTCACCGGACTTCTCAGGGTGGAACTGCGTGGCGGTGAGGGGCCCGTTCTCGACCGCGGCGATGAACCGTTGCCCGTGCTCGGCCCACGTCAGCCGGGGCGCACGGAACGGGCCGTACGCGTCGAGCGGGAAGTCGGTCACGCCGTAGGAGTGCACGAAGTAGAAGCGCTCGTCGTGCAGGCCGTCGAACAGCACGGAGTCCTCGGGCGCCTCGACCGTGTTCCAGCCCATGTGCGGCAGGACCTCCGCCTGGATCTCCTCGACGGTGCCGGGCCATTGTCCGAGTCCCTCGACGTCGGCACCACGTTCGACACCGCGCGCGAACAGCACCTGCATGCCGACGCAGATGCCGAGGACGGGCCGCCCGCCGGCCAGACGGTGGTCGACGATCTCGCCGCCCCGCACACCCTCGAGCTGGTCGACCACGGCGGCGAACGCTCCCACGCCCGGCACGAGCAGGCCGTCCGCACGGAGCGCCGCCTGCTTGTCGGCGGTCAGGGTGACCTCGGCCCCGGCGCGCTCGAGTGCCTTGGCGGCAGAGTGCACGTTCCCAGACCCGTAGTCGAGGACGACGACGTTCGGCTTCGCGGCGGTCACAGGGCGCCCTTCGTGGAGGGGATGCCGTCGACGCGGGGGTCCAGTTCGACCGCCTTGCGCATGGCACGGGCGAACGCCTTGAACTCGGCCTCGGCGATGTGGTGGGGGTCGCGGCCCTCGAGCACGCGGACGTGCACGGTGATGCCGGCGTTGAACGTGATCGCCTCGAACACGTGGCGGATCATCGACCCGGTGAAGTGGCCGCCGATGCGGTGGAACTCGAAGCCCGCTGGCTCGCCGGAGTGCACCAGGAACGGCCGCCCGGAGACGTCCACGACGGCCTGGGCCAGCGCTTCATCGAGGGGCACGAGGGCGTCGCCGTAGCGGCCGATGCCGGAACGGTCACCGAGCGCCTGCTTGATGGCCTGCCCGAGGACGATTCCGGTGTCCTCGACGGTGTGGTGCACGTCGATGTCGGTGTCGCCCGTCGACGTGACCCGCAGGTCGATGAGCGAGTGTTTGCTGAACGCGGTGAGCATGTGGTCGAAGAACGGGACGGAGGTCGAGATCGTCGAGGCCCCGGTGCCGTCCAGGTCGAGCTCGAGTTCGACGCTCGATTCGCTCGTCCGGCGGCTGATCGAGGCGGTGCGGGCGGTCATGCCTCAACCCTAACCGGCGGCTGCTCAGCGGCCACCTGCCGCATGGCGTCGAGGAACGCGGTGGTCTCCTCCGCCGTCCCCGCACTCACACGCAGGTGGTTCGGGATCCCGAGGTCGCGCACGATCACGTCCCGCTCGAGCAGCGACTCGAACGCGGCGTGCGGGTCCGCGACACCGCCGAACAGGACGAAGTTCGACCAGGTCTCGTAGGTGCGGTAGCCCATGGCCCGGAGTTCGGTCACCATGCGGTCGCGCTGGGTCTTGATGTCGTCCACCATCGCGAGCATCTCGGGCGCGTGCCGGAGCGCGGCGATCGCGGCCGCCTGGGTCAGCGCGGACAGGTGGTACGGCAGCCGGACGAGCCGCACAGCGTCGATCACGGCGGGGTGCGCCGCCATGTACCCGACCCGGGCTCCGGCGAACGCGAACGCCTTGCTCATCGTGCGCGAGACCACGAGCCGCTCGCGACCGGGTAAGAGCGTCAGGGCGCTCGGCGCGTCGGACGGCATGAACTCCGCGTAGGCCTCGTCAACCATCACGATGCCGTCGGTCGCGTCGTACGCGGCGGCGATGGTCTCGATCTCGAGCGGGGTCCCGGTCGGGTTGTTCGGCCCGCACAGGAACACGATGTCCGGCTGGTGCGCACGGATCGCGGCCACGACGGTCTCGGGCGAGATACGGAACTCGTCGTCGCGCTGCGCGGGGATCCAGGTGGTGCCGGTCCCCGATGCGAGGATCGAGTGCATCGAGTACGTGGGCGGGAACCCGAGGACGGAGCGCCCGGGGCCACCGAATGCCTGGAGGAGCTGCTGCAGGACCTCGTTCGACCCGTTCGCCGCCCAGAGCTGCTCGGCGGTCAGATCGTGACCGAGGTAGCCGGCCAGCGACTGCCGGAGTTCGGTGAACTCGCGATCCGGGTACCTGTTGACCGTCAGCAGGGCCTGCCTGATGGAGTCGACGATGTCGTCGGCCACGTCGTCGGGAACGGGATGCGTGTTCTCGTTGACGTTCAGCTGGACACGGACGTGCTTCTGCGGAGCGCCGTACGGGCTCTGACCACGGAGGTCGTCTCGGATCGGGAGGTCTTCGAGCGTGAATGCCACCGATCCATCGTAGGCCGCTGTCACCGTGCGGGGACCAGCCGTCTGGACGGGACTGCCGTGATCGCTACTCGCCGGACGTGTACTTGGTCGGGATGGAGACCTGCTCGCCCGCCTGGAGCGCCGAGCCGTCGAGTGCGTTGAGGCTCACGACGTCCTGCACGAAGTCGCGCGGGTCGGAGTTCGGAGCGGTCTCTTCGGCGAGCTGCCAGAGCGTCTCGCCCGGCTGGATCGTCACGGTCTCGAAGTGGGTGCGCGTCCCACCGGCGGCGGCGTCGCCGGCCGAAGCCTGGCCGCCGTTCAGCACGCCGAGGGCGACGACGATGAGGAGGGGGATCGCGGCGAGCGTCGTGAAGACGATGCGGCCGCGACGCGTCAGACGCAGGCGGGTACGCACGGCGGGCGCCGCGGTGCGCTGGATGTCAGCGATGGCGATGGTGCTCATGTCCTTCTTGCCTTCCCGTTCGGTGGAACCGAAGTCCTGTACCGAACATAGTTTCGAACGAGGCGGCGCACAAGTCCCCTGGGAGGGATTTCTGGGGGTTTTCTTGCGACACGCTCGAACAGGTGTTTGTCCGGCCCTGGCTGGTCGGATACTGTTTCGATCGACTGGGGCAAGCCTGACGGGGACCACCGACATTCCCGCCGCGGCCGGACCGGCATCGACGAAAGCGAGACGACGTGGTGGACGAACTGCGGGGCCAGAAGCCGCTGACGGCGAAGCAGCAGGCGATCCTCGACGCGATCCGTGCGTCGATCGCGTCGCGCGGCTACCCGCCGAGCATGCGCGAGATCGGCGACGCGGCCGGCCTCTCGTCCCTGTCGAGCGTCTCCCACCAGCTCGGACAGCTCGAACTCGGCGGATGGATCCGCCGCGACCCGAACCGCCCGCGGGCGCTCGAGGTCCTGGTGGACGAGCCGTCCTCCGACGTCGGCGGACCGGACATCGACGCCACCACGCTCGTGCCGCTCGTCGGCCGGATCGCGGCCGGTGTCCCGATCACCGCCGAGCAGCACGTCGACGAGATCATCCCGCTCCCCCGGCAGCTCGTCGGCACCGGCGAGCTCTTCATGCTCAAGGTCGTCGGCGAGTCGATGATCGACGCCGCGATCTGCGACGGCGACTGGGTCGTCGTCCGGGCGCAGCAGACCGCCGAGAACGGCGACATCGTCGCGGCCATGCTCGACGAAGAGGCCACGGTGAAGGTCTTCCGCCAGCGCGACGGCCACACCTGGCTGCTGCCGCGGAACACGGCCTTCGAGCCGATCCTCGGCGACGCCGCCTCGGTGCTCGGCAAGGTCGTCGCGGTCCTCCGCTCCCTCTGACGCGCCCACGCCGGGGGCTGGGGGCCGTCGTCATCGCTCGACGTCCGCACCACGACGAAACGCCGCCGGATTCGGCGGCGTTTCGTGTGTTCCGGGGTGTCTCGGGAACACGACGGCGTCTTGCGGACGCGAGCCGTGCCTCCCGTCAGGCGGTCGTTGCGGGCGTGACCACGTACGGTTCGAGCTCGGAGACCTGCCGCTGGAAGACCCGCACGCGCAGGAGCGTGCCGTTCTCGACGTAGTCGACGGACTCGACCGAGCCGGCGTCGTGCAGCGTCGACACCAGGTCGCCGCGGTCGTACGGCACCACGATGGTCAGGTCGACGTCGGGCTCGGGCAGGCGGTCCTCGATGACGCTGAGGAGTTCCGGGATGCCCTCACCGGTACGGGCCGACACGAACACCGCGTCCGGCACGAGTCCGATGAGCACGAGGCGCTGCGCGTCGTCGATCAGGTCCGCCTTGTTGAAGACGACGATCTCGGGGATGTCACCGGCACCGACCTCGCCGATGACCTCGCGCACGGTGGACAGCTGCGCGCCGGGGTCGGGGTGCGAGCCGTCGACCACGTGCACGATGACGTCGGCGTCGCCGACCTCCTCGAGGGTGGAGCGGAAGGCCTCGACGAGCTGGTGCGGCAGGTTGCGCACGAAGCCGACGGTGTCGGTGAAGGTGTACTCGCGTCCCTTCGCCGACGTCGTCCGGCGGACGGTCGCGTCCAGCGTTGCGAAGAGCTGGTTCTGCACCAGGACGCCCGCGCTCGTCAGCCGGTTGAGCAGCGAGGACTTGCCGGCGTTGGTGTAGCCGGCGATGGCGACGCTCGGCACCTCGTTGCGGTTGCGCTCTGCTCGCTTGGCCTCTCGAGCGGGCCGGAACCCGGCGATCTGGCGGCGCAGCTTGGCCATCCGGGTGTGGATGCGACGACGATCGAGCTCGATCTTCGTCTCACCGGGGCCACGCGAGCCCATACCGGCACCGCCGGAGACCTGGCCACCGGCCTGCCGCGACATCGAGTCACCCCAACCGCGCAGTCGCGGCAGCAGGTACTCGAGCTGGGCGAGTTCGACCTGCGCCTTGCCCTCGCGGCTCTTGGCGTGCTGGCTGAAGATGTCGAGGATCACGGCCGTACGGTCGATCACCTTCACCTTCACGACGTCCTCGAGCGCACGGCGCTGCGAGGGTGCGAGCTCGGTGTCCGCGATGACGGTGTCGGCGCCGGTGGCCTTCACGATCATCGCGAGCTCTTCGGCCTTGCCCTTGCCGAGGTAGGTCGAGGCGTCCGGGTGGGGCCGGCGCTGCAGGAGCCCGTCGAGCACGACCGCACCGGCCGTCTCGGCCAGGGCGGACAGCTCGCGCAGGGAGTTCTCGGCATCCTGCGCGTCGCCGTGGGGGTACACGCCGATGAGGACGACCTGCTCGAGCCGCAGCTGGCGGTACTCGACCTCGGTGACGTCCTCGAGTTCAGTGGAGAGGCCGGCGACACGGCGCAGCGCCGCTCGGTCCTCACGGTCGTACTGGTCGCCGTCGCCGGTCCAGCTGCGGTCGTCAGCCGACTGCGTCTGGATCGCCTGGGCGGGTGCGAAGATGGACGATGCCGCGCGGCGGTCTGCGTTGCGCAACACCCTCTCGACGACACCTTCTGCGCTGTCGTCGTTGGTCTGGTGGTTCTGCTGATCGGTATCCGTCATCCTGTGCACAGGCTACCTCTGGCGGCCTTCCGACACACTCGGTTGCCGGTACGGTTCATCCATGGCGAACGACCACTACTTCTCGGCGAACCCCGAGAGCGATCTCCGGCCCCGCCAGGTGGACGTCACGCTCGCCGGTCGGGACCTCACCCTGTCCACCGCCGCGGGCGTCTTCAGCCCCGACGGTGTCGACCGTGGCACGAAGGTCCTGCTCGGCACGGTGCCGACTCCCGCGCCCGAGGGTGCGCTGCTCGACATCGGCTGCGGCTGGGGGCCGATCGCGATCACGATGGCGCTGCAGGCCCCCGACGCGCAGGTCTGGGGTGTCGACGTGAACGAGCGGGTGCTGGAACTCGCGCGCGCCAACGCCGCGACTGCCGGGGCGTCGAACGTCACCATCGCGCTGCCGGACGACGTGCCGGCCGACCTGCGCTTCCGGACGATCTGGTCGAACCCGCCGATCCGCGTCGGCAAGGACGAGTTGCACCAGATCCTGCTCACCTGGCTGCCCCGGCTCGAGGCCGGAGGCGACGCCTGGCTCGTCGTGTCGAAGGACCTCGGAGGCGACTCGTTGCAGAAGTGGCTCGTCGGGGCCCTCGGCGAGGAGTTCACCGTGTCGCGGACCTCGACGGCCAAGGGGTTTCGCGTCATCCGGGTGCAGCACAGCGCGTAGCGCGCCGCGCGTCAGACCGTCAGGTCGCCGGAGAACACGAGCTCGGCCGGCCCGGACAACGACACGTGCTCGCCGTCCTCGGTCGCCGTCATCCGCACGGTGAGCAGCCCACCGGGAACACGCACCCGCCACGTGTCCGGCGCACCGGCACCCACCCAGTACCGCGTCGCGAGGGCAGCCGCCACGGCACCGGTGCCGCACGACAGCGTCTCCCCGCTCCCCCGCTCGTGCACCCGCATCGTGATCTCGCCCACGCCGTCCTTGATGAGCGGGTCGCCCGGCAGCACGAACTCGACGTTCGCACCGTGCTCGGGCGCCGGGTCGAGCACAGGCAGGAAGGTCAGGTCGAGGTCAGCGAGCTCGTCCTCGGTCTCGACGGCGACCACCACGTGCGGGTTGCCGACGTCGATGCCGATGCCGGGACGCGCGCCGTCGAGGTTCTTGGCCCGCACGAGCACGTCGTCGGCTCCGCCGCCCTCGATGCCCAGGCCCCAGCGACCGAGGTCGGCCGCGAACCCGTTCGTCGTCCGCTGGATGTCGACCAGCCCCTTCCGGCTGCCGACGGTCAGGGTCTCACCGGGTGCGAGCTCCACCAGCCCGGCCTCGGTCAGGTATCGGGCGAACACACGGATGCCGTTGCCGCACATCTCCGCGATCGTGCCGTCGGCGTTGTGGTAGTCCATGAACCAGGTGGCCTCGGGTTCGACGGCCACGAGCGCACGCCCCTCGGGGATCGCCTCGGACCGCACCGCCCGGATCACCCCGTCGCCACCCACGCCGAAGCGTCGGTCCGCGATGGCCCGGATCCGCTCGGGGGTCAGGTCGACGGTGGCGTCGGGGTCGGCGAACAGGACGAAGTCGTTGCCGGTCCCCTGGCCCTTGGTGAAGTGCAGCTCGGTCACGGCACGATCCTACGGGCCAGTTCCGACAGGTCGCCGCGGTCAGCGCCGGTGACGTCGAGGGTCTCGGCGTCGACGTAGCGCCGGAACCAGGACACCTGCCGCCGGGCGTACTTCCGGGTCGCGATGCCGGTCGCCTCGACGGCCTGCTCCACCGTCGACGTCCCGCCCAGCACCTCGAGCGCCTGCGAGTACCCGATCGCGCCGCGCGCGGTCTTGCCCCGCTCGAGCCCCTGCTCGCGGAGCGCCGCGACCTCGTCGACGAGCCCGGCGTGGAACATCCGTGCCGCCCGCTCGTGCAGCGCCGACACCAGCTGCTCGCGGTCG
This sequence comes from Curtobacterium sp. VKM Ac-1376, assembly GCF_015351025.1. GTDB lineage: Bacteria > Actinomycetota > Actinomycetes > Actinomycetales > Microbacteriaceae > Curtobacterium. The sequence goes on along the minus strand of NZ_JADKRV010000006.1, from coordinate 171,124 downwards.
CGGCGCAGGTGCAGGATCCGGGACGGCCGCCAGGCGCGGGGCGCGGCCGGGAGGCTCGGGGTCACCACCTCGGACCGGCTCGCGATCTCGAGTGCCCGGATCAACCGCCGCGGGTTGCGTGCGTCGATCGTCGCGGCGGCCGCAGCATCGAGGGTGCGCAGCCGTTCGAGCAGGATGCCCGGCCCGAGCTCCTCGTGCTCGCGCTCGAGCCGGGCGCGGAGTTCCGGGTCCGTGCCGGGAAACGCCAGGTCGAACAGCACCGCGGACACGTAGAGTCCGCTGCCGCCGACGAGCACGGCGACACCGCCCTCAGCCTGGATCCGCTCGACGTCGGCTCGGGCGGCGACCTGGTACGCGGCGACGCTCGCCTCGTCGGTCACGTCGAGCACGTCGAGCTGGTGGTGCGGGATCCCGTTGCGTTCGGCCAGCCGGAGCTTCGCCGTGCCGATGTCCATGCCGCGGTACAGCTGCATCGCGTCCGCGTTGATGATCTCGGCATGCCGGCCGGTGGCGTGCAGCCGCTCCGCGATCGCGATCCCGAGGTCGGACTTCCCGGTGCCGGTCGCCCCGACGACCGCGATCAGCTCCGCGGCGTCACCGGACGCGAGCGGCGAACCGCCCGACGGAGCAGCCCCGGGGACGTCAGCGACCGACACGGAGCGTGGGCAGCCCGAGCGACACCGGACGGGGGACGTCGCCAGCAGCGGCCGGGGTGGGGACACCACAGCTCTCGGCCTGCGCGCGGTCCCAGGCATCGCCGGCTCGCGTGCGGCGGATCCGGAGTGGCGCGTCGTCGTCGGCGATGAGGAAGTGCGGCGCAGCGCGGGTGATCTCGACCGTGACGACGTCGCCGGGGCGCGGAACGCCGGACCCGGTCGGCACCGCGAAGTGCACGAGCCGGGAGTCCTCGGCACGACCGGACAGCCGACGGGTGGCGTCGTCCTTCCGGCCCTCCCCCGAGGCGACCAGGACCTCGACGCTGCGACCGACCTGCAGGGCGTTCTCCTCCGCGGTGATGCGCTCCTGCAGTGCCACGAGTCGCTCGTAGCGCTCCTGCACCACCTGCTTCGGCAGCTGGTCGTCCATCGTCGCCGCCGGCGTGCCCGGACGGATCGAGTACTGGAACGTGAAGGCCGAGGCGAACCGCGCCTGCTCGACGACGCGCAGCGTGTCCTCGAAGTCAGCCTCGGTCTCGCCGGGGAACCCCACGATGATGTCGGTGGAGATCGCCGCGTTCGGGATCTTCGCGCGGACGCGGTCGAGGATGCCGAGGAACCGCTCGCTGCGGTAGCTCCGGCGCATGGCCTTGAGGACGCGATCGGAGCCGGACTGCAGCGGCATGTGCAGCTGCGGCATGACGTTCGGAGTCTCGGCCATGGCGTCGACGACGTCGTCGGTGAAGGCCGCCGGGTGCGGGCTCGTGAACCGGACGCGCTCGAGGCCCTCGATCGCGCCGGTGGCCCGGAGCAGCTTGCCGAACGCCTGGCGGTCACCGAACTCCACGCCGTACGAGTTGACGTTCTGGCCGAGCAACGTGACCTCGATCGCCCCGTCGTCGACGAGTGCCTGGACCTCGGCGAGGACGTCACCGGGGCGACGGTCCTTCTCCTTGCCACGGAGCGAGGGGACGATGCAGAACGTGCAGGTGTTGTTGCACCCGACCGAGATCGACACCCAGCCGCTGTGCGTCGACTCGCGCTTGGTCGGCAGCGTCGACGGGAAGACGTCGAGCGCCTCGAGGATCTCGATCTGCGCCTCGTCGTTGTGCCGCGCCCGCTCGAGCAGCGTCGGGAGCGATCCCATGTTGTGCGTGCCGAAGACGACGTCGACCCACGGCGCCTTCTCGAGGATGACGTTCTTGTCCTTCTGCGCCAGGCACCCGCCGACGGCGATCTGCATGCCGGGGTGCTGGCGCTTGATGCCCGCGAGCTGCCCGAGGTTGCCGTACAGCCGGTTGTCCGCGTTCTCGCGCACCGCGCACGTGTTGATGACGACGACGTCCGCCTGCTCGCCGTCCGCAGCGGTGTACCCGGCAGCCTGCAGCGACCCGCTCAACCGCTCGGAGTCGTGCACGTTCATCTGGCACCCGTAGGTGCGGACTTCGTAGGTGCGGGGGCGAGCTGCGACGGTGGCCATGGTCGTTCCAGTGTAGGTCGGAGCGACTACTCGAACCGCACGGTCCCGCCGCCCGGTCGAGGGCGCTTCTCGACTCCGTCGAGCGCACGGGCGACGGCGATCCGGACGACGCCGGAGCTGTAGCCCTTGCGCATCAGGAACCCGGACAGCCGGCGTTCTGCGGTCGCACGATCGAGCCCGCGCATCTGCGGTGCGCGCTTGTCGGCGAGCTCCTGGGCACGGAGGAACTCGTCGTCCTCGTCGTCTGCGGCTTCGTCCAGCGCGGTGTCGATCGCCACCTGGTCGATCCCCCGACGGCGGAGTTCGGTGACGACCCCCTGCCGACCGAGCCCCTTGCGGGCGTGCAGTCGATCCACCAGGTCGGTGGCGAGGGCGACATCGTCGAGGAGCCCGACACGGGTCAACCGTTCAACCTCATGCTCGACCACGTCGGGATCGAGGTCCTGCTGGGTGAGCAGTGTCCGCATCTCGGACTCGCTCACGCCCTTGCGGCCGAGCGCCCGCATGCTGAGGCGCTCGGCGTCGGCGCGCTGCTCGTCGAGGGGACGCGGAGCATCCGCAGGGTCGATCTCCTCGCCGCCGGCGATGGAGAACACCGACGCCGTCGTGGCGTCCGCCCCGTCGTCGTCGTAGCCGTCCTGCTCCGCCCGCGCGGTGCGACCGGAACCGTCGCCGATGACCGGCGAAACCCAGTCGGCCTGTGCGCGTGGCCCGCGGATGGGCAGTGGAACGGGCGTGTCCGCATCGTCCTCGAGCACGGGCTCCGGAACGCTGGGCACCGTCTGCTCGGGCCCGGGCGTGGGCTCCGCAGCTGCCGGGGCGCGACGACGCGACCTCGCACCGAACAGGTCGGTGACCGGCGCGAGGCCGTCGTCGTCGTGGTCGGTGCTCACGCGCCCTTGCGCTCCGCGAGCTTCGGCGCGATGGACTCGACCGGGGCGTCCTCGGCCTTGGCACCACCGACGCCGAGCTTCGCGAGGATCTTGCCTTCGATGTCAGCGGCGATCTCGGGGTTCTGGATCAGGAACGAACGCGAGTTCTCCTTGCCCTGCCCGAGCTGGTCGCCGTCGTACGTGTACCAGGCACCCGACTTCTTGACGATGCCGTGGTCGACACCGAAGTCGAGCAGCGAACCTTCGCGCGAGATGCCGACGCCGTACAGGATGTCGAACTCGGCCTGCTTGAAGGGCGGCGCCATCTTGTTCTTGACGACCTTGACGCGCGTGCGGTTGCCCACCGCATCGGTGCCGCTCTTCAGCGTCTCGATGCGACGGATGTCCAGGCGGACGGATGCGTAGAACTTCAGTGCCTTACCGCCCGAGGTGGTCTCCGGCGAACCGAAGAACACGCCGATCTTCTCGCGCAGCTGGTTGATGAAGATCATCGTGGTCTGCGTCTGGTTCAGTCCACCGGCGAGCTTCCGCAGGGCCTGGGACATGAGCCGCGCCTGCAGCCCGACGTGCGAGTCGCCCATCTCGCCCTCGATCTCGGCGCGGGGCACGAGCGCCGCGACGGAGTCGATCACGATGAGGTCGATGGAGCCGGAGCGGACCAGCATGTCCGCGATCTCGAGCGCCTGCTCGGCGGTGTCCGGCTGCGACACGAGCAGGGCGTCGATGTCGACGCCGAGCTTCTTGGCGTACTCCGGGTCGAGCGCGTGCTCGGCGTCGATGAAGGCTGCGATGCCACCGGCGCGCTGGGCGTTGGCGATGGCGTGGATGGTGAGGGTCGTCTTGCCTGACGACTCCGGGCCGTAGATCTCGACGATGCGGCCGCGGGGCAGCCCACCGATGCCGAGCGCGACGTCCAGCGCCACCGACCCGGTCTGGATGACGTTGACGGGGGCGCGTTCGTCCGAACCGAGGCGCATGATCGCACCCTTGCCGAACTGCCTGTCGATCTGAGCGAGTGCGGTCTCGAGGGCCTTCTCGCGGTCTGCCGGTGATGGCATGGGGTGCTCCTTCGTGCTCGTGTTCGGCCGCCTGTAGGCTGTCGCGTCCACGCCGGCCGATGGTGCAAGGCCGATGGTTCTGCGACAAGGCTTCGGGCTGTTCCCGATGTCCATCAACCTATGGCGGGCCACCGACATCACTGCCGACGGTCACGCGATCTGTGGATGGAACACCCGGGCGACGCCGCTGTGGAGGAAGCTACCACCGATCGAACACGCGTTCGAGCAACACGCCGAACACAGTTTCGGGTGTCAGTCCTGCGGTTCCGCCAGCCCCTTGCCGTGCCGACGGTCCAACGGGACGTCCTGCGAGTCGCACAGGGCGTCCCACACCCGACGGGCATCGATGCCGGCGCCGAGGGCGTCCACGGCCGAGCGACCACCGAGTTGCTCGAGCACGACGTCGCGGGTGACCACGGACCCGTAGGCCTCGCCGAAGACCTGGTCCACGGCCCGCCAGAACTCACTCACGCGCATCGGTCCAGCCTAAGCGCCCGCGGGCGACACCGAACGCAGAACGCCCCCGCCGGGAAGGACCGGCGGGGGCGTTCGGTGCGATGCGCTCAGCGCACCGCGAGGTCGTTGTCGAACTCGGCGACGAGGTCGTCCGGGAGCGTGTCGGGGACGGGGGTGAGCCCCTCGACGATCGCGAGACGGTCGCCCACTTCGCGCATGATGGTCGAGATGGGTGTGTCCAGCGCGTCCGCGACGGACGCGAGGATCTCCGAGCTGGCTTCCTTCTGCCCGCGCTCGACCTCACTGAGGTACCCGAGCGCGACACTGGCCTTGGACGCGACCTGACGGAGGGTCCGGCCCTTCTGCAGTCGGAAGTCCCGGAGCACATCGCCGATTTCCTGACGAACGAGAACCATGAGAACTCCTCCTCTCTGTCGTCTCCGCGCCCGCTCGGTCCGGTGGATCGAGTTCGGGTTCAGCAACAGTAGCGTTGCCGGTTGCAGCATGCTAGCCAGGCTGGCTGCCGTACTGCTGGAGATTTCGTGAGATGTAACCCAGCGGTAACGGGACCTATTCCCGGCCCCGGACGGTGGACGACATCCGTGCCAGGAGTTCGGAGACGGTGGCGTGCCGGATTGCCTCTCGATCGCCGTCCAGGTGCAGTTCGTAGGCCGATGCCCCCGCGGCTGAGGCGATCCCGACGAACACCGTACCGACGGGCTTGCCGTCCTGCGGATCCGGACCGGCCACCCCCGTCGTGCTGATCCCCCACGTCGCGGGCTCTCCGTCGACGGACAGCGCGATCCGGACACCGGAGGCCATCTGGCGCGCGACCTCCGGGTGGACGGCACCCTCGGCCTCGAGCAGGGACGTCGAGACCCCGAGCACGGAGTGCTTCACGGGCGTCGCGTAGGCCACGACGCCGCCACGCACCACGGCGCTCGCGCCCGGCACGTCGACGAGCGTCGCGACGACGAGGCCGCCGGTGAGCGACTCCGCCACGGCGATGGTCTCGCCCCGTGCCGTCAGCTCGGCGATCAGGCCCGGTGCGACCGGGACGGGAGGCACGGCCTGCGTCGAGCGATCCGGGCCGGTCATGCCGTGGTGCGGTTGTGCTTCCATGCCTGCCACAGGTAGTCGATCCCGCTCAGGATCGTTGCCAGGAACGCGGCGGTCATCAGGATCCCGTTGACCCAGTGCGCCCAGTCGCCGACCAGGTCCCACCACGGGAACAGCGCGGCCGTCAGCGCGACGGCCTGCAGCACGGTCTTGATCTTGCCGCCGCGGCTCGCCGGGATCACCCGGTCGGACAGCACCGCGAAGCGGAACACCGTGATGCCGATCTCACGCAGCATGATCAGGACGGTCACGTACCAGTGCAGTTCCTGCAGGATCGACAGGGCGACGAGCGCTCCGCCGATCAAGACCTTGTCGGCGATCGGGTCGACGAGCTTGCCGAAGTCGGTGACCAGGTTCTGGCGGCGGGCGATGATGCCGTCGGCACTGTCGGTGACGATCGCGACGACGAACACGACGGCCGCCCAGATGCGCAGGGGCCCGTCGTTGCCTGCGTCGGCCAGCAGCAGGACGACGAACAGCGGCGCCATCAGGATGCGGATCACCGTGATGATGTTCGCGACGTTGGCCGTCGACGCCGGTCCGGGACCCTTGCGCAGCAGTCGGCCGCGCCACGGGAACCGCGCGCCGTGCGTGCTGTTCGTGCTGTCCGAGGCGGTCATCGCCGTCACTCCCTGCCCGTCAGTCCCCACGCGTCCTCATCGGGCTCGTCGTGGACCTCATCGTACCCGCGGGTCATGTCCCCGACGGCGTCGGCGCCGTAGCGGTCACCATCGTCGGACGGCGTCGGTGCCGGAACGGCCGGAGCGGCCGCGGCCGGCGGCTCCTCGCCGCGGAGCTTGGCGAGCACCGCCGGCAGCTGGTCCGCGGTGACCAGGACGTCGCGCGCCTTGGACCCCTCGGACGGGCCCACGATGTCGCGGGACTCCATGAGGTCCATCAGGCGGCCGGCCTTCGCGAACCCGACGCGGAGCTTGCGCTGCAGCATCGACGTCGACCCGAACTGCGTCGACACGACCTGCTCGACGGCCGCCAGCAGCAGTTCGAGGTCGTCACCGATGTCGGCATCGATCTCCTTGCGCTCGACCACGGCCTGGACGTCCTGCCGGTACTCGGGCTGGGCCTGCCGCGTGACGTGCTGCACGACCTCGGCGACCTCGCCTTCCTGCACCCAGGCGCCCTGCACGCGGAGCGACTTCGACGACCCCATCGGCAGGAAGAGCGCGTCGCCCTGGCCGATGAGCTTGTCGGCACCGGGCTGGTCGAGGATGACGCGGGAGTCCGTGACGCTCGTCACCGCGAAGGCGATGCGCGACGGCACGTTCGCCTTGATCAGCCCGGTGATGACGTCGACCGACGGGCGCTGCGTCGCGAGCACCAGGTGGATGCCGGCGGCGCGGGCGAGCTGGGTGATGCGGACGATCGACTCCTCGACGTCACGCGGCGCGACGAGCATGAGGTCGGCGAGCTCGTCGACGACGACGAGCAGGTACGGGTACGGCTTGAGCTTCCGCTCGCTGCCGGCGGGCAGGACGATCTCGTTGTTCTCGATCGCCTTGTTGAAGTCGTCGACGTGGCGGAACCCGAACGACGCCAGGTCGTCGTACCGCATGTCCATCTCCTTCACGACCCACTGCAGCGCTTCCGCCGCCTTCTTCGGGTTCGTGATGATGGGCGTGATGAGGTGCGGCACGCCCGCGTAGATGGAGAGCTCGACGCGCTTCGGGTCGACCAGGACCATGCGGACCTCGGACGGCTTCGCGCGCATGAGCAGTGACGTGATCATCGAGTTGATGAAGACCGACTTGCCCGAACCGGTGGAGCCGGCGACCAGCAGGTGCGGCATCTTCGCCAGGTTCGCGACGACGAAGCCGCCCTCGACGTCCTTGCCGACGCCGATCGTCATCGGGTGCTTCGACTTCCGGGCCGCATTCGACCGCAGCACGTCGCCGAGCGACACGATCTCGCGGTCCGTGTTCGGGATCTCGACACCGATGGCGCTCTTGCCCGGGATCGGCGACAGGATCCGGACCTCGTTCGAGGCGACCGCGTACGACAGGTTCTTCGACAGCGCCGTCACGCGCTCGACCTTCACACCCGGGCCGAGCTCGATCTCGTACCGCGTGACCGTCGGGCCGCGCGAGAAGCCGGTGACCCTCGCGTCGACCTTGAACTCGGTGAGCACGCCGGTGATGGCGGCGACGATGTCGTCGTTCGCCTGGCTGCGGGCGACGGAGGGGGTGCCGGAGCTCAGCGTCGTCGCCGCTGGCAGGCGGTACGGCTTCGACGGATCGTCGTCGGTGGCGGCAGCGGAGAGCTCCTCGCGCTCTTCGACGACGGGCTCCTCGATCACGTGGTCCTCGACGATCGGCGCCGCGACGGTCTCGGGCACGGCGGGGCGGATCGCCGCGGTGGGCTCGGGTCGCCCCGGCACGTCCGCGCCGAAGTCGCGGAGCGCCTGCTCGGCGTCCTGCAGGTCCTGCTCGACGGAGTCGTTGAGGTTCACCGACGCGGGCTCGGCCGGCGTCAGGTCGACGAGACCGGCCGCGGCACCGGCGTTCGGGCTCGTGATCGGTACTGCGGACGGGACCGGCGCAGCGGCCGCAGCGGGCGGGGCCGTCGGTGCGATGCCCGTGGCCGGGGGCAGGACGGGGCTGTCGTACGCCGGGTCCTCTTCACGCCCGGACTTGTTGCGGCGCCACCACGGCACGGCGTCCCCGCCGGCCTCGGCTGCAGCTGCCTGCTCGTCGCCGAACCCGAGGTCCTCGAAGAGCTGGAAGTCGGTGTCGCTCTTCTTGCCGCGCTTCGCAGCGCGGGCTCGGGCAGCGGGTTCCGCCACGGTGGCGGCGTCTGCCTCCGGCTCGGCAGCCGGTGCCGGCGCGCCGAACAGGTAGGCGTACAGCTCGTGCAGGCGACGCCCGAGCTTGTTCGGCGGCGTCTTGGTGATGATGAAGAGCGAGAGCACGAGCAGCACGATCGCCACGGGCACGGCGACCCAGGCGGTCGCGATGGTCACGAGCCAGCCGATGACGACCCAGCCGAGCACACCACCGGCCGCGGCCAGTGCAGGCATGCCGTCGCCGGCGCTCGGTCGCCCGCCGAACACGTGGCAGAGCGAGGCGATCGAGACGATCAGGAGGCCCAGGCCGATGCCGATCCGGGTGTTGTCGTGCACGGACGCGGGGTGCCGGAACAGCCACCCGGCGAACACGACCATGATCACGGGCAGCGCGAACGCCAGGCGGCCGAACAGCCCGCCGAACGTGTACGCGTCGAGTGCGACCGAGACGCTGTTCGTCGGGTTGAGCCACTCGACGACCGCGCCGGCGATCGCCAGCACGAACAGCAGGAACGGGAACCCGTCGCGCCGCTGGTCCTTCTCGAGGGTCTCCTTGCCGAGCAGCCGGAACATCGCACCGACGCCGCGCGCCATCGCGAGCCAGAAGGTCACGAGCGGGTTCTGCTCGCGGAACACCGGCGTCGGTGCGGCCTGCGGCAGCTTCTTCGTCGTGGCCTGGGTGCGCGACGAACCACGCGTCCCGTTGCCACGGGACGACGTGGACGCGCGCGAGCGCGTGGTCGACTTGGTGCCTCCGGCCATGGGCAGAACCCTAACGCCCGCTCAGGACAAACGCAGGAAGGCCCGCCGCAGCGTCCGTGACGGACGCTGGACGGGCCTCCCGACCGAACAGACGCACTACGCCTCGATGACCACCGGGACGATCATCGGACGACGGCGGTGCTTCGTGTTCACCCAGCGGCCGACGGTGCGGCGGACGACCTGGGCGAACGCGTGCGAGTCGCGGGTGCCGTTCGCAGCCGCTTCGGAGATCGCCTTGGCGATCTGTGGACGGACGTCGTCGAACACGGAGTCGTCCTCGGCGAAACCGCGCGACTGGATCTCCGGGCCGATCACGCACTGTCCGGTGGTGAAGTCCACCGCGGCGAAGACCGAGATGAAGCCCTCTTCGGCCAGGACACGGCGGTCCTTGAGGTCGGCGTCGGTGATCTCACCCACGGTCGAGCCGTCGACGTAGACGTAGCCGATGTCGAGCTGCCCGGCGACCGTCGCGACCCCGTCCTTCAGGTCGACGACGATGCCGTCCTGCCCGAGGATCACGTTGCGCGGCGGGACACCGGTCTGGATCGCCAGGTCGGCGTTCGCGTACAGGTGACGGTGCTCGCCGTGGACGGGGAGCACGTTGCGCGGCCGCAGGATGTTGTAGCAGTAGAGCAGCTCGCCGGCCGAGGCGTGTCCGGAGACGTGCACCTTCGCGTTGCCCTTGTGCACGACCTTCGCACCGAGCTTGGTGAGCCCGTCGATCACGCGGTACACGGCGTTCTCGTTGCCGGGGATGAGCGACGACGCGAGGATGACGGTGTCGCCCTCGCCGATCTCGATCTGGTGCTCGAGGTTCGCCATGCGCGCCAGGACGGCCATCGGCTCGCCCTGTGACCCGGTCGACATGTAGACGATCTGGTCGTCGGGGACGTTCTTCGCCTTCTTCGTGTCGATGAGCACGTTCTCCGGCACCCGCAGGTACCCGAGGTCGGCGGCGATCGTCATGTTGCGGATCATCGAGCGCCCCATGAACGCGACCTTGCGGTTCGCGGCGGCCGCGGCGTCGAGGACCTGCTGCACGCGGTGGACGTGCGACGAGAAGCTCGCCACGACGACCTTCTTGCGGGCGCGCATGATGATGTTCTCGAGCACCGGGCCGATGTCGCGCTCCGGAGCGGTGAAGCCCGGCACGTCGGCGTTGGTCGAGTCCGGCAGGAACAGGTCGACGCCGGCCTCACCGAGACGCGCGAACGCCCGGAGGTCGGTGATGCGGTCGTCCAGCGGGAGCTGGTCCATCTTGAAGTCGCCCGTGTGCAGGACACGACCGGCGGGGGTCGTGATCGCGACGGCGAGGGCGTCGGGGATGGAGTGGTTCACAGCGACGAACTCGAGGTGGAACGGGCCGATCTGCTCGGTCTGGTCCTCGGCCACGACGAGCGTGTACGGCTTGATCCGGTGTTCCTTGAGCTTCGCCTCGACGAGCGCGAGGGTCAGCGTGGAGCCGATCAGCGGGATGTCGTCGCGGAGCTTGAGCAGGTACGGGACGGCCCCGATGTGGTCTTCGTGCCCGTGCGTGAGCACGACGCCGAGGACGTCGTCGAGGCGGTCACGGATCGGCGAGAAGTCCGGCAGGATCAGGTCGACACCGGGCTGGTGCTCCTCGGGGAACAGCACGCCGGCGTCGACGATGAGCAGCTTGCCCTCGTACTCGTAGACGGTCATGTTGCGACCGATCTCACCGAGGCCCCCGATGGGGACGACGCGGAGGGTGCCGGCTTCGAGCGGCTGCGGTTCGGAGATCTGTGTGGGCATTCGGTCCTACGGATTCGGGCGACGCGCGTGCTGCGCGCCGCGGTGTTCGCTAGCGGGTGGTGCCTGGCACCTTCGGTAGTGCACCGCCGGCCGCCGCATTGCGGTCGGGGCGGAAGTTCGAGAAGTCGGCGCCGGGAACGTCGCGCACGGCTTCGAGCGAGGTCTCGATGGCGTACGCCTCGGAGTCCTCGGGGCCGACGAGCGGCAGTCGGACGCGTGGGCTGCCGATGCGGCCGAGCCCGTGCAGGATGTACTTCGCGGCCACCGTACCGGGAACGTGCGTCATCACGGCGCGGACGAGCGGTTCGAGGCGCTTGTGCTCGGCGGTCGCGGTGGCCAGGTCGCCCCGGTTCACGGCGTCGACGATGGTGCGGTACGGCGCCGACGTGATGTTCGCGGTCACGCCGATCAGGCCGGTGGCACCGATCGACAGGTGCGGGAGCACGTTCGTGTCGTCGCCGGAGAAGTACATGAGGTCGGTGTTGTTCAGCACGCGCGAGACCTCGGCGAAGTCGCCCTTGGCGTCCTTCACGGCGAGGATGTTCGGGTGCTTCGACGCACGCAGGATCGTGTCGTACGTGATCGGGATGCCGGTGCGCCCCGGGATGTCGTACAGGATCACCGGCAGGTCGGTGGCGTCCGCGATCATCCGGAAGTGGGTGAGGACACCCGACTGCGTCGGCTTGTTGTAGTACGGCGTGACGATCATGACGCCGTCAGCGCCGGCCTGCTCGCTCTGCTTGTACAGGTGGATCGCGTGGGCGGTCTCGTTCGAGCCACCACCGGTGATGATCTTCGCCCGGCCGGCGGCGACGGACTTGCCGACCTCGACCAGCCGGAGCTTCTCCGGGTCCGTCAGCGTCGACGTCTCACCGGTCGTACCGGTCACGACGATGCCGTCGGCGCCGGCGGTGATGCAGTCGTCGATGTGCTGCTCGACGCCGGGCCAGTCGACCTCACCGTCGGCCGTGAACGGGGTCACAAGGGCGACGAGGACCTGACCGAAGGGATTCTCACGCGGGGACACGGGCACCAGCGTACAAGGGATGCGCGCGGAGGCCGCCGTCCGCGTGGACGGTCGTCTGCCTGCGGCGCGGCCGGGAGGCCCGGATCACGTCGTTCCCGAGGGTCGCGCCCGGTGGGAACCAGGTTCCGGACACCACACCACGGGATTGCGCGGTGCGGTGTCCGGAACCTGGTTCCGAGTGGTCACGCGCTGCGGTGCCACTCGAGGAAGCGGTACCGGGTCCCGCCGTTCCGGGACTCCTGCCAGGGGCCGTCGTCGACGAGCGTCCAGCCGGACGCCTCACCGAGCCTCGGTGCGAGGGTGTCCCCGGAGACCTCGACGTCGATCACCGTCTCGGAGACGTGGTCGGCCGCGTCGAGCGCGGCGGTGTAGACCTGACCGCCGCCGATGACCCAGACGGTCTCGTCGGTGTCGAGCGCCGCCCCGAGGTCGTGCACGACCTCGGCACCGTCGGCCGTCCAGGTCGTGTCACGGGTGAGCACGACGTTGCGGCGGCCCGGCAGCGGACGGAACCGCCCGGGCAGGGACTCCCAGGTGCGGCGGCCCATGAGGACCGTGGCCTCGCCGGTGACCTGCTTGAAGTGTGCCAGGTCCTCCGGCACGTGCCAGGGCATGCCGCCGTCGGCCCCGATGACGCCGGTGGTCGAGCGGGCCCAGACCATGCCGATCATCAGACGGCGACCGCGGCCTTGATCGCCGGGTGGTGCTCGTAGCCGACGACGGTGAAGTCCTCGTACTCGTAGTCGTCGATCGAGTCGCGCGCGGCGAGCTCGAGCGTCGGCAGTCGGTAGGCAGTGCGGGACAGCTGCTCCTCGACCTGCTCGACGTGGTTGTCGTAGATGTGGCAGTCGCCGCCGGTCCAGACGAAGTCGCCGACCTCGAGCCCGGTCTGCGCCGCGATCATGTGGGTCAGCAGCGCGTACGAGGCGATGTTGAACGGGACGCCGAGGAACATGTCCGCGCTCCGCTGGTAGAGCTGGCACGAGAGCTTGCCGTCGTTGACGGAGAACTGGAAGAAGGCGTGGCACGGGGCGAGCGCCATGTCCGGCACATCGGCGACGTTCCACGCCGACACGATGAGCCGGCGGCTGTCTGGATTCGTCTTGATCTGCTCGATGACCTGGGCGATCTGGTCGACGTGCTCGCCCGAGGGAGTGGGCCACGAGCGCCACTGCACGCCGTACACCGGGCCGAGGTCACCGTCCTCGTCCGCCCACTCATTCCAGATCCGGACACCGTGCTCCTGCAGCCAGGTCGCGTTGCCCTCGCCGCGCAGGAACCAGAGGAGCTCGTACGCGACCGACTTGAAGTGCACGCGCTTCGTGGTGACGAGCGGGAAGCCCTCCGACAGGTCGTAGCGGAGCTGTGCGCCGAACAGGCTGCGGGTGCCGGTGCCGGTGCGGTCGCCCTTCGGCGATCCCTCGGTCAGGACCCGGCGGAGCAGGTCTTCGTAGGGGGTGGGAACGGAGGCGTCGGGCTGCACGGTCTCGCTGTCGGTCACACACAGAAGACTACGTCGGCATGAGTAGCGTGGCAGCACAAGGAGGCCCACATGGCTGAACAGCCACTCTCGATCCTGGTGGCCGGCTCGTCCGGGTTCATCGGAACGGCCCTCGTCCGCGCTCTGCGCGAGGCGGGGCACCACGTCACCACGCTCGTGCGACGCGAAGCACGCACCGCGAGCGAGTTCCGATGGGCACCGGGGCGGCGTCCCCTCGACCCCGCCATCGTGGACGGTGCCGACGTGGTGATCAACCTGGCCGGCGCGAACATCGGCAGGTTGCCGTGGACCGACGCGTACCGCAGGGAGATCCGGAGCTCGCGCATCGACACGACGGACACCCTGGTCGAGGCGATGCGGCACGCGGCCACTCCCCCTGCGCTGTTCCTGTCCGGCTCGGCATCGGGCGTGTACGGCGACCGTCCGGCCGACGTGCTGCAGGACGACGCTCCTGCCGGCTCGGGGTTCCTCGCCGACGTCTGCACGGCCTGGGAGGCCGCCGCGAACGCCGCCCCCGACGGCGTGCGGGTCGTCACCCTCCGCACCGGCATCGTGATCGGCAAGGGCGGCGGCGCGCTCGCACCGCTCGTCCCGCTCACGAAGGCCGGCGTCGGCAGTCGGCTCGGCACCGGCGGCCAGCACTGGCCGTGGATCGCGCTCGAGGACGAGGTCGGCGCGATCGTGCACCTCGCGACCGCGGCGCCGGACGTCTCCGGCCCGGTAAACCTCGCCGGCCCCGAGCCCGTCGTCGCCGACCGCATCACGAAGCACGTGGCCGAGGTGCTGCACCGCCCGTACCTGTTCCGGATCCCCGAGTTCGCGCTGCGTCTGGCCCTGCGGGACGCCGCCGACGACATGCTGCTGTCCAGCCAGCGGATGGTGCCGACGAAGCTGCTCGAGTCCGGCTACGCGTTCCGCTACCCCACGGCGGACGCCGCGATCGACGCCGTCTTCTGATCTGCGGTCAGCCGTGGGCTGCGTGCGACAGGGCGGTGCGCATCGCCGCACGGGCCCGCTTGCGGTCGCCAGCAGCGTCGTAGACCACCCCGAGCCGGTACCAGGCACGCCAGTCCTTCGGGTCCTGCTCGACGGCGTCGCGGTACCGCGGGAACAGCTCGTCGGCGGCCTCGCGCGTCGGCCGGCCCGAGGGACGCACCGGGACGACGTCCTGCGGGGCGGCCCCCTCGGACTCGAGTCGCGCGCCGAGCCGGGTGATCCGGACGCCGAACCGGAACTCGAGCACGAGCAGCAGCACCCCGATCGCGGCGACCACGAACAGCGCGACGCCGATGCCGATGCCGACCGGGATGCCGGTACCGATGAACGCCGCAGCACGCTGCCCGACGAGCACGATGTACACGGCGAGCAGCGCGCCCATGAACGCAGCCCCCCAGAACGGCGAGCGGATCGAGCGTCCGGCACGCACCATGCGGCCCACCGGGTCAGCCGATGCCGAGGACGCTGCCGAGGCCCACGGTGAGTCCGCGGGTCGACACCGCGGCGGACAGCGCGGCGCGGATGCCCGCGACGTAGGCGACGTCGTCGTTCGTGTCGTGGCGGATGGTCAGCGTCTCGCCGGGGCCGCTCAGCACGACGTCCTGCACGGCCTTCACCCCGGGCAGCCGGAGCGAGTGGATCGGCACGCTCGCGACCTGCTGGCCGCGGGCACGCTGGTCGACGTGCGGGGCGTCCACCGGACCGACCTCGCGCCGGGCATCGGCCATCAGCTCGGCGGTGCGCACCGCGGTGCCCGAGGGCGAGTCGATCTTGCCGGCGTGGTGGGTCTCGACGATCTCGGCCGCCGGGAACCACGGCGCGGCGATCATCGCCAGGTGCGTGCCGAGCACGGAGCCGATCGAGAAGTTCGGCACGACCAGGGCCCCCTGGTCCGGGCGCTCCCGAAGCCCGGAGCGGAGCGTCGCGAGCCGGTCGAGCGACCACCCGGAGGTGCCGACGAGGACGTTCGCACCGCTCGACAGCGCGTTCTCGACGATGGCCGGGCTGAGGGCCGGAGTCGTGACGTCGACGACGAGGGCCGCGCCGGCGAACACTGACAGCGGAGCATCGTGCGCGTGGTCCTTCGAGGACAGACGGGCGACGAGCTCGAACTCCGGGAGTTCCTCGACGACGGAGGCCACGAGGCCCCCGAGACGACCGGTGGCGCCGACGACGGCGACGGGAGTGACCATGCGGTCCATCCTAGGATCGACCCATGTCAGTCGAGGTCAGGACCGTGCCGGCCGATCTACCCGAGGTCGACGCGCTGCTCGACGCGTACCTCGACGAGCGCGAGGCGACGTTCCCGAGCGCGCAGGGCGCCTACTCGCGGAAGCGCACCCCGGCGTCCGAGTTCGCGCCGCCGAACGGGGTGTTCGTGGTGGCGTCCGTCGACGGGGTCGCGGTCGGGTGCGGAGGCCTCCGGCGCATCGCGGACGGGGCGGACGAGACCGGCGCGGCCGACGTGCGCTTCGAGGTCAAGCACGTCTTCGTCACCCCGGCGGGGCGCGGCCGGGGCATCGCCACAGCGGTCATGGACGAGCTCGAGCGGGCCGGCTCCGAGCTCGGCGGGACGAGCATCGTCCTCGACACCAACGACTCGCTCGTCGCGGCGGGCGCGATGTACCGGAGCCGCGGCTTCACGCGCGTCGCGCCGTTCAACGTGAACCCGAACGCGACCGCCTGGTACCGCAAGCCGGTGTCCTGAGGTGCCACGGCCCTCCAGGCGGGTTCCGCGCCGTCCCGGCAGCGCAGGTCGCTAGACGGGCTGGTCGACCGGCAGACCGGTGCGCAGCTCCACCGGCAGGTGCGCCAGGTCGTTCAGCGTGACGACCTCTGCTGGCTTCGCCGAGCGGATCCGGATGATCGTGAGCGCGGTGTGCGCGACGTTCGTGCCCATCCAGCGCCACTCGGGTGCCTGGAACGCCTCGCGCACGAACCAGCCGATGACGGCGTTGTGGGTGATCAGGAGGTCGTGGCGGTCCTCGCGCGCCGGCGTGAACCACTCCGACACCGCGTCGCCCATCTGGGCCTGACCGGCGACGATCTCCTCTTCGGTGATCCCGCCGTACCAGCCCTGGTAGGCGTGCGGCATGTCCGGGGTCGGGCCGGAGGGGATGCAGTCGAAGAGCAGCGTCGAGGGCTCGGGTTGGATCGACGGCAGACGCTGCGACAGGAACGCGGCGGTCTCACTCGGGGCCTCGAGCGGCGAGTGGTAGACGCCGTCGAACGGCACACCCCCGAGCCGGTCCGCGACGAGCGTCGCCTGACGCTTCCCACGCTCGGAGAGCTTGCCGTCCCGCAGGCCGTGCTCGGCGTCCTGGTGTTCGCCGTGCCGGACGAGGTACAGGTAGTGCGACATGTCCTGCTCAGCTGCCGATCCCGATCGCCGCGGCGAGCTCGTCCTGCTGCACGGCGCCGACCACCGAGGTGATCGTGGGGCGGGTGAGCAGGTCGCGCGCGAGCTCGAGCACGCCGGCGGTGGTGACGCGGTCCACGCGCTCGAGCGCGGTCGCGAGGTCGGTGTACTCGCCCGTGCCGAGCTCGGACCGGCCGAGCCGGGTCATGCGGGCGTCGGAGTCCTCGAGCGACAGTGTCAGCGCACCCTCGATCTGGCCCTTCGCACGGCGGAGTTCATCGTCCGTGATGCCGTCGGCGACCATTCGGCGGAACTCGGCGTCGACGATGTCGACGACTCCGGCGACGTTGTCCGGCGCGCACCCGGCGTAGACGCCGAAAGCACCGTTGTCCAGGTAGGCGGGCGCGAACGACGAGACGGCGTAGGCCAACCCGCGGCGCTCGCGGACCTCCTGGAACAGGCGGGAGCTCATCCCACCGCCGAGCACGGCGTTCAGGACGCTGAGGGACGGTCGGCGGTCGTCGCGCAGGTCGAGGCCCTGCGAACCGCGGAGCATGCTCACCTGTTCGGTGGGGCGGTGCACGACCGAGAGCTTCGGTTCGACCGGGTCCGCCACGGTCTCGGGGGTTCGGCGCGGCAGCGGGGTGGCCTCGGGGGCACCGTGGAACACGCCGGCGACCAGCTCGCAGAAGCGGTCGTGGTCGACGGCTCCGGCGGCGGTGACGACGATGCCGTTGGGCGCGTAGTGCTCGCGGTAGTGCGCGAGCACCTCGTCACGCTGGACCGCGCGGATGCTGTCCGGCGTGCCACCGATGGGGCGACCGAGGGGGTGCCCGCCGAACGCAGCGGCGAAGAAGGCCTCGCCCGCGACGTCGGCCGGGTCGTCGGCGGCCATCGCGAGTTCCTCGAGGATGACGCCCCGTTCGATGGCGAAGGCGTCGGGGTCGAGCACTGACCCGGTGACCATGTCACCGATGACGTTCACCGCCATCGGGACGTCGGTGTCCCGGACCCGCGCGTAGTAGCAGGTGTACTCCTTGGCGGTTGCGGCGTTGTGCTCACCTCCGACCGAGTCGAACGCGATCGCGATGTCGAGCGCCGAGCGGGTCGTCGTGCCCTTGAAGAGCAGGTGTTCGAGGAAGTGGGTCGACCCGAACTGCCCGTCGCGCTCGTCGCGCGAGCCCACGCCGACCCAGAACCCGATGCTCGTCGACGCGGCTCCGGGCACCGCCTCGGTGAGCACGCGGACGCCCGACGGCAGCACGGTCCGGCGGACGAAGGCCCCGCCGGACGTCAGGAACGACGTGTCCGGGGCCTCGAGCGGCAGTGGCACTGGCTGGTTCATCGCAGGAGAGCCTACTGACCCGCCGGCGGGAGCCGCCCAGTTTCCACGGGTGCGTCCGCTGTCACTCGAAGTGGGGGACAAGAACTGCGGACAGACCGACTCGTCTGTCTGTCCTCCTTGTGGTACAGTCGGTGACGCCGGATCGAAAGCCCCCCTAAGTTCCGATCCGGCGGCTCGGGACATCAGTCCTGCGTGGCCATCGAGTCCCCCCACTCCGGCCACGGAGCCGATGAGTCCGAGGAGTAAGCGCTGTGACGGTCGATTCCCCCCAACCGGCCGTCCAGCGTCTCCCCGGCCCGAGCACGAACCTCGCGTCGCCGGACGGGTCGAGCGTCCCCCCGACTCCCCGCTCCGGCGGCGCGAAGGTCCGCGTCCTCGAGACCGCCACACGACTCTTCTACGAAGAGGGCATCCACAGCGTCGGCGTCGACCGTCTCATCTCCGAGGCGAGCGTCACGAAGGCGACGTTCTACAAGCACTACGGCTCGAAGGACAACCTGATCCTCGCCTACGTCCGCACGCAGCACGAGCGCGCGCAGCAGCGGATGGAACAGCTCGTCACCGCTGCCGGCAGCCCGGAGCGGGCCGTGCGCGCCTGGGTCGCCGCACTCACCGACGACGTCAACGACCCGGCGTTCCGCGGCTGCGCGTTCCTGAACGCCGCCGCCGAGTACCACGACGCCCGCGACCCGGTCCGCCAGGTCGTCGCCACCCATCGTGACTGGTACACCGAGCGGCTCGCGACCCTGCTGCAGGACGCCGGGCACCCCCTGCCCGGTGACGGTGCGGACGAGCTGATGCTCGCTCGTGACGGGGCGATGGCCGGCGCCTACGCCGGTGACGCGATCGCCGCGACGGCGGCGCTGCACCGCGTCGTGGACCGGGTGCTCGCAGTCTGACTCTGCAGGTCAGTCGGCCGGGCGGTGGTCACCGGCCGGTGGTCGCCCGCCGGCCACTGTCGCGAAAGCGACAGGATCCTGCCGACTGTCCGCGGAGTTCTGTCGCCTCGGCGGCACCGCCGCACGTCCGTGACGCAGATCTGTCGCGTTGGCAGGGTTGCCCGGACCGCCAACGGTCGGGAGGCCCGGGGCGGGGCTGGCACCGCGCCTCCAGGCCGCCCCGTGCGAACCTCCACAGCCCGTGCCCGCTCGCCCGCATCGCGCGCGCACCGAGCGCCGCCCGAGCCGACGGGTGTTGGCTGGGCACATGGCCAACGATCCCAACTGGAACCTGCCCGATGTCCCCTCGTTCGCCCTGACGAGCCCCGACTTCCCCGACGGCGGGGAGCTGCCCACCTCGGCGCGCGGCACCGGCGCCGGGGGCGAGGACCGCTCCCCCGCGCTCGAGTGGTCGGGTGCCCCTGATGGGACGAAGAGCTTCGTCCTCACCGTCTACGACCCCGACGCACCGACCGGGTCGGGCTTCTGGCACTGGACCCTGACCGACATCCCGGGATCGGCGACGTCGCTCCCCGCGGGTGCCGGGACGGATGACGCGCTGCTGCCCGCCGAGGCACTCCGACGCCGCAACGAGTTCGGTACCGACACGTTCCTCGGCGCTGCCCCGCCCGCCGGGCACGGTGTGCACCGCTACTTCTTCACGCTCAGCGCCCTCGACGTCCCCGTGCTCGAGGTGCCGGCCGACGCGACCCCCGCGGTCGTCGGCTTCGTGTTGCGCGAGCACCTGCTCGGCCGTGCCCAGCTCGTCGGTACCCAGGAGACGCCCGCGGCCTGACCGGCACGCGCCCCGCAGACGACGAACGGCCGCCGCCCCGGAGGGGACGGCGGCCGTTCGCGCGTCAGACGCGGGAGAGGATCAGCCTTCGGCCGGGTCCTCGGTGTGCGCACGGACCGTCTCGGCCGTGGTGGAGTCACCAGCGGCCTCGTCGGCCACGACCGGCGCGAGCGACAGCTTGCCGCGGTCGTCCACCTTGGTGACCTCGACCAGGACCTTCTGGCCGACGCCCAGGACGTCCTCGACGTTCTCCACACGCTTGCCACCGGCGAGCTTGCGGACCTCGGAGACGTGGAGCAGACCGTCGCGGCCCGGGAGCAGCGACACGAAGGCGCCGAACGTGGCGATCTTCACGACGGTGCCGAGGAACTGGTCCCCGATCTCCGGGTTGGTCGGGTTCGCGATCGCGTTGACCTGCAGACGAGCTGCCTCGGCCGACGGACCGTCGACGGCGCCGATGTAGACGGTGCCGTTGTCCTCGATCGAGATGTCGGCACCGGTCTCGTCCTGGATGCCGTTGATCGTCTTGCCCTTCGGGCCGATCAGCTCGCCGATCTTGTCGACGGGGATCTGCACCGAAATGACGCGAGGAGCGGTGTCCGCCATCTCGTCGGGCGCGTCGATGGCCTCGTTCAGCACACCGAGGATGGCCGAGCGGGCCTCCTTGGCCTGCTTCAGCGCCGCGTCGAGCACCGTCGACGGGATGCCGTCGAGCTTGGTGTCGAGCTGGATGGCGGTGACGAACTCGGAGGTACCGGCGACCTTGAAGTCCATGTCGCCGAGCGCGTCCTCGGCACCGAGGATGTCCGTCAGGGCCGCGTAGCGGGTCTGACCGTCGACGGTGTCGGAGACCAGACCCATCGCGATGCCGGCGACCGGGGCCTTGAGGGGCACACCGGCGTTGAGCAGCGAGAGGGTCGAGGCGCAGACGGAACCCATCGAGGTCGAGCCGTTGGAGCTGAGCGCCTCGGAGACCTGACGGATGGCGTACGGGAACTCGTCGCGCGACGGCAACACCGGCACGAGGGCGCGCTCGGCCAGGAAGCCGTGCCCGATCTCGCGACGCTTCGGCGAACCCACGCGGCCGGTCTCGCCGGTCGAGTAGGGCGGGAAGTTGTAGTGGTGCAGGTAGCGCTTCTTCGTGACGGGCGACAGCGAGTCGATCTGCTGCTCCATCTTGAGCATGTTCAGCGTGGTGACGCCGAGGATCTGCGTCTCGCCGCGCTGGAAGATCGCCGAACCGTGGACGCGCGGGATCACGGCGACCTCGGCGTCGAGCGGACGGATGTCGGCGAGGCCACGACCGTCCATGCGGATCTGCTCGGTCAGGATGCGGCCGCGGACGACCTTCTTCGTGACCGACTTGTACGCGGCGCTGACCTGCGAGTTGGCGACCTCGGGCAGCGAGCCCGCGGTGACCTGCTCGGCGATGGCGGCCTTGACGCGCGACTTGAGCGCGTCGTCGGCGTCCTGACGCTCGGTCTTCGCAGCGATCTTGTAGACGTCGCCGAGCTCGGAGAGCGCGAGGGCCTCGACCGCGGAGTAGACCTCGGGCGCGTACGGCGGGAAGACCGGGTAGTCCTGGATCTCCTTGGCCGACTGCGCCGCGAGCTTGGCCTGCGCGTCGACGAGGGACTTGAGGAACGGCTTCGCCGCCTCGAGACCCTGCGCGACGATGGCCTCGTCGGGCTTGGTGGCGCCGCCCTGGATGAGGTCCCAGGCGTGCTCGGTGGCCTCGGCCTCGACCATCATGATCGCGACGTCCTCGTTGCCAGCTTCGTCCGTGACGACACGGCCGGCGACGGTGAGGTCGAACACGGCGTCCGCGAGCTGCGATGCCTTCGGGAACGCGACCCACTGGTCGGTGCCGTTCGCACCCGGGATGAGCGCGAGGCGCACGCCGGCGATCGGGCCGGAGAACGGCAGACCGGAGATCTGCGTCGACGCCGACGCGGCGTTGATGGCGAGCGCGTCGTAGAACTCGTCCGGAGCGATGCTCAGGACGGTGATGACGATCTGGACCTCGTTGCGCAGGCCGTCGACGAACGACGGACGCAGCGGCCGGTCGATGAGCCGGCAGACGAGGATGGCCTCGGTCGACGGACGGCCTTCACGGCGGAAGAACGAACCGGGGATCTTGCCGGCGGCGTAGGAACGCTCCTCGACGTCGACGGTCAGCGGGAAGAAGTCGAATCCTTCACGCGGGTGCTTGCCGGCGCTGGTGGCCGACAGGAGCATCGTTTCCTCGTCGAGGTACGCGGCGACCGCGCCCTGCGCCTGCTGTGCGAGCCGACCGGTCTCGAACCGGACGGTGCGCTTGCCGTACTTGCCGTTGTCGATGACGGCTTCGGCGAACTTGATCTCGGGACCCTCCAAAAGGGCGCCTCCTTGATGTGTTTCCGGCAGGCCATGGCGACGGCACTCGATGGTGCGTGCGCGCCGATCGTTCCGGACGCATGTCTGGCCAGCAGTAGAAGCACTCGGGAAACCGTTCCGGCCCGCGAGCCACCACCGATGACCAGCTCCGTGCCCGGCCTGCGCAGTGTTGTGTGTGACGTCCGGGGAATGAGTCCTCGGACACGATGGACTTTACCAGTCCTCAGGCTGTGGGCGGCGCGGCTCGCTGGACTCCTGGTGAACATCGCTAGCCTGCCGACATGCGTCTCACCCCCTCGCGGGGCGTGCTCGTCGCGGCCGCCGTGGTCGTCGGCGCGCTCGTCGCCCCGGTCCTCACCGCCGTCCCCGCGAACGCGACCGACTACCCGACGTGGCAGGACGTCCAGCGGGCGAAGGGCAGCGAGACCGCGAAGCGGGCCGAGGTGCAGAAGGTGCAGGCGGCGCTGCAGTCCGCGCAGGACGAAGCGGCGGCGAAGTCGCAGGCGGCCCTGGTGGCCTCGTCGAAGGCGGACGCGGCCGAGGCGGAACTGACGGCCGCCACCCAGGCCGCCACGAGCCTCCAGGCCCAGGCGCAGCACGCGACCGAGACGGCGGACCGGGCACAGCAGCGGGCCGGCCAGCTGGCGGCGAACCTGTACCGCGACGGCAGCACGAACCAGATGACCACGCGGATCGCGACCGCGAAGAACCCCGACCAGCTGCTGTACCAGCTCGGCGCGCTCGACCAGCTGTCGTCCACCTGGTCCGGCGTGATGGACGAGGCGTCCGTGGCGGCCCGCACGGCGTCGTCACTGCACGAGCAGGCCGAACGGGCGGAGTCCGAGCGCGCGACCCGCGCGCAGGCGGCCGAGGAGCGCTCCGCCGCCGCGAAGTCGGCCGAGCAGGCAGCGGACGCCGCGGTCGAGTCGACGGAGCAGCACAGCGACGAGCTGTACGCACAGCTCGCATCCCTCAAGGACACCACCGCGGAACAGGAGGCCGGGTACGAGCTCGGGCAGCGGGTCGCGGCACAGAAGGCGGAGCAGCAGCGGAAGCGGGCTGCAGCGGCCGCGGCCGAGGCGGCGGCCACGGCATCGGCAGCCGCGGCGGCGGACACCGGCTCCGGCGGCAGCGCGACCAGCGGCGGCTCCGGTACGTCGTACCCGAGCACCGGCGGCGTCGTCGTCGACCCCGCCGCCGCACAGGCCTACGCCCGGAACGCCCTCGGCTCCTACGGGTGGGGGTCCGACCAGTTCTCCTGCCTGGTGTCGCTGTGGACGCAGGAGTCCGGCTGGCGGGCGAACGCACTGAACGCCTCGAGCGGCGCCTACGGCATCCCGCAGTCGCTGCCGGCCGAGAAGATGTCAGCTGCTGGTGCGGACTGGCGGACGAACGCAGACACCCAGATCGACTGGGGCCTCGCCTACATCAAGAGCGCCTACGGATCGCCGTGCGGTGCCTGGAACCACGAGATGAGCGTCGACCCGCACTGGTACTGAGCGCTATCGCTCCACCAGGAGCAGCGCCTGCAGCGGGCACATCGCCACCGCGTCGGCCGCGGCGGCTCGCTCGTCGGGTCGGACCGGGACGTCGCGGGTGCCGTCGCGGACCCCGTCTCCGTCACCCGCCCCGTCGCCGTCGCCGGCTCGGCTCCGGGCGATCGGGTAGCCCCACTCGTCACGTGCCAGCCGATCGGCGAACAGCTCGGTGCAGAGCCCCCGCCCGCGGCAGCGGGTCCAGTCCACGTGCAGCACCGTGCCCCCGGCGTTCATCGCCGACCCCCGTGCCGCAGCAGGCAGCTGCCACCGAGGTGCGCCCGCACGTCGTCGTGGAACACGTCGAGCGCGCTCCGCACCATCCGCGCGACCCCGTCCGGGTGGTGACACGCGCCGCGTCCGTCGACGAGCGCAGCCACGCGCCGCACCTCGCCCGCCAGGTCGCCGGCCGGCCGCCCGGACGCCAGGTCCCCGACCACGTCCGCGATGCGCGGCAGCCCGTTCACGCACGGCCCGCAGCGTCCGGCCGAGGCCCCGGCGAGCGCCGTCGCCAGCCGCGCCGTCACCCCGATCGGGCAGGTGCGGTCGTCGAGCACCGCGAGCACACCGGCTCCCGGCGCGGCGCCCCACGGCGCCAGCCCGTCGACGTCGAACCCCGCGTCGAGCGCCGCAGCCGGCAACCAGGTCCCGCCCCATCCACCGATCAGGACGGCTCGTGTCCGTCCCGGTTCCGCCGCCGCCAGCCGGGAGGCCCGCAGCAGTTCCCCGAGCGGCGCACCCCCGGCGGTCTCCAGCACCACGGCCGTGGTCGGGTCCGTCACGTCGCTCACCGTCACCAGCCGTGTGCCGGGCGCACGCGGGCTCCCGGTGCTCCGCGCCCACTCCGCGCCGAAGCGTGCCACGAGGGCTGCCTGTGCGAGGGTCTCGACGTTCGACACCAGGGTCGGGCGGCCGCGCGGTCCGCGTTCGGCGAGCCGGACCACGCGGTCCTCGGGGAGGCCCCGGCCGCCGGCGACCGCGGAGGCGAGGGCACCGGCCTCACCGGACACGAACGAGGTGTGCGGCAGGATCCGGATCGAGATCGACACCGGGTCCGGGCGGGACGCGGCCCGTTCGGCCAGTGCTCGGCGGACCGGTTCGGCGAGACGCTCGCTCGTGGCGAGGACGGCGTCGGTCGCGCCGACCGCGGCCGCCACGACGACGATGCCGTCGAGCACCAGGTGCGGGGCGCGTCCGAGCAGCACGGCGTCCTTGCGGCTGGCGGGTTCGCCCTCGGCTCCGTTGGCGATGACGATCGGCGCGCCACGGGTCCGGCGGCGTCCCCGTGCGGCGACGGCGGTGAGCTTGCGGGCCAGGGGGAAGCCGGCTCCGCCGCGCCCGTCGACGCCCGCGCGTCCGAGCTCGTCGATGATGCCCGGCCCGACGTGGGGCAGCAGACCGTGGGTCTGCTCGTGATCGGCGAGCCCGGGGCCCGGGGTGGCGAGGAGTCGTCGGCTCCCGGTGGGCGGCAGGACGGTGCGTGGGTGGGCCAGGGTCATCGGACGACCTCCAGTTCGGCGGAACGGAACTCGGTGACGCGGGCGGTGCAGCGCCAGCAGACGGCGCCGAGGACCGCGGCGGTGCAGACCGCGGCGACGACGAGGAACCACACGGACGTGCCGTCGGTCCCCGTGCCGATCGCGTGTGCCAGGGCGATCGGCCACATGGCGTAGGCCGCCCAGTGCACGGCGCGGAACACGCGCGGCCCGATCACCCGGCGGAGCATCGCCGTGAGGACGAGCACCACGAGCAGGTCGACCGCGAGGGTGCCGAGCCCGAGCCAGAACCACCGGTAGGCGCCGACGAACGGCACGACGGTGTCGAGCAGCCGGAGCTCGGCCTCGGTGTCGAGCAGCAGCGTCACCACGTGCACGACGACCAGCACGGTCGAGGCGAGGGCGACGTCCCGGTGCACGAGCTGGACGGCGAACCGCGGCAGGCCCGGGAGCGGGCGCCCGCCGCGCGTCACGATGCCGAGCAGCACCGTGAGCGTGAGGAGCACGACGGCGCCGACGCCCATCCCCCGGCCGATCACCCAGAGCGCGGTGTCCATCAGGCGGCTCCCTGCGCTTCGTCCGGCCAGCCGCCGAGCCGCACGACACTGCCGTCGGCGGCGACGAGGCGGGCCGCGCGTCCGCTCTGGCGGAGCCACTCGGTGGCGGCGTGCCCGCGGACCACCGCCGCGGTCGTCATCGTGTTCGCGGTGGTGCATGCCGGCGCGACGACCGTCACCGAACGCCACACCGGTTCGGCGGGCAGGCCCCATCGCGGGTCGAGGATGTGGTGCCGCGCGGTGCCGCCCTGCTCCCAACGGCGCTTCTGCGTGCTCGAGGTCGCGACGGACCAGCCGGAGGCGATGCGGACGTGGTCGACGGGGTCGCCCTCGAGGTCCTGCACTCGGACCTGCCATCCACCGGACGGGTCGGGTCCGGCGGTGGCGACGTCCCCGCCGAGGGAGACGAGCGCGCCGATGCCGAGCCGCGCGGTGATGCTCGCGGCGGCCATGTCCGCGGCGGCGGCCTTCGCGGTGGCGCCGAGGTCGAGCGTGACGCCGTCGGGCATGCGGAGGAACGTCCCCGACAGCAGGACCCGCTGCCACGCCGGGCGGGTGTCGAGTGCTCGTGCCACCGCATCCGGTGACGCCACCGGTGGGGCATCAGCGAACGCTGCGTCGTACCCGAGGGACACCATCCGGCGCCCGAGGGTCGGGTCGACGTCGCCGTCGGTGCGCCGTGCCGCGTCGAGGGCCTGGTGGACGAGCGTCGCCAGGAGCGGCGAGACCTCGGCGCCCTGGACCAGGTCGTCGGCGCGGACGGAGAGCTCGGAGTCGTCGCGGAATCGGCTGCAGGCGGCGTCGACCGCCCTGGTGACCTCGCGCACGCAGGAGGCTGCGGCCGCGAGGTGGCGGCGGTCACGATGGTCGACGACGACCCGGGCGGTGGTGGTCCACAGGTCCCACTGGGTGGCGGCGGGCACGGTCACGACCCCGTCGTCGTGGTGTCGGAGCTGCCGCCGGTGGTGCCCTGCGAGACGCCGGTGTCCGAGTCGGTGGTGCCGGTGCCGGTGTCGGTGGTGCCGCTGTCCGTCGTCGAGTCGGCCGCGGTGTCACCGGGCTCGCTCGACGTACCGGAGTCGGTGCTCGTGCCGGAGTCGGTGGTGCCGCTCGTGCTGCTGCTCGTCCCGGAGTCGGTGCTCGTGTCGGCCTGCTCGTGCCCGACCCACAGCCCCGCACCGGTGACCATCGCCACCACGAGTCCGCCCACGCTGACGAGCGCACTCGCGATCCGTGCGGATCGCCTGCCGCTGCCTCTGGTGTCCATCGGTCCTCCTCGTCGTCATGACGAGGTTCCCGACCACGACGATGAGCCAGCCGCGCGCCCGCCGCACTCCGGCCCCACGAGCCCTGTGGTGCGCCTAAGAGACCCTTCCCCCGAAGACGCCGTCGTGTTGCCGTGACGCCGCCGGATTCGGCGGCGTCACACGAAGACCACGGCGTCTTCCGATGGAGAGGACAGCGGGTCAGTGACCGAGGCCGCCGAGCAGGCTCGCGAAGTCCCGGGTCGCGGGGAGCGCGTCGGCTTCCTGAGGGGTCCGTCGGGAGGCCCGGACCGCCCAGGCCAGGTCGGCCCCGGCCCGGCGGATGCGTCCGTCCAGGGCCGCCGATTCCCCCTCGCTCCCCCAGTCGTCGGTCGCAGCGAAGACGCCGGTGGGCACGACCGCGGCGCGCAGGTACGCGAAGACCGGTCGCAGCGCGTGGTCGATGGCGAGCGAGTGCCGTGACGTGCCACCCGTGGCGCCGAGGAGCACGGGCATGTCGGCCATCGAGTCCTTGTCGAGCACGTCGAGGAACGACTTCGCCAGACCGCTGACTCCGGCGGTGAAGATCGGCGAGACGAACACGACCGCGTCTGCCTCGACCACGGCGGCCATCGCGGCGGACAGCGCCGGGGCCGCGAAACCCGTCAGCATGGCGTCGGTGATCTCGTGCGCGAGCGGGCGCAGCTCGACGTGCACGACGTGTGCGGGTGTGCCCTCAGCGACGAGCGAGGCCTCGGCGGCCTCACCGAGGCGGTCGGCGAGCAGGCGGGTGGAGCTGGGCTCGGAGAGCCCGGCGGAGACGACGGCGATGCTGGTCATGATGCTTCCCGACTTTCGATGCGTTTGCATGAACATAGCATCCAACCGGCCATGATCCGCAAGCATTCCCACCGGCCGTGTCGCGGAACGGAGAACGCCCCGGCCCTCACGAGGAGGACCGGGGCGTTCGATCAAGCGTGTTCGATCGACTAGCGGCGCAGGCCGAGGCGCTCGATGAGCGTGCGGTAGCGGGCGATGTCGATGTCGGAGAGGTAACCGAGGAGACGGCGACGCTGACCGACCATGAGCAGCAGACCACGACGCGAGTGGTGGTCGTGCTTGTGCTCCTTGAGGTGCTCGTTCAGGTCGTTGATACGACGCGTCAGAACGGCGACCTGGACCTCGGGGGATCCGGTGTCGCCCGGGTGGGTCGCGTACTCTTCGATGATCTCCTGCTTGATCTTCGCGTCAAGTGCCATAGGTAGATCCCCTTTCTGTCCGTTGCGCGGTGCCCGTGCCTGATGCACGGGCGCTCTTTGTCCGCGGCCGTTCGACGGCAACCGCGCAAGACTACCAGAGATCTATGCGGTCCTGGCCCGCAGACGACGGCGCCGCGGTGCGGGCAGCAGGCTGCGGACGAGGCCGACGAGCGTGGCGCCGAGCAGGCCGCCGAGGCCGTTCGACAGGACGTCGCGGGGGTCGGCGACGCGGTACGGCAGGTAGGTCGCCTGGGCGAACTCGATGCCGGTGGACAGCACCACCGCGACCAGGGCGCCGAGGATCCACCAGCGGCGGGGCAACCACAGCGCGGCGAGCATCCCGACGGGCACGAACATCGCGATGTTGGCGAGGAACTCGGTGCGTTCGTACGTGAACCAGGTGCCGTGCGGCAGCTGCTGGACCCACGCGATCGCGTGCAGCACGAGGGAGTTCTGAGCCGAGGTGAACACCTGCGGGGTGAGCGTCATCCGCCAGATCACCCAGGCGTACGCCGCGGTCACGGCGAGGAGGAGGAGTCGACGGAACATCCGAACAGTGTGCTGCACCGGCCTGCACGGCCGCTGGAGCGCTCCTGACAGGAACCGGCGTCCAGCCTGCACGATCGCCCGACGTTGCTGGTCAGCAGTCGGCCGCACCTGCCAGCATGGGTCCGGGCACGTCAGCCGCCCGCACCACCGACACAGCACGGTCAGACCAGGGAGGACCGCCGGATGCCGGAGCACGAGGGACCCCGCAGACCGCGCAGCAACCGCACGGGCGGCTTGCGGCAGTGGGGATGGATCGCCACCGCGGCCGTCGTCGCCGCGGTCGTCACGACCCTGGCGGTCGTCGCCCCGTGGAACAGCGGCCCGCCGGACGGTGGCGGCACCCCGAGCGGGCGGACCGTGACCGAACGGAGGTCAGCGGCCGAGGCGTTCCCCGGCGGCCTCGCGCGGCAGCCGACCGCCGTCAACCAGGCCGGCATCCGTGAACGCGAGGCACGGGCGGCCGGCGAGGACGTCACCGCCGACCGGATCGCCGTCATCGCCGACCAGCCGATCGCGACGTGGCTCACGAACACCTCGCGTGCCGAGACCCGCGCCACGATCCGCTCGGTCATGCACACCGCCGAGGAGAGCGGCGCCACCCCGGTCTTCGTGCTCTACAACGTGCCGGACCGCGACTGCGGCAGCTACTCCGAGGGCGGCACCGAGGACGACGCCTACCTGCCGTGGGTCCGGTCCGCGGTCCGCGCCATGGCCGGCACGCACGCCGTCGTGCTCGTCGAGCCGGACGCGATCGCCCAGATCCAGAACTGCGAGCGACTGCGGGACTCGCGGCTGCCCCTGCTCCGGAAGGCCGTCGACGAGCTGACCGGCCACGGCCTGACGATCTACCTGGACGGCGGCAACGAGAACCGAGTGCCGGTCACGACGATGGCTGACCGGCTGCGGCAGGCCGGTGTCGACGAAGTGCAGGGCTTCTTCACGAACGTGTCGAACTTCTACCGGGTCGACCAGGAGCGCGCCTACGCCGACGAGCTCGCCGACGCGATCGGCGGCGACCCGCACTTCGTCGTCGACGTGTCCCGCAACGGGCAGGGCTGGCGCGGCACCTGGTGCAACCCCGAGGGAGCTGGACTCGGGCAGGAACCGCACGTCACGGGCGGCACGACCCGGCTCGACGCGCTGCTCTGGGTGAAGACCCCGGGTCTGAGCGACGGCACCTGCAACGGCGGCCCTGCGGCCGGGGAGTGGTGGGAGTCGTACGCGCTCGCGCTGGTCGAGCACCGCAAGCGCGACTGAGCGTGACCGGCGTCCGGGGGCGCGACCGGCGACCGACGGGAGGCCCGTGGCGGGCCCGCCACGGGCCTCCCGTCCGCCTCAGTCGACGTCGATGACCGTCAGACGACGGGTCGGGCGCGTCATCGCCACGTAGACCGCGGCGGCGGCACGGGCGGCGTCGGCGCCCACGCCGTCCGGGTCGACGAGCAGCACGCCGTCGAACTCCAGGCCCTTGGCGTCCGCACCCGTCAGCACCGTGAGCGACCCGACGGTCGGCGAGGCGAGCCCCCGGACGTCCGCCTCGGTGCGGGCGAGTCGCTGCCGGACGGTGTCGACCTCGGACTCGGGGACGATGACGCCGATGGTGCCGGACCCGATCCGGGCCCGCTCGGTGTCGGCGACCGCCACGACGGTGTCGAGCAGGTCGGCCCGGGCGACGCGGACACGCTCGACGGGGTCGCCGTCGCGCACGGCCTCGTTGCGGGTGACCGTGAGTCCGGCGCTGTCAGCGAAGGCCCCGGCGGCCTCGACGATGGAGCGCGGGGTGCGGTAGTTCACCGTGAGCTGCTCGATGCGGTGGTCGAGCGGCACCTGTGGCGCGCGCCCACGACGACGGCGGGCGAGGGCGCCGATGACGTCGTCCCAGGTCCGTGCGGCCCCGGGGGAGGAACCCTGCGCCATGTCGCCGACGATCGTGAACGACCGCAGCGGGTTGCGGCGGGCGAGCACGCGCCACTGCATCGGCGAGAGCTCCTGCGCCTCGTCGACCACGATGTGCCCGTAGGTCCACTCGCGGTCCTCGGCAGCGCGCTCGGCGGTGGAGCGCGGGTCGCCACCCTCGGCGAACGAACCGGCGACCTGCTCGGCGGTGACGATGCCCTCGACGCCCATGTTCTCGATCGCCTGGCGGGCGTTCTCGATGTCGCGGTTGCGGCTGGCCTTCGCGGCACGCTTGGCGGCGCCACCGGTCGGGTCGAACGGGCCGAGCAGTTCGGCGGCCTCGTCGAGCAGGGGGACGTCCTCGACGGTCCAGGTCCCACCGCGGGCGCGCTGCAGCAGCGCGCGGCGCTCCGGGGTCCAGTCGGGGGTCAGCGAGGCGAGCCAGTTCGGGCGGGCGTAGAGGTCCTCGAGGAACTTCTCCGGCGGCAGCGGCAGCCAGGCGGTGTTGAGCAGCACCCGGGCGTCGTACGAGCTCCGGATGTCCTCGCGCAGGACCTTCTCGTCAGCCTCGTCCACCGTGGTGCCGCGCTCACGCAGCTGCTCGGCGAGCAGCCGGGTCATCGCGTCGAGGGCGATCTTGTTGAACGTGACGCGGGCGGCGTTGTGCGGCTTGCCGCGGTCCTGCGCGCGCTTCATCGCGTCGGCGACGAGCTGCGGCGGCACCACGAGCCGCTCCCCCTCGACGTCGAGCGTGACCGACTCGGTCGGCACGACCTGGCGGGAGCGCACGGCCCGGCGCAGGAGCGACGCCATCTGCGCCGAACCCTTGACGGCGGCGGCGTCACGACCGTCGTGCGTCGTCGCGTGCACCCCCGGGTAGAGCGAGCCGAGCGATGCCATCACGACACCGGTCTCGCCGAGCGACGGGAGCACCTGCTCGATGTAGGTCAGGAACGCCGGCGACGGACCGACCATGAGCACGCCGGACCCCCGCAGTCGCTCGCGGTACGAGTAGAGCAGGTACGCGGCGCGGTGCAGCGCCACGGCGGTCTTGCCGGTGCCGGGGCCACCCTGCACGATGAGCACGCCCTCGAGCGGGGAACGGATGATCCGGTCCTGCTCGCCCTGGATCGTCGCGACGATGTCGGTCATCCGACCGGTGCGCTCGGCGGTCACCGCGGCGAGCAGTGCGCCCTCGCCCTGCAGGTGCGTGCGCTCGTCGTCGTAGAGCGAGGCGTCGAAGACCTCGTCCTCGACGCCGACGACCCGGCGTCCCTGCAGCGACAGGTGCCGACGGGAGCGCATGCCCATCGGGTGCGCGGCCGTGGCCTGGTAGAACGCGCTGGCACCGGGGACGCGCCAGTCGAGCAGCAGCGGGCGGTGCTCGGCGTCGCGGAGCCCCACCCGGCCGATGTAGCGGAAGGTGTCGTCGGGGCTCTCGGGCTCGGCCACCTCGAGCCGGCCGAAGACCAGCCGGTCCCCCACGCGCTCGAGCGTCGCGATGGTGTCCTCGTAGAGCCGGGCGTAGGCGTCGCGCTCGCTGCGACTCTGGTGGTTGCCGCCGACGGCCTGTCGGCGGGTCTCGGCGAGGCGCTGTTCGGCTTCGGTGGTCAGCTCGTCGAGTCGGCTGAAGAGGCTGTCGACGTAGCCGCGTTCACGGTCGATCTCGGTCGGTTCGGACACACGCAACCCTTCGGGAAGAGGGGGAACCAGTGTACTGCCCACCGGGAGCCCCGCAGTCCCCGAAGGGTCGCGACGGGTCACATCTCTTCGTGCGTGTCCGGGTCGCCGTCCCAGAGGCGGCCGCGCTCGAGACCCGAGATCGCCCGGACCTCGTCGTCGGTCAGCTCGAAGCCGAACACGTCGAGGTTCTCCTGCTGACGGGCCGCGTCGCCCGACTTCGGCACCGGCACGGCACCGAGCTGGACGTGCCAGCGCAGCACGACCTGGCCAGGGGTCACGCCGTGCGCCGCGGCGGCGTCGGCGATCGGCTGCTCGGTGAGCAGCTCCGACCGCTTCGCCAGCGGGCTCCAGCTCTCGGTCACGATGCCGAGCTCCTGGTGCACCTTCCGCAGCTCTGCCTGCGGGAAGTACGGGTGCAGCTCGACCTGGTTGACGGCGGGGGCGACCCCGGTGGCGTCGACGATGCGGCGGAGGTGCTCCGGCGTGAAGTTCGAGACGCCGATCGAGCGGACCTTGCCGCTGTCTCGGAGGTCGACGAACGCCTTCCAGGTGTCGACGAACTTGCCCACCGACGGGTTCGGCCAGTGGATCAGGTACAGGTCGACGTGGTCGAGCCCCAGGTTGCCGAGGGTCTCGTCGATCGACCGGTGCGCCTCGTCGTAGCCGTGGTGCCGACCGGGGAGCTTCGACGTGACGACGAGGTCCTCGCGCGCCACCTCGGACTCGTGCACGGCCTTGCCGACAGCGTCCTCGTTGCCGTAGTTCAGCGCCGTGTCGAGCAGTCGGTAGCCGCTGGTGATCGCGGTACCGACCGCGGCCGCACCCTCGTCACCGTTCAGGCCGTAGGTGCCGAGGCCGAGCTCCGGGAACCGGTGGCCGTCGTTCAGCTCGATCGTCGGGGCACCGACCTGCATCAGCGGACCCCGAGCAGGTCGATCACGAAGATCAGGGTCTTGCCGGACAGGAAGTGCCCACCGCCGGCGGGACCGTAGGCGAGCTCCGGCGGGACGACGAGCTTGCGGCGTCCGCCGACCTTCATGCCGGGGATGCCCTCCTGCCAGCCGCGCACGAGCGCCGCGAGCGGGAAGTCGATGGGCTCGCCACGGTTCCACGAGCTGTCGAACTCGTCGCCGGTCTCGTACTCGACGCCGGCGTAGTGGACCTTGACGGTCGACCCGGCGGACGCTTCCTCGCCGGAACCCTCGACGATGTCGGTGACGACGAGCTCGGTCGGGGCGGGGCCCTCGGGGGCGTCGAACTCGGGCTTGCTGTTGAGGTCAGTCATGCGGATCAGTCAACCAGAGGCCGAGCGGGGCAGACGCACAGACCGTGCAGCCCGCAGAATGGTTCCACCGTGACACGATCCACTCCCGCACCGCCCCGCCGCCGCCTGCTCGCCGACCTCACCCCGCTCCGCCGCTCCCCCGCCTTCGCCCGGCTCTGGGCCGGCACCGCCATCGCCGGCATCGGGACCCAGATGACCACCGTCGCCGTGGGGCTCGAGGTGTACGAGATCACCCGCTCCACCTTCGCCGTGGCGCTCGTGGGCGTCATCGCACTCGTGCCGATGATCGTCGCCGGACTGTACGGCGGGATGCTCGCCGACGCGTTCGACCGGCGCCTCGTCGCGCTCATCTCGTCGATCATCGCCTGGGTCGCGGTCGCCCTGATCGCCACCCACGCCTGGCTCGACCTGCACAGCGTCCTGCTGCTCTACGTCCTGGCCACCGTGAACGCCGTGGCGGCGACCGTCAGCAACGCCTCGCGCTCCGCGATCGTCCCCCGACTCGTCGGCACGGACCTGCTCCCCGCGGCGAGCGCCCTGGGCGGGATCGCCTCGGGGTTCCAGGTCACCGTCGGTCCGGCGATCGCGGGTGTGTTGATCGCGACGGTCGGGTTCGCCCCGACGTACACGATCGACGTCGTCCTGTTCACGTTCGCGTTCCTCGGGGTGTTCACCCTGCCGCGGATGGCCGCCGACCGCGACGCGCTCCGGCCCGGGCTCGGCTCGCTCATCGAGGGCGCACGGTTCCTGCGGAGGTCGCGCAACATCACCATGACGTTCGTGCTCGACATCGTCGCGATGACGTTCGGGCAGCCGCGCGTGCTGTTCCCCGCGATCGGCGCACTCGTCATCGGCGGCGGGTCGATCACCGTCGGCACGCTCACCGCCGCGTACGCGATCGGTGCGCTGCTGTCGAGTGTCTTCTCCGGGCCGCTCGGGCACGTCCGACGCCAGGGTGAGGCCGTCGGCTGGGCCATCACCGCGTACGGCGGGGCGATCGCGGCGTTCGGTGTGGTCATCGCGCTGGCGCACCTGCTCGGCGGGCGCTCGGGCGAGGCGTTCGGCGTCGAGATCCTCCCAGCGCTCGGGCTCGCCGCGCTGTTCCTGGCGATGGCCGGAGGTGCGGACAACGTCAGCTCGGTGTTCCGGAACACGATCCTGCAGGCGGCATCGCCGGACGGCATGCGGGGACGACTGCAGGGCATCTTCATCGTCGTGGTCACCGGCGGCCCGCGACTCGGCGACCTCTACGCGGGCCTCGTCGTCGCCGCGGGGATCGCGTACCCGCCCGTCATCGGCGGCGTGCTGATCATCGGCCTCGTCGCGCTGCTCCTCCGGATGGTCCCCTCGTTCCGCCGGTACGACGCCCTGCACCCCCACGCCGACTGACGGGCGCGGCCGCCGCTCCGGACCACCTCCTTCCGTGAAAGCGACAGATCTGCGCGAACCTTCCGCGGACGTCTGTCGCTTCGGCGACGCGGACGGCGGATCGTCGCGGGATCGTGTCGCTCTGACGGGGTGGACGCGACCACCATCGGCCCGGAGGCGCGGGGCGGGCCCGCCCCGCGCCTCCAGGCCACATCACGGTGCCTCCACGGCACGGCGTGACGTCACCGGTCCGGTACCGTACGACACATGCCGGACAGCGCCTCGCGCGACCTCCAGCGGACAGGAGTCCGCGCCGTCGTCCGACGCACCTACCACTCGGTGATCCGGCACCGCGTCGTCGACGCGGCCGCGTCGCTGACGTTCTTCGCCCTGCTGACGGTGTTCCCGACCGCGCTGGCCGTCGTGTCCGCGCTGTCG
This sequence comes from Curtobacterium sp. VKM Ac-1376, assembly GCF_015351025.1. Lineage (GTDB taxonomy): Bacteria > Actinomycetota > Actinomycetes > Actinomycetales > Microbacteriaceae > Curtobacterium. The sequence goes on along the minus strand of NZ_JADKRV010000006.1, from coordinate 135,482 downwards.
ATCGTCGACCGGCGGGGCGACAGCGTGTCGGACATCGTCGAGGTGCTCGGCTTCATCGTCCGTCCGGAGACCGCCGCGCACCTGGAGAGCCCCCTCCGGCAGCTGCTCACCCTGGACAACCCGTGGCTCGGGTTCTCGATCGGCGTCGTGCTGACGCTCTGGTCGCTGTCGGGCTACGCGACGGCGTTCGGGCGGGCGATGAACACCGCCTACGAGGTCGAGGAGGGTCGGCGCATCTGGAAGTTCCGCAGCATGATGCTCCTCGTCACGCTGCTCGTGATGGTCGGCGGAGCCGTGGCCATCGTGATCCTGCTCGGCACCCCGACGATCTCAGAGGCGATCATCCGGCAGCTCGGCTGGGCGCCGTGGATCGACGACGTCTGGAACGTGGTGAAGTGGCCGGTGCTCGCGGCCGACCTCGTGGTGATGGTGGCGGTGCTGTACTACGCGACCCCGAACGTGAAGACGCCGCAACTGCGGTGGGTGTCGGCCGGCGCGGGGTTCGCCATCGTCACGTGGGCGATCGCGACGCTGGGTTTCGCGCTCTACGTCGAGACCCTCGGCGGCGGGAACCGCGCGTACGGGTGGCTCGGTGGGGCGATCCTGCTGCTCGTCTACCTGTACATCTCCAACTTCGTGCTCGTCGTCGGCGGGGAGCTCGACTCCGAGGTCATCCGGATGCGGCAGCTCCTGGCGGGCATCGAGGCGGACGAGTCGATCCGGCTCCCGCTCCGCGACGTCACCCGGAACTTCACCCTCGCCCGGTGGCGGGACGCCGACATCGCGGCGGCGCAGTACGTCCGGGCCGAGGCCGCGCGGGTCGCCGAGGACGAGGCCGCCGAGCCGACACCGGCGGAGGAGCACCTGCGTGCGATGGCGCAGCAGGTTCGGGTCGGCGAGCGGCCCCTGCCCTGACGCGCGCCCGCGTCAGCTGACGTGCTGACGTGCTGACGTGCTGGCGTCAGCGCTTGCGTGCTTCGGCGTCGAGCATCTCCTCGGTGACGATCGGGATGGCGCCGGTCGCGAGCTCGATGCCCGACAGACGCGCCGGGCTCAGCACCCGCATCACCTGGTCCTCGTCCATCAGACCCGCGGCCACGACGAGCGTCGAGATCGGCGTCGAGGTCGTCAGCGCCGTGTGCGCGATCGACGCCGCCGCCGCGTAGCCGATGTACGGCGTCAGTGCGGTCACGACCCCGACGTTGGTGTCGACCTGGGCGGCGAGCTTCGCCTCGTTCGCCTCGATGCCGATCACGCAGTGCTCGCGCAGGGTCGCGCAGCCGCGGGACATCCACTGCAGTGACTGCAGGATCGAGTGCGCGATGATCGGCTCGAAGGCGTTGAGCTGCAGCTGTCCGCTCTCGGCCGCCATCGTCACCGTGGTGTCCGCCCCGGCGACCGCGTAGGCGATCTGGTTCACGACCTCGGGGATCACCGGGTTGACCTTCCCCGGCATGATCGACGAGCCCGCCTGCCGCGGCGGCAGGGTGATCTCGCCGAGACCGGCCTGCGGGCCGGACGACAGCAGCCGCAGGTCGTTGCAGATCTTCGAGAGCTTCGCCGCGCTGCGCTTCACCGTGCCGGAGAGCGTCATGAACGACCCGGCGTCGCTCGTCGCCTCGATCAGGTCGGGTGCGGTGACGACGTCGATGCCGCTGGCGTCCTGCAGCTGACGGCGGACCTCGTCTCGGTACAGCGGGTCGGCGGTGATGCCCGTGCCGATGGCCGTCGCACCGAGGTTCATCTCGGCCAGCAGCGGCATGACCTTGCGGAGCAGGTCCGCGTCCTCCTGGATGGTGTGCGAGAACCCGGTGAACTCCTGCCCGAGGGTCATCGGCACGGCGTCCTGCAGCTGCGTCCGACCGACCTTCAGCACGTCGGCGAACGCACGGCCCCGCTCGGCGAACGCCGCGGAGAGCTGCTCAAGCTGGTCGATCAATCGACGGACCCCGAAGATCATCGCGATCTTGATGCTCGTCGGGTACGTGTCGTTCGTCGACTGGCTGCGGTTCACGTGGTCGATCGGGTGCAGGTACGCGTAGTCGCCGCGCTCACGCCCGAGGAGCTCGAGGGCCCGGTTCGCCAGGACCTCGTTGGTGTTCATGTTCGTGCTCGTCCCCGCGCCGCCCTGCACGACGTCGACGACGAACTGCTCGCGGAGGGCGCCGTCACGGACCTCCTGCGCCGCACGGTCGATCGCGTCGGCGCGCTCGTCGTCGAGGACGCCGATGGCACGGTTCGCGCGGGCGGCGGCCTGCTTCACGGTGACGAGCGCCTCGATGAGGTCCGGGTACACGGCGATCGGCACGGACGTGATCGGGAAGTTCTCCAGTGCCCGCAGGGTGTTGATGCCCCAGTACGCGTCGTTCGGGACCTCCCGTGATCCCAGCGAGTCGCTCTCGGTCCGCGTCGTCGTCACAGGTGCCTCCTCGTTGCCGGTCACGCGTCGAGGCTAGTCCGGTCCGTCCAGCCGGTCCGGAACCGCGCCGGGGCGGGCGGGAGCGGCGGCCTGCCTGCCCGCTGCCCGCCTGCGCGAGCGGGCGGAATGCCGCGGTCGCCTCGGCAACGCAGCCCGGCATTCCGCCCGCTCGCCCCGCGACGGCCTGGAGGCCCGGCGCCAGGCCGCCACGCGCCTCCGGGGCGGGCAGTGGCGCGCCGCGAACGCGAGCGGGCGAAATGGCAGGGTGCCCGCGGCTGCGGACGCGGGTGTTTCGCCCGCTCACGCCGCGCGCTCACGCACGTATGCCCTGGCGCACGCCCGGCCGCTCACGCTCGCACTTCTGAGCAGGACGGGTCGGGTCACAGACCGCGACCCGACCGCTTCTGCTCACCGAACGCGCCGCCAGCGCGAGCGGGCGGGAGGCCGTGTTGGCCTCCGCAACGCACGTCGGCATTCCGCCCGCTCGCCCCGCGACGGCCTGGAGGCCCGGCGCCAGGCCGCCACGGGCCTCCAGGCCGCGCCGCGGTCACGCCGCGAACGCGAAACGAGTGAGCAGTAGACGTCCGGTCGCAGGTCCCGACCCGACATCTTCTGCTCACTGGACGCACCAGTTGCGCGAACGGAACGCGAACGAACGCGCGCCGAGCGAGGGCGTCAGTGGAACTGCGGGACGATCAGGTAGATGCCGTAGAGCACGACGGCGCCGCAGACGACGAAGCAGGCGATCGCGAGCGCGCGGAGTCCACGGGTGGCGGCCGAGGCGCCGGCCGGGTTCGGGAAGCCGGCCGTGGCCGGGCCGATCGTGCCGTCGTCCTTCACGGCGAACTTGCCGGCACGGGTGTCGGCGGCGCTCCACAGCCGGAGGCCGACCGAGTACACGGCGACGACGAAGCACGACGAGACCACGGCGACCAGCGCCACGGTGAGGAATGCGAACCAGTCGATCCCCATCAGCGACGGCCTCCCTTGCGGGCCGCCATGCGACGGAGGGTGCGTTCGCGGCTCAGCTCGGCGCGGCGCTGTGCGACCGCGTCCGCGCGCTTCTTGCGCTGCATGTCGCGCAGCTCCTTCCGGGTGAGGACGGCGTTGGCGGCGACGTCGACCTCGATCGCCGCGGCCTGCTCGTGCGGCTTCCGGAGCGACCACAGGTACAGGCCGAGGATCACGGCGGCACCGACGACGACGTCGATCACGAGCCCACCGATGCCGAAGCGCGCGATGCCCGAGGCGACGGCACCCACCGCGGCGGCTGCGGGCAGGGTGATGAACCAGGCGATGACGATCTTGCCGGCGGTCGACCACTGGATCTTCGAGCCGCGGCGACCGAGCCCGGCACCGATGATCGAGCCCGAGGAGACCTGGGTCGTGGACAGTGCGAACCCGAGGTGGCTCGAGGCCAGGATCGTCGCCGCGGTCGAGGCCTCGGCGGCGAACCCCTGCGTCGCACGGATCTCGGTGATGCCGGAACCGAGCGTCCGGATGATGCGCCAGCCGCCGGTGTAGGTGCCGAGCGCGATCGCCAGGGCGCAGGCCACGACGACCCAGAACTGCACGCCCTGGCTCGACGGCTGCGCGCCCGAGGCGATGAGGGTCAGCGTGATGACGCCCATCGTCTTCTGCGCGTCGTTCGTGCCGTGCGCCAGCGACACCATCGAGCTGGTGAAGACCTGCCCGATGCGGAAGCCGCCGCGCTCGTTCGGGAACACGGGCCGCTTCGTGATCCGGTAGGCGATGCGCGTCGACAGGAACGACACGAGCGCGGCGATCACGGGCGAGGCGAACGCCGGGATGATGACGACGGTCAGCAGCGCGACGTAGTTGACGGACTGGAACCCGGCGCCGACGATCGCGGCACCGATGAGCCCGCCGAACAGGGCGTGGGACGACGACGATGGCAGGCCACGCAGCCACGTGATCATGTTCCAGACGACCGCGCCGATCAGGCCCGCGAAGATCATCTCCGGACTGATCGCGACGCCGCCGGGGCCCTCGTTGATCAGCCCGTGCGAGATCGACGTCGCCACGGCGGTGCTGAGGAACGCCCCGACCAGGTTGAGCACCGCGGCGACGGTGACCGCCACCTTGGGCTTCATGGCGCCGGTCGCGATCGGGGTCGCCATCGCGTTGGCGGTGTCGTGAAAACCGTTTGTGAAGTCGAAGAAGAGGGCCAACGCGATGACCAGGACGACTATGAGTGTGATGTCCACCGCGGGCAAGTGTCCCAGGCGTCGGCCGCTGGAGCAAACCTGATCGGCAACCTGTTGTTCACCGCAGCTTCACACTCGTTCAAGACCGCGATCATGCCGATGGGAGAATGCGTCCCATGGACACCGCTGAGCTCCTCATCCTGCTGATCGGATCACTCGCGGTGACCGGGTTCGCGCGGGCGAAGGGCCTCCCCGCGCCCCTGCTCGTCACGGCGGTCGCGCTGGCGGCGTCGTTCCTGCCCGGACTGCCCCCGATGGAGATCGACTCCGAGGTGATCCTCACGGTCATCCTGCCGCCGCTGCTCTACTCGGCGGCGCTCGACGTCTCGTGGCAGAGCTTCCGCGGGTCCATCAAGCAGATCCGTCGTCTCGGCATCTTCCTGGTCATCGTGACGGCGCTGGTGGTCGGAGGGGTGGTGTACCTGCTCATACCGGACATGACGCTGCCGGCGGCGATCCTCCTCGGCGCGATCGTCGCCCCGCCGGACGCGGTGTCCGCCGCCGCCATCGGTCGGAAGCTCGGACTCCCCCGGCGCGTCATGACGGTGCTGTCCGGCGAGAGCCTCATCAACGACGCCGCGTCGCTGACCCTCGTGCGCGTCTTCACACTCATCATCGCGGGCACGTCGCTGACGATCTGGCAGGACCTCGGGATCTTCGGACTGGCGATCGGCGTCGGCCTCGTCGTGGGCATCGTGCTCGGCGTCCTCGTGCACTGGATCCGGATGCGCATCAACGACCCCGTGGTCGAGACGATCATGAGCATCCTGCTGCCCTTCGTCGCGTACATCCTCGCCGAGGATCTCTCCGGCTCCGGCGTCATCGCGGTCGTCACGGCAGGTCTGTACATCGGGTACAACTCACCGAAGGAGGGCTACGCCACCCGCCTGCAGGAGCGCCCGCTGTGGACGAGCATCGACGTCATCCTCGAGGGCTTCGTGTTCGCGCTCATCGGGCTGCAGCTCAACACGGTCGTGCAGGACCTGGTGGAGAGCGAGCGGAGCCTGGGCCAGACCCTCACCGCCGCGGCCGTCGTGCTCGTGGTCGTGATCCTGGTGCGGCCGCTGTTCGTCTTCGAGTCCTACGCGCGCAACCGCTTCAACGGGCGGTGGATCCGTCCACTCCGGGTGCGGCTGTCCCGCGGGCACCGGTCCCTGCGCTGGATGCGCGGCACCGCCGAACCGAAGCTCAACTGGCGCGAGCTCACCGTCATCTCGTGGACCGGCATGCGCGGCGTGGTCACCCTGGCCGCGGCGGTGTCCGTCGTCGCCAGCCCCGTCCAGATCCCGGCGCAGGACACGATCTTCATCATCGCGTTCTTCGTCACCGTCGGGACGCTGCTGCTGCAGGGTCTGACGCTGCCCTTCGTCATCCGGGCCCTCAAGGTGCAGGACCCCGCCGAGGACGACGAGGACGTCCGCAGCGAGATGCGCCTGAACCAGCGGACCATCGAGGCAGCGATCGAGCTGCTCGACGCGCGCCGGCCCGCCTGGTCGACGCACTACGGGCCCGAGGCCGTCGACTCCGTCGTCAACCGGCTGAAGGCCCGGCTCGAACGGCAGGCCGAGACCTTCCGACGCGACGCCGAGGAAGAGGAGGACGAGGAGCGGAACGCCCCGATGCGACTCCGCGGCGCGCAGATCCAGGACATCCGGCGCGAGCTGCTCGACCGCCGGCGCGAGATCGTGCTCGAGGAGCGCGAGAAGGGCAACCTCGACGAGGAGGTCATGCGCCGTGTGCTCGTGACCCTCGACGCCGAGGAACTCGCGATGGACTCGGCGCAGGCGTCACGCAGCCGCTCCTGACCACCCCGGGCGTATCCTGGCGCTCCGATCGAGATCAGGAGCACAGCGCCGAGTGAGCACGCCGCGGAACGACGTCCCCAGGAACGACGACACCCCGGAGCGATCCGGCGGGTCCCGGCAGTCGCCAGCGAAACCGCGCACCGCCCGGCCCTCTGCCCGTGGGACGAAGCCCCGACGCGGCGCCAGGGTCGCGGGGAGCAAGCGGACCGCACCGCGACGGCAGGCACCCGCGCCCGCACCGCAGCAGTACGGCGCCTACCGCCGGTGGTACTCGACCCTGCACCCGTCGCTGCAGCTCATCGGGCTGCAGCTCTGGATGCCGTTGTTCTTCATCGTCGGATTCTGCCTCTGCTACGTGTTCGCCTTCCACGCCCCGCACCCGCACGACGTCCCGATCGCGCTGGTCGGCAGCGACCCGACGTTCGTGCAGGCCGTGCGACAGGCGCTGCCCGGCGAGTTCGTGTTCCACTCGTACGACTCCCTGGCCCAGGCCAAGCGGGACGTGGTGGGCGGGTCGATGGCGGTCGCGTACGACCCCGCGGCGAACGAGTTCTTCAAGGCCAGCGCGCACCAGTTCCAGGTCGCGAGTCTCATACCCGCCACCCTCACCGCGGTGCTCGCCGGCATCGGTGTCGCGAGTCCGAAGGTCACGGAGCTCGCGCCGCTGCCTACCTGGGACGAGTACGGCACCGTCGCGATGTACGTCATGCTCGCGTGGTGCATCGGCGGCTACATGGTCGCGATGTTCATCGGGATCATGGGCGGCCCGCTCCGGCACCGCACCCGGATGGCCGTGATCGTCATCGGTGGTCTCGTCATCTCGCTGATCACGAACACCCTCGCCGGCCCGGTCCTCGGGGCGATCCACGGGCACTGGATCGAGCTCGTGCTCATCGCCTGGGGCTGGATCGTCGCGATCGGTCTGGCGGTGAACGGCCTGAGCTACTTCGTCGGCCGGTTCATCGCCGCCCCCGCGATGATCTGCTTCGTCTTCCTGTCGATGCCGTCGTCCGGCGGGGCGTACCCGAAGTGGTTCATGCCCGAGCCCTTCGCGTGGCTCAACAACGTCGTCGTCGGCTCGAGCATGGTCGACATGATCAAGCACCAGGTCTACGGCGTCGGGCCCGGACCGGCTCGCGGCCTGATCACGATGGCCTGCTACGCCCTCGCCGGCCTCGTGCTGATGTACTTCGGCAAGAAGTGGTGGGAGCGCCGACGGATCCGGGCGATCGTCACCGGCCGCACCACGATGTTCCAGGACGCCAACACCGCCAACCGCGAGTTCCTCGGCAAGCAGCGCGACGCCGAACTCGAGCGGCACGGGCTCACCTCGACCGAGACCGGCACCCTGAGCGTCCTGCGCGACGACGACTGGGAGGACGACCGCACCGGCGGGGACGTCTTCACGGGCGGCCGCGACGGCCTCGAACCGGGCGCGACGCCGACGGGCCGCATCGCGGTGGTGCGGAGCGGCGAGCGCACCGGCCCCGCGCAACGGCCGGGAGGCGCGGGGACCGGACCGCGCACCCGTCCCGTCCCGCGGACCGACGGTTCACGGGCCCCGGTCCGGTCCGACGCAGCGGCGCGCGTCGACGCACCGGACGAGCCGTCACACGGGCGGCACGCGGACCGGTAGCTCGTTCCTGACGGTCGCAACGCTCTCCCAGACCGACTGCGCGTGCATGTTCCGACGATGCACCAGCCGAACGACTCGTGCACTGTCGAATGATGCACACGCATCCATTACGTGTGCATGTTCCGACGAGGCACCAGTCGAACGACGCGTGCAACGTCGCAGGGTGCGCGTGCATCATCCGTACCGGCACGGACCGGTGACGTCCGGCCGCCGCGTATCCTGGGGGCATGAACCCGCGCATCACCTGGCACCGCGTCCTCATCACCGTCGTCGTCGTGTTCCTCGTGCTGACGGTCGGGTTCTACGCCGCGAGCGTGCTGCTCGCCCCTGCCGACGGCCGCAACACCGCCGGCCTGTTCGTCGGCTGGGCGATGTTCTCGATGATCGGCGCGATCATCTTCGGGATCATCGACTTCTTCGTGCGCCCCCTTGGCGGCCGGAGCGGGGACGCCGACGTGATGGCCGCCGCCGAAGAGGCGCGCACCGGCAGCACCCGTACCCAGCAGACCCGCTAGCCGCCGACCCCCGTGCCGGTGAAGCCCGCCACCGTCGCGTCGTCCTCGGCGAACGTGAACCGCGCGCGCACGCTGCCGCCGTCGAGCACCCCCGGCAGCCAGTACCGGGCGTCGTCCCACATCGCGTCGTAGGGCACCGCGTCGACCGGGATCCACCGCGGCTCCAGCTCGTCGGACCCCGTCGGGTCCCCCTGCCAGCGGCGGCAGACGAAGACGTCCGACACCTGGGACCAGGACGGCCGGTACGGGAACCGGTAGTCCAACGTGCCACGAGCCTCCAGGTCGGCCGCCCCGATCCGCAGACCGACCTCTTCGCGCACTTCGCGCACGGCGGTCTCGACCGCCGACTCACCGGGCTCGCGCTTGCCGCCGGGACCGACCAGGCGGCCTGTCCCGAGGCCACGGCGTTTCTCGCCGAGCAGGACCTCCGGACCGTCCGCGCCGTCACGCAGCAGGTACACGACGACCACCCGGGGGTGCTGGGACTTGCTCTCGTCTGGACGGGTCACGCGTCCAGTCTGACCGATGGAGTGCCGTACGCTCTTCCCATGGCAGGCGGGCTGCGGGGGCACCATGGCTGAGCCCCGCAGGACCGGGCGCAGCCTCGAAGTCCTGCGCGCCGAGGCCGCCGAGGAGATCTCGATGCTCGTCGAGCACCGGAGCCGTCAGGGCGAGGACCCGTGGGACTTCATGCCGACGCTCCCGACCGTCGACGAGCAGGTCGTGCTGATCCTGCGCGCCGATGCGGTCGACCTCGACGAGGCGATCGGCAAGCGGCACGCGCAGTGGTCGACCCACCCGGCGTCCGGTCAGGGCACCGCCCTGGGCGAGGAGTACCACCGGCTACGGCGGATCGCGCTGCAGCACCCCGAGCTCACGCCGGCCGTGTGGAAGCTGCTCGGCGCCCTGCCCGACGCGAGGTGACGCCGCGGGCACACGCACGCCCGTGGGGTTGGATGGGGGGCATGACCGAAACCGTGCTCGCCGTCCTGAACCAGCCCTCCCGCGACGCTGCGCCGCACGATCCCGGAGCCGACGCCTTCACGTGGGCGAAGCCGCTCGAGGAGCACGTGCAGGTGCAGGACCTCGGCGTCACCCGGGGTGACGGCGTGTTCGAGACCATCACCGTGATCGACGGTCGTCCGCAGGCACTCGAGGCACACATCGCCCGGTTCGGCCGCTCCGCCGCGCTGCTCGACCTGCCCGCACCGGACCCGGAGGCCTGGCGGCAGGCCATCGAGGCCGTCTGTGCGCGCCTCGACCCGGTCCGCGAAGCCTTCGCGAAGACCGTCCTGACGCGCGGCGTCGAGGGCACGGACCGCCCGACCGGCTGGGTCTACGCCGCCCCGTCCGGTGACTCCACCGCCGCACGTACCGAGGGCATCTCGGTCGTGCTCCTGGACCGCGGGTACCGGCACGACGTCGAGCGCACCTCGCCGTGGCTGCTGCAGGGTGCGAAGACGCTGTCGTACGCGGTCAACATGGCCGCCCTGCGCGAGGCCGTCCGCCGCGGTGCCGACGACGCCCTGTTCGTCTCGAGCGACGGGTACGTGCTCGAGGGCACGCGCGCGAACCTCGTCATGCGGGTCGGCGACCGGCTCGTCACGCCCCGCACCGACATCGGGATCCTGGACGGCACGACCCAGGCCGACGTGTTCCGGTACGCCGAGGAGTCGGGGATCGAGACCGCGTACGAGCTCGTCACCGTCGCCGACCTGCGGGCCGCGGACGCGCTCTGGCTCGTGTCGAGCGTGCGGCAGGCAGCGCCGATCCGCGCCCTGAACGGTGACGCCCGGCCGATCGACGCCGAGCTGACGACGCGCATCAACGATTTCCTGCTGGCGCGCGAGGTCTGACCCGGCCGGGTCCGCCGGACGTCACCATCCAGCGCCCCCGGCGACACGGACGGGAGGCGCGGATCGCGACGTGCGGGCACGTCGCGATCCGCGCCTCCCGGCTCTTCCCCGCTACCAGCGCGGGGTGGTGACGCCGACGCCGTCCGCCCACTCGAAGACCTGCCGGCCGTCGATCCAGACGCGCGTCGCGCGACTGGTCGCGTCGAGCGGGTCGCCGTCCCAGAGCACGAGGTCGGCGTCCCAGCCCTCGGCGAGGCGTCCGACGCGGTCCCCGAAGCCCAGGAAGTCGGCCGGGTTGACGGTGAGCGCCTCGAGCGCGGTCTGGGCGGGCAGTCCCTCCTTCACCGCGGCGGTGGCCTGGTCGACGAGCATGGTGATCGGCACGACCGGCGCGTCCGTCGTGATGGCGACGCGGACCCCGGCTGCCGCGATCGCGGCGAGGTTCGGGATCCCGCGGTCGCGGAGCTCGACCTTGGAGCGACTCGTGAAGAGCGGACCGTAGATGACGGGGATGCCCTTCGCGGCCAGCACGTCGGCGATCTTGTGCGCCTCGGTGCCGTGGTTCACGACGAGCCGGTAGCCGAACTCCTCGGACAGACGGATCGCGGTCGCGATGTCGTCGTGGCGGTGGGCGTGCTGGTCCCAGACGAGCTCGCCGTCGAGGACCCGGACGAGGGTCTCCTTCGTCAGGTCGCGCGCGAACGGCTCCCCCTTCGCCGCGGCGGCGTCCCGCGCCGCACGGTAGTTCTGCGCCTCGACGAAGGCATCACGGATGACCTTCGCGACGCCGAGACGGGTGGACGGCGTCTGGCCCTTGCCGCCGTAGACGCGCTTCGGGTTCTCGCCGAGGGCGCTCTTCACGCTGACCGCGTCCGAGATGAGCTGCTCGTCGACGGTGCGGCCGCCCCAGGTCTTGATCGCGACGCTCTGGCCGCCGATCGGGTTGCCGGAGCCCGGCTTCACGACGATGCTCGTGATCCCGCCGGCGAGCGCGTCGCGGAAGCCCTCGTCGTCGATGTCGATGGCGTCGATGGCACGGACGCCGGCCGTGTTCGGGGCGGTCATCTCGTTCGTGTCGTTGCCGGCCTCGCCGTTCGCCTCCTCGTGGATGCCGACGTGGCCGTGCGCCTCGACGAACCCGGGCACGAGCCAGGAGCCGGCGGCGTCGATCACGGGCATCCCCTCCGGCGGCGTGACGTCGGGGCCGACGGCGGTGATGCGGCCGTCCTCGACGACGACCGCGCCGCCGTCGAAGGCGGGAGCGGAGACGGGGACGACGTGGGCACCGGTGATCGCGAAGGAGTTGCGCATGCCACCAACGCTACGCGGCGCGAGCGGGCGAGCAGTCGTGCGGTCGTGCGGTCGTGCGGTCGTGCGGCGAAATACGGATTCCTGGCGTCGAGCGTCCGAGCGGCCCTAGCGTCAGGGGATGGCAGACCCGAGCGACACCTGGCCCACGCACGACAGCACCGAGCGACCGTGGCGGAGCGCGGTCCGGGGGCGTCGTGACGACCGCCTGGTGACCTCGGTCCGGGTCGCCCTGCCGCCGTCCATCGCTCGGGCTCGGTGGGTCCCCGACGCCCACACCGAGGCGCTGCTCGACCGCAGCGCCACCGCCCTGCGAGCCCTCGACGTCCACCACGGTTCCCGGCTCGCTCCACTCGGGTCCGTGCTCGGCCGGACCGAAGCCGTGGCGTCGTCGCGGATCGAGGACGAGTCCGCGTCCATCGACGACCTCGCGCGGGCGCTCGTCGGCATCCGGGCGAACCCGGGTGCCACCGCGGTCGTCCGTGCGAGCGGCTCCGTCGAGCACCTGGTGTCCAGCGCCGACTTCGGCACCGTCACCGAGGCAGCCCTGCTCGAGGCACACCGCCTGCTGATGCGCGATGACCCCGTCGACGGACGGTACGCCGGCCGGTACCGCGACGTGCAGAACTGGATCGGCGGCGGTGCCACCCCTCGCGACGCCCGGTACGTGCCGCCACCACCCGAGCTCGTGGCACCGCTGATGGCCGACCTGTTCGCGTTCGTGCGCCGCGTGGACCTGCACCCGATCGCCCAGGCGGCGATCGCGCACGCGCAGTTCGAGTCGATCCACCCGTTCACGGACGGCAACGGTCGGATCGGGCGGGCACTGATCGGGGCCGTGCTGCGGCGACGAGGGGTGACCACGACGGTCACAGCGCCGGTGGCCACCGCGCTCGCGGCCGATCGGCGGCGGTACTTCCGGCACCTGGAGCAGTACCGCGACGGTCGGGTCACCGGGTTCGTGGTCGACCTGGCCCTCGCGATCGGGACGGTCTGCGACGAAGCGACGCTGAGTGCCCTGATGCTCGCCGAGCACGACGCCGACCGGGTCGCCCGTCCCTGCGCGTCGGGGCCGCACGCGGTCGTCGGTCGCGCGCTCGCCGACGACCCGGTCCTGACCGAGGAGCACCTGCACACGCTGCTGCCCGTCGACCGCGCCGAGCGGGTCGTGGCCGACCTCGTGCACGCCGGGGTGCTCCGCCCGGTCACCCGACGCCGCCGCGACCGGGCCTGGGTCGCCCCGGCGGTCGTCGCCGAGCTCGAGTCGTTCGAGCAGCGGGTGCAGGCCGCCGTTTCCGACCGGCGACCCGCCGCCCTGGCCGGACGGGAACCCGCGGCGGCCTGACCGGGGGCACGGGCGAATAGGGTGGGACGGTGAGCAACGAGCACACCGCATCCACTCCGCCCAGCGCCGCCAAGCGGCCCGTGACACGGACCCACCACGGCATCGAGTTCGTCGACGACTACGAGTGGCTGCGGGACAAGGAATCCCCCGACACCCTGGCGTACCTCGAGGCCGAGAATGCCCACACCGACGCCGCGACGGAGCACCTCGCCCCGCTGCGGGACCGCATCTTCGGAGAGGTCAAGAGCCGCGTGCAGGAGACCGACCTCTCGGTCCCCGTGCGCATGGGCGGCTGGTGGTACTTCACCCGCACCGCGGAGGGCAGCCAGTACGGCGTGCACTGCCGTACCCCCGTCGCGGGCCCCGACGAATGGACCCCGCCCGAGGTCACCGAGGGCGAGTCGACGCTCCCCGGCGAGCAGGTCGTCCTCGACGGCAACGCCCTGGCCGACGGGCACGAGTTCTTCTCCCTCGGCTCCTACGACATCAGCGATGACGGCACCCGGCTGGTCTACGGCATCGACGTCGAGGGCGACGAGCGGTACACCCTGCACGTCCGCGACCTGGCCACCGGCACCGATCTCGGCGACGCGATCCCGAACACCGGGGCCGGTGCGACCTTCGATCCGGCCGGTCGCTACGTGTTCTACCCCACCGTCGACGATTCCTGGCGGCCGGACAAGATCTGGCGCCACACGGTCGGCACCGCTGCGTCCGAGGACGTCCTGGTGTTCGAGGAGCCCGACGACCGCTACTGGGTCGGCGTCGGCGTGACGCGCTCGTCGCAGTACATCGTCATCGAGCTCGGGTCGAAGATCACGTCAGAGGCGCACGTCCTCGACGCGGCTGACCCGACCGGCGAGTTCCAGGTCGTTTGGCCGCGGCGCGACGGCGTCGAGTACGAGATCGAGCACGCGATCGTCGGCGGCAGCGACCGGTTCCTGGTGCTGCACAACGACGGGGCCGAGAACTTCGAGCTCGTCGACGTGCCCGCAGACGATCCGACGTCCGAGCGCGACCGCCGGGTCGTCGTGGCGCACCACAGCGAGCGGCGCATCGAGTCGGTCGATGCCTTCGCGGGCCACCTCGCCCTGGAGTACCGCTCCGAGGCGCTCCCCCGTGTGGCGATCATCCCGATCGAGGGCGACGGCTACGGCGACGCGCACGAGGTCCCCTTCGACGAGGCGCTGTTCTCGGTGGGCCTCGGCGGCAACCCGGAGTGGGAGCAGCCCACGCTCCGCCTCGGGTACACGTCGTTCGTCACCCCCTCCGAGGTCAGCGACCTCGACCTGGCGACCGGCGAGGTCACGGTCCTGAAGCGCCAGCCGGTCCTCGGCGGCTACGACCCGGCCGACTACGTGCAGGAGCGCGACTGGGCCACGGCCGAGGACGGCACCCGGGTGCCGATCTCGCTGGTGTGGCGTCGTGACGCGATCGACGAGGGCACCCCGGCGCCGCTGCACCTGTACGGCTACGGATCGTACGAGCACTCCATCGATCCCGGCTTCAGCGTCATGCGGCTCTCGCTGCTCGACCGCGGTGTCGTCTTCGCCGTCGCACACGTGCGTGGCGGTGGCGAGCTCGGCCGGCACTGGTACGAGAACGGCAAGACCCTGACGAAGAAGAACACCTTCACCGACTTCGTCGCGGTCGCCGACCACCTGATCGCCTCCGGCCGCACCAGCGCCGACCGCCTCGTCGCCGAGGGCGGCAGCGCCGGTGGGCTCCTGATGGGCGCCGTCGCCAACATCGCACCGGACCGCTTCGCCGGCATCCTGGCCGCCGTGCCGTTCGTCGACGCACTGACGAGCATCCTCGACCCGGACCTGCCCCTGACCGTCATCGAGTGGGACGAGTGGGGAGACCCCCTGCACGACGCCGAGGTCTACCGCTACATGAGCGAGTACACCCCGTACGAGAACGTCCGCGACGACGTGCAGTACCCGCGGATCCTCGCCGTGACCTCGATCAACGACACCCGCGTGCTGTACGTCGAGCCCGCGAAGTGGACCGCGAAGCTCCGCGAGGTCGGGGCGCCGGTGCTGCTGAAGACCGAGATGTCCGCCGGACACGGAGGCGTGAGCGGTCGGTACGCGTCCTGGAAGGAGCGGGCGTTCGAGCTCGCCTGGCTGCTCGACGTGCTCGGGCTCGCCGACGAGACGCCCGCCGCCGCGACCGCCAACCCGATCGCCGCGGGCTGAGCGCCGCCGCGCACTTCGTGAGCAGAAATGGTCGGGTCCCGAACGGGGACCCGACCATTTCTACTCACCAAGCGAACGCCGCGAACGCAGCGAACGCAGCGAACGACAGCCGCGAACGCAGCCCGCTCACACGCGGTTGAGCGCGTGCACCGCCTCGTCGTAGGACTCCTCGGCCAGGCGCACCCGGTCCCCCGCGAGCACCCCGTACCCGAACGTGCCCTCGCCGCCGCGCTCCGCGATCGCCGCGTTGGCGCGCAGGATGTCGAGGGCGTGCAGGGAGCGAACCCGCTCCGTCAGCACGTCTGCCGCGGTGCCGATCCGCTTCCACAGCGCGTGGGGGAACGCGTCGTCACCGAGCACGTCCATGGCCATCCGCGCCCGCATCGTCGCCTGCCACGCGGCCTCGGTGGTCCCGCGGTCGGCTGCTTCGCGCTCGGCGGCGGTGTCCGAGGTGTCGTCGGCGACCGCAGCGCGGACGAGTTCGCGAACGCGCGGCTTCACCTCGGCACCGACGTCCTGCGCGACCTGCTTCGGCGACCGGAGCGCCCACGCCGTCGGCGCCGGACGCTCGACCGCGTCGTCGAGGGCGTCGAGCAGCTCGAGGAACGGCTCACCGTGCAGGAACGCCACGACGTCCCGCACCGACTGGTCGCGGCGTTCGCGTGTCGAGGCGAGGATGCGCTCACGGGTCATCGCGTCGACCAGGTCGTCCTGGGCCGGCGACGACGCCCGCGGCAGCCGATCGATCAGGTACTCGGCCAGCGCGGCGCGCGCGGTGACGGCCGCCAGGCCGTTCGCAGCCTCGGCGGCACGGTCGACGGCGTCGCCGGCGGGGAACGCCGGACGGTACCCGCCCAGGATCGCGGCGATCTCGAGGGTGGTCTCGGCCGTCTGCCGGAGGTCGGTGGTGTCGCCGGACCGGAGCCGGGCCTCCTGGCCGAGCAGCGCGACGCGCAGCTTGCGCAGCCGCTTCGTCAGGACGCGTGCGGTCGTGCCCTTGGCCGGCTTCTCCTCGGTCTGGAGGCGCGGTGCCGGTGCTCCGGCCAGCCCGCGTGCCAGCTTGGACGCGACGGCGGCGGGGCCGGCACCGACGGTCGCGAAGCGTCCGTCGAGAGCCGCGAACAGCTCGTGCGCGACCTGCGGGTCGACGTCGCCGACGGTTTCGACCTCGATCTCGCGCCAGGTGCGCGCGGTCTCCGGGGCCTCGTCGTCCAGGCGCTGGGCCGTCACGTGGTCGTCGGCGAGCTCGGCGATCTGGTCGCCGTCCTCGTCGAGCAGACGGGACACCGTGCGGGTCGTGGTGATGCGCACGACGGGGTGCAGGCCGCGGCCTCGACGTTCGGTGAACAGCGCGGCGAGGACCTCGTCCGGCACGGCGTCGGCGTCGTCGGTCAGGGGGAAGTGCTGCTCATGGCGGATCGTGTCCGACTCGGAGCGCTTGATGTGCCAGCCGGCGTCGGGGCCACCGGTGCGACGACGAACGGTCACCCGTGCGGCCACCAGGTCGTACCGCTCGGTGTCCCAGTAGGTGGCGTCCAGTTCGAACGGCTCCTGGTGCTCGGTGCGGAGGATGCCGCCCGCGCCGACGAGGTCGGGCAGAGCACCGCCCTCGGGCAGGTCGTAGGTACGCTCGATCTCGAGGTGCGTGTGGCTCACACGCTCCTGTCTACCAGGCGTTGCGCGCTTTCCCTGCACCCGGGGTTAGCCTGCTGGGATGAGCGACACGATCACCCGCGAGCAGTTCACCCCCGAAGCCGGCGCGGTCACGATGTTCACCACCACGTGGTGCGGCTACTGCGCCCGGCTGAAGAACCAGATGACCAAGGCCGGCGTCCCCTTCACCGAGGTCGACATCGAGCAGACCCCGGGCACGGCCGAGCTCGTCGCCCAGGTCAACGGCGGGGACCAGACGGTGCCGACGCTGGTGTTCCCCGACGGCACGACGGCGACCAACCCGTCCCTGGCCGAGGTGCAGTCCCGCATCTGAGCGCCGCCGCGCGCGCCCCGGCGCGACGCCCCGCACAACCAAAGTCCGTCCGAACCGCACGATCGCGTGGTTCGGACGGACTTTGGTTGTGCGAGAGGGACGCGCGCCGCGGTCGCTAGCCGCCGAGGGCCTCGGTGAGCAGCGCGGCCATCGCGTCGAGCTGGATGTCACCGGAGTCGACGACTTCCTCGTCGGAGCCGTCGAGCGCGCGGGCGGCCAGGGACGCCTTCGAGTCGATGAGCTCGGCGATCTTGGTGTCGATCGTCTGCGCGGCGATGATGCGCCACGCTGTGACGGGCTCTTCCTGCCCGATGCGGTGCACGCGGTCGATCGCCTGGGTCTGCTCGGCGCTCGTCCACGACAGCTCGGCGAGCACGACGTTCGACGCCACCTGCAGGTTCAGGCCGACGCCGGCGGCGGTGAGCGAGCAGACGATGACGGCGACGTCGGGGTCGTTCACGAACGAGTCGATCTGCGCCGTCCGCTGGGTCGCCGTCTGGTCGCCGCGGATGGTGGCGGTGCGCAGACCGCGGCGTGCGAAGACCTCTTCCGCCTGGTCCATCACGTCGAGGTGCTTCGCGAAGAACACGACCTTGCCGACGTTCGACGCGAGCTGCGCGGCGTAGTCGGCCGCGAGCTGGGCCTTGGCGCGACCGATGCGGCGGACCATCGAGAACACGTTCTCGCCGGTCGACGAGGCGTCCTGGTCCTCGAGCTCCCAGCGGGCGACCTGCCGGACGAGCCGGTGGTCGATGCCGACGACCGGGTCCTGCCCGGTGCGGGCGTCGAGCGCCTGGTGGTACCGGCGGACGAGCTTCGCGGTGAGCTCGCGCTCCGCGTCGCGGATGGAGCGGCCCTCGTCGCCGTCGAGCTCGACGGGGATGTCCGCGATCCGGCGGGCCGGGATGTCCGCGGCGACGTCGACCTTGCGGCGTCGGACGATGCCCTGGTCGACCACAGCACGGCGGGCCTCGACGAAGAAGCCCGGGTCGGCCGGCGTCAGGCCGATCTCCTCGAGCTCGTTCATGAGCTTCGCGCGCGGCTTCTTGTCGTCGATCCAGCCGAGGTACTCCCAGATGGTGCGGAAGTCCTCGACCGAGTTGATGAGCGGCGTACCGGTCAACGCCATGAGCAGCGGCGCGGCGGTGCGCTGCCGGATGCGCTCGGCGATCTGCAGCACGAACCGTGCCCGCTGCGAGTCCTTGTTCTTGATGAAGTGCGCCTCGTCGACGACCATCCCCTTGAACCCGAAGTTCCCGAGCCACCCGGCGTGCCGGTCGAGGATCTCGTAGTTCACGATGACGATGTCGGCGAACCCGTCGAGGTCGTTGCCGTCCCCGTGGATGACGGTCGCACGGTGGTTCGGTACCCAGCGCTCGGCCTCGCGCGCCCAGTTCGTCTTGACGACGTTCGGCACGACGACGAGCAGCGGGAAGGCGTTCGCGGCGTCGGCGGCGAGCAGCGACTGCGCCGTCTTGCCGAGACCCGGCTCGTCGGCGAGCAGGAACGTGCGGTGTCCCTGCGCCGCCGCGGCGACGAGTTCCGCCTGGTGCTTCATGAGCGTGGTGCCCGAGCGCGAGTGCAGCGACGTGGGCTCCGGCAGCGGCATCGTCGCCGCTCCCCCGCCTGCGCCGTACTCGAACGACTTGAACAGCGGCCCGAACAGCTCCCAGTTCGCGAGCCGGCGCGGGTGCGCGACGGGCTGGTCGGCGAGGGCGAAGTCCGGCGGCATGAACGGGTTCGCGAGCTGACGCTGCACGACGGCCTGCGGCACGACGGCACGGACCGGGGACTCGACGACCGGCGCGGGCTCCGTCGCGATGACGAGGTCCTCCGGCTGGAGTTCCATGCCCCCGGCGATCATCATGTCGCGCTTGACCGCGCGGGTCGCCTCGGGGACCGGCAGTTCCTCGGCGAGGAGCTGGATGACACTCGTGTCGCGCGCCGCCGTCTTCGCCAGGATCGTCGCGACGCCGTCGAGCCGCTTGAGCTGCTCGGCGCGCTGCGCATCGGTGAGGTCGGTGTCCGCCTTCACCCGTGCACGCTCCTCGCGCATGAGCAGGGCGACGGCCTGGAACTTCGTCCGGTTCGACGCCTTGAGCGGTCCGCGCTGCGCCGCTGCCTCGACCTCGCGCACAGCGCGAGCGAGGACGGGGATCACGCCGTCGTTGTCCAGCGGCCTGGTGCGACGTGACGCGGTCCGCGTCCCGCCGGCAGCTCGCCGGGTGCCTGATCGAGCCAACGCTCCTCCTGTTCCGCCCACGCATCGGGGCGATCCGCCCTCGGGCGGGAAGTCCTGCACCGGAGCCTTGCGCGGCACCGGTCCGGCTGCGGGCCACCGTGGCCCGCTGCTACGCCGGTCCCCGCATCGGGACGTCCGGTGGACTCCCGCGGTCCGCTCCACCACGAGCGCCCGGTGGGCACAGGGTGCGACGGTCCGCGCCGGGATCCGGCGTCGTCACACGCACGTGACGCCCCCACGGAGCGGTCACGGCCCGGTTCCCGCATCGATCAAGTGACCGACGGCTGCGTCCGGAATCGACGCGGCACGCGGGAACGCGGTGCGTGCGCACTCAGTTTACTCCCGGACCACCGACGGAGGCGAGTCGGGGTCACCCGCGCGCGTCGCGCCTCCCGTCCGCCGGTAGCGACCACCCCGCGACAGCGACAGATCGCTGGTTCCCCGCCCGTCCAATCCGCGGAAGCGACGGAATGCCACGGATGTTCCGCGCCGACCTGTCGCTTTCGCGACGGTGACCACGGTCGGCTCAGACCTGCGGCGCGGACCGCGGACGGGTCGATCCACCGGTCGGGAGGCTCGGGGCCGCGTCCGCCAGGGCGGCCTGCGTCGCGGCGAGGAGCTGTTCGGCCGTCTGGATCCCGTTGGCGGAACCGGTGGTCGCCTGGCCGCCGGCGTGCGCCAGGAGCTGCGCGCCGATGGCGGGGCCGATGCGGTCCGCCTCACGCGGGTTGCGCGCGACCCAGTCACGGGCGATGGCATCGGCCAGGCGCTCCGCGGCCGCACCGCGTTCCGCGTCGCCCCGCGAACGGTGCCACAGGCCGGTGACGACGAGGTGCGCGACGACCGCGCCGACGTCGCGCACCGGGAATCCCCACCCGGCGGTGTCGATGTCGAGCAGGCCGGAGATGCGCCACGGCTCGTCCTCGTCGACGAACACCTGCTCGAGGTGCAGGTCGCCGTGCACGACCTGCTTCGTCGAGCTCGACCACCCGATCGAGCGGCGGCCGATCGCGTCGTACAGCCGGTCGATCTCCTCGGCGTCGTGGGGCAGAGCGGCGACGAGCGTGCGGCGGTGCCAGTCGGCGTGGTCCATCGCGTCGGCACGGGCCTGCTGGGTCATCGGGACGGTGGCGACCCGGCCGCTCAGGGCGGCGAGCGACGCCACGAATCGCGGGTCGTCCGCGATGTCGAGGATGCGGCTGCCGGCGGGCACGCCGCGGATCCGTTCGAGGACCAGCAGGCCGTCACCGCGGCTGGAGAGCACGCGCGGCACCGGCAGGCCGGCCGCGACGAACTGCTCGTGCGCCTGCACGATCGGGGCGACCCGGTGCGGGCGGACGATCTTCAGGAACAGCGTGCGCTCGGGGGCGTCGATCCGAACCACTGCACGCTTGCCCGGTCGGTAGGCGGCCACCGTGAGCACCGGGTCGGTCACGGGCATGCCGAGCGTGGTGAGCAGCTCGGCGACGGCGTCGCGGTAGGTCGCCTGGGGCAGCACCGGCAGACCGGGGTCGTTCGGGTACGCCCACACCGAGACGGGTTCGTTCGTCGCGGGGTCGGTGACGATGGCACTGTTCTGGTCGTGCGTCCCGCCGGTGTCCACGTAGGTCAGGACGGTGGCACGCTGGCCGTTCCGGTCCACCGTGTCGACCTCGTAGCCGTACAGGTAGCCGTTGCCCGAGGGCTCGACCGAGTGCGCCCGCGCGGCCACCACGGAGGTCCCGGAGCCGGCGAAGGCCTGCGGGATGACGCGCTCATGGTTGGGCCACACGGCATCAGTCAACCGTGTCGCGGCGGTTTCGTCGCGTTCGTGCACGGCTCGGCGCACGCCCGGTGGCTACCGTGGTCGGTGTGAACCCGGTCACGCGTCTCCGCAGCTCCAGTCGCACGCCGTTCCTGCAGGTCGTGAAGACCGCCGTCGCCGTCGTCGCCGCCGTGCTGCTCTGCCGCCTCGTCATCCAGGGGCCGTTCCCGACCTTCGCGGCCATCGCTGCGCTGCTCGTGGTGCAGCCGAGCATCAACCAGTCGTTCGTGAAGGGGCTCGAACGGAGCGCGGGCGTCGTGATCGGCGTCGTGCTGGCCACCGGCTTCCACCTGCTGCTCGGCGACGGCGTGATGGTGGTGCTGCTCGTCATCGTGCTCGCGATCCTCATCGCCTGGGCGCTCCGGCTCACCCCGACCTCGGCGACGCAGGTCGGGATCAGCGGGATGCTCGTGCTCACCACCGGGGTCGTCACGCCGAACTACTCGGCTGACCGCATCCTCGAGACGGTGATCGGCGCGGTCGTCGCGCTGGTCGTGAACGCGCTCATCGTGCCGCCCGTGCTGCTCGAACCGGCGCACCTCGCCGTCGCGCGGCTCGCCCGCGACACCGCGGTGGCGTTCGAGCGGATCGCGATCGGCCTGACCGAGGGATGGGACCGCGACCGCTGGGACGAGGCGCTCGTCGCTGCTCGTGCACTCCGACAGCAGCACGCCAAGGCCGAGGCATCGCTCGGCTCAGCGCGCGAGTCCCTCACGATGAACCCGCGCGGCGGCCGGCACCGGACGATCCTCGACCGCGACGTCGCGATCACCGACCACCTGCGGGTCCTCGTCACCCGCGTCACCGGCATGACCCGCGCGATCCGCGACAACAGCGCGCCCGACCTCCGGGCCGACCCGGTGGTGCACGGCATCGCGACCGAGGTGGCGCGGATCGGGGCCGACGTCCGGGCGCTCAGTGCCCGGGTCGAGTCCACGCGGCTCGACCCGGCACTCGGCGCGGGCGGACTGACCGACGGGGACGACGCCGACGCGTGGACGGACGACTCTGAGCCCGCGCTGACGGCGCCGCTCGAGGTCGTCCGCCCGAACTCGCGGCACTGGGTGCTCATCGGGGCGCTGCTCGAGGACATCCGGCGGGTGCGCGAGGAGCTGCTGGGCGAGGACGACTGACGAGCCCGTGGGCGGCTGACCGGCGGTGGACGACTCGCCGCTGATGTGCTCGCGTGCTGACGTGCTGACGTGCTGACGTGCTCGCGTGCTCGGGTGCTGGCGTGCTGGCGTGCTGGCGTGCTGGCGTGCTGGCGTGCTGGCGTGCTGGCGTGCTGGCGTGCTGGCGTGCTGGCGTCAGCGTGCGGCTCGCGCCGCTTCCGACGCGGACTGCACGACGTCGCACCAGATCACCGCGGCGGGCACCGCCGACGCCGATTCCGGCGCCCCGGCTTCGGCGTAGCGGGTGATCTCGGCGACGACGGCGTCGCTGCCGACCTCGCGTGCAGCGCGGCTCGCCACGTCTGGCACCGCCGTCCGCAGTTCCGCGACGACACGGTCGCGCGGGACGTCCTCCAGCTGCGCGAGTGCGCCGATCCCCTTCCACGCCGCGTCCAGTTCGGCGCGCAGGCGCACGATGGCAGGGTGGTCGATCGAGTCGTTCATGGTCCCCCAGTGCTGCGGGCGGCGCATCGGGTCGCGCTGTCCGCTGCGGGAGCCTAGCAACGAAGCAGACGCCGCTCACGCCCCTAGAACGTGGGACAGACCGTTCTGCTCTGTCCTGTGACGAGATTCAGCGAGTTCGGCCCGCAGAACGGCCCAGTGAGCCCGTTCGATGCCACGATGGGTCCGAGGAGGTCCACTATGCGGCTGTTGGTGGTCGAGGACGACGACGAGATGCGTGCCCTGATGGAGCGAGGACTCGCTGCCGAGGGGTACCGCGTGACGGCGGTGGAGAACGGGGTCGAGGCGCTCATCGCCCTCGGCGAGCAGGCGTTCGACCTGGCCGTCGTGGACGTCATGATGCCCGGCATGTCCGGGTTCGAACTCGCACGGCGCATCCGCGAGCGCGAGGACCCGGTGCGCATCCTGCTCGTCACCGCGCGCGACGCCGTGGACGACCGCGTGTTCGGGCTCGACGCCGGTGCGGACGACTACCTCACGAAGCCCTTCGCCTTCGCCGAGCTCACCGCTCGGCTCCGGGCACTCGGCCGCCGCGAGTCCGCGGGAGCGCCGCGGACGATCGAGGTCGGCGACGTCTCGATCGACTCCGAGGCACGCCGCATCTCGATCAAGGGCCAACGCGTCGCCGTGAGCCCGACCGAGTTCGCACTGCTCCGGTTGCTCGCCCGGTCCGCCGGCAGCGTCGTCGACCGCCCGAAGATCCTCGAAGAGGTCTGGGACGGGTCGCAGCACGTCGACCCGAACGTGGTCGAGCAGTACATCTCCTACCTCCGCAAGAAGCTCGTCGCACACGAGGCCACCGTCGCGATCGCCACGGTCCGGGGCCGCGGGTACCGCCTGGATCTGCTCGGGGCGTGAACGGGGCCGCCGACCCGCCACGATCGGACCGCCGACGGCGCGGTCCGATCCGGCCCCTGCGGCTGCTGTCGCTGCGGTCCCGGATCACCATCGGCTCGACCGCGATCGCCGCGATCGTCATCCTGCTGCTCGTCCTGGTGATGCGTTTCCAGGTGGTGAGCGTGGTCGCCAGTGCGACCCGCACACTGCTCGACGCCGACGCCGACCCGTACGTCGCCACGCTCGAGGTCGACAGCGATCCCGACCTGTCGCCACCTGGCAACGCGCAGCTCGTCGCCGTCGTCTCGCCGTCCGGCGACATCGTGCTGTCCACGATGCCGGACCGCGTCGAGCAGGCATTCGGCAGCCTGACGTCGACCGCCGCGGGGACCTCGATCATCCGGGTCTCCGGGTCCGAGTACCGCGTCGTCGTGGAGCATCCCGTCAACCAGGCCGGTCGCTGGACCGTGGTGGCCGCGAGGAACTCGCAGGCCGAGGCCATCGTCGTCGACGACCTCACGACGACCCTGTCGCTGACCGGTGTGGCCATCCTCCTCGCGTTCGGCATCGCGTCCTGGGTGCTGGCGACCGCCGCACTCCGTCCCGTGAACCGGATGCGGCGTGAGGCGGAACGGCTGTCTGTGGCGCCCGAGCGCGCCGAGCTGCCGGTCGGTCCCGCGCAGGACGAGCTGGCGTCCCTGGCCACGACTCTGAACGCGTTCCTCGCTCGGACACGACAGGCCACCGAACGCGAGCGCCAGATGGTCTCGGACGCCAGTCACGAGCTCCGGACGCCCCTCGCGATCCTGACGACCCAACTGGACCTCGCCTCGCTCGACGGCGACGACGCGGTGGCCCTGGCCGCACACATCGAGCGCGCGAAGCACAGCGTCGCCCGGCTGTCGCGACTGGCGAACGACCTGCTCGCGCTCTCGCGGATCGAGGAGTCCGAACGCCGTGAACAGGACGGGGACCAGCGCCCCGACACCGCCTGGTCGGACCTGGGCGACGAGGTGATGGCCGCGGTCGACCGCGTCCGGCTCATCGCGTCGGCGAAGGACATCACCGTCGACTTCGACCTCGAACCCCCGGTCGCGGTCGGTGGCTCAGGCCCGGGCATCGGTGGCGGTACCGTCGAGCCGCACTACCGGATCGACACCGGTGGGATGGCACAGCTCGTGACGAACATCGCGGGCAACGCCGTGGCCGCGCTCCCCCGCGGCGGCGGCATCTTCGTCTCCTGGCGCAGTACCGGCGGCGAAGGCGTGCTGCAGATCACCGATGACGGCCCCGGTGTCCCCGAGTCGTTCATCCCGGTCGCGTTCGACCGGTTCACACGCCCGGACGAGGCCCGGACATCGCGGCCGCACCCGGACACCGCCAGCGGGGCGGGCGCCCTGCCCGGCGGTTCCGGCCTGGGGCTGGCGATCGTCCGTGCGGTTGCGGAACGGGCGGGAGGCACGGCCTCGCTCCGCAACGTGCCCTCCGGTGGACTCGAGGTCACGGTGCGCCTGCCCGAGGTGCGCTGACCACGCCGGGCACGTCGCCGCGCCGGTCACGTCGTCCGCCGGTCACTGGAAGTCCCGCGACCGCGTCCGGACGGACAGCGACAGGTGCTCGATGCGGTCCGCCACCAGGTTGACCACGCCGTCGGGCGAACGCTCGAGGATCCCCCGGACGATCACCGCCGGGGATTCACGCGCCACCCGGCGGTAGCGGCCCCACACCCCGACGCTGCAGATGACGTTGACCAGCCCGGTCTCGTCCTCGACGTTCAGGAACGTGATCCCGGACGCCGTCGCCGGGCGCTGCCGGTGCGTCACGATTCCGCCGACCTCGACCCGACGGCCCGTCTCGGCGGTCGCGGTGTCCTGCACGCTGAGCACCCGACGTGCGGCGAGCCGGTCCCGCACGTGCCGGACGGGGTGGTCGTCGGTCGTCATGCCCGTCGACCACATGTCCGCGATCAGGACGTCACCGCTCGTCATCTGGCCGAACAGCGGCGGCTGCACGAACACCTGCGTGTCCGGCAGCTGGTCCGGACGCTCGGCGGCGGCCTGGGCCGCCGACCACATCGCCCCGCGGCGGTCGATGTCGAACGGCGCGAAGGCGTCGGCCGCGGCGAGGGCCTCGAGCTGCGCCGTGGTCAGGCCGACCCGGCGTGCCAGGTCGGACATGTCGGTGAAGGGGCCGGCGGCGGTGCGCTCGGCGACGATCTTCTCGGCGGTCTTCCGGCTGAGGGACGCAACCTCGGCGAGTCCGAGCCGCACCGCGAAGGCACCGTCGCGGCGGTGCCGTGCGGTGTCGTCGGGGAGCGACTTGTCGAAGGGCAGGACCGGCTGCTGCTCGGTGGTGAGGCAGGCGTCGTCCCCGGTCGGCGGTGCGGTCTCGCCGTCCGGTGCGGCCCCGCCGCCCGGTCCCACGGCCGATCCGTCGGCCAACGGTTCGAGCGTCGCGTCGACGCCCGACCGGAGGATGTCCGGCCGGAGCACCTGGACACCGTGCCGCCGGGCATCGGCGACCAGGGTCTGCGGCGAGTAGAAGCCCATCGGCTGCGCCCGGAGCAGGGCCGCGAGGAAAGCGCCCGGGTAGTGCAGCCGCATCCACGCGCTCGCGTAGACGATGAGGGCGAAGCTGATCGAGTGGCTCTCCGCGAAGCCGAAGTTCGCGAACGCCTGGATCTTCGCGTAGATCGCGTCGGCGTCCGCACCGTGGATGCCGTTGTCCGCCATCCCCGCGTAGAGCTTGTCGCGGAGCCGGTCGATCTTCTCGTGCCCGCGCTTCGAACCCATCGCCCGCCGCAGCAGGTCGGCGTCGTCCCCGGAACAGTTGCCGACCGCGATCGCCATCTGCATGAGCTGCTCCTGGAACAGCGGGACCCCGAGGGTGCGTTCGAGCACCGGTTCGAGCGCCGGGTGCAGGTACGTGATCGGTTCCTCGCCGGTTCGCCGCCGGATGTACGGGTGCACCGCACCGCCCTGGATCGGCCCGGGACGGACGAGGGCGACCTCGATCACCAGGTCGTAGAACCGCCGTGGGAGCAGTCGGGGCAGCGTGCCCATCTGCGCGCGGGACTCCACCTGGAACACCCCGATGGTGTCCGCACGACAGAGTTGGTCGTAGACCCCCTGTTCCTCTTTCGGGATGGAGTGCATCTCCCAGCGTTCCCCGCAGTGCGCATCGGCGAGGTCGAACGAGTACTGCAGCGCCGCGAGCATGCCGAGCCCGAGCATGTCGAACTTCACGAGTCCCATGAAGGCGCAGTCGTCCTTGTCCCACTGCAGGACGGTCCGGCCGTCCATCCGGGCGGGCTCGATCGGCACGACCTCGCCCACCGGGCGGTCGGTCAGCACCATGCCACCGGAATGGATGCCGAGATGCCGCGGGAACCCGAGCACGTCGCTCGCGAGCCCGACGACCGCAGGCGGGATGTCGTGGTCCTGGCTCTCGGTCACGGATCCCCACCGCTCGACCTGCTTCGACCAAGCGTCCTGTTGCCCCGGACTGTGCCCGAGTGCCTTCGCCATGTCGCGGACCGCGCCCTTCGGCCGGTAGGTGATGACGTTCGCGACCTGAGCGGCGTTGTACCGCCCGTACTTCGCGTAGACGTACTGGATGACCTCCTCGCGGCGGTCCGAGTCGAAGTCGACGTCGATGTCGGGCTCCTCGTCGCGCATCGCCGACAGGAACCGTTCGAACGGCAGTCCGTACCGGATCGAGTCCACCGCGGTGATCTCGAGCAGGTAGCAGACCGCCGAGTTCGCCGCCGAGCCGCGCCCCTGGCAGAGGATCCCCCGGCCGCGGGCGTACTGCACCATGTCGCGCACGATCAGGAAGTACCCGGGGAAGTTCTTGTCCTCGATGACGGCGAGCTCGCGTTCGATGCGCTCCCGTTTGCGCGGGTCGACGCCGTCGGCGCTGCCGGGGTAGAACCGCCGGGCCCCGGTCCAGGTGAGCTCGCACAGCCACGACATCGCGGTGTGCCCGTCCGGGACGTCGAGGTCGGGCAGCCCGGGCTTGACCGTCCTCAGGCGGAACCCGAGCTCGTCGGCCAGGGCGACGGTCTGCTCGATCGCACCCGGGTAGCGTCCGAACCGCCGAGCCATCTCGGCGCCGGACCGCAGGTGCGCGGTGTCGGCGGCGGGCAGCCACCCGTCGATCTCGTCGAGGCTCCGTCGGGCTCGGACCGCAGCGAGTGCGGTGGCCACCGGGAAGCGGTCGGGAGTGGCGTAGTGGACGTTGCCCGTGGCGACCAGGGGCAGCGCGTGCTTCGCGGCGAGGGCAGCCAGGGCGTCGTTGCGGGCGCTGTCGAGCGGGTCGCCGTGGTCGAGCAGCTCCACCACGACGTTGCGGCTGCCGAAGCGGTCGAGCAGCGTCCGGAGCGCCGCCTCGGCCGCGGACTCCCCGCCCCGTTCGAGGGCCTGCCGCACGGTGCCCTTGCGGCAGCCGGTGAGCACGCGCCAGTGGCCGTCCGCCCGCGCCGCCAGGTCGTCGAGGTCGTACTGCGGGCTGCCCTTCTCGGACCCGGCGGCCAGGTGCGCGCTCGTGACCGCACCCGCGAGCCGGTGGTAGCCGTCCTGCCCGTCGGCGAGCAGGAGCAGGTGCGAGCCCTCGGGGTCGGGCACGCCGTTCTGCGGTTCGGTCAACCCCAGCGAGAGCTCGGTGCCGAAGACGGTGCCGACCTCTGGGTACGACTCGGCGACCTCGGCCATCCGGGCGGCCCCGTAGAAGCCGTCGTGGTCGGTGAGGGCGAGGGCGTGCAAGCGGAGCCGAGCGGCCTCTTCGAAGAGGTGCTCGGGCTGGCTGGCGCCGTCGAGGAAACTGAAGGCCGAGTGCGCGTGCAGCTCGGCGTACGGCACGGCGGGGCCGCCGTCGGTGTCGAGCGCCGACGGAACGTAGGGTTCGCGCTTCCGCGACCACGCCGGGCTGTCCCCGCCATCACCCTCGTGTGCTGTGCCCGGGCTCCGCTTGTCGGACAGGGCGCGCTCGAACTGCGACCACGGGATGGGTGGGTTGCTGTAGCCCATCAGGGCACGCTCCTGCTGTTGCTGGTGGTGGTGGTGGTGGTCTGGTTCACGTCGCGACCGCCTCGGCCCACCACCGGTGGTCCGCCAGGACCAGGTACCAGGCACGCCCCTCGGCATCGACGAGCTGCAGTCGGTGCAGGCGTCGGCCGCCGGACTCCCACCAGCGCACGACGAGCGGCCACGGACCTGCCCAGGCCGTGACGGCGGCGAACCCGCCGCCCCGGTCGCCCCGGTCGCCCTCGGCACGGAACCGTTCGGGCACGCCGGACAGCACGCCGCGCTCATCGACGTCGACGCTCTCGCCGCTGGCGGCGACCACGTCGACGGGTCGGGGTCGCTCGAGCACCGTGGCGGGCGGCGGGCCGGGCAGCTTTCCGGGCCACGGACGGTCGCGGACGGTCGCCAGGGCGCGCTCCCCGCCGGGAGGCGCGTCGCCCCACGGCACGAGCACCACACGCTCCGACAGGGTGCGGCCACCGCCGACGCGGGGGCTCACCACACCGTCGTGCCCGACCATGCCCTGGATCCGGGCGAGCCCGTGGTGCACGCGCTCGTCCGGGCCGGAACCCCACAGGCCACGCTCGTGGTTCGCCATGTCGTCGACGGCGACCGGCTCGAGCACGACCGCGATGACCGGCGCCTCGAGCCCGGTCGGGTCCACCCCGCCGGCGAGCTGCCAGCGCACCCGGTCGACCACGTCGGCCGCGTCGAACCAGCGCGGGTGCGCCCACGTCCGTTCGAGCAGGATGTCCCGCTCGTCGAGGATGCCCACCCGGATGGTCGTCGCCACGAGCCCCGCGGCACGGAGCCGCTCGGCGAAGTCGTCGGCGGACCGCCGGAACGCGAACGCGATCTGGTCGGCCCGGTCGAGCGGTGGTTCGAACGACGCCTCGATCCGGAGTTCCGGCGGGATCTCCCGCGCCGAGATCTCCCGCGGGTCGCGGCCACCCGCCAGCCGGTGCAGGAACGCTCCGGCGATGCCGAACCGTTCGCGCACCTGCTCATCACCGAGCGACGCGAACTCGCCGAGCGTGGTGATGCCGAGCCGGTCGAGCACCGTCGCGAGGTCGGGGTCACCGAGGACGCCGAGCGGCAGCTGTGCGAGGAAGTCCGAGGATCCGCCGACCGGCACGAGTCGCACCCGTTCACCGGGACGCACCGGACGGGCCCGCGCCGCCTGCTCCGCCGCGAACGGTGTGTCGGCCACCCCGGCCCGCACCGCGGGGGCGCCGTGGTCAGCCGCGATCCCGGCGAGGGTCGCCGCCGCGGCCCGTTCGCCCCCGTAGTACCGGGCCGGGCCGCGGGCGCGCAGGGCGAGGGTGCCCGGACGCAGGACCTCGACCCCGGGGACCGCTGCCTCGACCGCACGGATGACGGGCTCGAACGCGCGGTGGTCGAGCGCGTCGTCGTAGGGCTGCACGACCAGCTCGGGGCAGCGTGCCTGTGCCTCGCGCACGCGGAGGCCCCGAGCGACGCCCTGCTGCCGGGCCGAGGCGGAACTGGCGAACACCAGTCCCTTCGCGACCAGGGCGAGGGGCTGCTCCGGCGGGGTCCCGGCCGCGCGGGCCGCCGCGATGACCGGCCAGTCCGGGCACCACAGCACGATGGTCCGGGTCGGCGGTGGTTCGGGCAACGCCGCACCACGGGTGATCGCGTCGGCACGGACGCGGCCCGGGGCGATCACGACGCCACCGCCACGGGCCGCAGCACGCGGGTGTCCCCGGATCCCACCGTCGCCAGCGGGGTCGCTGCACGGACCGTGCCGTCCGCCGCCGGCAGGAGCAGCTCGGCGGTCGCCGGACGCGTGGCTCCGGCCCGACCGGTCGCGGTCACGGTGGCTCGGCGCTCCGTCAGGTGCCCGTGCCCCTGCCCGATGCCGCTCCACGTCGACGACGTGACGCGCAGTGTGACGTCCGCTCCCGGCCAGGAACCGAGCGCGACGAGCGCCCCGCCACGCTGCCGCAGCCGGGCCGACAGCCGTGCAACGTCGCCGGGGACGACCCGGCCGAGGGGTCGGGTGAGGACGACCTGGGCGACGTCGGCCATCGCCGCCGTCACCGCGAGCCACTGGTCGCCCGGATCGGGGACGAGCACGAGTCGTTCGAGATCGATCCCCGCCGCCACCGCGGCCTCGACCCCGAAGGACGGCACCCCGACGACCGCACACCACGCCCCGGCCGCCGAGGCCGCCTGCAGCATGGTCATCGCGAGCAGCACCGACTCGGGCACGGCGTAGGTGCCGCCGGCCCGGATCGCGCCACCCGGCAGCAGGGG
Organism: Curtobacterium sp. VKM Ac-1376; assembly: GCF_015351025.1. Classification (GTDB taxonomy): domain Bacteria; phylum Actinomycetota; class Actinomycetes; order Actinomycetales; family Microbacteriaceae; genus Curtobacterium. Next base: position 104,364 of record NZ_JADKRV010000006.1, on the reverse strand, counting down.
TTCCAACGCGGCGGCCGTGGGGAGCCCGGCGGTGTCGACACGGGTGGACTCCATGTCGGCGACCCGCGACCGCAGGGACGTGATGCGGTCCAACGCCGCACGAGCGTCCCCGAGGTGGTCGGTCCCGCGACGGGCACCGCCGCCGGCTCCGCGTGCAGCACCGCTCCGCCCACCCCGATCCGGAGCGGCCGACCGGAGTGCCGTCGCCGTCTGCATGCCCTCATATTCGAACATGTGTTCGATGATGTCAATCGCGTCCGACATCCGTGGACAGTCGGGTCGAACACGTGTTCGGTCAGCTCACCAGGACGCGACCGCGCCGAGGCCACCGAGCACCGACCGGGTCTTCGTCTCGACCTCGTCCGCCTCGTCCGCCGCCACCGAGGACCACGTCACCGCTCCCCCGGCCCCGAGCATGCGCGAACGAACACTCCCCGCCCCGTCGAGCACCGTCACGAGGGTACGGATCGCCACCGACAGGTCGACCGCCCCGCTCGCCGAGAAGTACCCGATCACCCCCGAGTACACCCCGCGCGGCGCCCCCTCGAGCCGGTCCGCGATCCCCATGGCGCTGATCTTCGGCGCGCCGGACATCGATCCCGGCGGGAAGGACGCATGCACGACGTCCGCCCGCGACGTGCCAGCCGGCAGCACCGCGCCGATCGTCGACACCAGCTGGTGCACACTCGCGTAGGTCTCGACCTCGCACAGCCGCTCGATGTGCACCGAGCCCGGCACGGCCGTCCGCAGCAGGTCGTTCCGCAGCAGGTCGACGATCATCACGTTCTCCGCGCGGTCCTTCGCACTCACCGCGAGCTCGTCCCGCACGACCGCGTCCGCAGCGGCGTCCGCGAGCCGTCGTCGCGTGCCCTTGATCGGCTCCGCCAGCACGCTCCCGGCCGCGTCGATCCGCAGGAACCGCTCCGGCGACCGGCTCGCCACGCGCAGCGGGCCGAGCCGCAGGTACGCGCCGAACGGGACGGGGTCCGCGGCACGCATCCGCAGGTACTCGTGAAGGTACGGGTCCGTACCGGAGCCGCCCCGGGCCTCCCGTCCGACCGCGAAGGCGGTGGTGAGGCAGACCTGGAACGCGTTGCCCTCGCGGATCTCGGCGCGGCACGCATCGACCGCACGCTCGTGGGCGGCACGCGACACGCGTCCGGTCGCCGGGGACACCCCGGCCGGGAGGACCGTGGCCGCGTCCGGGGCGCCGGCCCACGTCGCGGGGTCGCGCACCGTCTCGAGCCACGCGCGGTTCCGCGCGCTGGCAGCCGGTTCCGTGTCGGCGACGAGCGCGAGCGCCCAGGCGCCACCGCCAGCGTGGTCGACGACGACCGCGCGGTCGACGAACCGCAGGTCGGCGTCGGCGTGTCCGTCGGCCGTGCGGTCTGGCCCACCGGACTCGCGGCCGAGCTCGTACCCGAGGAACCCGACCCAGCCGAGCGCGAACCCGCACCCTGCGACCGGTTCGGGCGAGCGCGGCGTGCGGTCGAGCAGGTCCGCCAGCACCGCGAAGGCCGGACGGTCCTCGACACGGGCGCGGCCGAACCAGCCGACGGCGGGTTCCCCGACCGTCAGGTGTGCGCGGCGGTCCTGGTGGCGGAACCGGGCGGCGAAGGGCCCGTCCGTCCAGGCCAGCAGCGACCACCGTGCCCGCGGTCGGGCGGCGATCGGCGAACCCTCGGGCAGGCCAGAGTCGAGCCAGACCAGGTCGGACCCGGCCGCCGTGGCGAACGCGGCGAGGTCCGGCACCGCATCGAGGCGGCGGACCGCGACGCGGACGCCGGGGACCGAGCCGGTCAGATCGCGGCGATCGTCCATGCGGCGGCGTGCGCGGCGCCCGGGGCGAGCACCACGAGGCCGCGGGCCTCGCCGTCGTTGAAGGCGTCCGGCGCGCACGTCATCGGCTCGACGGCGAGACCCGCGCGGTGGTACTCGGGCACGACGTGGTCCGCCGTGTGCACCTGGGCCCAACCGCACTCCGGGCCGAAGGTCGCACGGACGCCGTGACCGTCCGCCGCCGTGACCGCGATGGTGGCGAGACCGGCGGTGTCGCGGTCGAATCCGGTGAAGGCGTGGTCGATGAACCGGTCACCGATCAGCGTCGGCGTCCGCAGGTCGAACTCGTCGTGCACGGGGACCAGGTCGGTCGGGATCAGCCGGTCCGGCGTCACCTCGAGCACCTGGGCGGCGGGCAGGCTGAGGGTCCAGTCGTCGACCGTGCCGGCGCCCGCGACGAGGTACGGGTGCGGGCCGGTCCCCCACGGGGCGTCCTCCGCACCGGTGTTCGTGCCCGTGATCGTCGTGTGCAGCCCCTCGGCGCCGAGGCGGTACTCCACGGTGACCTCGACGCGGTACGGGTAGCCCTGCTGCGCCTGGACGGTCGTGCCGAGCACCACCCGGTCGGACTCCTGCGCCTCGACCCGGAAGTCCGTCCACGCGACGAGGCCGTGCAGGGCGTGGTGCCGTGCCGGTTCGGTGAGGGCGAGTTCGTGGTCGACGCCGCCGAAGGTGTACTCGCCGTCGACGACGCGGTTCGGCCACGGCGCCAGCACGGCACCGCGGAAGACCGGGCGGACCTCGTCGGCGTCGAACGGCACGACCAGGTCACGACCGTCGTGGCGGAGCGTCCGCAGCGTCGCGCCGACGGTGGCGATGTCGGCCGTGTACCCGGCGGAGGCGATCGTCATCGGGGACCCGGACAGCGGGGCGTCGTTGCTCATGCACTCAGCGTATCGGGCGGCTGCGCCCTGCTGCACGAACGACGAAACCCCCGCCGTTCCGAGGAACGACGGGGGTTGTTGGTGGATCTGAGGGGACTCGAACCCCTGACCCCCTGCATGCCATGCAGGTGCGCTACCAGCTGCGCCACAGACCCAGACTCTTGCACTTTCGTACCGACCGGTTCCCCGGAGGCACCATAGAAGCGTACACCACGCGAACGCCGGGAGACGAAATCGAAGCCGTCACCCGGGCGCGTCGCTGATCAGGCGGGGTGGTCCACCGGGAGCTCGAGCGGGATCGCCGGGCAGTCGGCCCACAGGCGCTCGAGCGAGTAGTACTGACGGTCTTCGTCGTGGAACACGTGCACGATGACGTCACCGAAGTCGATGAGGACCCAGCGGCCCTCGGCCCGGCCTTCCCGGCGGAGCGTCTTGGCGCCGAGTTCGAGGAGGCGTTCCTCGACGGCATCGGCGATGGACTGCACGTTGCGCTCGTTCCGACCGGTTGCGAGCAGGAACACGTCCGTGAGCTGCAACGGCCCGGTCACGTCGAGAGCGACGAGGTCCTCGGCCTGCTTGGCGTCGGCCGCGAGTGCTGCGGCCTGCACGAGTTCCAGTGCGCGAGTGGAGGCGGTCACGGATTCCTTCCGGTCGTCGAACCGGCAGGCAGCCGGTTCGCTTGATGGGTCACGATCATAAGCCACCCCGCCGACAGCGGCCAGGCCAGCGTCGGCGGGGTGCCGGGATCGGACGTCGGGGACGCCAGCGGTCAGCCGCCGAACGCGTGGGTGGTGAGCAGTGCGGTGATGATGACGCCGGCCGCTGCCAGCCCGACCGCGCCGACCGTTACGCCGAGGATGAGCGGCGTACGCGACTCCTTGGGCTTCGCCGCGGCGAGCACCACCTGCCGGGTCGACGTGTGGCTCGACACTGCACGGCTCGCACGGACGGGGCTGGCGTCGGTCTCGGGCTGCTCGTCCTGCTGCTCGAGCAGGCGGTCGACCTCGGCACCGTCGATCGGACGGTGCGACCCGGTCGAGGACAGCGACGCCGGCAGGTCGATCGATCCGGTCAGGATCACCTCGCCCGTCGCGTTGAGCGCCCCGGTGGGGTCGGCCAGGGCGGAGTTCGGCAAGATGATCGCGTTCGTGTTGGTCACGGCGATCCGGCGCGCGCCGGTCTCCTCGTCGTGCACCTCGGAGTCGTTCGAGTCGTGCGCCTGCTGCGACCAGTGCCCGACGGGCGGTTCGAACGCCGTCGTCATCGGCTTCGGTTCGGACGGACGCTGGAAGGAGGCGGGTACCTTCGGTGCGGCGGTTGCCGGCTCGGGCAACGGGACCTCGTTGGTGTCGTCGTCCTCGGCGTCCAGCGAGAGCGGGAACACGGCAGGGGTCGCAGCCTCGGCACTCGGCGCGATCGGCACCGGGCTGACCACGGGCTGCCGCTCGGCCGCAGCGGGCGCGCTCGTGTCCGCGTTCCCATGGGTTCCGTCAGCACGGGCGTCATCGGCGCGGGCTTCGACGGCCTCGTCCACAGCGACTTCGGTGGCTGGGACGACGGCGTCGGCCTCGACCGCCTCGGGCTGCGCGGTGTCGGCCGGCGGCGACCAGGTCGAGCGGTGACGGCGGGGTTCCTCGGCGTGCGCGGCGGCCTCGTCCAGGGGCTCGAGGGCGTCCGGCGAGCCGTCGGCCTCGGTGGCCTGGGCGACCGCGGCCTGGTCGAGGACGGTGACGGGCTCCGGCTCGGCTGTGACCGTCGGCTGCCGGTCTGCATCGGGGGCGCTGGACGGATCGATCGTGTCGACCGACTCGATGACGTCCTCGACGGTGCGGTCGGACGACTGCGGCGTCGGGTTCTGCAGCGGGACCGGCAGACCGGTCTGCCGCTCGGCGGCCCGGAGCTGGCGGATCTGCCGACGGGTCAGGCCACCGCTGCCGGGGACGATCTCGGTCGCGGACGCCGGCGGGAAGGACGGGACACCGGCTGCGGGTGCCGACACCGGGACGGACTGCGCCGACGTCGGTGCGGACTGTGCCGAGACCGGCACGGATGCCTGGGCCGGTCCGTCCGGGGCCGGGGCCACGTGCGACCCGGGGCGACGACGGGACTCACCGGGGTCCTCGGGCGCGACGACGGTCGGGGGCGGCGTCGCGGGCTGCGAACCGGCCGCGGCGGCACGCTCCCGCTCGCGCGCCTGGCGCCGCGACAGGGGCGGCTGCGCGTCGGACGAACTCATGCAACGCTCCGATACAGATGGTGCTTGGAGATGTACTGGACGACGCCGTCGGGGACCAGGTACCAGACGGGGAACCCTCGTCTCACCCGGTCACGGCAATCCGTCGACGATATGGCCAGCGCGGGGACTTCGAGCAAGCTTACGTCTCGTTCGGGTAATCCGGTGATGCTCAGCGCGTGTCCCGGACGCGTCACGGCGACGAAGTGCGCGAGGTCCCAGAGACCATCATGGTCTTTCCAGTCGACGATCTGCTGAACGGCGTCTGCGCCGGAGATGAAGACGAGCTGGGCATCCGGTCGCTGTTCATGCAGGTCGCGCAGCGTGTCGACCGTGTAGGTCGGACCCGGACGATCGATGTCGACGCGGCTCACCGTGAACATCGGGTTCGACGCGGTGGCGATGACGGTCATCAGGTACCGGTGCTCGGCGTCGGTGACGTCGGACTTCATGTACGGCTGACCGGTGGGGACGAACACGACCTCGTCGAGGTCGAACGCCCGTGCCACCTCCGACGCCGCGACCAGGTGCCCGTGGTGGATGGGGTCGAACGTGCCACCCATCACGCCGATGCGTGGCCGTCCGGTGCTCTCGAGCATCGAGTGGGTGGTCAGATCTTGGTGTGACCGAACTCGTCGACACCCGTCTCGTGGTGGCGGGTGGCCTCGAACTTCTGGGAGTGGCGGTAGGCCACGTCACGGAAGCTCCAGGTGACGAAGCCCAGGAAGATGAAGAAGAGCGCGCCGACGAGGGGGAAGACGAACGCGGGGGCGCCGGAGGCGTGCTCCGCAGCTTCTGCGAGGAAGGTCATCGTTCGGTGCTCCGTTTCGTCGGGGAAAGACGCCGTTCAGTCTAGCCGCGGATCTGCCCGTGGCCGCGCACGATCCACTTCGTGCTCGTCAGTTCGGGCAGGCCCATCGGTCCGCGAGCGTGCAGCTTCTGCGTGGAGATGCCCACCTCGGCGCCGAAGCCGAACTCACCGCCGTCGGTGAACCGGGTCGAGGCGTTCACCATCACGACCGCCGAGTCGACCGCTGCCAGGAAGCGCTCGGCGGTGTCGACGTCGTTCGTGACGATCGACTCGGTGTGGTGCGTGGACCACCGCGCGATGTGGGCCATCGCGGCGTCGACGTCCGTCACGACGCGGATCGACAGGTCGAGGTCCATCGACTCGGTGCCCCAGTCGTCGTCGGTGGCCCGGAGCACGCCGGGCACGATCGCGCGCGTGGCGTCGTCGCCCCGCAGGGTCACACCGGAGGCACGGAGCCGTTCCGCGAGCACCGGCAGGAGCCGCTCGGCCGCCGCCTCGTGCACCAGGAGGGTCTCGAGGGCGTTGCACACGCTCGGCCGCTGCACCTTGCTGTTCAGGACGATGTCGACGGCACGCTGTTCCGGGGCCGACGCATCGAGGAACACGTGCACGACGCCCGCGCCGGTCTCGATCACGGGCACCTGCGACTCGGTCACGACGGTCTGGATGAGCGTGGCGCTCCCCCGCGGGATGAGGACGTCGACCAGGCCGCGGGCGCGCATGAGCTCCGTGGCTCCGGCGCGACCGAACTCGTCGATGGTCTGCACGAGCTCGCGCGGCAGGCCGACCGACTCGACGGCGTCCTGGATCCGGGCGACGAGCACCGCGTTGGTCCGCTGCGCCGCCGATCCCCCGCGGAGCACGACGGCGTTGCCCGACTTCAGCGCGAGCGACGCGATGTCGACCGTGACGTTCGGGCGGGCCTCGTAGATCGCCCCGACGACGCCGAACGGCACGCGCACCTGGGTGAGCTGCAGCCCGTTGGCCAGCTGCGACCCGCGCACGTGCTCGCCCACCGGGTCGGTGAGCCCGACGACGTGCTCCACCGCGGCGGCCAGCGCCTCGGTGCGAGCGGGGTCGAGCCGCAGGCGGTCGACCAGCCCGGACGACAGCCCGCTCTCCTCGCCGGCCACCAGATCACCGTGGTTCGCGGCGACGATCTCGTCCGTCGCCGCGCGGACCGCCGACGCGATGGCAACGAGCGCGGCGTCCTTGACCCCAGTCGTCGCGGTGGCGAGGGCCGACGACGCGGCACGGGCGGCGACGAGCTTGTCGGTCAGGGTCGGGGCGGGCGCGGGCAGCGACATGCTCCGATCCTAGGCGCGCCCCTCGGTTCGTGACGGGCGTGACGGACGCACGCCGTGCCTCCAGGCTCGTGCACACTGCGCCGACCGACCGGTCGCGACACGTCGTGCCCCGCCCGCCAACTGGTCGCAGATCGTCGCTGCGCGCCACCCGCGCCGGCGACTCCCGACCACTCGACGTCGTCCCGACGGGGAGTCGTGACCGATTGGGCCCGCCGACGGCTCGGCCGCGACCCGTGTCAGGGACGCGGCGCGGCGTGGAACCAGGTGCCGAGGTGCTCCCCCGCGAGCGCGCGGTCGACGAGCGCCGTGGCGGTCACGAGCACCGCGGTGCCGGCCTCGGCCGCGAGCCGCGCGGCGGCGACCTTCGTCCCCGCTCCCCCGGTGCCGACGCCGGCCTTGCCGATGGAGCCGAAGGTGACGCCGGCGAGCTCGTCGCCGAACGGGACCTCGTCGATGCGGGTCGCTCCGGGCTGCTCCGGGGGCGCCGTGTAGAGCGCCTCGACATCGGAGAGCAGCACGAGGGCGTCGGCTCCGAGCAGCCGCGCCACGAGGGCGGCGAGTCGGTCGTTGTCGCCGAAGCGGATCTCGTGCGTGGCGACGGTGTCGTTCTCGTTGACGATCGGCAGCACCCGCAGGGCGAGCAGCCGGTCGATGGCCCGCTGCGCGTTCACCCGGTGCGTCGGGTTCTGCAGGTCACCTGCGGTGAGCAGGATCTGCGCGGCGACGACTCCGTGGCGGTCGAGTTCCTTCTGGTAACGGAACATCAGGACGTTCTGCCCGGTGGCCGCCGCTGCCTGCTGGGTGGCGAGGTCGTCCGGTCGTCCCTCGAGTCCGAGGAACGGGAATCCGGTCGCGATCGCGCCGGAGGACACCAGGACGACCTCGGTGCCCCGACCGTACGCGGCCGCCAGGGCGTCGACGAGAGGGCCGATCTGGCCGGCTGCGTCACCACTGACCGACGACGACCCGACCTTGACCACGATCCGCCGCGCACGCGGGATGTCCTCGCGCCGGGTGACGGGTCCGAGGTCGGTGCGGGCGGTCGTGTCGGTCATGCCGCGGTCAGTCCTTCTGGTCGCCGGTCTCGAGCTGGTCGCTGGTCACGACGTCGTCGTCCGCCCAGAGGCCGGAGACGCGCTCCTGCTCCAGCTCGGCACGGGCGGCAGCCTTGCCGTCCATCCGCTCGAAGTACTCCTCGCGGCGCTCGTTGCGGGTCGGCCGCGAGGTCGCGCCGATGCGCGCGTCGGTCCCGCGGGCGCTCGTGATGAGCTCCGCGGTCGAGGTGAGGGTCGGCTCCCAGTCGAACACCATGCCGCCGTCGCCGCCGATGACGACGGTGGACCCGGCGACGGCTCCGGCCTTGAACAGGCCGTCCTCGACGCCGAGCTTCGCGAGCCGGTCGGCCAGGTAGCCGATCGCCTCTTCGTTGGTGAAGTCGGTCTGCTGGACCCAGCGCTCCGGCTTGGCACCGCGGACGCGGTAGAAGCGGTGTTCCTCGCCGCCCTCGGCGCGCACGGTGAAGGGCTTCTCGTTGACCGAACGGGGGCGCAGGACGATGCGCTCCGGCACCGGCTCGGCCGCACGGGAGGCGCGTGCCTGCTCGACGACGTCTGCCATCGCGAACGTCAGCTCGCGCAGGCCCTTGCGGGACGCGGTCGAGATCGGGAAGACGCGGTAGCCGCGGCCCTCGAGCTCGGCAGTCACGAAGTCGGCGAGCTCCTGCGCCTCGGGCACGTCGACCTTGTTGAGGGCGATGAGTTGCGGGCGCTCGAGCAGCGGCACCTGACCCTCGGGGACCGGGTAGCGCTCGAGTTCACCGAGGATGACGTCGAGGTCGCTGATCGGGTCGCGGCCCGGATCGAGCGTGGCGCAGTCGATGACGTGCAGGAGCGCCTCACAGCGCTCGACGTGGCGCAGGAACTCGAGGCCGAGGCCCTTGCCCTCGGACGCGCCCTCGATCAGGCCGGGGACGTCAGCGACGGTGAAGCGGGTGTCGCCGGACTCGACGACACCGAGGTTCGGGGTGAGCGTCGTGAACGGGTAGTCCGCGATCTTCGGCTTGGCGGCGGAGATCGCCGCGATGAGCGAGGACTTGCCCGCGCTCGGGAACCCGACCAGGGCGACGTCGGCGATGGTCTTCAGCTCGAGGCTGATGTCACCGGCCCAGCCCTCGGTTCCGAGGAGCGCGAAGCCGGGGGCCTTGCGCTTCGTGGTGGAGAGCGCCGCGTTGCCGAGGCCACCCTGCCCGCCCGGGGCGACGATGACGCGCATGCCGGGTTCGGTCAGGTCGGCGATGACCTCGCCGGACTCGTCGTACACGACGGTGCCGACCGGCATCGGGAGCTCGAGCTCCTCGCCGCTGACGCCGCTGCGGTGGTCGCCCATGCCGGGCTGCCCGTTCTTGGACGAACGGTGCGGCGAGCGGTGGTAGCCGAGCAGCGTCGTCACCTGCGGATCGGCCACGAGCACGATGTCGCCGCCGTCACCGCCGTTGCCGCCGTCGGGCCCCGCGAGGGGCTTGAACTTCTCACGGCGGACCGACACGCAGCCGTTGCCGCCGTGCCCCGCGCTGAGGTGCAGGGTCACGCGGTCGACGAATGTCGCCATGGGTCCACTCCTGGAATTTCGTTGTGCCGACGGGAACGTCGGCGGGAAAAGCGAAGGAGGGGCAGGCACTCGGCCCGCCCCTCCCGCTGCAGTCGATCGAACGACTACGCGTTGACGATGTTGATGACCTTGCGGCCACCCTTGGTGCCGAACTCGACCGAACCGGCCGAGAGGGCGAACAGCGTGTCGTCGCCACCGCGGCCGACGTTGGCGCCCGGGTGGAAGTGGGTTCCGCGCTGGCGGACGATGATCTCGCCAGCGTTGACGACCTCGCCACCGAAACGCTTCACGCCGAGGCGCTGTGCGTTCGAGTCACGACCGTTGCGAGTGGAACTCGCACCCTTCTTGTGTGCCATGAGCTGACTCCCTTACGCGATCTTGGTGATCTTGACGCGGGTCAGCTCAGCGCGGAAACCCTGGCGCTTCTTGTACCCGGTCTTGTTCTTGAACTTCTGGATGATGACCTTGGGACCACGGAGGTCGTCGAGCACCTCGGCGGTGACCGTCACGTTCGCGAGCTCGGAAGCCGCCGACGTGATCTTGTCACCGTCCACGAGGAGCACGGGGGCGAGGTCGATGTTGCCCTTGTCGTCCGCCTTGGCACGGTCGATGGTCAGGATGGTGCCGACCTCGACCTTCTCCTGACGGCCGCCGGCGCGCACTACTGCGTAAACCACGTGGAAATCCTTACGTAACTCTGCTTGAGGGAAGTCTCGGGTGCCCACTTCTGCACGAGCGGCTCCCGGAGGCCGGGCCCGATCGGCGACGCAGGCAGAACGGCCCGCTGGCACCAGGGACCGAGAATACTCGATCCACCTGGGTTCGGTCAAACGGCGACACACGTACGATTGCCCGGTGACCGTGTTGATCGACCCACCGACGTGGCCCGCCCACGACACACTGTGGTCGCACCTCGTCAGTGATGAATCCTACGCGGAGCTGCACGCGTTCGCTGCACGGGCCGGGGTTCCACGCCGCGCGTTCGACCACGACCACTACGACGTCCCGCTCTCGCGGTACGACGAACTGGTGGCTGCCGGTGCCTCCGCGGTGACCGGTCGCGAGCTCGTGCTGCGGCTCATCCGCAGCGGCCTGCGCGTGGCACAGCGGGACAAGCGCGCGCGCTGACGGCGCGTCAGGCGGCCTGGAGGCCCGGCGCGGGTCCGCCCCGCCAGGCACCTCGCACGGTGCGGGGCCGGCTCGCAGAGCGACGCGAACGGTGCGAGGTTCCGCGCTCGGTGCGACGCGGAGGCGGTCGCACGGCGTACGGAACCTCGCACGGGGTCTCGGGCACGCGGCGGGGCCTCGCACGGTGCGAGGCACACGCGTCGGGCTCAGCGGGGCGCGGGAGGGCCCCAGGGGTTGACCGGGGGTTGCTGCTGGCCCGTCGGCGGCTGTGCACCGTACTGACCGCCGTACTGACCACGGGGGTCCGGCCGGACGAGCCCCTGGCCGTACGGCGCCGGAGGCTGCTGCTGCGGCTGCTGCGAGGGGTGCACGGTCGCCGGCGGGACGGCGTCGGCCGGCCGGACGGTCCCGGGCAGGCCGGACGCCGGCGTGCCACCACGGGCACGGCGGGGGCGCCCCAGCCAGAGCCAGGCGGCGGTGGCGGTCGCCAGGAGCATGACCGTGAACGGCACGCCGTTCTGCAGCGGCCTGGTGAGGACGTCGATGACGAGCCGTGAGCCGCCGGAGCTCGTCGCGGCGAACGAACCCGTGAAGACCCCGACGAGGGCCAGGGCGACGGTGCCGGCCGCTCCGGCGAGGACGGCGCGGAGCAGGAGCTTCGGCAGCGGACTGCGCCGGTCGATCGGTGTCAGGAAGGCCAGGGCGAGGAAGGCGCCGGCGTAGAAGGGGAACGGTGCCGCGAAGACGCCTGTCGTGAAGCCCCCGAGCAGGCTCGGAGCGGAGCCGTAGTGCGAGAACGGGTTGACGACCAGCGAGGTGCCGAGCAGACCGAACAGCCCGGACACGAACTCGACGAGCACCAGGGCGACCACGGCGATCAGCGCACCTGCCGTGTTCGTCACCGACGCACCGGGCGCGAAGGCTCGACGCGGGTCGGCCGGGGTGCGGGGCGGACGCGGTGGGGCGTAGGGCGCACCGGCACCCGGCTGGCGTCCGTGGGGTGGTACGGGGCCGGCCTGTGGTGGCTGACCGCCACTCGGCTGCGCCCCCGGGCCGGGCGGTGCGGGCTGTGACCAGCCCGCACCGTAGTACCCGCGCTGCTGCTGCGGGTCGCCCGGGTTCGACACCGTCAGTTCCCCAGGATCACGGAGCCGTCAGGACCGTCGGATTCGTCCTTCGACTCCCCCGACGGGGTCGCCGTCGCCGGAGCGCTGATGCTCGGCGACGAGACCCGGCGGGAGCGTGAACGCCCCTGCCCCGGCTGCTTCGGCTCGGGCAGCGCCTGGAGCACCGAGTCCAGCAGGGACTCGGCGTCCGGTGCGACCGTGCGCGGCTCACGCTTGGGTGCGGCGGCGATCGGGATGTCCAGGATCGCGACCGAGTTCTCGGTCGGGGTCACGGGGGCGCTCGAGCTCACCCGGCGACGGGCGGGGGCCTTGGCGGCCTTCGGCTCCGTGGCGGCCTCGGGCTCCGCGGCGCGCTTCGGCTCGGCGGCGGTCTTCGACGCGACCGCCCCGGGCGCGGCGCCCTTCGACGCGGTGCCCGTCGGCTCGATGCCCCCTCCGGACCCGTGAGCGGTCTCCGGTGCCTCGACGGTCTCGGCGACGGCAGCGGTCTGCTGCTCCCCACCGCGTCCGCCACGGCCGCGACGACGGCGCTTCGAGCCGGTGGACTGCTCGCCACCGCTGGTGTCCGTACCGGTCGACGCGTCGGCCGAGGTCGGTGCCTCCGCCGAGGTCGGCGCAACGGCCGAACCGACGCCGTCCTGCTCGTCGTGCGGGATGGTCGACGCGGCGATCCGCGACAGCGCGTGCTTCACGTCGTCGGTGATCTGGTGCGCCTGGCTCGAGGCCCCGTTCGACGACGCCGCCGAACCGGAGTTCCCGCTGCCGTTGCCGTTGCCGCCGGACCGGCCGTTCTCGTTGCCGTTCCCGCCACGACCCTTGCGACGCCCCTTGCTCGGGCCCGGGTCGGCGTTGTTGTCGTTGACCTTGGCGTTGACCTCGTCGAGCGACTCGCGCAGGCCGACACCGATCTTCTTGCGGGTCATCTGCACCAGGCCGAGCGAGGTGATCTCCGCGACCTGGTGCTTCGTGCGGTCGCGGCTCAGGCACTCGACCAGGCGGCGGAGCACGAGGTCGCGGTTCTCCTCGAGCACCATGTCGATGAAGTCGACGACGATGATGCCGCCGATGTCGCGCAGGCGGAGCTGGCGGACGAGTTCCTCGGCGGCCTCGAGGTTGTTCTTCGTGACCGTCTCTTCCAGGTTGCCCCCGGAGCCGACGAACTTGCCGGTGTTCACGTCGACGACCGTCATGGCCTCGGTGCGGTCGATGACGAGCGAGCCACCGGAGGGCAGCCAGACCTTGCGGTCGAGCGCCTTGTCGATCTGCTCGTTCAGGCGGTACTCCTCGAAGGAGTCCGGGCCCTCGTACCGCACGACGCGGTCCTTCAGGTCGGGCGCCACGGCTGACAGGTACTCGTCGATGGTGCCGCCGGCGGCCTCGCCGTCGATGATGAGCTTCGTGAAGTCCTCGTTGAAGACGTCACGGACGATCTTGACGAGCAGATCGGGCTCCGAGTGCAGCATCACCGGGGCCTGGCCACCGGCGACCTTCTTCTGGATGGCCTCCCACTGGCTGGTCAGGCGCTGCACGTCGCGGGTGAGCTGCTCCTCGGTCGCTCCCTCGGCAGCGGTGCGCACGATCACGCCCGCGTGCTCCGGCAGGACCTCCTTCAGGATCTTCTTCAGGCGCGCGCGCTCGGTGTCCGGCAGCTTGCGCGAGATCCCGTTCATCGAACCGTTCGGCACGTAGACCAGGTAGCGACCGGGCAGCGAGATCTGGCTGGTGAGACGGGCGCCCTTGTGGCCGACCGGGTCCTTCGTGACCTGCACGAGGACCTTGTCGCCCGGCTTGAGCGCGGCTTCGATGCGCCGACCGTGGTTGCCGGTCTCGACGGAGTTCCAGTCGACTTCGCCGGCGTACAGCACGGCGTTGCGGCCACGACCGATGTCGACGAACGCTGCCTCCATCGAGGGCAGGACGTTCTGCACCTTGCCGAGGTAGACGTTGCCGATGAGCGAGACGTTCTCGGACTTGGTGATGTAGTGCTCGGCGAGGATGCCGTCCTCGAGCACGCCGATCTCGATCGTCGACGAGCTGGAGCGGACGATCATCTGGCGGTCGACGCTCTCGCGGCGGGCGAGGAACTCGTCCTCGCTCACGACCTGCCGGCGGCGTCCGGCGTCGCGGCCGTCGCGGCGTCGCTGCTTCTTCGCCTCGAGACGGGTCGAGCCCTTGATGCGCTGCGGCTCGGTGATGAGTTCCGGCTCGCGGCGGCGCGGCTCCTGGTGGTCGCGCGGCTCGCGGGCCTCGCGCTCGGCGCTCGAACCACGACGACGCGAGCGACGGCGGGAGCCGGCCTGCTCGTCGCGGTCGTCACGGTCGCGGTCGTCACGGTCGCGGTCGCGGTCGCGGTCGAAGCGGTCCTCGCGCTCGTAGCGGTCGTCATCATCGCGGTCGCGGTCACGGTCACGGTCGTACCGGGGGGCGCGCTGCGGCAGCTCGGGCAGCACCGGCGCGTGGAAGATCAGGCTGAGCGTGCTCGTCGCCTTCGGCACGAACGGCTCGTCGGCGGCCGCAGCGGGTGTGCTCGCCCGGGTCGTCGGCTCGGCCTCGGCCGGACGGGAGGCCCGGCTCGGTTCCACCCCGTCGGTCACGCCCGTGGCCTGGTCACCCAGGACGACCGGCAGGTCGCCGGTCAGCGTGCTCACGTCGTGCGGCTCGGCGCCGCGGTCGGCGACGGCCTCGACCGCGACGGAGACCGCACCGGTGCCGGTGCCGGTCACCGCAGTGTCGGTCGAGCCGACCGGTGACACCGGTGAATCCGGCGAGTCGGGAGAATCCGGCGAGTCGGGAGACCCGGCGCCGGCCGCGGGACGAGCGTCCGCGCGGCCCGTCAGCGCGAGGGTCTCGTCGACGTGCGGTGCCTGCACGGCGTCACCGCGGGCCTCCTGGCCGGACGACCGGGCGCGGCGACCGCCGAACAGGCGGCTCCGGCGCTTCGGCGCGTTCTCGTCGTTGGTCGTGTTGTCGTTGTTCTGCTCCACCATGAACTGGCGCACTCCTCGGCCCCACTCGCACCCTCTCGGGCGGCGGGAATTCTGTAGTTGTGGCGGGCGGCGTCGACGCCCCCGCGCTCGCTGTCTCGTGATCGGTCTGCGTCAACTTCTCGTTGCGTCCGCACCCGTTCCGTTCCGGGCACCCGGCCCGGCTCGGCTCGGGCGTCGGAGTGACGCTGTCCCGACCACAGTGCACTCTCACCGCACCTGATCGTCCGGGCACTGCCCCGTGGGACGTTGCTCGGAAAGCTCTCTTCGGTGTGCGGTTGGCCGCACGACCTCCAGGCATTATCGCATGCCGCACTCGGAAAGGACCGGAACCCGCATGGGATGATGACGCCGTGAGCACGTCAGCGCCTGCCCCCCGTCGTCCTGTCGCGATGGCCGTCTTCCTCCTGATCACCGGGATCGTCGGCCTGTACGGGTCCTTCTCCCTGGTCCTCGACGAGTTCAAGAAGTACGCCGATCCGGACACCGTGCTGTCATGCGACGTCAACCCGTTCATCAGCTGCTCGGACGTGATGGCGAGCTGGCAGGGGCACCTGTTCGCCTTCCCGAACCCGCTGCTCGGAGTGATGGGCTTCGTCGCGCCGATCGCGGTCGCAGTGATGATGCTCGCGGGCTTCCGGAACGGTTCGCGATGGTTCTGGATCGCCTTCAACGCCGGCGTGTTCCTGGCGTGGGTGTTCGTGACGTGGCTCTTCACGCAGACCGTCTGGTTCATCGGAGCGCTCTGCCCGTGGTGCATGCTCGTCTGGTCGATGACGATCCCGATGTTCTGGGTGTTCACGATCTGGAACACTGCACAGGGCCGGTTCGGTGCCCGCATGCAGCGTGTCGGACGGACGCTCCTACCCTTCTGCTGGGCGTTCCCGCTGGCGAACTACCTGTTCATCATCGTGACGATCATCATCAAGTTCCCAACGATCCTGACGGCCTTCTGATCCGTCGCTGGACGTTGTCGATGCCCCGGCAGTGACTCGACGATGACGTGTCATCGAATTCCTGGGTGGTTCCCAGCACCGACAGCCGACCGTCGCCCGCGCAGCCCCTACGCTCGGATTCGATGAGCGAGAACGAGAGCAAGAGGGTCCGTCGTGACGCCGCGCGGGAACGCGCGCGCGAAGCCCGGGCGAAGGAGCAGGCGCGACGTCGCCGCAACAGGACGCTGGGCATCAGCGGGATCATCATCGGTGGCCTCGCGGTGATCGCGATCGTCGTCGTGGTGATCGCGAACTCGGTGCAGCCCGACGGCCCCGGACCGAAGAACATGGCGAGTGACGGCATCCTGTTCACCGGGTCGGACGGGCAGGTGATCCCCGTGGAGACGACGGCGACGCCGGACGGAGGCACCCCGACGGCGACGAAGCAGGACGACTCGGTGGCGAACATCACCGTGTACTCGGACTACATGTGCCCCTACTGCAACCAGTTCGAGACCGCGCAGATGGACCAGATCGAGCAGTGGGTGCAGGACGGCTCGGCGACGCTCGAGCTCCACCCGTTCAACCTGCTCGACCGGGTGTCCCTCGGGTCGGAGTACTCCACCCGGGCCGCGGCCGCTGCGGCGTGCGTGGCGAACTACGACCCCGACGCGTTCCTGGCGTACAACACGTCGCTCTACGAGCACCAGCCGTCCGAGAGCACCAGGGGGCTGACGAACGACGAGTTGGCGTCCTTGGCGAAGGACGCCGGCGCGACGAACGGCAAGGTCGCCTCGTGCATCGCCGGGCAGGACTTCGCCGGGTGGGTCGCCGACGCCACGAACCGGGTGCTGAACGACCCGATCCCGAACTCGTCGCTCGACGCGGTGACCAGCACCCCGACCGTGATCGTGAACGGCAAGCAGTACAGCGGCTCGCTGACCGACACCGACGCCTTCGCGTCCTTCGTCGAGCAGAACGGCGGCGCCGCCTGACCCGCAGGCTTCCGACACGAGCGAAGGCCCCCGCTTCCGGATGGAAGCGGGGGCCTCGTTCGTGCGGGTGGCGCTACTTCGCCGCCGCGTCGATCGCGGTGATGACCGTGCTGAGGTCGTCCAGGCGCTTGCCGTCGACGACCACCGTCGGCGTGCCGAACCCCTGGGTCCCTGCGAGCGCCTCGTCCGAGGTGACGGCGCTGGTCGACTTGGTCACCCAGCCCTTGAACTGCTCGGTCGACAGGCACTGGGACAGGTCCGAACCGGTCGCGCCACCCGCCTTGACGAGCTTCGCGATCTCGGCGTTGGTCAGGCCCTTCGTGCCCTCGGCCGGCTGGTTCTCGAAGAACTGGGTCTGCACGTCGAGGAACTTGTCCGGCGCGTAGTTCGCCACGCACATGGCGGCGTTCGCGGCACGGCTGGCGTACCGGGAGCCGGCGTAACTGCGGTCGAGGATCGACACCGGCTGGATCGCGAGCGTCGCGTCGCCCGACTTCACCTTGTCGAGGATCTGGTCGGCGTAGGCGGCCTCGAACTGCTTGCAGACCGGGCAGGCCCAATCGACGTACTCGGTGACCGTGACGGCGCCGTCGGCGTTCGCCGTCGGGACCGCGGACGGCGTGCCCTTCGCAGGGACGGCCTTCGTGGTCACCGGGGTGACCTCGCCGTCCTCGCCGGTGAACTGGATCGCGCCGGTGGCCATGTTCTTCGGGCCGGCCGCGGAGACGGCGGGTGCGTTGTTCACGTTCACCACGACGATGGTGATGATCGCGGCGATCGCCACGATGCCCAGGCCGATGCCGCCCTGCAGGAACCACCTGTTGCGGCGCTTGCGGCGCTTCTCGGCGTCGGCGCGCTGCCGTGCGACCTCTCGGGCGTGCTGGCGTCGCTCGTTCTTGGTGGGTCGGTCGTTGTTCGTCACGTCGTCCCCGCTGCTCAGGCGAACCAGAGCGCGAGCTCACGGGCCGACGACTCGGCGCTGTCCGAACCGTGCACCAGGTTCTGCTGCACCCTGAGGCCCCAGTCGCGACCGAGGTCACCACGGATGGTGCCGGGCGCGGCCGAGGTCGGGTCGGTCGTGCCGGCGAGCGAGCGGAACCCGGCGATGACGCCGTTGCCGGCGACGCGCACGGCGACGACCGGGCCGGACTGCATGAACTCGACGAGGGGCTCGAAGAACGGCTTGCCCTGGTGCTCCTCGTAGTGCGCGTCCAGCAGGTCGCGCGGCGCGGTGAGCATCTTCAGGTCGACGATCTCGTAGCCCTTGGCCTCGATCCGGCGGAGGATCTCACCGGTGAGCTGGCGGGCGACGCCGTCGGGCTTGACGAGGACAAGGGTCTCTTCGAGGTCGGACACGCAGTACTCCTAGTGTGTTCGCAGGGTCGAAAGGGGGATGGTCAGTCCTCGCCCATGGCCGCTCGGCGCGCGGCATTCTGGCGGTCGAGCTGACCGCCCTTGACGAAGCAGAAGACCCACAGCGCCAGGAACACCACGGCGACCGCGAACATGAACGGTTCGATGAACCCGGTGGCGAGGATGGCCGCCTGCAGCAGCCAACCGAACCATACACCGGCCCGGTTGCCCGTCAGGCGTGAGGCCACTGCGAGGACGATGATCGCGCCGATGCCGCCGCCGAAGGCCGCAGCGGGCGGGAGCGTGCCCTTGCCGAACACGACGAGCATCGGGAAGAAGAACATGATCGCCTCGAGGACGAGGGCGATCGACAGCAGGCTCTCCTGCGCCCCGCGTTCGCGTCGAGGCTTCCGGGTTCGGGGTGCGCGCCCCGGCCGGGAGGCCCCGGGAGCGTCCGTCACTTCGCCCCGCCTTCGCGGTGCACCAGGTCCATGACCGCGCCCACCATCACGATGGAGCCCGCAACGAGCACGAGGGCGTCGTCGGCATCGGCCTCGTCCGCCAGCGAGCGCGCCTCCTGCAGGGCGGACGCCAGCGACGGCTCGACGACGACCCGGTCCACACCGACCTCGTCGACGACGACCCGGGCGAACTCGTCCGCGTCGAGCGCACGGTCCCCCGGGGGCTGCGTGACGACGAACGTCGCGACGGTGTCCTTGAGCGCACGGACGAACCCGCGGGCGTCCTTGTCGGCGAGGATCCCGACGACACCGACGACGTGCTCGGACGGGAACGCGACCGGCAGTGCCGCGGCCAGGGCCTTCGCGCCGTGCGGGTTGTGCGCGGCGTCGACCACGACGGTGGGGTCCTGGGCGATCGGCTGCAGGCGGCCGGGACTCGTGGTGCCGGCGATGCCCTCGGACAGGACGTCCTCGTCGAGGGCCTGCGCCCCACGGCCGAGGAACGACTCGACCGCGGCGATCGCGACGGCGGCGTTGTCGGCCTGGTACCGGCCGAACAGCGGCAGGAACAGGTCGTCGTAGCGGCCGGCGATGCCCTGCACGGTGATGAGCTGGCCGCCCACCGCCGGGGTGACGTCGACGACGCTGAACCCGGAGCCCTCGACGGCCAGGGTGGACTCGGTGAGCTCGGCAGCGCGCTCGAGTTCGGCGAGGGCCTCGGGGACCTGCTGGCTCGACACGACGGCGGACGACGGCTTGACGATGCCGGACTTGGTGCGGGCGATCTCGGCCACCGTGGCACCGAGTTGCTTCGCGTGGTCGATGGCGATCGGCGTGAACACCGACACCTGGCTCTGCACGACGTTGGTGGAGTCCCACTCGCCGCCCATGCCGACCTCGATCACGGCGACGTCGACCGGCGCCTCGGCGAAGCACGCCAGGGCGAGGACGGTGAGCGCCTCGAAGAAGGTCAGCGGGGGTTCGCCCCTGTCGGCGAGCTCGCGGTCGGTGATCTCGAGCACCGGGGCGATGTCGTCCCAGTTCTCGACGAACCGGTCGGCCGCGATCGGCTGGCCGTCGACGACGATGCGCTCGCGGATGGACACCAGGTGCGGACTCGTCATCAGTCCGGTGCGCAGGCCGTGTGCGCGGACGATGCTCTCGATGATGCGCGCGGTCGATGTCTTGCCGTTCGTGCCCGTGACGTGGATCACCGGGTACGCCAGGTGCGGGTCGCCGAGCAGTTCGACGGCGCGGCGCGTGGCGGTCAACCGGCGCTCGGGTGCCTGTTCGCCGATGCGGGCGTACAGGGCGGCCTCGACGCGGCGGACCTCGTCGTCGTCGCCGCCGTAGGGCAGGGCGTCGGCGGGACCGTCGCCGGAGGGGCCGACCGGGATCCGGATGCCGTCCTCGTCGCGCCCGTCCAGGTCGTCGTGTCCGACGAACTCCTCGTTCGCCTCGTGGTCGTCGTACTGGTCGTCGTCACTCATGCGCGTGCTACCTCCACGGATACCTTCGCACCGTCACCGACGTCGGTGGTGGTGTCGTCCGCCCCGAGGGGCACGATCTCGACGCTCGTCGCCAGGGTCTCCCCCGCGATGAGCTCCTGGTGTGCGCGGACCGCGCCGTCGGCCGTGTCCTCCACCCGGAGGGTCAGGGCGATGCGGTCGCTGACGTCGAGGTCCGCGTCGCGGCGGGCCTGCTGGACGGCGCGGACAACGTCGCGGGCGAGCCCCTCGGCCTCGAGGTCGGGCGTGGTCACGGTGTCGAGGACCACGAAGCCGCCCCCGTCGAGGAACGCCACCGCCACCGAGGGGTCGGCCACGGTGAGGTCGAGCGAGTACTCCCCCTCGATCAGGTCGACGCCACCGACGGTCACGCCGGTGTCGGTCGCGGTCCAGTCGCCCCGCTTGGCGGCCGGGATCACCTGCTGCACCTGCTTGCCGATGCGGGGCCCGGCGACGCGGGCGTTCACGGTGAGCTTCCGCTCGATGCCGTACTGCGCCAGCGACTCCTCGGCCTGCTCCTCGAGCACGACCCGCTTCACGTTGAGCTCGTCGCGCAGGATGTCGGCGAACGGTTCGACCGCCGCCGGGTCCGGCACGACCAGGGTCAGCGTGGCGAGGGGCAGTCGGACGCGCTTGCCGGTGGCCTTGCGGAGGGCGAGCCCCTTCGAGGCGACGTCCCGCACGCGGTCCATCGCGTCGACGAGGGCGTCGTCGGCGGGGAACTCGTCGGGGTCCGGGAAGCCCGTCAGGTGGACGCTCCGCCCACCGGTCAGGCCCTTCCAGATCTCCTCCGTGACGAGCGGCGCGAGCGGTGCGGCGACCCGGGTCAGGGTCTCGAGCACGGTGTACAGCGTGTCGAACGCCGCACGGGTCTCGGCACCGGCGTCCGCGTCGGCACCGGTCCAGAACTTGTCGCGCGAGCGGCGGACGTACCAGTTCGTCAGCACGTCGGCGAAGTCACGGACGGCCTGGGCCGCGAGCGGGGTGTCGAGCGCGTCGAGGTGCGTCCGGACGTCGGTGACGAGCACCCGGGTCTTCGCGAGCAGGTACCGGTCGAGCACGTCGGTCGAGTCGGTCCGGCGCTCGGCCCGGTAGCCCTCCGGCCCCGAGGCGTTCGCGTACAGGGTGAAGAAGTAGTACGTCGACCACAGCGGCAGCATGAACTCGCGGACGCCCTGGCGGATCCCCTCTTCGGTGACGACGAGGTTGCCGCCGCGGATCACGGACGAGGACATCAGGAACCAGCGCATGGCGTCGGCGCCGTCACGGTCGAAGACCTCGGAGACGTCCGGGTAGTTCCGGAGCGACTTCGACATCTTCTGGCCGTCGGAGCCGAGGACGATGCCGTGGCTGATGACGTTCTGGAACGCCGGCCGGTCGAACAGGGCGGTGGAGAGCACGTGCATGACGTAGAACCAGCCGCGGGTCTGCCCGATGTACTCCACGATGAAGTCGGCCGGGCTGTGCGACTCGAACCACTCCCGGTTCTCGAACGGGTAGTGCACCTGGGCGTACGGCATCGACCCGGAGTCGAACCACACGTCGAACACGTCGGTGATCCGGCGCATCGTCGACCCGCCCGTGGGGTCGTCGGGGTTCGGCCGCGTCAGGTCGTCGATGAACGGGCGGTGCAGGTCCACTTCGCCCTCGGCGTTCACCGGCAGGCGACCGAAGTCGCGCTCGATGTCGGCGAGCGAGCCGTACACGTCGGTGCGCGGGTACTCGGGGTCGTCGGACTGCCACACCGGGATCGGCGTGCCGAAGTAGCGGTTGCGGGAGACCGACCAGTCGATGGCGTTGCCGACCCACTTGCCGAACTGACCGTCCTTGACGTTGTCCGGCACCCAGTTGATGTCCTGGTTGAGCTGGCCCATGCGGTCGCGGAGCTCGGTCACGCGGACGAACCACGACGAGACGGCCTTGTAGATGAGGGGCTTCCGGCACCGCCAGCAGTGCGGGTAGCTGTGCTCGTACGACGCCTGGCGGAGCAGTCGACCGGCGTCGCGGACGGCCTTGGTCAGCGGCTTGTTCGCGTCCGACCAGAGCATGCCGGCGACCTCGCCGAACTGCGACGTGAAGACGCCGCCCTCGTCGAGGGACAGCACGACGGGGATGCCGGCGGCGGCGCAGACCTCCTGGTCGTCTGCGCCGTAGGCCGGGGCCTGGTGCACGATGCCGGTGCCCTCACCGGTCTCGACGTACTCGGCGACCAGGATGCGCCAGGCGTGCTCGTAGCCCTCGGCGTCGGCCAGGAAGTCGAACAGGCGCTCGTACTCGACGCCGTCGAGCTCGGCGCCCGTCAGCGTGCGAGCGACGGCGGCGAGCGCCTCGTCACCCGAGGCGTAGCCGAGCTCCTTCGCGTGCGCGGCCACGGTGTCGGACGCGAGCAGGTAGGAGACGGACCCGGCGTCGGCACCGTCAGCCGCGCCTCCAGGCCCTGCCGGGACGACCGCGTACGCGATCTCCGGACCGACCGCGAGGGCGGCGTTCGTCGGCAGGGTCCAGGGGGTCGTCGTCCAGGCGAGCGCCCGCACACCGGTCAGGTCGAGCGCCGCAGCGCGGTCGCCGTGCAGCGGGAACGCAACCGTGACGGACTGGTCCTGGCGCATCTTGTAGACGTCGTCGTCCATGCGCAGCTCGTGGTTGGACAGCGGCGTCTGGTCGTTCCAGCAGTAGGGCAGGACCCGGAAGCCCTCGTACGCCAGGCCCTTGTCCCAGAGCTGCTTCCACGCCCACAGCACGCTCTCCATGAACGTGACGTCGAGGGTCTTGTAGTCGTCCTCGAAGTCCACCCAGCGCGCCTGGCGGGTGACGTACTCCTGCCACTCGTCGGTGTACTGCAGCACGGACTTCTTGGCGGCGGCGTTGAAGACGTCGATGCCCATGGCGTCGATCTCGTGCTTCTCGGTGATGCCGAGCTGCCGCATCGCTTCGAGCTCGGCGGGCAGGCCGTGGGTGTCCCAGCCGAAGCGGCGGTGCACCTGCTTGCCGCGCATGGTCTGGTAGCGCGGGAAGACGTCCTTGGCGTACCCGGTCAGCAGGTGACCGTAGTGCGGCAGGCCGTTGGCGAAGGGCGGGCCGTCGTAGAAGGTCCACTCCGGGCAGCCCTCGCGCTGGTCGATCGACGCTCGGAACGTGTCGTCGCGCTTCCAGAAGGCGAGGATGCCCTGCTCGACGGCGGGGAAGCTCGGCGAGGGGACGACGCCATCGGCGTCTGCGTTCAGCGGGTACGGCACCGGGACTCCTTGTGGGTTCGCTCGATCTCCACGAGGACGGAGCGTGCTCCGCGGTACCACCTCGTTTGCCGCCCAGTGTGTGCTGTGCGACCGCTCTGTGTCGGGGTGGTGACGGTCCCGAACCCGCCCGGTTCTACTGACGGGCCCGTGCTGCGGCCCGCGTTCTTCCGGAAGCTCCCCGGTGATGGCCGGATCGACGCTCTTGGAAGACGACTTTACCGGACGGGAGCATGCTTGAACGATGCCCGCAGAAGAACGCCCCGAGTCGCTCGTCACCGTCCTCATCGCGTTCGGGGCGAACCTGCTCGTCGCGATCGCGAAGACCATCGCGTCACTCGTGTCGGGGTCCGCCTCGATGGTCGCCGAGGCCGCGCACTCGTGGGCGGACACCGGCAACGAGATCTTCCTGCTCGTCGCCGAACGTCGGGGCGGCAAGCAGCGCGACACCGCCCACCCGCTCGGGTACGGGCGCGAGACCTACATCTGGTCGATGTTCGCGGCCTTCGGACTGTTCACGGCCGGTGCGATCGTGTCGATCTACCACGGCATCACGGAGTTCGGCGACACCGGCCCCGCCGAGGACGTCGTGCTCAACTACATCGTGCTCGGGGTGTCGTTCTGCCTCGAGGGCACGAGTTTCCTGCAGGCCTACCGCCAGGCGCACGGTGCCGCGACGAAGCGGAAGGTGCCGGTCCTCCGGCACGTGCTGCAGTCGTCGAACCCGACCCTCCGTGCGGTGTTCGCCGAGGACGCCGCCGCACTGATCGGCCTGGTCGTCGCGTTCCTCGGGGTGTTCCTGCACCAGGTCACCGGGCTGGCGGTCTTCGACGCGCTCGGCTCGATCGCGATCGGCGTCCTGCTCGGCGTGGTCGCCATCGTCCTGATCGACCGCAACCGCCGGTTCCTGCTCGGCGAGAGCACGTCGCCGGAGCTCGAGAACGCGGTGCTCGTCGAGCTGCTCGGCCGGCCGCAGGTGGAGCGGGTCACCTACCTGCACCTGGAGTTCGTCGGGCCGTCGCGGGTCTACCTCGTCGCGGCGGTCGACCTGACCGGCAACGAGACCGAGGAGCACGTCGCGATCCGGCTCCGGAACGTCGAGGAGTCGTTGGAGGAGAGCCCGTACATCGAGGAGGCCGTCCTCACCCTGAGCTACCCGGGCGACGAGTCCCTGGTGCCGACCGACGGCGACGTGCCCGAGGTCGTCCGGGACGGGACGGCCTCGGACGTGGCGTCCGGTGGTGCGGGGACCCTGCGGACGGAGTGATCGTCAGCGGGCGGCGGGGGCGTCTCGCAGGACGCCGGCGTGTTCGCCTGACGCCGCCGTGCGCTCGAGGCGCCTCCGGATTCGGCGGCGTCTCGGCTGCGAGGCGGCGTCGTGGCAAGCCGACGGCGTGTTCCCAGCGCGACCGACCGGCGGACGGGAGGCGCGGGGCCAGGCCGCCACGGGCCTCCAGACCGACCGTCGGTCACGCCCACCGCCCCGGGCGCGACCGGAGGACGCCGGCGCGTCAGCGGGCGTCGAGGCCCGCGACCACCGGGGTGAGCGCCGCCGCGACGTACTCGACGAGCGATCGGCGGCCGACCCCGTCGGTGACCCACACGCCGAACGCGGCGGCGGCGGCCCCGAGCATCGCGCCGGACACCGTCTGCGGCCAGAGCGAGTGCGGCTGCTCCCCCGTGCGCCCGGCGACGAAGGCGGCGACGGCCTCGTGCTGCGCCGTCACCCGCACAGCGACCCCCGCGACGAGCTCCGAGCCGATGTCCATCACCTCGGCCTGCGCGACCGCCCACGGCACCCGCTCGGGATCGTGCGCGCGGGCGGCGGCGAGGAGCGCCTGCTCGACGGCCCGGACGACGCTCGGTTCGGTGGAGGCCGCCAGGTACCCCGGCAGCCCGGCCACGGCGGCGTCGAGCTCGAGCCACATCACGTCGGCCTTCGCCGGGAAGTAGTTGAAGAACGTCCCGCGGCTGACCCCGGCGCGGGCGGCGATCTGGTCGATCGTGGTGCGTCCGTACCCCTGCTCGAGGAACAGTTCGGCGGCCGCGTCCGCGAGCACCTGAGCGCTCGAACGTCGGGGGCGGCCACCGCGGCGGATCGGTTCGTCCATGGCCCCCAGTAAACCGCTAGACTCGTCCAGCCATGATCTTGGACTCAGTACAGAAAACCGTCGCCGCCGTCGCCAGCGCCACCGTGATCGCCCTCACCCTCGCAGCGTGCAGCGGCGCCGGGGGCGACTCGAGCACGGGGAACAGCAGCCCCGTCGCGGGCGGCACGCTCACCTACGCCTCCGGTGACGCCGAGCCGACCTGCCTCGACCCGCACGTCGGCGGCAACTACCCGCAGGCACTCCTGGCGACGCAGTACATCGAGGAGCTCGTCGGGCTCGAGGACGGCGAGCCCACACCGGAACTCGCGACGAAGTGGACGACGAGCGACGACGGCAAGACCCTGACGTTCACCCTGCGCGACGACGTCACCTTCACCGACGGCACCCCGTTCGACGCCGCTGCGGTCGTCGCGAACATCGAGCACGTGCAGGACCCGGCCACCGCGTCGAGCACCGGCTACCTGGCGCTGCAGTCGATCACGAAGGCCACCGCCACCGCCGAGCACACCGTGACCCTGACCCTGAGCCGTCCGGACAGCGCCCTGCTCGAGTCCTTCTCGCAGCCGTGGGTCGGCATGGAGTCCCCGAAGGCGCTCGAGCGCAAGCAGGCCACGAACTGCGAGTCCCCCGTCGGCACCGGCCCGTTCGAGGTCACCGGCTGGAAGCACGGCGACCGCGTCACCCTGACGAAGAACGCCGACTACACCCCGCTCGGCGGCTCGGACACGACACCGCGCCTGTCGGGCATCACCTGGCGGTTCCTGCCCGACTCGACCTCGCGCTACGCCGCACTGCAGGCCGGTCAGGTCGACGTGATCGACAACGCCCAGCCGGATCAGCTCAAGGCCGCCTCGGCGAAGGGCGCCGTCCGTGACCTCGACGCCCCGCGCCCGGGCGCCTCGAACCGCCTCGAGCTGAACTCCGGGCACGGCGTCTTCCGCGACGATGCCGTGCGCCGGGCCTTCATCGCCGGCGCCGAGATCGACCCCGGCCTGCAGTCGCTGTTCCTCGGCACCGCGAAGCGCTCCTCCTCGGTGCTCTCCAGCGCCGAGCCGCTGGCGTACTCGGAGAAGAGCCGGTTCGAGTACTCCCCCGCCGAGGCGGAGCAGCTCCTCGACGACGCCGGGTGGAAGGTCGGGTCGGACGGCATCCGCGAGAAGGACGGCCAGCAGCTCACCGTGACGTTCCCGGTCTCGACGAACCAGTCGGTGCCTGCGGAGCGGAGCCTGTTCCAGCAGATCCAGGCGTCCGAGAAGGCCGTCGGGTTCAAGGTGGTGCTCGACGAGCTCGACCTGTCCAGCTGGTACGCGGCCCTCGCTGCGAACGAGTACGACGTGGTCAGCGCCCCGTACACGAAGGTCGGCCCCGACGTCCTGCGCATCCTGTACGACAGTGCGAGCATCGAACCGGCTCCGTCCGGCTACTTCGCCAACCTCGCCCAGCTCGACGACCCCGCGCTCGACGAGCTGCTCGAGCAGGCCGCCCGCACGTCGGACGCCGACGAGCGCGCCGACCTGTACGAGCGGGCCCAGAAGGCGATCCTGGCGAGCGACACCGTCCTGCCGCTCTACGACCAGCAGAACCACTTCCTGGTGCGCTCGGCCGTGCACGGCATCGAGACGACCCCCGTGTCGACGCCGTGGTTCGGCACCGCCTGGATCGACCGCTGACGCGGTGACGGACAGATCGGACAGGAGGCCCGGCCCGCGCCCGGTGGACCGCCTGCGGACGACTCGTGGCTCGGCCGCAGGGCGCTGGACGCTCTGGGCGGTGCGGCGCGTCCTCGGTGGCATCGGTGTGCTCTGGGCCGTCGCGACGATCGTCTTCGTCGCGATCGGGCTCATCCCGGGTGACCCCGCGCTCGCGATCCTCGGCGGCCCCGGCTCGCAGGCCTCCGCCGAGGCCGTTGCCCAGGTCCGCCACGAGTACGGCCTCGACCGTCCGGTCCTGGTGCAGTACGCGGTGTTCCTCGGACGCCTGGCGACCGGGCAGCTCGGGGACTCGTACGCGTTCCGCACCC
Source organism: Curtobacterium sp. VKM Ac-1376 (assembly GCF_015351025.1). Taxonomy (GTDB): domain Bacteria; phylum Actinomycetota; class Actinomycetes; order Actinomycetales; family Microbacteriaceae; genus Curtobacterium. Next base: position 76,828 of record NZ_JADKRV010000006.1, on the reverse strand, counting down.
CGGTCGCGACGCTGCTCGGACAGCAGCTGCCCGTGACCCTGACCCTGGCGGTCACGGGGCTCGCCGTCGCCTGGGTCCTGGCGGTCGTCGCGGCCTGGTTCTCGACCCAGCAGGGCCCGATCGCGGCGGGCTTGACGAGCGCACTCAGCGTCACCGCGAGCGTCATGCCGCACTTCTGGCTCGGCAGCGTGCTCATCGTCGTGTTCGCCAGCGCCCTCGGGTGGGTGCCCGCGGTGAGCGACGGCACCGCTCGCGGGTGGGTCCTGCCGGTGCTGACCGTGGCCGTGCCGGTGGCGGGGTACCTCGCCGAGACCGTGCGGGACGGTGTCGTCGATGCGCAGCGATCGGCTTTCGCGCTCGCCGCGCGGGGACGGGGCGAGACGCGGCTCGGGCTCTTCGGGCGGCACCTGCTCCGGCACGCCGCCCTGCCCGGGATCGCGCTGTCCGCCTGGGCCTTCGGCTCGCTCGTCTCCGGAGCCGTCGTCGTCGAATCGGTGTTCGCGCTGCCCGGCATCGGCCGCGCCCTCGTCACCGCCGTCACCCAGCGGGACATGCCGCTCGTCGCCGGGATCGCCCTGGTCTCCGCGGCGGCGTACGTCGTGGTGCTCGCCGTGGCCGACCTCGTCGAGCGTGCCGTCGACCCGCGTGCCGCGACTGGCCGGCGCGGGCGAGGCCGTGCGCACGGCCGTGGACCCGGCCGACGGGCGGGCGCGCGGTGAGCGGGATCGCCGACCCGGGCCTCCAGACCGGATCATCCGGGCGCCAGAGCGCCGTCGACACCGAGCGCGTCCGTGGGGGGACGCTCGGCGTCGGCGGCATCGCTGCGGGGGCGGTCGTCCTGGTGGCCGTGGTGGCGGCGGCCTGGCCCGGCCTGCTCGGCGGGGGCGACCCGCTCGCGGTGCACCCGGCCGATGCGCTGCAGGCCCCGAGCGGCGCCCACCCGTTCGGCACCGACGAGTCCGGCCGCGACGTCCTGGCACGGGTGGTCGCGGGCACCCGCGCGTCGCTCGTCGTCGGCGTCGCCGCCACCCTGATCGGCGGCGGAGCGGGGGTCCTGCTCGGCGTCGTCGCGGGACTGGGCGCTGGCGCCGGTCGCCTCGGTCGCCTGCTCGACGCCGTGATCGGGCGCGCCACCGAGGTCGCGTTCGCCCTGCCGCTCCTGCTCGTCGCCCTGGTCGTGATCGCCGTGACCGGCCCCGGCCCGGTCCCGGCCGTGCTCGCGGTCGGGTTCGCGACCGCGCCCGGGTACGCCCGTATCGTCCGGGGGCTGGTGCGGGCGGCGCGCGGTTCCCAGGTGGTCGAGACCGCGGTGCTGCTCGGCCGCTCCCCAGCCCGGATCGTCGCCCGCCACGTGCTGCCGACCGCGCTGTGGCCCGTCGTCGCCGTCGCCACGCTCGGGGTCGGACAGGCCGTGGTGTGGGCCTCGGCGCTCAGCTACCTCGGAGTCGGCACACCACCGCCGGCACCGGAGTGGGGCGCGATGCTGGCCGACGGCCGCACCTACCTGCAGACGGCGCCGTGGATGAGCACGTTCCCGGGGCTCGCGATCGTGGTCCTCGCGACGGCGGTCACGGTGCTCGGCCGGGCGATCCGACAGACGGGAGCGGCCCGGTGAGCGCCGTCCTCGACGTCCGCGGACTCACCGTCTCGATCGGCAGCACGCGGATCGTGCACGGGGTCGACCTGCGCGTCGACGCCGGCGAGTGCGTCGCGCTGGTCGGTGCCTCCGGCTCCGGCAAGACCGTCACCGCCCGCGCCGTCCTCGGGTTGTCCGCGGCCGGCGCCGCCGTGCACGCCGACACCTTCGGCGTCGACGGACTCGACGTCCGCGGTTGGTCCGACCGACGGTGGCGCCGGGTGCGCGGGTCGCGGGTCGGCTACGTCGGCCAGGAGGCCCTGGGTGCGCTGGACCCGCTGCGTCCCGTCGGCCGCGAGGTCGCCGACACCCTCCGCCTGCACACCGAGATGGGTGCGGCCGAGCGCGTGGACGCCGTGCGCGATGCCCTCGAGGCGGTGGGCCTCGACCCGGACATCACGACGGACGGCCGGCTCGCCGGCACGTTGTCGGGCGGGATGCGACAGCGGGCCCTCATCGCCGCGGCCACCGTCGGCTCGCCCGCGCTCCTGGTGGCCGACGAGCCGACGACGGCGCTCGACGCCGGGGTCGCGGTCACCGTGATGGAGCAGCTGCGTGCGGCCCAGGCCCGAGGCGCCGGGCTGCTCGTCATCACGCACGACCTCGGGCTGGTCGCGGGGTGGGCCGACCGGGTCGCCGTCGTGCACGAGGGGCGGATCGTCGAGCAGGGGGCGGTGGCCGAGGTCTTCGCGGCGCCCGTGCACCCGGCGACGCGGGCGCTGGTGCGTGCGGCGGATGCGGCGGCGGCCGGCTCGGCTGCGGCTGCGCCCGCTGTGGTTCGGTGCGAGGTTCCGTCGTCCGTGCGAGGCTCCGACGCTCGCACGGACGACGGAACCTCGCACGGTTCGCAGCCGACCTCGCACGGTGCGAGGGGCGGCGTGCTCGCGGCGCGGGGGCTCTCGCGGGAGTACGGCGGGGTGCTCGCGGTCGACGATGTGTCGTTCGGGCTCGAGCGCGGCCGGGTGCTCGGAGTGATCGGGGCCTCGGGATCGGGCAAGACGACGGTGGTCAGGATGCTCCTCGGGCTCGAGACGCCCGACGCCGGCACGGTCACGCTCGACGACGAGCCCTGGGTCCCGCTGCCCGAGCGCGAGCGCCGCCCTCGACGTCACCGGGTGGCGGCGGTCGTGCAGGACCCCGGTGCCACCTTCGACGAGCGGTGGACGGTCGAGCGGGTCCTCGCCGACGCGTTCTCGCGGGGCGACGAACGGCGGGCGCGCGGAGCGCTCGGCGACCGGGTCGACTCGGCACTGCGACAGGTCGACCTCGACCCAGCGCTCCGGTCCCGCTCCCCCCGCACCCTTTCCGGCGGGCAACGGCAACGGCTCGCGATCGCCCGCGCGCTGGCGACCGGGCCCGAGGTCGTCGTGCTCGACGAGCCGGTGACCGCCCTCGACGCCACGGTGCAGGACGCGGTGCTGCGGCTGCTCGAGCGGCTCCGCGACGAGACCGGCGTGGCGATGGTGTTGGTGTCGCACGACCTCCGGGCGGTCCGGCGGATGGCCGACGAGGTGCTCGTGGTGCACCGGGGCGCGGTCGTCGAGCACGGCCCCGCCGCCGAGGTCTTCGCGCGCCCGGCCCACCCGGTGACGGCGCGGCTGCTGCACGCCGTGGCGCGGCTGGCCGCCGGGCCCGCGCAGCGGTCCGCCGCCGACGGAGCGGCCGCCGACCTCACGGACTGAGCGACACTCCACGCGCCGCCGTGCGCGTGGACTGTCGCTGCGCGGGTGACGTGACAGACGGCCCTGGAACCGCCTGGAGGCCCGGCGCGCGTTCCGAGACGGAACGTGCGCCGGGCCTCCAGGCCGGGTTGCCGCGGGGCGGCCCCGTGGTCAGGAGCCGGAGGGCTCCTTGCGGGCGGCGTCGGCCGAGATGATCGGGATCTCGCTCGTCGAGAAGTCCTTGGCCCAGTCGGACTGCGCGAGCTCCGACGTCGGGTCGTTGTAGTCCTCGATGACGCCGGCGATCTCGTCCTCGGAGCCGACCGTCGGGCCGGAGCCCATCAGCGGGGACGAGGCGGTCTCCTTCGTGAAGTACACCGCGACCAGACCGATCACGGCGGCCAGCATCAGGTAGAACGCGGGGATGTCCTCGGCCCAGCCGTACCCGGCGTCCTTCGCGGCGTTGATGAGCGCGGCGGTCGCGAGCGGGGTCGTCCCTCCGAAGAGCGACACCGACACGTTGAACGCGATCGCCAGGGCGCCGTAGCGGATGATCGTCGGGAACAGCGCGGGCAGCGTCGACGGCATGGTCGAGGTGAAGGTGACGAGCACGACCCCGAGGATCAGGAGCCCGGCGAACACCCCGATGCCCGTGCCCGTCTGGACGAGCTTGAGGGCCGGCCAGGACAGCAGGATGAAGCCGACGCAGCCGGCGGCGAGCACCGGTCGGCGACCGAACCGGTCGGACAGCCGGCCTCCGAAGGTGATGACGACCATCATGAGCAGCATCACGACGACGATCAGGATGAGCCCGAACGTGGCGCTCTGGCCGAGGTTCTGCTCGAGGTAGGTCGGCATGTACGACAGCAGCATGTAGTCCGTCACGTTGAAGACCAGGACCAGGCCGATGCAGATGATGAGCGAGCGCCAGTTCTCCGCGAAGAGCTTGAGGAACGGTGTCTTCTGCCCCTCGCGCTCGGCGGCCTGCTCCTGCTGCTTCTGGAAGGCCGGGGTCTCCTCGAGCTTCAGGCGGAGGTAGAGACCGATGAGGCCGAGCGGGCCGGCGATGATGAACGGGATGCGCCAGCCCCAGCTGAGCAGGGCGTCCTCGGACAGCCCGAACTGCAGGCCCGTGACGATCGACGCGCCGAGCACGTACCCGGCGAGCGTGCCGAACTCGAGCCACGAGCCCATGAACCCGCGGCGCTTGTCCGGCGAGTACTCGGCGATGAAGGTCGCGGCACCGCCGTACTCCCCGCCGGTCGAGAAGCCCTGCACGAAGCGGGCGACGAGCAGCAGGACCGGCGCCCAGAAGCCGATCGAGTCGTAGGACGGGATCAGGCCGATCATGAGCGTGCCGGCGGCCATCAGGATCATCGTCAGCGCGAGGACCTTCTGTCGGCCGATCCTGTCGCCGATCGGGCCGAAGACGGCGCCGCCGATGGGTCGGACGATGAACGCCGCCGCGAAGAAGCCGAACGTCGCCACGATGTTCGCCGCCGGGTCACCCTGGGGCAGGAACACCTGCGAGATCGTGACGGTCAGGTACGCGAAGATGCCGAAGTCGAACCACTCCATGGCGTTGCCGAGCGCGGCCGCCGCGACGGCACGCTTGAGCAGCGATTCCTCGACGACGGTGACGTCGTCCTCGGTGAGGTCGCGACGAGCGCGCTTCGCGGCGCCCTTCGCGCGAACCGGCCGATCGCCGTGCGGGTGGGGTGCGTTGTTCGGTGCCAAGTCGTTCCTCCGGTGTGCGGTGCGTCCTTCGGGCGTCCGGCGGACGGCGACCTTGCAGCTCCTGCGAACCTCGCGCTCGCCGGACAAACCCCGACAGACTACCAGGCGGCCAGCGTGTCCGAGAGGTCGGTGTGCTGGTCGGTGCTCGGACGCTACGCCGGACCGCCTTGGACGGCCGCTACGATTGGGGCACCGCGCGTCAGGCGCGCAACACTCAGGCACCTCATCACGGACTCGGTGCCGCACACACGTACGGAAGGCACACCCATGACCAAACCCATGCCCGAGAAGCCGAGCGTCGACGGACTGGAGCAGGTCTGGGGGCCCGTCTGGGAACAGGACGGCACGTACCGCTTCGACCGTGACGCCGCCGGTCACCGCGACGCCGTCTGGTCGATCGACACCCCGCCGCCCACCGCCTCCGGTTCGCTCCACATCGGTCACGTGTTCTCGTACACGCACACGGACCTCAAGGCCCGGTTCGAGCGCATGCGCGGCAAGCACGTCTTCTACCCGATGGGCTGGGACGACAACGGTCTGCCCACCGAGCGCCGCGTGCAGAACTACTACGGCGTCCGTTGCGACCCGACGCTTCCGTACGACCCCGACTTCACGCCGCCGTTCGAGGGCGGCGACGGCAAGTCCTCGAAGGCCGCCGACCAGCTGCCGGTGTCGCGCCGCAACTTCATCGAGCTGTGCGAGCGGCTGACCGTGCAGGACGAGCAGCAGTTCGAGGAGCTCTTCCGCACGCTCGGCCTGTCGGTCGACTGGACCCAGTCGTACCGCACCATCGACGACACCTCGCGGGCGAGCGCGCAGCGCGCCTTCCTCCGCAACCTCGAGCGCGGCGAGGCCTACCAGGCCGACGCCCCGACCCTGTGGGACGTCACGTTCCGCACCGCGGTCGCGCAGGCCGAGCTCGAGGACAAGGAGATGCCCGGCGCGTACCACGGCATCGCCTTCCACCGCACCGACGGCGGCGACGACGTCGTGATCCAGACCACCCGCCCCGAGCTGCTTCCCGCCTGCGTCGCCCTGGTGGCGCACCCGGACGACGAGCGGTTCCAGGACCTCTTCGGCTCCACCGTGCGCTCCCCCCTGTTCGACGTCGAGGTCCCGGTGCTCGCGCACCACCTGGCGCAGAAGGACAAGGGCGCCGGCATCGCGATGGTCTGCACCTTCGGTGACACCACCGACGTCGTCTGGTGGCGCGAGCTGCAGCTGCCGAACCGCGCGATCATCGGCTTCGACGGCCGTGTCCGCTCGGACGAGCCCGCCTGGATCGAGTCGTCGAATGGCCAGGAGCTCTACGCCGAGATGGCCGGCAAGACGGTGTTCTCTGCCAAGAAGGTCGTCGTCGACGCGCTGACCGAGTCCGGCGAGCTGATCGGCGACGTCACGACCATCCAGCACCCGGTGAAGTTCTTCGAGAAGGGCGACAAGCCCCTCGAGATCGTGTCGACCCGCCAGTGGTACATCGTCAACGGCGCGCGCGACGAGCAGCTGAAGAGCACGCTCCGGCAGCGCGGCGAGGAGATCGCGTTCCACCCGGACTTCATGCGCGTCCGGTACGACAACTGGGTCGGCGGCCTGTCCGGCGACTGGCTCATCTCGCGCCAGCGCTTCTTCGGCGTGCCGCTGCCGGTCTGGTACCCGCTCGACGCCGACGGCAACCCGGTGTTCGACCAGCCGATCGTGCCGACCGAGGCCCAGCTGCCCGTCGATCCGGCCTCCGAGCCCGCGCCCGGCTTCACCGAGGACCAGCGCGGCGTGCCCGGCGGGTTCCAGGGTGAGCTCGACGTCATGGACACCTGGGCGACCTCGTCGCTCACCCCGCAGCTCGCGGGCAAGTGGGAGACCGACCCGGCCCTGTACGACCTGTTGTACCCGTACGACGTCCGCCCGCAGGCGCAGGACATCATCCGAACGTGGCTGTTCACGACGGTGCTCCGCAGCCAGCTCGAGGCCGACGTGGTGCCGTGGAAGCACGCCTCCATCTCCGGCTTCATCGTCGACCCCGACCGCAAGAAGATGTCGAAGTCGAAGGGCAACGTCGTCACGCCGCTGTCGATCCTCGAGCAGCACGGCGCCGACGCGGTCCGCTACTGGGCGGCCTCGTCGAAGCTCGGCACCGACGCGGCGTTCGACCCGCAGAACCCGAAGCAGATCAAGGTCGGCCGTCGTCTGGCGATCAAGGTGCTCAACGCGGCGAAGTTCGTCTACGGCTTCCCGCTGCCCGAGGGTGCCACGAGCGTCACCGAGGCCCTCGACGTCGACATGCTCGCCGAGCTCGGTTCGGTCGTCGAGCAGGCCACCGCGGCGTTCGACGGCTTCGACCACGCCCGTGCCCTCGAGATCACCGAGCGCTTCTTCTGGACGTTCTGCGACGACTACCTCGAGCTCGTGAAGGAGCGCGCCTACGGCACCGCGGCGGACGCGACGCACGAGACGCAGGCGAGTGCCGTCCTGGCGCTGCGCGGCGCGATCGACGTGCTGCTCCGACTGCTCGCACCGTTCCTCCCGTACGCGACGGAAGAGGTGTGGGCCTGGACCCACGACACCAGCGTGCACCGGGCCTCCTGGCCGACCGCGGCCGACCTGCCCACCGATGCGGCCCCCACCGGGCTGCTCGCGGCCGTCGGACAGGCGCTGATCGGGATCCGTGGCGCGAAGACGCAGGCGAAGGCATCCCAGAAGACGCCCGTCACGCGTGCCGTGGTCGCGGCACCGGTGGAGACGCGGGCGCTCATCGAGCGCGCGGCGGTCGACCTGGCGGCCGTCGGCCGTATCGAGGACCTCTCGTTCACAGACGGCGAGGCGCTCGAGGTCGTCGAGATCGAGCTCGCGGAGCAGCAGGCGTAACGTCACGTCCGCGACGGGGTCGGCACGACGGACTGGAGGCACGGATGCAGTTGGGCACACGCTGGAACGTGGGTGGGGAGCCGCCTGCGCGACTGCCCGAGGCGATGGTCGTCGCCGTGCGGGGGGTCGAGGACGAACTCGCGGCGGAGTCCGTGGACACCGGGACCTGGGGCTGGACCCTGACGTTCCTCGAGGGCAAGCCGATCGTCGAACTCGACGACGGCACCGCGATCCACCTCGACGATGCCGGACACGCGCAGGTCACGAACCCGGACGACGCGGGCGAAGAGGACTAGCGCCGCCTCGGCACGTGCCGCGCGCCTCGCGCCTCGCGTGGTGAGCAGAAATGGTCGGGTCCCCATGGGAACCCGACCATTTCTGCTCACGATGCGGGTGGCCTCAGAAGGGCGCGCCCGCGTGGTCGCCGAGGGATCAGGACTCGGCGAGCCAGGTGCCCAGAACCTCGTTCACCTCGGCGGTGTGCGTGGTGAGCAGGCCGTGTGGGGCGCCCTCGATCTCGACGTACTCCGCCGCGGGCAGTGCCTTCGTGAAGCGGCGGCCGGTGGCGTCGATGGGCAGGATGTTGTCGGCCGTGCCGTGCACGATCAGGGCGGGGACGGTGACCTTCGGGATGTCCTGGCGGAAGTCGGTCGGCCAGGTCAGCGGTGCTGCCGCCGACGCGATCGAGCCGGAGCCGGCGGCGATGTTCCAGGCGTTGCGGACCTGTTCCTCGGAGATGCGGGTGCCGAGGTTCTCCGACAGGTTGAAGAAGTCCTGGTAGAAGTTCGTGAAGTACGCGTAGCGGTCCTTCTTCACGTCCGCGGAGACACCTTCGAAGAACGACATCGGTGCTGCGCCGTCGGGGTTGTCGTCCGTGATCGCGAGGAACGGCTCAAGCGAGGCGAGGAACGCGACCCTGGCGATCCGGTCCTCACCGTGGCGGCCGATGTAGCGGGCGATCTCGCCGGTGCCCATCGAGAAGCCGACGAGGATCACGTCGCGCAGGTCGAGGGTCTCGAGCAGCGTGTGGAGGTCGTCGGCGAAGGTGTCGTAGTCGTAGCCGGTGGACGGCTGCGAGGACTGGCCGAAGCCGCGACGGTCGTACGTGATGACGCGGTAGCCCGACTCGAGGAGCATCGGGACCTGCCCCTCCCACGAGTTGCCGTCGAGCGGGAAGCCGTGGATCAGCACGATCGGCTGTCCCTGGCCCTTGTCCTCGTAGTGGAGCTCGATGTCGACGCTGTTCTCGGTCCCGACGGTGATGGCAGCCATGGTGGTTCCTTCCCTGAGCCTCGCGGAGAACGAGCGTTCTCCGTCGATGTGGATTACACTAGAGAACGCTCGTTCCCGGCGCAAGTCGAGAACGGTGAACACTCAGGGAACGGGGTACACACACATGGCCACCAGCACCATCGAGCCGGACGTCCGGGCGCACATCGTCGAGGTCGCCGACCAGCTGTTCTACGCGCGCGGCATCCAGGCGGTCGGCATGGACGAGATCCGCACGGGCGCAGGGGTGTCGCTCAAGAAGCTGTACGCGGCCTTCCCCGGCAAGGAGCAGCTCATCGCCGCTGTCCTGGCCGGCCGGCACGACATCTGGGAGCAGGGTGTGCACGGTGCGGTCGACGCTGCGGCGACCCCGCTCGCCAAGCTGCTCGCCGTGTACGAATTCCTGGAGTCCTGGTTCGCCGACGACACGTTCCGAGGGTGCGGCTTCATCAACGCCTTCGGCGAGCTCGGCGCCACCTCGCCCGCGGTCGCCGAGATCGCGCGGCAGCACAAGAACTCGTTCCAGCGGTTCATCCAGGGTCTCACCGCCGAGGTCGTCGCCGATCCGGACCGGGCTGAGGACCTCGCCGCGCAGCTGGCGCTCCTGGCGGAGGGCGCGCAGACCACGGCCGCCATCGCCGGCACCACGGCGCCGGCCGCCCAGGCGCGTCGCGCCGCCGAGACCCTGATCGACGCCGCCACCCGCTGACACGCGCCACGGTGCGGACGGGAGGCCCGCGGTGGTGCCGCCACGGGCCTCCCGTCCGCCCGTTGGTCGCGCCGGGCGCGGGGCGCTTGCCGGGTCATCCCGGGCGTACCTGGTCGTTCCGGGCGTACCGGCTCGGTTCTTTCGACCAGGTACACCCGAATCCGCTTCCCAGTCCGGGCGTCATGGGAAGGAACGCACCCGCGCGCCCGTGCATAGGGTGGGCAGATGGCAACCCCGTTCGACGTCCCGAGCACCCTCCCCTACGCCCTGCCGCCCTTCGGCGACGTGCGACTCGAGCACTACCGACCGGCGTTCGAAGCCGGCATGGCCGAGCAGCGCGCCGAGGTCGAGGCCATCGCCACCGACCCGGACGCCCCGACGGTCGAGAACACCCTCGTCGCCCTCGAGCGATCCGGGCAGCTGCTGACCCGCGTCAGCCACGTGTTCTTCACGCTGTCCTCTGCGGACTCCACGCCCGAGCTGCACGACCTCGAGGCCGAGGTCTCGCCGCTCCTCGCCGCCCACCGCGACGCGATCACGCTCGACTCCCGCCTGTACGCCCGCGTGCAGTCGGTGCTCGACGGTGCCGAGGCCGCCGGGCTGACCGGTGAGGCGCTGCGACTGGTCGAGCGGACCCACGCCGAGATGACCCTGGCGGGCGCGGCCCTCGACGACGCGGGCAAGGAACGCCTCACCGCGATCAACCAGGAACTGTCCACGCTCACCACGACGTTCGAGCGCAACCTGCTCGAGGACACGAACGACTCCGCCGTGCACATCACGGACGAGGCCGAGCTCGAGGGCCTCGACGAGGGCGCGAAGTCCGCCGCCGCCGGTGCCGGCGCCGACCGCGGGCTCGACGGTTGGCTCATCACGCTGCCGCTCTACACCGGACACCCGTGGCTGTCGTCGCTCGCGAACCGCGACCTGCGCGAGCGGGTCATGCGTGCCTCGCTCGCCCGCGGCCGACGCGGCAACCAGTACGACAACCGTGCGGTCCTGCTCCGCATCGTGCGACTCCGAGCCGAGCGAGCGGAGCTGCTCGGGTTCCCGAACCACGCCGCCGTCGTCACGGCCGACGAGACCGCGAAGACCCCGGAGGCCGTCGACGGGCTGCTGTCCTCGCTCGTCGGTGCCGCCGCCCGGAACGCCGACGACGAGCGGGCCGTCAGGTCGCGCACGGTCGGATTCGACGTCGAGTCGTGGGACTGGGCGTACGCCACCGAGATCCTCCGGGGCGAGCAGTTCGCCGCGGACAGTTCGGCGCTCCGCCCGTACTTCGAAGCCGACCGTGTGCTGCACGACGGCGTCTTCCACGCCGCCGGTGCCCTGTACGGCCTGACCTTCACGGAGCGACCCGACCTGCACGGCTACAACGACGAGGTCCGGGTCTTCGAGGTCACCGACGAGGACGGCGAGCCCGTCGGGCTGTACCTGCTCGACCTGTACACGCGCGACGGCAAGCGCGGCGGTGCGTGGATGAACCCTGTCGTCGAGCAGTCCGAACTGCTCGGCACCCTGCCGGTCGTCGTGAACAACCTCAACGTCGCGAAGCCGGCGGCGGGCTCCCCCACACTGCTCATCCAGGACGAGGTCGAGACGCTCTTCCACGAGTTCGGCCACGCCCTGCACGGCCTCATCGCCCGGACCACCTACCCGCGGTTCTCCGGCACCAACGTGGAGCGCGACTTCGTCGAGTTCCCGAGCCAGGTGAACGAGATGTGGATGTCGTGGCCGTCCGTGCTCGCCAACTACGCCAAGCACCACGAGACCGGCTCGCCACTGCCGCCCGAGCTGGTGTTGGGCCTGAGCGACTCGGCGGGCTTCAACGAGGGCTTCTCGACCACCGAGTACCTCGCCGCGGCTCTGCTCGACCAGGCGTGGCACCGCCTGTCCTCTGCTGAGGCCGCCGCCGTGACGTCCGTCGAGGACTTCGAGCGCTCGGCGTTGGAGTCGGCCGGCATCGCCGTCGAGGCCGTGCCGCCGCGGTACTCGTCGACGTACTTCGCGCACACGTTCTCGGGCGGGTACGACGCCGGCTACTACGGCTACATCTGGTCCGAGGTGCTCGACGCCGACACGGTGGAGTGGTTCCGCGAGAACGGCGGGCTGGACCGGTCGGCGGGCAGGCGGTTCGCCGAACGGCTGCTCGGCGTCGGTGGGGCAAAGGACCCGCTCGAGGCGTACCGGGACTTCCGCGGCCGCGATGCCGAGGTCGGCCCGCTGCTGCGGCGCCGCGGACTCGAGTAGGCGTCGGCGCGCGTCGGCCCCGCTCCACGAAACGGACACAGCACCACGGAATTCCGTGGTGCCGTGTCCGTTCGGTGGTTCCGGAGCGCTACGCCGACTTCTCGACGCGCTTGGCCCGGGGCCGCGGCACGATCGTCGGCGCCGCGTTCTCGAGCACGGACTCGCGGGTGATCACCACGCGGGCCACGTCGTCGTCGGACGGCACGTCGAACATCACCGGGCCGAGCACTTCTTCGAGGATCGCCCGGAGGCCACGTGCACCGGTCTGGCGCAGCACCGCGAGGTCCGCGATGGCCTCGAGTGCACCCTGGTCGAACTCGAGCTCGACACCGTCGATCTGGAACATCCGCTGGTACTGCTTGACCAGGGCGTTCTTCGGCTCCGTCAGGATCTGCATGAGCGCGGACTGGTCGAGCTGCGACACCGTGGTCACGACGGGCAGACGACCGATGAACTCGGGGATCAGACCGAACTTGTGCAGGTCTTCCGGCAGGACCTCGGAGTACAGGTCCTGGTGGTCGGAAGCGCTGTGCAGCGGAGCCCCGAAGCCGATGCCGCGCTTGCCGACGCGGGAGGACACGATGTCCTCGAGCCCGGCGAACGCCCCGGCCACGATGAACAGCACGTTCGTCGTGTCGATCTGGATGAACTCCTGGTGCGGGTGCTTCCGGCCGCCCTGCGGCGGGACCGAGGCGACCGTGCCCTCGAGGATCTTGAGCAGGGCCTGCTGCACGCCTTCGCCCGAGACGTCGCGGGTGATCGACGGGTTCTCGGCCTTGCGGGCGATCTTGTCGACCTCGTCGATGTAGATGATGCCGGTCTCGGCACGCTTCACGTCGTAGTCGGCCGCCTGGATGAGCTTGAGGAGGATGTTCTCGACGTCCTCGCCGACGTAGCCGGCCTCGGTCAGGGCGGTGGCGTCCGCGACGGCGAAGGGCACGTTGAGCCGCTTGGCCAGCGTCTGCGCCAGGTAGGTCTTGCCACAGCCCGTCGGGCCGATCAGCAGGATGTTCGACTTTGCGATCTCGATGTCGTCGCGGTCTTCAGCGGCGGTGATCTGCCCCTGCGCCCGGATGCGCTTGTAGTGGTTGTAGACGGCCACGGCGAGGGCGCGTTTCGCCGGATCCTGCCCGATGACGTACTCCTGCAGGAAGTCGAAGATCTCGCGCGGCTTCGGCAGTTCGAAGTCACCGCTCGAGGTGTCCTCGCCGGCCTCGGCCAGACGTTCCTCGATGATCTCGTTGCAGAGCTCGACGCACTCGTCGCAGATGTAGACGCCCGGTCCGGCGATCAGCTGCTGGACCTGCTTCTGGCTCTTGCCGCAGAACGAGCACTTGAGGAGATCGCCGCTCTCTCCGATGCGTGCCATTCCCGTGCCTCCCTGATTGGACATGCCGGCCGCGCTGTCGCACCACCGCTGGTGCACCGCTGCTGGTGGGCACCCCGTCGTGGACACGAGCCTAACCGCAACCGGTGACACCGACCGCGATGCCCCTCCGGTATCCGCCCGCGCGTTCGCCCAGGGCGTGCGAGCCTGCTACGGTGAGCGGGACTTCTCTACAACTTGTAGAACCACCCCGGAAGGAACCCCATGCAGAAGCGTCTCGCCGCCGGCGGCGCCGTCACTCTCGGTGTCGCAGCCGTCATCGTCCTCGGCAGCGCCACGTCAGCCAGTGCGCACGTGTCCGCGACGGCCACCTCGACCGCCGCGAGCTCGTACACCACGGCGACCTTCTCGGTCCCGCACGGCTGCGACGGCTCCCCCACGACGAAGATCGAGTTCCAGGTGCCGGAGTCCGTCATCGAGGTCACGCCCACCGTGAACCCGAACTGGACGATCACGAAGGCGACCGAGCCCTACACCGACCCGTCGGCCTCGGCATCGGACGAGGACCACGCCGAGACGGCCGCCGAGCGCGTCACCAGCGTCACGTACACCGCGAAGACCCCGCTGCCCGCCGACGAGCGCGACACCTTCGCGCTCTCGTTCTCGCTTCCGGACGGCAAGTCCGGTGACCTGGTCGAGTTCCCCGCGATCCAGACCTGCGAGACGGGCAGCGTCAAGTGGAACCAGGAGCAGGTCGCCGGCGAGGCCGAGCCCGAGCACCCGGCACCCTCGATCACCCTGACCGCGGCCGCGGCCACGGACGACGACGGCGACCCGATCGCCGCCACCCCGACGGCCGAGGCCGCCGCCGCGACCGCCCCCGCCGACCCCGACCTGGTCGGCCGTTTCCTCGGCCTCGGCGGCCTGGTGCTCGGTGCCGTCGCCCTGGTCGTCGCGGTCGCCAGCACGCGTCGTCGGAGCTCAGCCAAATGACGCCGCGCGGCTCACGTCGGTCCCGCCCGCGCCCCTCTGCCTGGAGGCTCGTGGCCGGGACCGCCGTGGCCGTCGCGATCGCCGGTGGTGCGGTCCTCGGGCTCGCCGGCCCGGCCAGCGCGCACAACTACCTGGTCGCGTCCGACCCGGAGGTCGGCGGCACGTTGACCGCACTGCCGAAGACCTTCGACATCACGACGAACGACAAGCTGCTCGACATCGGCGGCTCCGGTTCGGGCTTCGCGTTCCGGATCGTCGGCCCCGATGGCAAGTACTACGAGGACGGCTGCGTCGACATCGAGGGGCCGTCGATGACCACGACCGCCGCACTCGGCGACTCCGGCGGCTACACGGTCGAGTGGCAGATCGTCTCCGCCGACGGGCACACCGTCTCCGACGAGTACCCGTTCACGTGGAAGGCCCCGTCCGGCTTCACCGCCGCGACCGGAGCGTCGAAGCCCCCGACCTGCGCCACCGCGGATGACGACGGCGGTGACTCCGACACCACCACCGGCACGGCCGCGGGCTCGAGCGACTCGGCTGCCTCCGACGCGCTCTGGATCGGCGCGGGCGGCGTCGTGCTCGTCGCCGCGGTCGTCGCGGTCCTGCTGCTCCTGCGCCGCAGGCCGACCCCGGAGTCCGACGACACGGACGACTAGCCACCACCGCACGACGAAGGCCCCGCACCGATCGGTGCGGGGCCTTCGTCGTACCTGCTTGGTGCTACTTGACGAGCGCCGGCAGGTTCTTGCGGCTGGTGAGGACCTGGTCGATCAGGCCGTACTCCACGGCTTCCTGCGCGGACATGATCTTGTCGCGCTCGATGTCGTGGTTGATCTCCGCCGGCGTCTTGTTGGAGTGCTTCGACAGCGTCTCCTCGAGCCAGGTGCGCATGCGGAGGATCTCCGCCGCCTGGATCTCGATGTCGGACGCCTGGCCGCCACCCTGCTGGACAGCGGGCTGGTGGATGAGCACACGGGCGTTGGGCAGCGCCAGGCGCTTGCCCGGGGTGCCACCGGCCAGGAGCACCGACGCGGCCGAGGCCGCCTGGCCGAGGCAGACCGTCTGGATCTGCGGGCGGATGTACTGCATCGTGTCGTAGATCGCCGTCATCGCGGTGAACGAGCCACCGGGCGAGTTGATGTACATGACGATGTCGCGGTCGGGGTCCATGGACTCGAGCACGAGCAGCTGGGCCATGACGTCGTCAGCCGACGCGTCGTCGACCTGCACGCCGAGGAACACGATGCGGTCCTCGAAGAGCTTCGCGTACGGGTCCTGGCGCTTGTAGCCGTAGGCCGTGCGCTCTTCGAAGCTCGGCAGGATGTACCGATCGGACGGAGCCGGGACGTTCTGCGCGCCACCGAGCATTGGGAGATGCATTCTCGTTTCCTTTTCTTCGGTGGGGATCAGGACTGGGCGTCGGGCTCGGCCGCGCTGGTGGGGGTCTCCCCGTCGCCGACGGTGCCGCCGCCGCCGATGACCTCGGCGCTCGAGGCGCGGAGGTGGTCGACGAAGCCGTACTCGAGGGCCTCCTGGGCGCTGAACCAGTTGTCGCGGTCGTTGTCCTTGAGGACCTGCTCGATCGACTTGCCGGTCTGCTCGGCCGTGAGCTCCGCCATGCGCTGCTTCATGTCGAGGATGACCTTCGCCTGCGTCTGGATGTCGGCGGCGGTGCCACCGAACCCACCGGACGGCTGGTGGAGCAGGACGCGGGCGTTCGGCGTGATGTAGCGCTTGCCCGGCGTGCCGGAGGACAGCAGGAACTGTCCCATCGACGCGGCCAGGCCGATGCCCACGGTGACGATGTCGTTCGGCACGAACTGCATCGTGTCGTAGATCGCCATGCCGGCGGTGATCGAACCACCGGGCGAGTTGATGTAGAGGTAGATGTCCTTCTCAGGGTCCTCGGCGGCGAGCAGCAGCAGCTTGGCTGCGATCTCGTTCGAGTTGTCGTCGCGGACCTCGGAGCCGAGCCACACGATCCGGTCTCTCAGAAGGCGGTCAAAAACACTGGGGTTCAGTGTTGCTTCGGCCATGGAAAAGCTCCCGTTCAGTTGTCGCTTGTTGTCGAACTTATCGGGTGCAACGCACCAGTTCTCGTCTGTTCGCCGACAGCAATGCATCAGGGGCGGATACGGACGAACGGGAGGCACGGTGCCAGCTGGCACCGTGCCTCCCGTCCTTCATGCTGGTGGCGTCGAGATCGTTACTCGGCGTCCCCTGCCGGCTCCTGCGCGACGCCCGCCGTGAAGGCGGACAGGTCGACGGCGTCGCCGTTGGTGTCCTTGACGGTCACCTTGGACAGAACGGTCGCGACCGCCTTCGAGCGGGCGACCTCGCCGACCATGCCGGGGATCTGGCCGTTCTGGTCGATGACCTTGATGAACTCGGCCGGCTCCATGCCGTACTGCGCGGCGGCCTGGATGAGGTACTGGGTCAGCTCCTCTTGCGAGACCTGGATCTCCTCCTTCTCGGCGATCGCGTCGAGGAGGATCTGCGAGCGGAAGGCCTGCTCGCTGGACTCGGAGACCTCCTTGCGGTGCTCCTCGTCCTCGAGACGGTTCTCCTGCTCGAGGTGACGGTGCACCTCGTCCGCGATGAGCTGCTCCGAGATCGGGATGTTGACGTCCTCGGTGAGCTTCTCGACGAGCTTGTCGCGAGCCGCGGCGCCCTGACCGAAGGTCTTGGACTTCGCGATCTGCTCCTTCAGGTCCGCCTTGAGCTCGTCGATGGTGTCGAACTGGCTGGCGATCTGGGCGAACTCGTCGTCGGCCTCGGGGAGCTCGCGCTCCTTGACGGCGGTGACGGTGACGGCGATCTGGGCGGTCTCGCCCTCGCGGTCGCCACCGACGAGCTTCGACTCGAAGGTCGTCGACTCACCGGCGGTGAGGGACTCGAGCGCCTCGTCGACGCCCTCGAGCAGGTCGCCGGAGCCGATCTCGTAGGAGACGCCGGTGGCCGAGTCGACCTCGTCGTCGCCGATGCTGGCCGTGAGGTCGATCTGCGCGAAGTCGCCGGTCTTCGCCGGACGGTCGACCGTCACGAGCGTGCCGAAGCGCGTACGGAGGTTCTGCAGCTCCTCGTCGATCTCGTCGTCCGACACTTCGACGGCGTCGACGGTGAGCTCGTACGAGGAGTAGTCCGGCAGGTCGAACTCGGGGCGGACGTCGACCTCGAAGGTGAGGACGAGGTCGCCGGTGAAGTCGGCGACGTTCGGCAGCTCGGCGACGTCGGCCTCGGCGCGGCCGAGGATGCGCAGCTCCTGCTCTTCGACCGCCTGGCGGTAGAAGTTGTCGATGGCGTCACCGACGGCGTGGTTCAGGACCTCGCCGCGGCCGACGCGCTGGTCGACGATCGCCGGCGGGACCTTGCCCTTGCGGAAGCCGGGGATGTTGATCTGCTCGGCGATGTGCTTGTAGGCGTGGTCGATGCTCGGCTTGAGATCGTCCGGCGTCACGTTCACGGTGAGCTTGACGCGGGTGTCGCTCACCTTGTCGACGGTGCTGGTGGCCAAGGGATGTTCTCCTGTTGGTTGACGTTCGTGTGGTCGGTGGTGCTCGAAGGACCTGGTCGGGGCGACAGGATTTGAACCTGCGACCTCCCGCTCCCAAAGCGGGCGCTCTACCAAGCTGAGCTACGCCCCGTTGGTGTGTGCCAGGGATCGGCCGCGCACGCGCAGGGCGCATGCGACCCCGGTGAGTCTAGCGGTCCGACGCCGCGCTGTTCCCGGACGTTGTTCAGTCGTCGTCGGCAGCGCGTCGCAGGCCGCGTCGCCAGCGCACGCCGACCACGACCTGGACCCCGAGTGCGGCGACCGCGAGCAGCAGCCCGACGACGATCCGCCAGACGTGCAGCAGGGCGTGCACGGGCTGCGACTGCGGGTCCCCGAACAGGTCGGGGCGCAGAGACAGGACCGCGGCGGCGAGGACCACCAGCACGTACGAGACCACCCGCGACCGGCGGATCGTGCGCTCGGCACCGGCGTCGGGCTTGGGGATGACGCGCGTCGGCATGTCGGTGCTCGTTCGTCCGCTACGATGGTCGGGCTGCGCCTGGTGCGCAGGCGCGGGGATGTAGCTCAATGGTAGAGCCCCAGTCTTCCAAACTGGCTACGCGGGTTCGATTCCCGTCATCCCCTCCACCGAAGTCCTCGGCGCAAGCGCTTCAGGGGTCGGCGAACTCGAGGGTGATCTGCGGGGTGTCGCCGAGTTCGACCCGGGCACGCTTCCGCTCCGCCGTACTCAGCGGCACGAGGTACCCGCCGTCCTTCGGGAACAGCGACGTCGTCCACGTCACCGAGCCGATCGTCACGCGCGCCGGGATGACGCCCCACCCGTAGGTGAGCACCGGCGCGAGGTCCGCGATGACCTGGCCGCGGAACTCGAGCTCCATGCGGCGATCGTACGGCCGCGCACCTCGCACGGTGCGAGGTGCGCCGAACTCCGTGCGAGATTCCGTACTCGGTGCGACCGCGTCGCGCTCGCACCGAGTGCGCAACCTCGCACCACACGAAGCGTCAAGCGCAAGCGCCCTCGCACCACGCCGAGCCACGAGCCCACGAGCCCCGCACACCAGGCCGCGGGAGCCCGCCCAGCGGGACCAGCACGACGGACGCGCCCCGCGCCTCCAGGCCGGAGCCGGGGAGCACGGGGCGCGAGCCGCAGTCAGGACGCGAGCGTCAGCGGTACGACGCGGCCTGTCCGTACAGCACCTTGGTGAAGGAGGAGACGTATGCGGACTCGTCGCCTCCGGGCAGGTTGTACGTCATGAAGACGCCGTACCCGTCGGCCTTCGTGCGCTGTGCGAGCGACACCGCGGTGGCCTGCGGGGTGTTCTGGATGTCGATCGCGGCGGCGGACAGCTTCGACTTCGGCAGGCCCGGGATCGTCGGCGCCGTGTAGGTGCCGTAGTACGGGTTCCAGGCGTAGTCGAGCTGCTTGCCGATCGTCGGGCTCGCGGTCTTCAGGGCATCGGACGCCGGGCCGATGTCGTAGAACGAGATGATCTTGCCCGGCATGTCGGCACGGAGGGCACTGATGAGCCAGCCGATGGACTGCTGGTTCGGCTGCGGGGTGCCGTTCACGCCGTAATCGGAGTACTCGTCGTCCAGGTCGACCCCGTCGAGTCCGTACTTCTTGACCGTCGCCGAGACCTGCGCCGCGAAGTCCCGTGCCGCGGCCTTCGTCGGGAAGTTCGCGATCCCGGCGCCCTGGTGGTTGCCGAGGATCGAGAGCGACACCTTGATGCCCTTGGCCTGCAGCGGTCGGATCTGCGTGGCGGCCTCGTCGAGGGTCCGCTGCACGTTCTCGTTGTTGTGGAGGACCGCCTTGCCGTCCTCGTAGTTGATGTTCGCGGCGAAGATGATGGCCACGTCGAACGCGTTCGCGCCGTTGGCCAGTGTGTACCGGCCGACGTTGGCGAGCTCGTCGTTGTTCACCTCGACGTAGGCGATGCTCGTCGGCCCGGACTTGGTGGGCGCAGCGTGGTGCCCGTGACCGTGACCGTGCCCACCGCCGTGGGACGCACCGTGCCCGTGGCTGGATCCGGACGAGGAGGGCGCCGCGGATGCTGCGGCGGGCACCAGTGGTGCCGCGAGCATGGCTACCAGTGCGGTCGCGATGCTGAACTTCGTGGACTGCTTCATGATGTTCCTCCTTGGATGGACGGGTGGATCAGTTGCGCGGGAACCGGAAGGTGCGGACCTCGTAGGCGTCGACGGTGAACGAGGACGCATCGGCGTCGGACGACGCGTCACCGAGCGGTTCTTCGAGCAGGGTCACCTCGACGGCAGCGTCGAAGGTCTCGTCGGCCGAGACCGCGATTCCACCGGTCCCCCGCTGCCCGGACGGCTCGTAGACGCGCACGACCAGGTCACCCGACCGGTCGTCGGCGAGCTTGACGCTCGACAGCACGACGTCGCCGGAGACCTGCACCAGCGGGTCGAAGCCGTGCGCTCCGGTGATGGTCCGCGCGCCCGCGTTCATCCGCACACCGGCCGACGTGGCACCGAGCTGGTCGGTCCCGATGACGATGCCGTACCGGTGCGTCTGCACGCCCTGGTCGGTCTCGGGGTCCGGGAACCGCGGTGCCCGCAGCAGCGACAGCCGCACGGTGGTGGTGACGTGCCCGTCGACGGCGTCACGCGTGGTGTCGAAGCCGTGGATCGAGTCGTTGACGAGCGCGACACCGAAGCCCGGCTCGGACACCAGCACGTAGCGGTGCATCGAGGTCTCGAACTTCGCGGCCTCCCACGACGTGTTCGTGTGCGTCACCCGCTTCTGCGCGCCGAACTGCGCCTCGGCGATGGTGTGCTCGGCGCGGACGTCGAGCGGGAACGCCACCTTGAGGAACTTCTCGGTCTCGTGCCAGTCGGTCACCTGGTCGAATTCCAGGGTGCGGGACCCCGGCGCCAGGACGACCTCCTGCGTCACCGTCGAGTCACCGAACGCCCGGGACACGACGACCCGTGCGACCCCGGACTCGTCGACCGAGGCGGTCAGCCCGGTGGTCGACACGAGGTCCTCGACGCGGTTGCGGTAGTACCGGTCGACGTCCCACGCGTCCCACATGTTCGGGAAGTCCTGGTGCAGCTGCAGCAGGTTCGCCGCCTCGCCTGCCGCGATCGCCTCGCGCCCGCTCGCCAGGTCGACGGCGCTCGTCACGAGCCCCTGCGCGTCGACGACGACCCGCACCAGGTCGTTCGCCAGCACGTACCCGCCGCCCTGCTCGGACAGGGACACGGCGGTCGGCGCCGCCAGGTCGGCCGCCAGGACCGCGCCCTGCGCGGGTGCACCGGCCTGGAGGAACGGGGCCGGGTTCACGACGACGGCCGCGTCCCCGGTGCCGGCGAGCGCCGAGAGCGCCTGGTCGATGATCGCGGTGAGCGCCGCGGCCGTCTCGGCGTAGCGCTCGACCGCTTCGCGGTGCACCCAGGCGATCGAGGTGCCCGGCAGGATGTCGTGGAACTGCTGCAGCAGGACCTGCTGCCACAGGGCGTCGAGTTCGTCGTACGGGTAGGCGAAGTCGGTGCGGGCTGCGGCGGTCGCGGCCCAGAGCTCGGCCTCGATGAGCAGCTGCTCGCACCGGCGGTTGCCCTGCTTCGTGCCGTGCTGCGACGTGAGCGTGGCCCGGTGCAGCTCGAGGTAGAGCTCCCCCACCCACACGGGCGGATCGGTCAGCTCGGACTTCGCGCGGTCGAAGAACGTGTCCGGGTGCTCCCAGCGGACCTTCGCGCTGCCCTCGAGGTCCGCCAGACGTGCGGCGGTGCCGGTCATCTCGCGGGTCGTGCCACCGCCACCGTCTCCCCAGCCGACCGGGGCGATCGACCCGGTGGCCAGCCGGTTCTCGCGGAACTGGCGGGAGGCCTTCGCGACCTCGCTGCCGGACAGCCGCGAGTTGTAGGTGTCCATCGACGGGAAGTGCGAGAACACCCGCGACCCGTCGATGCCCTCCCACAGGAACGTGTGGTGCGGGAACTTGTTGACCTGGTTCCACGAGATCTTCTGCGTGAAGAACCACTCGAAGCCCGCGCGGCGCATGAGCTGCGGCAGCGCCGGCGAGTACCCGAAGCTGTCCGGCAGCCAGACGCCCTTGGGCCGGATGCCGAACTCGCGCTCGAAGAACCGCTGGCCCTGCGAGAACTGCCGGACGATGCTCTCGCCGGTCGGCATCACGGTGTCGGACTCGACCCACATGCCGCCGATCGGCAGGAACCGGCCGGCCTCGACCGCGGCCTTGACCCGGGTGTAGACCTCGGGGCGGTGCTCCTTGATCCACGCGTACTGCTGCGCGCTCGACATGCCGTACAGGAAGTCATCGGTCTGGTCGATGAGCTCGGTCATGGTCGACGTGGTGCGGACGACCTTGCGGATGGTCTCGCGCACGGGCCAGAGCCAGGCGGAGTCGATGTGGGCGTGCCCGACGGCGGAGATCGTGTGCGCCGAGGCCTCGGCGGGAGCGGCGAGCACCTCGGCGAGCGCCGCACGGGCGTCTCCGGCGGTCTCCGGGATGTGCTGCAGGTCGAGCGCATCGAGGGCGTCGTCGAGGGCCTGCAGGATCCGCATGCGCCGGGGTCCGGCGGGCAGCTCGGCCTGCAGTTCGAGCAGGACGTCGACGTCGAGGGCGAGTTCGTGCACCTCGGACTCGAAGACGGCGAGCTCCATCCGTCGGGTGGCGTACAGGCGCTTCGAGGACGAGGTCTGCACGTCGCCCTCCTGTGTCGGCAGGAAGGGGTGGTAGTCGAGCAGGACGGGGTTCGACGCGGCCTCGACGAACAGTTCGACGGTCTCGCCGCCCTCGGCCCGTTCGGTGACCAGGACCCACTGGTTGCGCGGGTTGATCGACTTCACGGGGGTGCCGTCGGCCAGGTAGACGAGTCCCTCGCACTGGAACCCGGGCATGTTCTTGTCGAAGCCGAGGTCGACGACCGCCTCGACCCGGCGGCCGGCCCACGCGGTCGGTACCGTCCCGGTCAGCCGGAACCACGTCGTGCCCCAGGCCGCGCCCCACGGGGTGCCGACCTCGTACGGCGTGAACGTGAGCGCCAGTCCATCCGTCGGCGGTATCGGTTCCCCCGGCAGCTCGTGCCAGGCGGCCTCGAGGGCTGTCGTGGTGGCGTGCACCGCGGGGGTGATCCGCTCGTCGAGCACCCGTCGGGCGCGTCCGGTGGTGAGGGGGATGTCGTCGTGCATGGGGCCTTCCGGGGTCAGGGCGTGGTCGCCGGGTGGGCGACGCGGACGGTGGTGGTGTCGAGGTCGGACGGCACGTCGACGCAGTGCTCGATGCCGCGGGCGGCCAGCAGCGCCGTGTCGGACAGCCGGGAGCGCAGGACGACCTGCGGGCCGCGACCGTCGGGCTCGGCTTCGGCGAGCGCCAGCCACGCGGCGGCGAACCGGCCGCCGGGGGCACAGTCGGCGCGGGTGCCGTGGCGGACGGCGCCGTCGGGCAGCACGTCGTCGAGGACGAGCGCGGTCGCGGGCGGCGCAGCGGACGGCGACGGATCGCGGACGGACTCGGCACGGGCGACGGCGGAGAACGCTTGTCCCGCGGGCTTCAGCCGGCCGTCGTTCGTGAACAGCCCGAGGTCGTACTCGAGCTCCGGGAAGTCGGCGAGCGACCGGGCGACGTCGTGCGAGCACCACCACGTCACCCCGAGCACCTGCTGGGCGCTGAGCACGTGCCGGATGGTCTGCTCGGTGAACGCGGCGGCATCGACGGGGTCGACGACGTTGGTGGGGGCACCCACCTCTTGCAGCCAGTTCGGCCGGGCGGGGTCGCGGTTCCAGGCGGCGGCGAGCTGGAGCAGGTACTCCCCGTGCCGCACCGACCCCGCCCCGAGTGCGCCGTGCAGGGCCGCCGATCCGTTGAACACCCACGAGTGCGTGACCGTGGCGTCACCGTGGTCCGCCGCGTGCTCCGGGCCGAAGGGCTGGGCGTCGTCGTACCAGGCCGCGTCGTACTGCGCGACGGTGACCAGCGGCCCGGGGCGCGACCCGGTGCCGGACGCGACCGACGGGGCGGGGTCGAGCCGCGCCTCCAGGCCGACCGACGCGGACGACGCGGCCGACGCAGCCGACCCGGCCGACAGCCCGTCCCGCGCCGCCGCGACCATCGCGGCCGCCCACACGTGCCCCTGCTCCGCCGTGATGTCGTGTGGGGCGGGGTGCGGGGCGTGCGCGAACTGGTTGACCTCGTTGCCGATGGTGATGCCGAGCAGGTTCGGCTTGTCCGCGACCGCCGCGGCGAGCGCCCGGACGTACGCGGCGGTCGACGCGACCACGTCCGGGTCGGTGAACATGTTCCGCCGGTGCCAGCTGTCCAGCCACGACGGCACGAAGTCGAAGCTCGACAGGTGTCCCTGCAGGGCGTCGACGTTGACGTCGAGCCCGAACGACCCGGCGAGGTCGACGACGGTCGCGACGTCCTGCAGCGCCGAGGGGCGGATGAGCGTCCGGTTCGGCTGGACGACCGGCCACAGCGGGAAGATCCGGACGTGGTCCGC
Source organism: Curtobacterium sp. VKM Ac-1376 (assembly GCF_015351025.1). Classification (GTDB taxonomy): domain Bacteria; phylum Actinomycetota; class Actinomycetes; order Actinomycetales; family Microbacteriaceae; genus Curtobacterium. The sequence continues at coordinate 52,381 of NZ_JADKRV010000006.1, read as the reverse complement.
TCCGAGCGAGGCGATGGCCTCGAGGTCGCGCGCCGTGTCCGAGGCCGAGAAGTCGAGCCACGAGTGGAACCAGCCGACCGAGGGCGTGTAGTTGACCCCGAACCGCATCAGCCCTTCACACCGCCCTCTTCGACGCCCTTGAAGAAGAAGCGCTGCAGGACGGCGAAGATCACGGCGATCGGGATGAACGCGATCATGGTGCCGGCCGCGATCATGCGCTGGTCGGTGGCGAACGTGCCCTGCAGGTACTGCAACCCGACGGTCAGGGTGAGGTTCTCCGGCGACTGCAGCACGATGAGTGGCCACAGGAAGTCGTCCCAGGCACCGATGAACGAGAAGATCGCGATCACGGCGATGGTGCCCTGCACGGCGGGCAGCGAGATCCACCGCAGGCGTTGCAGCGCGTTCGCGCCGTCCATCACCGCGGCCTGGTCGATCTCCTCGGGGATCTGCCGGAAGGCGTTGAACATGAGCAGCACGTTGAGCGCGGCGATCATGCCGGGCAGGGCGACACCGACCAGGTTGTCGGCGAGGCCGAGGTCCTTCACGGTGACGAACTGCGAGATGATCGTCGCCTCGCCCGGCAGCACGAGGGTGCCGAGGAAGAGCCCGAGCACGAGCTTCCGGTGCCGCCACTGCAGGCGGGCCAGGGCGAAGCCCGCGAGGGTCGCGAAGACGATGTTGCCGAGCACGTCGATCGCGGCGACGAGCAGCGAGTTGCCGATGTACCGCCAGACCGGGATCGCCGCCGCGACCTTGAGGTAGTTGTCGAAGGTCGGCTCGGACGGGATGAACGACGGGTTCGCCGTGTAGATGTCCTCGCCGGCGCCCTTGAGCGAGGTGGAGAGCTGCCACAGGAACGGGCCGACCGTGATGAAGAGCACCACGATGAGCAGGACGTAGCGGATGACCTTCTCGCGGGTGGACATGACGCCCCAGGTCGCGCGTCGCCGCTTGCGCGGGTTGTGCCTGGAGGCCCCTCCAGCGTCCGTCGCGCCGGTCACGTCCGGCGTCGGGCTGGCTGCGCCCTGCGCGCCACCGATGACGGGTTCGGTCGTGCTGGTCGTGTTCGTCACTTGTCCGCCTTGCTGTTCATCCGGGCGAGGGCGAGCATCGGGATCAGGGTCACGACGAAGAGCAGGAGGCTCAGGGCCGACGCGTAGCCGAGGTTGCCGGTGAAGCCGCGGGCGTACTGCTGGATGAGCATGACGAGCGAGTTGTCCTGCCCGCCGGGCCCGCCCGTGCCGTTGGTGAGGATGTAGAGCTCGCTGAACACCCGGAGCGCGGAGACGCACACCAGGATCCCGACGAGCGTCATCGTGCCGCGGACCCCGGGCATCGTCACCGACCAGAACCGTCGGACCGCACCGGCGCCGTCGAGGGCGGCGGCCTCGTGCAGGTCCTTGCCGACGTTCCCGAGTGCGGCGAGGAAGATGATCATGTAGTAGCCGAGCCCCTTCCACACCGTCAGGCTGATGGCGCTGAGGAGCAGCAGCCACCGGTCGGTCAGGAACGGCACACTGCCCTGCACGACGCCGAGCGCCTGCGCCATCTCGTTGATGACGCCGCGGTCGTCGAGGATCCAGGTCCAGATGAGCCCGACGACCACCGCGGACGCGATGACCGGCGTGTAGAACGCCGTGCGGAAGAATGCGATCCCGGGCAGCTTCTGCTGCACGAGCACCGCGATGAGGAGCGGGAGGACCGTCAGCAGCGGCAGGCAGATCGCCATGTAGATGACGCTGTTGAGCAGCGCCTCCCACACCTGCGGGTCGGCGAGCAGGGTCTCGAAGTTCTTGACCCCCACCCACTGACTGACGCCGCCGAGCGGACTGGCGTTCGTGAACGACAGCCGGACGGTGTTGATCGAGGGCCACAGGCTGAACGCGACGAGCCAGATCAGTGCCGGCAGGACGAGCAACCAGGGCGTGTACCAGCGGTTCGCACGCATGACGATCCTCCCGTTCCGTACTAGCCGTTGGCCAGCAGGCTGTTCATCTTGGTCTGGGCGGTCTGCAACGCCTTCTCGGGTGACACCTGGCCCTTCATCGCGAGGGCGATCTGCTGGTCGAGGAAGTCCGTCATCGCGGAGTTGGCCTCGACCGGGTTGATGACCTTCGCCGTCTTCAGGGCCTCGTTCGCCAGGACCCGGGCCTCGCCGTTCACCGTGCCGTCGTCCTTCGAGAAGTACGGATCGGACTGCGACGACGTGGTCGACGGGAAGATGTTCACCTTGTGGGCGAACGCCTCCTGGTTCTTCGCGTTCGTCATGAACTTCGCGAAGGCCTCGGCCGTGGCGAGGTGCTTCGACTTGCTCGACACCGACAGGCCCTGCACGTAGAGCGGCGGGGTGTCGAGCGCCGGGCTGACGGTGACCTTGCCCTTGAGCGACGGGTTGTTCTTCTCGAAGTCCGCGAGTGAGGTCGCACCGCCCGTGGTCCAGGCGACCTTGGCCTGTGTGAACAGGGTGGAGTTGCCGAGGTAGTCGCTGTTCAGCACGTTCGAGGGCATGTAGCCGTCCTGGTACGCGTCCTCGTAGCGCTCGATCAGGTCGGCGGCCTTCGACGAGTCGGCGAAGGTGAACTTCGTGCCGTCGGCGTTCAGCACCTTGACGCCGGCGAGCGTGAAGTCGCCGAGGCCGGGCTTCCGGCTCATCAGGTAGTCGGTCGGGCAGTTCTCGTGCATGGTCTTCGCCTGCGTGAAGAGCTCGTCGGTGGTCTTCGGCGGGTTCTTCGCGTCGAGGCCGCACTTGTCGAACATCGTCGAGTTCCAGTAGTTGACGTCCGTGTTGAGGTACCAGGGGTACCCGAACGTGCCGTCCACACCCTTGTACTCGTAGGAGTCCAGGGCGCCGGCGACGTACGTGCTGTCGAGCGTCGAGTCGTCCTTCGCGATGTCCTGCAGGAACCCGCGCTTCGCGAGCGGCAGGGCGATGTCGGGCGGCAGGTTGATCACGTCGGGCAGGCTGTTCGAGGACGCCTGGCTGAGCACCTTGTCGGCGTACCCGTCGCCGGGCTGGTCCTGCAGCTTGACCTTCGCGTCCGGGTGGGCCTGCTCGAAGTCCTCGATGACCCCGTCCAGGTAGTCCGTGTACGTCGGCGTGAGCGCCCAGGTCTGCAGCGTGATGGTGCCGCTGATCTTCCCGTCGCCGGTGTCCGAGGCGTTCCCGCCGCTCGAGCAGCCGGTCAGGACGAGCGCCGTGGCGGCGGCCGTCGCGAGCAGCGCAGTGGCACGGCCCCTCGTCACGCGTGTGGTGGTCCTCATGGCGTCTGACTCCCTCGTCATCCTGCTGAACCGGTTCAGTTCCTGTCACCGAACCCCTGTGTGGGAGCCACTGTGGAGGACTAAAGCGCTATAGTCAACCCCGTGTCCATCAAGCGTCGAACGACGATCGCCGACATCGCCGCGCGGGCCGGCGTGTCCATCAGCGCCGTGTCGTTCGCCCTCAACGACCGCCCCGGCGTCTCCGACGAGACCCGTCGACGGGTGCGCGAGATCGCCCACGAACTGGACTGGCAGCCGCACACCGCGGCGCGCGCCCTCGGTGGTGCGAAGGCCGGGTCGATCGGGTTCGTGCTGAATCGTCCGGCCCGCACGCTCGGTACCGAGTCGTTCTTCGGTGACCTGATCTCGGGCATCCAGCTCGGACTCGCCGGCACGCACGTCGGCATGAACCTGCTCGTCGCCCGTGACGCTGCCGAGGAACTCGAGACCTACCGTGACTGGTGGCGCGGACACCGGGTCGACGGCGTGATCGTGATCGATCCGCGCCGTGCTGACGACCGGCTCGCGATGCTCGCCGACCTCGGCATGCCGACCGTCGTCGTCGGTTCCCACCCGGCACCCGAGGGTGCGGCGCCGACGGTCTGGATCGACGACTCGGACGCCACCGACACCGTCCTGCGCTACCTGCACGCCCTCGGGCACCGGCGGATCGCACACGTCGCCGGGCGGCCGGAGTTCGAGCACACCGCCATGCGCACGGACCGGGTGCGGGCGTTCGCCGCCGACGAGGGCCTGGAGGACGCGGTGTCGGTGCCCACGGACTACTCGGCCGAGGCCGGTGCGAGCGCGACCCGCGCCCTGCTGTCCCGCAGCGTGCGGCCGACGGCGATCGTCTACGACAACGACGTGCTGGCCGTCGCCGGGCTCGGGGTGGCGAGCGAGATGGGGGTCTCGGTCCCCGGGGACGTCTCGATCGTGTCGTTCGACGACTCGGCGATGATCCGGCTCGTCCGGCCGGCGATCACCTCGCTCACGCGCGACACCGTCGAGCTCGGGCAGCGTGCGGCGACCCTGCTGCGCGCGCAGATCGACGCCAGCGCCCCGCTCCCCTCACGCCCGGGTCCCTCGCTGACCCTGAGCGTCCGTGAGTCCACCGGCCGCGCCCCCGCCTGACCCGGACTCTCCCACCAACGCAGCGCAACGGTGCGAGGTTCCGGACACCGTGCAGCGGCTCCTGCCCTGCACCAGGTCTGCAACCTCGCACCGTACGGCGATCCGGTGCCGTGCCGCTCCCGGCCACGAGCCCGGCGAACCGTGGAAGAGGGGGGATAACCCCACCCGGGGTGGGGAGAGGGCAGGATGGGGGAACGGCCCCGCGATCGCGAGGCTGGAGTCATGACCGACACCGACCGCCTCGACCAGGCGCGAACCGTCCCGCTGGACGACGTCACGCCCTCGCCCGACCAGGCCCAGACCGTCCCGCTGGGCGATTCCGCGCCCCCTGGAGCCACGAAACCGATGCCCCAGTACCCGCGTCAGCCCCAGCAGCACGACCAGGACGACCAGCGCGGTCAGCAGCCCCCGCCCGCGTCGTGGAGCGCCACCCCGCCCGTCGGGTCGGCACCGGTCGACGGTGGTCCCGGTCGGGGATCGGGCATGACCGCCGGGCAGTTCTACCGCGACGCGTGGAAGCGTCTGCCCCGGGACTTCGGGTACATGGCGCTCACCGCCGTGCTGCTGTGCACCCTGTACTTCGCGTTCCCGACGGCGATCTTCGGCGGCGGCTTCCGCGACCTGTTCAACCCGTTCGTCCTGCTCATGTTCTTCATCGCGCTGTTCGTGGCGCGGTGGCTCGGGCAGTTCGAGAAGCTCCGCATGAGCTGGGCCGACCGACGTCCGATCCGCCCGGTGGACTGGACGCCCAGGTGGCAGCAGAACTGGTGGACCCGCACCGGGTCGGCCGTCGCCAACCCGCACTACTGGCTCTACCTGCTGCACGCCGCGGTCGTGTACCCGCTCGTCGCGGTCTTCACCGTGGGCGCCGGAGCCCTGCTGTTCGTCGGCTTCCTCTGGCCCGTCGGGCTCGCCGTGGTGGCGTTCGCCAACGGGCTGAGCGCGCAGTTCTCCGGCTGGGACACGGCGGCCGTCGTCGGGTTCGGCGCCCTCGGGCTGCTGTCGATGGCCGCCTCGGTCGTGCTCTTCCCGCTCTGGGCCCGCGGGTCCGTCCTCGCGCACTACTGGGTCGACTTCGGCCTGCTCGGCGGCTTCCGTGCCGAGCAACTCGAGCAGCGCGTCGCCGGCTTACAGGCCTCCCGCGCCGGTGCCGTCACCGCCGAGGGACAGGCACTCCGCCAGATCGAGCGCGACCTGCACGACGGCCCGCAGCAGCGCCTGGTGCGACTCCGGATGGACCTGTCCGCCGCCGAGCGTGCGTTCGACAAGGACCCGCAGAAGGCGAAGCAACTCATCGGCGAGGCGTCCGAGCACGCCCAGGACGCCCTGGACGAACTGCGTGCGCTGTCCCGCGGGTTCGCCCCGCCGATCCTGCTCGACCGCGGGCTCGTCGCTGCGCTCGAGGCCCTCGTCGCCCGCACCCCGATCCCGGTCGGACTCGACGTCCGCCTGCCCGAGGGGCTCGAGCTCGCCACCGAGATCCAGCGCAACGTGTACTTCACCGTGAGCGAGCTCCTGACGAACACGATGAAGCACGCCGGTGCCACCACCGCCGGGGTGTACCTCGGCCTCGTGGTCGACGCGTCCGGCCTCTGGTACCTGACGGTCAGCGTCACCGACGACGGCCGGGGTGGCGCACGACCGCAGCAGGGCCACGGCATCGCGGGCCTGATCGGCCGGATGCGGGCACTCGACGGCGACCTCGTCGTCTCGAGCCCCGAGGGCGGCCCGACCGAGGCCACGGCACGGATCCCCCTCGGCGCCCTGAACGGCGTGCCCACGACGGCGAACCAGCGGTCGTGACCCCACGGGAGCCCCCGCGCTCCCACTAGGCTGGTCGGCATGACAGACGGCCCGGATGCAGCGCGCATCCGGGCCGTCGTCGTCGACGACGCCGTCCTGCTGCGCGAAGGGCTGGCCCGCGTGCTCGACGAGGCCGGCATCGAGGTCATCGGGCAGTACTCCGACGCCCGCGCGTTCCTGGCGACCCTGCCCGACGGTGCGCCCGACGTCGTCGTGATGGACGTCCGGATGCCGCCGACCTTCACCGACGAGGGCGTCCGCGCCGCCGTCGAGACCCGCAGGATCGCTCCGCGCACCGGTGTGCTCCTGCTGTCCCAGTACGTCGAGGCCACGTACGCCGAGGACGTCCTGGCCGCCGGCGCGACCGGCATCGGGTACCTGCTCAAGGACCGCGTCACCCGGCTCGAGGAGATCGACGACGCCGTCCGCCGGATCGCCGCCGGGGGCACCGTGCTCGACCCCGAGGTCGTCACGCAGCTGATGAGCCGGCGTCGTGACCCCCTCGCCGCCCTCACACCGCGCGAGCGTGACGTGCTCGGTCTGATGGCCGAGGGCCGAACGAACGCCGCGATCGCCCGCGCCCTGGTGATCGGCACCGGCGCCGTCGAGAAGCACGTGTCGAGCATCTTCGGCAAGCTCGCACTCGAGGACACCGGGGAGGACCACCGCCGCGTCCTCGCCGTCCTCGCCTACCTCGGATGAACCGAGCCCGGAGATGAGCCGAGCCCGGAGATGAACCGAGCCCGAGGATGAGCCGCGTCCCCGCACCCCTGCTGGCCCTCACGGCGATGGTGTCCGTCCAGCTCGGCGCCGCGATCGCGAAGACCCACTTCGACGACGTCGGCGCCGTCGGGGCCGCCACGCTCCGGCTCGTCATCGGCGCCGTCGTGCTCGCCCTGGTGATCCGCCCCCGGGTCGGGCACTGGACGCGGGCGCAGTGGCTCGGCGCGGTCGGCCTGGGGCTCGCGCTCGGCGGCATGAACGTCTTCATCTACCTGTCGTTCGCGAGCATCCCGATCGGCGTCGCCGTGACGATCGAGTTCCTCGGGCCGCTCGCCCTGTCGCTCGTGCACACCCGGCGATGGCGTGATGCCCTGTGGGCCGTGCTGGCGCTCGCCGGGGTCGTGCTGCTCGGCATCGGCCCGACCGCCGTCACCGAGGTGGGCGGGGTCGTCTGGGCGGTCCTCGCCGCCGTCTGCTGGGCGGGCTACATCGTGATGAACCGGCACGTCGGCGCCGCGATCCCCGGGGTCGACGGGCTCGTCGTGTCCATGGTGGTCGCGATGCTCGTGTCGCTGCCGTTCGGACTCCGGTCCGCGATCGACGGCGTGGTCCGGGAGCCGACACTCCTGATCGTCTTCGGCGCCGTCGCGGTGCTGTCGAGCGTGCTCCCCTACGCCCTCGAGATGCTCGCCCTGCGCCGGATGCCGACGCGGGTCTTCGGGGTGCTGCAGAGCCTCGGCCCGGCGATCGCGGCCCTCGCCGGGCTCGTGGTGCTTGCCGAGGGGCTGTCGGTGCTCGAGACCGTCGCCCTGGCCTGCGTCACCGCCGCGAGCGTCGGCGTGACGCTTTCGGCACGCCGACGACGCGGCGGACCCGTCACGTGAACAGGGTGGGATGAACGAAGAGGAGGCCCGGACAACGTCCGCCGATCGCGGTGCGTGATCCGGGCCTCCTGAGAAGACCGTCTACTCGTCGCGCAGGAAGTCCGCGTACGTGGGCTCCGACTGCTGTCCCGACAGGAGGGCCGGATCGTTGACCCGACGCTCGACGTAGGCGCTGATGACCTCGGGCGGGGTGAGCACGTGGGCGACCCAGGACGGCACCGCTGCGTTCTTCATGGTGCCTCCTCGTCCGGAGCGGCACTCGGACCGAATGTCTCGATCGGTGAGTTACTTGCCGAACCGGTGTTCCCTGAACCATCCTCGGGGTGCTCCGGGAAGTCAACGCAGTGCGTTCTGCGGACTCCGGTTCGCGCGGTCAGCCTGGTCGACGCGCAGGGTCCGGTGCTTCACGGCGGAGCGCCACACCCACGCCTCGGCCTGCTGCCCGAACTGCGCCCACTCCACCAGCACGGCGTCGCGGGTCCAGCTCTTCGCGAAGGCCTTCACCCGCACGTGGAAGGTCGGGAACTGGATCCACGCCCACACCGGCTTCGGGGTGACGGCGTGGCAGACGTCGGCGCCGCGGGCGTCCTCGGACAGCGAGTAGGCGCGCGGACGCTCGACCTCCGGGTGTTCCGGGGGCTGCCACCGGTTCTCGCGACGCCGTCCCACGGTGGTATTCGAACGTGTGTTCGAACGACAGTCAAGTCGGCCGCGCGGTCTGGACGAGCGTCGCACCCCGGACGGGCGTGTCGTGGGCCTCCGCCGAGGTGCCGAGAGCGACCCGCCGACCACCGACTCGTCTCAGGCGAGGCCGGCGGCGACCTCCGGTGCCTCGTCCGGGATCGACCACGGTTCCGAGGTCATCCCGCCGCCACCGCGGATCGAGCGGACCGTGCCGTCGGTGGCACGGTCGTAGGTGACGTCCTCGTCGACCGAGGCGAAACGGTTGCCGTGGGTCATCCGCAGCGTGTCGGCGTCGACGACCTCGAGGCGCGTGGGTGACTCCAGCGGGGCCGGCGCCGATGGGTCGATCTCGAGCAGACGATCCCCGACGACGGCGACGTCCGTCACACCCCACGGGTTCGCGAAACGCCCCGTGAACGAGCGCGCGTCGACTCCCGCCGGGATCGGGGTCCCCTCGGCGCGCTCGTCCGCCGCGGCGTCGAGGAGCTGCACGATGCCGGTGGCGAGGAGCGTCGCCGGTCCCGAGGCCGCGCTCGTCAGGACGGACACGACCATGCCGGACGCCGGGTCGAACAGCGACTGCGTGATGTGCCCGGGGAAGCCACCCGAGTGCCCGCGGACCTCGCGGCCACCGATCTGCTCGGTGAGGAACCCCAGCCCGTAGCCCTTCGGCGCCGAGGTCTCCGCCGACCGCCAGGCCGGGCGCTGCGCCAGACGCTTCGAGTGGTCGGTGAGCAGGGTCCCCTGCCCGACGACGTGCTGCGAGAAGTACCGGACGAGATCGGACGCCGTGCCGTGGAAGCCGGTCGCCGCCGCCATCGCACGGGTGTCGACGTGCTCGAGGCGGTGCCGGGTCCGGGCCGTGTGGAAGCCCGAGTACCCGACGACGAAGTCCCCGGCGCGGGACGGATCCCAGTCGGGGCCCGTGTTCGTCAACCCGAGCGGCTCCGTGATGTTCTTCCGGACGAACTCGTCGTACGACTGCCCGGACACCGCCGCGATGACGAGCCCGAGCAACGAGTAGCCGAGGTTGGAGTAGTTGAACGCCGATCCCGCCGGGGTCTTCTGCCCGCGGTCCAGCACCAGGGCCAGGAGCTCCTCCTCGTCCGGGAAGGCGCGGAGCTGCGACCAGTAGTCGCCGTCGTGCCCGTCGCGGATGACCCCGGCCCCCATCTCCATGAGCTCGCGGATCGTCACGTCGGCCAGCGGGGAAGCACTGTCGACGAGTGCGGGAACGAAGGTGCCCGCGGTGTCGTCGAGCCGGAGTGACCCGCGCTCGGCGAGCTGCAGGAGCGCCGTCGCGGTGAACGTCTTCGAGTGCGACGCGATGCGGAACAGGTCCGAGGTCGTCAGGCGTCGCCCGGCCTCGACGTCCGCGTACCCCCACGCCTGCGAGAAGAGCTCCTCGCCCGCGAAGCCGATCGCCACCTGCACTCCGGGCACCCGGAGTTGCCACACTTTGTACGACACCCACTCGCGGATGTACGGCAGGACGGACTCGTAGGCGTCACGCTTCGACATGTGCCCGAGCCTTCCATGTGCCACGCTCGGACCATGCGCCACACACCGCACTTCCTGATGACCGACGTCGAAGAGGTCCGGCGCCTCATCACCGGGAACCCGTGGGCGACGATCGTGTCGCACACCACGGCCGGACTGGTCGCCTCGCACTACCCGGTGCTGCTCGAGCCCCCCGGCCCCGACGACGACCCGGACGCCCTGATCCTGGTGTCCCACGTCGGCCGCCCCGACGAGGTCGCGCACGAACTCGGGCAGCACGAGGTCCTCGTCGTGTTCCAGGGGCCGCACGGCTACGTCTCCCCCGCCTGGTACCCGCCGGAGCAGTTCGTCCCCACCTGGAACCACGTCACCGCCCACGTGTGGGGTACCCCCGAGATCCTGTCCGACGACGAGAACTTCCGGGTGCTCGGCGAACTCGTCGACCACTTCGAGCGCGTCATGCCCTCACCCGTTTCGTTGCAGGTCGACGAGGAGACCGCGCGCCGGATGGCCAAGGGCACCGTCGGGATCCGCATCCGGGTCACCCGGTTCGACGCCCGCGCCAAGCTCTCGCAGAACAAGGCCCCCGAGGTGATCGACCGCATCGTCGCCGGGCTGCGGGGCGACGGCCCCTACGCGTCGCCGGCGCTCGCCGACGAGATGGAACGAGCGCGCGCTGACGACCAGGAGGCTCGATGAGCGAGATCCTGCTCCGCACCGTCCGCAGGGTGGGCACCTCCGGGGCCCCTGCCGACGTCCGCGTCATCGACGACCGGGTCACCGAGATCGCGCCCACCGGCACGCTCGACCCCACGAGCGTCGACACCGACGTCGTCGACGCGGCCGGCGCCTGGCTCGGTCCGGGACTCCGTGACCACCACACGCACTTCGACCAGTGGGCGCTCGTCCGTCGTCGTGTCGACGTCACCGGCTGCGACTCCGCCGAGGCGACCGCCGACCTGCTCGCCGACGTCGCGCGCGCCGGCGTCACGGACCGCGTCCTCGTCGCGCACGGCTACCGCGACGGTCTGTGGCCGCGCCCCGCGCGACGCGAGCTGCTCGACCGTGCCGCACCGGGCCTCCCAGTCGTCGTGATCAGCGCGGACCTGCACGCGGTCTGGTGCAACGCCCTCGCGCTCGCGCACTTCTCCGCTGCTGTCGGCCGCCCGCTCGAGGCGTGCGAGGACGGGGTCCTGCGCGAGCAGGACGCGTTCGACGTGACCGGTGCGCTGTCGCAGGTGCCGGACGACCTGCTCGACGCCTACGTGGCGGACGCTGCCGAGGCCGCGGCGGCCCGCGGGGTGACGGGCGTGATCGACCTCGAGATGCGCTTCGGGCTCGACCGCTGGCGCCGGCGGATCCGCGCCGGTGGCGACGCGATCCGGGTGTCGTCCGGGGTCTACCCCGACGAGCTCGACGACGCCATCGCGCGCGGCCTCCGCACCGGAGACGTCGTCGACGGCACCCGTGGCCTGCTCACGATGGGGCCGTTCAAGGTCGTGACCGACGGCTCGCTCGGCACGCGGACCGCCGCGATGACCGACGGCTCGGGGGTGCTCGCCTGGCCGTTCGAGGACCTCGTCGCGATCACGCGCCGGGCGGTCGACGCCGGGCTCGTCCCCGCGATCCACGCGATCGGTGACCGCGCGAACACCCTGGCGCTCGACGTGTTCGAGACCGTCGGGGCGCGCGGCACGATCGAGCACGCGCAGCTCCTCGTCGACACCGACGTGGACCGGTTCGCCCGGCTCGGGGTCGCCGCGTCGGTGCAGCCCGAGCACGCGATGGACGACCGCGACATCGCCGAGCGGCACTGGGCCGGACACACCGACCGAGCCTTCGCGTTCGCGTCGCTCGCCCGCGCCGGAGCCCGCGTGCTGCTCGGGTCCGACGCCCCCGTCGCGCCGCTCGACCCGTGGATCTCGATGGCGGCCGCCGTCGGGCGGAACCGCGACGGGCGGGACCCCTGGCATCCGGCCGAGCGGCTCTCGGCACTCGTCGCGTGGCAGGGCTCGACGGACGGCCGGGTCTCGGTGTCCGTCGGCGACGTGGCCGACCTGGTGCTCGTCGAGTCCGACCCGCTCGCCGCGTCGTCGTCCGATCTGCGCGACATGCGCGTGCTCGGGACCGCGGTGGCCGGACGGTTCACCTACCTGGAGCGGTAGCTACTTCTGGTCCTTCGGGCACCAGTAGAGCTTGCGGCCGGCCATCTCGGCCATCCGGATCTCGGTGCCGCAGACCCGGCAGGGCTCCCCCGCGCGGTGGTAGACCCAGTGCCGGTCGGCGCGGGACGCCAGGGCCGCCTTGTAATCGTCCGGCGACAGGTCGTCCATGGTCATCATCTGGCCGATGCGGACGCCGTCGTGGAGCAGCTTCGACCAGTCCGCCCAGAGCGCTCTGGCCTGCTTGACGGTGATCTTCTTGCCGGTCTTGTACGGGTCGATGCGCTGCCGGAACAGCAGTTCGGCGCGGTACACGTTGCCGATGCCGGAGACGACGGACTGGTCCATGAGCAGCTGGCCGATCGCGACGTTCCGCTTCCGGACGTTCTCGACGAACACCCGCTCGGCGTCGGGGCCGTCGTCGTTCATCGGGTCGGGGCCGAGCTTGTCGAGCGCCCTCTGCACGCCGGCCGGGTCCTCGACGACGCAGGCGGTCGGGCCGCGCAGGTCGGCGACGGCGTCCTCGGTGAGCAGGCGCACGCGCACCGCGCCGACCGGGTCCGGCGGGAACGCCTCGATCGGGTCCTCGAGCTTCTCCTGCTCGGCCATCCGGTAGCGGGCACGGCGCGGCGCCCCGATGGAGGTCAACGAGTCCTCGCCGTCGGCGTCCGGCACGTGATCACCGTCGGGGTCGGCGTCCTGCTCGTCGCCGCTCGGGTCATCCGACACGGTGCCGTGCTGGTTCGTCTGGCCCATCCGGCCGTTCGCGCTGCGCATCGTGGCATCGGTGGAGATGTCCCCCGCGAAGTCCCACGCGCCGTACAGACCGAGGTGGACGCGGAGGAACAGATCGCCCTCGAACTCCAGGAACATCTGCTTGCCGACGGCCCGCGCCGCGATCATGCGCGTGCCGTCGAGCTGCGCGGCACCGGCGGCGAACCGGCCCTGCGGACTCGAGACCTCGCACACCCGGCCGACGAAGTGCAGGGCGAACTGACGGGCGATGCGGTGGACGGAGTGACCCTCGGGCATGACTACTGTTCTACCCGGTCCCCCTGACGCGCAGTGTTACGCGTCGATCTGCCGGCCCGCGATGTGCCCGGTGGTCTCGTACTCGGCGAGCTGTGCGATGCGACGGGCGTGGCGCTCCTCGCCCGAGAACGGCTCGGCTATGAACAGGTCGACGAAGCGGATCGCCTCGGCCTCGGTGTGCTGACGCGCGCCGATCGAGATCACGTTCGCGTCGTTGTGCTGCCGGGCGAGGAGGGCCGTCGACTCGTTCCAGACGAGTGCCGCGCGGATCCCCTCGACCTTGTTCGCGGCGATCTGCTCGCCGTTGCCCGAACCGCCGAAGACGACGCCGAGCGCCTGGATGCCGGCGCGCTGGTCCTGCACCACGGCGTGCGCGGCGTTGATGCAGAACGAGGGGTAGTCGTCGAGCGCGTCGTACTCGGTCGGACCGTGGTCCACGACCTCGTGCCCGGCTTCCGTCAGGTGGGCCGCAAGGGTCTTGTTGAACTCGAGGCCGGCGTGGTCCGTTCCGAGGTGGATGCGCATGGAACCGATCATATTCCTGCGACTACGTGGCCCGGACCACCACGACGAGGTACCGGACGGGCTCCTCTCCCGGGTTCCGGTAGACGACGTCAGCGGGCTCGCCGAGCTCGATCCGGTCACCTGCCGCCAGCCGCGTCGGCTCGCCGCCGACGACGATCTCGAGCGTGCCGTCGACGACCCAGATGCAGTGCCGCAGGAACGCGGAGGCGGACGCGGGGTAGGCCACTTCGCGGCCGGCCGGGAGGCGCACCTCGGTGACGTCAGCGGGGAACGCCGCGCTCGAGACCGGACGGCGGCGGTACCCCGTGTCGGGATCGGTCCAGGAATCGGCGGACGCGCCGCGTTGGACCCCGCGCGCCTCGTCGGGGTCCGTCACCCTGGGCACCTCGTGCTCGAGGGCGTCGTCGAGGAGCTGCGAGATCGTCAGGCCGAAGGCGCCGGACAGCCGGCCGAGGATCGTCGCGGTCGGGCTGGAGACCCCCCGCTCGACCCGGTTGATCATCGCGCGGGAGACGCCGGACTCCTCGGCGAGCTCGGTCAGGCTCCACTTCCGCTCGGTGCGGAGGCGCTGGAGCCGGTCCCCGAGGGCGCGCTGCTCGTCCGCCACGGCGGGGTCCTCGGCGACGGTTGCATCATCGGCGGCGGGGTCGTCTACGATGTGAGACATGACGACAGCATATGCGACGAACGGGGCCGTGATCCGCGACTGCACGCCGACCGACCTCGACGTCGTGCACGCCCTGCACGTCGACGCCGTGCTGCATTCCACCGCCATCTGGCAGGACGAACCGCACCCGCGCTCGTACTTCGACGGATGGCTCGCCGAGCGGCGGGACGGCGGGTACCCGGTGCTCGTGGCCGAGGTCGACGGAGCCGTGGCCGGCTACGCGACGTACTCGCAGTGGCGGGCGCCCGAGGGGTACCAGCGGACCGTGGAGCACAGCGTCTACGTCGTGGAGGCGTACCGCGGCCGGGGTGTCGCCACGACACTGATGCAGGCCCTGGTCGCACGGGCCACCGACGAGGGCCGGCACGTGATGATCGCGGGCATCTGCAGCACCAACACGGGGTCGATCGCCCTGCACGAGCGGCTCGGGTTCACCACGGTCGCGGTCGTGCCCGAGGTCGGACGCAAGTTCGACCGCTGGCTGGACCTGACGCTCATGCGCCTGCCACTCGTCTGACGCGACGGGCGGGGCGGGCGCGAGCCGCGCCTCCCGTCCGCCCGTCGGCGAACGGAACCAGGTTCCGGACACTGAACCACGCGATACCGCGGTGTTGTGTCCGGAACCTGGTTTCGGAGCCTCAGTCGGTGGTGTCGAAGATCGGGCCGACCGTGCGCGAGCGCTTGAGCTCGAAGAAGCCGGGGTACTTCGCGACGGCGACGACGCCGTCCCACAGGTCGAGCGCTTCCTGGCCCTTGGGCGCCGGGGAGATGACCGGACCGAAGAACGCGGTGCCCGCGACGGCGATGACGGGCGTGCCGACGTCCTGTCCGACGCGGTCGATGCCGTCCTGGTGGCTCGCGCGCACCGCGGCGTCGACCTCGTCGGTCCAGGCGTACTCGAGCAGGTCGGCGTCGAGGCCGAGCTCGGCGAGCACGGCGGGGACGACCTGCCCGGGGTCCTTCTCCTGGCGGTGGTGGATGTGCTCACCGAGAGCGTCGTACAGCGGCTTCACGATGTCCTGCCCGAGCCGGAGCTTCGCGGCCGTGACGATGCGCGGGTAGACCTGGCCCGCGTGCAGGCGCTCCTTGTAGCTGTCCGGCACGTCCTGGTCCTCGTTGAGGACGAACAGGCTCATCACCTTCCAGGTCACGTCGAGGTCGCGGTGCTCGGCGACCTCGCCCACCCAGCGGCTCGTCATCCAGGCCCAGGGGCAGTTCGGGTCGAACCAGAACTCCACGGCGGTGCGTCCGCTGGTGGGGTCGGTCGGGTTGTCCACAGTCGTCTCGGTCACGATCCGAGCGTACGCGGCGTCGCTAGGCTGGAACCCATCGTCCCGCCGGCGCACGACGCCGTCCGGGGCCCCGTACGCGGACACCGATCGTCCGCGTCCCCAGCGAAGATGGAGCGTTGCGTGCCCGGAGAGAACCTCACCCGAATCGAAGCCCAGGAGCGCGCGGCCGTCGTCGCCGTGCAGACGTACGACGTCGAGCTCGACCTGACCCGCGGCGCGGAGACCTTCGGCAGCACCACGCGCGTGCGCTTCACGGCGACCGCCGGGGCGTCGACCTTCATCGACGCCATCACGAAGACCGTGCAGTCGATCACGTTGAACGGCACGGCGCTCGACGTCGCCGCGGTGAACGACGGCGTCCGCATCCAGCTCGACGACCTGCAGGAGCAGAACGACCTCGTGGTCGTCAGCGACGCGCTGTACACGAACACCGGCGAGGGCCTGCACCGCTTCGTCGACCCGGTGGACGAAGAGGTGTACCTGTACTCCCAGTTCGAGGTCCCGGACTCGCGCCGCATGTTCGCGGTGTTCGAGCAGCCCGACCTCAAGGCCGAGTTCTCCTTCACCGTCACGGCGCCGGCGCGCTGGCAGGTCGTGTCGAACTCCCCGACGCCCGAGCCTCACGTCGACGGCGATGTCGCCACCTGGGCGTTCCCGCCCACGGCGCGCATCTCGAGCTACATCACGGCACTCGTCGCCGGACCGTACGAGGTCGTGCGCGACGAGCTCACCAGCCGCGACGGCCGGACGATCCCGCTCGGCGTCTTCGCGCGCAGGTCGCTCGCCTCGTACCTCGACCCCGAGTACGTGTTCGACATCACGAAGAAGGGCTTCGCGTACTTCGAGGAGAAGTTCGACGTCGCCTACCCCTTCGAGAAGTACGACCAGCTCTTTGTGCCGGAGTTCAACGCCGGCGCGATGGAGAACGCGGGCGCCGTCACGTTCACCGAGACCTACGTGTTCCGGTCGAAGGTGACCGACGCCATCAAGGAGCGCCGGGTCGTCACGATCCTGCACGAGCTCGCGCACATGTGGTTCGGCGATCTGGTCACCATGAAGTGGTGGAACGACCTCTGGCTCAACGAGTCCTTCGCCGAGTGGGCGTCCACGATCGCCACGGCCGAGGCCACCGAGTGGACCGAGGCATGGACGACGTTCCAGGCGATGGAGAAGTCGTGGGCCTACCGCCAGGACCAGCTCCCCTCGACGCACCCGATCGTCGCGACGATCAACGACCTCGAGGACGTCCAGGTCAACTTCGACGGCATCACCTACGCGAAGGGCGGCTCGGTCCTCAAGCAGCTCGTCGCCTGGGTCGGCATCGACGCGTTCTTCGCCGGGGTGTCCGCGTACTTCAAGAAGCACCACCACTCCAACACCGAGCTCAGCGACCTGCTCGTCGAGCTCGAGGCGACGAGCGGCCGCGAGCTGACCGAGTGGTCGAAGCTCTGGCTCGAGACCGCCGGGGTCAACACGCTGCGCCCCGAGATCGAGACCGACGAGTCCGGCGTCATCACGTCGTTCACCGTCCTGCAGGAGGCCGCGGCCGACTACCCGACGCTGCGCCCGCACCGTCTGGCGATCGGCGTCTACGCCTTCCGCACCGACGAGTCCGCCCCGTTCGGCGCGGACACGGCCTCCGCCGGGGGCAAGCTCGAGCGTGTGCACCGTGTCGAGATCGACGTCGACGGCGCCCGCACCGAGGTCCCCGAGCTCGTCGGCGTGCAGCGCGGCGACCTCGTGCTCCTGAACGACGACGACCTGGCCTACGCCAAGATCCGTCTCGACGAGCACTCCCGGCGCACCGCGATCGAGCACCTCGCGTCGATCGCGAACCCGCTCGCCCGCTCGATCGTCTGGGGTTCCGTCTGGGACGCCACGCGCGACGCCGAATCCCCCGCGAGCGACTACGTCCGCCTGGTGCTCAGCAACATCGCGACCGAGACCGAGTCGACGACGATCCGCACGACGCTGTCGCAGCTGCTGCTCACCGCACGCAACTACGTGGCACCGAGCACTGTCGACACCACGGTCCGCGCGGTCGGTGACACGCTCTGGCAGCTCGCCGCCTCGGCCGAGGCCGGTTCGGACGCGCAGTTCCAGTTCGTGAAGTTCTTCGCGCAGATCCCGTCAACGCCCGAGCACGTCGCGACCCTGCAGGGCCTCCGCGACGGATCGGTCACGCTGCAGGGCCTCGAGATCGACACCGACCTGCGCTGGGAGCTGCTCGAGGGCCTCGTGCTCGCGGGCGCTGCGGGCAACGCCGAGATCGACACCGAGCTCGCCGCCGACAAGACGGCGTCGGGTGAGCAGGCAGCGGCCCGCGCCCGGGCGACGATCCCCACGGCCGAGGGCAAGCTGGCGGCGTTCTCGTCGCTCGTCGACTCGTCCGAGCTGCCGAACGCGATCGTGCGCCAGACCACGGTCGGGTTCCAGCACGTGAACAGCCCGGTGGTGCTCGAGGGCCTCGTGCCGAGGTACTTCGAGGTGCTCACGCGCATCTGGGCCGAGCGCAGCTACCACATCGCCGACACCATCGTCACGGGCCTCTACCCGGCACCGCTCGCGTCGACCGAGCTCCGTGACGCTGCGGCTGCATGGCTCGAGGAGCACCCGGAGACGCCGGCCCTGCGCCGCATCGTGTCCGAGAGCCTCGCAGGCACGGAGCGCGCACTCCGGGTCCAGGCCGCCGACGCCTGACCCGTCGTCCCACCCGGCGGGGTCTTGGCGTTCCTCCAGGGAGGCCGAGGCCCCGCCGCTTAGCATCGTCCGGATATGACCTTGGCTGCAGACACCACCGACGTCCCGAAGTGGGCGTCCAACACCTTCACCCAGTTCGTCGATGCCTGGCACGTCCCGATCACCATCGTCATCACGATCATCGCGGCGATCCTCGTCCGCGTGTTCCTGCGCCGCATGATCAAGCAGGTGGTCGACCGGGTCGTGAACGGCGTCAAGAAGCGTCAGGGCGCTGAGGACACGCAGGCGCTCATCGCCTCGCCGGTGCAGACGGCTCGCGTCGTCCAGCGAACCCGGACGCTCGGCAGCGTGCTGGAGAACCTGGCGACCGTCATCGTCGTCGTGATCGCGTTGGCCATCATCATCCCCGTCGCGATCCCCAACGCCGCGGTCGGCATCGTCGGTGGCGCCTCACTCGTCGCCGCCGGCCTCGCCGTCGGCGCCCAGTCCATCGTGAAGGACCTGCTCTCCGGCGTCTTCATGATCCTCGAGGACCAGGCCGGCGTCGGTGACGTCGTCGACACCGGCCAGGCCACGGGCGTCGTCGAGAACGTCGGCCTGCGCGTCATGCAGATCCGCGACGTCAACGGCATCCTGTGGTTCGTGCCGAACGGTCAGATCCTGCGCGTCGGCAACCTGTCACAGGGCTGGTCCCGCGTCCTCGTCGACATCACCGTGCCGTACGACACCGACATCGACGCCGTGCAGGATGCCCTGCTGGCGGCCGCCGTGACGATGTCGCAGGAGCCTCGGTGGCGCCAGCGCATCGTCGAGAAGCCGGAGATCTGGGGGCTGCAGTCGATCAGCGACGCTGGCATGGTCTTCCGACTCGTCGTGAAGACCCGCGCCTCCGAGCTCGACGTCGTCGGCCGCGAACTCCGCGCCCGCCTGAAGCGCGCCGTCGACGAACTCGGCATCACCCTGCCCGCCATGGCGATGATCATGCCAGAGGGTTGGGAGAACGCCACCTCGATCAACGGCCTCCGCTCGGTGCGGACCCAGCCGACGCCCGCCCCCACGAAGCCACGCCGCGCCAAGCGCAACATCCTCGGGCAGCCGATCCGCACCGACGACCCCGACAGCGGGAAGGACCCCCGATGACCGACCCCACACCGCCGAGCGGTCTCGGCATGCCCGGCGGGCTCGGCACGCCCCCGGGGCTCGGCGGCCCCGGTGTCCCCGGTGTCCCCGCGCAGCCGATCACGCTGCGGGTCGGGGAGCACGGTGCCTCGGCCACCGGCTCCCTGTACGAGCGGATCGGCGGCGCCCCGACGTTCGACCGGCTCGTCCGTCGCTTCTACGAGGGTGTGCAGCAGGACGAGGTCATCTGGCCGATGTACCCGGCCGACGACCTCGAGGGTGCGATCTGGCGCCTGTCCGCCTTCCTGCAGCAGTACTGGGGCGGGCCGGGCACGTACAGCGAGCAGCGCGGCCATCCACGCCTCCGGATGCGGCACAACCCGTTCCGCATCACGTCCGAGGCTCGCGAGCGCTGGCTCCACCACATGCACGAGGCGGTCGAGTCCCTCGAGCTCGCGCCCCTCGACGAGGCCGAGCTCTGGGCCTACCTGGACCGCGCCGCCCACGCGATGACGAACTCCTTCGACTGACGCGCGCCCTGCGCGACGCCGGCGCAGTGAACACGCCCGCAGCGGGACGGGAGGCCCGTGGCGGCGTCGCCACGGGCCTCCCGTCCGGCTGCCCCAGCGGCCTCGTACCCGCGGAACGCCACGCGTCAGCGCACGTACGAACCGGCGGCGAGGTCGTCGACGAGCGAGGGCCGCGTCGGCCGCCAGCCGAGGGCCGAGCGCGCGTGCGCCCCGGAGGCCTCCTGGTGGAGCAGCAGTGCATCGGCGTAGTCGGTGCCGAGTCGGTCGCGGCTGGCGTCGACGCTCTCGGCGACGACCGGTGCACCGTGGGCACCCGCCGTGGCGATGTCCCGCACGGTCGGGTTGTCCCCGGTCGCGGCGACGACGTACCCGTCCTGCTCCCCGCGGTGCAGGGCCAGGACGTACAGCTCGCCGAGGTCGTCCAAGTGCACCGTCGTCCAGCGCTGCGAACCGTCGCCGACGAGCGACACCGGCTGCTCGCCGTCGCTGACGAACATCGCCGGGATGCCCGCGCCACGGCCGTACACGATGCCCGGTGCGACGATCGTGCTCCGCACCTCGCTCGCACGGAGCAGCGCCTCGTTCGCCGCGCGCCACCCGGTCAGCGCCGGCGGGTCGATCGGCGACAGCTCGGAGATGTCGGTCGAGTCGCCGAAGGTGAAGATCCCGCCGGTGTGCACGAACGGCTTGGGCGTCCCCGCGAAGGCGGCGATCACCGTCCGGAGGAAGTCGGGGTCGACGCCGGGGGCCGACGCCGTGTGGACGGCGGCGTCGCTCTCGTGCAGCAGGCGCTCGACCACCTCGGTGTCGGTGACGTCCCCGACCAGGGCGCGGCCGCCGGCGTCGCGGACGTGCTGTGCCTTCTCGTCCGAGCGGACGAGTGCGGTGACCTCGTCACCGTGGGCGACGAGGGAACGGAGGACCGAGGAGCCGATGTAGCCGGACGCACCGGTGAGGAAGACCTGCATGCCGCCAGCCAACCACGCCGCCCGCGGTCGCCGTCGCTACGGGTTCAGGGTCCAGGCGCGACGCTTGACGAGCACGTGCCCGCGGGACGTCGTGAGCCGGCTCCAGGGTCCGGTCTCGAACAGCCGGACCGGGTCGTGCCCGAGGAAGCCGAGGCTCTCCCCCGCGAAACCCGCGCCAGCAGGCAGGTGCTCGATGCCGGGGACCGGTCGACCCCAGACCTCGGCGCGGATCCGGCGGACGATCGCCTCGCCCGCGTTCGAGGGCACGGCGTCGGCGACCTCGGCGATGCCGTCGCGGGTCGCCCGGCGGAGGAGCTCGGGAGAGACGTCAGGCAGCGGCACCCAGCCACCGCGGGGCGGCGAGATCGCCGCCCAGGTGACGGTGTGGACCTCGTGCGGCAGCTCGACCTCGACCGGAGTGGCCCGGGTCGGGTCGGCGCCCTCCGCGCGCTCGGCGTCCTGCGCCTCGGCCAGCAGCCGGAGCCGCTCGAGCAAGGACTGCAGCGGCACCACGGCGTCGATCGTCGCGGGCTCCGTGAGCGAGAACGTGCGGAGACCGAGGACCGTCGGCAGCTCGTCGAGCAACCCGAGCGGGTAGAGGATCGCGGTGTAGACCGCGAGGACGCCGGAGTCGGCGATGAGCCGGACGGAGCCGTCCTCGATCCGGGCGGCACGTCCGAGGTACGTGCGGAGGTCACCGAGCGAGGCGGCGTCGGGAAGCGTGAACGAGGTGCCCATGTCGGTTCCGATCCTACCGGCCGGGATCCTCCGGACGGCTGGGCGTTCGCGCCCTCCGACGCCGGGTGAGTGCGCCTTCGTAGACTGCACCACGTGAACGGAGAACCCGACTTCCTGCGGACCCTGCGACTCGAGGACACCGGTGCGAGCACGGGCGAGACGATCCTGACCGGTGCGAGCCACTGGTCACCCGGCGGACGGGTCTTCGGCGGACAGGTGCTCGCGCAGTGCATCGTCGCCGCGCAGACCACCATCGAGGGCCGCGACGTGCACTCGATGCACGGGTACTTCCTACGACCGGGTGACATCGACGTGCCCATCACCTTCGGCGTCGAGCGTATCCACGACGGCCGCTCGTTCGCGGCCCGCCGCGTGCAGGCCTACCAGCGAGGGGTGCCGATCTTCTCGATGATCGCGTCGTTCCAGGTGCCCGACACCGGTGTCGAACACCAGGACCCCTACCCCGTCGACACCCCCGCCCCGGAGTCGCTGCCGTCGGCCGCGTCGATCCTGTCCGCCATCGACCACCCCGTCGCCCGGGCCTGGGCGGAGCGCTCGATCGATCTGCGGCACGTCGAGGGTCCGGTGTTCCTCGACGTACAGGGCGAGCACGTGCCGCACCAGGCGGTCTGGTTCCGGGTGCAGGGTGACCTGCCCGACGACCCGGCCCTGCACCGCGCGGTGCTCGGGTACGCCAGCGACCTGTCGATCCTCGAGCCGGTGATGCGGCGGCACGGTCTGGCCTGGGGAACTCCCGGGGTGAAGAGCGCCAGTCTCGACCACGCGATGTGGTGGCACCGCGACGGCCGAGCAGACGAGTGGGTCCTGTACACGCAGGAGTCCCCGAGTGCACAGGGCGGTCGGGGACTCGCGTTCGGCCGGATGTTCTCGCGCGACGGCCGGCTGCTGGCCACCGTCGCGCAGGAGGGCATGATGCGGGTGCCTACGGGCGGCTGAACCGCACGGGCTCCTCGAGGTAGCGCTCACAGGCGGCACGCTCGACGTCGGTCAGCCGACGGGGGCGGTTCGTCGCAGCGTCGACCATCACGAGCGCCGTCGTCGCCCGGGTGTAGAGCACGGCCGGCTGCTGGCCGACCGGTGACCACACCTCGTAGGAGACGTCGATGCTCGCGCCCCCGAGTCGCCCGATCCACATCTGGATGTCCAGCGGCTGGCGGAGGTACGGGATCGACGCCAGGTACTCGAGCCGCTGCCCGGCGATCACGGTCATGGTGCCGGAGCCGGGTCGGCCGTCAATGATCGGCTCGGGCAGGCTGCCGTCGCTGGTGCCGGGATCTTCGTCGGGGTCGGCACCCCAGAACCCCACGATGCGCGCCTCTTCCAGGAGGCGCAGCATCGCGGAGTTGTTGACGTGACCGTAGGCGTCGATGTCGCTCCACCGCATGCGGATCGGAGCGTGCAGTCTCGCCATGCTTGTCAGTCGCGGGTGAGCTTGCGGTACGTCGCGCGCCCGGGCTTGGCGGCGTCGACGCCGAGGCGTTCGACCTTGTTCTCCTCGTACGCCTCGAAGTTGCCCTCGAACCAGTACCAGTTCGGCGTGCCGTCCTCGTTGAGGCCCTCCCACGCCAGGATGTGCGTGGCGATGCGGTCGAGGAACCACCGGTCGTGGGTGATCACCACGGCGCAACCGGGGTACTCGAGCAGCGCGTTCTCGAGGCTGCCCAGGGTCTCGACGTCCAGGTCGTTCGTCGGCTCGTCGAGGAGCAGCAGGTTGCCGCCCTGCTTGAGCGTCAGCGCCAGGTTCAGACGGTTGCGCTCACCACCCGAGAGGATGCCGGCGCGCTTCTGCTGGTCCGGGCCCTTGAAGCCGAACTGCGACACGTAGGCGCGCGACGGGATCTCGGTCTTGCCGACCTGGATGTAGTCGAGTCCGTCGGACACGACCTCCCACAGGTTCTTGTTCGGGTCGATGCCACCGCGGCTCTGGTCGACGTAGGAGATGTCGACCGTCTCACCGATCTTCAGCGTGCCGCCGTCGAGGGGCTCGAGACCGACGATCGTCTTGAAGAGCGTGGTCTTGCCGACACCGTTCGGGCCGATGACGCCGACGATGCCGTTCCGGGGCAGCGTGAACGACAGGTCGCCGATGATGATGCGCTCACCGAACTGCTTGCGCAGGTGCTCGGCGTCGATGACCTGCGAACCCAGACGCGGGCCCACGGGGATCACGATCTCTTCGAAGTCGAGCTTCCGGGTGCGCTCGGCCTCGGTGACCATCTCCTCGTAGCGGGCGAGGCGGGCCTTCGACTTCGCCTGACGGCCCTTGGTGTTGCTCCGGACCCAGTCGAGTTCCGAGGACAGGCGCTTCGCGAGCTTGGCGTCCTTCTTGCCCTGGACCTCGAGGCGGGCGCGCTTCTTCTCGAGGTAGGTCGAGTAGTTGCCCTCGTACGGGTACAGACGGCCGCGGTCGACCTCGGCGATCCACTGAGCGACGTGGTCCAGGAAGTACCGGTCGTGCGTGACGGCGAGGACGGCGCCGTGGTACTGCTGCAGGTGCTGCTCGAGCCACTGCACGCTCTCGGCGTCCAGGTGGTTGGTGGGCTCGTCGAGGAGGAGCAGGTCCGGCTTCTGGAGCAGGAGCTTGCACAGCGCGACACGGCGCTTCTCACCACCGGACAGGTGGGTGACGAGTTCGTCCCCCGGGGGGCACTGGAGCGCGGCCATGGCCTGCTCGAGCTGCGAGTCGAGGTCCCACGCGTCGGCCGCGTCGATCTCTTCCTGCAGGGTGCCCATCTCGGCGAGGAGCGCGTCGAAGTCGGCGTCCGGCTCGGCCATGAGCGCCGAGATCTCGTTGAACCGCGCGAGCTTGCCGTGGATCTCGCCCACGCCTTCCTGCACGTTCTCGAGCACGGTCTTGGTCTCGTCGAGCTCGGGCTCCTGCATGAGGATGCCGACGGAGAAGCCCGGCGTGAGCTTCGCCTCACCGTTCGAGGGCTGGTCGAGACCGGCCATGATCTTCAGGATCGTCGACTTGCCCGCACCGTTCGGTCCGACGACACCGATCTTGGCGCCGGGGAGGAACGACATCGTGACGTCGTCGAGGATCAGCTTGTCGCCGACCGCCTTGCGGGCGCGGACCATCTGGTAGATGTACTCAGCCATATCGGCCCCAAGTGTAGTGACACCACCGGAACATCGCGCGCCCGACGCCGGATCGCCACTTCGGCACTGACGACAGGTCTGTTGCAAACGGCACGTCACGACGTAACCTCTCTTCGCCCCACAACCTCGGGGGGCCCGTCACCCACCACGACGAGGACCAGGATCAGGACCACGGACAGGACGAGGACCATGACCACGCAGACCACCCCCTCGCGGCTCCGCCGCATGGCGCTCCCCTTCGTCGGGGCGATCGCGCTCACGGTCGGGCTCGTCGCCCCCGTGGCACCGGCATCCGCAGCCGGTGCCGTCCCGAAGGGCGACCCGTACCTGCTGTACACCGCGAGCATCAGTGCGACCGGCTCGGGCACCGGGTACTCGTCGTACATCAACGTGCACGACGCTCACAACAACGCCTACGCCTTCGGTATCCAGTCGGACAAGGGATCGCCCCAGAGCAAGGGCAAGCCGCGCTACATCTGGGAGCGGGTGCAGAACGGCAAGTTCACCTACGGCTACCTCGGCCCGGCGACGAACAAGCTCACACCGATCGGCATGCGCTGGTACAAGAACGACGTCGCGACGATGATCGTGAACCACAAGACGATCGGCACCCTCAAGCTCAACCTGGACGGACGCCTGTTCTTCAACGCCGAGGCCAACGCCCGGCTGAACGGCGACGTCGTGCACTCCACGGTGCAGAACACCCGCATCACGGTCGGCGACCGCAAGTCGAACACCGGCCTGAACGGCAAGTGGGACACGAGCTTCTCGTTCCACGGGCTGAAGGCGAAGCAGACCAACAGCCCGCGGGTGCAGGGTGCGAGCTTCACGATCGACGGTCGTGTGACCGGGCTGCCCCGCGGTGGCAACTGGGACACCGCGCAGGTCTCCGGCATCGGGATGATCGCCCAGAAGTGGTGACCGACGCCGCCCGCTGAACCGCGCGGAGCTCCGGCGGCCTGACCCGACCCACTGACCCAGTCAGCGCCTCAGGTCAGGCCGCTTCGGCGTCGTGCGCGTCGTGGTGGTGCTGGTCGTCGGGCGGCGGCACCGACTCCCAGGGTGCAGCGTCGTCGTCGAGCACGCGCTCGGACGACCCGGCGGGCTCCGGACCGTCGCCGAGCGCTGGCGCGCCGTGCAGGCCGTCGTCGGCTCCGTCCGGACCGTGCTCGGTCGACGCGTGCTCGGACAGTCCGGCGGGGTCCGGTGCGCCGTGCTCGTGCGGGTGACCGGTCTTCGTGTCCGGTGCGGGCTCTCGGACCTCGCCCGTGCGGGGGTCGACGCCGCGCATCCCGCTCTGGCCCGAGGCTGCGTCGCCCACCTGGCGCGGCACGCGGACCCAGTTGCTGATGCCCCAGGCGAGGTCGTGCCCGATGCCGTCGGCGTCGATCTCGACGGAGGTGCCCCCGCGGCCGTCGCGCTCCCAGGTGCGGATGCGGACTCGGCCGGCCACGACGATGCGGTCACCCTTCTTCAGGGACTTGAACACGTTCGACGCGAGCGAGCGGAAGGCGGTGACGGTGTACCAGTTGGTCGCGCCGTTGACCCAGGCAGCAGTGGCCCGGTCCCATCGGCGCGAGGGTGACGCGAGCCGCAGGCTCGTGATGGCGATGCCGGTCTCGGTGACGAGGTGGCGCGGCTCGGTGGCGACGATTCCGCAGA
Organism: Curtobacterium sp. VKM Ac-1376; assembly: GCF_015351025.1. GTDB lineage: Bacteria > Actinomycetota > Actinomycetes > Actinomycetales > Microbacteriaceae > Curtobacterium. Next base: position 25,871 of record NZ_JADKRV010000006.1, on the reverse strand, counting down.
CGGTGATGATGTCGTTCATACGTCGATCGTCACGGAACCCGGGGCTGCCGGAGCGGCCCCGGGTTCCATCTGTGACGTGTGGACCCGAACAGGCGACCTGTGGAGGACGAGTCCCCCGGGCCTCCTGTCCGACCGTCCGGGCGTCAGTGCGCTCGGAACTCGGGCCGGGCCGCCAGCGGACCGAGCGCGGCGTGGACCGCGCCCTTCGCCGACTCGAGTGACGGGTAGAGCCCGCCCGCCCGTCCTCGTCCGTAGAGCTCGACCTGGAAACCGTCCGCCGCGCGGTGGATGCTGCCCACCGCTCCGGCCGGACCGATCGCGACCCAGGTCCCCGTGTTGTTCGTCATCGTGCGACCACCTCCTTGTGGCCCCGACGCCCCGGGATCAGGACGCCAGGATGTACTGACTGTAGGCCTTGCGGACCTTGTTCACCTTGGGCAGTGCCACTGCGAGGCAGTAACCCTGACCGGGGTTCTTCGCGAAGAAGTCCTGGTGGTACTCCTCCGCCGGGAAGAACGTCGAGAGCGGCTCGATCGTGGTCACGATCCCGCCGTCCCAGATCTCGGACGCACGCTCGACGGCCCGCGCGAAGAGCTCACGCTGCGCGTCGTCCGCGGGGAACATCGCCGACCGGTACTGCGTGCCGACATCGGCGCCCTGCCGGTTCAGCTGCCGGGGGTCGTGCAGCGTGAAGAACACGTCGAGGATGACGTCTGCCGGGATCACCGCCTCGTCGAAGGTCACGGCGACCGCCTCGGCGTGACCGGTCGTGCCGGTGCACACCAGCTCGTACGACGGGTCGGCGACCCGGCCGCCGATGTACCCGGACACCACGTCCTGCACGCCCTGCAGCGTGCGGTACACGGCGTCGAGACACCAGAAACATCCACCTGCGAGCACGAACGTCGTCATGGCCACAACCTACCTTCCGGCGACCGGCGTGGCCCGTCCACTCCTCCACAACCGGATCCGTCGGAGCACTGATCCCCAGCGCTGCACAGGTCCCTCGGCGTGTCGGTGGCCGCCCGTAGCGTCGTCACCACACCGACCAGGAGGCCAGCGATGCAGACCACTTCCGAACCCGCACTGCGGATCCGCACCCTCCCGCTGGCCCGCGCCCGGGGCGAGTACCGCATCCTCGACGTCCGCGACGACCTCAGCCGGGTGACCCGTGCCAACGGCGAGATCGTCGGGTACGTCGACCGGATCGACGTCGCCGGTGACACCGCGTTCCGGGCCCGCCGGTACATCGCGACCGAGCGGCGCTTCGTCGAACTGCCCGAGGTCTGGTCCGCCGACGACGCCGTGGACACCCTCCGGTGGTCATGATGTTCCAGATTGGAATCATCTCCGGTCGGATGCGCGGAACACCGACCGGCCTCCCCGACTCCTGCCCATTCCGTGGGTAAGGTGCGCGCATGGACTGGTGGAACGACCTGACCGACTGGACTTCGTCCGACACAGGATGGCGGGTGCTCTCGGGCGCTGTGATCCCCTTCGTCGCCATCATCGTGGCGGGTGTCATCGCGGCGCTCATCGGGCGCAGCGCGACGAAGCGGGTCGTGGCGCTCCAGGAGCGTGAATCGAAGAACGCGGCGGTCGCCGCGATCGTCTCAGCGGCGCGCAAGGCTGCCGCCTGGGGTTCACTCGGGCACGACGAACGCTCGTACGCGGACCACCTGGCCGAAGACGCCGACATCCGCCTGCGCCTGCTGCCCGTACCGGGTGCACCGCTCGCCGCGAGCTGGGCCCAGCACGAGATCGCCGACATCAAGAAGAACTCGTCGACCTTCAGCTTCCAGGCGGAGCAGTCCCTCGCCGAGTTCCGAGACCGTCTGCTCGAGTGGCAGGCCCGTCCGAACCGTGCACGCAAGCTCTTCAAGGCGGACCTCGAGCGCTGGAAGTTCGAGTCGCCTGACCCCGATGCCGAGCTGATCAAGCGCCAGCAGGACTGGAACGCCGACCAGGCCGAAGCTCCTCGCGCCCAGGCCTCGACGTCGGCCTCTCCGGGCGAGCGCCCCACCCCGACGACGACGAGCCTCCGTCCGGCGCAGCGACAGGTGCCGACTCCGACGGCCTCCGCCGCTCCGGCAGCCCCGTCGTCCACCCCGGCTGGCGCAGCAGTTGCAGCGGCCCCGGCGTTCTCTGTCGACCGAGGCACTTCCGACCCGAACGCCACGCGGTCCTTCGGCGCGAACACCACGCGCGTCTACGGCGACGACGACACCGCCGCGCCGCCCGTGCGTCCGGCGCTCGGCACGCCGACGTCGCCTTCGCGCTCCACCCCGAGCCGCCGCACGGACGACACCGGCGTCGTGGACGACGACTCCGCCACCCGCTCCTTCGGCGAGACCGGAGCCACCCGCGCACTCGACGAGACCGACCGGGCGCCGCGCACCGACCGCCCCGGGGCCACCGTGGAACGATCCGGTTCGTCGGCTGTCGCGACGCCGACCTCGGCGGACGCACACGTGAACCGTGCACCCGCCAACAGCGTCTCAGCGGCGTCGGCGCCCAAGGTCGAGACGCCCGGCACGACGAACACCACGTCCATCCCGACGCGGCTGAACCAGGCGCCGGCCGAGCCGACGGACGCGAGCGAAACCTCCGAGGCGCCCTACACACAGCCGATCAGCGCCGCCGAACTCCGACGCCGCGCCGCGGACGACGACGAGTAGCCCCGCGCCAGCGCGACGAGCAACACGTCCGAAAACGGGCCGTCATCCGATCGGATGGCGGCCCGTTCTCGTGTTCGGCGCCCCCGGCAGGAATCGAACCCGCGGCACGGTGGGTAGAAACCACCTGCTCTATCCACTGAGCTACGGAGGCGAGCGACGTCGATTCTAGCGGTGGCACGGCCGCACGGGCTCGGCGCGGTTCCGGAACGGTTCCGCCCGTGTCTGCTCCCCGTTCGTCTCGGCGACATCCGGGCTTCGTAACGTCCGAAGCATGCGCTCCACCGGTACCGTCCTCGCCGTCGTGCCCGCTCGGGCCGGCTCGAAGGGAATCCCGGGCAAGAACCTGCGCACCGTCGCCGGTCGTTCCCTGGTGCGTCGTGCGGTGGAGTCGGCACTGGGTGCATCGCGCATCGACGACGTGGTCGTGTCGACCGACGGGGACGCCATCGCCGCCGAGGCCCGCGCAGCCGGAGCCCGAGTCGTCCGTCGCCCCGGCGATCTGGCCGGCGACGAGGCATCGTCCGAATCGGCGCTGCTGCACGTGCTCGACGAACTCGACGCGAGCGTGGCTCCCCTGCCCGAGGTCCTCGTCTTCCTGCAGGCCACGTCACCCTTCATCGAGCCCGCCGACCTCGACGCCGCGGTCGCCCGGGTCGTTAACGGCCACGCCGACGCCGTCTTCGCGGCCGCTCCGTCGCACGCGTTCCTGTGGCGCCTCGCCGCGGACGGCACCGCGGTCGCGGTGAACCACGACGCCGCCACTCGTCCACGCCGTCAGGACCGCGAGCCCGAGTACCGCGAGACCGGCGCGTTCTACGTGATGCGCACGGCGGGCTTCCTCGAGAACCGCCACCGGTTCCACGGTCGCGTCGAGCTGGCCGTCGTCGACCCCGCGGCCGCGATCGACATCGACGACGCCGCCGACCTCGCCCTCGCCGAAGCCCAGGCCGAAGCCCTCGCCGAGGCGCTCGCCCCGGACCGACACGCGGACCGGAACGCGGCCGGCGACACGGACCGGAACCGCGCTCCACACCACCACCAGACCCCGATCCCAGCACCATCCCCGACGCGGGCGACCCCCGCACCGAACGGAGCACCATGACCGTCACCATCGGCACGTCCACGATCGGCGCGGGGCACCCCGCCTACCTCATCGGCGAGATCGGCCTCAACCACAACGGTGACGTCGACATCGCGAAGCAGCTCATCGACGTCGCCGCCGACGCGGGCCTGCAGGCCGTGAAGTTCCAGAAGCGCACGCCGGAGATCTCCACGCCGGAGCACATGAAGAACACCCCCCGGAGCACCCCGTGGGGCGACATGACCTACCTCGAGTACCGCTACCGCGTCGAGTTCGACCGCGACCAGTACATCGAGATCGGGGACCACGCGACGCTGCGCGGCCTCGACTGGTTCGCGTCCCCGTGGGACGAGCCGTCGGTGGACTTCCTCGAGGACCTCAACGTCGTCGCCTACAAGATCGCCTCGGCGTCGGTGACCGACCTCGGCATGCTCGCCGCCGTCGCCACCACCGGCAAGCCCGTCATCCTGTCCACCGGCATGTCGACGCTCGAGCAGATCGACGCCGCCGTGGAGGCCCTCGGCACCGATCGACTCGTCCTCATGCACGCGACGTCGACGTACCCGCTGCCGGCCGAGGAAGCGAACCTCCGCATGATCGACACCCTCGCCCACCGTTACTCGGGCGTGCCCGTCGGCTACTCCGGCCACGAGCCCGGCCTGCAGATCTCCATCGCAGCCGTCGCGCTCGGCGCCACCGCCGTCGAGCGACACATCACCCTCGACCGCACGATGTGGGGCTCGGACCACGCGGCGTCGCTCGAGCCGCACGGCCTGAAAACGCTCGCGCGCGACGTCCGCATCATCGAGACCGCCCTCGGTGACGGGGTGAAGAGGATCTTCCCCGGCGAGCAGGCACCGCTCGCGAAGCTGCGTCGCGTCGGCGCGTGACCGACGCGACCGGCGGCGTCAGCAGGCCTGTGGGCGCGACCGGCACCGGCGGTGCGCCGACGGGCGGACGGGAGGCGCGCCTCCCGTCCGATGCGTCACCAGGCGTCCGACGGGTGGTCGGGCTGGTCGACACCGACTCGTTCGCGAAGTGGGGCGCGCACCTGCTGGCAACCGCGCCGGCGGCCTGGGACCTCGAGCTGCGGACCGTCGCCACACCGCGGTCGGCGAGTCCGAAGCAGCTGCGCGCGGCGTTCCGCGGACTCGACGAGCGTCTGGCGCACCTGCACCGTCAGCCGCCGACGCCGAAGGACGTCGACACCGTCGTCGAGGAACTCCGGCAGGACCCGCCGGACGCCGTCCTGGTGTCCCTGATCGGGCCGGTCGCCGAACTCGTGATCGACGAGGTGCACCGTCGGATCCCCGACCGGCCGGTCCTGGTCTCCGGGTTGCCCGGGATCTCGTTCCCGTCGAAGTGGAAGGGCATCTTCTTCCGCGCCCGGGCCGATCTGTTCGTGCTGCACAGTCACCGAGAGGTCCGGGCCTACGAGGAGACGGCGCGCGAGGGCGGGGTCGAGCCGCACTTCGCACTCGCCACGCTGCCGTTCGCCCGGAGTGCCGGCGCAAGCGCTGCGACCGGCGCGACTGCTGCGACTGCTGCAGCCGCCGGCGGCGTGCGCGACTCCATCGTCTTCGCGGCCCAGCCGAGTGTGCCGCTCGAGCGAGCCGACCGGGCGCTCGTCGTGCGGTGGCTCGTCGAGACGGCGCGGGCACACCCGGAGCGGCGTGTCGTCATCAAGACGCGTGCCGCGGCAGGCGAGCACCAGACCCATCGCGAGGAGCACCCGTACCCGGACCTCGTACCCGCCGACGCCCCGTCGAACCTCGTGGTGGAGAGCGGCCCGATGGCCGAGCACCTCGACCGTGCGGTGGCCCTCGTCACGATCAGCTCGACCGCCGTGCTCGAGGCTGCTGCCCGCGGCGTGCCCGCCCTCACGCTGACCGACTTCGGCATCGGGCGGCACCTCATCAACGAGGTCTTCGTGACGAGCGGCCTGGAGGGCGACGCGGTCGACCTGGTCGAGGGCCGGTTCGGCACCGTGCGGCCGAGCTGGATGCGGGACAACTACTTCCACCCGGACTCCGACGACGACTGGCAGCACCGGCTCGCAGCCCTGATGGACCAGCGGGACGGGGGCACACTCGTGGACCGCGCGCCCGCTCGCCGGAGCCGGGGCGGCGTGCTGCGGCGCGCGTGGGAGCGGAAGAACGCTCTCGGCGGTGCTGACCGGACCGCACTCGGGGCGCTCGCCCTGGTGATCGGCGCGCCGATCCGGGGCGCCAAACGACTCGGGCGGCGGCTCAGCGCGCTGGTGGATCCGCCGGAGCCCGTCGCCGTGGCGGCCCCGACGTCGCAGCGTGCGTCCCAGGGGCGTGCAGCGGCCGACAGCTCGTCGGCCGACCGCTCGTCGGCCGACCGCTCGTCGGCCGGCCGCTCAGAGGGCCTTGGCGACCGCGAGCAGGAGCTGGTCCCGGGTGGGGACCCCGGGTGAGCGGAAGACCTCGGTGCCGTCGTCCTGCCGCACGATGATCGTGGGAGTCGAACGGATGCCGAGGTCCTCCGCGTCGTCGGGGTGACCCGCCACGTCGCGTTCCGTCACGGTCAGCCCGTGGACGAGCGTCGACGCCTCGGCCGACACCCGACGGGCGGCGGCGCACGGCGCGCAGAAAGCGGACGTCCAAAGGTCGAGCTGCATGTGGTCTTGCAACGCGGCGGTGCGGTGTTCTACTCCCGGTCGAACTCGCCGGTCCGGTCGCCGCGGTCCTGCAGGTCGTCGACGGGGTCGGACTCGCCCGGCACGAGCTCGAAGTCGACCGAGATCTGGTCGAGGACGTGGCGGTGTCCGGTGGCGCGGTAGGTGAAGGCCGTCTGCAGGCCTTCGACGTCGGCGAACACCGTGACCTCGTCGTCCAGCGCGTCACTCGTGGCGGTGCGGGTGTCGGTCGTGCCGTCGAAGGGGCCGCCGTGGAAGATCGCGGTGTACTGGTCGCCCTCGTTGATGGTGATGTCGCTCATGCGTCCCTTCTACCAGGCCACGCCTGTTGCGGGGTGCATAGCACTGCTATATAGTTCGGCTATGGAATCACTGCGCGAACAGACGATCGAGACACTCCTCGTCTCCGTCAACCGCCTGATCCGCAGCGCCGTCCAGTCGACGGGGAACACGACGTCCGCCGCCGTCTGGCGCACGCTCGGCATCCTCGAGACCGACGCGCCCCTTCGGCTCGGCGAACTCGCGGTCGCCTCGCGCGTGGCGCAACCCACGATGACCCGACTCGTGACCGGCATGCTCGCCGACGGTCTGGTCACCCGCAGCGTCGACCCCGAAGACTCCCGCGGACAGCTCATCGAGCTCACCGACGCCGGACGCGAGCGACTCGGCGCCTGGCGCGCCACCCTCACGAGCACGGTCGGCCCGCTGTTCGCCGACCTCACCGACGACGACTGGGACGTCCTGCACCACGCGGCGACCCTCATCGCCCAGCGGACCAGGACAACACCCCACAACGGAACGGAGATCCCCGCGTGAACACCCACGCACCCGCCGGCCAGTCCGGCTCGATCCTCAAGCAGTCGTCAGCGGTCTGGGCGATCGCCTTCGCGTGCGTCGTCGCCTTCATGGGCATCGGGCTCGTCGACCCGATCCTTCCCGCTATCGCTGCGTCACTCAAGGCGACCGCCGCGCAGACCGAGTTGCTCTTCACGAGCTACCTGGCCGTCACCGGCGTCGCGATGTTCTTCACCAGCTGGGTCTCGAGCCGCATCGGCGCGAAGCGCACCCTGCTGATCGGCCTCGCGCTCATCGTGGTGTTCTCGGTGCTCGCCGCCACCTCGAACAGCGTGTGGAGCATCATCGACTTCCGCGCCGGCTGGGGTCTCGGAAACGCGCTCTTCATCTCCACCGCACTCGCGACCATCGTCGGAGCGGCCTCGGGCGGCACCGCGTCCGCGATCATCCTGTACGAGGCCGCACTCGGCCTCGGCATCGCGGTCGGCCCGCTCGTCGGCGGCCTGCTCGGCTCAGTGAGCTGGCGCGGACCGTTCTTCGGTGTCACGACCCTGATGGCCGTCGCCTTCATCGCGATCGTGGCGCTGCTGAAGACCGGCAGCCTCGAGAAGCCCACCCCCACGAAGCTCTCGGCACCCTTCCGCGCCCTGGCCCGGCCCGCGCTCGCAGCCCTGGCGGCGACCGCGCTCTTCTACAACATCGGCTTCTTCGTCCTGCTCGCCTACACGCCGTTCCCGCTCGGCTTCGGCGCACTCGGCATCGGCTTCACGTTCTTCGGATGGGGCGTCGGTCTCGCGATCACCTCGGTGTGGGTCGCCCCGATGCTCACCGCTCGGATGCGCCGGACCACCGTGCTGAAGGTCGCCCTGCCGCTGTTGGCACTCGACCTGTTCGCCGCCGCCGTCGTCGTGCGGTCGCAGGTGGGTCTGATCGTCTGCGTGGTGATCGGCGGACTCGTGCTCGGCGTCCTGAACACCGTGCTCACCGAGTGCGTCATGGAGGCCACGGACCTGCCCCGCTCGGTCGCCTCGAGCGCCTACTCCGCCGTCCGCTTCATCGGCGGCGCCGTCGCCCCACCCGTCGCGACCCTGCTCGCCGACGCGTACTCCCCCTCGGCCGCGTACGTCTTCGCGGGCGCGTCCGTCGCGGTCGCCTTCGTGGTGATCCTCTGCACCACGAAGGTCCTGCGCCGCGTCGACGACGGTGCCGAGCCCGAGCGTGTCGAGGCCGAAGCCATCACCGCCGGCGACATGGCGTAGCCCCCGGGCGCTCGCACTCGCCGCCGCCCGCTCCTCGCTCCTCGCTGACCGCGAGCGGGCGAAATGCCGGAGTGTCCCCAGTGGGCACCCCGGCATTTCGCCCGTTCGTGCGTCCGTGCGTCCGTGCGTCCGTGCGCGACGGCTTCCAGGCGCGGCGCGGCCCGCCGGGGTCGCCAGGCGCCTCCAGGGAGTCGCCTGCGTCGCATGCGGCCCGCCTCACCGACGAACGGGCGAAACGTCGGGGTCCGCCTGCGGCGTGACCGCGGCATTTCACCCGCTCGGCCAGGGATGGAGCGAGGCACGGCGCGACCGGAGCCCCGCCGCCGCCGAGCGGGCGAAATGCCCGCGTCTGTCCGCACGACGGCCCCGGCATTCCGCCCGCTCGCGCAGGCGGGTGCAGGCGGGAGCGGTGCAGCAGGCGGGGTGGCGGCGATCGCCGGGAGGCGCGGGACTGCTTGCCGGGGTCGCCTCGGGCCCCAAGCGGTCACCCCCACTGCATCCGGCCCGCCTCGCCGACGAGCGGGCGGAATGCCCGGGTGCATCCGCAGGGCGACCGCGGCATTTCGCCCGCTCGCGGATCGGGCTCGCGGAACGGGCTGGCGGATCTGGCGCTGGCGCTGGCGCTGGCGGCGCTGGCGCTGGCGCTGGCGCTGGCGATCGTCACCACCGCGTACGGGCAGCCCGCGGCCCGGGAATAGGATCGTTCCCATGGCAACCGCGAATGACCGCCTCGTCTGGATCGACTGCGAGATGACCGGCCTCGACCTCGAGGTCGACGAACTCGTCGAGGTGGCCGTGGTCATCACCGACTTCGACCTCGAGCCCGTGCACCCCGGCTTCGACATCGTGATCAAGCCGGACCAGTCCGCGCTCGACAACATGAACGAGTTCGTGACGAACATGCACACGACCTCGGGCCTGATCGAGGAGATCCCGAACGGCGTGAGCCTCGCCGACGCCGAGTACCAGGTGCTCGAGTACATCCTCCAGCACGTGCCGGCCGAGGGCTCCGCTCCCCTGGCCGGCAACACCATCGGCACGGACCGGGCGTTCCTGTCGAAGTACATGCCGCGGGTCGACGGTCACCTGCACTACCGCAGCGTCGACGTGTCGAGCATCAAGGAACTGTGCCGACGCTGGTTCCCGCGCGTGTACTTCAATGCGCCGGAGAAGCACGGCGGACACCGCGCGCTCGCGGACATCCTCGAGTCGATCCGCGAGCTCGAGTACTACCGCCGCGCGGGCTTCGTCGCCGAGCCCGGCCCGAGCACCGACGACGTGCGCGCCGTGCAGGCCGACGTCGTGGCGAAGTGGGAGCCGCGGCTCGCCCAGCCCGCGGCCGAGTAGCGACACGGGTGGTCCGCACCACTCGCCGCGTGTACTACTATTGAGTGGTCGCGCCGGTCCGCCGGTGCGAACATGGTGGATATAGCTCAGTTGGTAGAGCGCCTGGTTGTGGTCTAGGAGGTCGCGGGTTCGAGACCCGTTATTCACCCCATCACTGATGAAGATCAGACGAAGGCCCCGGTCCGATGGATCGGGGCCTTCGTCGTTCCGCCAGGTTGGTCTGCCACGATCGACCCCGTGATGGAGATGTCCGCCGACGCGTTCGAGCAGCTCGTGACCGATGAGCTCGACCTGCTCCCCGACGACATGGTCGACGGGCTCGACAACGTGGTGTTCGTGGTCGAGGACGAACCCGAGGACGGCTCCGACCTGTTCGGCGTGTACGACGGCATCGCCGCGACGGAACGCGGGCAGTACGGCTACGGGGAACTGCCTGACCGCATCGTGGTGTTCCGCAAGCAGCACCTGGCCGAGTGCGACACCGTCGAGGAACTCAAGGACGAGGTGCACACCACGCTCGTGCACGAGATCGGTCACTTCTACGGGATCGACGACGAGCGGTTGCACGAGCTCGGCTGGGCGTAGCGCCGCACGCCCCACGTCAGAACCGCGTCGGCCCCACCTCGTGGTACTTCTCCCACGCCCCCACCGGCCCCCGCCCGTGCAGCACGTACTCCCCGACCAGCCGCTCCTTGTAGACCGCCGGGTTGTGCGACGCAACGACCCGGGCGTTCCGCCAGTGCCGGTCCAGTGCACGTGTCCGGTCGGCCGCGGACGCCCCGCCGACCTCGAACAGCTCGGACGCCGAGCGGAGCACCCTCGGCCCGATCTCGATCTGCGCCTGGTACACCGCGTTCTCGGCGGCATCGAGCAGGGCACGGTCGACCCCGACGCCGGGCACGTTCGTGGCCACGACCCCGTCGAGCAACCCCGCCGCGGCGACGACCAGTGACCGGGCGGTGAAGGCGCCGGCGGAGAGCCGTCCGAGCACGGCGAGCACCTGTGGATCGTCGCCTGGACGAGCAGCGTTCGCGTGGATGTACGTCCGCGTGCGCGGGCGGACGAAGGCCACGGCGTCCTCGGACACCGCCTGCCCGATCCCGGCGAGGACCGCCAGCAGGTACAGCTGGTAGAAGGCCTGGATGTGCGAGAGCGGGGCGTCCCGGTAGGCCGACACCACCGAAGGGTCGACCGACACCCCGTCGAACACGGTCGTGCCGGACGCGGTCAACCGCTGCCCGAACCCGTCCCAGTCGTCGATGCCCGTCACGCCGGGTGCGGTGGCGTCGACGGCGAACGTCACGCGTTCCCCGTCACGGTCCGCCGCCAGGTAGATCCAGTCCGCGTAGAGCGTGCCGGTCGAGTAGTACTTCGTGCCGTCGAGACGGAACGACCCCGGGCCCGCGGGTGTCACCGTCGTCGAGATGTCGGCGAGCGTCGTGCCGGTCCGCTCGGACGTCGCGTTCCCGATGATCGCCCCGTCGACGATGCGCTGGAGCCACTCGTCCCCGCCGGCCGACGATGGCCGCAGCAGCACGAGCTCCGTGTACCCGCAGTGTCCCCGCCACAGGTGCGCGATGTTCGAGTCCGCCGCCGCCAGGTCCGCGACCAGGTGCGCGAGTTCCACCAGGGTCACCCCGAAGCCGCCGCGGTCCTCCGGCACGCGCAACCGCCCGAACCCCGCGTCGGCGAGGGCCCGGACCTCGGCGTGCGGCAGCGGGCGGTCACCCGGGGCCGCGGAGGCGAGCTCGCGCTCGACCGCGCCGTCGCGGATGGTCGCCAACAGCGGCGCGAATCGCTCGCGCAGGGCCGCCAGGCGGTCAGCCGGGAGGCCCGTCCCGCGTCCGTCGGTCGTCGTCGCGTCCGTCACGCGGGCACCTCCACCGCACGGGTCGCGTCGTCCGGGGTGGTCGCGGGCGCGGTGGCTCCGGCGCCGCCGGAGAACGCCCCGCGCCACCGCCTGGCCGGGTGCGAGTCGGGCAGCTGCGCGTGACCGAAGAGCTTCTCGCGCAGGGTCCCCTCGCGGTACTCGGACTGCATCAGCCCGCGCTCCTGCAGGGTCGGCGCGATGTTGTCGACGAACTCCTCGTACGAGCCGGGGAGCGTCCAGTTGATGACGTTCACCCCGTCGACGCCGACCCGCTGCCAGTCCGCGAGCTCGTCAGCGATCTGCTCCGGCGTCCCCACGACCCGGGCGCGGAGCTTCGCCGACAGCCTGGCGAGGTCGGCGATGGTCGGCTCGCGGTCGCCCGCCGCCTCGCGGAGCCACTGCAGGTGCGACTGCCCGGCCTGCGTCCGCACCTCGGACAGCGGGGTGTCCGGGTCGAGCGGCTCGCCGGTGTCCGGGTCGAAGCCGAGGTTCGAGTGCACGAGGAACCCGTCGGCGGCCAGGTACTCGTCGATCTCCGCTTCCTTCGCCTTCGCCTCGGCCTCGGTCGACCCGGTGACGAACGTCAGGCCGAGGAAGAACGCTATGTCGTCCCGCCGACGGCCCGCTGCCGAAGCCAGGTCGCGGGTCTCGCGGATGAGCTGCTCGGTCGCGTCGCGGTTCGAGGTCAGGATGAACTGCGCCTCGGCGTTCCGGGCGGCGAAGGCACGGCCGGCCGGCGAGGACCCCGCCTGGAACAGCACCGGAGTCCGCTGGGGGCTCGGTGCGCTGAGGTGCGGACCCTGCACGTCGTAGCGCTTGCCGTGGTGGTCGATGCGGTGCACCTTCTCGGGGTCGGCGTACCCGCGCACCGGGTCCTTGAGCACGGCGCCGTCCTCCCACGAGCCCTCCCAGAGCTTCGTGCAGACGTCGAGGTACTCCTCGGCCCAGACGTAGCGCTCGTCGTGCTCCTCGAGCCGGTCCGCGCCGAAGTTCCGGGCGGCGCTGTCGAGCGCGCTCGTGACGACGTTCCACCCGATGCGGCCGCGGGTGATGTGGTCGAGGGTGGACACCTTGCGGGCGAAGTCGAACGGGTGTGCCTGGATGACGCTCGAGGTGAAGGCGAGCCCGAGGTGCTCGGTGGACACGGCGAGCGCGGAGAGCAGCACCGACGGGTCGTTCGAGGGGATCTGGAGTCCCTCGCGCAGGTTGGTCGCGTAGTCGCCCCGTCCCGGGCCGTACGTGCCGACGACGTCGGCGAAGAACATCGCGTCGAACTTCCCCCGCTCGAGCGTCCGCGCCAGGTCGGTCCACAGCGTGACGTCGTCGAAGTCGGCCTGGCGGGCGTCGGGGTGCCGCCAGAGGCCGTGCTGGATGTGCGATGTCGTGTTCATGACGAAGGCCGCGAAGCGCAGCGGGCGGTTCGGTGCATCGCTCATGCGTCCCATCGTGGTCGGCGGGCACCGTTCGACGACAGTGCCGTGACCTCGCGTTACGCGGGGTGTTCCGCGGGCAGACGGAGCCGACCATGCTCCTGAGGCATGCCGACCCCGATCACCGCAGCCGCGCCTCCCGGCCGTCGTCCTGAGCCGACGACCACCGCGACCCGGCGTCGCGTCGCCCTCGCGTCCTTCGTCGGGACGACCGCCGAGTACTACGACTTCTACCTCTACGCGACGGCCTCGGCGCTGGTGTTCGCGCCGACGTTCTTCCCGTCCGTGACCCCCGCGGTCGGCGTGATCGCGTCGTTCGCCACCTACGGCGTGGGGTTCGTCGCCCGGCCGGTCGGCGGGATCATCGCCGGCCACCTGGGCGATCGGATCGGCCGGAAGCGGCTGCTCGTGGCGTCACTCGTGCTGATGGGCGTCGCCTCGACGCTGATCGGGGTGATCCCGTCCGCGGCCACCATCGGGGCGGGTGCCGTCGTCGCGCTGGTGATCCTCCGGCTGTTGCAGGGTGTCGCGGCCGGTGCCGAGTGGGGCGGATCGGCGCTGCTGTCGGTCGAGCACGCGCCCGAGCGGCACCGGGGCCTGTTCGGGGCGTTCACGCAGATGGGCTCGGCCGGTGGGATGCTCCTGGCGACCGGGGTGTTCACGCTCGTGCGGACGCTGCTCGGCACCGAGGCGTTCCTGGCCTGGGGCTGGCGGTTGCCGTTCCTGTTCTCGGCGGTGATCGTGGCGGTCGGCCTGGTGATCCGACTCGGGGTGCAGGACGCTCCGGTGTTCCAGGAGCTGCGGGCATCCGGCGGGGTCGAACGGTTCCCGGTCCTGCAGGCGATCCGGCACCACCCGCGGTCGATCCTGGTGACCGCGGGGCTGCGGCTCGTGCAGCCGGCGCTGTACTCGATCCTGACGACGTTCTCGCTGACCTACCTCGGCAACGTTCGCGGGCCGGCGGGCTCCGATGCGGGCCTGCAGGCCGTGCTCGTGATCTCGGCGGTGTCGCTCGTGTCGACGCCGTTCTGGGGCTGGCTGTCCGACCGGGTCGGGCGGCGGGCGCTCACCATCTGGTCGGCGGTGGGGATCGCCGTGCTCATCTGGCCGTTCTTCGCGTTCCTCGACGCCGGTCCCCTGGTGCTGCTGCCGTTCGTGGCCCTGATCGGCATGTGCGTGTTCCACGACAGCATCTACGGGCCGCAGGCGGCATGGTTCGCCGAGCAGTTCCCGACCGGTCGGCGGTACTCGGGGATGTCGCTCGGGTACCAGATCGGGTCGATCTTCTCGGTCGGGTTGACGCCGCTGCTGGCCGCCGTGTTCGTGGAGCTCGGGGGCGGGTCGCCGTGGATCCTGTGCGGGTACCTCGGGGTGTACGCGGTGCTGACGATCGTGGCGGCGGTGTTCGCGGTGGATCCGCGGGCGCGGGTGCGGCGGGAGGCGCGGGCCGCGGCGTCGGGCGGGGACGCAGGCGGCGCGGGTGCGGGTGCGGGTGCGGCGGGCGCCGACGCGGACCGGGTTTCGGGCTGAGCGACCGTTTTCGCCTGCGGAGGCCGTGACGTGTCGCTGAGCGCGAATCCTGCCGCCGTCGCGCCGCCGCGCCGCCGCTACGTCCGCAGCACCACGTCCGCGAGGTCCACAGGTCGCTCTGCGGCGATGAAGGCCTGCTCCTGCGCGGCCCACCGTTCCCACTCGCGCGCGAAGACCTCGCCGTCGCGTCCGATCGCCCGGTCCCACCGCACGGCGTCGTCGGCCTCGAGCCACACCCGCAACGAGGCCAGGGGTGCCGACGCACGGGACAGCGCACCGCACCCCTCGATCACGATCGGGGCGTCCGGGTCGGCGGGCACCCAGTCCGCCGGTCGTGCGGTCGTCCAGTCCCAGCGCCGGTAGCCGCTCGGCTCGCCGAGGACATCGCGGACCACGGCATCGGCCGCCGCGCGCAGGCCGTCCCACCCCGGGTAGAGGTCGTCCAGGTGCACGAGCTGCGCACCGAGCCGCTCGGCGACGTGCCGGCCGAGGGTCGTCTTGCCGGTGCCGGACCGGCCGTCGACGAGCACCACCAGGCGACGGCCCGAGAAGGCTGCGGCACCGACGGCAGCGGCGGCGATGCCGTCGGCCAGCTCGTCAGCTGCGGCGATCCCGTTCGCTGCGGCGGCCCCATCTGCTGCTGCGGTCCCGCCGGCCGCTGTTTCGCCCTTCGTCACCGCCTCAGGCACGCCAGGTCCCCGCGGACACCGCGACCGTGATCGACACCGCGCCGATCCCGACGAGCACCGTGATCATGGCCCACTCCGGCCCGGCGAACCGCGCGACCCGCGCCCAGGTCCGCCGCCCGGGAGCACCGAACCCCCGCGACTCCATCGCCACCGCCAGGGTCGTCGCCCGGCGCAGCGCGAGCACGAGCAGCGCGAACGCCATCGTCGCTCCGCGGCGGAGCCGTCCGGAGTCGGCCAGGCCTCGGGCACGTCGCGCCATCGCGAGTTGTCGCCAGTCGTCGATGAGCAGCGTCATCATGCGGACGGCGGCGAGCGCGCCGAGCACGAAGCGCGCGGGCAGCCGCAGCACCTGTGCGAGCCCGTCGGCCAGGTCGGTCGGGTCGACCCGCACGAAGAGCACTATGGCGGGCACCCCCACCGCGAGGACCCGGAGCGCGGTCGCCAACGCGAGCGTCAGCGACCCGTCGGTGACGTGCGCGAACCCGAGGTCGAACCACTCCCGACCGGAGGGCCTGCCGTACAGCGCGATGCTCACCGCCGTCAGCGGGACCGCGACGAGCACCGGTGCGAGTCGGAGCAGCAGGGTCCGGACCGGCAGGCGCAGGAGCGGGAGGAGCAGGAGTTCGAGTGCCAGGGCGACCGCGGCCGACACGACGTCGAGGCTCAGCACCAGGCAGACGCCGAGGGCGAGCACGCCGATCAGGGAAGCGACCGGCTGGACGCCTGGGATGCCGGTCGCGCGCGCCGGCAGCGGTCGTCGCGTCCGGTCCGTTCGGTCCGCCGCGCCCGTGCCGTCGGTTCGGTCCGCCGCGCCCGTGCCGTCGGTTCGGTCCGCCGCGCCCGTCCCGTCGGGTCGGTCTGCCGCGTCGGTTCGGTCCGCCGCGTCGGTTCGGTCTGGAGGCCCGGGGCTACCCAGCGCTGTCCGCTCCGTCCCCGGGGTGGTCGCAACCGACAGCCCCTGGTCGCGCCCGACGGTCCGGGCGCCGTCCGGTCCGAGGACGACCTCGTCGGCGTCGAGTGCCCGGACGAGATCGCGGTCGTGGGTGACCGCCACGACCGCGGTGCCGGCGTCAGCGAGGGCCCCGAGCCGTCCGACGACCGCCTGCCACGTGGCGCGGTCCTGGCCGGAGGTCGGCTCGTCGAGCACGACGACCGGCGGCCGGGCGGCGATGACCGAGGCGATCGCGAGTCGTCGTTGTTCGCCCCCGGACAGGGTGAAGGGGTTGGCGTCGGCCAGGTGTGCGAGCCCGAACTCGTCGAGCAGCGCGGTGGCCCGGTCGGCAGCGTCCGGCTCGCCGACCGCACGGGGACCGGCTTCGACCTCCTCACGGACGGAGCGGGCGACGAACTGATGCTCCGGGTCCTGGAACACCGTGCCGATCCGGGCGGCGAGTTCGCGGCTCGTCCAGTCGTGCGGGGCCTCCCCGATGCCGTCGGCGAGGGTGTCCATGGCACGGAGCTCGCCTCCCGCCGGTGCCAGGAGGCCCGCGAGGGTCAGTCCGAGCGTCGACTTGCCGACGCCGTTCGGTCCGGTGACGGCGAGGACCTGCCCGGCCCGCAGCCCGAGGTCGATGCCGTTCCCGATCGCCTGCTTCCCCCGGGCCGTGCCGAGCCCTCGAGTCTCGAGCAGCACCGACGCCCCTTCGTCACGCGCCCCCTCGCCACGCGCCCCCTCGCCGAGCGGGCGGAATGCCGCGGTCAATCCCTCGTCCGACCGCGGCATCTCGCCCGCTCGGCCGGGCGACGTCGTCTCACGCGCCCCCTCGCCAGGCGCCCCCTCGCCGAGCGGGCGGAATGCCGCGGTCGCTCCCTCGGCCGGCCCGGGCATTTCGCCCGCTCGGCCGGCCGGACCGTGCCGCCGGGCTGCACCCCGCCCGGGCTCGGCACCGGGCACCCACACACCCGCCGCCGTCAGGGCAGCGCCGTGGGCCGCCAGCACCTGGGCAGGCGGACCGTCGGCGACGACACCACCGGCGGGTTCGAGCAGCACGAGTCGGTCGACCAGGTCGAGCCAGGTGCCGATGCGGTGCTCCACCACCAGCAGGGTCGCTCCCGTCTCGTCGAGGAGCGCCCGGACCGCGTCGTGGACCTGCGCCACGCCGTCCGGGTCGAGGTTCGCGCAGGGTTCGTCGAGCACCAGCGCCCCCGGTCGCATCGCGAGCACGCCCGCGAGCGCCAACCGCTGCCGCTGCCCACCGGACAACTGCGCGGTGGAGCGGTCGAGCGGCAGGTCGAGGCCGACGACGTCGAGCGCCGACCGCACCCGGTCCCACGTCTCGTCGCGCGGGACGCCGGCGTTCTCGCAGCCGAAGGCCACGTCGTCGCCGACGCGTGACATGACGGTGTGTGCCTCGGGGTCCTGCATGACGAGACCGACACGCCCGCGGACCGCGCGGGGGTCGGCCTCGTCGACCAGGAGTGTTCCCTGCACCGACGCCGCGGTGTCGTCGGTGGCATCGGGTTCGTCGGGCAGCACGCCGGCGACCGCTCGCAGGAGCGTCGACTTGCCGGCACCGGACGGCCCGACGACGGCGACCCGCTCCCCCGGCTCGACGGTCAGGTCGACACCTCGGACGGCCCAGGCGTCCCGCTCCGGGTAGCGCCAGCCCCAGGCACGGAAGGCGATGCGTGCTCCGCGGAGCCCGGCACCGGCGTCGCCGCCGGCGGAAGGGGACGTCACCGACGGAGCGGGCACGCTCACACCAGGGCGCGCGGCTCGCGACGGCTGTGCTCGCGGCCGGCGGCGAACGACGACAGCACCCCGGTGCGGGCGAGTGCCCGGACGATGAGCCACGAGCCCGCCCCCGCGATCACGGCGCCGGAGATCACCGCGCAGATCACGTAGACGACCTTGAACGCGACGTCAAGGCCCGGGTACCAGAGGACGGTGTCGTTGATGCCGAGCGCGAGTCCGGCCGCGGCACCGGCGAGCACGACGACCGGCAGCCGGTAGACCCGGTACAGGAACAGGGCGAGGACGATCTCGGCGCCGAGGCCCTGCACGAGGCCTGCCTCGAGCGTCAGCCACCCCCACTGCGTGCCGAACAACGCCTCGACCGAGGCGGCGACCATCTCGCCGTAGAGCGCGGCGCCGGGTTTCCGGACGACGATCGCGACGATCGGTCCGGCGAGCAGCCAGACCCCGCCGAACAGGGCCTTCGTGCCGGGGAGCACGAGGTCCATGACGGCGCTGATGGGCTCGTAGCCGAACTCCCAGAGTCGGAAGACGACCCCGAGGGCCACGGCGAGGACGCTCGCGACGACGATGTCGACGACCCGCCAACGCAGCGATCGCCTCGGAGCGGTGGTGACGGTTGTAGACGTGCCTGAAGGCATGGTGCTGACTCCTCCCTGCGCCGGCATGATCCGGATCAGGTTCGACGGTCGGAGCGCCGTTCGCTCCCTCTCAGCCCGGCGGTCCCGGACTCCCGTGTGTGTGCCAGCAGTCTAGACGCGGTCGCGACCGCGTGACGGACGGGAGGCCCGTGGCGGTGTCGCCACGGGCCTCCCGTCCGTCATCGGGTCACTTCTTGAGCGCGCGCACCAGCTTGCGCAGGACACGCCCGGCCACCCACACGAAGGGGATGCCCACGACGATGAGGGAGATCGGGTTCGGTTCGAACACGAGGTCCTTGCCGGGACGACGGACGTACGCACCGACCGGGGCCGACAGCCCACCGCCACCACCGCCGCCGTTCTCGTCCTCCCCGCCGCCGCCGAACCCGAACCAGCTGACGGACACGGGGATGAGGGTCTGGTCGCCGACCTCGACGGGCTCTCCGTAGTTCGTGGAGACCCCGAGCGGGCGGACCTGTTCTGCGATCTGCGTGACGATGTTGGCCATGGGCGTGACGCTACTCGTCCCTTCCTCCACAGGCCGCGCTGTGCACCGGGTGTCCACAACTGAGGCTTGTCTGCGGACGCGGTCGGCCCACGCCGATATGTTGGCGCCACTACACCTGGAGGACCGTTTGCACACCTGGCCCGGAAACCCGTACCCGCTCGGGGCGACCTACGACGGAAGCGGCACGAACTTCGCGCTCTTCAGCGAGATCGCCGAGCGCGTTGAACTCTGTCTGTTCGATTCCGACGGCAACGAAGAATGCGTCCGCCTGCTCGAGGTGGATGCCTACGTCTGGCACGCGTACCTCCCGAACGTCGGCCCGGGGCAGGAGTACGGATTCCGAGTCCACGGCCCGTACGACCCCGAGAACGGCGCCCGCTGCAACCCGTCGAAGCTCCTGCTCGACCCGTACGCCAAGGCGACCAGCGGCGAGATCGACTGGGACCAGTCCCTCTTCTCGTACACGTTCGGCGACCCCGACTCGACGAACGACGACGACTCCGCCACGCACATGATGAAGGGCGTCGTCATCAACCCGTTCTTCGACTGGCAGGGCGACCGCGCACCGCGTACCCCGTACGGCGAGACGGTCATCTACGAGGCGCACGTCAAGGGCCTCACCGAGACCCACCCCGACGTTCCGGAAGAGCAGCGCGGCACCTACGCCGGCGTGTCGCACCCGGCGGTGATCGAACACCTGCAGCGCCTCGGGGTCACCACCCTCGAGCTCATGCCCGTGCACCAGTTCGTGAACGACTCGACCCTGCAGGACAAGGGGCTGTCGAACTACTGGGGCTACAACACCATCGGCTTCTTCGCGCCGCACTCCTCGTACTCGTCCTCGGGCGACAAGGGGCAGCAGGTCCAGGAGTTCAAGACGATGGTGCGCGAGCTGCACCGCGCCGGCATCGAGGTCGTCCTCGACGTCGTCTACAACCACACCGCCGAGGGCAACCACCTCGGCCCGACGCTGTCGTTCCGCGGCATCGACAACGCGGCCTACTACCGTCTGATGGACGACGACCAGCGCTACTACATGGACTACACGGGCACCGGGAACTCGCTCAACGTCGGGCACCCGCACTCGCTGCAGCTCATCCTCGACTCGCTGCGCTACTGGGTGACCGAGATGCACGTCGACGGCTTCCGCTTCGACCTCGCCTCGGCGCTGGCCCGTGAGTTCTACGAGGTCGACCGCCTGTCGGCCTTCTTCGAGCTCGTGCAGCAGGACCCGATCGTGTCGCGGGTCAAGCTGATCGCCGAGCCGTGGGACGTCGGCCCCGGCGGCTACCAGGTCGGCAACTTCCCGCCGCAGTGGTCCGAGTGGAACGGCAAGTACCGGGACACCGTCCGCGACTTCTGGCGCGGCGAGTCCTCGACCCTCGGTGAGTTCGCGTCCCGAATCTCGGGCTCGGCGGACCTGTACGAACACGACGGTCGCACGCCCAAGGCGAGCATCAACTTCATCACCGCGCACGACGGCTTCACGCTGTACGACCTGGTGGCCTACAACGAGAAGCACAACGAGGCCAACGGCGAGGACAACAACGACGGCGAGAGCCACAACCGATCGTGGAACTCCGGCGCAGAGGGCCCGACTGACGACGAAGCCGTGAACGCCCTGCGCGTGCAGCGCCGCCGGAACTTCCTGGCGACCCTGCTGCTCAGCCAGGGCGTGCCGATGATCGCCCACGGCGACGAACTCGGCCGCACACAGTCCGGCAACAACAACGTCTACGCCCAGGACTCCGAGCTCAGCTGGATCGACTGGGAGACCGCGGACGAGGACCTCATCCAGTTCACAGCCGACGTGGTGAAGCTCCGCCACGACCACCCGACGTTCCGACGGACCCGGTACTTCAACGGCCGTCCGGTCCGCCGGGGCGAGGGCGAACCGCTGCCCGACGTGGTGTGGTTGACCCCCTCGGGTGACGCCATGGACCCAGAGGACTGGGACTCCGGCTTCGGCAAGAGCGTCGGCATGTACCTGAACGGCGAGGGCATCCGCGGGCGCGACGCCCGTGGTGAGCGCGTCACCGACGTGGCGTTCCTGACCTACTTCAATGCCCACGACGACGTCGTGACCTTCACCCTGCCGCCCGAGGAGTACGCGCCCGGCTGGACCGTGCGCATCGACACCGCGGACCCGGGCGCCCGCGAGGAGATCCTGGAGGCAAGCACCCCGCTCGACGTGCCGGCCCGGTCGATGATCGTGCTCCGCGCCGAGCCCGACCACGAGGTCAGCGTCACCTCGGTCGAGGACGAGTACCACGCCGGCGCGCCGGCGCCGGTCGCCCCGCAGGACGCCGTGACCCCGGCGAACGCCGCCGGCGCTGCGGAGAGCGGAGCAGCACGATGACCAGCAACGCGGTCGGAGCCGGGCGTCGTGTCCCTGCCTCGACGTACCGGCTGCAGGTGTCGGTCGACTTCGACCTGGCCGCCGCCCGCGACCTCGTCGACTACGTGCGCGACCTCGGAGCCGACTGGCTCTACCTGTCGCCGGTGCTGCAGGCGGAGTCCGGTTCCAACCACGGGTACGACGTGGTCGACCACACCAGGGTCGACACCGACCGCGGCGGGGACGACGCGATGCGTGCCCTCGCCGAGGCCGCGCACGCCGTCGGCCTCGGCGTGCTCGTCGACGTGGTGCCGAACCACGTCGGCGTCGCGACCCCCGAGTCGAACCCGTGGTGGTGGTCCCTGCTCGAACTCGGCCAGGGCTCCCCCGTGGCGTGGGCGTTCGACGTGGACTGGGACGCCGGCGACGGCAGGCTCCGGGTCCCCGTGCTCGACGACCGGCTGCTCGACGCGGTCAGGCTCGACACGTCGGACCCACAGCGTCCCGTGCTCCGGGTCGGCGACACCGCCTACCCGACCGCGCCGGGCACGGTGCAGGACGGCGACGACGTCGAGACCGTGCACGAGCGGCAGCACTACGCGTTCGTGCACTGGAAGCGCGCCGACCACGACCTGAACTACCGCCGGTTCTTCGCGGTGAACACCCTCGCCGCGATCCGCGTCGAGGAACCCGAGGTCTTCGCGGCCTCGCACGGCGTCATCGGCGGCTGGTTCCGCGACGGACTGGTCGACGGGCTCCGCATCGACCACCCGGACGGGCTGTACGACCCCGCCGGCTACCTGCAGGACCTGGCCGAGCTGACCGGTGGCGCCTACACGCTGGTCGAGAAGATCCTCGAGCCCGGCGAACAGCTGCCCAGCTCGTGGCCGGTCGACGGCACCACCGGCTACGACGCCCTCGGGGTACTCGACCGCGTGTTCGTCGACCCCGCGGGCGAACAGGCCCTGACCGCTGCGTCCGGATCCGAGCCCGCCGACTGGCAGCAGCTCACGCACGACACCCGGCGCGGCATCGCGGACGGCATCCTCGGCAGCGAGGTCCAGCGGCTCGCCCGCCTGCTCGCACCGACCGCCGCGACGGACACCATCACGCACGACCGCATCGTCGACGCGGTCGCCGAGATCGTGGCGTCCTTCGATGTGTACCGCACGTACCTGCCCGAGGGTGCGCACCACCTCATCACCGCACTCGAGCGCGCGGCCGAGGCCCGTCCGGACCTCGACGACGTCATCGACCGGATCGCACCGGCGCTCATCGACCCGACGAACGCGGCGGCGATCCGCCTGCAGCAGACCAGCGGCATGGTGATGGCGAAGGGCGTCGAGGACACGGCGTTCTACCGCACGTCGCGCCTGTCGTCCCTGAGCGAGGTCGGTGGCGACCCGAGCGTCTTCGCGGTCTCCGTCGCGGACTTCCACCGGGCGCAGCGCGAACGGCTCGGCAGCTGGCCGCACACGATGACCGCGCTCACCACGCACGACACGAAGCGCAGCGAGGACACCCGCGCCCGCATCGCGGTGCTGGCCGAGCTGGGCGACGAGTGGGCTGCCACGCTCGAGCGCCTGCAGTCGCTCGTGCCGTTGCAGGACCGCGTGTTCGCCGACCTGCTCTGGCAGGCCATCGTCGGTGCCCGGCCCGCCAGCCGTGAGCGTCTGCACGCCTACGCCGAGAAGGCCTCCCGCGAAGCCGGTGACAGCACCACGTGGACGGAGCCCGACGAGGCGTTCGAGCAGCAGATGCACGCGATCGTGGACGCCGCGTTCGACAACCCGGGCGTCGTCGCCGTGCTCGACGCCCTCGACGAGCAGATCGACGCCGCCGGATGGTCGAACGGACTCGCCCAGAAGCTCGTCCAGCTCACCGCCCCGGGCGTCCCCGACGTCTACCAGGGCACCGAGTTCTGGGACCGCTCGCTCGTCGACCCCGACAACCGTCGCCCGGTCGACTACGCCGAGCGGCGCCACGTGCTCGCCGAGCTCGACGGTCCGGACGACGACGGCCCCGAGGACCTGCCGGCGATCGGCATCGACGGTGCCGCGAAGCTCCTGGTGACGACCCGCGCACTGCGCATCCGTCGGGACCACCCGGAGCTGTTCACGAGGTACCTCGAGCTCGAGGCCACCGGCAGCGCGGCGGACCACGTCGTCGCGTTCGACCGCGGCGGTGCCGTGACGATCGCGACACGTCTGCCGATCGGCCTCGGCCGGGTCGGCGGCTGGGGCGACACGCTGGTGCACGCCGTCCCCGTCGAACGCGTCGACCTGCTCACCGGCCGACACGTCCCCGCCGACCGCGGGATCGCGCTGGCCGAGCTGCTCACCACCTACCCGGTCGCGCTGCTCGTGCCCGCCGACGCCATCGGTGCAACCGGCCACGCCGACGCGGTGCCCGCCGTGTCCGACGCGAACGGTGCCTCCCGGCCCGACGCCGACAGCACGACGGACGCCGCCGAGACCGACGCGCAGGCCGAGATCGACATCCTGGAGGGTCACGCATGACCGCACCCGATCGCTACGCCGTCTGGGCACCCGAGCCGGACCGTGTCCGGCTCGTCGTCGACGACGTCGAGTACCCACTCACCCGCGGTGAGGACGACTGGTGGTCCACTGACGCCGTGATGCCGGTCGTCGGCGCCCGCTACGGGTTCCGCATCGGCGACGACGACGCGGTCCGACCGGACCCGCGCAGCCGGTACCAGCCCGAGGGCGTGCACGGCCCGTCCGAGGTCGTCGACCCCGCACGGTTCGCGTGGACCGACGAGTCGTGGACCGGACGTCCGGCCCGCGGCGCCGTGATCTACGAGATGCACATCGGCACCTACACGCCCGAGGGCACGCTCGACGCCGCCGCCCAGAAGCTGGACCACCTGGTCGAGCTCGGGGTCGAGTTCGTCGAGCTGCTCCCCGTCAACGCGGTGAACGGCGAGTGGAACTGGGGCTACGACGGCGTCGGCTGGTTCTCCGTGCACGCCCCGTACGGCGGCCCGGACGCCTACGACCGGTTCGTCGACACCGCGCACGCGCTGGGGCTCGGCGTCATCCAGGACGTCGTCTACAACCACCTCGGACCGAGCGGCAACTACCTGCCGCTGTACGGCCCGTACCTGCTCGCCGGGCTCGGCAACACGTGGGGCGACTCGGTGAACGTCGAGCACCCCGAGGTCCGTCGGTACGTGCTCGACAACGTGCGCATGTGGTTCCGTGACCACCACGTCGACGGGCTCCGGCTCGACGCCGTGCACGCGATCCGCGACACCACCCGACCGCACGTGCTCGCGTTGATGGCCGACGAGACCGAGGCGTACTCCTCGTTCGTGGGACGACCGCTGTCACTCATCGCCGAGTCCGACCTCAACGACCCGGTCATGTTCCGTCCGCGCGAAGCCGCGGGCTACGGGCTGGCCGGGCAGTGGTCGGACGACTTCCACCACGCGGTGCACGTCGCGCTCACCCGCGAGACGAACGGCTACTACGCCGACTTCGCCCCGCTGTCGGCGCTCGCGAAGGTGCTCGAGGACGGCTTCTTCCACGACGGCACGTGGTCGTCGTTCCGCGGCAGGCGACACGGTCGGCCGATCGACCGCGGGACCTCCCCTGCCACGGCACTGGTCGTCGCGAACCAGAACCACGACCAGATCGGGAACCGCGCCGCTGGCGACCGTCTGGCGGCGACCCTCGACGACGAAGGGCTCGTGATCGCTGCGGCGCTGACGCTGCTCGGGCCCTTCACCCCGATGCTGTTCATGGGCGAGGAGTTCGCGGCCTCGACCCCGTGGCAGTTCTTCACGTCGCACCCCGAGCCGGAACTCGGCAAGGCCACCGCGGACGGCCGCATCGCCGAGTTCGCCGACCACGGGTGGGACGAGTCGGCCGTGCCCGACCCGCAGGACCCGTCGACGTTCACCAACTCGAAGCTCGACTGGGCGGACGTCCACTCCGAGCGGGGCGCGGCGATCCTCCGCGCGTACCGGGTCCTCATCGCCCTGCGCCGGACCGACCAGGCGTTCGTCGACCACCGGTACGAGGCGAACGCGGTGCGCTTCGACGAGAGCCACCGCTGGCTCGTCCTCACGCGCGGGCTGCTCGGCCCGGACGTCACGCCGGTGCACGTAGTGGTGAACTTCGCCGACGACGCCGCCGAGGTGCCCGTGCCCGACGCCACCGGCGAGGAACTCTACGGCTTCGGTGCGACCGAGGTCGATGGCGGCATCGTCCGCTTCGGGGGACGCGGTGTGGTGGTGCTGCGCTAGGTGTACTGCCCAGGGACGTTGGTTGAGCTGCGACGACTCGCTGTAGTCGTTGGGATGTGAGAAGGACCTCCTGCGGTG
>NZ_JADKRV010000059.1 GCF_015351025.1 Curtobacterium sp. VKM Ac-1376 | reverse complement strand
CGGCACGAGCGCCGAGCACCACGGCAAACCGTCCCCACAGCGACGCACGCATCGTCGGCTCCCTTGCAATCGTCTCCACTGGGTCGCCGACCAGCAGCCCCTCGACGAGTACGCCGCGCTGTTCTCGAGCTCACCGTCCGTCGACGCGCGGATCGTATCTGCCGCCGGGCACTGCATCGACTTCCACGCCGTCGGCGACGCGTTCCAACTCGACCAGCTCGCCTTCGCCCTCACCTGCGCTGCGCCGACGGCCCCAGCCGCAGCGTGACCCAGGAGACCACTCCGCGCGAGACCATAGGATCAGGACGGAGGACCAAGGCCATGACGACCACCGAAGCCGGGACCACCCCACGGCCGAGAGGCATCGCGACACGAGCAAAGATCCTGTCCGTCGCGGAACGCCTCTTCACCGAACGCGGATTCGAAGGCACCCTTGGGTTCAGCTGGTCGTTGCAACACCATCGTGAATCGGAGTGTTGCAGATGGGGTCGAGGCTGGAACACCGT
>NZ_JADKRV010000058.1 GCF_015351025.1 Curtobacterium sp. VKM Ac-1376 | reverse complement strand
CCGACACCGACGCACATGTCGATCGTCGAGCCGGGCAGGGCGGCGGCGATGCCACCGGCGACGTCGCCGTCGAGCAGCAGTCGCGTGCCGGCACCGGTCGCGCGGATGGCGCGGATCAGCTCGTCGTGACGGGGGCGGTCGAGCACGGCCACGACCATGTCCTCGAGGTCCTTGCCCTTGGCCTTCGCCAGCGCGCGGATGTTGTCACCGATCGGCTTCTCGAGGTCGAGGACCCCGCGACCCTCGGGGCCGGCGGCGATCTTGTCCATGTAGAAGACGGCGGAGGGGTCGTACATCGAGCCGCGGTCCGAGACGGCCATCACGGAGATGGCGTTCTGGCGTCCGGCAGCGGTGAGCGAGGTGCCGTCGATCGGGTCGACCGCGATGTCGCAGGCGGGCCCGTGACCGTTGCCGACGTGCTCGCCGTTGTAGAGCATCGGGGCGTTGTCCTTCTCGCCCTCACCGATGACGACGACGCCGTCGAAGTTCACCGTGCCGAGGAACTTGCGCATCGCGTCGACCGCGGCGCCGTCAGCGAGGTTCTTCTCGCCGCGCCCGACCCACGGCTGTGCACGGATCGCGGCGGCCTCCGTCGCACGCACGAGCTCGAGCGCGAGGTTGCGGTCGGGCTGGAGGAACAGGG
>NZ_JADKRV010000057.1 GCF_015351025.1 Curtobacterium sp. VKM Ac-1376 | reverse complement strand
GGTGTCACGGGAGCTGTCGCGGAACACCGCGCAAGGGTCCGCGTACCGGGCAACGACCGCGCATGTTCTCGCGTATCAGCGGGCGTCCAGGCCGAAGCCGGCGAAGCTGCACATGAACGGTGAGCTGCGTGCGAAGGTGGAGAACGACCTGCGGAAGAAGTACTCGCCCGAGCAGATCGCGGGACGACTGAAGCGTGAGTTCCCGGACCGGGAGGAGATGCGAGTGTCGCCTGAGACGATCTACCAGTCCCTCTACGTCCAGTCTCGGGGCGCCCTGAAGCAGGAGCTGACCAGGTATTTGCGGACCGGGCGAGGGCTGCGGCATCCGTCGAGGAAGACCGGGCAGCGCAAGAACCGGATCCCGGACATGATCAACATCGCCGACCGGCCCGCCGAAGCCAGCGATCGTGCTGTTCCCGGGAATTGGGAGGGCGATCTCATCATCGGGAAGGGCAACCAGACCGCGATCGGGACCCTGGTCGAGCGGTCCACGAACTACACCATGCTCGTGCACCTCCCAGACGGATACACCGCGGAGAAGATGCGCGACGCTCTCACGGCGAAGATCCAAACGCTTCCGGCGACACTTCGGCGAACGCTGACGTGGGACCAGGGCGTGGAGATGCGAGAGTGGAAACAGGTCGCG
>NZ_JADKRV010000056.1 GCF_015351025.1 Curtobacterium sp. VKM Ac-1376 | reverse complement strand
TTCATCCCGGAGGACGCCGCCGCCGTGAAGAGCGGCGCGATGAAGACGTTCCTGCGGTTCCAGGGGTGGCTGTTCTTCCCCCTGCTGACGCTCGAGGGCATCAACCTGCACTGGCTCGCCGTCCGCTCGGTCGTGACCGGCAACGGCACCAAGGCCGACGTGAAGCACCGCTGGTTGGAGGGCGTCCTGCTGGTCGCCCGCTTCGGCATCTACCTCACCATCGTGTTCTGGTTCCTGCCGTTCGGGATGGCGTGTGCGTTCCTCGGTGTGCAGCTGGCCGTGTTCGGCGTGATGATGGGTGCCTCGTTCGCCCCGAACCACAAGGGCATGCCGACGATCGCCCATGACGCGAAGGTCGACTTCTTCTCCCGCCAGGTGCGCACCTCGCGCAACATCCGTGGTGGCTGGTGGGTGTCGTTCCTGATGGGTGGGCTGAACTACCAGGTCGAGCACCACCTGTTCCCCTCGATGCCGCGTCCGGCGCTGAAGCAGGCCCGTCTGCTCGTCCGCGATCACTGTGACACCCTGGACGTGCCCTACACGGAGACCACGCTGCTGCGGTCCTACGGCATCGTCGTCCGGTACCTCAACCGCGTCGGGCTCGCCGCCCGGGACCCGTTCGCGTGCCCCATGGTCACCGAGCTCCGCATCCACTGAC
>NZ_JADKRV010000055.1 GCF_015351025.1 Curtobacterium sp. VKM Ac-1376 | reverse complement strand
ATGGCGAAGTTCGCCCACGAGGTCGCCAAGAACTACGACATCACGGTCGCGCTGCACACCGACCACTGCCCGAAGGACGCCCTCGACGGCTTCGTCCTGCCGCTCATCGCCGCGAGCGAGGAAGAGGTCCGGCAGGGCCGCAACCCGATCTTCCAGTCCCACATGTGGGACGGTTCGGCCGTGCCGCTCGACGAGAACATCGAGATCGCCAAGACCATGATCGAGAAGACGCGGAACATCAACGCGATCCTCGAGGTCGAGATCGGCGTCGTCGGCGGCGAAGAGGACGGCGTCCAGCACGAGGGCACGAACGACGCGCTGTACACGACCCCGAACGACGTCGAGAAGGTCGTCGACGCACTCGGCCTGGGCGACAAGGGCCGCTGGATCGCCGCGCTCACCTTCGGCAACGTGCACGGCGTCTACAAGCCGGGCAACGTCAAGCTCCGCCCGGAGCTCCTCGGCGAGATCCAGGCCTCCGTCGCGGCGAAGCACGGCACCGGCGAGAACCCCCTCGACCTCGTGTTCCACGGCGGCTCCGGCTCGACCGACGACGAGATCCACGAGGCCGTCCGCAACGGCGTCATCAAGATGAACATCGACACGGACACGCAGTACGCGTTCACGCGCTCGATCGCCGACTCGATGTTCCGCAACTACGACGGCGTGCTGAAGATCGACGGCGAGGTCGGCAACAAGAAGCAGTACGACCCCCGCGCCTGGGGCAAGGTCGCGGAGTCCGCCATGGCGGCCCGTGTGGTCGAGGCCGCGAAGGTCCTCGGCTC
>NZ_JADKRV010000054.1 GCF_015351025.1 Curtobacterium sp. VKM Ac-1376 | reverse complement strand
GGGAAGGAGTCCGCCCGGCTTCCTGGAGCCCGAATCAGTCGCCGCGCCGATAAGACCACTCGAGCACTTGCATACTCAAGTCATCTGTATATAGTTGCCGCATGAGTGAAGTTGAGATGCGTGAGCCCACGATGTTGGTGCTCACTTCGCTTGCGGGGGGCCGTAAGCACGGATACGCGCTGATCGCGGACGCAGCCGAGCTGTCGGACGGCCGTGTGCAGTTGAAGGCGGGAACGCTCTATGCGGCACTAGATCGTCTGGTGGAGCGGGGCCTCGTGACCGTCGCTGGCGACGAGGTCGTGGACGGCCGCAATCGCCGGTACTTCGAGATCACTGGTGAAGGGATCGACGCCCTGCAGGCCACAGCAAGCAGGCTCGAAGCCAATGCTGCTGCGGCGCGGTCGCGGATCGCTGGGTGGCGTCCGCGCGGTATCGCCGGGCAGATGCAGTTCGGGGGGATCTGATGAGCACGATGCACGTCGAACAGGGAACCCTCGAGCAGAGCTACCGACGGCTCGTCCGTTGGTACCCAGGGCGTTGGCGTCGTCAAAACGAGGACGCTCTCATCGGGACCCTGCTGGACGTTGCGGAAAGCGAAGGGCGGAACCGACCGCGACGATCGGAAGTCGTTGACCTGGCTGCCAACGGGATCGGCACTCGCGTCGCCGCGGTCCTTCCCGCAGCTGCACGGGATCGGGCCGCGGGCTTCGCGCTTGGGACTGGGCTGGCGTGGTCCTTGGTGTACTTCGTCGTGCAGGACTGGATGCCTTGGAACCCCAAGGCGCACAACTACGCGCTGAATCCGATGGGACCCTTTAACAGCCCCGGCGTCATCGTCACAGCACTGTGGGTCCTGGCCGGTGTCTTCGTGCTGTTCGGCAGGCACCTCCCGGCACGCTTGTCAGCGTTGGCGTCGTCGGTGGTCGCC
>NZ_JADKRV010000053.1:911-1035 GCF_015351025.1 Curtobacterium sp. VKM Ac-1376 | reverse complement strand
CGGACGATCCGAAGACCCACCACGGTACGGGCGGTCTCCATCACGGCGCGGACGGTCGGAACTGCCCTGGTAGGGACCGTCACCGTCGCGTCGCGGACGATCCGAAGACCCACCACGGTACGGA
>NZ_JADKRV010000053.1:0-811 GCF_015351025.1 Curtobacterium sp. VKM Ac-1376 | reverse complement strand
CGGTCACCATCACGGGCCGGACGATCCGAAGACCCACCACGGTACGGACGGTCACCATCACGGGCCGGACGATCCGAAGACCCACCACGGTACGGACGGTCACCATCACGGGCCGGACGATCCGACCGGAACGGTCGGTCGCCATCACGACGCGGGCGGTCCGCTCCGCGAGGCCCATCGCCCCGCGGAGGCCGAGCGGAGTCACCACGATTTGCCTGCCACGTGGGCCGGTCGTTGCGGTCACCAGAGCGGAACGGACGATCCCCATCGCGACGCGGAGCGCTGTCTCGACGCTGGCCGCCGTCACGGAACGGACGGTCGCTCCCCTGCGGGCGATCACGTCGTTCACCTTCACGGCGCTCGAAGTCTCGAGGACCGGACGACCAGCGTCCGCC
Organism: Curtobacterium sp. VKM Ac-1376; assembly: GCF_015351025.1. GTDB lineage: Bacteria > Actinomycetota > Actinomycetes > Actinomycetales > Microbacteriaceae > Curtobacterium. The sequence continues at coordinate 416 of NZ_JADKRV010000053.1, read as the reverse complement.
GCTCTGTCCGTCACGACGCGGCACACCGTCGCGACGCGGGGACCGGTCACCGTCTCCCCGGGACCGATCTCCGCGGTCGCCGTCGTTCCGCCGCTGATCGTCGTCGTTCGCCACCGTTGCTCCTCATCGCGTGCCCGTGCTGTGCCTCGGGCGTTCGTCCGCTGTGTCGTTGTGTTTGGGTGCCGAGCCGGTTGCGCCGACGTCGTCGTTCCAGTCCATCACGATCCGGAGCCGACGTCGAGCGACCTGCGGCGAAAACAGAAATGGCCACCGGCCCCGCCCGAGAACGAGGGTCTCCCCTGCGTGTCTCGATGGAGGGCCGATGGCCACATCTTTCATACGTTAAGTCCGGCGGCGTCCTACTCTCCCACAAGGTCCCCCTTGCAGTACCATCGGCGCAGAGAGGCTTAGCTTCC
>NZ_JADKRV010000052.1 GCF_015351025.1 Curtobacterium sp. VKM Ac-1376 | reverse complement strand
TGGTTGAGCTGCGACGACTCGCTGTAGTCGTTGGGATGTGAGAAGGACCTCCTGCGGTGGAGTGGAGCTGCTTAGTTCACACACTCTCCGCAGGAGGTCCTCTTGTCCCACGCTAACGCTGCCCTGACCCCGCGCGCACGTCTCCGGATCGCGCGTCTGATCGTCGAGGACGGTTGGCCCGTCCGACACGCAGCCGTGTTCTTCCACGTGTCCTGGCCGACCGCGAAGCGGTGGGCCGATCGGTACGCGGCAATGGGCGAAGCCGGCATGCAGGACCGATCTTCTCGCCCACACCGATCGCCGAACCGCACCCAACGAGCGCTCGTGAAGCAGATCGTCGGACTCCGCTGGCGCAAACGGCTGGGGCCTGTCGCTATCGGCGGACGCCTGGGCATGCCGGCGTCCACGGTGCATGCCGTGCTGACACGGTGCCGGGTCAACCGGCTGCACCACATCGACGTCCGGACCGGGGAGCAGGTGCGCCGATACGAGCACGAGTATCCCGGCTCGATGATCCACGTCGACGTGAAGAAGCTCGGCAACATCCCTGACGGCGGCGGATGGCGCTTCGTCGGCCGAGCCCAGGGCGGGAAGAACCGAGCAGCGACTCCAGGGACGGGCCGCAGCAAGCACCGCGGAGTCCTCGTCGGAACTGCGTTCGTGCACACCGTCATCGACGACCACTCCCGCGTCGCCTACGCCGAGATCCACGAAGACGAGAGAGCGGTCACCGCGATCGGGGTGCTCCGCCGCGCGGTGTCGTGGTTCGCTGCTCGCGGCGTCCGAGTCGAGCGCGTTCTCTCCGATAACGGGTCGGCTTACAAATCCCACGCCTGGCGTGACGCATGTGCGGAACTCGACATCACGCCGAAGAAGACCCGCCCATACCGACCCCAGACCAACGGCAAGATCGAACGGTTCCACCGAACACTCGCCGACGGATGGGCATTCTCACGCCACTACCCGACCGAGTCCGCCCGCCGGACCGCCCTCCCCGGGTGGCTGCATCACTACAATCACCACCGGCCCCACACCGCCATCGGGAACCGGTCACCCATCACACGGTTGACCAACGTCCCTGGGCAGTACA
>NZ_JADKRV010000051.1 GCF_015351025.1 Curtobacterium sp. VKM Ac-1376 | reverse complement strand
TGTGATGTCCAGGGACGTTGTGTCGTTGGGCGGTCGTTGACGCGCTGATCGAAGAAGGCCTCCCGGTGGTGGAGTGGAGCTGTCGAGAAACCGCTTCACCGACCAGGAGGCCTTCGTGTCCCACGCTAACGCTGCGCTGACCCCGCGCGCCCGTCTTCGTCTCGCCAGGCTGATCGTCGAGAGCAGATGGCCCGCGACGACTGCAGCGAAGCTGTTCATGGTGTCGCCGATCACGGCCCGGAAGTGGGCTGCCCGGTATCGCTCTGAGGGACCGGCCGGGATGACAGACCGATCGAGCCGGCCGCGCCGGATGCCCGCGAAGACGCCACCTGAACTGGTGAAACAGATCGTGAAAGCGAGGTGGCGGCGCCGCCTCGGGCCGGTGCAGATCGGCGGCGAGCTCGGCCTGCCGGCATCGACGGTGCACGCCGTCCTGGTGCGGTGCCGCATCAACCGGCTCTCCCACATCGACCGGATCACCGGGGAACCAATCCGCCGTTACGAACACGACGCTCCCGGCGCGATGATCCACGTGGACGTGACGAAGTTCGGCAACATCCCTGACGGCGGCGGCTGGCGGTTCGTCGGGAAGCAGCAAGGCGACCGGAACCGGGCCGCGACGCCAGACAAGCCGCGATCAGCAACCCGAGAACCGCTGATGGGCAGAGCATTCGTGCACACCGTCATCGATGACCACTCCCGCGTCGCCTACGCAGAAATCCACGCCGACGAGAAGGCAATCACCGCGATCGGTGTCCTCCAGCGGGCTGTTGCATGGTTCGCCGAGCGCGGCGTCACGGTCGAGCGGGTCCTCTCCGACAACGGCTCCGCCTACAAGTCCCACGCCTGGACCGACGCATGCTCGGTGCTCGGGATCACACCGAAGAAGACCCGGCCCTACCGGCCCCAGACCAACGGGAAGATCGAACGGTTCCACCGCACCCTCGGCGAGGGTTGGGCATACGCCCGGTTCTACGGATCAGAGACCGAACGCCGCCAAGCGCTCCCCAGCTGGCTCCACTTCTACAATCACCACAGAACCCACTCCGCCATCGGAGCCCCACCCATCAGCAGACTCAACAACCTCCCTGGACATCACA
>NZ_JADKRV010000050.1 GCF_015351025.1 Curtobacterium sp. VKM Ac-1376 | reverse complement strand
ACGGTCTGGTTACCCGTTTTGCTCTGAAGCTCAGGCGGGGATGGGTGTCGTGGTGAAGCGTAGTTCGTGCTCGATGGGTGTGGTGTATCCGAGTTTCGAGTGCCGGCGTTGCCGGTTGTAGAAGATTTCGATGTATTCGAACATCGCGTTCGCGAGATCGGTGCGGGTGCGCCATTTCTTCCGGTTCAACAGCTCGATCTGCATGCTCGACCAGAACGACTCCATCATGGAGTTGTCGTAGCAGTCGCCGATGGTGCCGAACGAGGGCATCAGGCCCGCGTCGCGGATCTTGCTGGTGAAGGCCCAGGATGTGAACTGGACGCCGTGGTCGGCGTGCACGATGCCACCGGCTCCTGGTCGCCGTGCTTTGATGGCCATGTCGAGGGCGTTGACGACGAGGTGGGTGTCCTGGCTGGAGTCGATCGACCAGCCCACGATCTTCCGTGAGAAGGTGTCCATCACCGCGCAGCAGTAGACCTTCCCTTCCCGGGTCGGATGCTCGGTGATGTCGGTGACCCACAGCTCGTTCGGCGCGAGTCGGTGGAACTTCCGGTGCACGAGATCGTCGGCGGTCGCGACGCCGGAGAGCCGCTTCACCTTGCCGGGACGCGGCGTGCACTTCCCGGATCAGACCGGTCAGCCACTGCCGTCGCATCTGGGTGGGCGAGAGCGGCCGGTTCCGGTACTTGTAGTAGCCGGGGCTACTTACGCCCAGGAGCCGACAGCAGACTTTGGCCCGGTGACCGTCCTCGAGGAGACGGTCGATCACCGGGTGAATCCTTTTGGGCCGGGCCGGTCCTCCCCGAGCAGTTTCGATGCCTTCTTCAGGATCGCGACTTCCTCCTCGAGCTGCCGGATCCGCTTCTTCGCCTTTGCGAGCTCGATGCTCTCCGGTGTCGTGACGCCGGGCCGTTCCCCGCGGTCGATCTGGTCCTGACGAACCCAGTTATGGATGGCTGCTGCGCTCACGCCGAGCTCGACTGCTGCGGTCGTGATCGGTTTGCCGGCGCGGACGAGCGCGACGGCCCGTCGACGGAACTCCGGTGGAAACGGTCGTGGCATGGTTGGAGCCTCTCAGAACGGGCCCAATCCGCAGAGGATTGCGGGTAACCAAACCGTGGGGCACGTCAC
>NZ_JADKRV010000005.1 GCF_015351025.1 Curtobacterium sp. VKM Ac-1376 | reverse complement strand
CCGGCGGGGAGGCGCGGTGCCCGCGGGCCCCGCGCCTCCCGTCCGGAACATGGTCGCGGACACGCGACGGTGGCGTCGCCACCTTCTACATGTCGGCGATGAGACGGAGCGTGTAGCCGTCGGGGACCGTCTGGTGTTCGACGTAGTGCATGAACACCGGCGCAGCCTGGTCGGCCGTGAACAGCTCGGCAGGATGCCGCGGCTCGTGCGCAGCCTGCACGTCGATGGTCTCCGTGAGCGGTTCCGAGAGGTCGTGGTCACGGCCGACGATGTAGAAGCGGTACTCACCGTCGTCCTCACGGCGTCGCAGCTCCACGCTCACCTTCTCCGCGGTGCCACCGGCCTGCAGGTAGGAGTTGCCGTACTCGTCGATGACCGACTGCGGGCCGGCGCGCCAGGTCTGGTCCTCAATCGGCGCAGAGAAGACGAGCCACGCGAAGTGGTCGTCGTTGTCGAGGAGGCCGAGGCTGCGTCGTACCTGGTCCGGGCGCGGGCGGAACGTGTCGTTCAGCACACTGCTGACTGACCCGTTGGACTTCATGATGATCAAGGCCGGCTACTCCACGTGCTCGTAGGCGACAGAGGTGATCTTGATGCGCACCCCATGGAGCGTGGCATACGCGGGCTTGTCGCGACTGGGAGCGGGAAGCAGAAGCGTCGGGCGCGGGTGCTGCAGTCCGATGTCCCCTCGTTCTCAGTGATCGACGCACTGCGCATCCCCGCCGTGCTCCGCGACGAGTACGGCAAGCAAGCAACGCGCCCGCTTATGGTCGCCAAGGGGCTCGAGATGACGCCCACCGGGGGAACGTTCCGGATGCTTACCGGGGCAGCAACGGCCTATGGCCTCACCGATGGGGCAGCACAGAGTGACGAGATCGCACTCACATCGCTCGGACGCCGCGCCGTCGCCCCAACCGCGGAAGGAGACGACGTAGCGGCGCTCGCGGAGGCCGTCCTCAAGCCTCGCGTGGTCAGGGAGTTTCTTCAGCGCTACGACGGCAGTCGCGTCCCATCCAGGCCCATCGCTGAGAACGTGGTTGAGGAACTTGGCGTCCCAAGCGACTCAGTCGGACGGGTGCTCGATCTCATTCTTGTAAACGCGGAAGCTGTCGGGTTCCTGCAGGACATAGCCGGGCAGCAATACATCGACCTCAACGGATCGCCCGCTCCCTCAACGACAACCGAGCCTTTGGAGAATGGAGCCGACACGCGGCGTGAACTCCCAGAGCGCAAGGCTGGCAGCACCGACATCGTCGCGCCGCTGATGCCCGATCCTTCGTCGACAGTGGAATCCGTGCTCCCGCCAGCTCCGTCGTCACAGAACGATTTGGCGAACAACAAACGCGTGTTCATTAGTCACGGACGGAACATGTACATTGTCAACCAGAAGAAAGAAATATTGACTTTCGGCGGTTTTGAGCCAGTCGTATCGGTCGAAAATGAGACCCTGTCGAAACCAGTGCCCGATAAGGTCATGGACGACATGCGTTCGTGCGGTGCTGCGATCGTTCACGTGGGGTCGGATAAGAAGATTGAAGACAAGACGGGCGTCGTGCATGACCTGCTCAACGAGAACGTCTTGATCGAAATCGGAGGCGCACTTGCCCTCTACCGTGGCAACTTCATCCTACTGGTCGAAAAGGGAGTGACTCTGCCCTCCAACCTCCAGGGTCTCTACCAGGTTCGCTACGACGGCGCGACGCTCGACTATGAGGCAACAATGAAGCTACTAAAGGCTTTCAACCATATCAAAGCCTCCACCTTCAAGGACTGATGAGTCGACTGATCACCGTCTACTGGATGAGATACGACCCGACCAGGGCCCAACCGCGACGACAGAAAGCTGTTGGGGGCACCTCCGGTCCTTCGGGCCCCGACCGACGCCGACGGGCAACCATTCGTCGGGACCGACATCCCCTACGTGGGATTGATTTCAACGACGTGGGAAGTAGTTTCGAGCGATCAGTCGGCGAGGGCGGGGCCTGGACCCAGCCGCCTGATAGTTGAGGTTTCGCTCATACGACCAGGTCTTTTCGGAAGAGGGTCTACTCAGTCATGACTTGTCCGACCTAAACAGCGCCGCGCCTCGTTGCCCTCACGGCGACAAACACAAAACACCCCCGGCCAAAGCCAAGGGGTGCTTGTAGACGGCGTTACCGTCCTTTGTCTGATCCTGTCGGCTGTCCAGATACGCTCGAGGTCGAGGCCGACGTGACACGATGACCCGACTGCACGGACTGGGTCGAGGCCGTCACTCGGAACGAGCCCGAACTGAGACGCGTCACTGATGTGTTCGCTGAAGACTTCATGCCACCTCCGTAGGGTTCACTCACTCTAGCTCATCCCACGGCGACGGTCCCTGTGCTTTCTCGGCGAGCCGGGCCTCCCACTCCGCCGCGATGCTCTGGACTACGGTTCGCCACTCGTCGAGATCCGCCGGCGCCAAGGCTTCGAGGTCGCGAGGCGTGGCGGAGCTCAGCACTGCAGCGGTGAACGGAGGGCCGTCGGGCACGTCAACCGAAAGTGGTGCGGCTACTACTGAGCGCCAACGATGACGGCCTGGTTCGTCAACAACACGAACGATCAACTCATCACTCGCGGCCGCTTCGCCAGCGATCCAGTCGCTGTCCCAGCCCGCATCGATGGTCAACAGATCGTCGGACCGAGTGAATATTCGATCATGCGAAACCCACCGCACTAGGCTTCCGACGCCGTCAGCCAGCCAAAGTGTCAAGTTGACCCCTGGCCCCATCAGTTGACGTAGTCGCTCCAAGTCTATCGCCAGTTGAGCGGAGTACTCGCGCTGGATCTCATCGAAATTCTCCGAGTGCTGCGAGAAGAAACGCCGCGCCCGTTCCTGAGGGACGGCGTAGGACTCCGCGGGGTGCCCGGACAAATATTGCACTTCGCGCAACACCTGAGCCGCGTCTGCGTGATCGTGGGTCACGAGAACAGACACCCCTATGGCTCGCCATTGCTCAGCCAGCGCGTCCTGGACTATTTGGAACTCAGAACGCGACACCCCCAACGCTGCCCGAGAAAGCAAAATGAAGACGTCATTACCATCGGGCTTCTTCAAGTCATGCAGCCACTGTCGGACGTCCGAATCACGATACGTAGTTCCAACGAGTACGAGTGGGCCCCTCTGTAAATAGTCCTGGATCGCTGACCGCTGCCATGGCGCAGGCTCTTGGCCTAGCGAGGTGAAGTCAGACAAGGTCAGGACAAAACTGCCCAAATCTTCTTCCTCCGGCGATATAGCTCCGTGGAGGTGGTGGACCTCAACGTCCCCCTTGTCGGCTCGAGGGACATCACTTGTTCGGATGAACGCTGCCCCGCCAGGAGCCTCGTGAACCAATGCTTCTTCAAGAAGAAGGTCGAAATTCAGGGTGAAAATTCCTATTTCGCGCTCGATCGCCAAGAACCTGCGAGCGAGGGCAGCAACCGCACGATGAAGAGCTGCCGGCGTCGGCTTTTGCCCCTGATACAGGGCCTCTCGAACCAGCGATGCCCACGAAGCACCCGCGGCGCTTTTCGCTGCCTCCGCTGCTAGGGCGGGGTCTTGACGAGCGAGGAACTGCTGCGCAGCGTTAGCTGACGATATGGCGCCGCTCCCGACGAGTAGACGACCAGAAAGTTGATCCCATCCAGGAAGCCCTGCCCCGATAGAAGCACCGGCCCCAACTAGTAGGCCGAGACATCGGGCGGACGCTAACGACAGAACAGGATCGCGAATATCTTCACAAAGCTCGGCTCCAGTCACGGCTGATCAGAAGTCCCAGTCCTCGTCCTCGGTGTTCACGGCCTTGCCGATGACGTACGACGAGCCGGAGCCCGAGAAGAAGTCGTGGTTCTCGTCCGCGTTGGGCGACAGGGCGGAGAGGATGGCCGGGTTCACGTCCGTGATGTTCTTCGGGAACATCGGCTCGTAGCCCAGGTTCATCAGCGCCTTGTTGGCGTTGTAGTGCAGGAACTTCTTGACGTCCTCGGTCAGACCGACCTCGTCGTAGAGGTCCTGCGTGTACTGTACCTCGTTCTCGTACATCTCGAACAGCAGCGAGAACGTGTAGTCCTTGAGCTCGTCGCGCTCGGCCTGTGTGAGGGTCTCGAGGCCCTTCTGGTACTTGTACCCGATGTAGTACCCGTGGACGGCTTCGTCACGGATGATCAGGCGGATCAGGTCGGCGGTGTTCGTGAGCTTGGCGCGCGACGACCAGTGCATCGGCAGGTAGAAGCCCGAGTAGAACAGGAACGACTCGAGCAGCGTCGAGGCGACCTTACGCTTCAGCGGGTTGTCGCCCTGGTAGTAGTCCATCACGATGGACGCCTTCTTCTGCAGGTTCGGGTTCTCCTCGGACCAGCGGAAGGCTTCGTCGATCTCACGCGTCGACGCGAGGGTCGAGAAGATCGACGAGTAGGACTTGGCGTGCACCGACTCCATGAACGCGATGTTCGTGTAGACGGCTTCCTCGTGCGGGGTGATCGCGTCGGGGATGAGCGACACGGCGCCGACGGTGCCCTGGATGGTGTCGAGCAGGGTCAGACCGGTGAACACACGCATGGTCAGGGTCTGCTCGGCCGGCGTCAGCGTGTTCCACGACTGCACGTCGTTCGACAGCGGCACCTTCTCGGGGAGCCAGAAGTTGTTGACGAGACGGTTCCAGACCTCGACGTCCTTGTCGTCCTGGATGCGGTTCCAGTTGATGGCCTGGACCCGATCAATGAGCTTCAGCTTCTCGACCAACGTGTGTTCCTTACAGAGATGGTGACTAAGTGACGGACTGGAGGCGCGGTGCGGGTTGGCACCGCGCCTCCAGGGAGCAGAGCGGCAGCTCTACAGCATGCAGCTGACGCAGCCCTCGACCTCCGTGCCCTCCAGCGCGAGCTGGCGGAGACGGATGTAGTAGATCGTCTTGATGCCCTTGCGCCATGCGTAGATCTGCGCCTTGTTGATGTCACGCGTGGTGGCGGTGTCCTTGAAGAACAGCGTCAGGGACAGGCCCTGGTCCACGTGCTGCGTCGCCGCGGCGTAGGTGTCGATGATCTTCTCGGCACCGATCTCGTACGCGTCCTGGTAGTAGTCCAGGTTGTCGTTCGTCATGAACGGCGCCGGGTAGTAGACGCGGCCGAGCTTGCCTTCCTTGCGGATCTCGATCTTCGACGCGATCGGGTGGATCGACGACGTCGAGTGGTTGATGTACGAGATCGAACCGGTCGGCGGGACGGCCTGCAGGTTCTGGTTGTAGATGCCGTACTGCTGGACGGACGCCTTCAGCGCCTTCCAGTCGTCCTGCGTCGGGATCGTGATGTTCGCGTTGTCGAACAGCGACGCGACGCGAGGGGTGGCCGGCGTCCAGACCTGGTCGGTGTACTTGTCGAAGAACTCACCCGACGCGTACTTCGAGTCGCGGAAGCCGTCGAAGGTCTCGCCGGTCTCGATCGCGATCTTGTTCGACGCGCGCAGGGCGTGGAACAGCACCGTGTAGAAGTAGATGTTCGTGAAGTCGATGCCCTCTTCGGAGCCGTAGTAGACGCGCTCACGAGCAAGGTAGCCGTGCAGGTTCATCTGGCCGAGGCCGATGGCGTGCGACTTGTCGTTGCCGTCCTCGACGGAACGCACCGAGGTGATGTGCGACATCTGCGAGACCGAGGTCAGGCCGCGGATGGCCGTCTCGATGGTCTTGCCGAAGTCCGGCGAGTCCATCGTCAGCGCGATGTTCAGCGAGCCGAGGTTGCAGGAGATGTCCTTGCCGATCTCCTTGTAGGACAGGTCCTCGTTGAAGGTGGTCGGGGTGTTGACCTGCAGGATCTCGGAGCACAGGTTGGACATGTTGATCCGACCCTTGATCGGGTTGGCCTTGTTCACCGTGTCCTCGAACACGATGTACGGGTAGCCCGACTCGAACTGGATCTCGGCGATGGTCGTGAAGAAGTCACGCGCCTTGATCTTCGTCTTCTTGATGCGCGAGTCGTCGACCATCGCGCGGTAGTTCTCGGAGATCGGGACGTCACCGAAGGGGACGCCGTAGACCTTCTCGACGTCGTACGGCGAGAACAGGTACATGTCCTCGTTGTTCTTCGCGAGCTCGAACGTGATGTCCGGCACGACGACGCCGAGGGACAGCGTCTTGATGCGGATCTTCTCGTCAGCGTTCTCGCGCTTGGTGTCGAGGAACTTCATGATGTCCGGGTGGTGGGCGCTGAGGTAGACCGCGCCGGCACCCTGACGCGCACCGAGCTGGTTCGCGTAGGAGAAGGAGTCTTCCAGCAGCTTCATCACGGGGATGATGCCCGAGGACTGGTTCTCGATCTGCTTGATCGGGGCGCCGGCCTCGCGGATGTTGGAGAGGAGCAGGGCCACGCCGCCGCCGCGCTTCGAGAGCTGCAGCGAGGAGTTGATGCCGCGCGAGATCGACTCCATGTTGTCCTCGATGCGGAGCAGGAAGCAGGAGACGAGCTCGCCGCGCTGTGCCTTCGCCGTGTTGAGGAACGTGGGGGTCGCGGGCTGGAAACGGCCGGCGATGATCTCTTCGACCAGGTCGATCGCGAGCTGCTCGTTGCCCTGGGCCAGGCCGAGGGCGGTCATGACGACGCGGTCCTCGAAGCGCTCGAGGTAGCGCTTGCCGTCGAACGTCTTGAGCGTGTAGCTCGTGTAGTACTTGAACGCACCGAGGAACGTCTGGAACCGGAACTTCTTCGAGTACGCCAGGTCGTTGAGCCGCTGGATGAAGTCCAGCGAGTACATGTCGATCGTGGCTTGTTCGTAGTACTCGTTCTCGACCAGGTAGTCGAGCCGCTCCTTCAGGTTGTGGAAGAAGACGGTGTTCTGGTTGACGTGCTGCAGGAAGAACTGCTTGGCGGCCTCACGATCCTTGTCGAACTGGATGTTGCCGTCCGCGTCGTAGAGGTTGAGCATCGCGTTGAGGGAGTGGTAGTCCATCCCCGTCTGCGGCGACGTCAGATCGACGTCTGCAACTGCTGCGTCCAAAATGCATCCAATCCTGAGTTGACCGCCGACACGTCGTCAGGGGTCCCGAAGAGTTCAAACCTGTACAGAAGGGGGACGCTGCACTTCTGCGCGACGACGTCCCCTGCGAGGCCGTACGCCTCGCCGAAGTTCGTGTTGCCACCCACCACCACACCGCGGATGAGCGAGCGGTTGTGGGCGTCGTTGAGGAACCTGATGACCTGCTTGGGGACTGCGCCCTCGCCGTTGCCGCCACCGTAGGTGGGCAGGACCAGGACGTAGGGCTCGTCGACGTGCAGGAACGGGTCGCTCGGGTAGAGCGGGATCCGGTCCGCGTCGCGGCCGAGCTTCTCGACGAAGCGCGCGGTGTACCCGGACACGCTCGAGAAGTAGACCAATCGGCTCATGGTGCGCTCCTCTGGAGAAGGTGCGGAACAGGCGGCCCGGGGGCGTCCTGCGGGCGGTCGTCGGGCCTCCTGAACGGGACCGGGTGACCGTCCGCAGGACGGGAGACGACTACGCCAGTTCGGCGCTGAGGGTCGCGATCTTGTCGGGGCGGAAGCCCGACCAGTGGTCGTCGTCCGTGACGACGACGGGGGCCTGCATGTAGCCCAGGCTCTTGACGTGCTCGAGCGCTGCTTCGTCCGTGGACACGTCGTGCACTTCGTACTCGATGCCCTTGTTGTCGAGGGCCCGGTACGTCGCGGTGCACTGGACGCAGGACGGCTTGGTGTAGACGGTGACGGCCATGTTCTCCCCTGGTTCCTACTGGTTTCTGCTGTGCTGTGGAGGTGGTGCTGATGTCTGTCCGCAGTCGTGTCCGGGAGGGGCCGCTGCGATGTCTCCACACTACATCTAGTGGCTAGCCGCGGCACCGACCACAAGAGGGAGTGTTACAGCCATGTAGTTCTCCACAACGTCCTCCACAGTCTGTGGATTCCCGGGAGGCCCGATTTTCCGCCAGTCTGCGGCCGACCACCGACACTTCCCCACACCGGTGGACAGTCGCGATCCACATGTGTGGAATCAACGCATCGGCGTGTCGCGAAGGGCCCCTCCCCAGGACGGGGGACAGCCCCATCCGGCTGGTCCGTACACTCGTCTCGTGAGTACGTACGGCCCCCTCCTGAAGACCCCCGGCGTGGGTCGCGTCATCGCCGCACAGCTCACCGCGCGGTTCCCGTTCGGCATGCTGTCGCTGGCCTACCTGCTGCACGTCGAGCACGTGTTCGACTCCTACGGCGCGGCCGGTCTGGTGCTCGCGACGACGAGTGTCGGGCAGGCGCTGGCCGGCCCGCTGACGAGCCGGTGGATGGGCAGCTGGGGCATGCGCCCCGTCCTCATCCTGACGAGCATCGTCGCGCTGATCAGCATGGTGGTCATCGCGTTCGTGACCATGCCGCTCTGGGGCTACGTGGTGGTCGGGTTCCTCTGTGGCCTGGCGGTCCCGCCCGTGCAGCCCGCGGTGCGCACCATCTACCCGAAGATGGTGACCTCGGCACAGCTCACGCCCCTGTTCTCCCTCGACGCCAGCGCGCAGGAGCTCATCTGGGTCGCCGGCCCCGTCATCACCACCTTCGTCGCCACCCAGGTCGGCACGGTGGAGGCGATCGTCGTCGCGATGGTCTTCCTGGTCGTCGGCGGCGCATGGTTCATCGCCTCCCCCGAGCTCGGCCGCGTCCGCATCCCCCGTTCCAAGCGCGCGTTCGGTGTCGTGCTGAAGCGCCCAGCCGTCGTCGTCGCCACCCTGACCGGTCTGCTCCTCATCGGGGCCTGCGCCGCGGTCGAAGCGAGCGTCACGAGCGTCTTCGGCGAGGGCAGCCCGAACGCCGGCATCGTCCTGGCCGTGTTCGCGGTCGGTTCGCTCGTCGGCGGCCTGGCGTTCGGCCACCGCCCGATCTCGCGCAACACCCTGTGGACGCGGATGACGGTCGTCTTCGTCGGTCTCACCCTGGCCCTCGGTGGAACCGGCTTCTGGTGGCTCTGCCTCGCGCTGGTCGTCGCGGGCGTGGGCATCGCGCCGGCCCTCGCGGTGATGTTCGGTTCGGTGTCGGCGACGGTCAAGTTCTCCGACACGGCCGAGGCCTACGGCTGGATGGGCACCGGCCAGCTGATCGGTGCCGCCGGCGGTTCGGCGATCGCCGGCTTCCTGATCGACGGCAGCGGCCCCGTCGGCGGCTTCACCGTCGGCGCCGTGATGGCCGGCCTGGGCGTGCTGCTCCCCCTGGCGATGCGGAGTTGGCTGCCGGACCTGCGAGGCCGTGACGCCAGCCCGATCCCCGACACCGAGCCGGTGCACCTGCCGACCTGATCGGCGGGCGCGCGGCGCCGCGCGGTTCGGGGCGCACCTGGCGCACCTGGCGGAAACGGGCGTACCTGGTCGGAAGTTCCGACCAGGTACGCCCGTTTCCACTTGCCATCGCGGCCGGTATGGGAAGGAACGCGCGCCCGGCGAGCGGGTCGCGTTCTCCACAGACGGCCTGGAGGCCCGGCGTGCGCCCGCCAGGCTCCGGCAGGATGGGTGCATGGTCACCTCAGTCCCCCTCCGCGACGGCCGCTCGATCCCCGCGATCGGCTTCGGCGTCTACAAGGTCGGCGACGCCCAGGCCGAGACGGCGGTCGGTCTCGCGCTCGACGCCGGCTACCGGCACGTCGACACCGCCGAGATGTACGGCAACGAGACCGGCGTCGGGAAGGCGATCCGGGCCTCCAGGGTCGACCGTGACGACGTCTTCGTGACGACGAAGGTGTGGAACGACCACCAGGGGCGCGACGCGACCCTGCGGGCGTTCGACGGCAGCCTCGAGCGGCTCGGGCTCGACGTCGTCGACCTCTACCTGATCCACTGGCCGGCCGCCGCGAACGACCGCTACGTCGACACCTGGCGCGCGCTGGTCGAACTGCGCGAGTCGGGGCGGGCGCGGAGCATCGGCGTCTCGAACTTCCAGGTGCCGCACCTGCAGCGACTCATCGACGAGACCGGCGAGGTGCCGGCGCTGAACCAGGTCGAACGGCACCCGTGGCTGCCGCAGCGCGAACTCATCGCGTTCCACGAACAACACGACATCGTGACCGGGGCGTGGTCGCCGCTCGGTCGCGGTCGGTTGATCGAGGAGCCGGTGCTGACGGGCATCGCGGGCGCGCACGGGGCGAGCGTGGCGCAGGTGCTCGTGCGGTGGAACGTGCAGCAGGGCGTCGTGGTCCTGCCGAAGTCGGTGACGCCGTCGCGGATCCGGTCGAACCTCGACGTCGACGGCTTCGTGCTGACCGACGACGAGCTCGCGGCGATCGCGACGCTCGAGTCCGGGCAGCGGACGGGCTCCCACCCGGACTCGGTGTCGTAGTCGTCGCTAGCCCCGGCGGTCCTCCTCGGACTGCCACGGCAGGTGCAGGTCGCCCGGCTCGGGCTCGACGTCGCCGGCGTCGTCCGCGCCGCCCGTCCCGGGGGCCGCGATGACCTTGGACGGGTCGATGCCGTCCTCACGCAGGTCCGCGTCGTCGCGCTGCTTCGTCTGCGACGCGTCCATCTCGCGCTCGCTCGACGGGCTGTACGACGTGTCCGCTGCTCGCTGCTCGCGGTCGCTGACCCCGTCGACGTCGTCGCTGTGGGCCGCGTCACGGAGCGCGTCGTTCCGTGCGCGGTCGTCGGACGGCTCGGGGCCGGGGGCGTTCGGGATGCTGTCGCTCATGGTGTTTCCTCCTGCGTCGGACGGTAGTCCTGCCGCCCGAGTCCCAGTCCGGTCACGGCGCTCGATCGGGCCCCTCGTCCCACCACGATCACCGCGAGGGGGAACGATGGGACGAACACGGACCGTGACGACCGCGGTGATCGGCTCGGCGCTGGTGGGGCTGCTGCTCACGGGGTGCACGGCGTTCGGCGGGGACGACGCGATCCCGACGCCGACACGACAAGCGACCGAGCGCACGGCGGAACACACGCCGGACCCGACGCTCGCGACCGATCCGGTCGAGGTCGAGCAGGTCCTGCCCACCGGCACCGTGGCGGCGGAGACCGACGTCGTCTCGCCGAGCGGTGACACGAGCATCCACGTCCGCGTCGTGGCGAACGACAGCGGGACCTTCGACGCGCAGCTGTCCCACTACCGGACGACCAATCCGCAGCCGATGCGCCTGGAGTCCGGCACCGGCCCGCGAAGCCGCTCGACGCCGAGGACGGCTCGGTGCATGACCTGGTCGAGTGGGACGCCGCCGTCCGTCCACCGACCTCGTTCACCGTGGGGCAGTCCGGGCCACGCCCCGACTACCTGAGCAGCGTCGTCCTGGTGCCGGTACCGGTGGCCGACGAGGACCCGTCGGAACGTCCCTGGGCTGGATCGGTGCTCGCCGCCGCTGACCTCACGTGGAAGATCCCGGACCCCTACCCCGACCTCCCCGTCACCGTCCGCGAGGACCGCCCGGGCGCCTACGGCATCGTCACGGACGTCGACGGCCGACCGGCGAACTACCTGGTCGCGCACGGCGACGAGCTCTCGACCGTCGCGGAGCGGTTCGCCATCACGCCGGCGCAGCTGCTGTGGATGAACCCGTACCTGGATCCCCTCAACGACGACTGGCTGCTCGAGCGCAACACGCTGAACATCGACCCCGCTCGCCGCTGAGGCGAGGGGCCGGTCGGGTCCGTTACGGTTGACCAGCACTCGGCACCACCAGGAGGTCCATCGTGACGATCGTCGCCGCCGCAGACGGCTCAGCTCTCGGCAACCCCGGCCCCGCCGGCTGGGCCTGGTACGTCGACGACGACCGGTGGGCGGCCGGAGGCTGGCCCCGCGCGACGAACAACATCGGCGAACTCACTGCCGTGCTGCAGCTGCTCCGCGCCACGAAGGACACCGGCGAGCCGCTGCACATCCTGTGCGACAGCCAGTACGCCATCAAGGCCTGCACCGAGTGGCTCGCCGGCTGGAAGCGCAAGGGCTGGCGGAAGGCCGACGGCAAGCCGGTCCTCAACGTCGAGATCATCAAGGAACTCGACGCCGAACTGCAGGGCCGCAAGGTCACGTTCGAGTGGGTCCGCGGCCACGTCGGTCACGAGATGAACGAGGCCGCCGACGTCCGTGCCCGCGGTGCTGCCACCGCGTTCCAGAACGGCACCGAGGTGCCGCACGGTCCGGGGTGGCCGGGCGCCGAGGTCACCGAGCCGTCGGCGCTGCCAGAGGCGACCCCGCCCGCGACCCTCTTCTGACGGTCCTGACCGGTCAGTAGGTCCCGTCGCGCCGGTCCTGCTGCGTGATCCGCTCCCCCGACGCCGGGTCGACACCCGAGCGCGTGGTGGTCGTGGTGCGGCGACCACCGAAGGCCACGGCGAGGCTGATGATGAGCAGCACGAGACCGGCTGCCATCAGGATGTAGCCGATCAGGCGGAGGTCGATGCCGGCGAGCTGGATGTCCAGCGCGAAGGCGACGATCGCGCCGATGACGATCAGGGCGATGCTGGATCCGATGCGCATGACGCAGTCCTCTCGGTGGGGGTTGGCTCCGGAGACGGTACACGTCGAGCGGCGCCCGCGCCGATCAGTCGACGTCCACCTCGGCCCACCCGTCGAACCGCCCGATCTCGGTGACCCGCACGACGGCCTCGCCGACCTCGTCCGAGGCGTCCAGGTCGATCGTCGCCGAGAACCCGAAGTCCTTGTCGCCCTCGGGGTCGGCGAAGATCTGCCGCGCCCGCCAGACCCGGGGTGTGGCGGTGGCGCCACTCTCGTCGAGCACCAGGTACTGCATCGAGCGCGCGTCGGCGTCGGTGCCGATGCTGTCGTGCTCCTCGTAGTACTCCTCGAGCACGTTGTCCCACGCTGACCGGTCGAAGCCGACGGTCGCGTCGAGTTCCCCGAGCCCGTCGATATCGTCGGCCGCGGCGAGCAGCACCCGCTGGAACAGGGCGTTGCGCACGAGCACCCGGAACGCCCGCGGGTTCCCGGTGAGCCGCGCGGGTTGCGGCGGCGTGATCTCCTCGTGCTCCTCGGACGCGAGCAGCACGTCGCCGTTGAGCAGCGCTTCCCACTCGTCCACGAGCGACGAGTCCGTCTGGCGCACGACCTCGCCGAGCCACTCGATCAGGTCGTCGAGTTCCTGGTTCCGCTGCTCTTCGGTGATGGTCTGCCGCATCGTGCGGTAGGCGTCGGACAGGTACCGGAGCACGAGCCCCTCCGACCGGGTGAGCTGGTAGAACCGCACGAAGTCCCCGAAGGTCATCGCCCGCTCGTACATGTCACGGACGACGGACTTCGGCGACAACCGGAAGTCGAGGACCCACGGCTGCTCGGCGGCGTAGGCCTCGTAGGCGGCGGTCAGCAGCTCGTCGAGCGGCTTCGGCCAGGTGACCTCCTCGAGCAGCTCCATCCGCTCCTCGTACTCGATCCCCTCCCGCTTCATGCGCGCGACCTCTTCGCCGCGCTCCTTGAACTGCTGCTGGGACAGGATCGCCCGCGGGTCGTCGAGCGTCGCCTCGACGACGGACACCATGTCCAGGGCGTACGTGGGCGACGAGGGGTCGAGCAACTCGAACGCGGCGAGCGCGAACGGCGACAGCGGCTGGTTGAGCGCGAAGTTCGGTGCGATGTCGACGGTCAGACGGTAGGCGCCGTCGACCTTCTCGATCACCCGCGCGTTGATGAGGGTCCGGGCGATGACCAGCGCCCGTCGGGCCATCGCGAGCTGTCGTGAGCGGGGCTCGTGGTTGTCGTAGACCAGCGACCGGACTTCCGCGAAGGCGTCCCCACCGCGGGCGACGACCGACAGCACCATCGCGTGGGTGATCCGCATGCGGGAGACCATCGGCTCGGGCTCGGCCGCGATCAGCCGTTCGAACGACGCCTGCCCCCAGGACACGAATCCCTCCGGCGCCTTCTTCCGCTTGATCTTGTTCTTCTTCTTCGGGTCGTCGCCGGCCTTGGCGACGGCGCGGGCGTTCTCGATGTCGTGCTCGGGTGCCTCGGCGACGACGTCACCCTCGGTGTCGTACCCGGCACGTCCGGCACGACCGGCGATCTGGTGGAACTCACGCGCGGACAGCTGGCGCATCTTCGTGCCGTCGAACTTCGTCAGCCCGGTGAACAGCACGGACCGGATCGGCACGTTGATCCCGACGCCCAGGGTGTCGGTACCGCAGATGACGGGCAGCAGGCCGCGCTGGGCGAGCTGCTCGACGAGCCGACGGTACTTCGGCAGCATGCCGGCGTGGTGCACGCCGATGCCCGCCCGGATCAGGCGCGACAGGGTCTGCCCGAAGCCGGCGCTGAAGCGGAATCCGGCGATGGCCTCCGCGATCTGGTCACGGCGTTCGCGCGAGGCGACCTTCGCGGACATCAGCGACTGCGCCCGTTCGAGTGCTGCGGCCTGGGCGAAGTGCACGATGTAGATGGGCGCCTTGCCCTCCTCCAGCAGCCGTTCGACCGTCTCCTGCACCGGCGTCATCACGTACTGGTACTCGAGCGGCACCGGCCGCGAGACACCGGTCACGCGGGCGGTGGGCCGGCCGGTCCGTCGGGACAGGTCGTCGGCGATGGTGGTGACGTCGCCGAGGGTCGCCGACATGAGCAGGAACTGCGCACGCTCGAGCACGAGCAGCGGCACCTGCCACGCCCAGCCGCGGTCGGGGTCACCGTAGAAGTGGAACTCGTCCATCACGACGACGTCGACGTCGGCGTCCGGTCCCTGCCGCAAGGCCAGGTTCGCCAGGATCTCGGCGGTGCAGCAGACGATCGGGGCGTCGGCGTTGACGCTCGAGTCACCGGTGACCATGCCGACGTTCTGCGGACCGAACAACTCGACGAGCTGGAAGAACTTCTCGGACACCAGCGCCTTGATCGGTGCCGTGTAGTAGCTCCGCTTGCCCTCGGCGAGGGCGGCGAAGTGCGCTCCGGCCGCGACGAGCGACTTCCCGGTGCCGGTCGGCGTGCTCAGCACGACGTTGGCGCCGGACACGAGCTCGATGACCGCTTCGTCCTGCGCCGGGTACAGCGGTCGGCCGCCCTCGGCGGCCCAGGCCGCGAAGGCCTCGTAGACCTCGTCGGGGTCGACGACGCCGTCCACCGCCGCCGGGATCGCGGCGACGAGCGGGGGCACGGTGGTGACGTCGGTCATGCCCCCATCCTCCCAGGTGTCGCCATGACGGACTGGGCCCACGCCGCCGGTCTCGGGCCGACGCGCCAGCGGCGGACCGGCCGTGCCGGTGGGGAGAGGCGCGTCCGGGCCGACGCGCCAGCGCGGACCGGCCGTGCCGGTGGGGAGAGGCTCGTCACCAGGCCGCCCCGCGCCTCCCGTCCGCAGTGATCCGGAAGGAAGCACGTCTTCATACGTGCGCATAGACTCGCGTCATGCGCGAACTCGGCTTCCTCTCCTTCGTCCCGAACCACGGCGGCACCGACGGCGCCGCCGGCGCCCTCGAGGACGGGCTGCGCCTGTTCGAGACCGCGGAGTCGCTCGACTACGGCACCGGCTGGGTCCGGGGCCGACACTTCGAGCCGTACCTGACGAGCCCGATGACGTTCTTCGCGGCCGCCGCCCAGCGCACCAGCACCATCACCTTCGGCACCGCCGTGCTCGGCATGCGCTACGAGGACCCGGTGCGCCTGGCCGAGGACGCCAGCACCGTCGACCTGCTCAGCGGTGGCCGCGTGCAGCTCGGCATCAGCACGGGCATCGCCGGCTACGGCCCCATCCTCGACCCGGTGTTCGGCACCGTCGATCGGTCGTTCCGTGACGAGGCCGAAGCCCGCGCCGCACGCCTGCTCGAGGTCCTGCAGGGCGACCCACTCGGCAGCGCAGGCAAGGGCTACGAGAGCATCCCCGCCGGTGCCGACCTGACCCTGCAGCCGCTCAGCCCGGGCCTCCGCGAGCGGGTGTGGTGGGGCGGTGGCAGCATGAGCACCGCGATCCGCACGGCGGAGAAGGGGCTCCTGCTGCACTGCTCGACCCTGAACACCGAGGACACGGGCGCCCCGTTCGCCGAGGCACAGGCCGATCAGATCGCCGCCTACCGTGAGCGGTTCGCCGAGCTGCACCCGCAGCGCCAGTCCAAGGTCGCCGTCGGTCGCATCGTCGTCCCGCTGGTCGACGGCCACGACCGCGCCGTGCACGAGGAGTTCCTGAGGGGCTACGCCGCCGGGATGGACGACGAGGGCCGGCCGCTCTCGGGGACGCCGCCGTTCCGGTTCAGCAAGGTGCTGTCCGGTGAACCGGCAGCGATCGTCGATGCACTGCTCGCCGACCCGGCGGTGACCGCGACCGACGAACTCGTCATCACCCTCCCAGCGAACGGGGATCGCGCGGCGCACGAGCGGATCCTCCGCATCGTGGCCGAGGAGATCGCGCCGGCACTGCGATCCTGATCGCCGCCGGGAGTCAAGGGCATCCGGCAGGGCTCAGATCGAGTTGGTGAGGCCCGAGAGCCCGGCCGGATGACCATCTCGTCCCTGATCCGTACGAGATGGTGCAACCATCGTTCCACCTACCAAGCGGTTTGTCACACGGATGCACGCACTCGCGCGGAGAAGCTGACCAACTGTCACCCGTTTTCCCAGGTTCGCAGGAAGTCAGTCAACCGGTTCGCCGGAGCGGTTGCTGGCCGGAACGACGAATGCGTCCCCGCGCGGACGCGGGGACGCATTCTGGACGCACCGGGGACGCCAGGGCTCCAACGGCCGGATCAGGAGACCGAGGCGCTCACCCAGCGACCCCGTAGTCGGTGCGTGCGCCGACGGTAACCAGCCGACTGGCGCAGAACGATGTTACTGAATGGACTTGCGAGCTGCGCGGAAACCGGACGACTTCTTCACTCCAGTTCGAGGGACGCCGTTCCGACGACATCGGAGACCGAGGCGCCGACGTGCAGTGTGAAGGCCCCCGGCTCGTACTGCCATGAGCCGTCCCAGTGCGCGAAGGACCGTGCGGGAACCTCGATCGAGACCTCCGCCGACTCCCCCGGGCTGAGGCGCACCGGGGCGAACCCGACGAGCCAACGCACCGGCCGGTCGACCGTGGACTCCGCGCGGGACGCGTACACCTGCACGACGTGCTTCCCGGCACGATCCCCCGTGTTCGCGACCGTCGCCGTGACGATGACCGCGTCGCCCTCGCGCACGGTCGGCGTCGCGGAGACACCCTCGATCGACCAGGTCGTGTAGCCGAGGCCGTGCCCGAACGGGTACGCCGGCTCGGTCCCAGCCCGCAGCCAGGCGCGGTAGCCGAGGTGGATGCCCTCGTCGTAGGCCACCGTGCCGCCCACCGGGGTGACGTCGAGCACGGGGACGTCGGCGATCGCGGCCGGCCAGGTGGTGGGCAGGCGACCGCCGGGCTCCTGCGCGCCCGTCAGCACGTCGGCCAGGGCGTTGCCGTACTCCTGCCCGCCGAACCAGGTCAGGAGCACCGCGGCGACGTCGTTCCGCCACGGCATCTCCACCGGCGACCCGGCGTTCACGACGACGACGGTGTTCGGGTTCGCCGTGGCGACGGCGCGGACCAGGTCGTCCTGGTGGCCGGGCAGCGCGAGCGACGAGCGGTCGTAGCCCTCGGACTCGACCTTGGAGTTCGTGCCGACCACGACCACCGCGACGTCCGCACCACGGGCGGCTTCCACTGCAGCCTCGATGAGCGCAGCGGGGTCGTCGTCCGACGGCTCGGTGCCGAACTGGTAGGCCAGCACCCCGCCGAGCGTCTCGTCCTGCACGATGTCGTACTCGATGCGGATCGCGACCTGCTGTCCCACGGTCACCGACACCGGCACCGAGCGCGCCGGCGGGTTGAGGAACGCGGCGCCGAGCTGGTCGCCCTCGAACGGCACGTCCTCGTCGAGCAGCAGCTCGCCGTCGATCCACATCCGTGACCGCCCGGCCGCACCGATGCCGAACCGGACGGTGCCGGTCGACTCCGCCGTGTAGGTCGTGGTGATGTCGAGCCGGTCGGCCTGACGGGTCGGGGCGTCGCCGCCGAACCAGAACAGTGCCGTTGCACGGCGGTCCTCGACGTACAGTTCCTCGCCGTCCTCGACGAAGGCGACCCGTGCTCCGGGCTCGCCGGTGCCGGGGTTGGTGATGGTGGACAGCGGGAACTCCGCGATGCCCTCCTGCACGACGGCGCCGATCGCGTAGTCCACGCTCGCGCCGGGGAACGCCGACCGGATGCCGTCCAGTGGCGACACGACCTGCGACGGCACGACCGTGGCCGACCCGCCGCCCTGCGTGCGTGCCTGGTCGGCGTTGTGGCCGATCACCGCGATGCGCGACACGGCGGGGGCGTCGAGCGGCAGGACACCGGCGTTGCGGACCAGGACCGTTCCCTCGGCCTCGGCCTCGCGCACGAACGCGATGCCGTCCTCGACGTGCACGGGTTCGGCGGCGACGTGCTCGAAGCCCTCGAGCGCTCCGACGCGCGCGGCGAGGGTCAGGATCCGGCGGACCTTCCGGTCGATCGCCGCCATCGGCACCTCGCCGGACTGCACGGCGGCAAGCAGCGGGCCCTCGCTCCACCACGGGTTCGGCCCGGGCATCGCGACGTCCTGCGAGGCCTTCGCCGAGTCCACCGACCGCACGCCGGTCCAGTCGGACACGACGATCCCGTCGAAGCCCCACTCAGCGTTGAGCGGGGTCTCGAGCAGGTCGTTCTCCGACGCCGTCACGCCGTTGATCGCGTTGTACGACGACATGACCGCCCAGGCGTGCGCCTCAGTGACGGCCTGCTCGAACGCGAGCAGGTACAGCTCGCGCAACGTCCGGTCGGACACCTCGGTCGACGCGGTGAAGCGGTCGGTCTCGTAGTCGTTCGCGATGTAGTGCTTCGGGGTCGCTGCGACACCGTTCTCCTGCACGCCATCGACGTAGGACGCGGCCAGGTCACCCGTGAGCACGGGGTCCTCGCTGAACGCCTCGAAGTGCCGGCCACCGAGCGGCGACCGGTGCAGGTTGATGGTCGGGCCGAGCACGACGTCGACGCCCTTGCGGCGGGCCTCGACGGCCGCGGCCGCGCCGTACCGCTTCGCGATCGCCCGGTCCCACGACGCACTCAGCGCCGTCGCCGACGGCAGGTTCAGGGACGGGTCACGCTCGTCCCACACCTCGCCGCGCACGCCGGACGGACCGTCCGACATCAGGATCCGGCGCAGCCCGATCTTCTCGATCGGCCAGGTGGTCCAGAAGTCACGTCCGGTGAGCAGCTGCACCTTCTCGTCGGTGGTCAGCTGGCCGAGGAGCGCATCGATGCGCTCGACCAGCGACGTCGACGGACTGGAGGCGGTGCTCGCGTCGTTCACGGTGGTCACGGTGGTCGGTCCTCTCGTTCAGGGCCGCGGGCGTCGCCTGGACAGCCGGGGCCTCGTCGCCCACACCCACCATCCACCGGGTCCGCCGCCCGCGCTGGCAGCACCTGCACCGTACCACCAAAACCGTATACCGTTCGGTTTTATCGTGCCTCCTGCGAGCGGTACAGTCTCGCCATGGCACGACGGGGTTCGTACGCAAAGGGCATCGCGAAGCGCGAGGAGATCCTCACGGTCGCCCTGGACCTCGTGGCGTCGCAGGGCTTCCGGCGGACGAGCATCAAGGACATCGCCGACGCCGTGGAGCTGACCCAGGCCGGCCTGCTGCACTACTTCGACTCGAAGGACGAGCTCTGGGTCGAGATCCTGCGCCGCCGCGACGAACTCGACCTCGCGCACGACTGGCAGGCCGAGGATCCGGCAGCCCTGCTCGCCGCGATCGTGCGGCACAACGCCGAGGTCCCCGGCCTGGTGCAGATGTTCGTCAACCTGTCCGCCGCGGCCGCCACCGACGCCGAGCACCCGGCGCACGAGTACTTCCGCGAGCGCTACGAACGCAGCCGCCGCGACCTGTCGGCCGACTTCCGTGCCATGCAGCAGGACGGCCGGCTGCGCACCGACATCGACCCCGACGAATTGACGAGCGTGCTGCTCGCGGTGTCCGACGGCATGCAGATCCAGTGGCTCTTCGACCCCACCCGCGACATGGCCGAGCACCTCGAGCTCGTCGCCCGCCTGGCGATCGCCCAGGTCCCCCCCACCTCCACCCCCTGACGGCACGAGCACGGAACCAGGTTCCGGACACAGCACCGCGCGATCCCGTGGTGTCGTGTCCGGAACCAGGTTCCGGCAGTGGGGTACGGACAGGGCCTGGTCGCGTCAGGTGCGGCGGGGCAGGATGGTCGGTGCCCGCCAGGGCGTGATCCGACGACGATGTGGAGTGACGCGATGACGCGTGTAGTGGTGACCGGTGGCAGCGGCAAGCTCGGACGAGCGGTGGTGCGCGACCTCGATGCGCACGGGTACGACGTGGTCCTGCTCGACCGTGTCCCGTCCCCCGACAAGCCCGAGCGCGTCCCGTTCGTGCGGATCGACCTGACCGACCACGGCCAGGTCCTGAACGCCCTGCTCGGCATCGACGACCGGTACGACCACGTCGACGCCGTCGTGCACCTGGCCGCGGTGCCGGCCCCGGGGCAGGTCCCCGACGTGGCGCTCATCACGAACAACGTGACCTCGTCGATCAACGTCTTCCACGCCGCCCGTGCCGCGAGGATCAAGAACGTCGTGTGGGCGTCGAGCGAGACCCTGCTCGGCATCCCGATGGGCGAGCACCACCCGCCCTACCTGCCCGTCGACGAGGAGTTCGCCGTCCGCCCGCAGTCCTCGTACTCGCTCGGCAAGGCCGTCGAAGAGGAGATGGCCCGGCACTTCACGCGCTGGGACCCGGAGCTGAAGATGATCGGTCTGCGCTTCTCGAACGTGATGGACGAGACCGACTACCCGGCGTTCCCGTGGGACGCCACCCCCGAGGCGAAGACCTTCAACCTGTGGTCGTACATCGACTCCCGCGACGGCGCCCAGGCGGTCCGGAAGTCGCTCGAGGCCGACCTCACGGGGTTCGAGGCGTTCGTCATCGCGAGCCCCGACACCGTGATGGACACCCCGACCATCGAGCTCGTCGAGCGCTACGTGCCGGACATCGAGCGCCGTGCCGACATCGACGGCGTCAGCTCTTTGCTGTCGTCGGAGAAGGCCCGCGAGCTCCTCGGCTACGCCCCCGAGCACAGCTGGCGCGACCACCGCGCCTGATCGTCAGGCGGCGGGGACGAGCAGCCCGTCGAGCACCAGGTCGCGCGCCGCCGGCATCAGGTCGGCGGCGAGCGCCTGCTCGTCCACGCCGGTGATCTGTGCGAGCGCGCCGATGATCGCCGCGGCGGACAGGTCGCCGTCGCAGGCACCCACGAACGCCGCGAGTGCGGTGTCCGCGTCCACCCGCCGCCCGAGCCCGCCACCCTGCACCAGGGTCATCACGGTGGGGTCGTCGTTGCCCGGCCAGTAGTACCGCTCCTCGGTGACGTCACCGGCCACCGACAGGTGGGCGGCGGCGAGCGCGGAGTCGTCGTGCGCGGCGAGCCAGGCGGCCGCATCGAGGACGCGGGCGACCGTCGCACCGAGGCCCGCGGGGTTGGAGCCGAGCGTCTCGGGGACGCGCTCGAACCGGCGGAGGGCGGACGGGCCTCCAGGCAGGGGGCGACGCACCACGACGTAGCCGAAGCCGACGCCG
Organism: Curtobacterium sp. VKM Ac-1376; assembly: GCF_015351025.1. Lineage (GTDB taxonomy): Bacteria > Actinomycetota > Actinomycetes > Actinomycetales > Microbacteriaceae > Curtobacterium. The sequence goes on along the minus strand of NZ_JADKRV010000005.1, from coordinate 195,796 downwards.
GTGACGCGACGGTCCGCGAAGTCGTCGAGCCAGGCACCCATCAGGGTGTCGAACTCGGCCGTGCCGGGCTTCGTCCCGCCGTCGCGGATCCAGGTCTCGGCGTAGGACGTCGTGTCCTGCCGCTCGCGCTCGATCACCCACACGTCGAGGTCGGTGTCGAAGAACCAGGCGCGCACGCGGTCCAGGCCGTCGACGCCCCAGTGGTACTCCCAGTTGCCGAGGAGCTGCGCGGTGCCACCGGGCTCCAGGTGCGACTCGAGGCCGCGGAGCACCGTCTCGACCAGGGCGTCGCCGACCATGCCGCCGTCGCGGTACTCGTACGAGGGCACGCCCTCGCGCCGCGGGGTGATGACGAAGGGCGGGTTCGAGACGATCCGGTCGAACCGCTCCCCCGCGACGGGCTCGAACAGCGAGCCGAACCGGAAGTCGATGCCGTCGATGCCGTTGAGCCGGGCGTTGAACCGGGCGATGTCGAGGGCACGGCGCGAGATGTCGGTGGCGACCACCTGGTCGGCGAACCGCCGCGCGTGCATGGCCTGGATGCCGCACCCGGTGCCGAGGTCGAGCACACGCTCGACCGGCACGGGCACCTGCAGGCCGCTCAGCGTGGTGGTGGCACCGCCGATGCCGAGGACGTGCTCCTCGCTGATCGCGTGGCCGAGGGCGAGCTCCCCGAGGTCGGAGACGATCCACCAGCTACCGGCACCGAGGTCGTCGACGAAGGCGTAGGGGCGCAGGTCGACGGTGGGGTGGACGAGCGCGTCGGCGCTGTCGGCCCGCAGCAGCCCGGCGGCGGTCACGGCGTCGAGACCGGCCGTCGGGAACGCCGAGGCGGCGTCGGCCCGCGCCACCGGCAGGCCGAGCACGAACAGTGTCGCGAGGGTGCTGAGCGGCGTCGCCTCGCGGACGGCGAGGGCCCGGAGCGCGGCGACCCGCGAACCGCGGTGCAGCGATGCGGCGGCCTCGGCGCCCCAAAGGGAGTCGAGCCGGTCGACGGTGAAACCGGCCGCCGTCAAGTCTGCGGCGAGCGCCGTGGTGACGGCGGGGTCCGCGACGATCGACGGAAGCGTGTGCACAGCGTCCACGCCGGCGCTCACGAGGCGATCCCCTGGCGCAGCAGGGCCGCGGGGACCTGCCAGTCGAGCACGAGGTCGAGCAGCCCTGGGAACCGCTGCTGCACGTCCTCGACGCGGACGCGGCTGACGCGGGTGAGGCCCTCCAGGTGCTGCTCGAGCAGACCGGCCTCGCGCAGGACCCGGAAGTGGTGGGTCAGCGTGGACTTCGGCCGGTCGATGCCGACCCAGCCGCAGCTGCGCTCGCCCCCGGCCGCGTCGACCAGGTAGCGGTGCAGGATCGCGAGCCGGATCGGGTCGCTCAGGGCATCCATGACGGCGGGGAGGTCCATCTCGGCCACGGACGGCTGCGGCAGCCGCTCGGGAGCATCGACGTGCGCGGGCATGGACGGGACGCTACCACCGTTCGGCTTGCTGTACGACTTGCGTCGTACTGTTCGAGTGCGGTACGAATGCAGTCGTACTGCACGGAGATGGAAAGGGGTGCGCATGCACCAGTCAGCTCGTTCGGTCGCCGGGTTCTGGATCCTGGCGGCGATGCTCCTGGTCTCGGTGGCGTCATCGGCCGTCCCGTCCCCGATCTACCCGGTCTACGCCGCCGAGTGGCACCTCACCCCGCTCATGCTCACCGGCGTCTTCGCCATCTACGTCGCCGGACTCCTGGCGAGCCTGCTCGTTGCGGGTCGCCTGTCCGACCACGTCGGCCGGAAGCCCGTGCTCGTCGTGGGCGGCCTCGGCGTCGTGCTGTCGCTCGGCCTGTTCGCCGTGGCTGGCGGCGTGGTGGCACTCATCGTCGACCGGATCGTGCAGGGCGTCTCGGTGGGCCTGCTCATCGGTGCACTCGGCGCTGCGCTCATCGACAACTCGCTCGAGCGGCACCCCACCATGGCCGGCGTGCTGAACGGCGTCATCCCGCCGATCGCCCTCGCCACCGGCGCACTGTCCAGCGGCGCACTGGTGCAGTGGGGGCCCGCGCCGGAGCGGCTCGTCTACCTGCTGTTCGGCGCGCTCCTCGTGCTGCTGGTGCTCGCGCTGTTCATCGTCCCCGAGCAGGTCCAGCGTCGCCCCGGCGCCCTCCGCTCCCTGCGCCCGACGATCAGCGTGCCGCGGTCGTCGCGTCGACTGTTCCGCGGCGTCGCGGGCTCGCTCATCGCCAGCTGGGCGCTCGGCGGCATGTTCCTGTCGCTCGTCCCCTCGGCGCTCGGCGCGGTCTTCGGCATCACGAACCACTTCGCCGCCGGCGCGCTCATCGCCGTGGTCACCGGCGTCGGCGCCCTGACCGGCCTGGCGATCCAGCGGATGGACACCCGCCGCGCGGTCCTGCTCGGGCTCGTGGCGCTCGTGCTCGGCCCGATCGTCACGGTGTCGTTCGTGTTCGCGCACTCCCTGCCCGGCATGGTCGTCGGCAGCGCCATCGCCGGGGTCGGCTTCGGTGCCGGCTTCCAGGCACCGCTGCGGATGCTGCTCGCCACCGCTGCACCCACCCACCGCGCCGGACTGCTCTCCACGATCTACGTCGTCAGCTACCTGGCGTTCGGGGTGCCCTCGGTCATCGGCGGGCTGCTCGAGCCGTCGATCGGTCTCGTGCCGGTCATCGCCGGGTACGGCGGGTTCATCGTGCTCGCCGCGGTCGTCGCCCTCGTCCTGCAGCTGACGTCGAAGGACGCCGCCGAGGTCGAGGAGCGCGCCGCCGAAGTCCTCGAGCGCACCGCGACCGGTTCGGTCCGGGTCGCGTCCGCCGACTAGCACCGTCCGCCTGGTGCGAGGTTCCGTACTCGGTGCGGCCCCCGCTGCCACGCACCGAGGACAGAACCTCGCACGGGACGAACGGACTCGCTAGTGCCCGGGCCGCGCCGGGTTCGTGCCACGAGCGCGCGCCCGGACCCCGACGGTCCGAGCCGCGCCGGTGTGGGCCGCGTCGACGTCGGCCTTGCCGCGGTCGGCAGCGTCACGCAGCCGCTTCGGCCCGTGCCGCTTGGCCCAGTCCCAGAAGCGGTGCAGCTGCGCCCTGAGCCACGTGATGATCTTGTGGAAGAAGTGGAACTCGCTCGCCAGCACCGTGAGTCCGATGAACACGACGAGCCACCCGGGCCCCGGCAGCGGCACCAGGATCAGCCCGACGATGACGACCAGCCCGCCCACGATGCCGACGAGCACCTTGTAGAACAGGTGCACGTGGGGACGCGCGTGGATCCAGGTGCGCATGCGGTGGAACCACTGGAAGCGCTGGCGAGGCGCACCGTCGACCCGGGCTTCGCCGGGTCGGTCGTTCGGGTCGCCGTCCATGCCGAAAACGTAGGGCGCTCGGCTGGGAATCAGCGGCGCACGGGGTGGACGTGCGGTGCGCATGCCGGGAGGCGCGGGGCGGGGATGCACTGAGCCTCCAGTCCGACAGCCGGCACCGATCGCGTGCCCGTCACGCGTGCGCGACGCACGTCGCCGCCCACGGGACGGCGGCCAGTCGGGCCTCCGGGATCAGCTCGCCACCGACCGAGCAGCGCCCGTAGGTGCCGTCGTCGAGCCGCGCGAGCGCGGCGTCCACCTGCCGGATCCGCAGCCGGGACCCATCGCGGACCGCACCGAGGGAGCCGCGTTCCCACGCCAGGGTCGCGCCCTCCGGGTCGTGCTCGTCGTCGGAGTTGGCGTCCTGGCGGGCATCGCTGACGTCCCTCATGCTCCGCTCCACCTCGGTCAGCAGCCGTTCGTTGCGGGCACGTTCGGCGGCGAGTGCGGCGCGGGGGTCCTCCATGCCGGAGACGTTAGTCGTGGCGGAATGCCCACGCCGCCGGATGTGTTCGCATGGACATGACGAAGATCGGGTTCCTGTCGTTCGGACACTGGCGCGACGTGCCGGGGTCGAAGGTGCGCAGCGGGCGGGAGGCCCTGGTGCAGGCCATCGACCTCGCGGTCGCAGCCGAGGAGGCCGGCGTCGACGGCGCGTACTTCCGCGTGCACCACTTCGCGCCGCAGCAGGCCGCACCGTTCCCGCTGCTCTCCGCGATCGCCGCGAAGACGAGCCGGATCGAGATCGGTACCGGCGTGATCGACATGCGCTACGAGAACCCGCTCTACATGGCCGAGGAAGCCGCGGCCACCGACCTCATCTCCGGCGGCCGGCTGCAGCTCGGCGTCTCGCGGGGATCACCCGAGACCGCCCTCGCCGGGTACCAGCAGTTCGGCTACGTGCCCGACGCCTCGGACGAGAACGGTGCCGACATGGCACGGGCGCACACCGACGTGTTCCGTCGAGCGATCGCCGGCGAGCCGATGGCCAACGCCAACCCGCAGATGACGGGTTCGGTGGGTTCACTGCCGATCTTCCCGCTCTCCGACTCGCTCGGCGACCGCATCTGGTGGGGCGCCGGCACCCGTGCCACCGCCGAGTGGACGGCCGAGCAGGGCATGAACCTGATGTCGTCGACCCTGCTCACCGAGGACACCGGCGTGCCCTTCGACCAGCTGCAGGCCGAGCAGATCGAGCGCTTCCGCCGGGTGTGGTCCGAGTCGGGCTGGGGCCGCGAACCGCGCGCCTCGGTCTCGCGCAGCATCATCCCGATCATCGACGACGAGTCCCGCCACTACTTCGGCGTCCGCGCGCAGGTCGAGGGGCAGGACCAGGTCGGGCACCTCGACGGCGGGCTCGCCCGGTTCGGTCGCTCCTACATCGGTGAGCCCGAACAGCTCGTCGCGGAGCTCGCGGCCGACCAGGCCGTCCGTGCTGCCGACACCGTGCTCGTCACCGTGCCGAACCAGCTCGGCGTGGACTTCAACGCCCGGCTGCTCGCCGCCGTGAAGGACGTGTTGACCGAGGTCGACGCGGCGCCGGTGCCCGCCTGACCGGAAGGCCTCAGCTGCTCGGCCAGAGCAGCTGGAAGCGCTCGCACACCACGGGCATGTCCGGTGCGAATCCGCGCGGGTTCTCGGAGTGTGCGCGCCAGAATGCCTCGTGCACCCTCCGCCAGTGCTCGAGCGTGCGGTCGCCTTCACCCTCGGCCCAGGCGTGGTCCGCGCCGACCTGGTCGAACGGCACCACCCTGACCGCAGTCGTCTCGATGACTGCGCGGGGCGCACCCGAGCCGTCGGTCACGATGCTCAGCTCGTCGGCCGCGGGCAGCGGGTCACCGGTCGCCTCGTAGTCCCAGAGCGACGACGCCGTGCCGACCTTGACCCCGTCGAGCACGAGCCGCAAGAGTGCGTCCGCCTGCTCCGGAGTCGCGCCGAAGGACCACGCCTCCGGCACGGCAGTCGGAAGACCCGGACGCTCGCGGCGTCGCGCGGTCCAGAAGTCGTCGAGCGTCGAGGGCACGCCCCGACCGTAGTGCACTGCCCCGGTCCCCCCTTGTGCTGACACCCGGCTGGGGACTGGGGCGGGGACGACCGCGCTCCTAGGCTCGGGAGCGTCTATCCACCCCGCACCTCGAGGAGCAACCGTGACGCTGCCGGCCGCAGGCTGGTTCCCGGACCCGCAGGACGCCCGCCGTCTGCGCTGGTGGGACGGTCGCACCTGGGATGCTGCGACCCGCGTCCCCGCGGCCGCCGCGGAACCGGTCGCGCCGGTCGTCGTCGCTCCGGCGGGGCCGTCGTTCTCGGTGCAGACCTCGGCGATCCGGACGGACGCGTGGGCGTCGGGCACCACCGGCGACCGTCGGCTCTGCGTGTTCACGGTGCTCGCGGTGCTGCTCGCCGTGGTCTCGGTCGTCGCGAACCCCTGGGGCCTGGCGGGGCTGCTCGCCGTGGCGTGCGGCGTCATCGGCATCGTCCGTTCCGGAGCCGTCGGTGCCTGGGCGGTCCTGGCGCGGAGCGCTTCGGCGAGCGCCCTCGTCGTCGCCGTGACGACGACGGTCATCGCCGCGTCGGCCCAGTTCCACCTGTTCTGAGCAGCGGGAGCCCGCCTACCGCCGCGCCCGCGGGTGCGCCGTCTGGTACACGTCCCGCAGCATGTCCGCCGTGACCATCGTGTAGATCTGCGTCGTGGCGACACTCGCGTGGCCGAGCAACTCCTGCACCACGCGCACATCAGCACCGCCCTCGAGCAGGTGCGTCGCGAACGAGTGCCGGAACGTGTGCGGTGACACGTGCGACTCGAGGTCGGCGGCAGCAGCGGCGGCCTGGATCACGAGCCAGGCGCTCTGCCGCGACAACCGCGCGCCGCGGGCACCGAGGAACAGCGCCGGTGTCGACGCCCCTCGCGCCGCGAACACCGGCCGCGCCCGCACCAGGTAGGCATCGATCGCGGCCCGGGCGAAGCTGCCGAGCGGGACGATCCGCTGCTTGTTGCCCTTGCCGGTGACCTTCACGACGGACAGCCCGTCCGCACCGGGGCCCGGGCCAGAAGCGTCAGCGGCGGCGTCCGACAGCGTCGTCACGTCGTCGACCGACAACCCGACCGTCTCGGAGATCCGCGCGCCCGTGGCGTAGAGGAGCTCGAGCAGCGCCTTGTCCCGCAGCTGCACGGGGTCGTCGGCGTCGACGGACACCGCACCGAGCAGCCGCTCCATGTCCTCGACGGGGATCGCCTTCGGCAGTCGCATCGGGGCCTTCGGTGGCCGGACGGCGGTGCCGGGGTCGAGCGGCAGCCAGCCCTCCCCCGCGGCGAAGGCCGTGAACGAGCGCACCGAACTGAGCATCCGCGCGATCGACCTCGGCGCCAGCGGACCGTCCGGCTTCGTCGCCAGGTAGGTCACGAACTCCGAGACGTCCACCCGTGCCAGCCGTCCGACGTCACCGATCGCCGACGCACCACCAGCCCGGTCCGCGCCGTCGGAATCGACCACTGGAGCGGTTGCCAACCACGACGAGAACACCGCGAGGTCTCGCCGGTACGCCGACAACGTGTGTTGCGAGAGTCCCCGCTCGATCGAGACGTGCCGGAGGTACGTCTCCACGGCACGGTCGAGGGGCATCACCTCAGCAGGCTAACGGGCGCGGGGCAACTCGCCAGTCAGTGCAACGCCTCGTCCGGCGCACCCACGTTGAACCCCGTGAACGTCACGGTCAACCCAGCCCGCGTCGGCCCGGCGCACAGCAACCCTGCGGACACGACAGCCTCCGGGTCGAGGTAGGCGACCCGGACGAGACGGGGCTCGTCGTCTTCGGCCCACGCCCGGATCGTCACGGCGTCACCATCGCGGCTGGCGCGGACGGTCACGACCCGGCCGGCCCACTCCGGCACCGGCGACACCGACCAGTCCGAGAACCCGCGCGTGACCACGGCGCCGAGCTGTGACGCTCCGTCCGAGAACTCGACGCCGGCCTTGATCCAGCTCTGCTCGTCGACGCGCAGGAACACCCCGGCCTGGTCGAACTGCTCGGTGTAGTCGAGCACGAACGAGACCTCGACCGAGAACGGGCCCTCCGTCGACTGCAGCAGCGCGTGCTCGGAGTCGTGCACGAACCCGTACGAGGTGGTCCGCCAGGCATCGCTGCCCTCGACCGCGGTCACCCGGAACACATCGGCGTCGAGCGCGGCGGCCTCCGGCTCGTGCGTCCAGGTGCCGGCGGCGACCAGGTCGCGCAGACCCTCGACCGCGGACCCGGTCACTTGCCGCGCTGTTCGATGGCCTCGACGGCGAGCGCCGCGACGACGAGGGCCGAGTTGTTGAGCCGACCGCCCAGGATCCCCTCGAGCAGCTCGGCGCGCGGGACCCACCGCGTCACGATGTCGGCCTCTTCCGCCTCACGCTCGAACGCCGACTCCGTCGACCGGACCCCGCGCGCCCGGTAGATCTGGATGAACTCGTCGCTACCGCCCGACGAGGTGTTGTAACGGACCAGGGGCTCCCACGTGTCGGCTTCGAGGTCGGCCTCCTCGCCCAGCTCGCGCTTCGCGGCCGTCAGGTGGTCCTCGCCCTCCATGTCGAGCAGGCCGGCGGGCAGCTCCCAGTCGCGCAGCCGCACCGGGTGCCGGTACTGCTGGATGACCAGGACGCGGCCCTCGTCGTCCTCGGCGTACACGGCGACGGCGCCGGTGTGGTCGATGTACTCCCGGACCATCGCGTCACCGTTGTACGCGACGGTGTCGCGGCGCACGTCCCAGACGGCGCCCTCGTACACGACGGTGGATTCGGTGACCTCGAAGGAGGCGGACTCGTCAGCGATCGGTGCGTCTGTCACGGCACCATCCAAGCACGCGAGCCCCTGGCGACGCCTTCGGAACCAGGTTCCGGACACAGCACCGCGTCGTTCCGTGGTTCAGAGTCCAGAACCAGGTTCCGTGGGCGCGACGCAGAGACGGACGGGAGGCGCGGTGCCAGCTGGCACCGCGCCTCCCGTCCGCCCTGTGGGAGCGTCTAGCTCTTGGACGCCTCGACGAAGTTGCGGCGCGGGTCCGTCTCCTTGATGAGCGAGGTCGCGTCGCGACCCGAGACGGCACCGGTGATCCAGCCGATGATGATGCGGGCCTTCCGGTTCAGGGTCGGCATCGCGTACACGTGGTACGCGCGGTGCGCGAGCCAGGCGAACAGGTTCGTCATCTTGATGCCCTTGATGTTCGCTGCCCCCTTGCCGACACCGTACGACGCGACGGTGCCGATGGACGGGTGGCGGTACTCCTCGAGCGGCTTGCCGGTGATCGACGCGACGATGTTGTCGGCTGCGACGACAGCCTGGCGCACGGCGTTCTGCGCGTTCGGCGGGTAGAACGCCGGCTGCTTGTCGGCGGTCAGGTCGGGCACCTGCGCGACGTCACCGAGCCCCCAGACACCCTCGACGACTTCGTGGGTGTCCTCGGCCTCGACCTGGAGCTTCGCGTTCGCAGCGAGGTGGCCCTTCGGGCCGCGCGGCAGGTCCGAGGCGTCGAGGAGGGGGTTCGGCTTGACGCCCGCAGTCCAGACGAGCAGACCGGCGGCGAACTCGTCACCGTCGGAGAACTTGACGACACCGCCCTCAGCGCTCGGCATGGTGGTCTTCAGTCGGACGTCGATGCCGCGGGCGCGGAGCGACTCGAGGGTCCACTTGGACAGCTCGGGGCCGACCTCGGGCGCGACGCGGTCGAGCGCGTCGATGAGGACCCAGCGCGGCTGCTCGCCGGCGAGCGACGGGTAGGTCTTGATGGCGGCCTGCGAGACGTCGAACAGCTCGCCGATCGCCTCGACGCCGGTGTAGCCACCGCCGACGAAGACGCTGGTCAGCAGACGGCGACGCTCGTCCTCGTCACGCGTGGCAGCGGCCTTCGCGATGTTGTCGAGGAGCTTGGCGCGCACGTAGGCGGCCTCTTCGACGCTCTTGAAGCCGACGCCGTACTCCTCGAGACCGGGGGTCGGGAAGGTGCGGGTGACGGATCCGAGGGCGACGACGAGGTGGTCGTAGCCGAGCGTGCGGTCGTCGCCACCGGCGGTCGCGATCGAGACGGTCTTGTCGGCCGAGGATATCCCGGTGACCTTGCCCTGGATGACGCGGGTCTTCCGCAGCGCGCGACGGAGCTCGACAGTCACGTCCTTCGGCGCGATGTGGCCTCCGGCGACCTCGGGCAGGAACGGCAGGTACGTGTAGTAGGTGTTCTGGTCCACCAGGGTGATGCGCATGGGCACGGTGGTGGCATGCTTCTGCAGCTGCTTGACCGTGGTGTAGCCAGCGGAGCCGCCGCCGAGGACGAGGACGTGAGGGATCGAGTCTGCCATTCCTCCGGTCTACCGGACTTTGGCTTGGCGCGTCATGAGCCGCGCGGCCTGTCGCGGAGCCGCCACCACGCGGTCTCAGCCAGTTCGGGCCCGGTGAAGACGCCGTGCGGGGTCCGGCGGGATTCGGTGAGCGAGAACCGTCGCAGGCGGTAGCCGCCACCGAACCGGTCGATGATCGCCTCTGGCGAGGACTCCGCGTCGCGCTTGACGTACCAGGTGCGGTCGTCGACGGGTTCGATCACGCGACGGTCACCGGCGACCGCCGATGCGGGAGCGCAGCACGTCGATGCGCTTCTGGATCTGTTCGATGCTCGCCTGCGCGACGGCGGGACCGCCGCTGATCCGCCGGAGTTCGGCGTGGATGGACCCGTGCGGCTCGTTCGAGTGGCGGGACCAGATCGACACGAGCCGCGCGAGTTCGGTGCGCTGTTCCTTGAGCGTCATGTACATCGGGCGGTTCTCGGGCTCCGGCGCCTTCGGGGTCCCGTCCTTCGCGGCGCGGCCCTTCGAGCGTTTCGCCTGCGTCGCCTGGCGGGCGCGGAGCAGGTCGCGCACCTGGTCGGGTTCGAGGAGCCCGGGGATGCCGATGAAGTCGAGCTCCTCGAGGGAACCGACCTCACCGCCGGTGCCGAACTCGCCACCGTCGTAGAGGACGCGGTCGAAGGACGCCTGCGAGTCGAGCGCCTCGAACGGCTGGACCTCGAGCAGGCTCTCGGATGCCCGGTCCTCCTTGTTGGCCTCGGCGACCATGGCGTCTTCGGGGTTGTAGAGCCCGTCGTCGGTGTCCTTCGGCCGGTCGAGGGCGTGGTCACGCTCGAGCTCGAGGGTCGCGGCCAGCGCCATCAGCCCGGGAACGCTCGGCAGAAACACGCTCGCAGTCTCCCCGCGGCGACGAGCTCGCACGAAGCGGCCGATCACCTGGGCGAAGAACAGGGGGGTGCTGGCGCTGGTGGCGTAGACGCCGACGCAGAGCCGCGGGACGTCGACGCCCTCGGACACCATGCGGACGGCGACCATCCACCGCGAGGTGTCCTCGGCGAATGCGCTGATCCGGCTGGACCCCGCGGCCTCGTCGGAGAGCACGACCGTCGGCCGTTCCCCGGTGATCTGCTGCAGGATCCGGGCGTAGGCGCGGGCCGTCGTGGTGTCCGTCGCGATCACCAGGCCGCCCGCGTCGGGGACACCACGCCGGACCTCGGTCAGACGCTTGTCGGCGGCGGACAGCACGGCCGGCATCCACTCGCCCTCTGGCGAGAGCGCCGTGCGCCACGCCTGGGCCGTGATGTCCTTCGTGACCGGTTCGCCGAGGGACGCCGACATCTCGTCGCCCATCCGGGTCTTCCAGCGCATCTGGCCGGCGTACGCCATGAACAGCACGGGGCGGACGACGCCGTCCTTCAGAGCCCGGCCGTAGCCGTAGTTGTAATCGGAGATCGAGGTGCGGATGCCCTGCTCGTCGGGGGCGTACTGCACGAACGGGATCGGGGCGGTGTCGGAGCGGAACGGGGTGCCCGACAGCGAGAGTCGACGGGTGGCGCCCGAGAACGCTTCCCTGATGCCGTCACCCCAGGTCAGGGCGTCGCCACCGTGGTGGACCTCGTCGAGGACGACCAGGGTGCGGCCGCCCTCGGTGATCCGCTTGTGCACCTCGGGGTTCATGCCGACCTGGGCGTACGTGATCGCGACGCCCTGGTAGTGCCGACCGAACATGCCGTCGCCGTTCTTGAACATCGGGTCGATGCGGATGCCCACGCGGTCGGCGGAGTCGGCCCACTGGCGCTTCAGGTGCTCGGTCGGTGCGACGACCACGATGCGGTCGACGGTGCCGCGTGCGAGGAGTTCGGTCGCCAGGCGCAGCGCGAACGTGGTCTTGCCGGCGCCCGGGGTCGCTGCGGTGAGGAAGTCGCGCGGCTCCTTCTCGAAGTACTTCGTCAGCGCTTCGATCTGCCAGGCGCGGAGCTTCGAGGCGGTGCCCCAGGCGGCACGGTCCGGGAACGCCGGGGACAGGTGCTGGACGGCCGAGTTGCCGGCGGCTTCGGCCAGGGCTGCGGCGTCGGCCTCGTCACGGGCGGCGTCGCCGTGCACCTGCGCCGGCTGGTACGCCGATGCCGTCTCGGGCGTCGACGACGACCCGCCTGCGCCGGACTGGTCGTCACCCGACTCCGCCCACAGCGTGGCGGGCTGCTGGTCTTCGTACTCCGCTGCGCTCACTGAACCCGATTCTACCGCCACCGTCAGTCCTGCCGGGCGTGCGGGACGCCGCCGTCGGGCGCCCGGCGGACCAGTGATGCCGGGCGCAGCACGCCGGCGCCGAAGCGTGCGGCAACCGCGTCGACGGTCGTCTCGGTCTCGCGCCACGGCGCGTCGTCGTCCCACAGGGCGTTGCTCGCGGCGGCGGGCACGAGGTTCTCGCCGCGGATGCCGATCAGCCGGATCTGGTTGCCGGGACGGTGCAGCACGTCGTACAGCTCGACGGCCTCACGGTGCAGGCGCTTCGCGACGTCGGTCGGCTCGGCCAGGGTGCGGGACCGGGTGAGCGTGGTGAAGTCGGTGTAGCGGACCTTGAGCGCCACCGTACGGGCCTGCACGTCGGCGTGGCGCAGGCGCACGGCGACCTTGTCGGCCAGACGCAGGAGCTCGCGGGCGACGTCGTCCCGCTCGGTCAGGTCGCGGCCGAACGTGACCTCGTGCCCGATGGACTTCTCGCCGACGCCCGTGTCGACGACGCGCGGGTCACGGCCCCAGGACAGGTCGTGCAGGCGCTGCCCACCGGCCGGGCCGAGTGCCGACACCAGGGAGCCGAGCGGGGTGTTCGCCAGGTCGCCGACGGTGCGGATTCCCCGGCGCTCGAGGGTCTCCTGCGTCTTGCCCCCCACGCCCCAGAGCGCGGAGACCGGCTGCGGGTGCAGGAACGCGACGGTGTCGGCGGCGGGCACCACCAGCAGCCCGTCGGGCTTCGACCGACTCGACGCGAGCTTCGCCACGAACTTGGTCGATGCCGCGCCGACCGAGCAGTGCAGCCCCGTCTCGGCGAAGACGGTGCGGCGGATCTCCTGCCCGATCTGCCACGGCGTGCCGTAGAGCCGGAGTGCCCCGGCGACGTCGAGGAACGCCTCGTCGATGCCGAGCCGCTCGACCCGGGGCGTGAAGCGGTCGAAGATCGCCATGACGGCGGCGGACTTCGCACGGTACTTCTCGAAGTGCGGTTCGACGATGACGGCGTTCGGGCAGCGACGCTTGGCGACCGCCATCGGCATCGCCGAGTTCACACCGTAGCGACGGGCTTCGTAGGTGGCGGCGGTCACCACGGACCGATCGGAGTCGTGACCGACGATCACCGGCAACCCCACCAGGTCGGGGCGGTCGAGCAACTCGACGGAGGCGAAGAAGGCGTCCATGTCGACGTGCAGCACGGTCGCCGAGACGTCGTCCACCGGTGCGTCGGAGACGAGCCGGTTGCTTCCGTCCTGCTTGCTCACACCGAGATGATGGCAGGCGCCGCCGACATCCCCGTGCCGGTGCCCGATCGCGACCGAACGGTGCGAGGTTCCGGACGTGGTGAGAGGCCGCGCGGTTGCCACCACGTGCGGAACCTCGCACCGGAGTGCCCCGGAGCACGGCACCTCGCACGGTGCGAGGGCACGCTGCCCGCCGACGCCTCAACCGAGCGGGCCGAGCGGGCCGAGCACCGACGCGGCGATCGTCCGCGCCGCCGAGTCCCGCGACGACGGGTGGTACTGCCCCGCCCGGACGTCGCGCGCCAGCCGCGCCAGCTCGCTCGACGACCGGAACGCCGAGCCGCCGACGACCCGCATCGCCTCGTCGACGACGTGTTGCGCCGTGTCGACTGCGCGCGCCTTGGTCCCGACGAGCAGCGGGAACCAGCGGGTCCCGAGGTCGTCGAGCTCGTCGACCGACCGGGCGACCGAGTCGACCTGCAGCGTGATCGCGTCGACCGCGCCGCGCAGGTCCGCGATCGTCCGGCGGACGTCCGGGTCCTGCGACCGCGGGGTCCCGTCCACCGCAATCCTGCGCGCCACCGCCGTGGCCGCGAGCGCGATCGCCCGCTCGGCGATCCCGACGTACACCGAGGCGATGAGCAGTTCGAAGGACGCGAAGATCCCGAAGACGAGCGGGTCCTGGTTCGGTCCGACGGGCAGCGACCGGACGATGCGCTCCGCTGGGACGTGCACGCCGTGCAGCCTGGTGGTGCGACTCTGCGTCGCGCGCATGCCGAGGGTGTCCCAATCGTCCAGGTGCTCGACGTCGCCGTCCGACCGCAGGACGAACGCGTGCACGAGTCGCGGTTCCGGCCCCGACGTGTCCTTGCCGAAGACGCTCATGACGTCCCACGCAGGTGCCAGCGAGGTGAACACCTTCGTCCCGGTGAACCGGTAGCCGCCGCCGCCGTCCGGCTCCGCCGTCGTCGAGGAGTCGAACAGCACGGCGTCGTTGCCGGGTTCGCTCACCCCGAAGGCGAGCAGGTGGTCGTCGGCAGCGTGGTCGGTGACGGCCTGGAGGAACGACCCACCCCGCGCGGTGACGGCGCGCGCCGCCTGCACCCACACCTGGTGCATGCCGAGACCCAGCGCAGTCGCCGGCGCGGCCTGGGCGAGTGTCCGCTGCACGCGAGCGGTGGCGCGGAGACCGAGGCCGGAACCGCGCTGCTCGACGGGCACGCCGATGCGCAGGTAGCCGGCAGCGCGGAGCTCGTCGAGGTCGTCGGCGCAGAACGCGTTCGCGGCGTCGTACCCGGGGGCGCGCTCGGCGATGCGGGTGAGCAGCTCGTCGGGCACCGACCAGCCGACGGCGTCCGTGTTGGCCTTCGTCATGCCACGAGACTAGGGTCCGGAGCGTGTCAGATCGTCATCCGTGGAACAGGTACGTCGCGATCGGTGACTCCTTCACCGAGGGGATCGGAGACCCCGACCCCACCGTGCCCGGCGGCAACCGCGGCTGGGCCGACCGCGTCGCCGAGGTGCTCGCGCACCGGACGGACGATTTCGCCTACGCGAACCTCGCGATCCGCGGGCGCCTGCTGCAGCAGATCATCGACGAGCAGGTGGACGCGGCCCTGGCGCTGCACCCGGACCTCATCACGGTGTCCGCCGGCGGCAACGACATCATCCGCCCCGGCTCGGACCCGGACGTGCTCGCTGAGCGCGTGGACCGCATGGTGGCCGACCTGCGCCGCGACGGAGCCACGGTCGTGCTGTTCACCGGCCCGGACGTCGGGATGACCCCGGTGCTCGGCATGGTCCGCGGCAAGACGGCGATCTACAACGAGAACCTGCACGCCATCGCACTGAAGCACGGGGCCCTGGTGGCGAACATGTGGGCGCTCCGCGTGCTCCGCGATCCGCGCATGTGGGCGCCGGACCGACTGCACCACTCCCCTACGGGGCACTCGACCATTGCGGCCGCCGTGCTCGACACCCTCGGGGTCCCGCACGGGCTCGAGCCGTTCACCCCGGACCCGCTCGAAGCACGGCCGTGGCGGGAAGCACGCAGCGAGGACCTCGGCTGGGCGAAGGAGTACCTGGTGCCGTGGGTGGTGCGGCGGATCAAGCACACGTCCTCCGGCGACGGGGTGTCGGCGAAGCGCCCCGAGCTGCAGATCGTCACCGAGCACCGCTCCGACACCCCGTAGCACCGAGGGCCGCTCGACTCAGTCGGCGGGCCGCCGGAGTGTCATCGGACCGTCGTGCAGGGGCTCGGTCGCCCACGCGAGCGCGACATCACCCGACGGCACCGCGATCCTGACGTGCGCCAGGTGCGGAGTCTCCACGAACCGCAGGTCGACGTGCACCGCGGCGCCGTCGTCCACGACCGCGCCACAGGCGGCGAGCGGCCCCTCGACGGCCCACTCCCCCTGGCCGACCGGCACCGACAGCGTCCCGCCCTCGACGTCCAGCGTCAGCCGCCACCCGTCGCCGACGCGGGCCAGCGGCCCGACGTCGTCGAGGCCCTGGAGCGCCGCGCCGCTCACCGCGGGGAGTCCCAGGGACGCGAGCTTGGCCTCCAGGGCGGCGTCCGACGCCGCGTCGGACGCGCGGTCGACGGCGGGCAGCAGGTGCTGCCAGACCGCGTCGAGGACCGCCTGCATGTCGAGGCTCTGCCCGGTGATCGCGAGCACGACGTCCTGCTCGGGCAGGACGACGCAGAACTGGCCGTAGGCGCCGTCGCCGCGGAAACCGTGCCGCGCCATCCAGAACTGGAAGCCGTAGCCCTGGGACCAGTCCGGGTTGCCCTCGTCCGGGTTGGCGACCCGGGTGCCGGTGGCCTGCTCGACCCAGTCCTCGTCGAGGATGCGCCCGCCGGCCCAGACACCGCGCTGCAGGTACAGCTGCCCGAGCTTCGCGACCGCGTCGGTCGTGGCGTAGCAGCCGCTGTAGCCGAGCTCCGCACCGGTGTCGTCCCGACGCCAGGCGAGGTCGTCGATGCCGAGCGGGTCGAGCAGACGCGGGCGCAGCCAGTCGACGAGGGAGCCGCCCGTCACCCGCCGGACGATCGCGGCGAGCGTGTACGTGCAGGGCTGGTTGTAGGCGAAGACCGTGCCGGGCTCCTCGTCCGGCGGGAGCAGCAGGAATCCCCGCACGGTGTTCGTCGGGTCGAGCGCCTCGGCACGGTCGAGCGTCTCCTCGCGGTGGCCGCTCGCCATCGCCAGCAGGTGCCGGACCCGGATGCGCCGGCTGCGCTCGTCGGTGACGTCGGCGTCGAGTTCCGGGAAGTACGACAGGACGGTGGCGTCCAGGTCGATGAGCCCCGCGCGGACGGCGATCCCGACCCCGGCCGCGGTGAAGCTCTTGCTGAGCGAGTAGAGCAGGTGCACGCGGTGGGCGGTGTACGGCTGCCACCAGCCCTCGGCCGCGACCTGGCCGTGCCGGAGCAGCATGATGCTGTGGGGCTCCACGTCGGGGGTGGACTCCAGTGCGTCGAGCAGGGCGAGCACGCCGCGGGAGTCGATGCCGAGGGCGGCGGGGGTGGACCGGGGGAACGTCGTCATCGTCGTCATCCGACCGACTCTACGGTCGACGTCTGGCCGGCGTCACGACCCCTGGAACGGGTTCGTCCAGCGCCACCAGACGCCCGGGTCGTCGATGGTCCGCGCGAGCACGAGCGGCACCGACACCGGCTCGTGGTCGGTGATCCGGAAGCGCACCTGGCCGACCCGTTCGCCCCTGGTGCCGAGGGTGACGCTGTCGAGCTTCGCCTTCGCGGTGACCTTCGTCTTCCCCCAGACCAGGACCTCGGCGGCCTTCGACGTCACCGCATCGGCCTGGTCCTGCCAGGGGGTGGAGAACGTGCCGAACGACTGCCCCTCGTGCGCGAGGGTGACGACCTGGAAGTTGTCCGCCACCGACCGCAACAGCCGCTGGACGTCGACGTCGAGCGAGTCGTGGTCGACGCCGCCGAGCATCACGCCGATCACGGTGACGTCACGACCGCCGCGCTCGTACGTCGCCGCGAACAGCAGGCAGGCACCGGCCTCGTCGAGGGTGCCGGTCTTGATGCCCTCGATGCCGTCGAGCCCGAGGAGCTTGTTCGAGTTCTCGACCTCGCCGACGGTCGGGATCGTGACGTCCTTCGTTCCGACGATCTCCTTGACGACCGGGTCCGCGAGCGCGAGCTGAC
The DNA here is from genome assembly GCF_015351025.1 of Curtobacterium sp. VKM Ac-1376. Taxonomy (GTDB): domain Bacteria; phylum Actinomycetota; class Actinomycetes; order Actinomycetales; family Microbacteriaceae; genus Curtobacterium. The sequence goes on along the minus strand of NZ_JADKRV010000005.1, from coordinate 178,470 downwards.
CGAGCTCGACCAGGTCGGTGGCGGTCGAGGTGTTGTCCGGGTCGAGACCGGTCGGCTCGTGGATCGTCGTGTCGTCGAGGCCGTGCTCGTCGAGCCACTCACCGGCCGCGTGCTCGTACGCAGCCATGGACCCGAAGGCCCAGATGGCGAGCGCGCCGGCGTAGTTGTTCGCCGACTTCATGAGCATCACCTGGAACGTCTGGTGCTCGGTGAGCCTCAGGCCGGCCGGCATCGGCGCGACCTCGCCGTTCTGCGCCGCGTACTCGGCGTACAGGCCCTCCATCTGCTTCGTGAAGCGGATCGACGGACCGGACTCCCCCGCCGCCATCGGCTTCTCGTCGAGCACCACGAGCGCCGTGACGACCTTCGTGATGCTCGCGATCGACCGGGGCTCCGTGTCACCGCTGGTGCGCAGGCTCTCCGGGAAGTCGGTGGCCTCGACCGCCGTGGCGCCGTAGCCGGGGAAGCTCAGGGCCGGGACGGTCGTCTTCGGCGCCGAGTAGGTGGTGGTGCTGGCGCTCGCCGGCCCGAACGGCACCACGGCCGCGGCGACGAGGTAGCCGACCACGAGCACGAGGACGGCGACCACGGAGATCCTGACCGGCCTCCGGACGGCGGAGCGGGGGCGGCGGACGACTCGTGACACGAGGCCCGAGCGTACCGGTGGCGTCGGTCGCCGGGCTGCGAGGACACCCGCGTGTGTCCAGCGTGTAACGGTCCGTCGCGCTTTCCCACCGCATGCCGAGCCGGCCCTACCGTCGAAACCATGCACGCAGCACCGACCGAGAGCGTTCCCGACCCGACCGTCTGGCGCGTGGTCGGCGAGCCGCTGGTCGCCGCGACCGGCACCGGCCCGCTCGACGGCCTGACCGTCGCCGTCAAGGACCTCTACGCCGTGCCCGGCCAGCCGGTCGGCGCGGGCAACCCGACGTACCTGCGCGAGGCAGCGGTCGAGACCGCACCCGCCGCAGCGGTCGGCGCGCTCCTCGCCGCCGGCGCCTCGGTCCGCGGGATCGCGCGCACCGACGAGTTCGCCTACAACCTGACGGGCCGGAACGCGCACCACGGCACGCCGCCGAACAGCGCGGCTCCCAACCGACTGCCTGGAGGCTCGTCCAGCGGGTCCGCGTCGGCCGTCGGCCTCGGCATGGCCGAGATCGGGATCGGTACGGACACCGCGGGATCGGTGCGGGTCCCCGCCTCGTACCAGGGACTCTGGGGCCTCCGGACGACGCACGGCACGGTGTCCCGCGACGGGCTGCTCCCGCTCGCGCCGTCGTTCGACACCGTCGGGTGGCTCACCCGCAGCCCCGAGGTCCTGCTCGCCGCCCTCGACGCCACCGTCCCGCCACCGCCCGCGCCGGCAGGGGCGACCGACGCGGCCGTGCTCGTCGTCCCCGAGGAACTCGTCGCGCTCGTCGGACCGGGCGTCGCCCGGTCCTTCACCGCCTTCGTCGAGACCCTCGACGAACCCGTCGCGACCGTCCGACTGCGCGACCTCGGCATCCCGGACCCCGCAGCACTGCAGGAGCAGATGCGGCTCGTCCAGGCCGCCGAGGCCCTCACCGCCCACGGTCCCTGGATCGACGCGCACCCCGGAGCGCTGAGCACCGTCGTCGGTGACCGCTTCCGGGCGGCAGGCGCGAACGACCCCGACGCGACCGCCGACGCCGTTGCGCGGCTCGACGACGTGCGTGCGACGATCCGCAGCGCCCTCGTCGGTCGGACCCTGCTGTTCCCGACGGTGCCTGGGCCCTCGCCGTTGCTCCACGCGGACGCCGCGGCGCTCGAACGCACCCGGACCGCCACCACGGCGATGACCGCGCTCGCGAGCGTCGGCGGGCTCCCCGCGGTGAGCGCACCGGCGATGACCGTGGACCGGGCACCCGTCGGCGTGTGCCTGGTCGGTGGACCGGACACCGACCGTGCCCTGGTGATCCGCGCCGGACGGACGGTGCCGGACCGAGGCGAGCCGGGCCTCCCGACGGTCGCCGTGGTGCGTTAGGAGGCGCGCCGCCGTGCGTGCGTGACCGCCCAGAGACCGACGGCGCTCGCCGCGGCCACGTTGAGCGAGTCGACGCCGTGCGCCATCGGGATCCGGACGGTGGTGTCGGCCGCGGCGATGGCGGCCGGGGTCAGCCCCTGTCCCTCGGTGCCCATCACGAGCGCGACCTTGTCGGGCAGGTCCGCCACGAAGGCGTCGAGGTCGACCGAATCGTCGGTCAGTGCCATCGCGGCGAGGTGGAAGCCCTGCGCGCGGAGTTCCTCGCCCGCCGCGGGCCAATCGCCGATGCGGGTCCACGGCACCTGCAGGACCGTGCCCATGCTCACCCGGACACTCCGGCGGTACAGCGGGTCGGCGCAGCGTGGGCTGACGAGCACCGCGTCGGCCCCGAGACCCGCGACGCTGCGGAACACCGCCCCGACGTTCGTGTGGTCGACGATGTCCTCGAGCACGACGACGACCGTCGCGTCCCGCACCACGTCGGCGACGCTCGGCAACTCGGGACGCTGCATCGCGGCGATCGCACCGCGGTGCATGCGGAAGCCGGTGAGCTCCTCGAGCAGGGCGTCCGCACCGACGAACACCGGGCCGTCGTGCTCGGCGACCAGGGGCAGGACGCTGTCGAGCCACTTCTCCTGCACCAGGATGCTCCGGGGCACGTGGCCGGCGCGGACCGCACGCTCGATGACCGTGTTCGACTCGGCGATGTAGAGGCCGCCCTCCGGCTCGGAGACCCGGCGGAGCGCCACGTCGGTGAGCCGGGCGAAGTCGTCGAGGCGGGGGTCGTCGAGGGAGTCGATGCGGACGGGGTGCACGGGGCTCGTTTCGGTGTGGTGCGGGGGCGGCGTGGGGCCGGCGGGCCGGGGCTGGCACGCGTCCGGGCTGCCGATGGTCGGGTCCGCCGATGGTCGGGCCCGCCTGGGAAGCGACCGGGACGGTCGGGTGTTGAGGGTACCGTGAACAGGGTGCTGGATGATGCTGCGTCGACGACCGGACCGACCACCGGGGCGGCCGCGGGTTCGGTGACCGCCGACGACCTGGACCGCGTCGTCGAGGTGCTCGGCGGCAAGCGCGTCGCCGTGCTCTCCGGCGCCGGTCTGAGCACCGACTCGGGCATCCCCGACTACCGCGGCGCCGGGCGCGTGGTGCGCAAGCCGATGACGTTCCAGGAGTTCCTGGCCGACCCCGCGAAGCGCCAGCGCTACTGGGCCGGATCGCACCTGGGCTGGCGGAGCTTCGCGGCCGCCGTGCCGAACGACGGGCACCGGGCGCTCGCCGCACTCGAGGACGCCGGGATCGTCGCCGGGGTCATCACGCAGAACGTCGACGGCCTGCACCTCCGCGCGGGATCCCGCCGCGTCGTCGAGATCCACGGTTCTATGGACCGCGCCGTGTGCCTGCGGTGCGGGCAGGTGTTCTCCCGCGCCGACCTCGCCGCGACCATCGACCGGGCGAACCCCTGGCTGGACGACCCCGGCTCGGTGCAGCTGCAGCCCGACGGCGACGTGGAGATCGCCGACGTCGAACGCTTCGTCGTGCCCGACTGCACGGTCTGCGGCGGCGTCCTGAAGCCCGACGTGGTGTTCTTCGGCGAGTTCGTCCCCGCCGAGAAGTTCCGCGAAGCAGTGTCGATCGTCGCCGACGCCGAGGCGCTGCTCGTGGTGGGGTCCTCGCTGACCGTGAACTCCGGCGTCCGCCTGGTGGACCACGCCGCGCGCCGGAAGAACCCGGTCGTCATCATCAACCGCGGCGAGACCCGCAGCGACCGCCGCGCCGCGGTGAAGCTCGACGCTGGGACCACCGAGACGCTCGTGCACCTGGCGGAGCGACTGGCCGACGCGTCAGCGGCCGCAGGCTCCGACGAGCCGCGTCGCGCCGAGTAGCCGCTCCGGCGGCATCTGCGAAGATCGTCCGGTGACGACCCTCCTGTACCTCGTCCGGCACGGCGAGACCGACTGGAACGCGCAGCGCCGCATCCAGGGCTCGACCGACATCCCGCTCAACGACACCGGGCGACGGCAGGCAGCCGAAGCCGCCGCGCTGCTCGCCCGCCGGCCGTTCGACGCCGTCGTCGCGTCGCCACTGTCACGCGCGGCCGAGACGGGCGCGATCATCGCCGACCGGCTCCGGCTCGAGCTGCCCACGACCTACCCGGGCCTCGCCGAGCGCTCGTACGGCGAGGCCGAGGGGCTCACCGACGACGAGGTGACGACCCGCTACCCGCACGACGACATCCCCGGGCGCGAGTCCTGCTCCGCTCTGCTCGCCCGGATCACCGAGACGCTCGGCGAGATCGCGGTGCGGTTCGACGGGGCCGTCGTGGTCGTCGCAACGCACGGAGCCGTGATCCGCAGCGTCGTGAACGCCGCCGCGCCCGGCACCGCCGACCGCGGGCAAACCCCGATCCGCAACGGCTCGATCCACTCGTTCCGCTGGGACCCCGAGCGCTTCCACGCCGAACTCGTCCGGTTCGACGACCCGATCGACGACGTCTCCGAGGTCACCGGCGGTTCGGCCTTCGAGTACCAGAACCCGCTCGAACGCCGCGGGTGAGCACGGACTAGGCTCCGACGGACCCGACCAGCCCGCGCACGCGTGCGAGGGGAGCGACATGTCCGACGACGGAACCGACCGGTACGACCAGCGCGCCCCGGATGAGCAGGGCGATGACCTCGACCGCGTGTTCGGCCCCGAGACGGCCAGCGTGCCGACCCGCCCCCGCGCCCGGACGTGGTTCGTCATCGGCGCGAGCACCCTGGCCGTCGCTGCGGTCATCGCCGTCGTGCTCGGTTCGATCATCGGCAGCGTCCAGCACGGGATCGGCGGGGCCTTCCCCGACCCGGACACCGCGCTCGACCGGTTCGACGACCGGGTCGCCGACCTGCCAGGGGTCGTCGAGGTGCGGCACCATGCAGCGTCGAAGACCGCCTTCGCGAGCTACGACGCCACCGCCACCGTGCGCGCGGACCCGTCGCTCGGGGCCGTCGCCCGCCGAGACCTCGTCGCGGCGCTCGCCACCGCCGCCGAGGACGCTGGAGGCAACGGGGTGCGGGTCGTCGCGATCGCCGACCTCGGCGTGCTGCACATCGGGGTCACCGCCGACGGGTCGGTCGCCGCGAAGCGGCTCGCGCTGGCGGACACGCTCGACCACATCGGCGGGGTCACGGGAGTGCGCTGCTCCTGGGAGCGTGGCGGCGAGGCCTCGGACGACGACGCTGACCAGTCGGTCGTCGTCGAGACGCCGGGACGCGGGGCGGCGGTGCCGCCCATCGTCGCGCGGGTCACCGAGGAGACGCAGAAGGTGTTCCCGGGCGCGAGTGTCGAGGTCATCGCGGAGCAGTAGTGGTCCACGCCGGCGCGCGGTTCCCGTCAGGACCCCGCAGCAGCGCCCCGTCTCAGCGTGCGCGGCGGTCCGTCACGGCCCGTTCGACCGCCCGTACGACCCGCTCCGCCGAGTCCTGCCACCGGAAGCGGCCGGCGCGCTCGAGCGACAGCCGCGAGGCCTCGTCCCACCGGTCCTCGACCCGTCGGACGGCTGCGGCCACGGCGGACGGCGACGCCGGATCGAAGTACTCGGCCGCCTCGCCACCGATCTCGCGGAAGATCGGGATGTCGCTCACCACGACCGGCGTCCCGACCCCCATCGCCTCGACGAGCGGGATCCCGAACCCCTCGTCGTACGAGGCCGTCGCCAGCGCCGTGGCCGAGCGGAGCACCGACAGGTACTCGTCGTCCGTCGCACCGTCGTGGAACACGATCGACCCGGTCGGTGCGAGTCCCCCGAGCCGGGCGCGGTCGGCGTCGGACACCCGCGACATGCAGTGCAGCGTCCAGTCCGCGCCCAGGAGCGGCAGCGCCGACGCGAGGGTCTCGACGTTCTTGTAGGGCATGAACGAACCCATGTAGACGAGCGAGCGTTCGCGCGCGCCGCCCTCGGAGCGCGGCTCGGCCGGGTCCGCCGCGTTGTACGCGACCGTGACCGGCCGCTTCGTGAGCCGGTGCTCCGCGATCAGGCCAGCGGTCGTCTCGGAGACCGTCACGATCCCGTCGGCGCCGTTCAGCAGGAACCGCTGCGGCGCCCACGACAGGTGGAATGCGCGCCACCCCAGTCGCAGCGGCAGCGAGAACTCCCGCGGGGGTGTGCGGTTGCGGTAGTAGATCAGGTCGTGCAGCGTCAGGACGAGCGCGTACCCACGCCCCCTGGACCCCATCGTCTGCATCGGCGAGAACACCGCGTCGAGCCCCAGACGGTTCACCCTGCGGGCGACGAGCGGCTCCCCCGCGTCGGTCGGCGCGGGCAGCAGCTCCCACGCCAGGGCACGCGGCAGGGACTCGAGCTGGCGCTCGTCGCTGACGAGCAGCACGTAGTCGTGCCGGTCCGGCAGGTGCGCGGCGACCCCGGCGGTGAACCGGCTGATGCCGTCGTGGTGACCGATCCGGACGTAGCGGCAGTCGATGCCGACGCGCAGGCGGGTCACGACGCGTCCCCCGCGCTCGTGGCGTCGGGCCCGCGGGTCACGTCCGTCGGCTTCGCGGTCCCCCGGGAGGCCCGGAATGCGCCCGACGCCCGGCTCGCCTTCCCGGCGCGGCCGCGCCCACCGCGTGCGGGTGTGTCCCCCATCCGGCGCAGCACCGCGGCAGCCGCCGGCGCCGGCGTCTCGTAGTGCACCAGGTGACCGACGCCCGGGATCACCACGAGCTCGGCGTCACGCAGTCGCGAGGCCAGCGCGCGCTGCTCGGCCACGGCCGTGATGTCGTCGTGCTCGGCAGCGATGAGCAGGACCGGGACACGGATGCGGTCGGCGTACTCCGAGACGTCGTGGGTGACCGAGGTGCGGAACGCCTCGAGCACGCTCGTGCGGTTCGCGAAGGCCGAGAAGTACCGGTCGTGCTGGTCGTGCACCCATCGGCGCACCGCCGGGTCGTGCGACTTCAGCATGGCGACGCTCATGGCCCGCACGATCGCGCCGTTCCGCAGGATCCCGAGCCCGACCGGCTTCGGCAGCACCGCGCCGGCGCGGTAGTACCCGATGGCGATGGCAGTACCGACGGCGCGGGGGCCCTGCAGCGCCGGGGCGGCGATCGGGTTCACGAGTACGAGCAGGCCGGTGTCGAGTCCCGCGGCGACGGTCGCCGACACCACGATGGAACCGAAGGAGTGGCCGAGCACGACGGTGTCGCTCCCGAGGCCGAGGACGGCGTGGAACCCGGTCAGCCATCCGACGTAGGAGTCGATGTCCGAGACCGGCAGCGGATCGGACACGCCGAAGCCGGGCAGGTCCGGCACGATCACGCGGACGCCCTCCAGGTGGGCCGCGATGGTCTCGAGCCCGTGGTGGTCCCCGCGGAACCCGTGCACCGCGAGGACGGTCCGATCGGCGTCCTCTGGCCCGTAGACCCAGTAGTGCGTGGTCCCCCCGTCGACCTGGACAGCCCGGTGCACGACCGGGGTGGCGGCCATCAGCGACTGGTACGGGGAGAGCACGGGCGGTTGCATCCGCGCCAGTCTATGGAAACCGACGTCACGAAACCCCGGACACCCGGAGCATTGCGCGCCTATCGTGTCCGGGGCGGGCCGTCCACCGGCCCGTCGATGACGACGAGGAGCACGGTGACCTTCACAGCCCCGATCCAGCTGCCCGGCCTGACGCTCGACCCGCAGTGGTACAAGCGTTCGGTCTTCTACGAGTGCATGATCCGCTCGTTCGTCGACTCGAACGGCGACGGCATCGGCGACATCCAGGGCGTGATCGGCAAGCTCGACTACCTGCAGTGGCTCGGCGTCGACGCCCTGTGGCTCCCGCCGTTCTTCCAGTCACCGATGCGCGACGGCGGCTACGACATCGCCGACTACAAGGCGATCCTGCCCGAGTTCGGCACACTCGACGACTTCCGCGAACTCGTCACGAAGTCCCACGAGCGGAACATGCGCATCGTGATCGACATGGTGATCAACCACACGAGCGACCAGCACGAGTGGTTCCAGCAGTCCCGCGAGGACCCGGACGGCCCCTACGGCGACTTCTACGTGTGGCGGGACACGGACGAGGACTACTCGAACATCCGCATCATCTTCGTCGACACCGAGGAGTCCAACTGGACCTTCGACCCGGTCCGACGCCAGTTCTTCTTCCACCGCTTCTTCTCACACCAGCCGGATCTGAACTTCGAGAACCCCGCGGTCATCGAGGCCATCTACGACGTCGTGCGGCACTGGCTCGACATGGGCGTCGACGGGCTGCGGCTCGACGCGATCCCGTACCTGTTCGAGTCGGAAGAGGGCAACGGCGAGGGCGAGCCGGAGACGCACGAGTTCATCAAGAAGCTCCGCGCGATGGTCGACGACGAGTACCCCGGTCGGGTGCTCCTGGCCGAGGCGAACCAGTGGCCGCGCGAGACCGCCGCCTTCTTCGGCACCGACGAGGAGCCCGAGTGCCACATGGCGTTCGACTTCCCGGTGATGCCGCGCATCTTCTACTCGCTCCGGGCCCAGCACGCGGCCGAGCTCAAGGCGATCCTGTCCGAGACCCTCGACGTGCCGGCCAGCGCGGCGTGGGGCGTCTTCCTCCGCAACCACGACGAGCTCACCCTCGAGATGGTGAGCGAGGAGTACCGGCAGGCGATGTACGGCTGGTACGGCTACGACCCGCGGATGCGCTCCAACATCGGCATCCGACGCCGTCTGGCGCCGCTGCTGGACAACTCGCGCGCCGAGCTCGAGCTCATCCACGCGCTGCTGTTCTCGCTGCCGGGGTCGCCGTTCCTGTACTACGGCGACGAGATCGGCATGGGCGACAACATCTGGCTGCCGGACCGCGACTCCTCGCGCACGCCCATGCAGTGGACGCCGGACCGGAACGCCGGGTTCTCCACCGCCGACCCCGGCAAGCTCTACCTGCCCGTCGTGCAGTCGCTCGTCTACAACTACGCTCAGGTGAACGTCGAGGCGCAGCTCGCCCAGTCGCGCTCCCTGCTGCACTGGGTCCGCAACGTGATCCACACGCGGAAGGCGCACCCGGTGTTCGGACTCGGGTCGCTGCACGTGCAGGAGACCTCGAACGACTCCGTGCTCGCCTTCGTCCGCTCGTGGGAGGGCTCCGGGCAGCAGTTCGGGCCGTCCGCAGAGGACGTCCTCTGCGTGTTCTCGTTCGCCACGAACCCCACCTCGGTCACGGTGTCCGCGCCGGAGTTCGCGGGCCGTCCGCTCTACGACCTGTTCGGCGGTGGCTCGTTCCCCTCCTTCGACGAGGACGGCAACGTCACGCTCACCATGGGCACGCAGTCCTTCTACTGGCTGCACGTCGGCGCGCCGACCCGGTAGCGGGTCGTGTCGGTGCGTCCCGTTAGCCTGACCGCGTGACGTTCCCCACAGCGCAGCTCGACGCACCGCCCCCCGCCCAGGACCTCACCGGTCGGCCGTGGTGGCACGCGCTGGGTGTGTTCGACCTCGAGACCACGGGCGTCGACGTCGAGACGGCCCGGATCGTCACGGCGCACGTCGGCCTGATCGACATGACCGGCGCCTCCATCGCCGAGGGCGCCTGGGTCGCCGACCCCGGCGTCCCGATCCCCGAGGGCGCCGCGGCGGTGCACGGCTACACCACCGAGCGTGCCCAGGCCGAGGGGCGCCCGGCGGCCGAGGTCGTGGCGGAGATCATCGCCGCGATCGAAGCCGTGTTCGCCCGTGGCATCCCACTCGTGATCTACAACGCCCCGTACGACCTCACCGTGCTCGACAGAGAGGCAAGACGCCACGGCTTCGCGTCCCCCGTCATCGGCAACGTCGTCGACCCGCTGGTGATCGACAAGGCGCTCGACACGTTCCGCAAGGGCAAGCGCACGCTCGAGGCCGCGTCGGAGCTCTACGGCGTCACCCTCGACGACGCGCACGACGCCGGTGCGGACGCCATCGCTGCCGGACGAGTCGCACAGGCCATCGCCGGCAAGTACCAGGACGAACTCGGCGTCTCCGCCGAGGAACTCCACCGCAAGCAGATCGGCTGGTGCGCAGAGCAGGCCAACTCGTTCCAGGAGTACATGCGCAAGAAGCGCGACCCGTCCTTCACCGCTGACGGCCGCTGGCCCCACCGGAACGCCAGCGGGAGCATGTAGCATCTCGCGTTGGGGGCCGATCCACGCATCAGTCCCGCAACGCTGCTGGCTGAAGCACAACGGGAGATCGTCACACGTGTTCTTGAAGACCTTCGGGTGGTCCCTCGTGATCACCGTCCTCGCCCTCGCAACCGCGCTGATCTACGGCAGCTGGAGCGCTGTCGTCATCACGCTGATCCTCGGCGTGCTCGAGATCAGCCTCAGCTTCGACAACGCCGTGGTGAACGCCCGCATCCTCGAACGGATGAGCCCGTTCTGGCAGAAGATGTTCCTGACGGTCGGCATCGTCATCGCCGTCTTCGGCATGCGCGTCCTCTTCCCGCTGCTCATCGTCGCCGTCACCGCGCACCTCAGCCCGGTCGAGTCGATCCAGCTCGCGCTTGAGAAGGGCTCGATCGAGGAGCCCGGCACGTACGCCTACCTGCTCCACGAGGCGCACCCGCAGATCGCCGCGTTCGGCGGGATGTTCCTGCTCATGATCTTCCTCGACTTCATGTTCGAGGACCGCGACATCCTCTGGCTCAAGTGGCTCGAGCGCCCGCTGCACTTCGTCGGCCGCCTGCCGATGGTGAACGTCATCGTCGCCCTCGCGCTGCTCGCCCTGTTCGGGGCCACCTCGGGCGACCACCAGGCGATCGTGCTCGTCTCGGGCATCGCCGGCCTCGTGACCTACTTCCTGGTCACGGGCCTCGGCGGTCTGTTCGACGTCGGTGACCCCGACGACGACGGGAACTCCCTCGACAGCGCCGACGAGATGGTCGCCGAGGCTGGTCGCATCGCCGGGAAGCGCCGGTTGGGCCAAGTCACCGGGCGCGCCGCGTTCCTGCTCTTCCTCTACCTCGAGGTCATCGACGCGTCGTTCTCCTTCGACGGGGTCATCGGCGCCTTCGCGATCACCGCCGACCCGATCATCATCGCGCTCGGCCTGGGACTGATCGGTGCAATGTTCGTCCGATCGCTGACGGTGTTCTTCGTCCGTCAGGGCACGCTCGACGAGTTCGAGTACCTCGACCACGGCGCGCACTGGGCGATCGGCGCGCTCGCCGTGATCCTGCTCGTGACCATCACGACCGAGGTCAACGAGATCGTCACCGGCCTGATCGGCGTGGTCTTCATCCTGGCCGCGTTCATCTCCTCGGTCGTCCGCAACCGTCGGAAGACGCACGCCGACGAACGCCCCGAGCCGTCCGTCCTCTCCCGCTGAGCGGCGACCGGGTCACGACACACCACCACCACCACGAAAGGTTCTCCCATGGGTCTCAGCCTCCAGAAGGGTCAGGCACTCTCCCTGACGAAGTCCGACGGCAGCGCACTGTCGCGCGTCCGGCTCGGCCTCGGCTGGGACGCCGTCGCGGCGAAGCGCGGCCTGTTCGGCGGCCGGAAAGAGGCCGAGGTCGACCTCGACGCATCGGCGATCTTCTTCGATGCCCAGGGCACCGCGGTCGACTACGTCTGGTTCAACCAGCTCCGCAGCAAGGACGGCTCGGCACAGCACACCGGTGACAACCTCACCGGTGCCGGCGACGGCGACGACGAGACCATCCGGATCGACCTCGGCGCGGTGCACAGCACCGTGGCCCAGATCGTCTTCGTGATCAGCAGCTACAGCCGGCAGACGTTCGACAACGTGCAGAACGCGTTCTGTCGAGTCGTCGACGACTCGACGGCCGGTTCTCCCGAGGTCGTCCGCTACCAGCTGACCGAGTCCGGCACCCACACCGCGATGGTGATGGCGAAGGTCGCACGGACCGGAGCAGGATGGACGTTCACGGCGATCGGTGAGCGCGCGAACGGTCGCACCGTGCAGGACCTGGTCGCCCCGGCGACCGCTGCACTCTGATCACCCGAACGGAGAACTCCTGATGGCTTCGCTCTCCCTGTCCAAGGGCACCAACCTCTCGCTCACGAAGACGGACCCGACCCTCAGCCGCGCCATGATCGGACTGGGCTGGGATCCTCGTACGACGGCCGGCGAGCAGTTCGACCTCGACGCCTCAGCGCTGCTGGTCGCCGCGACCGGCAAGGTCCGGTCGAACGACGACTTCATCTTCTACAACCAGCTCGCGTCCGCCGACGGTTCCGTCGTGCACCAGGGCGACAACCGCACCGGTGAGGGCGAGGGTGACGACGAGCAGATCCTCATCGACCTCGATCGCGTCGCTGCCGACGTCGAACGCGTCGTCATCGTCGTCACGATCGACCAGGCCGACGCTCGCCGCCAGAACTTCGGGCAGGTCCGCGGCGCGTTCTGCCGTGTCGTGAACGACGAGACCGGCAACGAGGTCGTGCGGTTCGACCTGACAGAGGACGCCGCTTCCGAGACCGGCATGATCTTCTCCGAGATCTACCGGTACGGCAGCGAGTGGAAGTTCCGCGCGGTCGGCCAGGGCTACGCCACGGGCCTCCTCGGCGTGGCGACCGACTACGGCGTCGTCCTCGACTGACCGCTTTCCCCCAACCGAAAGGACCGATCATGGCAGGCCTCTCCCTCGCGAAGGGCAACAACCTCTCGCTCACCAAGACCAGCCCCGGACTCACCGTCGCGACCGTCGGCCTGGGCTGGGACCCGCGCACCACTTCCGGTGAGCAGTTCGACCTGGACGCCTCAGCGCTCCTGATCGGTGCGAACGGCAAGGTGCGCTCCGACTCGGACTTCATCTTCTACAACCAGCCACGCAGCTCCGACGGCTCGGTCGAGCACAAGGGCGACAACCGCACCGGCCAGGGCGAGGGCGACGACGAACAGATCGTCATCGACCTGCAGACCCTGCCAGCGGAGGTCGACCGTGTCGTCATCGTCGTGTCGATCGACCAGGGCGAGGCACGCCGTCAGAACTTCGGCCAGGTGCGCAGCGCCTACTCCCGCGTGCTCGACCAGGACGGCACCGAGATCGTGCGGTTCGACCTCTCCGAGGACGCCGCGCCGGAGACCGCGATGATCTTCTCGGAGATCTACCGCAACGGCGCCGAGTGGAAGTTCCGCGCGGTCGGGCAGGGCTACACCACGGGCCTCGCCGGCATCGCGACCGACTTCGGCGTCCAGCTCGGCTGATCCGGCCCGTCCACCACCGCACCCGCCCCAGACCAGGAGACCCACCGATGCCCGGACCGCTCGCTCCGCCGGAACCGACCGACCCGTCCGAGGACGCACTCGTCCTCCGTCCCGCCGAGTCCGCCGAGGTCGTGACCCCCGACGACGCGCCCGGGATGGTGCCGGTCGACCCCGATCGGCAGTCCCAGATCGCCGAGCAGGCGCGACAGTTCGTGGATGAGGTCGCCTCGCTCGATCCGAGGTCGCCGGCGTTCACGGAGAAGGTCGACGGGATCACCACGATCGCCGGCACGGAGATCGCGCGGTCCGGCGGGTTCTCGTCGCGCATGCTCGAGCGGTCGCAGACGTCGGTGGCGGGTGCCAAGCGCACCGGGGACGGCGCCCAGGTCAAGGTGGCGACGACGCTCGGCGAACTCCGGTCGACGGTGGAGGACCTGACGCCGAACCAGGCCGACCTCAGCACCGGCCGGAAGATCCTCGGGCTCATCCCGGGTGGCAACAAGCTCGCCAAGTACTTCCAGCGGTACGAGTCCGCGCAGACCCAGCTCGACCACATCATCAAGTCGCTGATGGCCGGTCAGGACGAGCTCCGCAAGGACAACGCCACGCTCGCTGACGAGAAGGTGCAGCTGTGGGAGACCATGCAGCAGCTGAGCGAGTACGCCGTGTTCGCGAAGGCACTCGACGCGGCGACGGTGACGAAGGTCGAAGGGCTCCGGAACTCCGGTCGCACGGACGAGGCACAGAAGCTCGAGTCCGACGTGCTCTTCCCGGTGCGGCAGCGCCACCAGGACATCCTCACGCAGCTCGCCGTCTCGGTGCAGGGGTACCTGGCGATGGACCTGGTCCGCAAGAACAACACCGAGCTCATCAAGGGCGTGGAGCGCGCGCGGACCACCACCATCGCCGCGCTCCGCACGGCCGTCGTGGTCGCGCAGGCGCTCGCGAACCAGAAGATGGTGCTCGACCAGATCGACGCGGTCAACAACACGACCAACGCCATGATCCTGCAGACGAGCGAGATGCTCCGCGACCAGACCACGCGCATCCACCAGCAGGCGACCAACTCGGGCGTCAGTGTCGAGACCCTGCAGCGGGCGTTCGACAACGTCTTCCAGACGATGGACGCCATCGACTCGTTCCGCTCCGAGGCCGCGCAGAACATGGCGTCGACCGTCTCCGCGCTCGAATCCGGCATCCAGCGCGCCAAGCCCTACCTGGAGCGCGCGCGGCAGACCGACGACGACCCGCGCTCGATCAGCCGATGATCCGGACGGTCGACCGCAGTGCGTGATCGTCTGCGCGCGCTGTTCGGCCGCGACGACGACCGCGAACCGGATTCGACCATCACCACCCCGTCCTCGGTCGCGGCCGCGGCCGCGGCGCGGATCGACGTCCGCGGTGCAGGCGGGCCGGCGGACGACCACGCAGCCTCGGCTGGTCTCGACGACCTCCGTGCGCTGGTCCGTGCGGCGGGTGCCGAGCTCCCGACGGTCGTGTCCTCGCGGATCCGGCACGTCGAGGACCTGCTCCGCGAAGCGGCCGACACCGTCGTCGCGCGCGGTGCCTCCACCGAGCAGCGGTACCTGTTCCAGGCGATCGTCGACGACTACGTGCCGTCGCCGGTCCGCACCTACCGCTCACTCCCGCCGGAGGACCGCACCGAGGACAGCGCTGCGACCCGCACGCTCGCCGAGCAGCTGGACGTCGTCGCCGAGACCGTGGACGACATGCACGAACAGATCAGGAGCGGAGCCATCGCAGAACTGTCGACGCACGGCCGGTTCCTCCGAGACCGCCTGGGGGACGGCGACCCCGGCCTCCGACTCGGCGGAGCAGACTCGTGACCGGACGGCTCGTCCCGGGCGCGAACGCGGCGCTCACGGCGGAGAACCCCGGGCTCGATGCCGTGGTCGTCGGTATCGCCTGGGACCAGATCGCAAGCCGTGGACCCTCCGCCGAGCTCGTCCCCGTCGCCATCGTGTGCGACGCCGAGGGCCGGGTGCTCTCCGATGACGACCTGGTGTTCTTCAACCAGATCGAGAGCGCCGACTCCTCCGTGCGCTACCTCGACGATTCCGACCATGAGGAGATCGACGTCGACCTGGTGAGCGTGCCGGACGTCGTCGACAAGATCGTCTTCGCGGTCTACCTCGATCCCGATCCCCGCTCGCCCCGCGACCTCGGCTCGGTCCGGTCGATGACGATCCGTGTGAGCGCCCCCGACGGCCGTGAGCTCGTGCAGTTCCCGCTGCCCTCCGAGCGCAACCACACGATCGACGCCGTGATCCTCGGTGAGCTCTACCGGCATCGGGCCGAGTGGAAGTTCCGCGCGGTCGGTCAGGGCTACACCACCGGGCTGACCGGGCTCCGGACGGACCACGGTATCGGCCGGGCCCGATGACCTCCGGTCACCCCTACCTCCGTCGCCGTCCGCGCCCAGCACGGGCAGCAGCACCGGCACCGGCGCCGGTGCCGGTACGGGCGCCAGCACCGGCGAGTCCGGCACCGCAGCCCGCCCCCGCGCCGGCCCCGCCACCACCTCGGGCCAGCGGCCCCTCGGAACGCGTCCTCCGACGCCGCGCCGAACGCGCACGCCGGATCCGCCCGTTCCCAGCGCCCGATCCGCGGACCGTCAGGGTCCTCGGTCCGGACGCCCCGATCGTCCGCGTGGACCGTCGGCGCTCGGCCGTGGGCGCGCTCGCCCTCTCCGGCTGCACCAGTGCTGCGTGGGAGTCGGTGGACTTCACCGTCGGCGCGACGACCGCCGACGGCGCCGAGGCGGGCCGGACGGTGGTGACCGCCGGAAACCGACCCCTCGTCGGGTTCGACGAGGGCGTCGCACTCGTCGCACTCCGACACGTCCGGGTGCTCCGTCGTGCCCTGTTCATGGCGCGCGGCCCCGAGCGGCTCGTGGTCGCGCTGCACGACGGCACCACCTTCGCGGTCGCCGAGGGCGGCCCCGGCACCATGACCGTGCTCGCCCTGTCCGTCATCGACGGCGAGCTCGAACTCCGGGCGGAGCCGTTCCCCCGGTCGACCCACGACGGTGACGTCTTCGCCGCCTTCGGGTTCGTCCTGTCCGCTCCGACACCGGGAACCTGATCATGCGCCACTTCGCTCGGCTCGACGGCCAGGACCTCTTCCTGCACCCGCCGGAGGACGTCCACCGCGGCAGCGACCAAGACCTCCGGGCCGTTGCGCTCGGCGCCACCCTCTACACGCCGGGCATCCGGCCCGACCTCGTGCGTGACGTCCAGCGGCAGACCGCGCTCGGTGCCGGCTCGATCGTGCTCTGCCTCGAGGACTCCGTGGCCGACACCGACCTCCCCCTCGCCGAGCAGCAGGTCGGTGATGCCCTCCGCAGCCTGGCCGCCGGCGCCGCCGATGATGATGACACGCTCCCCCAGCTCTTCGTGCGGGTTCGCGACCCCGGGCACCTCCGTCGGCTCGCCGAACGCTTCGGTGACCGCGCGCTGGACGTGCTGAGCGGCTTCGTCCTGCCGAAGTTCGAGGACGCCCCGGACAGCGGCTCGCGGTACTTCGACGTCCTCGACGACCTGAACGCAGGCCGTTCCGGGCATCGCCGGATCCTGGTGATGCCCATCCTCGAGTCCCCCTCGATCATGCACCGGGAGACCCGCACGGAGGCCCTCGCCGCTCTCCGCGACCTGCTGATCGCCCGCCGGCGCGACGTGCTGGCGCTGCGCATCGGTGCCACCGACCTGTCCAGCGTGTTCGGGCTGCGCCGGCCGTCGCACCTCACCGCGTACGACGTCCAGGTCCTCGCGTCGGTGATCGGCGACGTGGTGAACGTCCTCGGCCGTGCCCGCGACGGCTTCCTGGTCAGCGGGCCGGTGTGGGAGCACTACCCCGATGCCGGCCGGGTCTTCCGGACGCAGTTGCGCGCCACGCCGTTCGAGGTCGCCGGGGATCTCGCGCTCCGCCGGCAGCTCCTCCTCGAGGGCTTCGACGGGCTCCTCCGCGAGGTCACCCTGGACCGCGCGAACGGTCTGACCGGCAAGACCGTGATCCACCCGCGGCACGTGCCGCTCGTCCACGCGATGTCCGTCGTCAGCGACGAGGAGTTCTCGGACGCGAGCGACGTGCTCGCGAACGTCGCCGGCGGTGTCGCCGCCTCGCGCTACGGCAACAAGATGAACGAGATGAAGCCGCACCACGACTGGGCGGTGCGCACGGTACTGCGCGCCCGAGCGTTCGGGGTCGCCAACCCCGACGTCACCTTCGTCGACGTGCTCGAACGGAGCCTCACGTGACCGTGCCCCCACCAACGGCCGGCGACCTCGGTGTCACCCTTGACGACGCTCGCGCGACGAGCTCTGCGGCCGTCCCGCTCGGCGTCCTCGCCCGGATCGCGCTGCGTCGGAACCCGAAGCGCGCGCACCTGCTCGTGTCGACCGTCCTCGCGAAGCACCTGCCGACCGTCCCCGCCGTCGCGCTCGCGGCCGGCGAAGCGCTCGGTGCGCTGACAGCGGACGCGCTCGACGGGGGTGCGCGCTGGGACGCCCGGACGGCAGCCCGACTCGAACGCGTCGTCCGCGACGCGACCGCGGGCGACCAGGACCGCCTCGGCCAGGCAACCGCGACCAGCGCCGCGCACCGCGCGGCCACCACGCTCCGCACCGACCTCGCCGCCGGTCGTCCCGAGCACCCGGACGCCCTCGTCCTCGGGTTCGCCGAGACCGCGACGGCCCTCGGGGCCCTCGTCGCTGAGTCGCTCGGCGCCCGGTACCTCCACTCCACACGGCATGCCCCGAGCGGTGCAGTGCCCGCCGCGGGCTTCGACGAGGCGCACTCGCACGCCACCACCCACCGGCTCCTGCCGTCCGACCCGGAGTGGCTGCCAGCCGGTGGCACGGTCGTGCTGGTCGACGACGAACTGAGCACCGGCGCCACCGCACGCGCCACCATCCGCGAACTGCACGCCCTCGCACCCCAGCGCCGCTGGGTCGTCGCCAGCCTCATCGACCTACGGTCCCCGGCGGACACCGCGGCGACGGAGGAGCTCGCCACCGAGATCGGCGCGCCGATCACGGTCGTCGCCCTGGGTCGCGGCCGCGCCGTGCTCCCCGCCGGGCTGCCGTCGGCGGCCGCCGACGTGGTCGCGACCCACGCGGTGGCGCCGACCGGGTGCGGAACGAACGGTGTGCCGGACGGGAGGACGGGTTCGGGCCCGACCCGCGCCTCCAGGCCGCAGACCGTCACGACCACCGCCGCGCCGGCGACCGCCGTCGACCGCTTCGGCACACCCGCACAGCGGGTGCGGCTGCCGCGCACCGACGTCGAGGGAACCGCGCAGGACGTCCTCGCCGTCCTCGGCGCGCTCGAGGCTCCCGCCGGCGGCCCCCGTCGCGTCCTCGTGCTCGGCACCGAGGAGCACATGCACACGCCGCTCGTCGTCGCGGACGCGCTCCGGCGACGCAGCGACGCCGACGTCCGCTTCTCGACCACCACGCGCTCCCCCGTCGCGGTGCTCGACGACCCGGCCTGGCCGATCCGGTCCGGCATCCGCTTCCGGTCGCACGACACCACCGTGGACGGGACGGGCGAGCGGTTCGCGTACAACGTGCGCGGCTTCGACGCGATCGTGGTGCTGCCGGAGCCGGGGACCGATCGTGCTCTGCTCGACGGAGACGACGGCCTCCTCGCGGCGCTCGCCACGGCCGCACCGGCCGTCGTCCTCGTCGACACACCGCTCGCCACCGGCTCCGACCGGACCGCACCCCGACCGCTCACCGGTCCGTCGTTCGGTTCCTACGAACCCGGCGACGTGACGTGGCTCCTGCAGGACCTCGCCGACGCCGCCCTGGAGGCAGACACCGCCGACCGAGAGCGGGCGATCCAGTTGGAGGGCGCGAACTACGCCGAGTCGCTCCCCGTCGAGTACGTGCCGTCGGATGCGTACGAGGCCCTCTACCGGGACGCTCTCGACCGGTCCGCCGACCGCATCGCCGAGGCCGTCGGCATCGTCACCGAGCTCGTCCTGCAGCGCCGAGAGCGTCCGGTCCTCGTCTCGTTGGCGCGCGCCGGTACCCCCGTCGGCATCCTGATGCGGCGCTGGGCCGAGCGGCGGCACGGACTCCAGCTCGACCACTACACCGCCAGCATCGTGCGCGGCGTCGGCATCGACGAGACCGCGCTCCGGTGGCTCGCCGACCACCACGACCCCGCTCAGGTGGTCTTCGTCGACGGCTGGACCGGCAAGGGGGCGATCACGCGCGAGCTCACCGACGCGCTCGCCCGCTTCGCCGAGTCCGACGGCGCGCGCTTCCCGGACGACCTCGCGGTCCTCGCGGACCCGGCTGGCTGCACGACGCTGCACGGCACCCGCGATGACTACCTGGTGCCGTCGGCCTGCCTCAACTCGACCGTCTCGGGGCTGGTGTCGCGCACCGTGTTCAACCCGACGCTCACCCCCGCCGACACCTTCCACGGCGCGAAGCAGTACCGGCAGCTGGCTCCGCGCGACCACTCCCGCGCGTTCGTCGCCACGATCGCGGACCGCTTCGACGCCATCGCCGACCGCGTCACAGCTGCCCTCGACCGGGCCGGGCCGGACGCCGACGACGCGCGGGCCGTCGACTGGCGCGGCATGCGAACGGTCGAGGTGATCGGGGCCGAGTACGGCATCGACGACCTGCACCTCATCAAGCCGGGCGTCGGCGAGACCACCCGGGTGCTCCTCCGCCGGGTCCCGTGGCAGGTCCTGGTCCGCGACCCCGACGACGTCGACATCGCGCACGTGGTCGCACTGGCTCGGGAGCGCGGCGTGCCGGTCGTCACCCGTCCGGACCTGTCCTACAGCTGCGTGGGCCTCATCCACCCGCTCGGCAGCCGGGTCGCTCCAGCGGCTGACGGGGACGTCTCGTGAGCGCGGTCGTCGGGTTCGACCTCGACCGCACCCTCGTCTACTCGGCCGCGGCCCTGCTGCTCGACGGTCCAGACGAATCGGCACCCTCGCTCGTCGTGACCGAGGTCTACCAGCACACACCGCTGTCGTTCATGACGCGGGCCGCGGAGACCGCACTCGCGGCCCTCGCCGAACGCGCGACGGTCGTCCCCGTCACCACCAGGACGGTGGCGCAGTACCGCCGCATCCGACTGCCGCTCCCCGCCGCCGGATGGGCGGTCACGACCAACGGTGCCGTCCTGCTGCACGACGGTCGACCGGACGACGCCTGGACAGCATCGCTCCGTGCCGAGATCGACGCGACCTCCGCACCGCTGGAAGCCGCCGAGGAGCTCATGCTCGCCGAGCTGCCCGCCGCCGCCCTGCTCCGGAACCATCGGGCGGAGGAACTCTTCGCCTACGCCGTGGTCGACCGAGCAGCGTTGCCGGAGCACACGGTCACCGACCTCGCCGCAGCGCTCCTGGCCATCGGGTGGACTGTTTCGTTGCAGGGTCGGAAGCTGTACGCCGTGCCGGTCGCGATCCGCAAGGAACGAGCCCTGGCCGCCGTCGCCGAACGGGTCGGGTCGACGATGACCGTCGCGGCCGGCGACTCGCTCCTCGATCGGGACATGCTCGCCGCCGCCGACGTCGCCATCCGGCCGGCGCACGGTGAGTTGCACGCGGCGGGGTGGACGGCGCCGAACCTGCTCGTCACGGGGGCGGTCGGGGTCATGGCCGGTCAGGAGATCATCGAGCTCGCGGCCCGGGCGGTGGACGACGACTCGCGCTGACCGCTCGTCCCTGGCGGTCGATCCCGGATCCCAGCACGACGGAACGGGCGGTCCTCCCGAAGGAGGACCGCCCGTTCCGTCGTGCTGGGGACTGCTTACTTGGAGAAGCCCTTGAAGCGCTGGTTGAACTTCTCGACGCGACCGGCCGAGTCGAGGATGCGCTGCTTGCCCGTGTAGAACGGGTGCGACGCGGAGGAGATCTCGACGTCGATGACCGGGTAGGTCGCACCGTCGAGCTCGATGGTCTTGTCGCTGTTCGCGGTCGAACGCGTCAGGAACGTCTCACCGGAGGCCAGGTCGCGGAAGACGATGGCGCGGTACTCGGGGTGGGTGTCGGTCTTCATGGAGATTCCTCGATAGCGGTGGTGGGATTGCGCGAACTGCGCGGGAAGTCATCGGCTTGCGCCAGCCGTCAACGTTACCAGACGGACGGCGCGATCGCAGCGTTACGCGGCGCGTGCCGTGTACCGACCGGCGTCCTTGGTGACGGAGAGGTCGATGCCGAACGCCTCGGTCAGGGTCTGGTCGGTGAGGACCTCGTCGATCGGACCGGCTGCCTGCACGTGGCCCTCGGAGAGCACGAGAGCGTGCGTGAACCCGGCCGGGATCTCCTCGACGTGGTGGGTGACGATCACGATGGCCGGCGAGTCCGCGCTCTGGGCGTAGCCGCCCAGCGTGCGGACGAGGCTTTCACGCGCGCCGAGGTCGAGCGACGCGGCGGGTTCGTCCAGGAACAGGATCTCCGGGTCGGTCATCACGGCACGGGCGATCTGGACGCGCTTCTGCTCGCCGTCGCTCAGCTCGCCGAACGTGCGGTCGGTGAAGGACCCCAGACCCCACTCTTCGAGCACGCGCTGCGCACGGCGGACGTCGAGCTCCTCGTACTCCTCGTTCCATCGCCCCGTGACCGAGTACGCCGCGGTGAGCACGACGTCGATGACCTTCTCGGTCACCGGGATGCGGCGCGCCAGCGCCGTCGACGCGAAGCCGATGCGCGGGCGGAGCTCGAACAGGTCTGCGCCGCCGAGCTCGGTGCCGAGCACCTCGACGTCACCCGAGGTCGGGAACGTCTGGGCACCGGCGACCTGCAGCAGCGTGGTCTTGCCGGCGCCGTTCGCACCGAGCACGACCCAGCGTTCGTCGTCCTGCACCTCCCACGAGATCGCGTCGAGGATGGTGGCCCCGTTGCGGACCACCGAGACGTCTGACAAGCGCACGACCGAGGGCATGGGACCAGCCTACGGGTTCTGGCCGAGCACCTGGTCGTAGACCTGCCGTGTCCTCGTGGCGATCGCGTCCCAGGTGAACTCGCTCTCGACGCGGAGCCGTCCAGCCCGGCCCATGAGCTTCGCCAGCCCCTCGTCGGCGAGCACTTCGGCCAGGGTCGCGGCGAGGTCGGCCACGAAGCGGTCCGGGTCGGTCGGGGTGCCGGTACCGTCCTGGGCCTGGTCGATCGGGACGATGCGGCCCGTGAGCCCGTCGGCGACGACCTCGGGGATGCCCCCGGTACCGGTGCCGACGACGGGGATCCCGCACGCCATGGCCTCGAGGTTCACGATCCCGAGCGGCTCGTACACCGACGGGCACACGAACACGGTGCCCGACGACAGCACGTTCACGATCTCCTCGTGCGCGAGCATCCGGTCGATCCAGACGACTCCCTCACGGTCGGCGCGGAGACCCTCGACCAGCTCGGTGACCTCGGCGAGGATCTCCGGTGTGTCCGGCGCGCCGGCGCAGAGCACGATCTGCACCTCCGCAGGCAGCGACGCCACCGCGTGGAGCAGGTAGGGCAGGCCCTTCTGACGGGTGATGCGTCCGACGAACACCACGCTCGGGCGCGACGGGTCGATGCCGAGCGCACGCACGGCGTCCTCGTTGACGGTCGGCTTCCACGCGTCGATGTCGATGCCGTTGTAGACGACGTGCACGTCGGCCGGGTCGATCGACGGGTACGAGCGCAGGATGTCCGCGCGCATCGCCTTCGAGACGGCGATGACGCCGTCAGCGTGTTCGAACGCCTCTCGCTCCATCCAGCTGGACAGGCGGTACCCGCCGCCGAGCTGCTCGGCCTTCCATGGGCGCAGCGGCTCGAGGCTGTGGGCGGTCACGACGTGGGGGATGCCGTAGGTCAGCTGCGCGATCCGGCCCGCCGAGTTCGCGTACCAGGTGTGCGAGTGCACGAGGTCGGCACCCTCGACGTCGGCCGCGATGGCCACGTCGGTGCCCAGCGCCTGCAGCGCACCGTTCGCCTGGCCGAGCCCGTCCGGTGTCCGGTAGGCCCACACGTCGGGTTCGTCGCGGAAGGCCCCGAAGGCCCGGACACGGACCTCCGTGTCCGTCCCCGACCGCAACGCGGCGGTGAGTTCGGACACGTGGACACCCGCTCCGCCGTAGACCTCCGGCGGATACTCCCTGGTCAGCAGATCGACTCGCACTGGATCAACGTAACCGGTTCCCAGTGCTGACGCCTACTGTGAGCGGCATGGCACCAAAGAAGGTCTTCGGCATCGTGCTCGCCGGCGGCGAGGGCAAACGACTCATGCCGCTCACGGCCGATCGCGCGAAGCCCGCCGTCCCGTTCGGCGGCAACTTCCGTCTCATCGACTTCGCACTGTCGAACCTGGTCAACTCCGGACTGCAGAAGATCGTCGTCCTCACCCAGTACAAGTCGCACAGTCTCGACCGGCACGTCGCCGAGACCTGGCGCATGGAGGGGCTGCTCGGCTCCTACGTGGCGTCGGTCCCCGCGCAGCAGCGGCTCGGCAAGCGCTGGTTCGCCGGCTCGGCCGACGCGATCCTGCAGTCGCTCAACCTGCTGCGCGACGAGCGCCCGGACATCGTCGTCGTCGTCGGCGCCGACCACGTGTACCGAATGGACTTCCACCAGATGGTCGAGGCCCACATCGCCTCCGGCCGCAGTGCGACGGTCGCGGCGATCCGCCAGCCCATCGCCCTCGCCGACCAGTTCGGCGTCATCCAGGTGGCCGAGGACGACCCCACCAAGATCGACGCGTTCCTCGAGAAGCCGAAGGACGCCATCGGCCTCGCGGACTCTCCCGGCGAGATCCTGGCTTCGATGGGCAACTACGTGTTCAACGCCGACGCCCTCGTCGACGCGGTCCTGCGTGACGGCCAGCTCGAGACCTCGGCCCACGACATGGGCGGCGACATCGTCCCCGACTTCGTGAACCGGGGCGACGCCGGTGTCTACGACCTGCAGCGCAACGAGGTCCCCGGCTCGACCGACCGCGACAAGTACTACTGGCGTGACGTGGGGACGATCGATTCGTTCTTCGACGCCCACATGGACCTGATCGCACCCGTGCCGGTCTTCAACCTGTACAACCAGGACTGGCCGATCTTCAACCAGCAGACGAACCTGCCGCCGGCGAAGTTCGTCCGCGACGCGAACGGCAACACCGGCTCCACGGTCGACTCGCTCGTGTCGCTCGGCTGCCTGGTGTCGGGTGCGCAGGTCGAGCGCAGCATGATCGGCCCGTGGTGCTCGATCGACTCCGGCGCCCAGGTGCTCGACTCGATCGTGTTCGAGCGCGCCACCATCGGCGCGGGCGCGGTCGTCAACCGCGCCATCCTCGACAAGGACGTCGTCCTCGCGCCCGGTGCGCGGGTGGGCGTCGACCGCGAGGCGGACGAGGCCCGCGGCTTCACCGTCACCGAGTCCGGCATCACCGTGGTCGGCAAGGGCGTCCGCGTCGACGCGTAGCGTCGGCCGGTCACGTCGACACCGCGACGGACAGACCGCCCGGAGGCACGGCTCGCGTCACGGACGCAGCCGTCCCTTCCGTCTGTCGGTACCGTGGGGGCGTGCCCCGCTTCCTCGTCGTCCTCGATGCCGATTCCACCCTCCTCGAGGACGAGGTGATCGAACTGCTGGCGGACGCCGCCGGCACCCGGCCGCAGGTCGCGGCGATCACGGAGCACGCCATGCGCGGGGAGATCGACTTCGCCGAGAGCCTCCGGGAGCGTGTCGCGACCCTGGCGGGCCTCCAGGCTGACGTGTTCACCCGCGCACAGCAGGCGGTTCGCGTGACGCGAGGCGCCGACCAGCTCGTCCGCGGCGTGCACGCCGCCGGTGGCACCGTCGGTGTGGTGTCCGGCGGGTTCCACGAGGTGCTCGACCCCCTCGCCGAGCAGCTCGGACTCAACCACTGCCGTGCGAACCGCCTCGAGGTCACCCACGGCGTGCTGACCGGCCGCGTGCTCGGCGACGTCGTCGACGCGCACGCGAAGGCCGTCGCGCTCCGCGAGTGGGCCGAGGCGGACGGCGTCGACGCGAGCCGCACCGTGGCGGTCGGCGACGGTGCGAACGACCTCGAGATGATGCGCGTCGCGGCACTGTCCGTCGCGTTCGACGCGAAGCCGCGCGTGCGCGAGCAGGCCGACCTGGCGATCGTGGACCGCGACCTGTCGGCGGTGCTCGCCACGCTCGGGCTGCGGGGCTGACCGCTCGCCGGCTCAGCTGGGACTCTGCGGATCGTCCGTCGTCAGTGCCCCATCCCGAGGCCGCCGTCGACGGGGATGATCGCGCCGGAGACGTACCCGGCGCCGTCGCTCGCCAGGAACAGCGTGGCGTCGGCGACGTCGTCGACGGTGCCGTAGCGGGCGGCCGGGATCGCCTTCTTGAACTCGGCCTGCAGCTCGTCGGAGAGCGCGGCGGTCATGTCCGTCTGGATGAAGCCGGGGGCGACCACGTTCGCGGTGATGCCGCGCGAGCCGAGTTCGCGGGTGATCGACCGGGCCATGCCGACCAGGGCGGCCTTCGAGGACGCGTAGTTGACCTGGCCGACCTGGCCGTAGGCGCCGACGACGCTCGACATGAGCACGATCCGGCCGAACTTCGCCTTCATCATGTTCTTCGTGGCGCGCTTGACGACGCGGAAGGTGCCGGTGAGGTTCGTGTCGACGACGCTGGTGAAGTCGTCCTCGGACATGCGGAGCAGCAGCTGGTCGTTCGTGATGCCTGCGTTGGCGACGAGCACCTCGATCGGGCCGAGCTCGGCCTCGACCCGGGTGAAGGCCGCGTCGACCGACGCCGTGTCGGTGATGTCGGCCTGCACCGTGAGCGCTCCCTCGGGTCCCCCCTGTCCACTTCGCGACGTGACCGCGACCCGGTGGCCGGCTGCGACGAACCGCTCGGCGAGGGCGTGGCCGATGCCGCGGTTGCCGCCGGTGATGAGGACGGTACGGGGGGTGCTCATGGTCGCTCCGTTCGGTGGGGTGTCCTGGTGCGTCGCCGAGGGTCCGGCTGACACGCCCGGACGAGCGTACCGGAGGGGACCGCGCGACCCGTTCGCGCGCGGCGCACCCACGATCAGCCCCACGGGATTAGGCTTGACCACGGGTAGACGGAGACCATCTGTATGAAGAGCACGCACACGAGCATCACCTCGCTCCCGGACTCGCCGGAGCAGGACCGGGCGCACCGCCTGTCCCGCTACGTGTGGCAGATGGCGATCCGGGTGGTCCTGTTCATCGCAGCCGTCCTCATCTACTCCATCTGGCACTCGTGGCTCGCGGTCATCCCGGTCGTGCTCGCCGCGGTGATCCCCTGGGTCGCCGTCGTCATCGCGAACGCCGGCAGCCGCACCGAGAGCGACATGATCTCGCCCGCTGGCTCCATCGAGCTCTACGACGCCGTCGACCCGCGTCTCCGCGAACAGCAGGAGGACGCCAGGGCCCAGGCCTACCGCGACGAGCAGGCCCGGCTCCGCCAGCAGGCGCAGGACGCCCAGGACGAATGGCAGCGCAACGGCGACCGATCGAAGATGTGGGGCCACCGCTGATGGGCGCGACCTTCGACCTGCAGACCGAACCCGGATCCCCGCCCGTGTGCTCACGCGCCGGATGCACCTCGACCGCCGGGTGGCGTGTCAACTGGCGGAACCCCCGGATCCACGCGATCGACCGCGTGAAGATCTGGGCGGCGTGCGAGGCGCACCGCGACTTCCTCGCCGACTACCTGCGGTCCCGCTCGTTCCCGGTGCGGGTCACCGGAATGCACGAGGACGTCGACCGCCTCGACGACGAGCGCGACCCCTCCGCCGTGCCGAAGAACGACGTCGGGGTGCGCTCCACCGGCACCGCCAGATGACCCAGGACTTCGACCCGCAGTCCCGGTACGGCCGGCGGCACGCGGCCAGGCTGCAGCGTGCCGCCGCCGAATCTGGTGCTCCGTCGCAGCGGCCCGGCCCCGACGAGCCCTTCGTCGGCTGGCGGTTCGTGCGCAGCCGTCGCTGGCTCGGCTACTTCGCCATCGCCGTGGCCTTCGCGATCGTCTGCGCGCTCTTCGGCATGTGGCAGTGGGACCGCCGGAACGAAGCGGTGCGCCAGAACGAGCAGGTCGCGCAGAACTACGACCACGCCCCCGTCCCGGTCGACCGTGCGCTGCCGAAGGCCTCGAGCTGGCAAGACGAGCAGGAGTGGCTCCGCGTCTCCGTGACCGGTCGCTACGACGTCGACTCGCAGCTGCTCGTCCGCAACCGGGTGCACAACGGCCAGCCCGGGTTCGAGGTCCTGACCCCCCTGGTCACCGCGGAGGGCCGCGCCTTCATCGTGGACCGCGGCTGGGTGCCGACCGGCAACGCGCAGGACGCCCCGGACCACGTCCCCGCTCCCCCGTCCGGGCAGGTCACGGCCGTCGTCCGCCTGCAGCCGAACGAACCGAGGATCCCGGGTCGGTCCGATCCGAAGAACACCGATCAGGTGCAGTCCGTCACCCTTGCCGACGTCGCGAGCAAGGTCGACGACCCGATCTGGACCGGCGCGTACGGCCAGCTCGCCTCCGAGTCCCCCGCCCCTTCCGAAGCACGCCCGCTCGGCTGGGAGCGCCCCACTGCGGACACCGGCCTGCACCTCAGCTACTTCATCCAGTGGTTCATGTTCGCCGCCGGGGGCTTCGGGTTCCTGGCCTACGTGATGGTGCAGGAGCACCGGAACCTCAACCAGGACGACCCGGAGGAGCGCGAGCGCGCCCTCGAGCGCGAGCGTCGCAAGAACGCGAAGCCGAAGACCGACGCCGAGATCGAGGACGACCTGCTCGCGTCGCGCCGCTGACGCGACTGCTGGCGGCCTGCGGAAGACGCCGTCGTCTTCGCAGAACGCCGCCGTCGGCACAGGACGCCGCCGAATCGGGCGGCGTCTCGCCGCTTTCGGGGCGTCCCGCCGACACGACGGCGTCTCACCTGCACGCGAACGCGACCCCACAACGGACGGGAGGCCCGTGGCGGCGTCGCCACGGGCCTCCCGTCCGTCTGTCACCGCGGCCACAGTGCGCAAGACGCCGTCGCCACCGCGACACGCCCCCATGTCCGCGAGCCGCCACCGAATCCGGCGGCGGCTCGTGTCTCAGCGGCGTCGCGTGAACACGACGGCGTCTCGCAGGCAGCTAGGCGAGCTCGATGAGCTCCGCGTAGTCCTTGTTCCAGTGGTCCTCGGTACCGTCCGGCAGCAGCAGCACCCGCTCGGGGTTGAGCGCCTCGACCGCACCGGCGTCGTGCGACACCAGGACGACGGCCCCCTCGAAGCCGGCCAGGGCGCTGAGGATCTCCTCGCGCGATGCCGGGTCCAGGTTGTTCGTCGGCTCATCGAGCAGCAGGACGTTCGCGCCCGAGACGACGATCATCGCGAGCGACAGGCGGGTCTTCTCGCCACCGGACAGCACGCCGGCCTTCTTGTAGCCGTCGTCTCCGGTGAAGAGGAACGACCCGAGCACCCGGCGGGCCTCGGTCTCGTTGAGGTCGGTCGACGCCGACACCATGTTCTCGATGACGGTGCGGTTGATGTCGATGTTCTCGTGCTCCTGCGCGTAGTACCCGATGCGCAGACCGTGCCCGGGCTGGATCTCGCCGGTGTCGGGCTGGTCGGCACCCGCCAGGATGCGCAGCAGCGTCGTCTTCCCCGCACCGTTGAAGCCGAGGATGACGACGCGCGAGCCGCGGTCGATCGCCAGGTCGACACCCGCGAAGATCTCGAGCGACCCGTAGGACTTCGACAGCCCCTCGGCCATCAGCGGAGTACGCCCACACGGAGCCGGCGTCGGGAAGCGGATCTTCGCGACCCGGTCGGCGACGCGCTCGTCTTCGAGACCCGCGAGCAGCTTGTCGGCGCGCGCGACCATCTGGTGCGCGGCCGCGGCCTTGGACGCCTTGGCACCGAAGCGCGCGGCCTGGTCCTTCAGCGTCGCCGCCTTCTTCTCGGCGCCCGCCCGCTCCTTGCGACGACGGTCCTCGTCGGCGACGCGCTGCCGCTGGTAGAGCTTCCAGCCCATGTTGTAGATGTCGATGGTCTGGCGGTTCGCGTCCAGGTAGAAGACGCGGTTCACGACCTCGTCGACGAGCTCCACGTCGTGGGAGATGATGATGACGCCGCCGGGGTAGGTCTTCAGGTGCTCGCGGAGCCACACGACCGAGTCGGCGTCGAGGTGGTTGGTCGGCTCGTCGAGGATCATCGTCTCGGCGTCCGAGAACAGGATCCGCGCGAGCTCGATGCGTCGGCGCTGACCACCCGAGAGCGTCTTGAGCTGCTGGTCGAGGATGCGGTCCGGCAGCTTGAGGTTCGAGGCGATCGACGCCGCCTCGGCCTCGGCCGCGTAGCCACCGAGCGCGTTGAACTGGTCGTCGAGGCGGCTGTAGCGCCGCATCGCCTTCTCGGCCACGGCCGGGTCGTCACTCGCCATGTCGAGGGTCGCGAGGCGGATGCCCTCCACGAGTTCACCGAGCCCACGGGCATCGAGGATGCGCTTGCGCGCGGTCTCCTCCGGGTCGCCGGAGCGGGGGTCCTGCGGCAGGTACCCGATCTCACCACCGCGCTCGATCTTGCCGCCGGTGGGCTGCGTCTCGCCCGCGAGGGCCTTGGTCATCGTCGTCTTCCCCGCACCGTTGCGGCCGACGAGTCCGATCTTGTCACCCTTCTCGACACGGAAGGACACGTCCTCCATGAGGAGACGAGCTCCGACGCGGATCTCGAGTTCGTGCACGGCAAGCACAGTGGACGTCCAATCAGTTGGTGGGTTTGCACAACGGTGTGTGCGTGAGGTGCACCGCTACGCTGACGGGACCGATGGTTCCGAAACGGGACCAGCAGTCCATTCTAGGAGAATCCATGACGAACGCCACCGGGTTCGCTCCCCGCGCAGTCCTCGCCGACCGTCTGCGGACGCACGGGCTGGCCACCGACGCCGCCCTCGTCGCGGGTGGAGCCCTGTTCACCGCCGCGATGGCGCAGCTCGAGGTACCGATGTGGCCGGTCCCGATCACCGGGCAGACGCTCGCCGTGGTGCTGGTCGGTGCGACCCTGGGAGCACGCCGGGGAATGCTCTCGCTGCTCGTCTACGCGATGGCCGGACTCGCCGGCGCCCCGTTCTTCGCCGACCTGCAGGGTGGGCTGCAGGCCCTGGCCCTCCCGAGCTTCGGCTACGTCATCGGGTTCATCCCCGCCGCGGGGCTCGTGGGCTGGCTCGCGCGCCGCAACTGGGACCGCCGCGTCGGTCGTGCAGCCGTGGCCTTCACGCTCGCCAGCGCGATCCCGTTCGTCACCGGCCTGCCGTACCTGGCCGTCGCGCTCGGCCAGCTCGGCGCCCCGAACGACCTGCAGTCGGTGCTCGCCGCCGGCCTGTACCCGTTCATCATCGGCGGCATCGCCAAGGCCCTCATCGCCGCCGGCATCCTGCCCCTCGCGTGGAAGGCCGTCGGTCGCCGCTGACCCGCCGCACGAGAACGGCCCCGCACCGCATCGGTTCGGGGCCGTTCCGCGTCTGGCGCGGGTGGGGTGGTTCGGCGAGGTCAGCACGAGGTCGGGGCGAGGGGGCGAGACACGCCGCGGGCGGTTCGCCGAGGTCGCACAACACGCCACGTGCGCGCGTCGGAAGCGGCAGATCGCGCGACCTCGGCGGCGCGCCCCGCGCGTGGCGCGCGAACAGACGGACGGGAGGCACGGTGCCAGCTGGCACCGTGCCTCCCGTCCGTCTGTTCGCGACGAAACGCGACTAGATCGCGAATCCGAGCGCGCGCATCATCTCGCGTCCGTCGTCGGTGATCCGTTCCGGACCCCACGGCGGCATCCAGACCCAGTTGATGCGGAAGGCGTCCACGATGCCGTCGAGGGCGTTCGCCGTGTCGCCTTCGATGACGTCGGTCAGGGGGCAGCCGGCGCTGGTCAGCGTCATGCTGATGACCAGCGCACTGGCCTCGTCGTCCCAGGCGAGGTCGTAGATGAGCCCGAGGTCGACGATGTTCACGCCGAGCTCCGGGTCTTGGACCTCCTTCAGGCCCTCCACGACCTCGTCGAACTTGTCGGGAGCGAGTGCCGCGATCATCAGGCCTGCACCTCGGCGGCGGCAGCCTGCACGTAGCGGTCGTACCCCTCGTTCTCCAGGCGTTCGGCGAGCTCCGGACCGCCCTGCTCGGCGATCTTGCCCGCCACGAACACGTGCACGAAGTCCGGCTTGATGTAGCGGAGGATACGCGTGTAATGCGTGATGAGCAGCACGCCGAGGCCGGTGGCGGCCTTCGCGCGGTTGACGCCCTCGGACACGATCTTCAGCGCGTCGACGTCGAGACCGGAGTCGGTTTCGTCGAGCACGGCGAACCGCGGCTTGAGGAGCTCGAGCTGCATGATCTCGTGGCGCTTCTTCTCGCCGCCGGAGAAGCCCTCGTTGACGTTGCGCTCGGCGAACGACGAGTCCATCTTGAGGTCGGCCATCGACTGGCGGAGCTCCTTGATCCAGCCGCGCAGAGCCGGGGCCTCACCGTCGATCGCCGTCTTGGCGGTGCGGAGGAAGTTCGACACCGTCACGCCGGGGATCTCGACCGGGTACTGCATCGCGAGGAACATGCCCGCGCGGGCACGCTCGTCGACGCTCATCGCGAGGACGTCCTCGCCGTCGAGGGTGATCGACCCACCGACGACGTGGTACCGGGGGTGACCGGCGATCGTGTACGCGAGCGTGGACTTGCCGGAGCCGTTCGGCCCCATGATCGCGTGGATCTCGCCCTCGTTGATGGTGAGGTCGACACCCTTCAGGATCTCCTTGACGCCCTGATCGGTGTCGATCGAGACCTGGAGGTCACGGATTTCGAGAGTGGACATTGCGTTCCTTCGGTTGCAGCTGTGGTGCGGCGTCAGCCGCGGGAAGTGTGTGTGTGTTGCTCGACCGGCCGGGGCCCGTCCGGATCCCGGTCAGTCGACCGGGACGACGTCCTGCACGTCCACGTAGACGTCGCCGTCACGAACCTCGACCCGGAAGACCGGAACGGGCTCGTAGGCCGGGAAGTTCTGCGGCTTGCCGGTGGCCAGCGAGAAGCGGGACCCGTGGGCCCAGCACTCGAGCGAGTCACCCTCGACGAACCCCTCGGCCAGGGAGATGTCGCCGTGCGTGCAGGTGTCGCCGATCGCGTGCACCGTTCCGGACGAGTCCTTCACGATGGCGACCGCCGTGCCGTCGACGACGACCCGCATCGGACTGTCCACCGCGATGTCGGCTTCCGCGCAGACCTTCTCGGGCATCAGGCGTGGGCCTCCGCCGGCGCGGCGATGACGGAACGGCCCTCGGCGAGTTCCTGCTCGACCGCCGCGATGAGCCGCTCCTCGAGCTCGGGTGCGCCGATCTTCTGGATGACCTCGACCAGGAAGCCAAGCACGACGAGCCGCCGAGCCTCTTCCTCGGGGATGCCGCGGGCCTGCAGGTAGAACAGCTGCTCGTCGTCGAAGCGGCCGGTCGCACTCGCGTGCCCGGCACCCTCGATGTTCCCCGTCTCGATCTCGAGGTTCGGGATGCTGTCGGCGCGGGTACCGTCCGTCAGCACGAGGTTGCGGTTCTGCTCGTACGAGTCGGTCCCGTCGCCCGCCCGGCCGATCAGCACGTCGCCGATCCACACGGTGTGCGCGCCCTGACCCTGCAGCGCGCCCTTGTAGTTGACCCGGCCGCGCGTGTTCGGCGCGTCGTGGTTCACGTAGACCTGCTGCTCGATGTACTGGCCGGCATCGGCGAAGTAGACGCCGTACATCTCGGTGTCGGCGCCCTGTGCACCGAGGTGCGTCGAGGGGTTGACGCGGATGACGTCGCCGCCGAGCGAGATCACGACGTGCTTGAGGAAGGCGTCGCGGCCGACCTCGGCGAAGTGCGTGGACACGTGCACCGCGTCGTCGTCCCAGTCCTGCAGGCTCACGACCGTGAGACGGGCGCCGTCCTGCACGACGATCTCGACGTTCTCGCTCAGGAGCGCGGTGCCGCGGTTGTCGAGCACGACGATGCCCTGTGCATGCGCCTCGGCCGTGATGACCGTGTGGGCCGCGCGGGGCTGCGACCCGAAGTCGGACCGGGTGATGGTGATGAACTCGTTCGCCTCGGTGGCCTTCACGGTGATCGCGAGCACCGCGTCGCGTGCGGTCCAGGCTGCGGCGGCGGCACGGTCCTCCGGCAGGCCGGCGGTCCCGACGCGGGGGTCGTCGCTGCGACCCCACTCGACGTCGGCACCCTCGGACTGGCGGGCGAGGTACGGGTAGGCGGATCCGTCGAGCCCGCCGTCGAGGAGTGGCTGGAGCTTCGCCAGGGGCGCGAACTTCCAGTTGACCTCTCGGCCGGTGACCGTCGGGTACGCCTCGACGTCGCCGGACTGGAAGCGCTCGGAACGGGTCTGGACCGGCACCTTCGTCTCAGGGGTGTCCCAGCCGCCGTCGGAGTGGGCTCCGGCGCCGTGCTGGGTGCCGCCCTGCGCTGCGGCAGCGGGCTCGATCGGCTGGTCGATGTGGGGAGGGGTGGTGCTGGACATCTAGCCGACGGATCCTTCCATGCTCATCTCGATGAGCTTGTTGAGTTCGAGCGCGTACTCCATCGGGAGCTCGCGGGCGATCGGCTCGATGAAGCCACGGACGATCATCGCCATCGCCTCGTCCTCGGCCATGCCGCGGGACATCAGGTAGAACAGCTGCTCCTCGCTCACGCGCGAGACCGTGGCCTCGTGCCCGAGCTGGACGTCGTCGACTCGGATGTCGATGGCCGGGTACGTGTCGCTCCGGCTGATGGTGTCGACGAGCAACGCGTCGCAACGAACGGTGTTCGCGGAGTGGTGCGCGGTCGCGTCGACCCGGACCTCGCCGCGGTACCCGGCACGTCCGCCACCACGGGCGATGGACTTCGAGACGATCGACGACGTCGTGTACGGCGCCATGTGGACCATCTTCGCGCCGGCGTCCTGGTGCTGCCCGGGGCCTGCGAAGGCCACCGACAGGGTCTCGCCCTTGGCGTGCTCACCGGCGAGGTAGATCGACGGGTACTTCATCGTCACCTTGGAGCCGATGTTGCCGTCGATCCACTCCATCGTGGCGCCCTCGTGCGCGATCGCACGCTTGGTCACGAGGTTGTAGACGTTGTTCGACCAGTTCTGGATCGTCGTGTACCGAACGCGGGCGTTCTTCTTCACGATGATCTCGACGACGGCGGAGTGCAGCGAGTCCGACTTGTAGATCGGGGCGGTGCAGCCTTCGATGTAGTGGACGTAGGAGTCCTCGTCCGCGATGATCAGCGTCCGCTCGAACTGACCCATGTTCTCGGTGTTGATCCGGAAGTAGGCCTGCAGCGGGATCTCGACGTGCACGCCCTTCGGGACGTAGACGAACGAGCCGCCGGACCACACGGCCGTGTTCAGCGCGGCGAACTTGTTGTCGCCCGCCGGGATCACGGACCCGAAGTACTCCTCGAACAGCTCGGGGTGCTCACGGAGCGCCGTGTCGGTGTCCATGAAGATGACGCCCTGCTGCTCCAGGTCCTCGCGGATCTGGTGGTAGACGACCTCGGACTCGTACTGCGCGGCGACCCCGGCAACGAGGCGCTGGCGCTCGGCCTCGGGGATTCCGAGCTTCTCGTACGTCGCACGGATGTCCTCGGGGAGGTCCTCCCACGACTGCGCCTGCTTCTCGGTGGAGCGGACGAAGTACTTGATGTTGTCGAAGTCGATGCCCGTGAGGTCGGCACCCCAGGTCGGCATCGGCTTCCGGCCGAAGAGCTGCAGCCCCTTGAGGCGGTTCTTCAGCATCCACTCGGGCTCGTTCTTGAGGTTCGAGATGTCGGTGACGACCTCTTCAGAGATCCCACGACGGGCGGAGGATCCGGCCGAATCGGAGTCGGACCAGCCGAACTCGTATTGGCCGAGCCCTTCGAGCTCGGGACGGTCGATGAGCACGTCGGACATGGTCTCCTCGTTTCCTTCTCGCGGACAGCGTCTTCAGGTGTGAACCCGTGGCGTCTGGACGCCATTCCACCGCGGGCCGCCGACACGGTGCTGATGTGCACGGCGGACACGGTGCTGCTCCCTCGCAACGACAATGGTTCCACGCAGTCCGTGGAGTGATCGGCGATCACGGCTCATTCGGAGCCGGCGCCTGCCTAGACTTGACTGCTGCTGAACCCTCGAATCCTACAGGTTCGCTGCACGGAACAACAGGAAGGCACCACCCTCGTGACACGCGTCGGATCCCCAGTCGGCCAGGATCTCCGGACCGGACGGTGGTGGTCGCTCCCCCGCGTGGTCGACCGACGCGTCGTCGCACTGGCGTGGGCGTCCTTCGTGGTCGAGGTCGTGCTCATCGGTACGGGTGGCCTCGTCCGCCTCACCGCCTCGGGCCTCGGATGCCCCACCTGGCCCAAGTGCACGGCGGATTCGTTGGTCTCGACGCCCGAGATGGGGGTCCACGGCATCATCGAGTTCGGCAACCGGCTGTTGACATTCGTGCTCGTGATCGTGGCCGTCGCGATGTTCCTCGCGGTGGTCCGGATGCTCCGCACGCGCCCCGAACTCTTCTGGCTCGCGTTCGCTCAGGGCGTCGCGATCCCGGTGCAGGCGGTCATCGGCGGCATGAGCGTCTGGACGAACCTGAACCCGTTCGTCGTCGGCTTGCACTTCGTCGTCTCCGCTGCGCTCACCTCGGTGACCGCAGCCCTGGTCTACCGCACGATGAACGGCCCACGCACCGCCCAGCGCCTCGTCCCCGGCTGGTACACCGGCGTCGTCCGCGGGACCGTGGCCGCCGTCGTCGTCACCGTGCTCGTCGGCATCCTCACCACCGGCAGCGGCCCGCACGCCGGAGCCGACGCCGCGGTGGACGGCGGAAGCCTGCACCGCACCGGGTTCGACCCCGCGGTGATGGAGCACGTACACGCCTGGCCCGCGTACGCCCTGTTCGCGCTGACACTGGTGCTCGTCGTCGGAGCCGTCCGCCTGCGCCGACCGAGCAAGTGGCCGCTCATGCTGCTCGTCGTCGAGTTCCTGCAGATCGCGGTCGGGCTCACCCAGGCACGCACCGGCCTCCCCGTCGGACTCGTCGGCACGCACATGGTGCTCGCCGGGCTCCTCGTCGGAGCGGTCACGGCCGTGGTGCTGTCGACGCGGGCGTCGGCGGGCCGAAGTGCCGTCCGGGAACCCGTCGACGCCTGACGCCCGGGCGCGTCGCGCGCTCGACACCCGTTCTCCGACACCCCACGAGTCGTTCGACTCGTGGGGTGTCGCCTTTGCGGTGGGCATGGCCAGCGGGCGCTGACGACGCGGAACGGCACCGTCGACGTCGTCCGACATCCACTCCGTCGCTGCACGTCCGCGCCACCCGCGGTCCGCAGCCACTCGCGTCCGCCCCGCGGCCGACGCCCGCCGCGCCGGACGGGAGGCCCGTGGCGGGCCCGCTCCGCGCCTCCAGGCCGCCCCGTGCCCGGCACAGGACGCCGGCGGCACCACCCGGGGACGCCCCCGGACGCACGGAACGCCGCCGGATGCGGCGGCGTCTCGGCGAGGCGGCACGACGGCGTCGAGACGCCGCCGCACGCGTCAGAAGGTGAAGACCTGCGGCAGCAGCGGGTCGATGCCCACCGCGATGAACAGCAGCGTCAGGTACGTGATCGAGCTGTGGAACACGCGCATCGGCTGCACGTGCTCGACGTGCTGGATAGCCCGCGAGTACAGGCGGTGCGACTCGACGACGAACCAGATGCCCCCGGCCAGTGCCACCACGGTGTACAGCGGCCCCATGTGCGCGACGGGGACCAGGAGCAGCGAGCAGACGAGCGTGGCCCAGGCGTAGAGCACGACCTGCAGGCCGACGACGGTGCGGCCGCGGACCACGGCGAGCATCGGGACGTCGGCAGCGTCGTAGTCGTCGCGGTACTTCATCGAGAGCGGCCAGTAGTGCGGCGGCGTCCAGAGGAAGATCACCATGAACAGGATGACCGGGGTCCAGGTCAGCGACCCGGTCACACCCGCCCAGCCGATGAGCACGGGCATGCACCCGGCCGAGCCGCCCCAGACGATGTT
Source organism: Curtobacterium sp. VKM Ac-1376 (assembly GCF_015351025.1). Classification (GTDB taxonomy): domain Bacteria; phylum Actinomycetota; class Actinomycetes; order Actinomycetales; family Microbacteriaceae; genus Curtobacterium. The sequence goes on along the minus strand of NZ_JADKRV010000005.1, from coordinate 141,278 downwards.
CTGCGGGGTGCGGCGCTTGAGCCACAGCGTGTAGAGGAACACGTAGATCACGATCGCGACGACGCTGAGTGCCGCGGCGAGCCAGTTCACCAGGAACCCGAGCACCGCGGTCGACAGGACGCCGAGCACCCACGAGAACACCAGTGCCTCACGGTCGGAGAGCTCGCCGGTGACGAGCGGACGGGCGCTCGTGCGCTTCATCAGACGGTCGATGTCACGATCGATGTAGCAGTTGAAGGCCGACGCCGAGCCGGCCGACATGGCACCGCCGAGCAGCGTCCAGAAGACGAGCCACAGGTCGGGAACGCCCCGCTCGGCGAGGAACATCGTCGGCGCCGTGGTGACGAGCAACAGCTCCATCACCCGCGGTTTCGTCAACGAGACGTACGCACGGACCTTGCGGGACAGCGGCGATCTGGGTCGATCGGTGTCGGGCCGGGTCACGGTGGCAGTCGGCAAGAGAACCTCAGTCTGTTCGCATCAGCTCGCACACTCGGTGGACGACTGCGACGGCGTCCGGGCATGCGCTGACCCGGAATGTCCACGGGTCGCGACCAGTTTACGGGATGGAAGCGCCGCGACGGTGCCCCGCTCCGCCATCCCGGCGGGATCCGGACGCTCTCGACACGCCCGGATCGCCTCCTGACGGACGGTCCCCGTGAACATCGGGGGTCACCTGAACCCCTTCTGAGTGCCGGGTCACTATGCTGGAGAAGCCCTCCCGCAGTGCGCGCCCCGATGATGTCGGCCGCGATGAGCCGGTCGGCCGCCGCTCGGCGGCGACACGACTCGGCCCCGGGATGGCCACATGTCCGTGCGATGGCACGAGCCCTCGCACATGTCGCATCAAGAAGGGTCAACATCCAAGTGGCTGAATTCACCTGGGACGCCATCGACCGGAAGGCCGTCGACACGGCCCGCGTTCTCGCCGCCGACTCGGTCGAGGCCGCCGGCAACGGTCACCCCGGCACCGCGATGAGCCTCGCTCCGCTCGCCCACCTGCTCTTCCAGAAGGTGATGCGTCGCGACCCGAGCGACTCCACCTGGATCGGCCGTGACCGCTTCATCCTCTCCGCCGGGCACGCCTCGATCCTCCAGTACGTGCAGTTCTACCTGCACGGCTACGGCCTCGAGCTCGACGACCTGCAGCACCTTCGCAAGTGGGGCTCGAAGACTCCGGGTCACCCGGAGTACGGCCACACCGACGGTGTCGAGATCACCACCGGCCCGCTCGGCCAGGGCCTCGCGTCCTCGGTGGGCTTCGCCTACGCGCAGCGCTTCGAGCGTGGCCTGTTCGACCCGGAGACCCCGGCCGGCGAGTCGCCCTTCGACCACTTCACCTACGTGATCGCCGGCGACGGCGACATGCAGGAGGGCGTGACGAACGAGGCGGGTTCCCTCGCCGGTCGTCAGCAGCTCGGCAACCTGATCGCGTTCTACGACTCGAACCAGATCTCGATCGAGGACAACACCGACATCGCGTTCTCCGAGAGCGTCGCGGACCGCTACGAGGCCCTCGGCTGGCACGTCCAGATCGTGGACTGGAAGAAGACCGGCGAGTACTCCGAGGACGTCGAAGCGCTCCACGCCGCCATCGAGGCCGCCAAGCAGGTCACCGACAAGCCGTCGCTCATCGTGCTCAAGACGATCATCGGCTGGCCGTCGCCGACCAAGCAGAACTCGGGCAAGATCCACGGTTCTGCTCTCGGTGCCGACGAGATCAAGGGCCTCAAGGAGATCCTCGGTTTCGACACCGAGAAGACCTTCGAGGTCGCCCCCGAGGTCCTCGAGTACACCCGTGGTGCCGTCGCCAAGGGCCAGGAGCAGCACGCCGAGTGGCAGAAGTCCTTCGACGCGTGGGCCGCCGCCAACGCCGACAAGAAGGCGCTGTTCGACCGCATGCAGTCGAAGGAGCTCCCCGAGGGCCTCGAGGCAGCGCTGCCCGTCTTCCCGACCGACAAGGCCGTTTCGACCCGTGCGGCTTCCGGCAAGGTCATCAACGCCATCGCGCCGCTGATGCCCGAGTTCTGGGGAGGTTCCGCCGACCTCGCCGAGTCGAACCTCACCACGATCGAGGGCGCCAAGTCCTTCGGTCCGGCCGAGGCCTCGACGTCGACGTGGAGCACCGACCCGTACGGCCGCGTGCTGCACTTCGGCATCCGCGAGCACGCCATGGGCTCGATCCTCAACGGCATCGTCCTGCACGGGAACACCCGCCCGTTCGGTGGCACGTTCCTGATCTTCAGCGACTACATGCGTCCGGCGGTCCGTCTCGCCGCGCTCATGGGGGCGCCGGCGATCTACGTCTGGACCCACGACTCCATCGCCCTCGGCGAGGACGGCCCGACGCACCAGCCGATCGAGCAGGTCTCGTCGCTCCGTGCGATCCCAGGTCTCGACGTGGTCCGCCCCGCCGACGCCAACGAGGTCGCGTACGCGTGGCTCGAGATGCTCAAGCACACCGACCGCCCGGCCGGCATCGCGCTGAGCCGTCAGAACCTCCCCGTGTTCGAGCGTGGCGAGGGTGACGCCTCCGGTGAGGTCTTCGCTTCGGCGAAGAACGTCGCCAAGGGTGCGTACGTCCTGGCCGAGGCCCCGAACGGCACCCCGGACGTGATCCTCATCGCGACCGGATCCGAGGTCCAGATCGCCGTCGAGGCCCGCGAGCAGCTCAAGGGCGAGGGCGTCAACGCCCGCGTCGTGAGCGCACCGTCCATCGAGTGGTTCCGCGAGCAGTCCGCCGAGTACCAGGAGCAGGTGCTGCCGAAGGGCGTCACCGCTCGGGTGTCCGTCGAGGCCGGCATCGCCATGAGCTGGCGAGACATCGTCGGCGACAAGGGCCGCAGCGTCTCGATCGAGCACTTCGGTGCCTCGGCCGACTACCAGACGCTCTTCAAGGAGTTCGGCTTCACGACGGAGCACGTCGTGGCCGCCGCGAAGGAATCGATCGCGGCTTCCTGATCCCTCGAGGGCCGGGTCCGGTTTCCGGATCCGGCCCTTCTTCCGGGAGGCCCGGCTCGCTTCCGCCCCGCGCCTCCCGTCCCCGAAACCCCGACTCACGGTCCTCCACGGACCCGTCGATGAAAGAAGAAGAGAAACACATGGCTGACACCACCCCCACCGCCGCCCTCTCCGCGGTCGGCGTGAGCATCTGGCTCGACGACCTCTCCCGCGAGCTCCTCGAGACCGGCAAGCTGAACGAGCTCATCGAGCAGAAGAACGTCGTCGGCGTGACCACGAACCCGACGATCTTCGCTTCGGCCCTCGCCAAGGGCGAGCGCTACGACGCCCAGGTCAAGGAGCTCGCCGCCGCCGGCACCGAGCTCACCGACGCGATCTTCGAGATCACCACGCAGGACGTCGCGAACGCGTCCGACCTGTTCAAGCCGATCTACGACTCGACGAACGGCTTCGACGGCCGCGTGTCGATCGAGGTCGAGCCGGGCCTGGCACACGAGACCGCGAAGACCATCGAGCAGGCCAAGTTCCTGTTCGAGAAGGTCGGCCGCGAGAACGTCCTCATCAAGATCCCCGCGACCGTCGAGGGCCTCGAGGCCATCACCGAGGTCATCGGTGCCGGCATCTCCGTCAACGTCACCCTGATCTTCTCGCTCGAGCGCTACCGCGCCGTCATCGACGCGTACCTCGGTGGCCTCGAGAAGGCCAAGGCCGCGGGCCACGACCTCTCGAAGATCCACTCGGTGGCCTCGTTCTTCGTGTCGCGCGTCGACTCCGAGATCGACAAGCGCCTGGACGCAGTGGGCACCGACGAGGCCAAGGCCCTCAAGTCGAAGGCCGGCATCGCCAACGCTCAGCTCGCCTACCAGGTCTGGACCGAGGCCTTCGCCTCCGAGCGTGCCCTCGGCCTGCTCGAGTCCGGTGCGAACACGCAGCGTCCGCTCTGGGCCTCGACCGGTGTCAAGGACCCGTCGCTCCCCGACACGCTCTACGTGACCGAGCTCGCCGCCCCGAACACCGTCAACACGATGCCGGGCAAGACCCTCGACGCCACCTTCGATCACGGCGAGATCCACGGCGACGCCATCGCCGGCACGTTCGACGCCGCGCAGCAGGTCCTCGACCAGCTCGCCGCGCTGGGCATCGACTACGACGAGGTCGTCGCGCTGCTCGAGAAGGAGGGCGTGGACAAGTTCAACGTCTCCTGGGGTGAGCTCGTCGACACCGTCAAGAACGCGCTCGAGGGCGCCAAGTAGTGACGGTTTCCATCGCAGCCAGTGGCGATGCCGCGCGGGCCATCGAACAGGTGGTCCCGCGGCTCGTCGCTGACCTGGTGGCCTCGGGCATCACCGCCCAGGACGCCGATCTGTGGGGAACCGACGCCGAGGCCGAGGCGTCGAAGCGCCTCGGCTGGGTGGAGGCCGTCTCGGTCTCCCGCCCGCTCGTCGCCGAGGTGACAGCGTTGCGCGAGTCGCTCCGTGCCGAAGGGGTCGACCACGTCGTCCTCGCCGGCATGGGCGGCTCGTCGCTCGCCCCCGAGGTCATCACGCGCACTGCCGGTGTCCCGCTCACGGTCCTCGACTCGACCGACCCCGGGCAGGTCCGGGCCGCCGTCACGACCGACCTCGAGCGCACCGTCCTCGTCGTGTCCTCGAAGTCCGGCTCCACGCTGGAGACCGACTCGCAGCGCCGTGTCTACGAGCAGGCATTCCGCGACGCCGGCATCGACCCGGCCCGCCGCATCGTCGTGGTGACCGACCCGGGTTCCGCGCTCGAGGCGATCGCGATCGACGCCGGCTACCGCGTCTTCACAGCCGACCCGACCGTCGGTGGCCGCTACTCCGCGCTCACCGCCTTCGGCCTCGTGCCGTCCGGTCTCGCCGGCGCGGACATCGCGGAGCTCCTCGACGAGGCCGACGCCATCTCGGCGCTGCTCTCGGTGGACCTCGACGAGAACCCCGGGCTCGTGCTCGGTGCGGTCCTCGCCGGCACCGAGCCGCTGCGCGACAAGATCGCGATCGTGCCGGACGGCACCCACATCGTCGGTCTCGGCGACTGGGTCGAACAGCTGGTCGCGGAGTCCACCGGCAAGGACGGCCGCGGGCTGCTGCCGGTGGTGCTCCACGCGGACTCCCCCGAGGTCACCGCCGGCCTGCCGGACGTCCAGGTCATCCGCCTGGTCGGATCGCGCGAGGACGAGCGCCACGTCGCCGAGGGCGAGGTGGAGATCACCGGCACGCTCGGTGGTCAGATCCTCGTCTGGGAGTACGCGGTCGCGGTCGCCGGCCGACTGCTCGGCATCAACCCGTTCGACCAGCCCGACGTCGAGGCCGCCAAGGTCGAGACCCGGGCGCTGCTCGAGGACCGCCCCGAGCCCGTTGCGCCGGCGTTCTCCGAGGACGGCGTCGCCGTCCGCGCGACGCCCGGACTGACGGTCGGGACGACGCTCGCAGAAGCCGTGTCGGGCCTCCTGTCCGCACTGGACCCGACCGGGTACGTGTCGGTCCAGGCGTACGTCGACCGCACCGGGAGCCGCGACCTCGAGTCGTTGCGCGACGCGATCGCGGCGCGCACGAGCCGTCCCGTCACCTTCGGGTACGGGCCGCGGTTCCTGCACTCGACCGGCCAGTACCACAAGGGCGGCCCCGCCACGGGAGTGTTCCTGCAGATCGTGGCCGACGGCGCGGAGGACCTGGCCATCCCGGGTCGGCCGTTCACGTTCGGGCAGCTCCTCCAGGCACAGGCCGCCGGCGACGCGAGTGTCCTCGCCGAGCACGGCCGGCCGGTCCTCACCCTCACGACGTCGGACGTCCACGCCGCCACCGCGGCGATCGCGTCCGCCGTCTCCCACTGACTCTCGAAGGAGTTCACCGACTCATGTCACCCGTGGCAATCACCCCGGAGCACAACCCGCTCCGGCTGCCGACGGATCGTCGACTGAACCGGATCGCGGGCCCGAGCACGCTCATCATCTTCGGCGTGACGGGCGACCTGTCACGCAAGAAGCTGATGCCCGCGGTCTACGACCTGGCCAACCGGGGGCTGCTTCCCCCGGGGTTCGCGCTCGTCGGTTTCGCCCGGCGCGACTGGGAGGACCAAGACTTCTCCCAGCTCGTGCACGACGCGGTCAAGGAGCACTCGCGCACCCCGTTCGACGAGGACGTCTGGCGTCAGCTCGAACAGGGCATCCGCTTCGTGCAGGGCTCGTTCGACGACCCCGAGGCCTTCCGTGAACTGAAGCGCACCGTCGACGACCTCGACGCTGAACGCGGCACGCTCGGCAACCACGCGTTCTACCTGTCCATCCCGCCGAAGATGTTCCCGGTCGTCACCGAGCAGCTCAAGCTGTCCGGCCTGACCGAGAAACGCGAGGGCTCCTGGAGCCGCGTGGTCGTCGAGAAGCCCTTCGGCTCCGATCTCCGCACCGCGCGTGAACTGAACGCCATCGTCGAGAGCGTGTTCGCGCCCGACGACGTGTTCCGCATCGACCACTACCTCGGCAAGGAGACGGTCCAGAACCTCCTGACCCTGCGGTTCGCGAACCAGATGTACGAACCCATCTGGAACTCGAACTACGTCGACCACGTGCAGATCACCATGGCCGAGGACATCGGCGTCGCCGGACGTGCCGCGTACTACGACGGCATCGGTGCGGCGCGTGATGTCATCCAGAACCACCTGCTGCAGCTCCTCGCACTCACCGCGATGGAGGAGCCGGTCTCCTTCAAGGCCGCGGACCTCCGCGCCGAGAAGGAGAAGGTGCTCTCCGCCGTGCGGCTGCCCGAGGACCTGTCGACCGCGACCGCCCGAGGGCAGTACGCGGGCGGCTGGCAGGGCGGCGAGAAGGTGCTCGGCTTCCTCGAGGAAGGCGGCATGGACCCCGAGTCCGGCACCGAGACGTACGCAGCGATCAAGCTCGACATCGCCACCCGACGCTGGCAGGGCGTGCCGTTCTACCTGCGGGCCGGCAAGCGCCTGGGCCGTAGAGTCACCGAGATCGCGATCGTGTTCAAGCGCGTCCCGGAGGACGTCTACGGCAACTCGCAGTCCCCGCTCGGTCAGAACGCGCTCGTGATCCGCGTCCAGCCGGACGAAGGCGTCACGCTCCGCTTCGGTTCGAAGGTCCCCGGCGTCGGCACCCAGGTGCGCGACGTGACGATGGACTTCGGCTACGGCCACGCGTTCACCGAAGCATCACCCGAGGCGTACGAGCGACTCATCCTCGACGTGCTCCTCGGTGACCCACCGCTGTTCCCGCGGCACCAGGAGGTCGAGCTCTCCTGGAAGATCCTCGACCCGATCGAGGAGTTCTGGGCCACGCAGGGCCAGCCCGAGCAGTACCGTCCCGGCACGTGGGGCCCGGCGTCCGCCGATGCCCTGCTCGCGCGCGACGGTCGGACCTGGAGGCGTCCATGAAGATCGACATGCCGAACACCACGGTGTCGAGGATCCAGAAGAAGCTCGTCCGCATCCGCGAGGAGGGCGGCGCCGTCGCCCTCGGCCGGGTGCTGACCCTCATCATCTCGACGGCACTCGGTCACGAGGAAGAGGCGATCGAGGCAGCGAACGAGGCGTCCCGCGAGCACCCGATGCGCGTCATCATCGTGTCGAAGAACAGCGGAGACACGAAGTCCCCCGGTCGTCTCGACGCCCAGATCCGCGTCGGCAGCGATGCGGGGGCCAGCGAGGTCATCGTCCTGCGCGCGTACGGCGAGACCGCGACCGACGAGGAGAGCCTGGTCACGGGCCTCCTGCTGCCCGACGCCCCCGTCGTCGCGTGGTGGCCGCAGACCGCTCCGGAACAGCCCGCTGCCTCGGCCCTGGGCCGCATCGCCCAGCGCCGGATCACCGACGCCGCGGCGCAGAAGGACCCGAACGGAGCGATCGAGGCCCTCGGCGCGTCCTACGTGCCTGGTGACACCGACTTCGCGTGGACCCGTCTGACCCTCTGGCGGAACCAGCTCGCCGCGGCGCTCGACCAGCCGCCGTACGAGCCGATCACCGCGGTGGAGGTCTCCGGTGCGTCCGACAGCCCGTCGACGATCCTGCTCGCGGCCTGGCTGCAGCTGCAGCTCGAGGTCCCGGTGTCCGTCGTGACCTCGCCGCGTGCGACGGGGTCGAGCGGCATCCACGGTGTCAAGCTCGTGCGCGAGTCCGGCACCATCGAGCTCGAGCGATCCCTGGTGGACGTCGCGACGCTGTCGATGCCCGGGCAACCGACGCACGATCTGTCGCTGCCACGCCGTAACCTGCGCGACTGCCTCGCCGAGGAACTCCGTAGACTCGACGCGGACGTCCTCTTCGGAGACGTCGTCAAGCACGGGGTGCCCCAGCTGCGCGAGACCATCGCCCGCTGATCCGCACCCCACACGGTCGGGCCGCCTGTCTGGTGCAGGCGGCCCGACCGGACCGAAGGCGGTCGGACGACCGGCCGACCGCCACGAACACGGGAGTCACGTGACCAACGAACGGCGGGTGCTCGTGCACCCGGACAAGCAGGCCCTCGGCGCTTCGGTCGCCGCACGCTTCATCACGAAGATCATCGACGTGCTCGACGAGCAGGAGCGTGCGGACATCGCGATCAGCGGTGGCTCGGTGTCGTCGCTCGTCCTCGCCGCGATCGGCCAGTCGCCGGCGCGCGAGAGCGTCGACTGGTCGAAAGTGCACGTCTGGTGGGTCGACGAGCGCTGGGTCCCGGCGAACGATGCCGACCGCAACACCACGGGAACGCAGACGGACTTCTTCGACCACGTCGACATCCCGGCGTCGAACATCCACCCGATGCCGGCCTCGGACGGTGGGCTCGACATCGAGGCCGCTGCGTCCCAGTACGAGCGCGAGCTGCAGGACGCCGCACCCGAGGGCGCCGTCGCCCCTCGCTTCGACATCACGTTGCTCGGTGTCGGCCCCGACGGTCACACTGCGTCGCTGTTCCCCGAGTTCCCGCAGCTCACCGTCGCCGACCGTGCCGTCGTGTCGGTCGACGACTCCCCCAAGCCGCCACCGCAGCGTCTGACGGTCACCTTCCCGGTGATCAACGCCTCGCAGCGCGTCTGGGTGATCCTCTCCGGTGCCGAGAAGGCGTCCGTCCTCGGCCTCGCGCTGGCCGGTGCGTCCGTCGAGGACGTGCCGGTCGGCGGGGTGCAGGGCCGCAAGCGCACGGTCTTCTTCGTGGACCAGGACGCCGCTCGCGACGTCCCCGAGAACCTGATCGCGTCGACGTACTAGACGCGCGCTCCTGACGGACAGGAGGCCCGGTGCCAGCTGGCACCGGGCCTGCTGTCCGTCTGTGGTCGCGCCCATCGCGTGCGCCGATCTGTCCCGACGCCCCGCCGTTGCAACGCCGAGTGGTCACGAACTGTCTGCTGCGGACGCCCCAGGCGACAGAACGCGCCACCTCGGCGCACCGCACGCGGCGTGTTGTGACGACTCGGCGAGCGAGGCACCCGCCGCCGAGCACTGCCGGCACTCCCCCGCACGCACGAAGGCCCCGGCACCATGGGTGCGGGGGCCTTCGTCAGTGCGTGTTCGCTAGGCCTTCTTGGCCGCGGTACCACGACGCTCGCGGAGCTGCTGGAGCGCGTCCTCGAGGAGCTGCGCTGCCTCTTCCTCGGTGCGGCGTTCCTTCACGTACGCGAGGTGCGTCTTGTAGGGCTCCGTCTTGGAGACCACGGGAGGGTTCTCCTTGTCGCGCCCAGCCGGGAGACCGCTCGACGGCGAGTCGACCGTCTCGGGGATCTCCTCGTCGGGGAGGTTCGCGGCGAAGTACCGCACGACCTCGTTGCCGAGGGCGTCCCAGTACGAGATCGCCACCCGCTCTGCCTGGACCCCGCGGTCCTGTTCTCCCATCGGGCCCGCGCCGACGCGAGACCCTCGGATTGCACTGCCTCCGCTTGCCATGGATCAGACCCCCGCCGTGAACTTGTTGATGAGACCGAGCACGATGATGGAGACGATCCAGACCAGACCGAGGATCACCGTGATGCGGTTGAGGTTGCGCTCGGCCACGCCGGACGCACCGAGGTTGCTCGTCACCCCGCCGCCGAACATGTCGGAGAGGCCACCACCGCGGCCCTTGTGCAGCAGGATGAGGAGCGTGAGCAGGAGGCTCGTGATTGCGAGCAGGACCTGCAGCACGACGGAGAGTATCGCCACGACGTACCTTTCGTGTCAGTCAGCCGTACCAGTGTACCGGCCGCGCAGCGCACGGCCGGTACACGGACGGGAGTGGTGCAGAAGTGCAGCCGGTGTCGACTACAGCCCGACGTGCTGGCGGAACCGGGCGATCGCCGCGAACTCCTGCACGTCGAGCGATGCGCCGCCGACGAGGGCGCCATCGATGTCGGGCTCACGGAGGAACCCGGCGATGTTGCTGGACTTGACCGAGCCACCGTAGAGCACCCGGGTATCGACGGCGGCCTGGTCACCCCAGGCTGCTGCGATCCCGCGACGGATGGCGGCGCACTCGTCCTGTGCCTGTTCGGCGGTGGCGGCCTGACCGGAGCCGATGGCCCAGACGGGTTCGTACGCCACGACGAACTCGGCGGGCTTGACCGCGTCGAGCACGACACGCAGCTGCTCGACCGGCACGACGCCGGCGCCGCGCTCGTCACGCTGCTCACCGGTCTCGCCGACGCAGACCACCGGCACGAGCCCGTGCTTGACGGCCGCGGCCGTCTTGGCGGCGACGACCTCGTCGGTCTCCCCGTGCAGCGTCCGCCGCTCGGAGTGTCCGACGATCACGTACTGGGCGTCGAGTGCCGCCAGGAACGCACCGGAGACATCGCCCGTGTAGGCACCGGAGTCGTACTGCGACAGGTCCTGGGCGCCGAAGCGGATCGGCAGCTTGTCGGCCGAGATGAGCGTCTGCACGCTCCGCAGGTCGGTGAAGGGCGGGAAGACGGCGACCTCGACGTCGTCGAAGTCGTGCCGGGCGTCCTTCAGCGTCCACGCGAGCTTCTGCACCGTGGCGATCGCCTGCAGGTGATCCAGGTTCATCTTCCAGTTGCCAGCGATCAGCGGCGTCCGGGTCATGCGGACCACCCCAGTGCCTCGAGACCGGGGAGCGACTTGCCCTCGAGGAACTCGAGGCTCGCACCGCCACCCGTGGAGATGTGCCCGAACCGGTCGTCCGAGAAGCCGAGCGAGCGTACGGCTGCTGCAGAGTCGCCACCACCGACGACGCCGAGGCCGTCGACCTCGGTCAGCGCCTGGGCGACGGTCTTCGTGCCGGCGGCGAAAGCCGGGAACTCGAACACACCCATCGGGCCGTTCCAGAACACGGTCTTCGACGCGGAGACGGCCGCGGCGAACCGAGCGGCGGTCTCCGGGCCGATGTCGAGGCCGATGCCGTCGGCACCGAACGACGAGGACTCGATCGCGTCGGCCGCGACGGTCTCGTGGTCCGCGTCCGCCGCGAAACCGGAGGCCACCACGACGTCGGTCGGCAGGTCGATGGTCACACCGAGTTCCTTCGCCCGCGAGACGTACTCGCGGACGACGTCGAGCTGATCGGCCTCGAGCAGGGACTTCGCGACTCCGTGACCCTGGGCCGCGAGGAACGTGAAGAGCATGCCGCCACCGATGCAGAGGGTGTCGACCTTCGGCAGGATGTGGTCGATGACGCCGAGCTTGTCGCTGACCTTCGAGCCGCCGAGCACCACCGTGTAGGGGCGCTCCGGGTCCTTGGTCAGCCGCTCGAGGACGCCGAGTTCGGTCTCGATGAGCGAACCGGCCGCACTGGGCAGCGCGGACGCGAGCTCGTAGACCGACGCCTGCTTGCGGTGCACGACACCGAAGCCGTCGGAGACGAAGGCGTCTCCGAGTGCGGCGATGCGGTCCGCGAAGGCACCGCGCTCGGCGGCGTCCTTCGAGGTCTCCTCCGGGTTGAACCGGAGGTTCTCGAGCAGCAGGACGTCGCCGTCCTCGAGGCCCTCGGCGGCAGCGGTCGCCTCGTCACCGACGGTCTCGCCGACGAACGTGACCTCTTTCCCGAGCAGCTCGGAGAGCCGCTGGGCCACGGGTGCGAGCGAGAACTCCGGCTTGGGTTCCCCGTCGGGGCGGCCCAGGTGGGAGATCACGATGACGCTCGCGCCGGCGGTGATGAGGGTGTTGAGGGTCGTCAACGACGCCCGGATGCGGCCGTCGTCCGTGATCACGCCGTCCTTGAGCGGGACGTTCAGGTCACAACGGACGACGACGCGCTTGCCGGCGAGGTCGCCGAGGTCCTCGAGGGTGCGGAGGGCCATGTGTTAGAGCCGCTCGCCCACGTACTCGGTGAGGTCGACGAGACGGTTCGAGTAGCCCCACTCGTTGTCGTACCACGAGGTGATCTTCACGAGGCTGCCCATGACCTTGGTCAGGCCGGAGTCGTAGATCGAGGAGTGCGGGTCCGTGGTGATGTCGGTCGACACCAACGGGTCCTCGCTGTAGAGCAGGATGCCCTTGAGGGGCCCCTCTGCTGCTTCCTTGTAGGCGGCGTTGATCTCGTCGACGGTGACCTCGGACTTGGTCTCGAGGGTCAGGTCGGTGATGGAACCGGTGGGGACCGGCACGCGCAGGGCGAAGCCGTCCAGCTTGCCGGCGAGCTCGGGGAGCACGAGGCCGATGGCCTTCGCGGCACCGGTCGAGGTCGGCACGATGTTCAGCGCGGCGGCACGGGCACGACGGGGGTCCTTGTGCGGGCCGTCCTGCAGGTTCTGGTCGGCGGTGTAGGCGTGCACCGTCGTCATGAGCCCGCGCTCGATGCCGAACTTGTCGTGGAACACCTTTGCGAGCGGCGCGAGGCTGTTCGTCGTGCAGGACGCGTTCGAGATGATGTGGTGGTTCGCGGGGTCGTACTGCCCCTCGTTCACGCCGAGCACGATGGTGACGTCGTCACCCGAGGCCGGAGCGGAGATGATGACCTTCTTGGCGCCGGCGTCGATGTGCTTCTGCGCATCTGCAGCCTTGGTGAAGAAACCGGTCGACTCGATGACGATGTCGACGCCCAGCTCGCCCCAGGGGAGCTTGGCGGGGTCGCGCTCGGCGAGGACCTTGATGGCCTTGCCGTCGACGACGATGTTGTCGCCGTCGAGCTCGACGGTCGCGGGGAGCTTGCCCGTGATGGAATCGAACTTGAGCAGGTTGGCGAGCGACGCGTTGTCGGTGAGGTCGTTCACCGCCACGATCTCGAGGTCGGAGCCCTTCGCGAGGGCGGCCCGGAAGAAGTTACGGCCGATTCGGCCGAAGCCGTTGATACCGATCTTGACGGTCAATGGATCTCCTGGTGGTGTGGAGCGCCCAGGGGGCGCTGCTTTCGGGAGTCGCGTACCCTGGCGGGCCCGCGTGTGGTGGACGATACGCCCCGTAACGTCGCCGTAACGACCCTAGCAGTCGGACACTGCGCGCCCGAGCGAGATGACGGTCCGTCCGGACGGTCCCCGAGGGGCCGGACACGGGCCGGAGAGTGGCCGCAGAAGGGACGGGAGGCGCGGTGCTAGCTGGCACCGCGCCTCCCGTCAGCAGGGTCGACAGCCCGTCTCTCAGGCCCCTTCGAGCTCTTCCGGGACGCTCGCCTCGGTGCCCGGGATGCCGAGGTCGGAGGCCCGCTTGTCGGCCATCGCGAGGAGCCGGCGGATGCGGCCGGCGATCGCGTCCTTCGTCATGGGTGGGTCCGCGTGCTGCCCGAGCTCGTCGAGCGAGGCGTCACGGTGCTCCAGGCGCAGCGCGCCGGCGTACTTGAGGTGGTCGGGGACCTCGTCGCCGAGGATCTCGAGCGCGCGCTCCACCCGCGCGCAGGCAGCCACTGCGGCCTGCGCGGAACGACGCAGGTTCGCGTCGTCGAAGTTGACCAGCCGGTTCGCGGTGGCCCGGACCTCGCGACGCTGCCGCATCTCCTCCCAGTCGGCGGTGGTGCGTGCGGCGCCCATGACGGTGAGCATCTGGCCGATGGCCTCGCCATCGCGGATGACGACGCGGTGCACCCCGCGGACCTCACGGCCCTTCGCGGCGACGCCGAGCCGGGAGGCTGCACCGACGAGGGCCATGGCGGCCTCGTTGCCAGGGCACGTGACCTCGAGCGCGGCCGCACGACCCGGGTCGGTCAGTGTGCCGGAGGCCAGGAACGCGCCACGCCAGATGGCGGCGAGGTCCTCGCGGTTGCCCGTGGTCAGCCGGTTCGGCAGCCCACGGACCGGGCGGCGACGCGCGTCCATCAGGCCGGTCTGGCGTGCGAGGGTCTCCCCCGCCTCGAGCACGCGGACCAGGTAGCGGGTCCCGCGACGGGACGACGCGGACGATCCCACGGACGCTTCGCTCCGCACGCCGTACAGCTCGGCGAGGTCCTTGCGGACCCGGTGCACGATGATGCGGGTGTCGAGCTCGACCTCGACCGCGATGCGGCCCGAGATGACGTGCAGACCACCCGCGAACCGGAGGATCGTGGCCAGTTCGGCGGCGCGGACCGTGTTGCGGTTCACGGCGACCCTGGCCAGTTCGTCCTTGACCTCGGCAGTCAACGGCACAGCATCATTCCTAACGTTCATCTGGTGGTTCCCGCAGATCCGGCGGCACGGGCGTGGAGGCGGCCGGAGGGACGGTCACTCCCGGCCGAGATCTCGGTTCTTCACACGCACGGCGACGCCTGGCATCCCGCGGAGGAGGTTCGCCAACTCGGCGACGATGGCGACCGAGCGGTGCTTCCCGCCGGTACAGCCGATGGCGATCGTAGCGTGTCTTTTGTTCTCGCGCTGGTACCCCTCGAGCACCGGCTCGAGCACGGAGGCGTACCGATCGACGAACGGACGGGCTCCGGCCTGGGCGAGCACGTAGTCGGAGACCGGTTGGTCCAGCCCGGTGTGCGGCCGGAGTTCCGGCAGCCAGTAAGGGTTGGGGAGGAACCGGACATCGGCCACCATGTCCGCGTCGGCGGGCAGTCCGTACTTGAACCCGAAGCTCATCAGCGTGACCTGCACGCCCACGAAGTGCTCGTCGGCGAACTGCTCGATCACGGTGTTCGCGAGCTGGTGGATGTTGAGGTCCGAGGTGTCGATCACCATGTCGGATGCTTCGCGGAGCCCGGCGAGCCGGGCTCGCTCGCGCGCGATGCCGTCGAGCAGCGTGTCCTCACCCTGCAGCGGGTGCGGTCGACGGACCTGCTCGAAGCGGCGTACCAGGACCGCGTCGGTCGCCTCGAGGAAGAGCACGCGGACCCGGGCAGACGTGCTCGACCGGACCTGCTCGACCGCGTGCTCCGGGTCGGTGAAGAACCGACCGCCGCGGACGTCGACGACGGTCGCGATCTTCGGGATCTTCTCCCCCGCACGGTCTGCCAGCTCGGTGAGCGGGGCCAGCATCTGCGTCGGCAGGTTGTCGACGACGTACCAACCGAGGTCTTCCAAGGCCTTGCCGACCGTGGAACGCCCGGCACCGGACATGCCGGTGACGATGAGGATGTCGTGCTGCGACGCGTGCGTGGTCGCTGTGGCGCTGTCGGTCATCTGGGAGTGGGCTCCGTCGTGGCGGCCCGGGCGCGTCGCCCGGGGAGGTCTCGGCTGCCGGACCAGGCTACCGCCCGGTCTCGCTCTGGAGGCACGGGGTTCGTCACGACGGTCGCTGCGGACCGTCGCTGGTCACCTCGGGGACCCGCACCGGCCCTCCGGGGTCCGTTCCGGGCTCACCCCCGTTGTCGGCGGTCGCGTCGCTGTCCGGCTCGGGTGCGCTCGAGGCGCTCGTCGCCGGCGCGCTCGTCGGAGTCTGGGCCAGCTTGGAGACGACCGCGGCCGCGGTTGCCGGACCGATGCCGTTCACCTCGGTGATCTGCTCCGCCGTCGCCTCGCGCAGGCGGGCGACGGAGCCGAAGTGCTTCAGCAGCGCGTTGACGCGGGACGGGCCGAGGCCGGGGATCTCCGACAGCCGGGAACGGACGTCACGCTTCCGCTTGGAGCGCTGGTGCGTGATCGCGAACCGGTGGGCCTCGTCGCGGATGCGCTGGATGAGGAACAGCGCCTCGGAGTTGCGGGGAAGGATCACCGGGAAGTCGTCGTCGGGCAGCCAGAGCTCCTCGAGGCGCTTGGCGATGCCGACCAGGGCGATGTCGTGCACCCCGGCCTCGTCCATCGCGCGTTTCGCGGCCTGCACCTGGGGTTGCCCCCCGTCGACGATGAGCAGCTGCGGCCGGTAGGCGAACCGCTTCGTGGGCTTCGAGCCCTCGACGACCTGGTCGGTCGTGACGTCGGGGACGTCGGGCAGTTCGGCGTCCTCGTCCAGCCGGGCCAGACGCCGCGACAGCACCTGGTACATGCTGTCGGTGTCGTCGGTGGTCTCGGCGATCGAGTACCGCCGGTACTGGTCCTTGCGGGGCAGACCGTCCTCGAACACCACCATCGATGCGACCACGTTCGTGCCCTGCAGATGCGAGATGTCGTAGCACTCCATGCGGAGCGGGGCCTCGGTCATGCCGAGAGCGTCCTGGATGTCCGCCAACGCCGCGGCGCGGGTGGTGTAGTCGGCGGAGCGCTTGGTCTTGTAGAGCATGAGCGCCTGCCCGGCGTTCTGGGCGGCGGTCCGCGCCAAGCCGGCTCGGTCACCGCGCTGCGCGGTGCTGAGCTTCGTGCCACGGCCGGCGCGGCGCCCGCTCAACCACTGCTGGAGCGCCTCGGCGTCCTCCGGCAGCTCCGGGACGACGACTTCACGCGGTGGCTCGTCGGTGACGTACACGCCCTGCACGATCTGCTCGACGAGGTCGCCGGTTGCGATGTCGAGCTCCTTGTCGACCACCCACCCCCGCACACCGCGGATACGGCCGCCACGGACGGAGAACAGCTGCACGGCGGCGGCGAGCTCGTCCTCGGCGATGCCGAACAGGTCGAGGTCGACCGAGTCGCGGAGCACGACGGCGGACTTCTCGAGCACGGCCTCGAGCGCCTCGACCTGGTCGCGGTACTTGGCGGCCTGCTCGTACTGCATCGCGTCGGCCGAGGCCGCCATGCGCTGGCGGAGTTCGGTGATCACCCGGCGGTCGTACGAGTTCATGAACCGCACGAACTCCTCGACGAGCGCACGGTGCTCCTCGACCGTGACCTTCTGGGAGCACGGGCCGCCACACTTGCCGATCTGCCCGGGGAAGCACGGTCGGCCGGTTTGCATCGCCTTCTTGTACGACGAGTCCGAGCAGGTGCGGATCGGGAACACCTTGATCATCAGGTCGATGGTGTCGTGCACCGCCCAGATCTTCGGGTACGGACCGAAGTACTTCGCACCCTTGATCTTGCGGTTGCGCGTCACCATCACCCGCGGGGCTTCGTCGCCGAGGGTGACCGCCATGTACGGGTACGACTTGTCGTCGCGGAACTTGACGTTGAACGGCGGGTCGAACTCCTTGATCCAGGTGTACTCCAGCTGGAGCGCCTCGATCTCGGAGCCGACCGTCGTCCACTCGACGCTGCGGGCCGTGAGCACCATGCGCCGGGTGCGCTCGTGCAGTGTCGGCAGCGGGGCGAAGTAGTTGCTCAGCCGGGCGCGGAGGTTCTTCGCCTTGCCGACGTAGAGCACCCGACCGGCCTCGTCACGCCATCGGTAGACGCCCGGGTCGGTCGGGATCTCCCCCGCCTTCGGACGCCACGGGACGGTGTCCGCCACCTACCGAGCACCCGCCTTCTGCTTGCCTGTGCCCTGCTTGCCCGTGCCCTGCTTGGTCGGGTCCTGCTTCTGGGTCGCCTGGCGCGCGCCGACCGCCTGCTGCTTGCCGACACGGGCGTCCTGCGCGTCGAAGATCTCGCGCAGGAAGACACCGGTGTGGCTCTCCGGCACGGTCGCCACGTGCTCCGGCGTGCCGGTGGCCAGCACCGTGCCACCGCCGGAACCGCCCTCGGGACCCATGTCGATGACCCAGTCTGCGGACTTGATGACGTCGAGGTTGTGCTCGATCGTGATGACCGTGTTGCCCTTGTCGACCAGGCTCTGCAGCACGAGGAGCAGCTTGCGGACATCCTCGAAGTGCAGCCCGGTCGTCGGCTCGTCGAGCACGTAGACGGTGCGGCCGTTCGAACGACGCTGCAGCTCGGTCGCGAGCTTCACGCGCTGCGCCTCGCCGCCGGAGAGCGTGGTGGCGCTCTGTCCGAGGCGGACGTAGCCCAGGCCCACGTCGACCAGCGTCGCCATGTACCGGTGGATCGCGGAGATCGGCTCGAAGAACTCTGCGGCCTCACTGATCGGCATGTCGAGGACCTCGGAGATGTTCTTCCCCTTGTAGTGCACCTGGAGCGTCTCGCGGTTGTACCGCGCACCGCCGCAGACTTCGCAGGCGACGTAGACGTCGGGCAGGAAGTTCATCTCGATCTTGATCGTGCCGTCGCCTGCGCAGTTCTCGCAGCGTCCGCCCTTGACGTTGAAGCTGAAGCGGCCGGGCTGGTAGCCGCGGGTCTTCGCCTCCTGCGTCTCGGCGAAGAGCTGTCGGATGCGGTCGAACACCCCCGTGTACGTCGCCGGGTTCGAGCGCGGGGTGCGACCGATGGGCGCCTGGTCGACGTGCACGACCTTGTCGAGTTGGTCGAGACCCTTCACGCGGGTGTGCTTGCCGGCGATGTGCCGCGCGCCGTTGAGCTGGTTCGCGAGCACCTTGTACAGGATGTCATTGACCAGCGTCGACTTGCCGGAGCCGCTCACCCCGGTGACCGCCGTGAAGACGCCGAGCGGGAAGTCGGCGTCGATCGACTTGAGGTTGTTCGCACGCGCCCCCTGCACCGTGATGGCGCGCTTGAGGTTGACCTTGCGGCGCTCCGCGGGCATCTCGATCGAGCGGCGTCCGGCGAGGTAGTCGCCGGTGACCGACTCGCGGTTCTCGATGAGCCCCTCGTACGAGCCGGAGTGCACGACGTTGCCGCCGTTCACACCCGCGCCCGGACCGATGTCGACGACCCAGTCGGCCGTGCGGATCGTGTCCTCGTCGTGCTCGACGACGATGAGGGTGTTGCCGAGGTCCTTCAGCTTGACCAGTGTGTCGATGAGCCGGCGGTTGTCGCGCTGGTGGAGCCCGATGCTCGGCTCGTCGAGGACGTACAGGACGCCGGTGAGACCGGAACCGATCTGCGTGGCGAGGCGGATGCGCTGTGCCTCACCACCGGAGAGGCCGCCGGCGCCGCGCGCCAGGGTGAGGTAGTTCAGGCCGACCTCGAGCAGGAACTCGAGGCGCGCCCGGATCTCTCGCAGGACCGCTGCGGCGATGTGCGCTTCGCGGTCGGTGAGCGTGAGATCGTCCATGAACGAGTACGCGTTGTCGAGGGACATGTCCGTGACGTCTGCGATGCTGCGGTCGTTGACCGTGACCGCGAGCACCTCGGGCTTGAGCCGGGTCCCCTCGCACACCGGGCACGGGACCTCGCGCAGGTACCCCTGGAACCGCTGGCGCTGCGAGTCGGACTCGGCTTCGGCGAACTTGCGCTCGATGTAGGGGATGACCCCCTCGAACCCGCTCGTGTACCGCATCTCGCGACCGAAGCGGTTGCGCCAGGACACGGACACCTGGAAGTCCTTGCCGGTGAGGATCGCGGCCTGCACCGAGGGGTCCAGCTGGTTCCACGGGGTGTCGAGCGAGAAGCCGAGCTCCTTCCCGAGGCCGCCGAGCAGCTTGTCGAAGTAGGAGTACAGCCCGCTCGTCCCCGTCCAGGGCAGCAGCACCCCGCCCCGCAGGGACGCCTCGGGGTCGCCGAGCACCAGGTCCGGGTCGACCGACATGCGGGTGCCGAGGCCGGAGCACTCCGGGCACGCGCCGAACGGCGCGTTGAACGAGAAGGTGCGCGGCTCGATCTCGCTGAGGGCGAGTGGGTGGTTGTTCGGGCACGACAGGTTCTCGGAGTAGGTCCGGACGGCGCCGGGCCCCTCGTGGTCGACGAGGTCGATACCGACCGTGCCGTCGGTCAGTCGCAACGCCGTCTCGAGGGAGTCGGTCAGGCGGCCGAGGATGTCCTCGCTCGCCACCAGTCGGTCGACGATGACGGAGATGTCGTGCTTGACCTGCTTCTTGAGCTTCGGCGGGTCACTGAGCTGGATGCGCTCGCCGTCGACGATCGCACGTGCGTAGCCGGACGCCGCGAGCTCCTGGAACAGGTCCACGAACTCGCCCTTCTTCTTCGAGACCACGGGTGCGAGCACCTGGAAGCGCGTCCCCGACTCGAACTGCATGAGCTGGTCGGCGATCTGCTGCACGCTCTGCTTGCTGATGACCTCACCGCAGGTCGGGCAGTGCGGCACCCCGATGCGCGCCCAGAGCAGACGCATGTAGTCGTAGACCTCGGTGATCGTGCCCACCGTGGACCGCGGGTTGCGGTTCGTCGACTTCTGGTCGATCGACACCGCCGGGGACAGCCCCTCGATGAAGTCGACGTCCGGACGGTCGACCTGTCCGAGGAACTGGCGCGCGTACGCGGACAGCGACTCGACGTAGCGGCGCTGCCCCTCGGCGAAGATCGTGTCGAACGCCAGCGAGGACTTGCCGGAACCGGACAGTCCGGTGAAGACGACGAGGGAATCGCGAGGGATCTCGAGGTCGACGTCGCGGAGGTTGTGCA
Organism: Curtobacterium sp. VKM Ac-1376; assembly: GCF_015351025.1. Taxonomy (GTDB): domain Bacteria; phylum Actinomycetota; class Actinomycetes; order Actinomycetales; family Microbacteriaceae; genus Curtobacterium. The sequence goes on along the minus strand of NZ_JADKRV010000005.1, from coordinate 120,774 downwards.
CGCGCGCACCGCGAACGCTGAGCGTGGAGGTGCTGTGCGGGGCCGTGCCGCCGGGCATGTGGAGGTCAGCAGGCTCGCCGAAGGCGTTCCGGCCCGACGTCGAAGTACCGGGGTCAGAGGTGATGGTCATCGTCGTCGATTCTACGAAGCATCACCGACATTCGGCGGGGACAGCGGGTCAGACGAGTGCGTCGAGAGCGAACGTGACGCCAGAGGCGCCCTCACTGGCGACCCAGAGCCGCGCCGCGGCCGTCCGGTCGTGGGCCCGCGGTTCAGCCGCTACCACCGCTGCCGGCCCGCGCAGCTGCATCAGGCCCGCCGGCCCCCAGTACTCCCCCGAGTGGACGTCTGCCCCGACGGCGGCGTGCACGAGCGACTCTGCTCCGATGTCCTTGCCCTGCGCGACCAGCCGCTGCGCCGGACCGATCCACGACGGCTCCGCACGGCTCGGCGCGATCTCCGGGCGGCACGGCGACAGTCGGTCGAGCGACAGCCCGGGGTGCGCGACGACGCTCGACACCCGCGAGCCCGCGTCGGCGAGACGCTGACCGAGCTCGAACCCGAAGAGCATCACGGCGAGCTTGCTGCGCGCGTACTGCCGGTGGCTCGAGTACCGCCCGACGCGGAACGGATCCGCCGGGTCGAGGTGGACGAACCGGTGCGCGATCGATCCGAGGTGCACGACCCGCCCGGCCCGGGGCTCGAGCAGCGGCAGGAGCAGTCCGGTCCACGCGAAGTGGCCGAGGTGGTTGGTGCCGATCTGCAACTCGGTGCCCTGCGCCGTGGCGCCCCGGGTCGATGCCCCCACGACACCCGCGTTGTTCACGACCGCGTCGATGCCGGCCGGCTCGAGTGCCGCGAGCTCGTCGGCGGCGGCGCCCACGGAGCCGAGGTCGGCCAGGTCCAGGTGGACGTGCGCGAGCGAGGCGTGGTCGACGCGCTGCCGGATGCTGCGCGCCGCCGCCGCCGCACGCTCACGGTCGCGGGTGGCGAGCACGACCCGGTGTCCCGCGGCCGCCAGTTGCTCGGCCGCGTGGTACCCCAGCCCGGCGCTCGCACCGGTGACGACGACCGTCCGGCGATCGTCAGCTGACATGCCCCGCCGACTCCATCTGCCGCAGCGCCTTCTTGAGGTCCTGCACCTCGTCACGGAGCCGCGCCGCGAGCTCGAACTTCAGCTCGGCAGCGGCCTGCAGCATCTGGTCGTTCAGGTCGGCGATGGTCGCGCCGAGCTGCGTCGCGCCCTCGCCGGCGATGCCGCCGCGCTTCAGGTTCGGGGTGGGCGAGCGCCGTCCGTCGGCACCAGGGCGGCCCTCGAGCAGCGCCTTGGTGTCGTCGTTCTCACGCTGCAGCACCTCGGTGATGTCCGCGATCTTCTTCCGCAGCGGCTGCGGGTCGATGCCGTGCTCGAGGTTGTACGCGACCTGCTTCTCGCGGCGTCGATCGGTCTCCTCGATGGCCTGCTTCATCGAGTCGGTCATCTTGTCGGCGTACATCAGCACCTGGCCGGACACGTTGCGCGCGGCACGACCGATCGTCTGGATGAGCGACGTCGACGAACGGAGGAATCCTTCCTTGTCGGCGTCGAGGATCGCGACGAGCGAGACCTCCGGCAGGTCGAGGCCTTCGCGGAGCAGGTTGATGCCGATGAGGACGTCGTACACGCCCTGGCGCAGCTCGGTGAGGAGTTCCACGCGCTTCAGGGTGTCCACGTCGGAGTGCAGGTAGCGCACGCGGACGCCGGCGTTCCCGAGGAAGTCGGTGAGTTCCTCCGCCATGCGCTTGGTCAGGGTGGTGACGAGGACGCGCTCGTTCCTGTCGGAGCGCTGCTTGATCTCCTCGAGCAGGTCGTCGATCTGGCCGTCGCTCGGCTTGACGATGATCTCCGGGTCGATGAGGCCGGTCGGGCGGATGATCTGCTCGACCACACTGTCCGTGATGCCGAGCTCGTACTTGCCGGGTGTGGCCGACAGGAAGACCTTCTGACCGACGCGGTCGAGGAACTCCTCCCACTTCAGCGGGCGGTTGTCCATCGCGCTCGGCAGACGGAAGCCGTGCTCCACGAGGGTGCGCTTGCGGGACGCGTCGCCCTCGTACATGGCGCCGATCTGCGGCACGGTGACGTGCGACTCGTCGATGACGACGAGGAAGTCGTCCGGGAAGTAGTCGATCAGGCAGTGCGGGGCCTCGCCCGGACCGCGGCCTTCCATGTGCCGGGAGTAGTTCTCGATGCCCGAGCAGAACCCGATCTGCTCCATCATCTCGATGTCGAACGTGGTGCGCATCCGGAGACGCTGGGCCTCGAGCAGCTTGCCCTGGCCCTCGAGCTCGGCGAGCCGCTCTGCCAGCTCTTCCTTGATGGAGCTGATGGCCCGGTGCATAACGTCGGTGTCGGCGACGTAGTGCGACGCCGGGAAGATCGAGACGGCGGGCAGGTCGTCGATCACGTTGCCGGTCAGCGGGTGCAGCGACGAGAGCGCCTCGATCTCGTCGCCGAACATCTCGATCCGGATCGCGTGCTCTTCGTACATCGGGATGATCTCGAGTGTGTCGCCTCGCACCCGGAAGGTACCGCGGGCGAAGTCGACGTCGTTGCGCTGGTACTGCATGGCGACGAACTTGCGGACGAGCTGGTCGCGCGAGATCGTCTGGCCGACGTGCAGTGCGACCGACGCGTTCATGTACTGCTCCGGCGTGCCGAGGCCGTAGATGCACGACACCGTCGACACCACCACCGTGTCGCGGCGGCTGAGCAGTGAGTTCGTCGTCGAGTGTCGGAGCCGCTCCACCTCGGCGTTGACCGAGGAGTCCTTCTCGATGAACGTGTCGGTCTGCGGGACGTACGCCTCGGGCTGGTAGTAGTCGTAGTAGGAGACGAAGTACTCGACGGCGTTGTCGGGCATCAGGCTGCGGAACTCGTTGGCCAGCTGCGCCGCGAGGGTCTTGTTGTGCGCGAGCACGAGGGTCGGCCGCTGCACCTGCTCGATGAGCCACGCGGTCGTCGCCGACTTGCCCGTACCGGTCGCACCGAGCAGCACGACGTCGGTCTCACCGGCGTTGATCCGCCCGGCGAGTTCCGCGATGGCCGCGGGCTGGTCGCCGCTCGGCGTGTACTCGCTGATGACCTCGAACGGACGCACCGCTCGGGTCGGTTCGATCGCAACACCCATGTGGACCACGGTAGTGGGCACCCCTGACACCGCAGGCTTCTGCTCGCCCTTGGCGTATTGTCCGCTGCAAGCAGGCTCCAAGTCCACTGATAGCCAGCGCGCATAACGTCCGATCCGTTCAGGCACCCGACTCCTTCCCACTCCCGAGAGGCCTCATGACCACGGCGACCCCCGGCGCATCGACCAAGGGCACCCCGTTCCGCGGGCGGATCCGCGGCCGCGTACTCGTCCTGCTCTGCTTCATGTACGCGATCTCGTACATCGACCGGACGAACATCTCGACCGCCCTTCCGCACATCACCGAGGACTTCGGCTTCAACGAGTCGACCGCCGGCCTCATCATCGCGGCGTTCTCCCTTCCCTACGCGCTGCTGCAGGTCTTCGGCGGCACCATCAGCGAGAAGTTCGGACCGCGCAAGGCCCTGTTCGTCATCACCGTGATCTGGGGCGTCGCGACGCTGTGGACGGGCTTCGCGGTCGGCTTCTGGACCCTGTTCGCCGCCCGGGCGCTCCTCGGCCTCAGCGAGGCGGCGGCGTTCCCGACCGCCACGCAGGCGATGACCCGTTGGATCCCGCGCGACCGCAACGGCTTCGCGCAGGGTGTCGTGCACTCCGCGGCCCGGCTCGGCAACGCCCTCGCGCCGCTCCTCGTCGCCTGGGTGATCGGCGCGACGGGCAGCTGGCGGTGGGCGTTCTTCGCCACGGCGGTCCTGTCCCTCGCCTGGGGGATCATCTGGTTCATCTGGTTCCGCGACAAGCCGGAGTCGGCGAAGGGCATCACCCAGGTCGAGCTCGACGAACTCCCGCCGGTCGAGACCCGCGCGACCCGTCCCCCGGTGCCGTGGCGGCAGATGGCGAAGCAGATCCTGCCCGTGACCTTCGTCGACTTCGGTTACGGGTGGACGCTCTGGGTGTTCCTCACCTGGTTGCCGACGTTCCTCAGCTCGACCTACGGGCTGGAGATCGGCGACTTCGCCCTCTTCACGACCCTGATCCTGCTCGCCGGCGTCGTCGGGGACACCGTCGGCGGGATGCTCAGCGACCGGATCATCCACCGCGGCGGCAACACCCGGAACGCCAGGCGGACCATCCTGGTGATCGGACTCGGCGGGTCGCTGCTCTGCCTCATCCCGCTCGTCATCGGGCAGGGGCTGCTCGTCGCGACGGTCTCCCTCGCGCTGTCGTTCTTCTTCCTCGAACTCTGCAACGCCAACCTCTGGGCGATCCCGATGGACGTCGCACCCCAGTGGTCCGGCACCGCCTCCGGTTTCATGAACACCGGTTTCGGCATCGCGGGTGTGGTCTCCCCCATCGTCTTCGGCGTGCTCATCGACGCCTCGGGGTGGCAGCTGCCCTTCGCGCTGTCCTGCGCGCTGCTCGGTGCCGCCGCGGTGGTCGCCTGGTTCATGAAGCCGCAACGGTTGACGTCGACGAACGGGGTCCTCGAGATCGGCACCCCGGTCGCCGAGCAGCGCCCGGCCTGACCGCGCGGCTCCTCAGCAAGCCGAGGCAGCCGCACACCGTGCAGGATCGGGCGCACCCTGGTCGAGAGAAACGACCGGGTACGCGCGATCCTGCTGTCCGCGCACGGAACCGCCCGTCGCCGCGCGGCTCCGGTCGCCCCCACCGCCGGGCGGGAGGCCCGGGTCCAGCCCGCTACGCGCCTCCCGTCCGCCGCGCACGGCGTCCAACGCCGCGTCGAGCAAGCCCTATCGGGCGTACCTGGTCGAGAGATGCGACCGGGTACGCCCGGAACGGGCAGTCAGCGCCGCGCGCCGCGCCCCACGTCGTCGGTCTCCCCCACGAGCGCGTCGTCCGGCTCGACCGGCTCTGACGAGCGCTGCACCAAGGGCGCGGGCGCGGCCCGCCGGCGCGCACGCAGCTGGCGCTGGGCGCGGGACGCGAGCGACGGTCGGCCGGTGAGCGGAACGCTTAACGGCGTCCAGCGGAACGCCTCCGTCACCGCGACGGACAGCACCAGCACGAGCAGGTAGGTGACGAGTGTGAGCCACGGTCGCGGCACGACAGCCTCGAGCCAGCTGTCGCCGTACAGCAGGATCCAGATCATGAACGGGTGGCTCAGGAAGATGCCGAACGAGCGGTCGGACGCGTAGTCGACGACGCGTGCGACGGGGCTGCCGGCCCGCCGTCGGTCCGCCCAGATCGCGCCGATCGCCAGGAACCCCACGAACACGGCGGCGCTCCAGACCGCCTGGACCGGCTGCAGCGGTGTCCCCGCGGCGTACAGCGACTGACCGAGCGCGACCTGCACCGCCCACACGCCGAGGGTCAGCCCGCCGACACCGGCGAAGGCCCACAGCACGGCGCGACGGTGCACACGGATGAAGCGGAGGAAGGCGTCCGCGTGGTCGGCGGCGATCGCCCCCGAGACGATGAAGAACACGTACGAGAAGAAGAACTGCTTCTGGTAGCCGTGCATCCAGGCGTCGCTCGACGGGAAGTACTTGTACCCGGCGAAGACCACGAGCTGCACCAGCAGCGCCACCACGAGCGTGGCGACGTGGTGGCCGCGCGTCCGACGCACCAGCCAGACGATGACCGGCAGCAGGAGGTACACCTGCATCGTCACGAGCAGGAAGTACAGGTGGTACCACGAGGTGCCGGTGACGATGCCCTCGGCCGTGGTGCGGACCAGGTCGGGGACGTCACCACGGCGCGTCGAACTGAGCAGCCAGCTCGAGCCGACGTACACGAACGACCAGGCCAGGTACGGCACGCCGACGAGCAGGAACCGTTTCGGCCAGAACTGCGCCATCGGACGCGGCCGCAGCGTGTAGCTGTACACCAGCACGAACGCCGTCAGCGAGAAGAACACCAGCCGGGTGAAGTGCAGCAGGCCGAGCAGCGCGTTCAGCCCGACGTCGTCGGTGGCCACGGTGTGGCTCGTGGTGTGCACGCCGATGACGCACGCGAAGGTCAGGATCCGGAGGACGTCGACCTCGTACAGGTGCCGCGGCTTGCCCTCCGCCGTGCGGGTCGGGGTCCGGGTCCCGGGCTCGGTCGCCGCTGACGGCACGCTCACGACGGCTGCGCCATCGTCCGCACCTTCGCCCGCTGGACCTTGCCGGTCGGCGCGCGCGGCAGGTCGGGCACGACGATGACCTCGACGGGGCGGCGGAACCGGGTCAGGTGCGCCTCGGCACGTGCGACGAGGTCAGCGGCAAGCGCGGAGGAGTCGACCGGCTCGTCGGGCTGCGGGATCACGTAGGCGATCGGTACGGCGCCGAGCACGTCGTCGGGGCGGCCGACGACGACCGCCTCGAGCACCCGCGGGTCGCCGAGCAGGACGTCCTCGACCTCTGACGGGTACACCTTCTCGCCGCCGCGGTTGATCACGTCGTCGGAGCGTCCGGCCAGCGAGACCCAGCCATCGGCGGCGACCGAGCCGACGTCGCCCGTGTGCAACCAGCCGTGGGCGTCGAAACGCTCGGCGGCCCGGCCTCCGAGGTACCCCCGCACGATGCCCGGACCGCGCACCCACAGCGCACCGATCTCATCAGCGGGCAGCACGGAGCCGTCCTCACCACGGACCTGCACCTCGGAGCCCACGGGAACGCCCACGGTCCCCGGCCGGGCAGGGACATCGAGCGGCGTCGCGGTGATCTGCGACGCTCCCTCGGTCATGCCCCAGCTGACCACGAGCGCCACGTCGCCCAGGGCGGCGCGCACCGGGTCCGGCAGCGGGGCGGAGGCGCTCCGGACGAACCGCAGGGTCGGCGGGAACTCGAGGGGTCCGGTCTTCGCGAGCACGGCGAGGACCGCGGGGACGGCGTTCAGCCACGTGATGCTCCGCTGGGCGAGCAGTTCCCAGAACCCGGTGCGGCGGAAGCGCCGGTCGAGCACGAGCGTCGCGCCCGCGACCAGGGTGGCGAGCAGCCCGACGACCTCGGCGTTGACGTGGAACAGTGGCAGCGAGTTGAACCCGCGGTCCTCTGCCGTCAGCCGGTTGTGCCGGGCGACGGCCCGGGCGACGAAGAGCAGCTGCGTCTCCGGCAGCTCGACTCCCTTCGGCGTGCCGGTCGAACCCGAGGTGAAGAGCACGACGGAACCCTCGCCCGGCGCGTGTGGGCTCTCGGGGGGCAGGTCGCCGTCGCGGACACGGACCGGGAGGAACGTGGCCGGGTCGATCCCGCTGGCGGGTGCCCCGGGGACGGTCGCGTCCACCACACGGTCCGAGACCACCATGGACGCTCCACCGATCAAGTCGGCGAGACGACCGGGCTCGGTCGGCGGTTGCCCGGTGTCGACGGGGATCGCCCGACGGCCGGAGGCGACCGCGCTGAGGTGGACGACCGCGAACGCGAGCGGATCCCCGACGTCGACCAGGACGGCACCGGACGGCGCGACGCCGATCGCGTCGAAGGTGCGCGACCAGGCCGTCACAGCGTCGTCGAGCATGCGGAAGGTGAGGACGCGCTCGGAGCGGGCGTCCTCCAGGTAGTGGCGCTCGCCGCCGTCGGCCGCACGGGCCCGGATGAGCGAGCGCAGATCAGGTTCATCGCGAACGGGCTGCACGCAGTGAGGCTATTGCGCGTCCCTATGAGCCGTCGGAGGGAACGGCCGGATCGATCGGGAAACGATGCAGCATCCACTCCCAGAGCGGGAGCATGCGTGGTTCACCGTCACGCCCCATCGGGGTCGCGTCCTTGATGATCGCGGAGTGCGCGTTGCCGTCCCCGCCGATGTCGGTGCGGATCGCGTGCGGGTCGGCGCCGGCGAGCGGTGGCGCCGTGTCCGTCTCGAATGGTCCGTCCACGCCGTTCAACCCGAGCACATCCCAGGACCCGGTGATCCGGGGCCCGAAGGTGTCCCGGACGTCGTCGATCGCGTACATGCGGTCCACTGGTGTCTTGCCCGGTCGGTCCATCCACGCCGCGTGTGCCGGCCCGCGGGACTCGACGGGCGACGAGAACATCAGCGCTCCGCGGACGGATCGGATGTGGGCGATGTACGCAGCCTCACCACCGCCCTGGGAGTGTCCAGCGACGACGATGTCCTGCCAGACGATGTCGTCGTCGCCCTGCACGAACCGGCCCCAACCGCCATCGGGGTCGTGGTCGGCGAGGTAGGCGACGGCGTCCCGGAAGCGCGAGACGATGGAGCCCGCCGGGCTGACCGCACTGAACTCCGAGGGGCGGGTGCCGTCGAACCGGTTCCGCTGCACCATGCCGTAGCACCGAGCGTTCGCCTCGCAGGTGCCGGACAGGGTACGCCCGAGGTTCCAGTAGTCGAGCCCGAGCACGTGGTAGCCGTCAGCGAGGGCGGCTTCGAGGAACCGCTCGTACTCGGCCGGCCGGGAGCGGGTCGCCGGCAGGAACAACAGCAGCGGGCCGTCGGTCGAGGTCCGGGCGGCGAAGTCGTCGCGGTTCGGGGTGAGCCGCTCGCCGTTCACGGTGCCGAGGCGGAAGCGGTGGAACTCGCCCTCGGGGCCGTACTCGTCGCCCGAGGCCGGCTCGTCGACGACGGGGCCGTCCCCGGCGGCGGGTCGGCCGTCAGCGTCGGGTTCGGCATGCACCGCCACCCGGCCCTTGTCCGCGACACGCTGGGCGCCGAGGACGTTGGCCGCGACGAGGCTCCCCGCGCCGATCGCGACGAGCACGATCGCGGCGAGGAGCAGCAGCAGGCGGTGCCTCATGCCGTGATCCGCGACCACACCTGGTCGGCGGACCGGATCGTCTGCTCGAGCGTGCCCGTGGCATCCACCACGTGGTCGGCGAGGGCCAGCCGGTCGGCGTCGCTCGCCTGCGCGGCGACGCGGCGCTCCGCCTCGTCCCGCGGCATCCCGCGGTGCGCCACGAGCCGTTCGACGCGCTGCGCAGCGGGTGCATCGACCACGACAACCGCATCGAACCGCAGTGGCCGCGAGCCCCTCGCCTCGGCGAGCAGCGGCACGTCGTAGACGACGACCGAGTCGGGCCCTGCGGCCTCGGCGTCGTCGAAGGCCTGCTGGGCGAGACGCCAGACTTCCGGGTGGGTGATGCCCTCGAGGTCCCTGCGCGCCGCCGGGTCCGCGAACACGATCGCGCCGAGAGCCGGGCGGTCGAGGGAGCCGTCCGGTGCGATGACGGTCGGGCCGAACCGCGAGGCGACCTGCGCGAGCCCTGCGCTGCCCGGCGCGACGGCGTCCCGTGCGAGCTGGTCAGCGTCGACGATGACCGCGCCGTGCTCCGCCCAGCGTCGGGAGACCGTCGACTTGCCCGCCGCGATGCCGCCCGTGAGTCCGATGATTTGCACGGCAACAGGGTAACGACCCACACCGCCGAGAACGCCGGAAGCCCGGCACCCTGTCAGGGGCGCCGGGCTTCCGGTCTGGACGACTCGCTCGATCAGTTGGTCGAGCTGAGCTTCTCGCGGAGTGCTGCGAGCGACGCGTCGTCGGCCAGGGGGCTCGCGCCACCGGTCTCGCCGGCGAAGGACGCCGACGTCGAGGAGGACGCGCTGGCCGGGAGGTCGAAGCCGCCCTGCGCCTCGTCGGCGATGGTCTTCGCAACCTGCGCCTTGTGGGCTTCCCAACGCGCCTGGGCGGCCGCGTACTGGCCCTCCCACTCGGTGCGCTGGGTGTCGTAGCCCTCGAGCCACTCGTTCGTCTCCGGGTCGAAGCCGTCGGGGTACTTGTAGTCACCCTTCTCGTCGTACTCGGTCGGCATGCCGTAGAGCGCCGGGTCGAACTCGTCGCTCTCCGGGTCCACGCCCTCGTTCGCCTGCTTGAGGCTGAGCGAGATGCGGCGACGGTCGAGGTCGATGTCGATGATCTTGACGAAGACCTCGTCGTTGACCGAGACGACCTGCTCGGCGAGCTCGACGTGCTTGTTCGAGAGCTCCGAGATGTGCACGAGGCCCTCGATGCCGTCGGCAACGCGGACGAAGGCACCGAACGGCACGAGCTTCGTGACCTTGCCCGGTGCGATCTGACCGATCGCGTGGGTGCGGGCGAAGACCTGCCACGGGTCCTCCTGCGTCGCCTTGAGCGAGAGCGACACACGCTCGCGGTCCAGGTCGACCTCGAGGATCTCGACGGTGACTTCCTGACCGACCTCGACGACCTCGCTGGCGTGCTCGATGTGCTTCCAGCTGAGCTCGGAGACGTGGACGAGACCGTCGACGCCACCGAGGTCCACGAACGCACCGAAGTTGACGATCGAGGAGACGATGCCCTTGCGGACCTGGCCCTTGTGGAGGTTGTTGAGGAACGTCGTCCGGGACTCGGACTGCGTCTGCTCGAGGAGCGCACGGCGCGACAGGACCACGTTGTTGCGGTTCTTGTCGAGCTCGAGGATCTTGGCCTCGATCTCCTGGCCGAGGTACGGCGTGAGGTCGCGGACACGACGGAGCTCGATGAGCGAAGCGGGGAGGAAGCCGCGGAGGCCGATGTCGACGATGAGGCCGCCCTTGACGACCTCGATGACCGTCCCGGTCACGACGCCGTCGGACTCCTTGATCTTCTCGACGTCGCCCCACGCACGCTCGTACTGCGCGCGCTTCTTGGACAGGATGAGGCGACCTTCCTTGTCCTCCTTCTGGAGAACCAGGGCTTCGACCTCGTCGCCGACCTCGACGACCTCGTTGGGGTCGACGTCGTGCTTGATCGAGAGCTCGCGCGAGGGGATGACGCCCTCGGTCTTGTAACCGACGTCGAGGAGGACCTCGTCGCGGTCGATCTTCACGACGGTGCCGGAGATGAGATCACCGTCGTTGAAGAACTTCAGGGTCTTCTCGACCTCGGCCAGGAAGTCATCAGCCGAACCGATGTCGTTGATGGCGACCTGCTTAGGAGCCTTGGTCGTAGTGGTTGTCATGTAGAGATTGCTCCGAACGGACATGAGTCGGGCCGTGGTGTGCAGGGACTCTGGCCCCCGTGGTGCACCGCCATGGCGATTGATTGAGTGGCGCGGATTGCGCCGCACAAGTCTAACCGCACCGGCGGAGGCCTCACAACCGGGCGTGTCGACGGCGCGTCATCCGACGAGCGCGGTCCGCAGGGTGTCGAGGCCGATGCTGCCGAGCGCGAGCGCACGGTGGTGGAACGCCTTCAGGTCGAAGTCCGAGCCTTCGCGCGCAGCGACCTCGTCGCGGATCGACTCCCACACACGCTGGCCGACCTTGTACGACGGCGCCTGCCCCGGCCACCCGAAGTAGCGTGCCACTTCGAAACGGACGAACGCCGGGTCCATGTTGACGTTCTTCCCCATGAAGTCGAGGGCGTACTCCCATGTCCAGCCGCCGCCGTCGGGGTTCGTCTTCTGCAGGTGCACGCCGATGTCGAGCACCACGCGGGCCGCACGCATCCGCTGGCCGTCGAGCATGCCGAGCCGGTCGCCGTCGTCGTCCAGGAACCCGAGCTGCTCCATCAGGCGCTCGGCGTAGAGCGCCCACCCCTCGACGTGCCCGGAGGACCCGGACAGCTGCCGACGCCAGGTGTTCAGCTCGCCGCGGTTGTAGACCCCCTGGCTGATCTGCAGATGGTGTCCGGGGACGCCCTCGTGGTACACCGTGGTCTTCTCGCGCCAGGTCCCGAACTCGGTCACGCCCTCGGGGACCGACCACCACATCCGGCCGGCGCGTGAGAAGTCGTCCGAGGGGCCGCTGTAGTAGATCCCGCCCTCCTGGGTGGGCGCGATCCGACACTCCAGGCGACGGATGGGCTCCGGGATGTCGAAGTAGGTCCCGGCCATCGCGGCGATCGACGCGTCGCTCGTCTCCTGCATCCACCGCTGCAGCGCGTCCGTTCCGTGCAGGATCCGGGACGGGTCGGTGTCGAGCACCTCGATCGCCCGGGCGACGCTCGCGCCGGACTCGATGCGGTCGGCGATGCGCTCCTGCTCGTCCCGCATGCGCGCGAGTTCCTCGAGGCCCCACTCGTACGTCTCGTCGAGGTCGACGACCGCACCGAGGAACCGGCGCGAGTGCAGCTCGTAGGCTTCGCGACCGACCGCGTCGACCGGGGTGGCGAGCGGCAGCAGCTCGTGCTCCAGGAACTGCCCGAGGGAGCGGTACGCGGCCGAGGCGACCTGGGCTCCGCGGGTGAGCTCGGCGCGGAGCGTGTCCGGCACCGGCGAACCGTCGTCGAACGCGGCACCTTCGGCGAGGCGTGCGAAGAAGCCGTCCTCGGCACCGTTCCGGGCTGCCTGCTCGGCGACCAGGGCGACCTGGCGCTTGGCCGGGGTGACGTCTTCGCGGGTGCCCTCGAGCAGGGTCTCGCGGATGCCCTCGAGTGCGTCCGGCAGCGCGTGCAGGCGGCTCGCGATGTCCTGCCAGTCGCCCTCGGTGGCGGTCGGCATGAGGTCGAGGATCTCGCGCACGGACTGCGCCGGGCTCGCGATGACGTTGAGGTCGCGGAGGTGCAGCTTGCGGTCGTACGACTCCTGCACCAGGTCGAGCTCGGCACCGAGGTCGGCCTTCGTCACCTGGTCCACGGAGTCGACGGCCGGAGCGGCGTCCAGCGCACGCTTCGCGGCACGCGCGGCGTCGGCCAACGCTGCGGCGCCGGCGGGCGAGGTGTCGCCGTACTCCCCGGTGCGGCCCGGGACACCGATGTACGTGGCGGTCGTCGGGTCGAGGTCGACGAGGGTGGTCACCCAGTCCTCCGCGACACGGTCGACGGCGGACGGCTGGCGGACGGGACGCGCTTCGCTCATGCCCCGACCCTACCGACCCGCGGGTCGGCAGCGAACCCGGTCAGTGGGCGGCGCTCTCCCAGTTCGGACCCACGCCGACCGAGACGTCGAGCGGGACGCTCAGCTCGGCGGCGCTGCCCATGCGGTCCCGCAGGATCTCCTCGACGCGCTCCTGCTCACCCGGTGCGACCTCGAGGATGAGCTCGTCGTGCACCTGGAGCAGCAGGTGTGACTGCAGCTCGCCCTCTCGCAGGTCGTCGGCGACGCCGAGCATCGCGATCTTGATGATGTCGGCCGCCGAACCCTGGATCGGGGCGTTCAGCGCCGCCCGCTCGGCGTTCTCACGCAGGACCCGGTTCGGGCTCTTCAGGTCAGGGAACGGCCGACGACGACCGAAGATCGTCTCGGTGTAGCCGTCCTCGCGCGCCTGCTCGACCACGTTGCGCAGGTAGTCGCGCACCGCACCGAAGCGGGCGAAGTACTCGGTCATCAGCGTGCGGGCCTCGGACTGCTCGATCCGGAGCTGCTTCGACAGCCCGAAGGCGCTGAGTCCGTAGGCCAGACCGTAGGACATCGCCTTGACCTTGGTACGCATCTCGTTGGACACGTCGGCCGGTTCGACGCCGAAGACGCGCGCGCCGACGAAGCGGTGCAGGTCCTCGCCCTCGTTGAAGGCCTGGATGAGACCGGGATCGCCAGACAGGTGCGCCATGATGCGCATCTCGATCTGCGAGTAGTCGGCGGTGACGAGCGTCGTGTACGGCTCGGCGACCGCGAACGCTGAGCGGATGCGACGGCCGACGGCGGTCTTCACCGGGATGTTCTGCAGGTTCGGGTCCGTCGACGAGACGCGTCCGGTGCTCGTGCCGGTCTGTTCGTAGCGGGTGTGGATGCGCCCGTCGACGACGGCCGCATCGAGGGTGTCGACGATCTGGCGGAGCTTCGTGGCGTCGCGGTGCTGCAGCAGGAGCCCGAGGAACGGATGCGGGTGCTGCTCCTGCAGGTCGACGAGGCTCGCGGCGTCGGTCGAGAACCCGGTCTTCGTCTTGCGGGTCTTCGGCATCGCGAGCTCGGTGAACAGGACCTCCTGCAGCTGCTTGGGCGAGCCGAGGTTCACCTCGTGCCCGATCTCCGCGAAGGCCTGCTGCGCGAGCTCGGCCGCACGCTCCCCCAGTTCCTTCGACAGGCCGGTGAGCACCGGTCGGTCGATGCCGACACCGATGGTCTCCATGCCGGCGAGCACCGACACCAGCGGCAGCTCGATGTCGTCGAGGACCTGCAGCGAGGACGCGTCGATCCGAGCACGGAGGGCAGTGGTCACCCGCAGTACGAACCACGCGTGCACGCCGACGTTGACCGGATCGGTCTCGGGCACGAGCTGGTTCGGGTCGGCGGTCGGCAGCTCTTCGCCGAGCTCCTGGTAGACGAGGTCGGACAGGGGCTGGCCCTGCTTGCCGGGCTGCGCGAGCCACCCCATGATCCGGGCGTCACCGGCGATGCCGTTCACGGCGAAGCCCGCGGTACCGAGCGCCTTGATCGCGGCCTTGGCGTCATGGAAGTGCTTCGGGGCGTCAGAGGCGAACCAGGCGGAGAGCTGCTCGTAGTCCTTCGCACCGCTACCGCCTGGAACCAGGACGGCGTCGTCGTGGGTCGCGATGCCGATCGCGCTGAGGCGGCCGTCGATGACCTCGACCGCGACGCCGTAGCCGTTCGCCGCCTCGGTCGCGTTGCGGCGCTCGAGCCAGTAGCCGAGCTCTTCGTCGATGAGGGTCTTCACCGGCGGCGGGGTCGGCGCCCCGTCGCTCACCGTGCCCTCGGCAGTGGTCTCCGAGCCGTCGCCGGAACCGGCGACCTTGAAGACGCGGTCGAGCAGCGTGCGGAACTGCAGCTTGGCGAAGAGCTCGCGCACCGCGCTCTCGTCGACGGGACGGAGCGCGACGTCGGCCGGACCGACGGGCAGCTCGACGTCGGTGACGAGGCGGTTGAGCTTGCGGTTGCGGATGGCCCGGTCCCGCTGCTCACGCAGGTTGTTGCCGACGACGCCCTTGATCTCGTCGGCGTGCTCGAGGACGCCGTCGAGGGAACCGTACTGCGTGACCCACTTGACCGCGGTCTTCTCGCCGACCTTGTCGATGCCGATCAGGTTGTCGCTGGTCTCGCCGACCAGCGCCGCGATGTCCGGGTACTGGTGCGGCTCGATGCCGTACCGCTCGTACACCTTGTCGCGGTCGTAGCGGGTGAGCTCGGAGACGCCGCGCACCGACGGGTAGAGCAGCGTGACGTCGTCGTTGACGAGCTGGATCGAGTCGCGGTCACCCGAGACCACGTAGACCTGGAAGCCCTGGTCGGCACCCTGCTTCGACAGGGTGGCGAGGATGTCGTCGGCCTCGTAGTCCTCCTTCGTCACCGTCGTGATGCCCATCGCCTCGAGCGCCTGCTGCAGCAGCGGGATCTGGCCCTTGAACTCGGCCGGGGTCTCGGAGCGGGTGCCCTTGTACGCCTCGTACTCACGCGTGCGGAACGAGAACCGGGAGATGTCGAACGCCACCGCCAGGTGCGTGGGCTTCTCGCGCTGCAGGAGCATCAGCAGCATCGAGATGAAGCCGTGGATCGCGTTGGTGTGCTGCCCCTCGCGGTTCACGAAGCTGTCGACCGGCAGCGCGTAGAAGGCCCGGAAGGCGAGCGAGTGGCCGTCGATGACCATGAGGGTAGGCTTTGCGGAGTCCGACACCCGGACAGCCTACCGACGCCCGCTGACACGGAAGGTGGACGCAGACCGTGACCGACGACACCACCTCGACCACGATCGATCCCCGCCTCGACGAACGCGGCATGGGCGAGCTGGCCGAGAAGATGGGCATGGTCATCACCGAGCTCTCGGCCGAACGAGCGGTCGGTTCCATCCCGGTCGAGGGCAATCGTCAGCCGGTCGGCCTGCTGCACGGGGGCGCCTACGTCGTCCTGGCGGAGAGCCTCGGATCGATGGCAGCGAACGTCCACGCCGGGCCCGGCCGCTACGCCGTCGGCATCGAACTGAACGCCTCGCACTCCCGCAGCGCGACGAGCGGGAGCGTCACGGGCACGTGCACCGCGATCCACCTCGGCGGCACGCTCACCACGCACGAGGTCGTCCTCACCGACGACCAGGGGCGCCGCTGCTCCACCGTGCGCATCACGAACATGATCCGCGAGCGTCGCTGACCGACCGACGGACCGCTCAGTCCTCGGGCGGACGCTGCAGGAGCAGGCGCGCGTCGCCGAACCCGAGCCGTCGGTAGAGCCGCTCGCCGTCCACGCTCGAGTGCACCGACGTGCGCTCCACGCCCAGCTCATCCGCGATGTCGAGCAGTGCCGTGACCAGCCGCGCCGCGACGCCCGCGCCGCGCAGGTCGGGGTGCACGTAGACCGTCTGCAACTCGGCGGCGAACCGGCTGCCGGGGACGTGTGGCGCCGGCGGTCGCGGGTTGACCGCGAGCCAGGCCATGCCGAGCACGACGCCGTCCCGCTCGGCGACGACGCACCGGTGCGACTCCTGGTGGTCGACCGCGAAGTCCGACATCGCCCGGCAGTACTCGTCGGGTGTCTGGACCGGCACGCGGCCGTCCTCCTCGACGCTCCACCGCCACCGCAGGTCGGCCACGGCCGGCATGTCGTCAGGCCGGGAGACCCGGATCACCACGTCGTCCATCGCTCCACCCTGCCAGGTGGTCGCGCCACACGGTAACGGACCCGGGGACGCAGGAACGCCGCCGGACCCAGGGGTCCGACGGCGTTCCGTGAGCGACGATGTGCGCTGGACTACTTCTTGGCGCTGAGCTGCTCGATGATCGCCTTCGCGACGTCGTGCATGGTCAGGCGGCGGTCCATCGAGGCCTTCTGGATCCAGCGGAACGCCTCGGGCTCGGTCAGGCCCATCTTCTCGTTCAGCAGGCCCTTGGCACGGTCGACGAGCTTGCGGGTCTCGAAGCGCTCGACCAGGTCGGCGACCTCGGCCTCGAGCGTGATGATCTGCTGGTACCGCGAGAGGGCGATCTCGATCGCGGGGAGCAGGTCGTTGGGGGTGAAGGGCTTGACCACGTAGGCCAGGGCACCGGCCTCGGTCGCGCGCTCGACGAGGTCCTTCTGGCTGAACGCGGTCAGCAGGACGACGGGCGCGATGTGGTTCTTGGACAGCTTCTCGGCTGCGGAGATGCCGTCGAGCTGGGGCATCTTGACGTCCATCACGACGAGGTCGGGGCGGAGGTCGGTCGCGAGCTGGACGGCGGTTTCGCCGTCACCGGCTTCGCCGACCACGTCGAACCCGTTGTCGCGGAGGATCTCCACGATGTCGAGGCGGATGAGCGACTCGTCCTCGGCGACGACGACGCGACGGGGTGCTGGTGCTGTTGCTTCTGTGTCACTCACGGACGAAAGCCTACTAGACGACGGAAGTGCCGTATCCCAGACCACGCAGATCGATCAGTCGGATGAGCAGCTTGGTACGAGTGGCGGGACTTGAACCCGCACGCCGTGAGGCAGAGCATTTTGAGTGCCCCGTGTCTGCCGATTCCACCACACTCGCGAGGAGGCCAACACTACCAGCCCGGCCCGCGCCTCCCGGCCGCTCGTCGCCCGTCTCAGCAGCCCTCGAGCGCCTCGATCGCCGTCACGAGACCGGCCCGTCGCGGCGACCGCCGCGGCAGCACCGTGAGCAGCGCGCGGAGCACCCGCGGGTCCGCGGCACCGTCCGGCGTCCGCGCCCACGCGAGCAGCGCGTCGACGCCGCCGTCGGCGACGACCGACTCGCGGAACCGCAGCCGCACCAGGTCTCGGACGGCGTCCACGCCGGGTGCCGCGGACGCCGGCAGCACCGGTCCGGCGTACCGGTCGACGGCCTGGAGGCGCGCTCCGCGTTCGAGCGCGGACAGCACGCCGTCGACGTCGGTCCGCAACCCGACCACCCGGTACGGCCGTGATGTGACGGTCACGCCCGGCGCGTTCGGCGCGAGCACCCGGCGCAGCCGGACCACCTCGGCGCGCAGGGTCACCACGGCGCCCGGGTCGCCGTAGACGGCCGCGGCGAGGTCGGATGCCGCGAGGCCACCGGGGTGGGCGGCGAGGACCACGAGCAACTCGGAGTGCCGGGCGGACAACCGCACGCGGCGGTCCGCGACCCGGAGCACCGCGGTGTCCGTCCCGAGCACGGTGAGTTCGGCCACCGGGGCACCGGACGCCCGCGGGGACGGGGCACGGGCGGCGCCGAGGGCGATCTGCGCCTCGGCCGCGGCGACGGTGGCGGCGAGGAGCGAGAGCGTGTGCCGCTCGACCGCCCGTTCGTCCCCGGTCAGGTCGAGGACGCCGACGGTGGTGCCGGCGGTGTCGTGCACGGGGACCGCCGTGCACGACCACGGCTTCACCGCGTTGGCGTAGTGCTCGTCCGAGCGGATCTGCACGGGGCGGTCGAGGCGCAGGGCGGTGCCGGGGGCGCTGGTGCCGACGCGGTCCTCGGCCCAGTCGGCGCCGGGGACGAAGCCCATGTCCTCGGCGGCGCGACGGGCCGAGCGGGCGCCGTCGACCCAGACGAGCCGGCCGGCGGCGTCCCCGACGGCGACGACGCACCCGGCCGAGCGGGAGTCGTCGAGCAGCAGCCGGCGGACCACCGGCAGCAGGGTGGCGAGGGGGCCGTCGTGCCGCACGGCGTCGAGTTCGTCGTCGCCGAGGGCGAGGACCGGGGCGGCGTCGGGGTCGACCCCGGCGGACCGCTGCCACGACGCGGCGACGAGCGGGCGGAGCCGACCGGGTGCGCGCATGCGTCCTCCGATCGACCCCACCCGCCGCACCGTCGCGGACGAGTGCGGCCAGCCTACGTCCGGGACACCCGCGGGACCAGGCCGAGCTCGGCGAGCTCGGCGTCGTCGAACATCCGGGAGCGGGTGAGGAACCGCTTGCCCTCGGGGACCTCGACCGAGAACCCGCCGCCCCGGCCGTCGACCACGTCGATCGTCAGGTGCGTGTACTTCCAGTACTCGAACTGCGACACCGACATGTAGACCTCGACCGGGTCGAGGCCGTCCACCTGCAGCGCACCGAGCAGGACGTCCCCGGGGCCGGTCCGGAACATGCCGACGGGGAAGCACATCGGGCTCGAGCCGTCACAGCAGCCGCCCGACTGGTGGAACATGAGCGGGCCGTGCCGGGTGGTGAGGGTCCGCAGGAGCTCCCCCGCCGCCGGCGTGACCGCGACGCGGGCCGGTTGCGTCATCAGAAGAAGCCCATCGGGCCGTCCGCGTAGGACACGAGCAGGTTCTTCGTCTGCTGGTAGTGGTCGAGCATCATCTTGTGGTTCTCCCGCCCGATGCCGGACTGCTTGTACCCGCCGAAAGCCGCGCCCGCCGGGTACTGGTGGTAGGTGTTCGACCACACGCGGCCCGCCTGGATGTCGCGGCCAGCGCGGTACAGCGTCGTCGCGTCACGACTCCACACGCCCGCCCCGAGCCCGTACAGGGTGTCGTTGGCGGTGGCGATGGCGTCGTCGTAGCCGCTGAACGACGTCAGGGCGAGGACGGGCCCGAAGATCTCCTCCTGGAAGATCCGCATCGAGTTGTCGCCCTCGAACACCGTCGGGGTGACGTAGTAGCCGCCGGAGAGCTCGCCGCCCAGGTCGGCGCGCTCTCCACCGGTCAGGAGCTTCGCGCCCTCTTGCTTGCCGATGTCGATGTAGCTCAGGATCTTCTCGAGCTGGTCGTTCGACGCCTGGGCGCCGATCATCGTCGACAGGTCGAGCGGGTGCCCCTGCTTGACGGCGCGGACGCGTTCCAGGCCGTCGGCGACGAACCCGTCGTAGATCTCCGCGGCCACGAGCGCCCGGGACGGACACGTGCAGACCTCGCCCTGGTTGAGGTTGAAGAACGTGAAGCCCTCGAGCGCCTTGTCGTAGAAGGAGTCCTTCTCGGCGGCCACGTCCGGGAAGAACACGTTCGGGCTCTTGCCGCCGAGTTCGAGGGTCACCGGGATGAGGCTCTGCGAGGCGTACTGCATGATGAGACGGCCCGTGGTTGTCTCACCGGTGAACGCGATCTTCCGGATGTCCGGGTGCTGGGCGAGCGGGGCACCGACCTCGATACCGAACCCGTTCACCACGTTGAGCACACCGGCGGGCAGCAGGTCGCGGATGAGTTCGACGAGCACGTGGATGGACGCCGGGGTCTGCTCCGCCGGCTTGAGGACCACGCAGTTGCCCGCGGCGAGGGCCGGCGCGAGCTTCCACACGGCCATCAGGATCGGGAAGTTCCAGGGGATGATCTGCCCGACGACGCCCAGCGGTTCGTGGAAGTGGTAGGCCACGGTGTCGTGGTCGATCTCCCCCGCCGACCCCTCCTGCGCGCGGATCGCCCCGGCGAAGTAGCGGAAGTGGTCGATCGCGAGGGGGATGTCGGCACCGAGCGTCTCGCGGATCGGCTTGCCGTTCTCCCACGTCTCCGCGACCGCGAGCATCTCGAGGTGCTCCTCCATGCGGTCGGCGATCTTGTTGAGGACGATCGCGCGTTCGGCCGCGCTGGTCTTCCCCCACGACGGGAACGCCTTCCACGCCGCCGCGACCGCACGGTCCACGTCGGTGGAGTCCCCGCGGGCGACCTCGGTGAAGACCCGGCCGGTGACCGGGGTGGGGTTCTCGAAGTACTGCCCGCTCGCCGACGGGACGTACTCACCGCCGATGAAGTGGTCGTACCGCGGTCGGTACTCGACCAGGGAGCCGGGCTCGCCGGGTGCGGCGTAGCTAGTGGGCGAGGGTGCGATGGTCATGGTGGTGCCCTTTCGACGACGCTGTCGGGGCGCACGGTCCGCGCGCCTGCTGCGCACCGTACGACCACGGGGGTTGCATGTCGTTGCACGGTGCCGCTGCCCGACGGGTAGCGTGCTGGGCACCAGCCGTGGCGATCAGGAGGAGTGCTCGTGGATTCTCGTGCCGTCCGGACCTTCCGGGTGTTCGTCGTCGTGACGGCGGTCGTCGCCATCGTGCTCGGGGTCGTCGCCATCGTGTGGCCCCGCCCGTCGCTCGTGCTCGTGGCGCTGCTGTTCGGCGTCTACCTCGTCGTCGCCGGTGCCCTGCGGGTCTTCGCCGCGGTGCGGGGGCACGGCACGCCGAAGGTCTGGCGCTGGACCTCCGGCGTCGTCGGGGTGCTCGTCACCGTCGCGGGGCTGGTCACGCTGATCGACCCCGCCGTCCCGCTGATCGTCTACGCCGTGCTCGCGGGCATCGGTTTCCTGATAGAGGGGGTCGCGGCGATCGTCGGCGGGTTCGTCGGGCACCCCGGTTCGTCTCGCGTTCCGACCGTCGTCAGTGGCGTGCTGTCGATCATCGGCGGCGTCATCGTCCTGGTCGCACCCGGGTTGGCGCTGACCGTGTTCATGGTGTTCGCGGGGATCGCGCTGATCACCGTCGGCGCTGCGGCACTGCTGCTGCTGCCGCCCCGCGCCGCGGTTCGCCGCTAGGCGGTGCCTGTCCCGAACAGCAGCCCGAGCGCATAGGTCACGGCCGCGGCGCCGAGTCCTATGGCGAGCTGCCGGAACGCCCGTCTGCCCGGCGACGCTCCGCTGAGCACGCCGACGACCGCTCCGGTACCGAGGAGCGCGATGCCGACGAGCGCACCCGCGACCGCGATCGCCGCCCATCCCTGCATGCCGAACAGGAACGGCAGCACCGGGATGATCGCACCCGAGGCGAAGAAGCAGAAACTCGACACGGCCGCACTCAGACCGGTACCGACTGCCTCGTGGTCGCCACCGACCGGCGTCGACCCGGTGGCCGGCCGACGCTCGCCGATCCCGGTCAGCACCTCGGCCGCGTGCACCGTCGCCTCGGTCTCGGCCATGCCCCGCGCCCGGTAGACGAGGGCGAGTTCGTTGACGTCGACGTCGAGGTCGGACACCGCCTGCCGCGCCTCGGGGTGCGGTGCCGACGCCTCGAGCAGTTCGCGCTGGGAGCGGACGGACACGTACTCGCCCGCACCCATCGACAACGCCCCGGCGAGCAGACCGGCGATGCCGCTGAGCAGCACGAAGTGGCGGTCCGCTCCGGAGGCACTGATGCCGATGATGAGCGCGAGGTTCGACACCAGGCCGTCGTTCGCACCGAACACCGCCGCCCGGAACGTGCCGGACAGGCGCATCCGGCCGCGGTTCGCGAGCCCCCGCACGACCTCGCCGTGGATGCGTTCGTCGGCGGCCATCCGCGCGGTCGCATCGGCGTCGTCGGCGTAGGGCGAGCGGTCCTCGGCTCGCTGCATGAGCGCGAGGACGAAGACCGACCCGAAGCGCTTCGCCAGCGCGGCGAGCACCCGCGTCCGCAGGCTCCCCCGCAGCGGGCGCCCGACGTCGTCGCCCAGCAGGTCGAGCCAGTGCTGTTCGTGTCGCCCCTCGGCCTCGGCCAGCGCTGTGAGGATCGCGCGCTCCTCGCCGGACCGGCGAGCGGCCAGGTTGCGGTACACCGCCGCCTCGGCGCGTTCGTCGGCCAGGTACCGGCGCCAGCGGCGGACGTCGGCGCGCGGCGCCGGGGTGTCGGATCGGAGGCTCACAGCGACCATCCTGCCGCGTGCGGCCGACGTGCGGTCACCGCCAGGGCCCGTGGGACGCGGCAGGGCGCGGACCGGTGGCCGTCGACGCTGCTGCGCCGTGCCTCCCGTCCGCGCCCTGGTGGGGACGGATCCTGCGGATCAGTCCCGGACGTACGCCGGAGCGGCCTCGGCGTGGGCGTCGCCCACCCGGTGCACGCGGAGGTCGTTCGTCGAGCCCTCGATCCCGGGAGGGGAACCGGCCGTCACGATGACGCGGTCGCCGGGGGCGGCCAGGCCGTTCTCGAGGAGGACGTCGTCGACCTGCGAGAAGAGCTCGTCGGTGTGGGTCTTCCGCTCCACGAGGAACGAGCGGACGCCCCAGGTCAACGCCATACGACGACGCGTGGCCTCGTTCGGGGTGAAGGCGATGATCGGGAGGCCGTGGCGCAGACGCGACATGCGGCGGGCCGAGTCGCCGGACTCGGTGAAGACGCAGAGATACGACGCCTCGGTGAACTCCGCGATCTCGACGGCGGCGAGGGTGATGGCGCCGCCGAGGGTGCGCGGCTTCGTGCCGAGCGGCGCGATGCGTTCGAGGCCGTGGTCCTCGGTGGACTCGACGATGCGGGCCATCGTGCGAACGGTCTGCACCGGGTACTCCCCGACGCTCGTCTCGCCGGACAGCATCACCGCGTCGGCACCGTCGAGGACGGCGTTCGCGACGTCAGAGGTCTCCGCGCGGGTCGGGATCGGCGACGAGATCATCGACTCGAGCATCTGCGTCGCGACGATCACCGGCTTCGCCATACGGCGGGACAGCTCGACGGCGCGCTTCTGCACGATCGGGACCGCCTCGAGCGGGAGCTCGACGCCGAGGTCACCACGGGCGACCATGATGCTGTCGAACGCGTCGATGATCTCCTCGAGCGCGTCGACGGCCTGCGGCTTCTCCACCTTGGCGATGACCGGGAGGCGCTTGCCCTCCTCGTCCATGATCTCGTGCGCGCGGTCGACGTCGCTGGCGTTGCGCACGAACGACAGGGCGATGAGGTCGGCACCCTGGCGGATCGCCCAGCGCAGGTCGGCCTCGTCCTTCTCGCTCAGCGCGGGGACGTTGACGGCGACGCCGGGCAGGTTGATCCCCTTGTTGTTCGACACCGTGCCGGCGACGACGACCTCCGTGCGCACGCGCACGCCGTCGGTGTCGAGGACACGCAGCCGCACCCGGCCGTCATCGATGAGCAGCGGGTCGCCGGGCTTGACGTCCTGCGGCAGGCCCTTGAACGTCGTGCCGCAGATCTCCTTCGAGCCGGGGACGTCCTCGGTCGTGATGGTGAAGACGTCTCCCACGGCCAGGTCGTGGGGGCCGTCGGCGAACTTGGCCAGTCGGATCTTCGGACCCTGCAGGTCGACGAGGATCGCGACGGGCTTGCCGAGCTCTTCGGCCGCACGGCGCACGTTGACGTAGTTGGCCTCGTGGACGCTGTAGTCACCGTGGCTGAGGTTGAGTCGGGCGACGTCGACGCCCGCCTGGATGATCTCCTTGACGGTCTCGTAGTCCGACGTTGCCGGTCCGAGCGTCGAAACGATCTTTGCGCGTCTCAATGGATTCCTTCGTGGTGGTGGATGGAGCTTGGGTTTCCGCGCCGTGGGGCCGCGCGGAACGAAGCGAGGCCACCAGCACCCTACCGAGTGCTGGTGGCCTCACGCTCACGGAGAGGTGAGCATCTGGTGGTGGCGGTCCGACATCAGATCGAGATCGCGCGGTCGGTCGCCTTGACCGGTGCCGGCAGGATCGTCGAGCCCTCCAGGTACTCGTCGACCTGGGCGGCCGCGGCGCGGCCCTCGGCGATCGCCCACACGATGAGCGACTGCCCGCGACCCGCGTCACCGGCGACGAACACGCCGGCCTCGTTGGTCGCGTAGTCGGCACGACGGTCGAGCGCTCCGGACCCCGTGGTGGGCAGGCCGAGCTGCGGCTCGATGGTGTCCGACTCGGGACCGGTGAAGCCCATCGCGATGAGGACCAGGTCGGCCGGGATCTCCCGCTCGCTGCCGGCCTTCGGCACGCGCCGGCCGTCGATGTACTCGGTCTCGGCGACCCGCAGCGCACGGACCTCGCCGGCGTCGTTGGACAGGAACTCGACGGTCGAGGCCAGGAAGTGCCGCTCACCGCCTTCCTCGTGGGCGCTGGTGATCTCGAACACCGTCGGGAACATCGGCCACGGCTGGTCGGACGGACGCTCGAGCGGCGGCTGCTTGCCGATCGCCAGGTTCGTCACGCTCAGCGCACCCTGGCGGTGGGCCGTGCCGATGCAGTCCGCACCGGTGTCCCCGCCGCCGATGACGACGACGTGCTTGCCCTCGGCGGTCACCTGGTTGTCGACCGTGGTGCCGGCGTTCGCCTTGTTCTGCTGGACGAGGTAGTCCATCGCGAAGTGCACGCCCTCGAGGTCACGACCCGGGATCGGCAGATCGCGCGGCACCGTGGCCCCGGTGGCGACCACGACCGCGTCGTAGCGCGACTTCAGGTCGTCCCAGGTGATGTCCTTGCCGATCTCGACGCCGGCACGGAACCGGGTGCCCTCGGCCTGCATCTGGGCGAGGCGCAGATCGATCTGGCGCTTCTCCATCTTGAAGTCCGGGATCCCGTAGCGGAGCAGACCACCGATGCGGTCGTCGCGCTCGTAGACGGCGACCGTGTGGCCGGCACGCGTGAGCTGCTGCGCGGCGGCGAGGCCGGCGGGGCCGGAGCCGACGACCGCCACGGTCTTGCCGGTGAGTCGCTCGGGCGGGTGCGGGGTGACCCAGCCGTTCTGGAACGCCTGGTCGATGATCGAGACCTCGACCTGCTTGATCGTCACCGGGGGCTGGTTGATGCCCAGCACGCAGGACGACTCGCACGGCGCCGGGCAGAGGCGACCGGTGAACTCCGGGAAGTTGTTGGTGGCGTGCAGCCGCTCGATGGCCTGACGGCCCTCGCCTCGCCACATCAGGTCGTTCCACTCGGGGATCAGGTTGCCGAGGGGGCAACCCTGGTGGCAGAACGGCACGCCGCAGTCCATGCAGCGGCCGGCCTGGCGCTTGAGGGCGCCGGACTCCTGCTGCTCGTAGACCTCTTTCCAGTCCATGAGCCGCACGGGTACGGGCCGACGGGGCGGTAGTTCTCGTTCCTGGACCTTCAGGAACCCCTTGGGGTCAGCCACCTGCGGTCACCTCCATGATCCTGTTCCACACGATGTCGCCATCGGGGTCGAGCCCCTCGTCGAGGGCCTGTCTGCGGGTCTCGAGCACCGCCGCGTAGTCGCGCGGCAGCACCTTGACGAAGTCGCTCAGGTCCCCGGACTCGAGCAGGTCGGACGCGAGCGTCGAACCGGTCTCGTCGGCGTGCCGGGTGAGCAGGTCCCTGACGATCTCGACGTCGGCGCTGTCGAGCGTCTCGAGCCGGAGTTCGCCGGACGCGAGCGCATCGGTGTTCACGTGCTCCTCGCGCAGTCCGCGGACGTACGCGGTACCGCCGGACATGCCGGCCCCGAGGTTCCGTCCGGTCTCGCCGAGGATGAGCGCGAGGCCACCCGTCATGTACTCGAGCGCGTGGTCGCCCACGCCCTCGACCACCGCGGTGGCGCCGGAGTTGCGGACCAGGAAGCGCTCGCCCACGATCCCGCGGATGAACATGCTGCCCTGGGTCGCGCCGTACCCGATGACGTTGCCGGCGATGACGTTCTCGGCCGGGTCGAAGCCCGACCCGGCGTCCGGTCGCACGACGATCTGGCCGCCTGACAGCCCCTTGCCGACGTAGTCGTTGCTGTCACCCACCAGCCGCAGCGTGATGCCGGCCGGCAGGAACGCACCGAGCGACTGCCCGGCGGACCCGCGCAGCGTGATGTCGATCGAGCCGGTGGGCAGCCCGTGCTCGCCGTGGCGCAGGGTCACCTGGTGCCCGAGCATCGTGCCGACGGCGCGTTCGGTGTTCCGGATCGGCAGGTCCAGCGCGATCGAGCCGCCGTGGTCGAGCACGTCGGCGGTCTGCTGGATGAGCCGGACGTCGAAGTGCTGGTCGAGCTCGTGGTCCTGCTCGCGGTGGTGCCGACGGGGTTCGGCGTCGTCGAAGTGCGGTCCGGTGAGCACCGGCGCCAGGTCGAGCCCCGACGCCTTCCAGTGCTCGACCGCCCGGTCGACGTCGAGCACACCGGTCTGGCCGATGGCCTCGTCGAGGCTGCGGAAGCCGAGCTCGGCGAGGAGCTCGCGGACCTCCTGCGCGATGAACTCGAAGAAGTTCACGACGAACTCGGGCTTGCCCGAGAAACGCTTGCGGAGCTCCGGGTTCTGCGTCGCGACACCGACGGGGCACGTGTCCAGGTGGCACACGCGCATCATGATGCAGCCCTCGACGATGAGCGGCGCCGTCGCGAAGCCGTACTCCTCCGCCCCGAGCAGGGCCGCCACGACGACGTCGCGGCCGGTCTTCATCTGCCCGTCCACCTGCACGACCACACGGTCGCGCATGCCGTTGAGCATGAGCGTCTGCTGCGTCTCGGCGAGGCCGATCTCCCACGGGGTGCCGGCGTGCTTGAGCGAGTTCAGCGGACTGGCTCCGGTACCACCGTCGTGCCCGGACACGAGCACGACGTCGGCCAGTGCCTTCGTCACGCCGGCCGCGACCGCGCCGATGCCGGACTGGCTGACGAGCTTCACGTGGACGCGGGCGGCCGGGTTGGCTCGCTTGACGTCGAAGATCAGCTGCTTGAGGTCCTCGATGGAGTAGATGTCGTGGTGCGGCGGCGGCGAGATGAGCCCCACGCCGGCGGTGGCGTGCCGGGTCCGGGCGACCCAGGGGTAGACCTTCTGCGGGGGCAGCTGACCGCCCTCGCCCGGCTTCGCACCCTGCGCCATCTTCAGCTGGATGTCGGTGGCGTGCGTCAGGTACATGCTCGTCACCCCGAACCGACCCGACGCGACCTGCTTGATCGCGCTGCGGCGCTCGGGGTCGAGCAGCCGGTCGACGTCCTCGCCGCCCTCACCCGTGTTCGACCGGCCGCCGAGGCGGTTCATCGCGATGGCGAGGGTCTCGTGCGCCTCTTTCGAGATCGAGCCGTAGGACATCGCACCCGTGTTGAACCGCTTGACGATCGACTCGATGGACTCGACCTCGTCCAGCGCGACGGGCTTCCGCACGCCGTGCTTGAAGCGGAAGAGCCCGCGGAGCGTCATGAGCTGCTCGGCCTGGTCGTCCACCGCGCTGGAGTACTCGCGGAAGATGTCGTACCGGCGGGCACGGGTGGCGTGCTGCAGGCGGAAGACCGTGTCGGGGTTGAAGAGGTGCGGCGGCCCCTGGCGGCGCCACTGGTACTCACCTCCGGTCTGCAGTCGCTCGTGCGAGAGCACGGCGCCGTCCTGGGGGTAGGCCTGCGCGTGCCGCTCCGCGTTCTCCTTGGCGATCACGTCGATGTCCACGCCGCCGAGGATCGACGACGTGCCGGTGAAGTACTTGTCGACGAACTCCTGGCTGAGTCCGACCGCCTCGAACGCCTGGGCGCCCGCGTAGCTGGACACCGTCGAGATGCCCATCTTCGACATGATCTTCAGCACGCCCTTGCCGAGCGCCTTGATGACGTTCTTGACGGCCTGCTCGGGGGTGATGCCCGTGATCATGCCGGCCCGGACCAGGTTCTCGCAGGTCTCCATGGCGAGGTACGGGTTGATCGCCGAGGCGCCGTAGCCGATGAGCGTCGCCACGTGGTGGACCTCGCGCACGTCACCGGCCTCGACGATGAGCCCGACCTTCATGCGCTGCTCGGTGCGGATGAGGTGGTGGTGCACCGCGGCCAGCAGGAGCAGGCTCGGGACGGGTGCCTGCTCGGCGTTGCCGTCACGGTCCGACAGCACGATGAACTGCTTGCCGGACTCGATCGCAGCGTCGACCTCGTCGCACACCGCAGCGATGCGCTTCTGCATCGCCTTCTTGCCGGCGTCGACGCGGTACAGACCCTTGATCGTGACCGTCAGGTGCCGACCGGACTCGGTCTCGAAGTGCTGGACCTTCGCCAACTGGTCGTTGTCGATGACGGGGAAGTCGAGCGTGATCTGCTTCGCGTGCTCCGGACCGGCCGAGAGCAGGTTGCGCTCCGGGCCGAGTCCCAAGCCCATCGAGGTGATGACCTGCTCGCGGATGGAGTCGAGCGGCGGATTCGTCACCTGCGCGAACTGCTGTGTGAAGTAGTCGAACAGCAGGCGCGGCCGGTCCGACAGCACCGCGATCGGCGTGTCGGATCCCATCGCGCCGAGCGGCTCCGCACCGGCCTGAGCCATCGGACGAAGCAGGATCCGCACTTCTTCCTCGGTGTACCCGAACGCACGCTGGCGCCGGGTCACCGAGGCCGGGGTGTGCACGATGTGCTCGCGGTCGGGCAGGTCGTTCAGGTTGATGCGGCCGCTGTCGAGCCACTCGCCCCACGGGCCCGACGTCGCCAGCTCGCGCTTGACCTCGTCGTCCTCGATGATCCGTCCGGCCACGGTGTCCACCAGGAACATCCTGCCGGGACGCAGGCGCCCCTTGCGGACGACCTTGGCGGCGGGCACGTCGATCACGCCCGTCTCCGAGCCCATCACGATGAGGCCGTCGTCGGTGACGAGGAAGCGCCCGGGGCGCAGGCCGTTGCGGTCGAGCGTCGCACCGACGAGCGAGCCGTCGGTGAAGGTGATCGCGGCGGGGCCGTCCCACGGCTCCATGAGCATCGAGTGGTACTCGTAGAACGCCCGGAGGTCCGGGTCCATCCCGACCTGGTTCTCCCAGGCCTCCGGCACCATCATCGAAACCGCGTGCGGCAGCGTCCGGCCGGTGAGCGTCAGCAGCTCGAGGACCTCGTCGAAGGACGCCGAGTCGCTCGCACCCGGGCTGACGATCGGCAGCAGCGGCCCCATGTCGCCGAGCAGTTCGCTCTCGAGCTGCGACTGCCGAGCGCGCATCCAGTTCCGGTTGCCGCGGACGGTGTTGATCTCGCCGTTGTGCGCGATGGTCCGGAAGGGCTGCGCGAGCGGCCACGAGGGGAACGTGTTCGTCGAGTAGCGCGAGTGCACGATCGCCATCTTCGAAGCGAAGCGCTCGTCGCTGAGGTCGGGGTAGAACGGCTCGAGCTGCAGCGTCGTGACCATGCCCTTGTAGACCATGGTGCGGCTCGACAGCGACACGAAGTACAGGTCGTTGTCGTGCTCGGCGCGCTTGCGCAGGCGGAACGCCTGACGGTCGAGGGCGATGCCGCTCCACGAGGCGCCGTGCACGTCGTGGCGGATCGATGCGACGAAGAGCTGCTCGAACGCGGGCATGGCCGCACGGGCCAGGGTGCCGAGGACCTCGGGGCGCACCGGGACCTCGCGCCACCCGAGGACCTTGAGTCCCTCTTCACGCGCGAGCCGCTCGACGGCGCCCTTCACCGCGTGCCGCGCGTCCTCGGCGAGGGGCAGGTAGGCGGTCCCGACCGCGTACTCCCCCGCTGCGGGCAGGTCGAACGGGACGACCGCACGCAGGAACTCGTCCGGCACCTGGCACAGGATGCCGGCGCCGTCCCCGGTGCCGGCATCGGAACCCACGGCACCGCGGTGCTCGAGGTTCCGGAGCGCACCGAGGGCCGCGTCGACGATGTCGTGACCGGGGGTCCCGCGAAGCGTCGCGACCATCGCGAGCCCGCAGGCGTCCTTCTCGTTCGCCGGGTCGTACATGCCCGTGGCGTCCGGGATCGCCGAGAACCGGCGGTGCGGCGGCACGAGCGACGTCGGTGCCGAGGGCTGGAGTGGCTGAGGCGCCATGGGGGAACCGTCCTCACGAGGAAGTGGAACAGGGACAGCGATGGCCCGGTGGTGCGTTCCGCCCGAGCGGGCGGACTGGTGCCCGTGCCCGCCGTCAGTGAGTTGCCCTGCCGGCTGGCGAGGTTGCTCGGACCCGCTTGTGGCGGCGTCCGTCTGGTGCTGCTGCTGGTACTGCTGCTGCGGTGACCGGTGGCCGTCGGAGCAGTGGCTCCGCGACGTGATCAGCGAGTGGTCGTGACCCGATCGTCGCTCGAGACGCCGGTTGCCGCGTCGTCATCGTGCTCCGAGAAGGTGTCGTCCGAGTCTACAACGGACCTCGGACGCGGCTCGCGACCGGGCAGGTACGGGCTCGGTTCCTTGCCGGTGTGCCGTCGGCTCTGCACGACGAAGATCAGGATGCCGATCACGATCGCCGCGAGGGCAGCCCAGACGTTCGTCCGGACACCGAAGAAGGTCTCGCTGGTGTCGACGCGGATCGATTCGAGGACCGACCGACCGACGCCGTACCAGATCAGGTACAGGCCGAGGACCTTGCCCCACTGCAGGGTGAACCTCCGCGCGAGGAACAGGATGACGACGACGCCGAGGACGTTCCAGATGATCTCGTAGAGGAAGGTCGGGTGGAACAGCGTCCCCTCGGGCAGGCCCTTCGGGAACGCCGCGTTGCTCGAGTCGATCTCGAGCCCCCACGGCAAGCTCGTCGGCATGCCGAAGAGCTCCTGGTTGAAGTAGTTGCCGAGTCGGCCGAACGCCTGCGCGAGCAGGACCCCGGGCACGACGGCGTCGATGAACGACGTGAAGCGCAGGCCGACCTGCCGACACCCGATCCACGCACCGACCGAGCCGAGGATCAACGCGCCGAAGATCGCTAGGCCCCCCTCCCAGATGTACAGGAAGGACCACGGGTCGATACCGGGGCCGAAGTAGTCGGACACATGGGTGAACACGTGGAAGAGCCGACCGCCGATGATGCCGGCGGGCACGGCCCAGATCGCGATGTCGATGATGATCCAGCGCTCGACACCGCGGGCGTTCAGCCGGTTGTTCGCAAGCACGACCGCGGCGATGATCCCGATCAGGATGCAGATCGCGTAGGCGTGGATGCGGAAGTCGAGGGGCAGCGACCAACCGAACGCGTTGCGTAGCCAGGCGGTGAGGTCGAAGTACTGCCAGGCGGTGCTCGGGCTCGGGATGCTCAGGAGGGCCATGGAGGTACGGTCGCCTTTCGGAACTGACGGGGCGCGGCCGACGTGGCGTCGGCCTCGCTCACTGTAGCGCGGGTCGCGGACCCGACATGAACTGGACTAGCGGCGACGGGCGCCGGTGGCGAGGTCGGCGGCACGATCGGCGACGCCCTGCACACCGAGGTCGGCCAGCGCCCGGACGAACGCGGAGCCGACGATGGCACCGTCTGCGTACTCCAGGACCTCGCTGACCTGCTCGGCCGTGGAGATGCCGAGCCCGACACAGGTGCGCTCGACACCGGCCTCGCGGAGTCGGGAGACCACGGTGCGCGCGGCCACGTCGACCCCGGCGCGCGCCCCCGTCACCCCCATGGTCGAGACGGCGTAGACGAATCCGCGGCTCCGTTCGACCGCCTGGCGCATCCGCTCGTCCGAGGACGACGGCGCGGCGAGGAACACCCGGTCGAGACCGGTGCGCTCAGACGCTGCCGTCCACTCCGCGGCCTCGTCGGGGATGAGGTCCGGGGTGATCAAGCCAGCGGCGCCGGCGGCGACGAGGTCGTCGGCGAACCGCTCCACGCCGTAGCGCAGCACCGGGTTCCAGTAGGTCATCACGAGCACCGGCACCGCGGCCCGCTCGGTGATCTGGTGAACGGCGTCGAAGACCTGCGCGACGCGGAACCCGTTGGCCAGGCTCTCCTCCGCCGCACGCTGGATGACGGGCCCGTCCATCACGGGATCGGAGTACGGCAGACCGAGCTCGATGACGTCGACGCCGTTCTCGGCGAGGGCGACGGCGGCGTCGACGCTGGTCTGCAGGTTCGGGTACCCCGCGGGCAGGTACCCGACCACGGCACCGGCGCGCTCGGCGTTGGCGGTGTCGATCGTCGTTGCGACGGTCCGGTTCGTGGTCACAGCTGCACCGCGTTCTCGTCGAGGATGCCGAAGTAGCGACTGGCGGACGCCACGTCCTTGTCACCTCGGCCGGACAGGTTGACGAGCACGACGCCCTCGGGGCCGAGCTCCTTGCCGAGCTTCATCGCACCGGCGAGCGCGTGCGAGGACTCGATCGCCGGGATGATGCCCTCGGTCTGGCTCAGCAGACGGAACGCCTCCATCGCCTCGGTGTCGGTGATCGGCTCGTACTTCGCGCGGCCGATCGACGCCAGGTACGCGTGCTCCGGGCCGACGCTCGGGTAGTCGAGCCCGGCGGAGATGCTGTGGCTCTCGATGGTCTGGCCGTCCTCGTCCTGCATCAGGTACGACTTGGTGCCCTGCAGGACGCCCTCGCGGCCCAGGGTGATGCTCGCGGCGTGGCGACCGGTCTCGACGCCGTCACCGCCGGCCTCGAAACCGTGCAGGGCGACGGACTCGTCGTCGAGGAACGCCTCGAAGATGCCCATCGCGTTCGAACCACCACCGACGCAGGCGGCGACGGCATCGGGCAGACGGCCGACCCGGTCGAGGACCTGTTGCCTGGCCTCTTCACCGATCACCTTGTGGAACTCGCGGACCATCTCCGGGAACGGGTGCGGACCGGCGACCGTGCCGAGCAGGTAGTGCGTCGACTCCACGTTGGCCACCCAGTCGCGCAGGGCGTCGTTGATGGCGTCCTTCAGGGTGCGTGAACCGGTCTCGACCGGGATCACCTCGGCGCCGAGCAGACGCATCCTGGCGACGTTCAGTGCCTGCCGCTCGGTGTCCACGGCGCCCATGTAGACGACGCAGTCCATGCCGAACAGCGCCGCGGCGGTCGCGGTGGCGACACCGTGCTGTCCGGCCCCGGTCTCGGCGATGAGGCGGGTCTTGCCGAGGCGCCGGGCGACCAGCGCCTGCCCCAGGACGTTGTTGATCTTGTGCGACCCGGTGTGGTTCAGGTCCTCGCGCTTGAGGATCACCCGGGCGCCACCGGCGTGCTTCGCGAACCGCGGCACCTCGGTGATGATCGACGGGCGCCCGGTGTAGTCGCGCTGCAGCTCATCCAGTTCCGCTCGGAACGCCGGGTCCGCCCAGGCCGCACGGAACGCTGCCTCGAGCTCGTCGAGCGCGAGGACGAGGGACTCGGGGACGAACCGTCCGCCGAAGTCACCGAAGTAGGGGCCGTGCAGGTCGCGGAGTGAGGTCACGATGTGTCTCCCGGGACGAGTCCGACAAGCCCGCTGGGGCCACGTCGGACGGTGGAACGTGCGGCCGCGGTCGGCGGCCTCGATGCGATGGGTCGGTCAGGCGCGGTCGGCGGCGTCGATGAAGGACGCGAGCGTGGCCGCGGGGTCGGCACCCGTCACGAGCGCCTCGCCGACCAGGACGACGTCGGCACCCGCTGCACGGTAGTGCGCGACGTCCTCGGGCCCGGAGACCGCGGACTCGGCAACGCGCACCACCCCGTCGGGGATGCGGTCGGCCAGCGACCCGAACAGGTCGCGGTCCAGCGAGAAGTCGGTGAGGTCGCGGGCATTGACACCGAGGATGCGTGCGCCGGCGTCGAGACCGCGGGCGACCTCGTCAGCCGAGTGCGCCTCGACCAGCACGCGCATGCCGAGTTCCTCGGCGAGCGTGTGCAGCTCCACCAGACGGGCCTGCTCGAGGGCAGCCACGATCAACAGGACGACGTCGGCGCCGGACGCGCGCGCCTCGATCACCTGGTACGGGTCGGCGATGAAGTCCTTGCGGAGCACGGGGATCCCGACGCGGGCCTTCACGGCCTCGAGGTCGGCGAGGCTGCCGAGGAACTTGCGCCCCTCGGTCAGGACGCTGATCGTCGAGGCGCCACCCCGCTCGTAGTCGGCAGCGAGGCCGGCGGGGTCCGCGATGGCGGCCATCGAGCCGCGGGACGGGCTGGCCCGTTTCACCTCGGCGATGATCTTCACCCGGTCGCCGGCGCTCAGGAACGCGAGCGCGTCGAGCGGCGACGCCACCCGGTCGAGGTCGCGTTCGACATCCGAGTACGGACGGTCGATGCGACGGGCAACAGCGTCCTCGAGTGCGCCCGCGACGAGGGTCTCGAGCACGTTCGGCATCGTGCCCCCTACTCGGAGTGGTGCTTGGGGACGAACTTCGGCCCGTCGACGCCGTAACCGGCCTTCTTCATCACACCACCGACGATGAGGCCGATGAGGACGACGACAGCGGAGGCCCAGACGCCCCACGGCTGGCCGAACCAGAAGAACAGCGTGCCTGCCGCGAATCCGATCAACATGATCACGACGGCGGTCCAGGCGGCCGGCGAGTGGCCTTCGCCGAGTTCTGCGGGCTCAGTGTTGCTCACGGTGCTCCTCGTTCTGCTCCGGCGTCGTCGGTCGAGCGACGCCCTGTCGATCCTACCGTGTCGTCACCCGGCGTCCCCGCGCCCGCACCGTCCTCGGTGGTCGGGTCCACACCGGCGCTCAGGTCATCCCAGTCCACGACGGCATCGCGCTGGACGGGCGCTGCGGCACGCGCCGCGGCGGCGGCCCCGGCGGTGGCGGCACCGTACTTCCGGCTCGGGCCGGGCCAGGCGCGCTGGACCACGATGACCACGACACCCAGCAGCACGGCGAGCACACCGCCCGCGATGCCGACCGCGGGCCACGGGGTCACGGTCACGGTCGACACCACGCCGCGCACCGCGCCGAGATCGCTCACGCCGGCGACCTCGCCCACGGCACCGCGGGCGGCAGCGATCGGGTCGCCGAGCGCGGTGATCCCGCTGACCGCCACGCCGAGGCCGAGCAGGATCTCGACGCCGGCGAGCACGACGCGCAGTACGCGGCCGGCGATCGTCATCGCCAGGAAGAGCGCCAGGCTCGCGATCGCCAGCGCGGTGTACTGGGGCACGACCGATGCGCCGTCGGCGGCGAGCGTCGACGTGACGGCGGCACCGGCGTGCAGGCGCACCGTGAACCAGGTCTGGGTCCACGCGAGCATGATCACGCCGGCCACCAGGAGCCCGGCGACGACGACGATCGGGCGGGACCGCTTCACGAGCGGACCTCGCGCATCCGGTTCGCCGTGGCCACCGCGCGGAGCGGGGCGGCCGCCTTGTTGACCGCCTCGATGTGCTCCGTCTCCGGGTCGGAGTCGGCGACGAGGCCGGCACCGGCCTGCACGCGGGCCACGCCGTCCTTGATCAGGGCGGTGCGGATCGCGATGGCGAGGTCGGCGTCACCGGCGAAGTCGAAGTACCCGACGACGCCCGCGTAGGCGCCGCGCTGCGCCGGCTCGAGCTCGTCGATGATCTCGAGCGCCCGAGGCTTCGGCGCGCCGGACAGCGTCCCCGCCGGGAACGTCGCACGGAACACGTCGATCGCCGAGGCCTCCGGACGCACGCGGCCCTCGACGCTCGACACCAGGTGCATGATGTGGCTGAACCGCTCGACGGTCATGAACTCGGTGACGCCGACTGTGCCGGGCTCGCACACCTTCTGCAGGTCGTTGCGGGCGAGGTCGACGAGCATCAGGTGCTCGGCGCGCTCCTTCGGGTCGCCGAGCAGGTCCTCACCGAACCGGACGTCCTCCTCCGGCGTCGCACCGCGAGGCCGCGACCCGGCGATCGGGTGTGTGATGGCCCGGCCGCCCTGCACCTTGACCAGCGCCTCGGGTGAGGCACCGACGATCCAGAAGCGCGCGTCGGCGGTGTCCGCGAGGGCCAGGAAGTACATGTACGGGCTGGGATTGAGCGTCCGGAGCACCCGGTAGACGTCGAGCGGATCGGCCGTGACCTCGTGGTCGAAGCGCTGCGAGATCACCACCTGGAACACGTCACCGTCGCGGATGAAGCCCTTCGAGCGGTCCACGGCGGCCATGTAGTCGGTCGGGGTCGTGCGGTGGGTCGGTGTCGGTTCGGCGATCTCGAACGCCTCGGCGACGGTCGCGACGCTCGGCTGCACCAGGTCGCCCTGCATGCGGTCGAGGCGCTGCTGCGCGTCGGCCCACAGGGCATCCGCGTCGTCGGCCCCGTCGTTCAGGACGCTCGCGACGAGCAGCACGAGCCCGGTGCGGTGGTCCAGGGCGGCGAGTTCGGACACGAAGGACAGGGCCTGACCGGGCACCTCGAAGTCGGCCGGCGGCACGTTCGGCAGGTGCTCGAGCTGTCGGACGGCCTCCCAGCCGATGAACCCGACCGTGCCGCCGACCAGCGGCGGTGATCCGGGTACCCGGGGCGTCGCCCAGCGCTCGTGCAGCCGCGCCAGGACCTCGAGCGGCTCGCCGTCGAGCGAACCGACGGCACGCGCTGCGTCGATGCCGGTGTCGATCCAGGCTGCGCGGTCGCCTTCCTGGGTCAGGACGCCGAAGCTCCGCACGCCGACGAACGACCAGCGCGACCACAGGCCACCCTGGCCGGCGGACTCGAGCAGGAAGGATCCCGGGCGACCATCGGCGAGCTTGCGGTAGACACCGACGGGCGTCTCGCTGTCGCCGTAGAGGGCCCGCACCACGGGGACGACGCGATGGTCCGACAGCAGGGCGTCGAACTCCGGTCGGGAGGTCGTGTGCGGCGTCTCGGCGATCGTCGCGGTGGTCATCGGGTCAGCTCCACTGCCGACCCGGTCGGCGCGGACGCCGTCGCCGGCGCGAGCGGGTCGACGTCGAAGCACCGGTGCGCCCCGGTGTGGCACGCGGCCCCGACCTGCTGCACCGTCACGAGGAGCGTGTCGTCGTCACAGTCGAGCGCCGCGCCGCGCACGTACTGGGCGTGCCCCGAGGTGTCGCCCTTCCGCCAGTACTCGTTCCGCGATCGCGACCAGAAGGTGACGCGCCCCTCGGTGAGGGTGCGGCGGAGGGCTTCCCGATCCATGTACCCGAGCATGAGGACGTCCTTCGACGATTCCTCCTGCACGATGGCGGGGAGCAGGCCGTCCGCACCGAAGCGTGCGCGGTCGAGGACCGCCTCGGTGTCGGTGCTGGTGCTGTCGGTCATGAGACTCCTAGCCTACGGCGGCTGATCAGCGGACGGCGTGCCCGGTCGCGCGGAGCGCGTCCTTGACGTCCCCCACGGTCATCTCGCCCCGGTGGAAGACGCTGGCGGCGAGCACCGCGTCCGCTCCTGCGTCGACGGCCGGGGCGAAGTGCTCGACCCGACCCGCGCCTCCCGATGCGATGACGGGGACCGACGAGACGGCCCGCACCGCCGCCACGAGTTCGAGGTCGAACCCGTTCTTCGTGCCGTCGGCGTCGATCGAGTTGACCAGCAGCTCCCCCGCGCCGCGCTCGACCGCTTCACGGGCCCAGGCGATCGCGTCGAGGTCGGACTCGGTCCGACCGCCGTGGGTGGTGACCACGAACCCCGAGGGCATCCGGTCGGACCGCTTGACGTCGAGCGACAGCACGACCGCCTGCGCACCGAAGCGGTCGGCGATCTCGCCGACGAGTTCGTGCCGCGCGATGGCGGCACTGTTCACGCCGATCTTGTCCGCGCCGCACTGCTGCAGGCGAGAGACGTCGTCGACCGAGCGGACGCCGCCGCCGACGGTGAGCGGGATGAAGACCTGCTCCGCCGTCCGGGTCACCGTGTCGTACATCGTCGCGCGGTTCTCGACCGTCGCACCGACGTCGAGGAAGGTCAGTTCGTCGGCACCCTGCGCGTAGTACTCCGCAGCGAGTTCGACGGGGTCGCCGGCGTCCTGCAGGTCGAGGAAGTTGACGCCCTTGACGACCCGACCAGCCTTGACGTCGAGGCACGGGATGACGCGCACCGAAACACCGCCGGTCGTGGCGGGGCCGGCGGTCGACGCCGTGGTCACAGGCGCGCGGCGTGGATCGGGCTGACCAGGATCGCCCGGGCGCCGAGGTCGTAGAGCGCGTCCATGATGAGGTTCGCGTCGTCGCGCGGGATCATCACGCGGACCGCGGACCAGTCGCGGCCGTGCAGCGGCGAGACGGTCGGGGACTCGATGCCGGACGCCACCGCCGTGGCCTGCTCGAGCAGGGCGGTCGGGATGTCGTAGTCGAGCATCACGTAGCCGCGGGCGACGAGCACGCCCTGCAGCCGGCGCCGGAGGACGTCGATGCCGGGGATGGTCTCGTCGGTCGAGACGAGCACCGCGGTCGACTCGAGGATCACGGGACCGAAGATCTCGAGCCCGGCCTGGCGGAGCGTGCTGCCGGTGGAGACGACGTCGGCCACGGCGTCGGCGACCCCGAGGCGCACGGCGCTCTCGACGGCGCCGTCGAGCTTCACGAGTGTCGCCGTCACGCCGTGCTCGGCGAGGAAGGCACCGACGAGTCCGGGGTAGCTCGTCGCCACCCGCACCCCGTGCAGGTCCTGCAGGGCACCGAAGCGTCCGGGTGTCCCGGCGAAGCGGAAGGTGGAGTCGGCGAAGCCGAGCGCGTCGACCTCGTGCGCCTCGGACCCGGAGTCGAGCAACAGGTCGCGGCCGGTGACGCCGACGTCGAGTGCGCCGGACCCCACGTAGGTGGCGATGTCCCGCGGGCGGAGGAAGAAGAACTCGACGCCGTTGCGCTCGTCGAGCAGGTGGAGCGCCTTCGGGTCGCGGCGGCCGGCGTACCCGGCCTCGCGCAGCATGTCGGACGCGGTCTCGGACAGGGAGCCCTTGTTGGGCACAGCGATGCGCAGCATCAGGGGGTCTGCTTTCTGGTCGGGATGTGACAGTTCGAGGTCGTTGCTCGGGCTGGGCCCGGGCGCGTCCTACAGATGTCGCCAGATGTCCGCCGGGGACAGGCCCTTCGCGACCATGAGGACCTGGAGGTGGTAGATCAACTGCGAGATCTCCTCCGAGGTGCGCTCGTCACCCTCGTACTCGGCCGCCATCCAGACCTCGGCGGCCTCTTCCACGATCTTCTTGCCGATCTGATGCACGCCGGCGTCCAGTTCGGCGACGGTGCCGGAGCCCTCGGGGCGCATGCGCGCCTTCTCGGTGAGCTCCTGGAACAGGGCGTCGAACGTCTTCACGCCGACCAGGCTACCGGTCTCCGCCGACGCCGCCGACGTACCGTCCGGACGGGGAGCGCTCACGAGCGTGCCGCTGCGGCTGCTTCGCGCAGGTCGGCGATGCGCGCGGCGGGTTCGCCGCCGTACACAGCGGACCCCGCGACGAGCGTGTCCGCGCCGCTCCGGACGGCCTCGGGCACGGTGTCCACCGAGATGCCGCCGTCGACCTCGAGCCAGACGTCGAGTCCGGAGGCGTCCACCGCGGCACGGGCGTCGACGAGCTTCGGCATCACGCACCGCATGAACGACTGGCCGCCGAACCCGGGTTCGACCGTCATGAGCAGGATCATGTCGTAGGCGTCGAGGTGGTGCAACACCTGGGTGATCGGGGTGCCGGGCTTCACGGCCACCGCGGCGCGCGCACCGTTCGACCGGATCGCGGCGGCGGTGGCCACCGGGTCGTCGGCGGCCTCGAAGTGGAAGGTGACGCTCGACGCACCGGTCTCGGCGTACTTCGGCGCCTCGGTGTCGGCGTTCGTGATCATCAGGTGCACGTCGAGCGGCACCGGCGACACCTGCTGCAGACGCTGCACGATCGGCAGCCCGAGCGTGAGGTTCGGCACGAAGTGGTTGTCCATCACGTCGACGTGCACCAGGTCAGCGGTCTCGATGCGCTGGAGTTCGCGCTCGAGGTTCGCGAAGTCGGCGGACAGGATGCTCGGCGAGATGCGGATCGTCACCGGGCAAGCCTACCGGCGTGCGGCGGGCGCGGACCTCAGTCGACGCGACGGAACAGCGCGATGAACATCGCGTCCGTCCCCACGCGGTGGGGCCACAGCTGCGCGGTGGCACCGTCCGCGATCTGCGGGTCGCGCGCCGCGACCCCGCGGACGACGCTCGCCGTGTCGAGCTGCTCGAGCAGGTCCCCGTGACGGCGCATGAGAGCGTCGACCTGCCCGCGCGTCTCGGCGAGGTGCGGCGAGCACGTCACGTACGCCAGGGTCCCGCCCGGTGCGAGCACCCGCAGGGCCGCGTCGAGCAGTTCGGCCTGCAGCGCCGCGAGCTCCTGCACGTCCTCGGGGACCTTCCGCCACCGAGCCTCGGGCCGACGACGCAGGGCACCGAGGCCGGTGCAGGGTGCGTCGAGCAGGATCCGGTCGAAGGTCATCCCGGTGCCGTCGCGTCCGTACCGACGTGCGTCGCCCTCGACGACACGGACGTGGTCGCCGAACACCCCGAGGGCGTTCCGGACGAGGCCGGCCCGCGCCGGCACGAGCTCGTTCGCGACGAGGGTCGCCCCGCCCTGCTGTGCCTCGGCGGCGAGCAGCGCCGCCTTGCCCCCGGGTCCGGCGCACATGTCGAGCCACCGCTCCCCCTCGCGCACGGCCGACGACCGGCTGAGCGCCAGTGCGGCGAGCTGCGACCCCTCGTCCTGCACGCGCAGGCGTCCGGCGGCGACACCCGGCACGCGCCCGGGGTCACCGGAGATGCCCCGGATCCCGACGGGTGACACCGGCAGGGCGTCAGCCGCCGGTCGGTGGTCGGCAGACCGGACGGGAGGCACGGTGCCGGTCGCGCCGTCGGCCTCCGGTTCGTCGTCGGCGGGCACCAGGGCCGCGGGCACGTCCGACGCGCCGGTCGCGTCGACGAAGGCGTTCGCCTCATCGGTGTCCTCGGTGTCCTCCGTGTCGGGCGCCGTGCTCGCGGTCGCGGTGGCGATGTCCTCGTCGGTGGCGAGTCCGGGGAGCGCGGCGAGCTGCACCCGGGGTGCGGCGTTGTCGGCGGCGAGCAGGGCGGCGAGCTCGTCGCGGGAGCGTTCGGCGGCCAGGGCGTCGCGGAGCGCGGAGACGACCCAGACCGGGTGCGACCACCGGGTGGCGAGCAGGGCGTCCCCGGCTCGGCCCTCGGTGATCAGGGCGTCCCACTCCTCGTCGGTGCGAGCGGCGATCTTGCGCATCACGGCGTTCACGAACCCGGTCGCGCGACGGGCACCCACCTGTCGGGCGAGCTCGACCGTGGCGTCGACGGCGGCGTGCGTCGGTGTGCGCATGGCCAGCAGCTGGTGCGCACCGAGACGCATCACGTCGAGGACGTCCGCCTCGATGTTCTCGGCCCGGCGACCGGACGCCAGCGCGATGATCACGTCGTACCGACCGAGCATCCGGATCGACCCGTAGGTGAGCTCCGTCGCGAACCCGGCGTCACGGGCAGTGAGCCCGGCTCGGCGGATGCGTGTCGGCAGCAGCAGGTTCGCGTACGCGTCGTCGACCTGCACGGCGCGGAGCACATCGAACGCGACACGTCGGGCATTCGCGGGTCGCGGGCCTCGGCGGGCTCCATTGGCGGCGTTCTGGGGGCTCATGCGAGGACCTTCCCGTCCAGTTCACCGAGGCCCCGGGCCCAGGCGGCGGCGTCCATCGCCTTCTTGCCCGCTGGCTGCACCTCGAGCAGCACGAGCGGGCTGTCGGCGGTCCCGACCAGCAGCCGACCGCCGTGGAGCGCGAGCGCACCCGGCGCGAGCGACGGGGCGGGGTCCCCCGTGCCTCCCGGCTCGAGCGTGCTGCGGAGCAGCTTCACGCGGGTCTCGCCCAGGTGCGCGTACGCGCCGGGCTCAGGCGTGACGCCGCGCAGGTGGGCGTGCACGACCGCGGCGGGTGCGGCGAAGTCGATGCGGCCGTCGTCGATGGTGAGCTTCGGTGCGAGCGTCGGCTCGCCCGACTGCGCGGTCGCGACGGCGGTGCCGGCCGCGATGCCGTCCACCACGTCGGCGACGACGTCCGCGCCGACCTCGGCCATCGCGGCGAGGACCTCGCCGGCAGTCGCCTCGGAGTCGATGTCGAACGGGTGAGCGGTGAACACAGGACCGGCGTCGAGCGCCTCGACGAGCTGGAAGACCGTCGCCGCGGTCCGGGCGTCCCCCACCATCACGGCGCGCTGCACGGGCGCCGCACCGCGGTAGGCCGGCAGGTCGGAGAAGTGCAGGTTGATCCAGCCGTGCCGCGGGGCGTCCAGCGCCGGCCGACGGAGCAGCGCCCCGTACGCGACGATGACGCCGAGGTCGACGTCGAGCGCGGCGATCCGGGCGGTGACGGCATCGTCGACGCGGGCCGTCTCGATGACCGGCAGCCCGAGCTCGGCGGCCGCCTGCGCGACGGGGGTCGGCGTCAGGACGCGCTTGCGGCCCTGCGGTGTGGCCGGTCGGGTCAGGACCGCCGCGATCTCGTGCTCGGACGCCACCAGACGGCGGAGGGTGGGGACGGCCGCAGCGGGGCTGCCGGCGACGACGAGACGCATGGGTTCGATCCTCCCACGTCGGCGGGTCCCCGACGGTCGACCGACATGTCCGGAGCACGCGGAGCGGACGGGCACCCTGTGGAACGGCAGAGCGTGGGCTGCGTACGGTCTGCCGCATCGACGGAAGGAGCACCATGACCGACCGAGAACTCCCGATCCCGGACTTCGACCACGTCCCGCTCGGCAACCTGAGCGAGCACCTGACCGCGCTCGACCGCGAGCAGCTCGGCGTGCTGCTCGAGCACGAGACCGAGCACGGCGGCCGTCTCCCGGTCCTCGAGCGGATCCGACACCGGATCGAGGCCCTCGACGGTGGAGCGGAACCGACCGGTTCCGTCCCGGAGCACCTGCCCGAAGTGTCCGCGGGGGCGCCGTCCCCCTCGGTCGTCACACCGGCGACCGCCGGACCGAAGATCAACCCGCCCTCGCACGGCACGCCCACCAATCCCGTCCAGGAGACACCATGAGCGACGTCACCACCTCCACCAACCGCTACGCGGGTTCGTCCGTCCAGAAGGCCGCCCTCGTGGTCGGCATCGTGTTCCTGCTCGTCGGGATCGCTGGGTTCATCCCCGGGATCACCACGGGCGACCTGGCGGGTGCCGGGCACGAGTCGATGGGCATGCTGCTCGGCATCTTCCAGGTGTCGGTGCTGCACAACATCGTGCACCTGCTGTTCGGCATCGTCGGGCTGCTCGCCGCCACGCGGGCCTCGGGTTCGCGGATGTACCTCGTGATCGGCGGGATCGTCTACTTCGTCCTGTGGATCTACGGCCTGTTCACCGCCGGC
This sequence comes from Curtobacterium sp. VKM Ac-1376, assembly GCF_015351025.1. Taxonomy (GTDB): domain Bacteria; phylum Actinomycetota; class Actinomycetes; order Actinomycetales; family Microbacteriaceae; genus Curtobacterium. The sequence continues at coordinate 77,495 of NZ_JADKRV010000005.1, read as the reverse complement.
CACAGCTCCGGAGCGAACTTCGTCCCGCTCAACAACGCCGACAACTGGCTGCACCTGGTGCTCGCGATCGGCATGGTCGCCCTCGGCGTCGTGCTGCCGCGCGAGCGTCGCCGGGCCGTGAACGCCTGATCGGTCGCACGCAAGACGCAGGACGACACCGCCGACGTCCGACGACGTCGGCGGTGTCGTCCTGCGTGGGCGGCACCTGCGCGACCGATCGGGTCAGACCTCGGAGAACGGCTCCGCGTCGTCCAGCCGCACCCGCAGCGTCGGAGCGGCCCGCCGCCGGTTGCCGCCCTTGAGCACCCGCCGGGTCGACGAGCGCCGGATGACCTCGGCCTTGAGCGTCGCCGCGACCTCGGCACCGTGCGCGTACGGGAACCGCACGATCGCCCGTACCGTTCCGGGAAGGGCCTCGTCCTCCACGGGCACCGGGCCGAGCACCGGACCGACGACCGCGTCGCCGAGCGCATCGACCGCTGCCGTGACGGCCTCGTCGGTGCCGGTCATCGTCGCGACTCGCACCGCCGGCGGGAAGTGCAGCTCGCGGCGGTCGGTGAGCTCGTCGTGCGCCGGGCCGTCGAGCCGCCAGAGCGCCATCGCCGAAGCCAGCCGCCCGCCGATCCCGACGAGGTACACCTCGGCGCCGGGGGCCGACTTCGCCGCCGCGTTCGTCCAGAAGCGCAGGACGTCCTCCTGCACGCGCAGCCCTTCGCGGGCGAGCATCTTCTCGCCATCGAGCAACAGCACGCAGGCGTAGCCCCCGGGGACCGACGGCTCTGCACCGCGAGTGGCGACCACGACCGAGGGCTTCGCTGGAACCTCGTCCAGCGGACGGGACCCGTCGGCGACGACGATCCGGGTGCCGGGGAACGCCCGCCCGAGTTCGTCGGCCGTGCGCTGAGCCCCCTGCCCGACCGGCTTGACGGTGCCGTTGCCGCACGTCGGGCACCGGAACCCGACGGCCAGCGCGCCGCAGAACCGGCACTGGGGCGTGGCGCCACGGTGCGGGCTGCCGAGCGGTCCGCCGCAGACCCGGCAGTGCGCACGTTCCCCGCACTCGGCGCAGACCAGCCCGGTGCCGAAGCCCGGGCTCGCGACCTGCACGAGCACCGGACCGTGCTGGCTGGCCTCCCGCGCCGCACGCCACGCCGAGCTCGGGATCCGGGCCTGTGCGGCGAACCCCTCGGCACCGGTCTGCTGCACGGTGGGGATGACCTTCGGGGTCTTCACGCGGTAGGGCACGACGTCCTGCAGCCAGTGCAGCTCGACCAGGCGCTGCACGTCGGTGCTGCGGGCGTGCGAGACGAACAGCAGCGCCGCACCGGACTGGGCGGCCCGCACCAGGGCGACGTCGCGCGTGTGCACGTAGGGCGCCCGCTGCTCGATGAACGAGGCGTCGCCGTCGTCCCACATCGCGATCAGGCCGAGTTCGGTTGCCGGGGCGTACACCGCCGTGCGGTTGCCGATCGCCACCACCGCGTGGGTGCGGGCCTGCAGCAGGGCCTTCGCGCGCTGCCCGTTCGTCTGCTTGGCGTCGAACCGCACCACCCGTTCCGGCGGCAGCACGGCGAGCAGGGCACGCTCGAGGTCGATGACGTCGCGGAAGTCCGGCACGGCGATCACGGCGGACTGCTCGGCCGCCAGCGTGTGCGCGGCGGCCTGGGCGAGCGTCGCGGCCCACCCCGGCACCCAGACCGGCTCGTCCGCGTCGCGCAGCGCCACGGGCCGGGGCACGGCGGCGACCGCGGCCCGACCGTGCTCCGTCACAACGGCCTCCAGGACGCCGTCGGCGTAGCCGGTGACGGGCGGAGCGGTCACGGCCGGGGGCGACCACGCGGTGTCGCGGGCGAGCCAGGCCTTCTCGGCGCGCACCTGACGCGGCGGGACGGCCAGGCGCAGGACGTCGGAGGCGACGCCGGCGGCCCGGTCGGCGACGGCGCGCGCGAGGGTCCAGATCTCCGGCGCCAGGACGGGCACCGGCGACAGCACGGCCTCGATCTGGCTCAACTCACCGGGGTACTCACCTTCGGTGACGATCTCGACGACGTAGCCGTCGGACATCCGGGCACCGGTGCGCAGCGGCACCTTGACGCGGACCCCCGCAACGCAGTCGTCCTCGAGCTCGGCCGGCACCCGGTAGTCGAACAGACGGTCCAACTGCGGGAGCGGCGAGTCGAGGACGACACGCGCGACGGTGGTCACGCGGTGCTTCAGACGGTCGCGTCGACGAGTCCTGCGGCAGCGCGGAGTTCCTCGACACGGTCGAGCTGCTCCCACGTGAACCCGGGGAGTTCACGGCCGAAGTGCCCGTAGGTCGCGGTCTGCGCGTAGATCGGCCGGAGCAGGTCGAGGTCGCGGATGATCGCGGCCGGACGCAGGTCGAACACCTGGCGGATGGCCGCCTCGATCGTGACGTCGTCGACGTGCCCGGTGCCGAAGGTCTCGACGTAGAGCCCGACCGGCTTCGCGCGGCCGATCGCGTAGGCGACCTGGACCTCGAGGCGGTCGGCGAGCCCCGCGGCGACCGCGTTCTTCGCGACCCAGCGCAGGGCGTAGGCGGCCGAGCGGTCGACCTTGGACGGGTCCTTGCCGCTGAACGCACCGCCGCCGTGGCGGGAGGCCCCACCGTAGGTGTCGACGATGACCTTGCGGCCCGTGAGTCCGGCGTCGCCCTGGGGCCCGCCGATCTCGAAGCGACCGGTCGGGTTCACGATGACGTCGACGTGCGACGAGTCGAGGTCGACCAGGTCGAGCACCGGACGGATGACGTGCTCGGTGATCGCCGCGGTGAGCTCAGCGAGCGTGACGCTCGGCGAGTGCTGCGTCGAGAGCACGACGGTCTCGACGGTCTTCGGCACGACACCGTCGTACCCGATCGTCACCTGGGTCTTGCCGTCCGGGCGCAGGAACGACAGCTCGCCGGACTTCCGCACGGCAGCCAGGCGCTCGGCCAGGCGGTGCGCCAGCCAGATCGCGACGGGCATGTACTCGGGGGTCTCGTTCGTCGCGAAGCCGAACATGATGCCCTGGTCGCCGGCGCCCTGGCGGTCGAGCGGGTCGACCGCGCCGGAGCGGGAGTCGAGCGACTCGTCGACGCCCTGTGCGATGTCCGGGGACTGGGCACCGATCGACACCTCGACACCGCAGGTGTGGCCGTCGAAGGAGACGTCGGAGGAGTTGTAGCCGATGCCCGTGATGACATCACGGACGAGCTTCGGGATCTCGACGTAGCCCGAGGTCGTGACCTCGCCCGCGACGTGCACGAGCCCGGTCGTGACCATGGTCTCGACGGCGACGCGCGCGTTCGGGTCGACCGTCAGCAGCGCGTCGAGGATGCTGTCCGAGATCTGGTCGCAGATCTTGTCGGGGTGCCCCTCGGTCACCGACTCGGACGTGAAGAGGCGCAGTGCAGCTCCAGTCACCGGGATCAGTCGGAGGGCTGCTGCTGCTTGGTGACGGTCAGCTTGTCCTCGTTGATCTCGTGGAGCGCGACCGACAGCGGCTTGTCGTCGATCGTCGAGTCGACGAGCGGACCGACGTTGTCGAAGAGCGAGCCCTCGTGCAGGTCGGCGTAGTAGTCGTTGATCTGGCGGGCGCGCTTCGATGCGAAGATGACCAGCGCGTACTTCGACTCGACCTTGCTGAGCAGGTCGTCGATGGGCGGGTCGATGATGCCCTGGGGGTTGGCCATGGTGTCTCCTCGTCGTCGGTGCACCCGTCAGGGCGCAGAGAACAAGTCTACGACCTCGCGTGCCGCCGTGCCGACATCGGAGTTCACGATCCGCACGTCGAACTCCTCCTGCGCCGCGAGTTCGATCTTCGCGGTCTCGAGCCGACGCGCCTGTTCCTCGGCCGATTCGGTGCCGCGGCCGATGAGCCGGCGCACCAGTTCCTCCCACGTCGGGGGCAGCAGGAACACGAGTACCGCCTCGGGCATGGCGTCGCGGACCTGCCGGGCACCCTGCAGGTCGATCTCGAGCATGACCTTCTCGCCGGCGTCGAGCGCGCGGTCGATCGGCGGGCGCGGGGTGCCGTAGCGGTACGAGTTGTGGACGGTCGCCCACTCGAGCAGCTCACGATCGCGGATCATGCGGTCGAACTCGTCGTCGTCCACGAAGTAGTAGTGCACGCCGTCGACCTCACCGGGGCGGGGCTTCCGCGTGGTGGCCGAGACGCTGAGGTTCACGTCCGGGTAGTGCTGTCGGATGTGCGCGCTCACGGTGCCCTTGCCGACCGCGGTGGGACCGGCGAGCACGACGAGCTTCGAGCTGCCGCGCTTGCGGCCACGGGCGGCGAGCCAGTCCGCCAGGGCGGTCCGCTGGCGGGTACCGAGTCCGCCCAGGCGCTTCGACGGCGCGATGCGCAGCGTCCCCATGATCGCCTCGGCCCGCGCCGGACCGATGCCGGGCAGGCTGACGAGCAGGTCACGGACGCGCAGCGAGCGTTCGGCGGACGTCGTCTCGACCAGCGAGTCGTCCCACGCGGCGCGTGCGACGTCGAGTGCGGACCGCTCCCCCGAGGCGATCGTGGCCTTCACCGCGGCCCTGGCGCGTCGTGCGGCCACCGCGGCCTTCGCCGCAGCGACGCGGTCGACCTCCGGCGGGGTGCGGTGGGCGGGCAGGTCGTCGCGGTCGTCGGTCACGCGGACGCCCCCAGTGCGGTGCGGATGCGGTCGGCACGGTCGGCCACGAGCGCCCGGGCCCCGTCCGGACCGCCGGTCAGCAGGCCGCGCGACTCGCTCACGAGCACCTGCTCGGCACGGGTGCGGTACAGCGCACGGAGGTCCTCGATCCGGGCACCCTGGGCACCGAAACCCGGTGCGAGGACCGGTGCCGTGCCGATCGCGTCCGCATCGATGCCGAAGTCGTCGAGATGAAGGGTCGCGCCGAGCACGAGCCCGACGTCACCCAGGGCCTGATCGCCCACGGACCGGTTGTCGTCTGCCACGTCCAAGACGATACCGGCCGCGACCGTCCGGCCGGTACGCGGGCCCTCCGCCAGCACGGCGGTCTGCAGCACCCGGGCCTCGGGGTTGCTCGTCGCGGCGAGCACGAAGACGCCGGCACCGTTCCGGCGCGCGACGTCGATCGTGCCCCGGAGCGAGCCGTACCCGAGGTACGGCGACACGGTCATGGCGTCGGCCGCGAACGGCCCGTCACGGTCCAGCCACGCGAGCGCGTAGTCGTCACCGGTGGTCCCGATGTCGCCCCGCTTCGCGTCGGCGACGACCAGGAGGCCCGCATCGCGTGCCCGACGGATCGTCGCGTCGAGCGCACGGTAGCCCGCCACCCCAGCCGCCTCGAAGAAGGCGACCTGCGGCTTCACGATCGCCGCACGGCCGGCGGCCGCGTCGACCAGGGTCGCGCCGAACGCGGTGAGCCCCCGCTCGTCGCGGGCGAGCCCCCACGCCGCCAGGGTGGCGGCGTGGGGGTCGATGCCGACGCAGAGCGGTGAACGCTCGCGCATCGCGGACGCGAGCCGGTCGCCGAAGGAGGCCGGGCCTCCTGAGCGGATCGTGCCCACGCTGGCACCCGTCACCAGGTCGCGCGCTCGCGCGCGTAGTCCTGCAGGCTGCGGACGTTGAGCGGCGTGCCGATCGTCTCGATCGCCGCGACCGCCGCACCGATCTGGGCGATCGTCGTGAAGAGCGGCTTGTCCGCGGCGACGGTGGCCGCCCGGATCTCGTACCCGTCCGCACGCCCGGCGGCACCCGACGGCGTGTTGATGACGATGTCGACCTCGCCCGTGGCCAGCAGGTCGACGACGCTCTCGCCGCCCTGGCTGTACTTGCCGACGATCCCGACCTCGATGCCGTTCCGGCGGAGGATCTCCGCCGTGCCCTCGGTCGCGATGATCGTGAAGCCGAGCTGCTGCAGGCGGTGCACCGGCAGCACGATCGCGCGCTTGTCGGTGTCGGCGACGCTCACGAAGACCGTGCCACTGGTCGGCAGGCCGCCGTACGCCGCGTCCTGCGACTTGAGGAACGCCCGCGGGAAGTCGCGGTCGATGCCCATGACCTCGCCCGTGGAGCGCATCTCGGGGCTGAGCACCGAGTCGACGACCTGCCCCTCGCGGGTGCGGAACCGACGGAAGGGCAGCACGGCCTCCTTGACGGCGACCGGCGACTGCGACGGCACGAAGGCGCCGTCGCGCTCGGGCAGCATGCCCTCGGCCACGAGTTCGTCGACCGTGGTGCCGGTCATGATGCGGGACGCGGCCTTTGCCAGCGGGATGCCGAGGGCCTTCGAGACGAACGGGACCGTGCGGCTGGCACGGGGATTCGCCTCGAGGACGTAGAGCACGCCGGCGCCGATGGCGAACTGGACGTTGAGCAGGCCCCGCACCCCGATGCCGCGGGCGATCTTCCCGGTGGCGTCGACCACGCCCTGGATCTCGGCGCGGCCGAGACCGACCGGGGGCAGGGTGCAGGCGGAGTCACCGGAGTGGATGCCGGCCTCCTCAAGGTGCTCCATGATCCCGCCGATGTAGAGCCGCTCCCCGTCGAAGAGGGCGTCGACGTCGATCTCCACCGCGTCGTCCAGGAACCGGTCGACGAGCAGCGGGAGCTCCGGGCCGATGATCGCCTGGTCGGCCATCCGGTCGAAGTAGTCGGCGAGCGAGGGCGAGTCGTACAGGATCTCCATGCCGCGGCCGCCGAGCACGAAGGACGGTCGGACGAGGACGGGGTAGCCGATCTCCTCGGCCACGGCGGTCGCGCTCGCCAGGTCGTGGGCCGTGCCGTTCCGCGGCGCCAGGAGCCCCGCGGCGTCGAGGATGGCGGAGAACTGCCCGCGCTCCTCGGCGGAGTCGATCGCCGAGGGGCTGGTGCCGAGGATCGGGATCCCGGCGGCCTCGAGCGGCTTCGCCAGGCCCAGGGCGGTCTGGCCGCCGAGCTGCACGACGACCCCGACGAGCTCGCCGGACGCCGCCTCGGCCTCGATGACCTCGAGGACGTCCTCGGCGGTCAGCGGCTCGAAGTACAGGCGGTCCGAGGTGTCGTAGTCGGTCGACACGGTCTCGGGGTTGCAGTTGATCATGATCGTCTCGAACCCGGCGTCGCCGAGCGCGAAGGACGCGTGCACGCACGAGTAGTCGAACTCGACCCCCTGGCCGATGCGGTTCGGCCCGGACCCGAGGATGACGACCTTCCTGCGGTCGCTCGGGGCGACCTCGGTCTCGGTGTCGTACGACGAGTAGTGGTACGGCGTCATGGCCGGGAACTCGCCGGCGCAGGTGTCGACCGTCTTGAAGACGGGCCGGATGCCCTGGGCGTGCCGCTCGTCACGGACCTGCTGCTCGGAGACCGGCGCCGCGTCCGTGCTGCGCAGGCTCGCGATCTGGGTGTCGCTGAAGCCGTGCTCCTTCGCCCAGCGCAGGGTGTCCGCGTCGAGGGACTCGGCCGCCCGGACCTCGTCCGCGACCTCGTTGATGAGCACGATCTGGTCGATGAACCAGGGGTCGATCTTCGTCGCCTCGAAGACCTCCGCCGCGGTGGCGCCGGCGACCAGGGCCTGCTGCACCGTCACGATGCGACCGTCGGTCGGGATGGACGACTTCGCCAGCAGGGCGTCCTTGTCGAGCTCCGATGCCGGGATGTCCCAGTGGAAGCTCGACCCGCGCTTCTCGAGCGAGCGCAGGGACTTCTGCAGCGCCGTGGCGTAGTTGCGGCCGATGGCCATCGCCTCGCCGACGCTCTTCATCGTCGTGGTCAGGGTCGCGTCGGCCGCCGGGAACTTCTCGAAGGCGAACCGCGGGGTCTTCACGACGACGTAGTCGAGCGTCGGCTCGAAGCTCGCCGGCGTGACCTTCGTGATGTCGTTCTGGATCTCGTCCAGGCGGTAGCCGATGGCGAGCTTCGCGGCGATCTTCGCGATCGGGAAGCCCGTGGCCTTCGATGCCAGGGCGGACGAGCGGGAGACGCGCGGGTTCATCTCGATGACGATCAGGCGGCCGTTCGACGGGTCGACGGCGAACTGGATGTTGCAGCCACCGGTGTCGACGCCGACGCGACGGATGATGTCGATGCCGATGTTCCGCATGTTCTGGTACTCGCGGTCGGTCAGGGTCAGCGCGGGCGCGACCGTGATCGAGTCACCGGTGTGCACGCCGACCGGGTCGACGTTCTCGATGGAGCAGATGACGACGGTGTTGTCGTAGTTGTCGCGCATCAGCTCGAGCTCGTACTCCTTCCAGCCGAGGATGGACTCCTCGAGCAGGACCTCGGTCGTCGGGCTGGATTGCAGCCCGTCGCCGACGAAGCGGACGAGCTCGGCCTCGTTGTACGCGAAGCCCGAGCCGAGGCCGCCCATCGTGAAGGACGGGCGGACGACCAGCGGGTAGCCGAGGTCCTTCGCGAACTCCTTCGCCTCTTCCAACGTGTGCGCGATGTGACTGCGGGCGACGTCGGCGCCCGACTCGAGCACGAGCTCCTTGAAGAGCTGGCGGTCCTCGCCACGTTGGATCGCGTCGACCTTCGCACCGATGAGCTCGACGCCGTGCTTCGCGAGGATGCCGGCCTCGTCGAGCGCGATGGCCGCGTTCAGGGCGGTCTGGCCACCGAGGGTCGGCAGGACGGCGTCCGGCCGCTCGATCCGGATGATCTCCTCGAGCGAGGCGTTCGTGATCGGCTCGATGTACGTCGCGTCCGCGAAGTCGGGGTCGGTCATGATCGTCGCCGGGTTCGGGTTGACCAGGATCACCCGGACGCCCTCGGCGCGGAGGACGCGGCACGCCTGGGTGCCGGAGTAGTCGAACTCGGCGGCCTGCCCGATGACGATCGGGCCGGAACCGATGACGAGGACGGAGTTGATGTCTGCGCGCTTGGGCATCAGTTCGCTTCCTTGGTGATGTCTGCTGCGGCCGGGTCGACGACACGTGTGGCGTCGGCGGTCACGTCTGCTGCGGGGGTCGTGGCGTCGGCAGTGGCCGCGTCGAGCGGCTCCCCGTCCCGACGCTCGCGCACCATGTCCGCGAACCGGTCGAAGAGGTACATGCTGTCGTGCGGACCGGCGGCGGCCTCGGGGTGGTACTGCACGCTGAACGCCGGCACGTCGAGCGCGCGGAGGCCCTCGACGACGTCGTCGTTCAGCGAGTAGTGCGAGACCTCGACCCGACCGAAGCCGGCCGGGGACTCGAGGACCTCGCCGAGGGCCGCGTCGACTGCGAAGCCGTGGTTCTGGCTGGTGATCTCGACCTTGCCGGTGACCGTGTCCAGCACCGGCTGGTTGATGCCCCGGTGGCCGAAGGGCAGCTTGTAGGTGCCGAAGCCGAGCGCGCGGCCGAGCAGCTGGTTGCCGAAGCAGATGCCGAAGAACGGGCGGCCGGTGCGCAGGCTGTCCTGCAGCAGTTCCACCTGGGCGTCCGACGCGGCGGGGTCGCCGGGGCCGTTCGAGTAGAACAGGGCATCCGGGTCGAGCGCCGACAGCTCTGCGGCGGAGATGTCCTGCGGCACGACGTGCACCTCGAACCCGCGCTGGGCGAGGTACCGGGTGGTCGACGCCTTCACACCGAGGTCGAGCACGGCCAGCGTGCCGATCTGCTCGCCGACGGCGGGGACGACGTAGGTCTCCGGGGTGGACACGACCGCCGAGAAGCTCGCGCCGGCCATCGTGGCCTGTGACCGGACGGCGTCCAGCTGCTCCGACTCCGACAGCGCCGCCTCGGCACCGCTGAAGACGCCGCCCTTCATGGCGCCGGCGTCGCGGATGCGGCGGGTGAGGGCGCGGGTGTCGATCCCGGAGATGCCGACGATGCCGTCACGCACCAGGTGATCGTCGAGCGACGCGTTGGCGCGGTGGTTCGACACCACGCGGCTGGGATCGCGCACCACGTACCCGGCGACCCAGATGCGACGGGACTCGGGGTCCTCGTCGTTGACGCCGGTGTTGCCGATGTGCGGCGCGGTCTGCACCACGATCTGGCCGGCGTAGGAGGGGTCGGTCAGCGTCTCCTGGTAGCCGGTCATGCCGGTCGCGAAGACGACCTCGCCGAGCGTGCGCCCCCGGGCGCCGTAGGCCCAGCCGTCGTACCGGGTGCCGTCTTCGAGGACCAGGACGGCCCGTTCGCGTGTCATGCTTTCTTCCCTTCGCCCGCGGTTCGCGGAGCATCGGCCACAGTCGCCTGCGGCCCGGTCTCGGTCAGTGCCTGCAGGGCGTGCAGCGCGGCTGCGTCACCCTCCGGGAACCGGAAGTACGTGTCGAGGTCCGTCGCACCTGCGGCGCCGGTCGCCGTCCATCGCAGACGGACCAGTCCCCCGGGCTCGACCACGCGGTCGATCGCCCACGTCGAGCGGTCGGCACCGCGGACCGCAGCCCGTGCGATCCAGCGGTCGTCCGCCCCGGCCAGTCGCAGGACCACACCGGCCTCGTGGACGGTCACGCCGCCCCGACCGCGGAAGCCGAGGCCGCCGGCGGTGATGCGTTCGAGCGGCTGGTCGGCGCGGGTCGTCGCGACGGTGAACCCGTCCCACGACCCGACAGCCGGTGGCAGGTCGGCCGGGACACTGACGGGAGGCACGGCCTCGGCCTGTCTCCTGGTCCGCGTCCGCCAGGTGCGCGCCATCGCGACGAACAGCCCGGCGACCGCGAGCAGGATGACCCCGCCGAGGAGCCACCGCTGCGCGTCGCCGCTCACGCGCGCGCTCCCGACCGGAGCGCCGCGGCGTGCGCGGCGACCGTGTCGGCGTCGACGAGCTGGCCGTCGAGTACCGTCGCCGAGCCCTGGTGGAACGTCGCGACGACTCGGCCGGGCAGGGTCATGCCGAGGTACGGCGAGTTCTGGGACTGCCCGGCGAGGTCGGTCACTGCGAACTCGCGGCTGGCCGACGGGTCGTAGAGCGTGATCTCGGCGGGCGCCCCCTCGGCGAGGCGCTGGCCGTGGCCCTCCACCTGGCCGATGCGCGCCGGTGCCTCGGAGAGCACCCGGGCGACGTCGGACCAGTCGAGCCGGCCGTCGTCGACCACGGCGGCCTGCACGACGCTGAGCGCGGACTCGAGCCCGACCATGCCGTTCGCCGCGGCGGGCCACTCGCAGCACTTCGCCTCGGCGGTGTGCGGTGCGTGGTCGGTCGCGACGATGTCGATGGTGCCGTCGGCCAGGGCCGCGCGGAGCGCCTCGACGTCCTCGTTCGCGCGGAGCGGTGGGTTCACCTTGTAGCGGGCGTCGTAGCCGGGGGCACCGTCACGGCCGGCGATGAGGTCCTCGGTGAGCACGAGGTGGTGCGGGGTGACCTCGGCGGTGACGTCGATGCCGCGGGACTTCGCCCACCGGATCACCTCGACGCTGCCGGCCGTCGACACGTGGCAGACGTGCAGGCGTGCTCCGACGTGGTCGGCGAGCAGGACGTCCCGGGCGATGATCGCCTCCTCCGCGACGGCCGGCCAGCCGGCGAGGCCGAGTTCGGAGGACAGCCGGCCCTCGTTCATCTGCGCGCCGATGGTCAGCCGAGGCTCCTGGGCATGCTGCGCGAGCACCCCGCCGAAGCCCTTGATGTACTCGAGCGCGCGGCGCATGAGCAGCGGGTCGGCCACGCAGGAGCCGTCGTCCGAGAAGACCCGGACCTTCGCCCGCGACGTCGCCATCGCCCCGATCTCGGACAGGTGCGTGCCCTGCAGCCCCTGGGACACGGCGCCGATCGGGCGGACCGTGACGTAGCCGGCGTCGTCGCCGAGGGCCTGGACCTGCTCGACGACCCCGGCGGTGTCGGCGACGGGGCTCGAGTTCGCCATCGCGTTGACGGCGGTGAAGCCGCCCGCGGCCGCGGCGCGCGAACCGGTGAGGACCGTCTCGGACTCCTCGTGTCCGGGCTCGCGCAGGTGGGTGTGGAGGTCCACGAGACCGGGCAGGGCGATGAGGCCGTCCGCGTCGACGACCGTGGCACCGGCCGTGTCGAGACCGGAGCCGATCGCGCTGATGCGCCGTCCCTCCAGGCGGATGTCGGCACGCGAGCCGTCGACCAGCTGCGCGCCGCGGATCAGGTGAGCGGTCATGCGACGGTCTCCTTCGCTTCGGTGCCGTTGACGGCACTGCCCGTCAGGGCGAGGTACAGGACTGCCATCCGCACCGACACGCCGTTCTCGACCTGCTCGACGACGGTCGAGCGCGGGTCGTCGGCGGCGACGCCGGCGATCTCGAGCCCGCGGTTCATCGGCCCCGGGTGCATGATCAGCGTGCGCTCGGGCAGCCGCCCGAAGCGCGCTGCCGTCAGGCCCCAGTGCCGGGTGTACTCGCGCGGGTTCGGGAAGAACGCGTCGTTCATCCGCTCCTGCTGGATCCGGAGCGTCATGACGACGTCCGGGTCCTCGGCCAGGGCGGCGTCGAGGTCGTGGTGCACGGCAGCACCGAACGGCGTCGTCGTCGCGGGCAGCAGGGTCGGCGGGGCGGCGAAGGTCACGGCGGCCCCGAGGGTACGGAGCAGCCAGGCGTTCGACCGGGCGACGCGGCTGTGCAGCACGTCGCCGATGATCAGCACCCGCACGCCGTCGAGTCCCTGACCGCGGGAGCCGGCACCGTGCAGTCGGCGGCGCATGGTGAAGGCGTCGAGCAGCGCCTGCGTCGGGTGCTCGTGGGTGCCGTCACCGGCGTTGACGACGGGCACGTCGATCCAGTCGGCGTCGGCGAGCACCCGCGGCGCACCGGACGCGCCGTGGCGCAGCACGATGCCGTCGATGCCCATCGCGCCGAGCGTCTGCACCGTGTCCTTCAGGGATTCACCCTTCGAGACGCTCGAGCCCTTCGCGGCGAAGTTCAGGACGTCGGCCGACAGGCGCTTCGCGGCTGCCTCGAACGAGATGCGCGTGCGCGTGGAGTCCTCGAAGAACAGGTTCACGACGGTCTTGCCCCGCAGCGCCGGGAGCTTCCGGACCTCGCGCGTGTTCACCTCGGACATCTCCTCGGCCACGTCGAGGATGTGGACGGCCTGGTCTCGGGACAGGTCGGCGGTGGAGAGCAGGTGCCGCATCACGCCACCCCCTGCTCGATGAAGACGGTGTCGTCGCCGTCGGTCTCCGCCAGGTGCAGCGTGACGCGCTCGTCGGAGGCAGTCGGCAGGTTCTTGCCGACGTGGTCCGCGCGGATCGGCAGCTCGCGGTGCCCGCGGTCGACCAGCACGGCGAGCCGCACGGCACGCGGCCGACCGATCCCCTGCAGGGCGTCGAGCGCGGCACGGACGGTGCGGCCGGAGTACAGCACGTCGTCGACGAGCACGACGACCTTGCCGTCGATGCCCGCGGCTGGGATCACGGTGCGGTGCGGAGCGCGGCCGATGCCGTGACCGAGGTCGTCGCGGTGCATGGTGACGTCGAGCGTGCCGACACGCTCGGTGCCGATGCCCCCGCGGGCCGACGCCCAGTCGGGCTCGATGTCGGCGAGGATCCGACCGAGGCGCTCTCCGAGGACGGCGCCCCGCGTCGGGATGCCGAGGAGCACGAGGTCCGAGCCGCCGTGGTTGGCCTCGAGGATCTCGTGCGCGATGCGTGTCAGGGCACGCGTGATGTCGGGCTGTTGCAGGACCGTTCTGGTTCCCACGTCGACCCCCTTCCCCGCCTCACTGGACGGCATTAAAGGATGCTGACGTGGTCAACCCTACCGGGACTCCTGGTCTCCTGCGACCGTCCGACCGGACGGTGCACGACCGCCGGCGACGGCTCCGAGCACGCCGTTGACGAACCCGGCGGAGTCGTCCGTCGACAGCGACTGGGCGAGCTCGACGGCCTCGGCGATCGCGACGGCGTCGGGCACCTCCGGGTTGAACCGGAGCTCCCACACGCCCATGCGCAGGATGCAGCGGTCGAGGACCGGCATCCGCGGGATCGACCACCCCTGGGCGTGGTCGACGATGACGGCATCGATCTCGTGGCGCGCCTCGTCGACGCCCGTGACGATCTGCCGCGCGTAGTCCCAGCTGGAGGCGCGCTCCGGCTGGTCCAGGTGGCGGACGGTCTCGGTGGCGAGGACGTCCGCGATCGGCAGCTCACGGACCTCGGCCACGTACAGCATGTCGAGGGCGCGCTTGCGGGCCTTCGAACGAGCACTCATACGGTCGGCGCCTAGGAGTTGACGCGGCCGAGGAAGCTGCCGTCGCGTGTGTCGATCTTCACCGTGGTGCCGCTCTCCAGGTACAACGGGACCTGGATGCGGTGGCCGGTCGCGATGATCGTCGCGTCCTTCGTGCCACCGGAGGAACGGTCGCCCTGCAGGCCCGGCTCGGTCTCGACCTCGGTCACGATCGACGTCGGGAGCTCGACGTAGAGCGGGTTGCCCTCGTTCATCGCGATGGTGACCATCGCGGACTCGAGCAGGTAGTTCTTCGCGTCCCCGACGACCGTCGCCGAGACCGGGATCTGGTCGTAGGTGTCCGTGTCCATGAACACGTAGGAGTCGCCGTCCTCGTAGAGGAACTGGTAGTCGCGACGGTCGACGGTCGCCGTGTCGATCTTCGCGCCAGCGTTGAACGTGCGGTCGACGACCTTGCCCGAGACGACGTTCTTCAGCTTCGTGCGGACGAACGCGCCGCCCTTGCCCGGCTTGACGTGCTGGAACTCGACGACCGACCACAGCTGGCCGTCGATGATGAGAACGGCGCCGTTCTTGATGTCTGTGGTACTGGCCATGAGTCGTCGGTGTCCCGTTCGGTCGTGTTGTGAAGTGTCCTCGGACCGCGGACGGCCCCGGACGAGTGTAGCGGACGCGCGCGCCGCGCCCGCAGCGCGGGCAGCACGTCCCGCCCCCGTCCGCGGCGTGCGGTGCTCAACGGCGCCGTCGAGCCCGCCAGGCGTCGATCGCCGCCCAGGCGAGCAACACCACCGCCGCACTCCCGAGCAGAGCTCCGGCCGCCCCGGTGGACAGGGTCGCCGTGGGGCGAGCGGGCAGCGCCAGGTAGACGATCGCCAGAATCCCAGCGCCGGCGCCGAGCAGCACGAGCAGGATCCGCCGGATCAGCCCGGACACGAGGTCGCGGTCGCGACTGTCCGCGAAGAGCCGGACGTTGACCGTGAACCGGCCGGTCTCGATCGCC
This sequence comes from Curtobacterium sp. VKM Ac-1376, assembly GCF_015351025.1. GTDB lineage: Bacteria > Actinomycetota > Actinomycetes > Actinomycetales > Microbacteriaceae > Curtobacterium. The sequence continues at coordinate 62,479 of NZ_JADKRV010000005.1, read as the reverse complement.
TCACCGATGCGGTCCACGCGGCGCGGCAGCCGTCGTGCTGCGGACACGACGCCGAGGAGCTCCTTCGCCGCGAGGTCCCGCAGCTTGCCCGGGCGCAGCTGGTCGGCGATCTGCTCACGGGCGAGCCCGCGGGACTCCTCGAGCAGGTCGAACGACGGGGCCAGCGTGCGGAGCGTGCCCTCGAAGATCGCAAGGGCGCGGGCCGCTGCGACGAAGTCCGGCGGCGCCTTCAGTCGGTACCGGCCGAACACCTCGACGGCGTCGTCCACCGTCTCGACACCGATGCGAGCACCGGGGCCGAGCTCGTCCGCGACGAAGCGTGCGATGTCCCGACGGAAGTCGGGCTCGTCGTGCGCATCGCGCACGGGTGCCATCCGGAGGACCGCATCGGCGATCCGGGAGGTGTCGTCCTGCAGGTAGGCGGCCAGCAGGTCCTGGACGGTGTCCCGGAGACCCGGGTCGAGCCTCCCGACCGACCCGAAGTCGATCAACGCGGGCCGACCGTCGGGCAGCACCAGCACGTTCCCCGGGTGCAGGTCCGCGTGGTACAGGCCGTCGAAGACGACCTGGCGCAGGAACGCGCGGAGGACCGTGCGCATCGGCCCGTCCAGGTCACGCTCGGAACGCTCGGCGTGGATCGCGCTGAGCGTGTCGCCCTCCAGGAACTCCATCACGAGCACCCGCCGCCCGGACAGGTCGGGGTAGGGATCGGGGAAGCGGACCTCGTCGGGCCGGGCGCTGCGGGCCTGGGCCGCGCGTAGCGCCGTGAGGTTGCGGAGCTCGGAGACGAAGTCGACCTGGCGGACCAGGTCGTCCGCGTACTGGGCGGCGACGTCCTGCACGCCGACCTGTCGCGCCTCGGTGGACCAGCGGGCCATGAACCGGACGACCCGCAGGGCGATGTCGACGTCACGGCGCACCGCGGCGTCGATCCCCGGTCGCTGCACCTTGACGGCGACCGCGGTGCCGTCGGGCAGCCGCGCACGGTGTACCTGCGCGATCGAGGCCGCGGCGACGGGCACCGGGTCGAACGCCGCGAAGACGTGGCCGACGGGTGCGCCGAGCTCCTGCTCGAGCAGGGCGCGCACCGCGTCAGCGGGGGCAGCGGTCACATTGCGCTGCAGGTGCGCGAGGCCCTCGGTCCACTCCTCGGGCAGCAGGTCGTCACGCGTGGACAGCAGCTGCCCCATCTTCACGAAGCCGCCGCCCGCTTCCTCGAGCGCACGACGGAGGTGCTCGGCCTGGCTGCGGCGTAGGTCGGCCGTGGCCGGGTCGTGCGAGAGGTCGAGGCGTCGGAAGGGCACGAGGTGGTGCCGACGGGCGATCGACAGGAGTTCGGTGAAACGGCGTCCCCGGGAGCGCAGTGTGCCGGTGTCGGCGTCGCGCGGTCCGGAGAGGTCGCTCAGTCGGGGTGGGGTGGGCACGTTCGTCAGTCTGCTCCCCGGGGCTGGGTCCGCCACGTGCCGGTGGGTCAGCGCCTGAACGTTCCGTGAGCAGAGATGGTCGACTCCGCCCGGCGTTTCCGACCATTTCTGCTCACCATCGGAAGGCCGACGGGCGTCACCGGCCGGGAGGCACGGGGCTGCGTTCCGCAGAGCGCGTGCCCCCGCCAGACGGCGGGTTCACCGCCACGGGCCGCCTGGCTAGACGCCGACCTCCTGGTAGGCGGTGAAGAGCAGGTGGTCCTCCGGGCCCTCGAGCACGACGGGCTTGCCGACGCCGTCGAGGATGATGAACCGCAGCATGCCGGCCCGCGCCTTCTTGTCGCGCCGCATGGTCGCGAGCAGCCCCTGCCACCGCCCGACGCCGTACGTGGTCGGCAGCTCGAGCGACTCGAGGATCGCGCGGTGGCGGTCGACCGTGGCATCGTCCAGGTGCCCGGTCAGACGCGCGAGCTCGGCCGCGAACACCATGCCCACCGACACCGCCGCGCCGTGGCGCCACTGGTACCGCTCGGCGTGCTCGATGGCGTGCCCGAGGGTGTGCCCGTAGTTGAGGATCTCGCGCCAGCCCTGCTCGGTGAAGTCGTCCGAGACGACCTCGGCCTTCAGCGCGATGGCGAGTTCGACCACACGCCGGAACTCGGGGGACGTCGGGTCGGTCACCCGGTCGACGTCGGCCTCGACGATGTCCAGGATCTCCGGCACGGCGATGAACCCGGCCTTCACGATCTCCGCGAAGCCGGTCAGGATCTCGTTGCGGGGCAGCGTCCGGGCGAGGTCGAGGTCCACGACGACCGCGCGGGGGGCGAAGAAGGTGCCGACGAGGTTCTTGCCCTCGTTCGTGTTGATGGCCGTCTTGCCGCCGACGCTCGCGTCCACCATGCCGAGCACGCTCGTCGGAACGGCGACGTACGACACACCGCGCAACCACGTGGCGGCGACGAACCCGGCCAGGTCGGTGACGGCGCCACCGCCGAGGCCGATGACGGCGTCGGTGCGGGTGAAGTCGGCCTGGCCCATGATCTGCCAGCAGAACGCGGCGACCTCGACGCGCTTGGCGCCCTCGGCGTCCGGGACCTCGGCGATCAGAGCCTCGAGCCCGGCGTCGACCAGGAGCGCACGGAGCTCGTTCGCCCGTGCGCCGAGCGTCGGCGCGTGCACGATCAGGACCTTGGCGACGCGCGGGCCCAGGATCGCGGGGAGGGCACCGAGCAGGTCGGTGCCGACGGCCACGGTGTAGCCGTCGGCACCGCCGACGCGGATCTCGGTGGTCCCGGCGGGCAGGGTCGACTCGGTCACGGTGCTCCTTCGGTGCTGGTGCTGCTGCTGGCGTCGGTGCGCTGCGCGTCGGTGCGCTGCGCGTCGGTGCGCTGCGCGTCGGTGCGCTGCGCGTCGGTGCGCTGCGCGTCGGTGCGCTGGGCGTCACTGCTCTGGGCGTCACTGCGCAGCCACGTGACGACCTCGTCGACGACGCGGGACATCGGCCGCCGCGACGTGTCGACCACCAGGTGGGCGAGTTCGGCGTAGGTGGCTGCTCGCTCGTCCGCGATCGTGCGCCAGGCGTCGATGCCGCCGTTGGCAAGCAACGGCCGGTCGGACCCGGCGATGCGGTCGGCGACCGCCTCGGGCGAGACGGTGAGCAGGACGATCCTCGCCCCCGCCAGCGCCTGCCGAGTGTCCGGGTGGGTGACCGCTCCCCCGCCGACGGCGATGACGCCCCCGGTGGTCAGCGCCGCCCGGACCGCCTCGGCCTCGAGCGCCCGGAACGCGGGTTCACCACGGCCGGCGAAGATGCCGGGGATCGGCCCGTGCTCGCGCACGATGACCCGGTCGGTGTCGGTGAACGGCAGGCCGAGGGCCTTCGCCACCCGCTTGCCGACGCTCGACTTGCCGGCGCCCATCGGTCCGATCACGACGACGGGCGCATCGGTGCTCCGGACGTCGGTGTTCACAGGGCGGTGGTGGTCGCCGACGGCTCGGTCCGACGCGTGCGCAGGGTCTCCGGGATCGCGGCGAGGTAGGCGTCGAGGTTGCGCTTGGTCTCGACCACGTTGTCGCCGCCGAACTTCTCGAGCACCGCGTCGGCGAGCACCAGGGCGACCATGGCCTCGGCCACGACCCCGGCCGCCGGCACGGCGCAGACGTCGGAGCGCTGGTGGTGGGCCGCGGCGTCCTCACCCGACACGACGTCGACGGTGTGCAGGGCGTGCGGGATGGTGGCGATCGGCTTCATGCCGGCGCGGACGCGGAGCACGGTGCCGGTGGACATGCCACCCTCGGTACCGCCTGCGCGGTCGCTCGTGCGGTAGATCTCGCCGTCCTCGCGGTACAGCTCGTCGTGCGCCGCGGACCCGCGACGACCGGCGGTCGCGAAGCCGTCACCGACCTCGACGCCCTTGATCGCCTGGATTCCCATGATCGCCGCAGCGAGGCGGGCGTCGAGGCGGCGATCCCAGTGGACGTGCGAGCCGAGCCCCGGCGGGACGCCGTAGAACAGCACCTCGACGACACCGCCGAGGGTGTCGCCGTCCTTCTTCGCGGCCTCGACCTCGGTCACCATGCGCGCGGACGTCGCGGCGTCGAAGCAGCGCAGCTGGTCCTCGTCGAGGCGGTCCACGTCGTCGGGTAGCGGCAGCGCTGTGCCGTCCGGCACACGGACCGTCCCGACCTGCAGCGTGTGCGCGACCGAGCGGATGCCGAGCTCGGCGAGGAACGACTTGGCGACGGCGCCGAGGGCGACCCGCGCAGCGGTCTCACGGGCGCTCGCCCGCTCGAGTACCGGCCGGGCCTCGTCGAAGCCGTACTTCTGCATGCCGACGAGGTCGGCGTGGCCCGGACGCGGACGCGTGAGCGGGGCGCTCCGGCCGCGGGACATCTCCGTCGACTCGACGGGCTCGGGGCTCATGACCTCGACCCACTTCGGCCACTCGGTGTTGCCGATGCGGATCGCGATGGGGCTGCCGAGGGAGTAGCCGTGCCGGACGCCGCCTGACACGTGCAGCTCGTCCTGCTCGAACTTCATCCGTGACCCGCGACCGTAGCCGAGCTTGCGGCGCGCGAGATCGGTGCGGATGGACTCGAACGACACCGGGACACCCGCGGGCAGGCCCTCGAGCATCGCGATCAGTTCGGGTCCGTGGGACTCACCAGCAGTCAACCAACGAAGCATGCCGCAATCCTCCCACAGCGTTCGTCCGTGCGACGTCGTCGCCTACTGGTAGTCGGGGTGTGCCCGCAGCCAGGCCTGGAACTGCTCGACGGCGACGAGGTGCTGGTCGTACGTGTCCGAGAACACCGTCTCGCCGGTCTCGAGGTCGACCGTCACGAAGTACAGCCACTCGCCCGTGGCCGGGGCCGTCACCGCCTTGATCGCGATGTCCCCCGGGTTCGAGATCGGCGCCGGCGGCAGCCCCTCGTGCACGTAGGTGTTGTACTCGTTCGACGCGTCCGCGCGCTCGGCGTCGGTCGTGGTCACCGTGTGCGTGTTGCCCGTGCCGTACGCCACAGTGGCGTCGGACTGCAGCTTCATGCCCTGGTCGAGGCGGTTCTGGAACACGCGGGCGACCTTCGGGTAGTCGGCCGCGAGACCGGCTTCCTTCTGCACGAGGGACGCGAACACGATGGTGCGCTCCTGGTCGGCCTCCTTCACGCCGGCCGCCGCCAGGTGCTCCTTCATGGTGTCGACCATGGACCCGAAGTACTGCTCTGCTGTCCAGCCCGGGTTGATCGGGTAGGTCGCGGGGAACAACCAGCCCTCGAGGCTCGTCACACCGGACGGCAGGTCGTAGGCCGAGAGGTCCTCCGCTGCCGCCGCGACCTCCTTCTTCGTCAGCCCTGCCTTCGAGACCATGCCGGCCTCGATGTCGGCCAGTGCTGTGCCCTCGGGGATGACGATCGAGGCCTGCACCCGGTTGTCCTCGTCCTGCAGTGCGGTCAGGGCGGACTTGGAGCTCATCTGCTTCTTCAGGGCGTACGAACCGGGCTGGAACTGCACGTCGGGCGAGGCGAGCAGGAGCTTGTAGAACACCTTCGAGTCCTTGACGACGCCGCTGCGCTGCAGCGTCGCGGCGACGTCCTCGCCGATGTCGCCCTGCTTGATGGTGACGGTCACCTTGCTGGTGCCGCTACCCGTGTAGTCATCGGGCTCCTGCGAGCCGCTGACCGAAGCGACGATCTGCTGGATCTTGGGTGCGGCGAACGTGTACGCGCCGACGCCGGCTGCGAGGACGACGGCGACGATGACGACGCCCGCCACGAGCGGCCCGCGGCGACGCCTCGGTCGCGGTTCGCGCGGCGGCCTGGAGGCGCGTCCGCCCCCGCCTCGACTCCCGCGTCCGCCGCCTCCCGCGGCGCCACCACCACTGGTACGGTCGGCGTCAGCGGTTCCGTCCGACGCGTGTTCGGCGAGGGACGGCGCGGACGGGACCTCGCCGGTGAGCAGTGCTGCCACCTCGGGGTGCAGTTCCTCCGGAGGCGTGGCGACGGGTGCGTGGGCGGGCGAGGTCGGGTGCTCGTCGTCGACGCGCTCGACCACGGGGTCGGCCGGCGGGCCGTCGGTGGCGGCGCGTCGGGCACGCTCGGTCTCGAGCGCGCGGGCCTCGCGCCGAGACATCGGCGGGGCTGGCGGCGGGGTCACCGGACCCGTGTCGCCGCGGTCATCGGAACCTGCCGCGCGGTCGGAAGTCGCCTTCCGCCGCTCGGCGTCGCTGCCGGGCGCGATGATCGCGTTCCAGTCCAGATCGTCTGCCAACGGTCCTCGGTCTCTCGGTCGGGAACTCCACCTGGGCACCGTCGTCCTCGGGGACGAACGAGAGCACCCATGTGACGAAACGGGCAGCCCTGTCAGGGAAGCGTGGCGCCCGGAGGGGCACCGGCACTGCGCTCGTGGTCGAGCGCGTGTTGCAGAATGATAACAGCGGCCGCTTGGTCGATCACGGCCCGCGAGTTCTTCGTGTTCCTGCCCGCCTGGTGCAGGCCGCGCTGGGCCGTCACCGTCGACAGGCGTTCGTCGACCAGCCGCACCGGGCGCTGCTCGGCGATCCGCGCCGCGAACTCCCGTGCGTCCGCGGTCGACAGGGTGTCCCCGCCCGACATCGAGAGCGGCAGACCGACGACGACCTCGAGCGCGTCGTACTCGTCCGCGAGCTCGAGGATCCGCCGCACATCGGTCGCGTCGTCGCGTCGGACCGTCTCGACGGGCGTCGCCAGCAGCCCGTCACGATCACACACCGCGACCCCGATCCGGGCACGCCCGACGTCGACGCCGAGCCGCCGCCCGGACCGGATCCCCACGATCAGCCCGCAAGCCGTGCGGTCACGGCACGCAGCGCCGCCGGGAGCGCGGCCGCGTCGGTCCCGCCGCCCTGCGCCAGGTCCGGCTTGCCGCCCCCACCGCCGCCGAGGACACCGGCGGCCTCCTTGGCGAGGGGGCCCGCCTGCACGCCCGCGGCACGCGCTGCGTCGTTGGTGGCGACGATCACGATCGGCTTCTCGTTGACCACGGCGCCGAGCACGACGACGGCAGCGCCGTCACCGAGCTGGCCGCGCACACCGGTCGCGAGCGACCGCAGGTCGTCGCCGGACTGCAGCCCCTCGACCGTCTCGGCGACGACGGTGGTCGCCCCGACGGTCGTCGCGGTCCGGGCGATCACCGGGACACGCTGCTGCAGGTTGGCCGACTCGTACTCGGCGAGCTTCTTCTGGGCGGTACGGAGGTCCTCCATGAGGGTCTGCACGCGCGTCGGCAGGTCGGCACGGGGCGCCTTCAACGCGCTCGACAGCTGCGACACGATCGTGCGCTCGACGGCGAGGTCGCGGAACCCCTCGAGCCCGACGAGCGCCTCGACGCGTCGATTGGTCGAGCCGACACTCGACTCCCCCACCAGGTTGACGAGCCCGATCTGTGCGCTGGACGCGACGTGCGTGCCCCCGCAGAGCTCGCGGGACCACGGGCCGCCGATGTCGACCATGCGGACCTCCGCGCCGTACTTCTCGCCGAACAGGGCCTGCGCGCCGAGCGCCTTCGCCTCGTCGATGGGCAGGATGCGGGTCGTGACGTCGAGGTCGGTGCGGATCGCGGTGTTCACCACCTCCTCGATCTCGGAGCGGGTCTCGAGCGAGACCGGCTGCGACCACGAGAAGTCGAGGCGCATGTAGCCGGACTTGTTGTACGAACCGGCCTGCAGGGCGTCCGGGCCGAGGATGTCGCGGAGCGCCGCGTTCACCAGGTGCGTCGCGGAGTGGGCCTGGGTCGCGCCGCGGCGGTAGTCGGCGTCGACGACGGTGCTCGCCGGGTCCCCCACCCCGACCTCACCGGAGCGGACCTGCACGGTGTGGCTCCACAGTCCGGAGACAGGGCGCTGGACGTCGAGGACCTCGAGGTCGAAGCCGTTGCCGACGATGGAACCCTGGTCGGCATCCTGACCACCGGACTCCGCGTACAGGGAGGTCTCACCGAGGATCACCTCGGCGATGTCACCCGCGACCGCGCGGTCCACGCTGACGCCGTCGACGATGATGCCGAGCACCCGCGTCTCGGCCTCGAGCGCGTCGTAGCCGAGGAACACCGTCTCGCCCTTCGCGCGGAAGGCACTGTAGACGCTCAGGTCGGCGATCGCGGTCTTCTTGCTCTTCGCGTCGGCCTTCGCCCGCGCACGCTGCTCGGACATCAGGGTCTCGAAGGCGGTCCGGTCGACGTGCACGCCGGCCTCCTCCGCCATCTCCATCGTCAGGTCGATGGGGAACCCGAAAGTGTCGTGCAGCAGGAACGCCGTGTCGCCACCGATCGAGGGCGCACCGTCCTGCTTGGCGCGCTCGACCGCGACGTCGAGGATCGTCGTGCCCTGCGCGAGGGTGCGGAGGAAGGTCTCCTCTTCCGCGTAGGCGATGCGCGAGATGCGGTCGTAGTCGGACGCCACTTCGGGGTAGGCGTCCCGCATCGCGTCACGAGACGCCGGGAACAGCTCCGGGAACGTGGCGGCCTCGACGCCGAGCAGCCGCATCGCACGGACCGTGCGGCGGAGCAGGCGGCGGAGGATGTACCCACGGCCCTCGTTCGACGGGCTCACGCCGTCGGCGATGAGCATGAGCGAGGACCGCACGTGGTCGGCGATGACACGCATGCGGACGTCGTCCTCGTGCACCGCTCCGTAGCGGCGTCCGGAGACCTCGGCCGCGCGGTCGAGGACCGGGCGGACCTGGTCGATCTCGTACATGTTGTCGACGCCCTGTTTGATGAAGGCGACGCGCTCGAGCCCCATGCCGGTGTCGATGTTCTTGTTCGGAAGCTCGCCGGTGATCTCGAAGTCGTACTTCGAGCGGACGTCGGCGATCTGGTACTGCATGAACACCAGGTTCCAGATCTCGACGTACCGGTCGTCGTCCGTCGCCGGGCCGCCGTCGATGCCGTACTCGGGGCCGCGGTCGAAGAAGATCTCCGAGCACGGGCCGGCCGGACCGGGCTGTCCCGTCGACCAGTAGTTCGTGTCCTTGCCGAGGCGCTGGATCCGCTCGTCCGGCAGCGAGGAGTGCTGCTTCCAGAAGGCGATCGCTTCGTCGTCCTCCTCGTACACCGTGACCCAGAGGTCGTCGGGCGAGAACCCGAGGCCACCGTCGGACTCCGGCTTCGTGAGGAACTCCCAGGCGAACTGGATCGCCTGCTCCTTGAAGTAGTCGCCGAACGAGAAGTTCCCGTTCATCTGGAAGAACGTGCCGTGCCGCGGGGTCTTGCCGACCTCTTCGATGTCATTCGTGCGGATGCACTTCTGCACGCTCGTCGCGCGGGGGAACGGCGCCGGGATGAGCCCGGTCAGGTACGGGATGAACGGCACCATGCCGGCGACCGTGAAGAGGAGCGACGGGTCGTCGGAGACGAGGGACGCGGACGGGACGACGGTGTGGCCGCGGTCACCGAAGTACTGGAGCCAACGGCGGCGGATCTCTGCGGTCTGCATGGTGCTTCCTGGGTTCAGGTCGGGGGTGGAGGAGAGTCGTGACGGCGCGGGCCGGAATGCTCAGACGTCGGTGCGGAGCTCGGCTTCGCGGGACCGGTAGCCGTCGGCGACGGCACCCGTGAAGGCCTTCGTCATGGCGTTCACGTCGGCGAAGAGCCCAGCGCCACCCGAGGTCTGGGCGACCTGGTGCGCGACGGCGAACCCGATGGCGATGCCGACGACGACGAAGAACAGCTGCTTCACGGTGCCTCTCCCTCTGTGCACCCGGGCGGTGCATGCCCGGACAAGCTTAGCCGCCGGTGCCGGAACGCCGAACGGCGGGTCGCCCTCGAGAGGACGACCCGCCGTTCGGGTGCGATCAGTGGATCAGCGAGCTGCGTAGTACTCGACGACGAGCTGCACTTCACAGGTCACGGGGACCTCGGCGCGCTTCGGGCGACGCACGAGGCGGGCCTGGAGCTTCTCGATCTCGACCTCGAGGTAGCCCGGGACCTTCGGAAGGACTTCCTGGTGGCCACCGGCAGCGGCGACCTGGAAGGGCTCGAGCGACTCGGAGCGCTGCTTGACGTGGATCAGCTGGCCCTCCTTGACGCGGAAGGAGGGGCGGTCGACGAGCTTGCCGTCCACCAGGATGTGGCGGTGCACGATCAACTGACGAGCCTGCGCGGTGGTGCGGGCGAAGCCGGCACGCACGATGAGGGCGTCGAGGCGCTGCTCGAGGAGCTCGACCAGGTTCTCACCGGTCAGGCCCTTCGTCTTGCGGGCCTCTTCGAAGACGATGCGGAGCTGCTTCTCGCGGATGCCGTACTGGGCGCGCAGACGCTGCTTCTCTCGGAGGCGGACGGCGTAGTCGCTGTCCGCACGACGGCGCGTACGGCCGTGCTCACCGGGCCCGTAGGGGCGCTTCTCGAGGTAACGGGCCGCCTTCGGCGTCAGCGGGATGCCGAGCGCGCGCGACAGGCGGGTCTTGCTGCGGGTGCGTGACTTGGTAGACACAGGGTCCTTTTCTCTGTACTGAACTGAACTGATCGACGGCCACCGCACGCGCACGTGCGATCGAACCCGACGAAGGGATCCAGAGGGATGAGCCTGTGGGATCGGACGGCTACAGTCCGAACCTCTGTCCCCGTGGGGCCGGTCTGTTCGACCGGCCTGCACTCTGTCCTCGACGCAGCCGCACGCGAGGACCAGGACGTAGGCCCGTCAACGATAGCAGCATCGGAGCCGGCGCAGAAGCACCGACTAGTGTCCGCGCGTGATCTTCCGGAGCCGCTCGAGCCGCGGTCCGACCTCGCGCTCGTACCCGTTGGTCGTCGGCGTGTAGTACTCGGTGCCCTCGAGGGCGTCCGGCAGGTACTGCTGCTCGGCGACCCCGTGCTCGGCGTCGTGTGAGTAGACGTACCCCTTGCCGTGGCCGAGGCGCTTCGCCCCGGCGTAGTGCGCGTCGCGCAGGTGCATCGGGACGGTGCCCATCCGTCCCGCCTTGACGTCCGCCATGGCCTGGTTCACGCCGTTGTAGGCGGCGTTCGACTTCGGGGCGGTCGCCAGGTACACGACGGCCTCGGCCAGGGGGATGCGGCCTTCGGGCATGCCGATGAGCTGCACGGCCTGGGCCGCGGCGACGGCGATGGGCAGCGCCTGCGGATCGGCCATGCCGATGTCCTCGGCCGCGGAGATGATGATGCGCCGTGCGATGAACCGCGAGTCCTCGCCGGCCTCGATCATGCGGGCGAGGTAGTGGAGCGCTGCGTCGACGTCACTCCCCCGCACCGACTTGATGAAGGCGCTGATGACGTCGTAGTGCTCGTCGCCCTGTCGGTCGTACCGGAGCAGGGCGCGGTCGACGGCAGCCGCGACCGTGTCGGCGTCGACGACGGGGACGGTCTCGTCGTCGTCCTCCTGCGCAGCGGCAGCCGACGCCGCCGCGGCCTCGAGCGCGGTGAGCGCTCGTCGGGCGTCACCGGAGGCGAGCCGGATGATCGCGCTGCGGGCCTCGTCGCCGAGGACCACGGCGCCACCGAGTCCCCGTGGGTCCTCGACCGCACGGTCGACGAGCATGCCGAGGTCGGGATCGGTCAGTGGCTTGAGCGTGAGGAGCAGCGAGCGGGACAGCAGTGGGGAGATGACGGAGAACGACGGGTTCTCCGTGGTGGCCGCGATCAGGATCACCCAGCCGTTCTCGACGCCGGGCAGCAGGGCGTCCTGCTGGGCCTTGCTGAAGCGGTGGATCTCGTCGAGGAACAGCACCGTTGTCGAGCCGTAGAGGTCGCGGTGGGTCAGGGCCTTCTCCATGACCTCGCGCACGTCCTTGACACCAGCCGTCACCGCGGACAGTTCGACGAACTCGCGCCCCGACTGACGGGCGATCGCCTGCGCCAGCGTTGTCTTCCCGGTGCCGGGCGGCCCCCAGAGGATGACCGACACGCCGCCGGGGTTCTCGCGGGTACCCGTAGCGAGCTGCACGAGTGGTGAACCGCGGCCGAGCAGGTGCTGCTGTCCGGCTACCTCGTCGAGGCTGGTGGGGCGCATCCGGACGGCGAGCGGGACGGAACCCTGCGCGAGACCGGCGCGACCACCCGTGGTGGGTGCGTGCATGCCCGAACGGTCCGCTGCCATGCGCCAATCGTAGGCCGGTCCACCGACAGGGCCGTTCCTCCCGGCTGGTGGGGGCGACCGTTCGGCTACGCTCGTTGCACACTGCGACGAGAGGGCAGACCAGCACCGTGGCACCGAAGAACCCAGCGCGTGACAACCGCGAGGCGCGCGAGCGCCTCCGCCTGTACCAGGCCCGCAAGGGCCTCCACGAGCGGCAGCGTCGCCGTCGCGTGCGGGACAACCTGGTCGGCGCCGGCGCCCTGGTCCTCGTCGCGGCCCTCGCCACCGGATCGCAGCTCGCGTTCGCCGGATCGCAGGGGTCCGACGCTTCAGGCCCGAGCGCCTCCGCCTCCGCCTCGGCGACCGCCACCCCGTCGGCCAGTGCCACGGCCGGGAACACCGGTGACGTGCCGAGCAAGTCGATCGCGAAGAAGTCGACCTGGACCGGCACCCTGACGCTCAACAAGACCATCGACCTCGGCATCGAACTGGACGGCGCGAAGGCCCCCCAAGCCGCGAGTGTCGAGATCTCCCTCATCCGCGACCAGTTCTACAACGGGACCACCTGCCACCGGCTCGCGGACAGCGACGGCCTGAAGTTCCTGCAGTGCGGCTCGGCGAACGGCGACGGCACGGGGGATGCCGGGTTCGAGTACGGCCCGCTCGAGAACGTGCCGAGCGACGGCGTCTACGACGAGGGCACCATCGCGATCGCCCGCTCGTCGTCCCCGTACTCGCAGTCGACCCAGTTCTTCATCGTCTACGGCGACACCACACTCGACTCGTCCACCGGCGGCTACACGGTGGTGGGCAAGGTCACGAGCGGCCTGTCCGAGCTGGAGTCGAAGATCGCCACGAAGGGCATCTCGTCGCCGGGCGAGGACGGCACGGGTGAACCGAAGGTGGCGACGAAGATCACCGGCGCGACCATCGAGCAGGAGAAGTAGTCCACAACCCGTGACACCGGTCGGGCGGCGGAGCCCGTCCGTGCAATAGGCTGACGACCTGACCGTGCCGACGGTGACGTCGGCGATGCACGACCACGATCGAGGCGAGACCTGTGGGACCTGACGAAGCAACGACCTGGGGGCGGGTCGACGAGAACGGCACCGTGTACGTCCGGTACGAAGAGACCGAACGTGCTGTCGGTGAGTACCCGGACGCCACCCCCGAAGAAGCCCTCGCCTACTTCGCTCGGAAGTACGCCGATCTCGAGGGGCAGGTGAAGATCGCCGAGCAGCGCGTCCAGCGCAGTGCGTCGGCGAACGACGTCGCCCGGACGGTCGAGCACCTGACGGCCCTGGTGGCCGACGCTCGAGTGGTCGGCGACATCAAGTCGCTCGAGACCCGCGTGGGCGTGCTCGCCGAACAGCTCGGATCACTCACCAAGGAGCAGGCCGAGCAGGCGCAGCAGGCCCTGAACGACGCGCTCGCACACCGCACCGCCCTGGTGGAAGAGGCCGAGGCACTCGCCTCGGTCGACCCTGCACGGGCGCAGTGGAAGCAGATCACGGCCCAGCTCGACGACGTGTTCGCGCGTTGGCAGCAGCACCAGCACGACGGGCCCCGGATCCCCAAGAACGAGGCGAACGAGCTCTGGAAGCGGTTCCGCGCGGCGCGCTCCACCGTCGACCAGCACCGTCGCGCCTTCTACTCCGAACTCGACGCGCAGCACCGCGACGCCCGCACCCGCAAGCAGGAGCTCGTGGCGCAGGCCGAGGCCCTCGCGCCGCGCGGCTCCGACGCGATCCCGGACTACCGGCAACTGCTGGACGACTGGAAGAACGCCGGCCGTGCGGGCAAGCGACACGACGACGCGCTCTGGGCTCGGTTTAAGGCCGCCGGCGACGTGCTGTTCGAGCAGCGCCACGCCGAGAGCGCAGCCGAGGACGAAGAGTTCTCCGGCAACCTCGAGGCCAAGCAGGCGCTCCTGACCGAGGCCGAGCCGCTGCTCAAGGCGACCGACCGGGTCGCCGCGCGCAAGACCCTGACCGGCATCCAGCGCCGCTGGGACGAGATCGGCAAGGTGCCCCGCGGTGACGTCCGTCGCATCGAGGACCGCCTGCGTGCGATCGAGGACCACGTCCGTGGCCTCGAGGACGCGCATTGGAAGGAGTCCAACCCGGAGCGCAAGGCCCGGCAGAACGGCCTTGCGAGCCAGCTGGAGGACGCAATCGGCAAGCTCCAGTCCGAGCTCGCGGCGGCCCAGGCCACCGGTGACGCCCGGAAGATCAAGGACGCGCAGGAAGCCCTCGACGCGCGCAAGATCTGGCTCGACGCACTCGGCGGCTGACACCACCGGACACACGACACCCCCGCGACCGACCACGTCACGGGGGTGTCGTCGTCCGGGTCCACGGCCGCCGCTGTGGGAGCGACCGCGGGTGCTGCCCGGCTCAGACCGGAGCGGGCAGCCCGAGCAGCAGTCGGATGTCGAGGTCGTCCTGGCGCATCTGTGCCGCGAGCTCGTCCATCGACGAGAACTTGACCATCCCGCGCACGTAGGACACGAAGAGCACCGAGATCCGGTCGCCGTACAGGTCGATGTCGACGTCGAGCAGGTGCGCCTCGATCTGCTTCGCCGGGACCCCCTCGAACGTCGGGTTGTTACCGACGGACACCGCGGCCGGGTACACCGTGCCGTCGTGCAGCACCCGCGCGGCGTAGACACCGTCGGCCGGCACGAAGCCCTCGCACGACGGGTCGAGGTTCGCCGTCGGGTACCCCATGGCGCGCCCGCGCTGGTTGCCGTGCACGACGGTGCTGCGGACGGCGTGCTCCCTGCCGAGCAGACGTGCGGCCTCGGCCACCCGGCCCTGTCCCAGCAGCTCGCGGATCCAGGTCGACGACACCCGGCGCCCACCGTCGGGCCGGACGTCATCGACGAGGTCGACGTCGTCGATGAGCTCGACGGTGAAGCCGTGCTGCTCCCCCAGGGTCCGCAGCAGCGGGACATCACCGGCGCCCTTCGCGCCGAAGCGGAAGTCGCTGCCGACGAAGACCAGACGTGCGTGCAGTGTGTCGACGAGGATCTCGGACACGAAGGCCTCTGGCGACTTCGACTGCAGTTCCTCGTCGAAGCGGAGCAACAGGGTGGCGTCGACCCCGGCATCCTCGAGGAGCTCGCGGCGCTGAGCGGTGCTCGTCAACGCCGGCGGCACGTGCTGCGGGTCGATGACGTTCAACGGGTGCCGGTCGAACGTGACGACGGTGGCGACGAGGCCCTGCTCGCGGGCGGCGCGCTCGAGGTGCGCGATCACCGCGCGGTGCCCGACGTGGACGCCGTCGAACTTGCCGATGGTGACGGCACTGGGTCCGAAGCCCTCTGCCACGTCGGCGGTGTCCTCGTAGAACTGCACGGTCGCTCCTACTCGCTCGTCGCGGCGCTGGTCGACAAGGGGGTCGCCGGTTCGACGACCGCGGCCCGGTGGTGTTTGCGGAGCCACCAGAGTCCGGCTATCGGCAGCACGAGCGGCGCGAAGGCGTACCCCATGCCGTAGTACGACCAGATGGTGTCGTCCGGGAACAGCTGCCGGTCGAACAGCGACAAGGTGCCGATGACGAGCACACCGGTCATCTCGAACGCGATGGTGACGCAGGCGACGCGGTACCAGAACCGTCCGGGGACGATCAGGGCGATCATCGCGACGATGTAGACGACGGCCGCGACCGCGCTGAGCGTGTACGCGAACGGTGCGAAGGAGAACTTCTCGATGATCTGGACGACGCTCCGACCCGTCGCCGCGAGCGCGAGGATGCCGTAGACGGCGATGAGGACGCGGCCGATGCCGGTCGCGAGTGAGGATCTGGTCGCCATTGCACCGATTCTACCGACGCGCGACGCCCGCCATGACCTCCGGCGTCAGTTCAGCGCGAACCAGATCTGGTACATCCGGTAGACCATCACGGCGACGGTGAACGCACCGGCGCCGAGCACCACGGTGCTCCACTTCGTACGGTCGATGAGCGCCCAGACCACGGCCGCGGGCGGCACGAGCAGCACCGACACGGCGTACACCCCGAACTCCAGCGCGTTGCCGAACGGCGGGCTGCCCGTCAGCGGCATCACGATCGAGATCACGCCCTGCACCAGCAGGAGCAGCTCGACGAGCACGAGCGCTCCGACGGTGTAGTCGTTCGGCTTCCAGCCGATGAACCCGACGACGACGGCGAACAGTCCCACCACGACCGCGACCGCCAGCTGCAGCCACATGAACCACTCGATCACGGGCGCGGACCCGTCTGCGAGGAGGCCGACGCGCCGGGTGGCGGGAAGTTGGTCATGACCCGCAGCAGCCCGCGCCGGACGGACACGAGCCCCACCAGCCGGTCGTCGTCAGCGGCGACGGCCGCCACCGGCTCGTCCGAGTCCGGGTGCTGCGCGGCGACCCGCTTGCCGTCGGTCAGGTCCTTCGCCGCGGCGGCGTCGAGCGTGACCGACGAGAACAGCCGACGTGCGATGTCCGCCGGGCGGGCGAGGGCGGCCCGGACGTCGACTGCGTCGTCCTCGAGGTCGATGGCGTGCTGCACGTCGAAGGGGCCGACCCGGGTGCGCCGGAGCGCGACGAGGTGGGCACCCGTGCCGAGGGTCGCCCCGACGTCACGGGCGAGCGCGCGCACGTAGGTGCCGGACGAGCAGGTCACGACGACCTCGATGTCCACGACGGTGACCCCGGTCCCCGCGACCTCGACCGTGTGGTCAGTCCGGCCCGCGACGTCGAACTGCGAGATCGTGACCGTGCGCGACGTGAGTTCGACGGACTCGCCCTTCCGTGCCAGGTCGTAGGCGCGACGACCACCGACCTTGATCGCGCTGACCGTCGAGGGGACCTGGTCGATCACGCCTCGCTGCAGCGCGACGGCGCGTTCGATCGCGTCGTCGGAGACGTCGGCGGTGGCGACTCCCGCGGCGGCCGTCGGCGCGCCGTCCGCGTCGTCGGAGTCGGTCGACACGCCGAGGCGGATGGTCGCCGTGTAGGTCTTGTCGAGCCCCACCAGGTGCGTGAGCAGCCGGGTCGAGGGGCCGATGCCGAGCACCAGCAGACCGGTCGCCATCGGGTCGAGTGTGCCCGCGTGGCCGACCTTCTTCAGGCCGAGCCGACGACGGGCGATGGCGACCACCCGGTGGCTGGAGATCCCCTGCGGTTTGTCGACGAGGAGGATGCCATCCGGCGCGGTTTCGAGCATCAGAGGAGATTACCAGCGCCGGTCAGCAGGCGTCGTTCCACTCGCGCCGGGGATGATCTGGGTCGGTGACGTCGAGGACCGCGGACGCGGCGATCTTGACGTCGGCGCGGCGTGCGAGCCGCCCGGCCTCCTGCTCCACCCACAGCGACCAGCGCCACAGCGTGCGGACGCCGGGGGCGAGCACACCGTGACCGTGCACCACGAGCACACCGTCACCGGCTCCGGTGGTCCGGAAGGGCGCGACCAGGTCGGCGCGCAGGGTGTCCTGGTCGGTGGACGGTGCCGCCGCGGCCATCGCCGGGACACCGTGCTGCTCGAACCCGGTGACGAGCGCCGCAGCCACGCGCTCGAGGTCGGTGCCGTCCTGGCCGTCGACGCCGATGACAGTGCGGTTCGTGCCTGCCTGTGCGATCGCCTCTGCAGCGATCGCGGCCATCGTGTCGGTCTCTTCGGGTGCCCAGCGTGCCATACGTCCACCGTAGGCTGTCGTGGTGAACGCGAGCAGTGCCTCCCGTCCGATCGTGGACAACATCGCCGGCGCGACCGGTCCCGACCTCGCAGCCCCGGTTCCCGACGTCGCCACGCCGTTGCTCGCCTGGTTCCGTCAGGAGGCCCGCGACCTGCCGTGGCGACGCCCAGGCTTCCCAGCGTGGGGAACGCTGGTCAGCGAGATCATGCTGCAGCAGACGCAGGTCGCGCGCGTGATCCCCCGCCTGGAGGCCTGGCTCACCCGGTGGCCGACCCCTGCGGACCTCGCAGCCGCACCCCCGGCGGACGCGGTCCGTGCCTGGGACCGGCTCGGGTACCCGAGACGCGCGCTCGCGCTCCACGCGGCGGCGACCGCGATCGCGAGCGAGCACGGCAACGTCGTCCCCCGTGACGTCGACGCACTGCTCGCGCTGCCCGGTGTCGGGGACTACACCGCGCGGGCGGTCGCGGTCTTCGCGTACGGCGACCGACACCCCGTGGTGGACGTCAACGTGCGCCGCGTGCTGGCCCGATCGGTCCTCGGACAGGGCGAGCCCGGACCGGCGAAAGCGAAGCAGGACCTCCCGCTCATGGAGTCGGTGCTGCCGGCGGACCGCGACGACGCCGCCGCCACGAACGCAGCGGTGATGGAGCTCGGGGCGCTGGTCTGCGTCGCACGTGCCCCCGCCTGCTATGCCTGCCCCATCGCCGACCGCTGCGCATGGCGTGCGGCGGGCTACCCCGAGCACGACGGCCCACGGGCCCCTCGGCAGGCGAAGTTCACCGGCAGCGACCGCCAGGTGCGCGGGCTGATCATGGCCGAGCTGCGGGCGAGTGACGTGCCCGTTGCACGCTCCGAGATCGAGCCGGTGTGGGCGGACGCCGAGCAGCGGGACCGGGCGCTCGCGTCGCTCCTGCGCGACGGACTGGCCGTCGGGGACGACGCGAGCGGCTACCGGCTCCCCGAGGCCTAGCCGCGGGGGTCGGCCTCGTCGTCGCCCGAGTCCTCGTCCTCGTCCTCGTCCTCGTCCTCGTCCCGCTTGTACGGGTCGGCATCGCCGGCGTACGTGGCGCCGGCGGACGCGGCACGGACCTGATCGTCACGGAGCTGCGCCTGCACGAGCAGGTCCTCCATGTGTGCCGAGGTCTCCGGCAGGGCGTCGGCGATGAACTCGAGCGACGGCGTGAGCCGGGCGGTGATGTTCTTGCCGACCTCGGTGCGGAGCAAGCCGGTCGCGGCCTTGAGCGCCGCTGCGGACTCGGCGCGCTCCTCGTCCGTGCCGTAGACGGTGTAGAAGATCGATGCGTGCTGCAGGTCTCCGGTCACGCGGACGTCGGTGATGGTGACGAACCCGAGTCGCGGATCCCGCAGACCCTTGTCGAGACGGCGTGCGACGACTTCCTTGATGCGGTCCGCCATCTTGCGTGCGCGCTGCGGATCGGCCATGGGTGCCTCCTGAGGCAGTGGTGGGACGCGTCCCACCGGTGGTTCTGCGTTGGAAAAGGGGTCGGGCCCCGGCCTCCCGCGTGGGGAGGCCGGGGCCCAGGGTAGTCACGCGATCAGTCGCGCGGCTTCTCGACGAGTTCGGTCGTCTCGACCTCGTCGCCGATCTGGATGTCGTTGAACTTGCCCAGACCGATACCGGCTTCGAAGTCCGTGCGGACCTCGGTCACGTCGTCCTTGAAGCGACGCAGCGACTCGATGGCCAGGCCATCGGCGATCACCACACCCTCGCGGATGACGCGCGCCTTGGCGTTGCGCGTGATCGTGCCGGAGCGGACGATGACACCCGCGATGTTGCCGAACTTCGAGGAACGGAACACCTCGCGGATCTCGGCGACGCCCGACTGGACCTCTTCGTACTCGGGCTTGAGCATGCCCTTGAGGGACTGCTCGATGTCGTCGAGTGCGTTGTAGATGACCGAGTAGAAGCGCACGTCGATGCCTTCGCGCGCCGCACGCTCACGGGCCTTGACGTCCGGACGGACGTTGAAGCCGATGACGATCGCGTTGTCGATCGTGGCGAGGTCGATGTCCGACTCCGTGATCGCACCGACACCGCGGTGCAGGATGCGGAGCTGGACGCTGTCGTCGACCTCGATGTCCAGGAGCGACTGCTCGAGTGCCTCGACGGCACCGGAGACGTCACCCTTGATGATGAGGTTGAGCGATTCGACCTTGCCCTCTTCGAGCGCACGGGTGAAGTCCTCGAGCGAGATGCGCTTGCGCGACTTCGCCAGCAGGGCGTTGCGCTCTGCCGCTTCACGCTTCTCGGCGATCTGACGAGCCGTGCGGTCCTCTTCAGTGACGAGGAAGGTGTCACCGGCACGGGGCACCGAGGAGAGACCCTGCACCTGGACCGGGCGGCTCGGCGTCGCGGCCTTGACCGCGACCGCGTTCTCGTCCGTCATCGCACGGACACGGCCGTAGGCCGTCCCCGCCACGATGGCGTCACCGATGTGGAGCGTGCCGGACTGGATCAGGACGGTGGCGACTGCACCGCGACCCTTGTCGAGCCGGGCTTCGATCGCCACACCACGTGCGTCCTTGTCGGGGTTCGCACGCAGGTCGAGACCGGCGTCCGCGGTGAGCAGCACGGCGTCCAGGAGCTCCTGGATGCCGATGTTCTGCCGCGCCGAGACGTCGACGAACATGACGTCGCCGCCGTACTCCTCGGCCACCAGGTTGTACTCGGTGAGCTGCTGGCGGACCTTGGCGGGGTTCGCGCCTTCCTTGTCGATCTTGTTGACCGCGACGACGATCGGCACGCCGGCCGACTGCGCGTGGTTCAGTGCCTCGATCGTCTGGGGCATGATGCCGTCGTCCGCCGCGACCACGAGGATCGCGATGTCCGTCACCTGTGCACCGCGGGCACGCATGGCCGTGAAGGCCTCGTGACCCGGGGTGTCGATGAAGGTGATCGGACGGTCGATGCCCTCGTGCTGCGCGACGATCTGGTACGCACCGATGTGCTGGGTGATGCCGCCGGCTTCGCCCTCGACGACCTTCGAGTTCCGGATCGCGTCGAGAAGACGGGTCTTGCCGTGGTCGACGTGACCCATGACGGTGACGACCGGAGGACGCTGCTGCAGGACGGAGTCGTCCTCGTCGGCGTACTCGGCGTCGATGTCGATGTCGAAGCCCTCGAGGAGCTCCTTGTCCTCGTCCTCCGGCGAGACGATCTGGATCTTGTAACCCAACTCGTCACCGAGGACCTCGAACGTCGCCTCGTCCAGCGACTCGGTCGCGGTCGCCATCTCACCGAGGTGGAACAGCACCGTCACCAGGTTGCCGGGCATGGCGTCGATCTTGTCCGCGAAGTCCGAGATGCTCGCACCGCGTCGGAGTCGGACGACCGTGTTGCCGTCGCCACGAGGGACCTGCACGCCACCGAGCGACGGCGCCTGCCGCATCTCGTACTCGGCGCGCTTCGTCCGCTTCGACTTGCGGGCACGGCTCTTGCCGCCACCGCGACCGAACGCACCGGCGGTACCACCACCGGGACCACGACCACGGCCGCCGCCACCGGTGGGACGCGGTCCGCTGAAGGCCGGACGCGGGAAGCCGCCACCGGCACCACCACCGGCACCCGGACGGGCACCGGGACCGCCACGGCCGCCGCCACCCTGACCCGGGCGCTGCCCGAAGCCGTTCGGACGGTTGGCCTGACCGGGACCACCCGGACGCGGAGCACCCGGACGGGGTGTCCCCGGACGCGGGGGCTGCGGACGCGGGATACCGCCAGGACCGGCAGCGCCAGCGGCGGGACGCTGTCCCATGCCCTGGTTGGACGAGTACGGGTTGTTCCCGGGGCGAGGCGGGCGCGAGCCCATGCCCTGGTTCGACGAGTACGGGTTGTTGCCCGGACGCGCACCGGGCTTGGGGCCGCCCGGCTTGGGACCGGCGGCGGGGGGCTTCGGGCTGCTGCCCGGCTTCACCGCGTCGGACTTCGGTGCCGCGTCGGCGGGCCCGTCCGCCTGCTGCGCGGCAGCCTGCTGCTCAGCGGCCTGCTGCTCGGCGGCCTGCTTCTCAGCACGCGCCTTCTGTGCGGCCTCGGCCTCGGCCTGTCGCTGCGCGACGGACTTCGGTGCGACCGGAGCCGGTACGTCGGCAGCGGGTGCTGCCGGGGCCTCGGGCTCCGGAGCGGGTGCCGGACGAACCGGACCGGGGCGTGGGCCACCGGGCTTGGGTGCACCGGACTTCGGCGCGCTGGCCTTGGCCGGTGCACTCGGCGCGGACGCCGAGGCAGCGGGCTTCGCCGCGGGGACGCCGTCCGCCTGCAGTGCGGCACGGAGCTTCCGTGCAACGGGGGGCTCGATGCTCGAGCTGGCACCCCGGACGAACTCTCCGAGCTCCTTGAGCTTTTCGAGTGCGGTCTTGCTGTCGACGCCGAGTTCGCTTGCGATCTCGTGTACGCGTGGTTTTGCCACTGTTCTCCTTCACGGGTCCCACCCCGTGAAGGGGCAGGACTCAATGGATGACGGGTCTCACTTCGAGCCGCTCATCAGTTGTCCATAAGCCGTTCAGCCTGTTCTGTCATGTCCGGGCGCTCGGTCGGCTCCTGTGGGAGACCGACGATGTGGTCGAGCACCGCGGACGTGTCGGGATCGCGATCCAACCGGAGCGCACGGCGGAAAGCCCTGCGCTTGACGGCCAGATCGTAGGCATCGACGGTCGGTGTGAGCCATGCCCCCCGGCCCGGCATGACTGCCTTCGGATCCGCCACAACACGGCCATCGCGCAAGGCGACGACTCGGAGGAGGGAGGATCGGGAAGCGCGACGGCGACTGCCGATGCACGTTCTGACGGAGACCACTCTACTCCTTGCCTCGGACGTTGCGCGATCCGGCGCGCCCTCGCGGGCACGCCGGGGGCGAAATGGTCCTAGTCCTCGCCGTCCAGGATGGAGTCCGGCTGGATGTCGATACGGGCTCCGGTGAGCTTTGCAGCGAGGCGGGCGTTCTGCCCCTCCTTGCCGATCGCGAGCGACAGCTGGTAGTCCGGCACGAGTGCACGGACGGCCTTCGTCGAAGCGTCGAGCACGAAGGCGCTCGTCACCTTCGCCGGCGACAGGGCGCTCGCGACGAACGATGCCAGGTCGGACGAGTAGTCGACGATGTCGATCTTCTCGGCACCGAGTTCGTTGGTCACGGACCGGACGCGTGCGCCGAGCTCGCCGATGCAGGCGCCCTTCGCGTTGACACCGGGCTCGTTCGCCTTGACCGCGATCTTCGTGCGGTGCCCGGCCTCGCGGGCGAGCGACGTGATCTCGACGACACCGGACGCGATCTCCGGGACCTCGAGCGCGAAGAGCTTCCGGACCAGGCCCGGGTGTGTGCGCGAGACGGTGATCTGCGGGCCCTTGTTGCCGCGGCCGACGCTCGTCACGTAGACGCGGATGCGGGAGCCGTGCGTGTAGGACTCCCCCGGGACCTGCTCTTCCGGCGGCAGGATCGCCTCGACGGTGCCGAGGTCGACCATCACCATGCGCGGGTTCGGGCCCTGCTGGACCACGCCGGCCACGATGTCGCCCTCCTTGCCGCGGAACTCGCCGAGGATCTTGTCGTCGCCGATGTCCCGTAGGCGCTGGTTGATGACCTGCTTCGCCGCGAAGGCTGCGATGCGCCCGAAGTCGCTCGGCTGGTCGACGGCTTCACCGACGACGGTGCCCTCGTCGTCGAGCTCGGGGACGTAGACGCTGACCTCGCCGGACTTGCGATCGAGCTCCACGCGGGACTGCGCGTGTGCCGGCTCGCCGTTCTCCTCGGCGTGCTTCTGGTAGGCGGTCAGGATGGCAGATTCGATGATCTGGACCAGTTCGTCGAACGGGATCTCCCGCTCGCGCTCCATGAGTCGCAGGACTGCGAGATCGATCTTCACCGAGGTGCCTCCGTATTCAGATGAGTCGCTCCTGCGTGTGGAACTGCGCAGAAGTCGGCCACAAGCGTACCTCAGAACCAGGAGACGTACGGGAGGCCCGTGGCGGCGTCGCCACGGGCCTCCCGTCCGTCGGGTGGTCGCGCCTAGATCGCGCGGACCGCGTCGAGCAGCTCGGCCACGGGCACGTCGCGGCGATCACCGGTCGCACGGTTCCACAGCTCGACGACACCGTCGGCCGCGCCGCGGCCGGCGACGACCACGATCGGCATGCCGAGGAGCTCGGCGTCGCGGAGCTTCACGCCGGGCGAGACCTTCGGACGGTCGTCGTAGAGGACGTCGAACCGCTCACCCTCGAGCTCGGCGACGATCGAGGTCGCGAGGTCGTAGGCGGTGTCGTCCCTGCCAGTCGCGACCACGTGCACGTCGAACGGGGCGACGTTCTTCGGCCAGGCCAGACCCTTCTCGTCGTTGTGCGCCTCGGCCAGGATCGCCAGGATGCGCGTCACACCGATGCCGTAGGAGCCCATCGTGACGGTGGCGAGCTTGCCGTTCTCGTCCTGCACCTTGAGCCCCAGGGCCTCGGCGTACTTGCGGCCGAGCTGGAAGACGTGCCCGATCTCCATGCCACGAGCGGTCTCGAGGGGGCCGGAGCCGTCGGGCGACGGGTCACCGGCACGGACGTCGGAGACCTCGGCGACACCGTCGGCCACGAAGTCGCGACCGGCGACGAGGCCGGAGACGTGCACCCCGCGCTCGTTCGCGCCGGTGATCCAGCTCGTGCCGTCGACGACACGGGGGTCGACGAAGTAGCGGATGCCGGTGGTGCTGTCGGCGCCGAGGACCTGCGGGCCGATGTAGCCCTTGACCAGACCGCGGTGCTTCTTGAAGTCGTCGTCGCCGGCGGCCTCGACCCCGGCCGGGGCGAACGCCACCTCGGCGCGCTTCAGGTCGACGTCGCGGTCACCGGGCAACCCGACGACCACGATCTCGCGCGTGCCGTCCAGGTGGGTGAGCGCGAGCACGACGTTCTTCAGCGTGTCGGCCGCGGTCCACGGGGCGCCGTCGCGCGGAGCGACCTCGTTCGCGTGGGCGACGAGCGTGTCGATGGTCGGAGTGTTCGACGCGGGCAGCAGAACGGGCTCCGGCTGACCCTCGATCGTTACGGACGCGGGCACCGGCGTGACGTAGGCCTCGACGTTCGCCGCGTAGCCGCCGGCGCTGCGGACGAAGGTGTCCTCACCGACGCCGATCGGGTGCAGGAACTCCTCGGACTTGGAGCCGCCCATCGCACCGGCGTCGGCCTTGACGATCACGTACTCGAGGCCGAGGCGGGCGAAGATCTTCTCGTACGCATCACGCATGACCCGGTAGCTGCGCTCGAGCCCCTCGTCGGTGAGGTCGAACGAGTACGCGTCCTTCATGGTGAACTCACGGCCCCGCAGGAGGCCGGCACGGGGACGGGCCTCGTCGCGGTACTTGTCCTGGATCTGGAACAGCGTGACCGGCAGGTCCTTGTACGACGAGTACAGGTCCTTCACCAGGAGGGCGAACATCTCCTCGTGCGTGGGCGCGAGCAGGTAGTCCGAGCCCTTGCGGTCCTGCAGACGGAACATACCGTCGCCGTACTCGGTCCAGCGGTTCGTCGCCTCGTACGGCTCACGGGGCAGGAGCGCCGGCAGCAGGACCTCCTGCGCGCCGGCGGCGACCATCTCGTCGCGGATGATCGCCTCGATCTTGCCGCGCACCCGGAGCCCGAGCGGCAGCCACGCGAAGATCCCCGGGGACTGGCGACGAACGTACCCGGCGCGGACGAGCAACCTGTGGCTCGTCACCTCGGCGTCGGAGGGGTCGTCGCGGAGCGTACGGAGGAACAGATGCGAAAGCCGTGTGACCACGGGGCAAGCCTAGTGGCGGTGCCGGGCCCGGTGCGTGCGGCCCCTCGCACCGGGCGAGGTCCGGGTGCACGGGTGCCCCCGCACCGTGCGAGGTCCGCGCGGGCCGCGGCCGAACGGTGCGAGGTTGCGTACTCCGTGCGAGGTGCGAAGCCCCGCACGGAGTACGGAACCTCGCACCACGAGCGAAAACCCGGCGCTAGACCGTCGTGACGACTTCGGGCTTGCCGGTCGCCGCAGCGGGGCCCATCTCGTCGGCGATGCGGTTCGCCTCGTCGATGAGCGTCTGGACGATCTCGGCCTCGGCCACGGTCTTGACGACCTGACCCTTGACGAAGATCTGTCCCTTGCCGTTGCCGGACGCGACGCCGAGGTCGGCCTCGCGCGCTTCGCCCGGACCGTTCACGACGCAGCCCATGACGGCGACGCGGAGCGGGACGGTCATGCCCTCGAGCCCCTTGGTGACGTCGTTCGCGAGCTGGTAGACGTCGACCTGCGCGCGGCCACAGCTCGGGCAGGAGACGATCTCGAGCTTGCGCTCGCGCAGGTTCAGCGACTGCAGGATCTGCAGGCCGACCTTCACCTCTTGCGCGGGCGGGGCGGAGAGGGACACGCGGATCGTGTCGCCGATGCCCTCGGCCAGCAGGATCCCGAAGGCCGTGGCGCTCTTGATTGTTCCCTGGAACTCCGGTCCGGCCTCGGTGACGCCGAGGTGCAGGGGCCAGTCACCGGCCGCGGCGAGCTGACGGTAGGCCTTCACCATGATGATCGGGTCGTTGTGCTTCACCGAGATCTTGAAGTCGTGGAAGTCGTGCTCCTCGAACAGGGAGGCTTCCCACACGGCGGACTCGACGAGTGCCTCGGGCGTGGCCTTGCCGTACTTCTGCAGCAGGCTCGGCTCGAGCGAACCCGCGTTCACGCCGATGCGCAGCGAGACGCCGGCGTCCTTCGCGGCCTTGGCGATGGCGCCGACCTGGTCATCGAACTTGCGGATGTTGCCCGGGTTCACGCGGACGGCGGCGCAGCCCGCGTCGATCGCCTGGAACACGTACTTGGGCTGGAAGTGGATGTCGGCGATGACCGGGATCTGCGACTTCTTCGCGATGATCGCCAGTGCGTCTGCGTCGTCCTGCGTGGGGACGGCGACCCGGACGATGTCGCAGCCGGAGGCCGTGAGCTCGGCGATCTGCTGCAGGGTCGCGTTGATGTTCGTCGTCTGCGTCGTGGTCATCGACTGGACCGACACCGGGGCGTCACCGCCCACGAGCACCTTGCCGACCCGGATCTGCCGCGACCTGCGGCGGGGGGCGAGGGTTTCGGGGGACTTGGGCATACCGAGGTTCACAGCGGGCACGTGAGCACTCTACGCGCTCGGTCCGACCGTGCCGGCCCCGCCAGCAGCAGGTGTCCTTCAGACCTCCCCGACGGTGCCGACGACCGTGATGAGCGGCGCGTAGAGGCGCATCACCGCGAGCGCCCGTTCGTGGTCCTCGTCGCTCCCCGCGGCGCAGGCGTCCGCCACGACGGTCACGTGGGCGCCGGCGTCCGCCGCCGCCAGCGCGGTCGACAGGACACAGCAGTCGGTGGACACGCCCGTCAGCACCAGGCGCGGGTGGTCGCCGACGACGGCCTGGAGGCTCGTCCCCCACTTGCCGAAGGTCGGCTCGGCCACGACGGGGTCGTTCCGATCCGCCGCGGCCGATGCGAAGGGCTCGGTCAGCGCGTAGAGGGGGTCCTCGTCGGACACCAGGGCGAAGGGCCAGTCGCGGTAGTAGGGCACCCATGCACCCTCAGGACGGTCCGGAGCGACGAAGCGGGTGAACACCGTGCGACCGGTGAACCGTGGCAGCAGCCGCTCGATGCCGGCACCAGCGTGGTCGTAGCGGGGCGCCGACCACGGGCTCTCCCCCGTGAACACCTGCTGCATGTCGATGACGACGAGCCAGGATCCGTCGGAGAGCCCGGTGCTCATCGCACGTCGTCCGGAACGCCCAGCGCCTCTTGGCGGCGCACCGACCGGCGTGCGAAGAGCAGCGTGCCGAGGAACCCGACGACGAGCGCGACGAGGACGCCGAGGTTGGCGTAGGCCCACGGCCCCGTGCGGCCGCCGAGGCCGAACGGCTCGAGCAGGTAGCCCTGCCAGTTGAGCCAGGCCGGCACCCCGTAGGTGTTCGTGACCAGCCCCCAGCCGAGCACGGTGCCGAGCACGACGAGCGCGATCGCCAGCCACCGGACGTCGCCGTAGCGGCCCCGTCGGTCATCGAGCTCGGCCTCCGCGTACGCCGCGCGACGGAGCACGACGTCGGCGACGAAGACACCGGCCCAGGCTGCGATCGGCACCCCCAGGGTGATGAGGAACGCCTGGAACGGTCCGACGAAGCTCGTCGAGAAGAAGGCGATGTAGACGGCGCCGGCGACCATGAACACGCCGTCGACCCCGGCCGCCACCGGGCGTGGGATCCTCACGCCGACGCTGAGCAGTGCGAGCCCGGACGAGTAGATGTCCAGCACCGCCCCGCCGACGAGCCCGAGGATCGCGACGATCGCGAACGGGATGAGGAACCAGACCGGCAGCAGGGTCGTCAACGCGCCGACGGGGTCGGCGGCGATCGCCCGGTGCAGATCGGGCGAGGACCCTGCGAGCATGACGCCGATCACCACGAGGATCGCGGGCGCGAGCGCCCCGCTGAACGTCGTCCAGCCGACGACGCCGCGGGTCGAGGCGCTCCGCGGCAGGTACCGCGAGTAGTCGGCCGCCGCGTTCACCCAGCCGAGGCCGAACCCGGTCATCACGAGCACGAGCGCGCCGGTGACGCTCTGGGCACTGCCGGACGGCAGGGCCCCGAGCGCCGCGAAGTCGATCGTGGGCGCTGCGAGCACGATGTAGACGACGGTCAGCACGGCCGTGACGACGGTGATCACGGCCTGCAGGCGCATGATGACGTCGAAGCCGGCGACCCCGGCACCGATGACGAGCGCCGCGACCACGAGGAGGGCGACGAGCTTGGTGACCGCGCCGCCGTCCCAGCCGAGCTCGGTGAAGACCGTCGAGGTCGCCAGGACGGCGGCCGCGGCCAGGGAGGTCTCCCACCCGACGGTGAGGATCCAGCTGAGGAACGAGGGCAGCCGGTTGCCGCGGACCCCGAAGGCCGCACGACTCAACACCATCGTCGGAGCCGATCCGCGCTTGCCCGCGATCGCCACGATGCCGCACAGCAGGAACGAGAACGCGACCCCGACGACCGAGACGATCGTCGCCTGGGCCAGCGAGATGCCGAAGTCGAGGACGAACGAGCCGTAGCTCAGGCCGAGGACGGAGATGTTGGCGGCGAACCACGGCCAGAACAGTCCCCGCGGGGTGCCCTTCCGATCGGCCTCGGCGATGACGTCGAGACCCTGGCGTTCGACGGCGCGAACCTCGGGTGGGTTCGTGGCGGCTGTGCTCATGGGCTGAGCGTAGTGGCTCGGCAGCCCTACCCGAAGAGGTTCACGGGGCGAACTATGTCGGCGTAGATGAGCAGGGCGCTCATGCCCGCCAGCAGCACCACGACCACCATCGTCAGGGGCATCGTCTTCGCCAGGTCGATCGGCCCCGGGTCCGTCTTGCCGACGAGCGTGAAGGAGCGTCGCTTGATCGCCTCCCACAGCGCACCGGCGATGTGCCCACCGTCGAGCGGCAGCAGCGGCACCATGTTCAGCACGAACAGGCCGATGTTCAGCGAGGCGAGGAGCCCGAGGATCGTGTACGCCTTGTCGACCACGGGGACACCGCTCATCGACGAGACCTCACCGATGGCACGGCCCACGCCGACCACCGACACGGGGCTGTCCTGCGACCGCTCCTGCGCGCCGAACGCCGCGTTCCACACCGCGACCAGCCGCTGCGGCAGGTCCATGATCAGGTGCGCCGAGGCCGCGATCTGGGCGCCGGTGGCCGGCAGGACCTCGGCCGGCGACTGCCGCACCAGGGACTGCCCGATGCTGACGCCCACGACGCCGACCCGCTGGGTCTTCGTCGTGCCGTCGTCGTTCGTGACGACCTTCCCCTCGGCGTCGTACACGTCACGGGTGGCGGTCGTCGGGGTGATCTCGAGCGTCTTCTCCGCACCGTCGCGCTCGACCACGACGGTGACCTGCTCGCCGGCGGAGCGCTGGAAGACCTCGGAGACCCGCGCGATGGTCGGGTCCTGCTCACCGTTCACCGCGAGCACGACGTCGCCGGACTCGATGCCGGCCTGCTTCGCCGGGGAGACCGCGTCCCCCGGAACGCACTCGGTCGTCTTGCTGGTGGGCAGCACGCAGTCGACGCTCGAGGTGAAGGTCGTGGTCGGCGCCCCGAAGCCGCAGAGCAGGACGCCGAAGAGCACGATCCCGATGACCAGGTTCATGGCCGGACCGGCGACCATGACGATGATGCGCTTCCAGGGGGTCAGCCGGTAGAAGGCCCGAGAATCATCGCCGCCGGAGTCCGCGATCTGCTCGGCGCTGGCCTGGCGGGCGTCCTGCACGAACGCGCCGTACATGCCGGTGTTCGTGATCGCGCTCGCACGACCGGAAGCGCGCGGCTTCAGCATGCCGACCATCGAGATGTAGCCGCCGAGCAGGATCGGGCGAACGCCGTACTCGGTCTCGCCCCGCCTGAACGACCAGATCGCCTTACCGAAGCCCAGCGAGTACTGCGTCACCTTGACGTTGAAGAGCTTCGCGAAGGACAGGTGTCCCAGCTCGTGGAGTCCGATCGAGACCAGCAGGCCGATGATGAAGACGACCACGCCGAGGATGAAGAGCAGGACGGATTCGACGGTCACCGGGAAAGGGTACGGGACTGATCCCATGACGGAGCCGAGCGCCGTCTGAGAAGTGATCCGGGCCTCTCCCCACCGGCACGACCGTCCCGCCGCTGGTGCGGCCGGGAGGCGCGACTCGCGTCAGCGGGACAGCGCGCGGTCCGCCGCGGCGCGGGCCCAGCGCTCCGCCGCCAGCACGCCGTCGAGTGACGGCTCCCCCGCCGTGTGCTCCTCGACGATGCGCTCGACGGTGTCGACGATGTCGAGGAACCCGATGGCACCCGCGTGGAACGCGGCGACGGCCTGCTCGTTCGCGGCGTTGAACACGGCTGGAAACGTGCCACCGAGCTCGCCGACGCGCTTCGCGAGCGTCACGGCACCGAAGGCCTCCTGGTCGAGCGGCTCGAAGGTCCACGTGCTCGCGGCCGTCCAGTCGAGCGGGACACCGACGCCGGGTACACGGTCCGGCCACGACAGACCGAGTGCGATCGGCAGCCGCATGTCCGGTGGTGAGGCCTGGGCGACGGTGGAGCCGTCGACGAACTCGACCATCGAGTGCACGATCGACTGCGCGTGCACCGTGACCTCGATGCGGCCGTAGGGCACGCCGAACAGCAGGTGGGCCTCGATGACCTCGAGACCCTTGTTGACGAGGGTCGCGGAGTTCGTCGTGACGACGAGCCCCATGTCCCAGGTGGGGTGCGCCAGCGCCTCGGCCGGCGTGACGTCGCGGAGCTGCGCGCGGGTGCGGCCGCGGAAGGGTCCGCCGCTCGCGGTCAGGACGAGCCGCTGCACCTCGGTGTCGGCACCGGAGCGGAGCGCCTGCGCGATCGCGGAGTGCTCGCTGTCCACCGGCACGATCTGCCCCGGCGCTGCGGCCTGCTGCACCAGCGAGCCGCCGACGATCAGGCTCTCCTTGTTCGCGAGCGCCAGGGTCGCGCCGCTCTCGAGCGCGGCGAGGGTCGGGCCCAGCCCGACGGAGCCGGTGATGCCGTTCAGGACGACGTCGGCCGCGACGCTCCGGACGAGGTGCTCGGAGTCCGTCGCGCCGAACGCCGTGTCACGGACACCGAAACGCGCTGCCTGCTCGGCGACGAGTTCGCGGTTGCTGCCGGCGGTGAGGCCGACGACCTCGAAACGATCGGGGTTACGGGCGACGACGTCGAGCGCCTGGGTGCCGATCGAGCCGGTGCTGCCCAGGACGACGATGCGCCTGCGGGTCATGGTCAGCCCTTGGCGAGGATGTCGACGACGAAGACCAGCGTGGCGTTCTTCGGGATGCCGGACCCCTCCTGCGGGTTGGCGCCGTAGGCGTCCTCCGGGGTGGCGACGATGAGCACCTGCGACCCGACCTTCTGACCGACCAGTCCGGTGACGAAGCCCTTGATGAGCGCGCTCTCGGAGACGGTGAAGGTCGTCGGTGCGCCCTTCGACCACGAGGAGTCGAACTCCTTGCCGGTGTCGTAGACGACGCCCTTGTACTGCACGAGTGCCGTGTCACCGTCGGCGATGTCTGCGCCGTCGCCCTGCTTGAGGACCTCGACGGTCGTCTTCGTCGGCGCCTTCACGCCCTTGGGGACGGAGATCTCCGGCTCGCCGGAGGCCTTGTCCTTGACGGTGGGCAGCCCCGGGTCCTGGTCCTGCGGGGTGCCGTTCGCCTTCGTCGGGGTCTGCGCGACGATGTCCGCGACGACGACGATCTCGCCGCCGGTGTTGAAGCCGAGGGCAGAGGACTGCCCGACCGCGGCGACCCGGTCCCCGACCGTCGAGCAGGCGAGGAGCGCGCCGAAGCCGGACCCGCCGACCGAGAGCACCTGCGGGTTTCCCTCGTCGAAGCCGACGGTGCCGAGCTTCTTGGCGTCGGAGGCTTCGTACACGCTGTAGGAAACCTGCGCGTAATCGCCCTCGTCGAGCGCGGCACCCTTGCCCTTGACGAGCCGGGTGGCCTGTGGGGTCTTCGCTGAGAGGCCCGACGTGAACTTCACGGTCGGCGCCTTCGCGCCACCGAACGACCCGGTCGCCTCGATGGCGTCGGACGACTTGCCCGGGTCCGGGCAGGACGTGATCGCGGAGGCCGTGGCGCTGGCGGACGGGGACGGCGACGCCGAGGACCCGTTCGAGCCGGAGCCGGAGCAGGCGGCGAGTCCCAGCACGACGGCGGGGACGATGGCGATCGGGAGCAGGCGGAGACGCTTCACGGGACCCTAGTCTGCCTCACGCGTCGAAGAGTCCCCTGCCAATGACGCAGCCTGGACGACGAGGTGCGGTTCGTGGTGCACCGGGAACGCGACCGACCGCGCGATGAAACAGAGCTGGTTGGCGGTCACGTGCGCGGCTTCGGCGTCGGCGACCCGGTCGGCTTCGAGGATCGTCACGACGGGGTGCAGGGTCGCCCCGGTGAGCTCACCGGAGCCGTCGCGGTTCAGGCGGAGCGAGGCGGTGGCGGTGTCCCGGTAGTCGACGACGGTGAACCCCTGGGTGACGGCGACGTGCAGGTAGCTGAGCATGTGGCACTGGGCCAGTGCGGCGACGACGAGTTCCTCGGGGTTCCACCGGTCGCGGTCACCGCGGAACGACGGGTCGGCGGAGCCGGGGACGTCGGGCTTGCCGGTCGCCGAGACCACGTGCTCGCGGCCGTAGTCGCGGTACCCGGACGTGCCGGTCCCGCGGTCGCCGGTCCAGCTGACGGAGACCTCGTAGGAGTGGTCGTTCACGGTTCGGCCCTTCTCGTCGGCGTCGGTCCGGCCGTGGCGGGTGTCCGCCTTGGCTAGCATGGCGGCATGACGGTGAGCCCCGAAGTCCGCACTGATCGCCATCCTCTCACCGCCGACGGGTCCGTCGAACTGGCGGTTCTCGAACGCTCAGGGTTCGACGAGAGCCGGCACGTCGGAGCCGGCGTGGTCGTCGACGCCGCCGGCACCGTCATCGACTCGGTCGGCGACGGCACCGCCAGCATCTACCCGCGCTCGACGATGAAGCCGTTCCAGGCGCTGGCGGTCCGGGGTGCCGGTGCGCTGTTCTCCGACGAGGAGCTCGTCCTCACCACTGCGAGCCACGCCGGCACCGCAGCACACCAGGCCCTCGCCCTGCACATGCTCGAGTCGTTCGACCACGTCGAGGCCGACCTCGGCTGCCCGCCCGACATGCCCTTCGACCGCGGCACCGCCCGAACGATGGACGGTCCCCGCCGTCTGGCGATGAACTGCTCCGGGAAGCACGCCGGCATGCTCGCGGCCTGCCGGGTGAACGGGTGGGACGCTGCGACCTACCTCGACATCGAGCACCCGTTGCAGCGGCGGGTGCGCTCCGTGGTCGAGGAGTACACCCACGAGACCGTCGACCTGGTCGGCACCGACGGCTGCGGGGCCCCGGTGTTCCCGTTGACGCTGACCGGACTCGCGCGCGGCTTCGCGGGTGTCGTCGCCCGCGGCGACGACGACTCCGCTGCCCTGACGGACGCGGTCCTCGCCCACCCTTGGGCGATCGACGGCGTCGGACGGGCGAACACCGTGACGATCGAGCGGCTGCAGGTGCTGGCGAAGCTCGGCGCCGAGGGCGTCATGGTGATGGGGCTGCCCGGGGGCGCGGCGGTCGCGGTGAAGGTGCTCGACGGGTCGCAGCGCGCCGGTACCCTCGCGGCGCTCGCGCTGCTCGAGCGGAACGGGCTGGTCGAGGCCGCCGGCATGGCGGATGTGCTCGCAGCGATCGGCGAGCAGGTGCTCGGCGGGGGCGTGCCCGTCGGCGCCGTGCGCGTCGGTGCCGGACTGCGCTGACCTACCCGACCCCGGGATCGGCTGACAGGAGCGGGAGCACCGGGCGCACCTCCGTGCTGTGCTGCTCGTCCGGGCAGCGCACGGAACAGCCGTAGCGGGAGACCTCGACGGCCACGTCCCACCGCCGTGGCAGCGATCCGAGTCCGGCGACGAGCACCACGGTGCCGACCGCTCGGCCCTGGGCGTCCAGGCGGGCGAGGACCGCGGTGTGGTCCGGGAGGCCGAGCGCGTCGCCGTCTCCCCCGGGACCGTCGCCGGCGTCGACGTCGCACCGGGGCCCGGAGGCGGTGACGCTCCGGATGTCGTCGTCGGCTGCCGCACCGGCTCGGACCTGCTCGGCGATCGCGCGGAACACCGCGTCCGCGAGCACCCCGGCGCCGACCACCACCACGTGCGATGCCGCTGCGACGGCGACCGCAGGACCGTCCGGTCGATGGCCGAGGACGAGCGAGCCGCCTGCCGTTCCCCGGTCGGGCGGACGGTCGTCCTCGGACGCAACGGAGAGCCCGGACCCGACGTCGAGCTCGGGGCCGGGGTCTGGCGCTGGCGCTGGCGGTCCGGCGACGACCACGACATCGGACGGGCCCGGCCGTGGCGACCGGTGGAGCACGACGTCGACGATCGCACAGCACGCCGCCGCACCGATCAGGACCGCCCGCCGACCAGCGTCGACCGGCGACAGGACGCCGACCAGGAGCAGCGCGACCGCCGCACCCACGACGAGACAGCGAGCAGTGAACGGGGACACGCTCCCATCGCAGCAGGTCCCGCACGACGGCTGGCGGCCCGAGCGGCATCTGTGGAGAAGTCGCCGGACCGGCCGGCGGTCACTGGACCAGGAAGAACTGCTCGCCGATGTCGACGCGGGCGCCACGCTCGACGCGGTACCGGCGCCCGGGCTCGCAGCGACGGATCGAGCCGTCGATGTGTCGTACGACCGTACCGTTGCCGGAGAACCGGTCGGAGACCCAGAGGTCGTCGCCGTCACGCCCCATCTCGAGGTGCGTCTTCGACACCGACTTGCCCGGGTCGTGGACGGTCAGCAGGTCGTCGTACCGCTCTCCTGGCTGGGGACGCGGCAGGCGGCCGAGGAGCCCGGTCCCGTGCACCCCGAACCGCTCGCCGGTGCTGAAGTGCAAGACGAACGGTGCTCGGGTCGGGGTCTTCGCGACGATGCGGGTCTCGTCGACGTCCTCGTCGAGTTCATCCGAGTGGGCATCGGAGTCGAACTCGGTGTCCGACACGGTGCGGTCCTCGGGCGGGAGCGGCAGAGCGGCACCGTGCACCCCCGGGATCGGGGGCAGCGGCGCAGCGAGGGGCGCACCGGCCGTGGTCGCGGACGGCGCGGAGGACGGCACGGTGGCGGACCCGGGAACCGGCGGGACCGGGGTGCCCGTGGTGCTCGGGGCGACGGAGGAGTCGCTCGGTGTCTCGAGCCCGGACACGGGGGCCGCGTGCGCGCCACGGGGCCGCCGACCTGGGTCGGACCGCTCGACCTCCGCACGCTCCGACTCGTCGTCGGGCAGGTTCTGGTCGTCAGTCCCTGTCTCGTCGGACGGGATCTCGTCGTCCGGTCCGCCGGCGGTGGCAGGCTCGGCCACGCCCGCCCGGGGTGCTCCCTCGGCGTCGACCGCTTCAGTTGCGGTGGCCTCGTCGCTGCCGCCGGAGTCCTCTGCTGCCCAGTCGGGTCGCGTCATCGGCAGCGGCATGACCGGCCCGGTGAAGGCCGCCGTCACGGCAGGACGGACCGCCCCGCACTCACTGCAGAAGATGTCGTCGGGCTCGAGCCGGTTGCCGCAGACGTGGCAGATCGTCGTCGCGTGCATGCCCGGGGTGACGAGCGGTGCGGGGCGCGACGGACGGCGGTCGACCAGCGGCTCGACGACGGCGGTGTCCCCCGGCTGCGGCGGCGAGACGACGGGCGGCTGCTCGTCCTCTGGCGTCAGGGCAACAGCGGCGTCACCGCTGACGTCGTCACGAGCGCGGTCGTCAGCGGTGGGGGCGGTCCGGCCGTGGGCGTCGATCCGCGGTCCGCCCGGCACCGGGGGCACGACGGGCTCGGAGGGTGCTTCGGGAGCAGCAGCACCGCCACGCCCGACCCACCAGGACGGCCCGACCGGGGCCGCAGTGGGCGCGGTCGCCGCCGGCGGTGCCCAGATCGGCACCACCGGTTCAGCGGCTTCGACGGGTTCAGCGAACTCGGCGACGGCGGGCTGTTCGGCGACCGGCTCGGCCGGGCGTGCCTCCTGGTCGTCGACGGGTTCGGCGGGCGCGTCAGACGTTGCGCGCCGGGGCGGCTCGACGGGGTCGGCGGGGTCGGCTGGCCTCCGGTGCACCGGGACGAGACGCGTGCGCTCGGGGTCGTCCGCGGCGGAGGGATCGTCGGGCTCCGACCGGAAGGCGTCCGGGTGGAGCGTCGGCTGCTCCTCGGACTGCGCAGGAGCACCGGACCAGTCCTCGAACCCGGACCCGGCTCCGTGCACGTGCGACGGGGCCTCTCGAGGGGCGAAGTCGCTCGGGCGCTGCACCGGGACCGACGCGGGCGGTTCCGCCCCGCGGCGATCGGCACCGGTGAGCCAGGCGCGGGTGGCTGGGTCGAGCGTGGATTCGGGCAGCCAGGCGTCGGACGCGGGATCGGAGCGCCGGCCGTGCGCGTCCGGCTGTTGCAGGGGCGGCGGCGGTGCCTGCTCGACGGGGGGCTGCGCGACCGGGCGACGGTTCGCCGCGGCGGTGACCGCGCGTCCGCACTCACCGCAGAAGATCGCCCCGTCCGGGAGCATCGATCCGCAGTGTTCGCATCTGATCACGGGGTGCCTCTGTCCTCACTCGGCCGTCCACGACGCTCGTCCGGCCTCCGATCATCGTAGTCGTCGCGTCCCGACGCACCCTGGTCGTCGGGTCCGCGGCGAGGTCGAGGGGGCCGCAGCGACCGGAGCGAGACGGCTGTCCGGAAGCGTTCTCGACGCGTCCGACCGGTGCGGAGTGAGCCGATCGCGTCGTCGGTCGCGGACCACATCCGGTCGGCCGTCGCCCGGTCGGAGTCACTCGGTCCGAAGACCGCGCGGTCGGCCAGGGCGGCCAGACCGGTGCCGCCGTCCCCGGGGGCCCCGACGACCGCTTCGCGCCGGGTGGCAGACCGAGCGACGTCGTGACCGCGATCGAGCAGCGCGTCGCGGTACTCGTCCCACGCACCGACGATGCGGCCGCGCGGGCTCGTCGCGTTCCGGCGCCTCCGCCGCCGCAGGCGCTTCAGCAGCACGACCACCGCGAACGGCAGGAGGACGAGGGCGAGGAACCCGAGCGTCCCGAACGCCCACGGCAGCACCGCGAGCAGGATCTGCAGCCACAGCGGCTGCACGGGCGGCGTGTTCCGGTCGCTCTCGGGCGGCGCCTGCTGGTCCTGGTCCTGCTGGTCGGCGGGAGGCGGCGGCACGACTGTCTCCGGTCGGGTCACCGGCTGCGGGGTCTGCTGCTGCTCGTTCGGGATCTCGCGCACCGTCGGGTTCGGGTTGAGCATCACCCACCCCCACTGCGCGGTGTCGACCTCGATGCGAGCCGTGACGTCCGAGCCGCGGAAGGTGGTCAGATCGCCGCGCTGCGCAGTTCCGGTGGTACCCGAGTCACCACCCGCGGTGAAGCCCATCACCACCCGGGCCGGGAACCCGAGCTCGTCCGCCATCAGTGCTGCGGCGGCGGCGTACTGCTCCTGGTCACCGATCATGAGCGGCGCGGTCAGGAGTTCCTGGATGCGGTCGGCACCGTGCCCCGATCGGCTCACCCGGTCGTCGCCGACACCGTGGCTCACGTACCCCGTGCGCGTGAGCGACCGGAGCGCCGCGAGCAGCTTCGCACCGGGCGAGGACTCGTTCGCCGTCGTGGCCTCCACCGTCTCGCGCACTGCGTCGGGGACGTCCCTGGCCGTCGGGACCGTCGCGTCCCCCGGTCGCGCGGCGGCGAGCTCGCGCTCCGACGGCTGGTCCGGGATGACGGCGGTCAGGTCGTAGGACGTCCCGTCCTCGACCCCGCCCACGACCGCCCCGGTGCGCGTGGAACCGTTGTAGAAGAAGGCGCCACGCTCCTCATCGGCGCCTGGACCGGTGAACTCGACGCGCTCCAGGTCACCGACGGTCGGCAGCCAGACCCCGCGGTAGCCGTCGACCGCGACGCGGACCTCCACGGTGGTGCCCTCGACACCACGCACGTCGACGGACGTCGGCACGCGCTCGAACGTGCCCGACCCGGACGACCCGTCGGCGCCCCCGACGCGGTAGACCACGCCGTCGTACGTGTCGAGGGTCGCGATGCGGACGAACCCGTCCTCCGGCAGACCGGTCACGCGGAGCTGCGGCGAGTCCGCAGCCGTCGACTCCTCGTAGGCGCGGAACCCGCTGAGCGGGCTGACGTGGTCGCGCGGGTCGAAGGGCTTGACGACGTCGGTGCGGGCGACGGTGCGCTCCACCGAGGGCGGTGCGACCAGACCCAACCCGGTCGCGACGACCGCCGCCGCGACGATGGTGCCCGTCCCGACGAGCGCGGGGCGCACGATCGAGCGCACGACCGGCACGCGCGATCCGATGGTGGCCGCCACGGCGACCGCGCGACGGACGTGCCGCACGGTCAGCGCCCAGACCAGCGCGATGCCGACCAGGACGACGGCCGTCAGGACGGACGTGTCCAGCCGGCTCGGCCCGACGACCACGCCGACCGCGAACAGCACCAGTGCCGGGATGCTCGCGAGCTCCTGCCTGGAGGCGCGGGTGGCCACGCTCACGGCCGTCACCGTGGCCACCAGGAGCATCACGAAGTAGGGCACGAGAAGCGCCTCGTAGGAACCCACCGGCAGGCTGATGGTCACCAGCTGCTTCCAGCCCAGCGCCACGCCGGCGAAGAGGTCGAGGAGGCCGCGCCCGGTGGGCAGCAGCCCGTCGGCCTGGCCCGGTACGGCCGCCGGGACACCGACGAGGGTGAAGGCCGCGATCGTCGCGATCGCGACGACGGCCATCGGCAGCCGCAGCAGGGTGCCGAGCAGGGCGACGACGGTACCGAGCACGACGGCCGTGACCGCGGCGACGATCATGGCGTCGTCACGGTAAACCGGCCACCAGGACGTGCTCGCCACCGCCAGCAGGAGCCAGACGACCAGGGTGCCACCGGCCAGACGGAACGGGACGAGTCGTCGCGCATCCCTCCGGGCGGATCGTCTGGTCGACCGCCGCGCCCGGTCCGCCGGAGCCGACGGGGTGGTCACCGGTGCCGCGCTCACGCTGTCGACGCCGATCGGTGCAGCGCGTGCCGGAGGTCGTCCAGGTAGCCGATGGTGACCACGGTGAGGCCGGCGACCCGGAGGAATCGCGGCTGGGCATCGGGTTCGCAGATCACCGCGACGACCTCGACGCCGACGGGGAAACGGGTGGCGGCCAGACGGAGCGCGGGCAGGCCGACCGTCGACCCGACCACGAGGAACGCGACCGAGATGCCCTCGGTGTCACTGCCGACGATGCGGGACACCTCGGCGATCGGCAGGCAGGCATCTGCCAACCCGACCGAGGCGAAGTCGTCGAGCAGACGCGTCGGCGTGACGGTGGGCAGCCTGCGCACCGCGTAGACGGCACGCTTCGCGAACTCCGGCGTGCGCTGCGAGACGGCAACGGAGACCTCGCGGCCGTCGCGGACCGCCCGTGCTCCGAGCGACGCGGCGGTGCTCACCGCGAGCTCGAACTCCTCGTCGTCCCCGAACTCCCCGCGCGCGATGCCCAGGACGACGACGAGGTGCGAGCGGCGGGTGTCCTCGAACTGCCGGACCATGAGCGCGCCGGACTTGGCGGTCGATTTCCAGTGGATGGTGCGGGGGTCATCGCCCGGCATGTACTCACGGATCGCGTGGAAGGCGATGTCCGCTGGGGACAGGTCGGTGGTGGCCTGGCCCTCGAGGTCGCGCACCAGACCGGTGCTCGTCGACGGGATGGCGATGGTGCGGGGGTGCACGATGACCTGCTCACGGGTGGTCCAGACGAGCTCGCGTCGGACGAGCCCAACCGGGTCGGCACGGACGCTGGTGACCGGCCCGACGTCGAGGACGCCGCGGCGGAGCGTCGGGACGGGGACCTGCCGCTCGAAGGTCGCGTTCGGCCCGATCGCGGGGATGGCGACGTCGACGAGCCCCGTGCCGACGGGCACCTCGACGGTGGTCGGGACCGACGGCAGACGCGTCGGGTTCTCCGCGGTGATCACCACACCGGCGTCGTCGCCGACCGCGACGCGGTGCTGCGGCAGGCGCATGCGGATCGCCAGGCGCGAGCGGCCGATGAGCGCGACGGCCGCGACGACGGCGAGCACCGCACCGGCGAAGCCGACGACGACGACCTCACGCAGCCCGAACCGGTAGCCGGCCACGAACGCGACGAGCGTGAGCGCGGCGACCGTCCAGCCGAGCCCGGTGACGACGGACGAGACCTCGGCCCAGGCACGCAGGACGAGCCTCCAGGCCGCTGCCCACAGCCGGACGATCCCGATGACCGCCTCGGCGGCGACACCGTCACGGTCACCGACGATCCGGGTCCGGACGTTGGTCATGCCGGTGACCGTCCCCGTGCGCTCGTAGGCGGTCGTGCCACGACGCGACCGCGTCGAGGTCGGGCGGCGCGAGCGCGTGGAGACGGGCCGGCGGTCCGTCACGTCGTGACTCGGTCGGCGGGCGGCGGGGTCTCCACCAGGAGCTGCGCGATGACGCTCGGCGCGCTCACGCCGTCGAACTCGGCCTCGGCGTCGAGCACCAGGCGGTGTGCGAGGACCGGCACCGCGAGTGCCTTGACGTCGTCCGGGGTGACGTAGTGCCGACCGGACAGGGCAGCGAGGACGCGTGCGGCCCGGATCAGGCCCATCGCGCCACGGACGCTGACGCCGAGGCGGACCTCGCTGGCGGAACGGGTGGCGTCGACCAGACGAGCGACGTAGTCGGCGATCACGGCGTCGACGTGCACCGTCCGGGCCAGGGCGGCCATCTCGGTGATCGTCGCGGCGGGCACGACGCTCGCCAGCGGCACCGAAGCCGACGGGGCCGACGAGGTCTCGAGGATCTTCACCGTGGCGGCGTGGTCCGGGTACCCGATGGAGGTCTTCATGAGGAAGCGGTCGAGCTGTGCCTCGGGCAGTCGGTACGTGCCGGCCTGCTCGATCGGGTTCTGCGTCGCGATGACCATGAACGGCGCGGCGAGACGGTGGTTGACGCCGTCGACCGTGATCGCGGACTCCTCCATCGCCTCGAGCAGGGCGGACTGGGTCTTCGGGCTCGCGCGGTTGATCTCGTCGGCGAGCACGATGTTCGCGAAGACTGGGCCGCGGTGGAAGTCGAACTCCTGGGTGCGCTGGTCGTAGACGCTGATGCCGGTGATGTCGCCGGGCAGCAGGTCGGGCGTGAACTGGATGCGGTTCGTCGACCCCTGGACGCTCTGCGCCATCGCACGCGCCAGGCTCGTCTTGCCCGTGCCGGGGACGTCCTCGAGCAACAGGTGGCCCTCGCTGAGCATCGCCGTCACCGCCAGGCGGATCACGAACGTCTTCCCGAGGAGCACCTGCTCGACGTTGGTCACGATGCGGCCGGCGACGTCGGCGAACCAGGTGGCCTGCTCCGGGGTCATGCTCATGCGGTGTGGTCCTTCGGTCGTGGCGGGAGGGGCGGCGTCGGGCGGGCCTGGGTCAGCCGGCTGGCGCCGGTTCCGGGTCGGGTTGCTCCGGCGCGGGGTCCGGCACGGGCGCTGCCTCGATCGTGGCGCTCGGCGGGTTCGGGTCCTCGTGCCCGTCGACGATCGCCGCGACGTAGACGTACCGGGTGAGGGGTGAGTCTTCGACGGTCGGCAGCGCTTCCGGCGCGTAGACCGTGCCCTGACCGCAGAGCTGGTAGTAGCGCGAGCCACAGAACACGACGCGGTAGCCGGAGGGCTGGAGCCCCGCGTTCTGCGGAGCAGAAGCCACGGTCACCTGGGCACCGGCGGT
Organism: Curtobacterium sp. VKM Ac-1376; assembly: GCF_015351025.1. GTDB lineage: Bacteria > Actinomycetota > Actinomycetes > Actinomycetales > Microbacteriaceae > Curtobacterium. The sequence continues at coordinate 20,510 of NZ_JADKRV010000005.1, read as the reverse complement.
CATCGACTCGGGGAGCGAGGCCCGGGTCTGCACCGGGCGGAGTCCGCCGACGGTGGTCCCGTCACCACAGAAGTTCGCGGTGTCGTCCGCACAGGCGACCACGGTCACGCTCACCGTCGAGCCGAATGCGGCGCCGGTGACCCACGACCCGTTCCCGCCGAACGACACGAAGCCACCGCCGTTGACGGAGTACGCGAAGTGGTCGATCGACCCGTTCGGGCTCGGCTGTGCGCGCGGGTCGCGGATCCGGATGGCGTAGGTGCCGTCGTCGTCGCTCAACCGTTCGATGCCGATGTCCGCCGACGCCGTACCCGGAGCGGCGTACCCCTGCACGGAAGCCGCTCGGCTCGGGGTGCAGAACAGGCCGTTGTCGGCCAGCGCGACGTACTGGAAGTTGCCGTTGGAGTTCAGCGTGTCGGTGGCGCTGCTGCCGTCCCACTTCTTGTCGGACCCGTTGGTGGAGCACCCGCTCGGGATGTTCACACCGGGCGGGTAGCGCACGATGGTGAGCGTCCGGCCTCCCCCGGCCCAGTCGCTCTCGGTGGCGCTCAGTGCCACCGTCGTGCGCCCCGGCGACGCGTCGCGTGACGCGTTCAGGGTCGGCACAGCCGGCGTGCCGACCGCAGCACCGGTCGCGGAACCGGAGTTCCACTGCACCACGGTGGCGTTCCGATCGGCATCGTTCCGCGCCGAGACGGTGACCCTGTACTGAGCGGCGCTCTGGGCACCGGTGAACGAGGTGTTCGTGGCGGTGCCGGTGTTCCGGGTGGTGGACAGCCCGGGGCCCTCGATGCTGACGATGTAGTCGTCGACCGCACTGCCGTTGTTCGGCGCGGCGACCTTGTTCCACCGCACGTCGAGCTGGTTCGGCGTGGACTTGCTCGGCGTGACGGTGATGCCCTTCGGCGGTGCCGGCACGAAGTCGGCGCTCATCGGGCCGGAACGCGCCGAGGGCTTCGAGTCACCGATGGCGTTGGTGGCCACCACCTGGAACCGGTAGGACGCCGTGGGGTCGAGCCCCGTGATCGTGCACACCGTCGCGGTGCCGCAGTTCTTCGAGACGCCGTTGGTCCCCACGACGCGGTACCCGGTGATCGGGGAGTTGTTGCCCTGCGGCGTCGGCCACGTGAGCGTCACCTGTCCGCCGTCGTACGAGCCCGTCCGGGTCGGCGCACCGGGAGCGTCCGGGACGTCCTGGACGGAGATCGTCACGTCGCCCCAGACGTACCGGTCCGGGTCGTTCGTGGCGTCGGCGACCTGGTACTGCAGGTGGGCGTCGCCGGGCTTCGCGCCGTCCGCCACACGGACCTGCAGGCGCGACCGGTCGCCGCTGGGTGTCACGGTGACGCCGCTCGGCAGGCCCCCGGAGAGGCCACGGATGTTCACGACGCGCAGTCGCTCACCCGGGAACGGGTTCGTCGGCTGGTCGTTGGTGAGGACGTCGATGGTGGTCGTCGCCCCGCGCTTCGTGACCGACCGGTCCGCGCCCGGCTGGACGACGGGTCTGGTGGACGCGACGACGCCCACGGTGACCGTGCCGGCGCGACCTGCGTTGGCCTCGTCCGCGACACCGATCCCGATCGACGCCGAGGTGTTCTTCTTCGCGGTGTCGGCGACGGTGATCGTCAGCTGCTGCTTCGCGATCGTGGCGGTGGTCCCCGCGGCGGGGCGCCCGACGACCGAGTACCGCAGCTCGGGCAGGTCCTTCGGGTACGGGTAGTCGGTGAGCTTCGTCAGGTCGATCTTGCGCGTCTCGCCCGGCTGCATCTCGACCGACGACCCCGTGAACGCCGGCGGCTGGTTGGACCGGGGCGTCACGGTGATGGGGAGCACGAGCGTGGCGACGCGTCCCTCGCCACCGTTCGCCGCCGAACCGTCGGTGACCTCGAACGAGATGGAGGCCTTGCCGTAGTAGAGCTTCGAGGAGGTGAACTGCAGCGTCGACGAGTCCACCACCAGGCTCCGCCCGTTGGCGTGGGTGGCCTTGACCGTGCCGCGGTCGGTGATCTTCGCGGTCTCGCCGTTGGCCGTGACGACGAAGTCCTCGAGCGGGATCCGGACCGTCGCCTCGCTCTTCACCGTGACGGCCCCGGCGCTGCGGTTGATCTGCGGCAGCGCGTCGTCGAACCCGGGCACGTTGACGAAGCCGTAGGAGACGATGTCCGGATGGTCGACGCGGGCGACCGAGAACGGGATCACCTGGGACTCGTCTGTCAGGCGGACCGTGATCCGGCCGTCGTCGGTGGTCCGTGCGGTGTCGCCGTAGCCGGGGACGACACCGACCCGCAGGTCCGCGGCGGTGCCCTCGGCGAAGAAGACGTTGTCGAGCACGTCGACCGTCACGCTCTGCCGGTGCAGGATGTCCTGCAGGTCGAGCGTGGTGTCGTCGACCTCCGGTCGGAGCGGCTGGGCGTCCTCGTCGACGGTGACGGTGAGGAACGCGGTGCTCGATCCCCCGCTGGTGTTCGCCACCGTGTAGAGCACGGCGAAGTCACCCGTCTTCGCGGACTTCGGCGGGGTCACCCGGATCTGCTGCTTCCGCAGGATCTTCGCGGTGACGTCCTCGGCCGTGGGCTCGGCCCGCGAGACGGTGAGCTGCCCGCCCTCCGGGTCGGAGTCGTTCTGCAGCACGCGGACGGTCACCGAGCCATCGGGACGGATCGTGACGTGGTCGGCCTCGGCCACGGGGTTGGACGCCTGCTCGGCGCGGGGCGCGATGCCGACACGGATCGTCCCGGTCGCGCGGGCACCGAGGGCGTCCACCACCGTGTAGGTGAACTCGTCCGTCCCGGCTGAGTAGTCACCGGCCTCGTAGGTCAGCGCATCGCCCGCGACGTCCGTCACGGAGCCCTTGTCGGGGTTCGACCCGACACCGACCAGCTGCACGGAGTCGCCGTCCGGGTCGATGCTGTTCAGGGGCACGACCACGCGCACCGAGGAGCCGGCGACGACGCGCGCGGTGACCGTCTGCGGGACGGGCGGGTTGTTCGTGGCGGCGTCCCGCTCCCGCACGGAGATCGACACGGCCGCATCGGCGTACTGTCCGTCGGGCCCCGCGACGCGGTAGACCGCGGTGTAGTTGCCCGGGGTCTTCGGCGCGAGGTAGCGCAGGTGGTCGCCGGAGACGAACAGCAGTCCGCCGTCGCCGGGCACGTTCTGCACCAGCTCCGGCTGCAGCGTCAGCGGCTCGCCCTCGGGCTGGGTGTCGTTGTCGAGCACGTCGATGTTCGCGACGTCCCCGACGCGCACGGTGGTGGTGTCGGGCTGCGCGACCGGCGGCTGGATGCGATCGGGCTCGGGGATCTCGACCACCGTGATGGTGCCGGGGGACGATGCCAAGCCGTTGGTCTCGGTGTACCCGAACGACACCGGGCGGTCGAGCGGTGCCGTCAGGGTGACGCGGACCGTGTGCTGGTCGAGGATGTTCGCCTGCACCCCGCTGCCGCGCACAGGTCCGTCGAGCGCGGTGACGAGGAGCACCCCACCCGCGGGGTCGATGTCGGTCGCCGTGACGTCGGTGTCCTTCGTCGACAGGGTGTTGACGAACACCGTCTTGGGCGTGGTGATCGGCGCCGTGGAGGCGTCCGGCGGAGCGAGGACGGTCACCCGGACCGTCCCACTGGAGGTCTTGACGCCGTCGGTGACCGTGTACTCGAGCTGGTGGTCCCCAGCGCGCTCACCCTGCACCCGGAACGTACCGGCGTCGTAGCTCGGCGTGACGGTCAGGCCGGACGGCGACGACACGCTCGTCAGGGTCACCGTGCCGTTGCCACCGCGGACGTGGTCGAGCGGCTCGACCGTGAAGGCCTTGCCGGCGTAACCCGAGACCGGGAACGGGTCGGCGCGGAGCGGCACGGCGCCCTGCTCCGCCACCCGGACGGTCACCCCGCCCCGGCCTTCGGCACGACCGTCGCTCACGACCAACTGCGCCGAACGCTCCCCTGTCCGTCCGCTGTCCGCGCGGAAGTCGAGGAGCCCGTCCGGTGTGGTCGACACGCGGTCGCCGTTGGACGCCGTCGCCGACTCCAGGTAGACCGGGTCGCCGTCGGGGTCCACCCAGTCGCCGAGCACATTCGTCACCAGGTGCCCGTTCTGGACGACGTCGGCCGAGGTGTCCCGGACCTGCCGTGGGGCGTCGTTCTCGGTGTCCGGGCGCACGGTGATCCGGACCGTCGCGGTGTCGGACCCGCTGTTGCCGTCGGTGATCGTGTACTGGAACGCGACGGTGCCGGTCGCGCGGGACGACAGCGTGACCTGCAACCGCTGGCCGTCACCGACGATCGCGACGCGGCCGGCGGACTTCGAGATGGCGCCGACCTCGCTCACGATGATCGGGTCACCGTTCGGGTCGTAGTCGTTGAGCAGGACCGGGAGGCTCGTCGTGCGTCCCGGACGAGCGCCCAGTTCGTCGTCGACCGCCACGGGCGGCTGTTGGTCCTTGTCGACCTCGGGATCGTCGTCGGAGACCTGTTCCTGCTGCTTCTCGTCGTCCTGCTCGACGAGGTCGGCCCAGTTGTCGATGAGCTGGCCGCTCCGGTCGATGGCCCAGGAGCGTCCGCTCCGCGGATCGTTCGCGACGACGGTCTGGCCGTTGTGCAGGATCTGCAGCTCACTGGTGCCACCGGTGCTCGCGAGCCGCTGGAGCGCGCTGCCGTCACAGGTGTCGATCGCCTGGCCGCCAGCCCACGCCGCGTAGGTGCAGGAGCCGTCGACGTAGGGCCGCGCCGCACGTCCGGAGACCTGCAGCGCAGTGGCGTCCACGGAGCCCGACGCAGTCACCCGGACCAGACCGGCCGTGCCCGCGACGGTGACCTGCGAGGAGGCGTCCGACGAACGCTGCAACGCCGGCGAGGAACCGAGACGGTCGCCGAGCTCGACCGTGTGACCGTCGATCGACAGGACGCCGTCCGTGCGGTCGAGCACGGCGAGGTGACCGTCGAAGGTCGCGACCTGGAAGTCGTCGCCGCGGTCCATGTCGACCTTCCAGCGCTGGTCGACCGTCAGGGTCGCTCCGACGTCGACGAGCGATGCGGTGCCGGTCTTCGCCGAGTACACGGCGACGTGGTCGTCGGAGGCGTCGAACACGGTGTCGGCGCCCAGCGTCAGGTCGGCCTTGGTCGAGGCGTCGAAGTCAGCCAGGTCGCTCGCGGGCGTCGCCCAGAGTTCTCCGGTGTCCTGGTTGCCGATCACCGCGGTGTCGCCGGGGAAGAAGACGTGCGGAGTCCCGGCCGGCAGGGTGACGGCGTCGCCGACGGTGGCGTCGGCGACGTCGACCTCGGCGACCGTGCCCTTCGTCTCGTCGACGCTGTAGACGGTCGAACCTCGCTGCAGCACGGAGAGGTCGTCGCTCGCGGTCTCGACCGCGGTGTTGAGCTGGAGGACGCCGGTGTTCGCGCGGCCGATCGCGCCGTACTCGGTCGAGGGCACCCAGACGGTTCCGTCACCGAGGTCGACGCGCTGCGTGTGGTAGCCGTTCGACACGATCGCCGTGGTCGCGACGACCGCGGCGACGAGCACGGACGCACCCGTCGTGACAGCGGCGGACCGGTGCTTGGCGAGGAAGGCGCGGATCACCCGGCGGCCCCGATCGTGGCACACTTCTCCGCGCTCGCGGCACCGGTCTTGCCGTCGCGGTTCACGGCGACGGCGATGCACTCCTCGTCACCGCGCTGCCCGGAGACGACGAAGGTCGCACCCGTCTGCTGGCTGGAGGAGCCGTTGGAGGAGATGACGTAGGTGTCCCCGCTCCGGAGGCCCGGATCCGTCCAGCTGAACGACACCGACTCGGCGGCGGGCTCGGCACGGACCTCGGCGACGACCGGGATGGCACCGGAACCGAGCCGGCCCAGCACGAGGACGGTCGCGATCGCGAGGGCAGCGACCACCACGACGGCGAGGGAGGTCGCCCAGACGAGTGTTGAACGGGTGCGACGCCGAGCGCGCGTCACGGAGCCGGTCCGGTGCAGCGTTCCGACACTCTCTGACCCGCCCGCCACGACCCCGCCCTGCACGGCACGACGGGTGCGTCGACGTCCACCGACGCGCGTGGGTGGCTGGAGCTCGCGTACCACGGTCTGGTCGCCGTGCGGCGTTGGCGTGGAGATCGCCCAGGGCTCCACCGCGACGTCGGCTGCCGTCTGCGGGATGCCGAGCTCGGCCTCGACCTGCTGGAACCCCCGGACGAGCTCGATCACGGTCGCCGGGCGTGCCTGCGGCTTGCGGGACAGCGCCGTGGCGAGCAGCCGCTCGAGCGAGGGCGGCACGTCGGTCCGGCCGGTGGGCTTCACGCCGCCCTTGTCGATCCGGTGCATCAGGTCGCTCGCGCCGTTCTTGCCCCCGCGGACCTCGAACGGACTGCGTCCGGCGAGCAGGGAGTAGACGGTCGCCGCGAGCGAGTAGACCTCGGACTGGATCGTGCCGCGGGACTCGTCGATCAGGACCTCGGGCGCCGACCAGGGGATGGACATGCCGATCGGCTCGTCCGGGTCGGTGCCCCCGATGGTCGCGGCGATCCCGAAGTCGGAGAGCACCGGGTTGCCGTAGGCCGTGAGCAGGATGTTCGACGGCTTGATGTCGCGGTGCAGCACGCCCTCGCGGTGCGCGGTCTCGAGCGCGGACCCGATGCGGATGCCGATGGACAGCACCTCGGAGACGGGGACGGGTTCGCGGCGGTAGCGCTCGCTCAGTGACGAGGAGCACAGCTCCATCACGAGGTACGGGCGGCCGTCTGCTGCGACGCTCGCCTGGAACACGGTCAGGATCGAGGGGTGTGTGCTCAGGCGGGCCATCAGGTTCGCCTCGGCCTGGAACATCTGCCGGACCCGGTCGTCGACGACCTCGTCGAGGAGCACCTTCACCGCGACCTGGCGGCGGGGCATGTCCTGCTCGTAGAGGAAGACGTCGGCGAACCCGCCGGAGCCGAGGACGTGCACGGGGCTGAAGCCGCCGATCACGGGCGGGTCGGACGGCAGGCGTCGCGCCATGATCCCCTCCTCCCGCGGCCGAGCGGCCAGCTCTCTCGACGTGGCCCTGTCATTGTACGAAGCGTGGGTGACCGTCATTCCGCACCCCGTTCACCACGGAACAGGTGCGCTCCCCCAGTTCAGGGGGTGGTCAGTGGCGAGGCAGCGTGTCCTCGAGGTCGCCGTCGTCCGGTGCTGCGTCCACCTGGAGCACGACCACGGTGACGTTGTCCCGGCCACCGGCGACGACCGCGTCGCCGACCAGGCGGTCCGCGAGTTCCTGAGCTCCCGGCTCCACGGCAGCGATCCGGGCGATTCCGGCGTCACCGAGTTCCTTCGTCAGGCCGTCCGAGCACACGATGTACCGGTCACCGGCCCGCAGCGGGAGGGTCCACCAGTCCGGTGCCGGGGGCTCACCGAAGCCGACCGCACGGGTGATCACGTTGCTGTCCGGGTGCTGTTCGGCGTCCTCGGCCCGCAGGAGTCCCGCGTCCACCATCTCCTGGACGACCGAGTGGTCGACGGTGACGCGGCGGAGCACGCCGTCCTCGATCCGGTACGTGCGCGAGTCCCCGACGTTGAAGACGAGCGCAGCGGGCTGTCCGAGTGATGCGACGAGCGCGATGCCCGTGACGGTGGTGCCAGCACCGATGGCGTTGCCGCCGGCAGCGCGCTCGATGTCGGCGGTCGCGAGCAGCAGCGCGCGCTGGATCCCCTGGCGGGTGGTGAAGGGCTCCGGGGTCACCTGCTCGAGGCGGCGCACCACGGCGTCGCTCGCGCGGTCCCCCGCGAGGTGTCCCCCCATGCCGTCCGCGACGACGAAGAACGGTGCCCCCACGATGTAGCTGTCCTCGTTGTGGTCACGCCGACGACCGACGTCGGTCGCGGCTCCCCACGAGAGCATCAGGGTGGCGCCGTCGGCACCGGGGACGTCGATGGCATGCGCAGTGGCTGCTCGGCCGAGTTCGGTCACGTGTCAGGATCGCTCTCTGGTGGGTCGGGGCGTGCCGTGTGCTGTCTGGTCGGAGGGCCACGGGGGAACCGGAGGGAGCCCCTCTTCCGTCGGTGCGACCCGGAGGTACGGCGAGAGGACCTCGATGGCGTTCCCGTCACCGATCTCGACTACCGTACCCGTCAGCGCGACGATCGCCGCACCCGACGCCATGCGGTACGGCGGTGCACCGGCCGGCCGGACGACCGTCCCGTTCGTTGACCGGAGGTCCTGCACGACGACGGCTTCGCCCTCGGCGTGCAGGTGCACGTGCGACGACGACACCTGTCCGTACACCGACCGCACCGTGACGAGCTCCGGCGCCGGATCGCGCGTGATCCGCGGCAGCGACGGCCGTCGCCCGATGATCACCGGGTGGTCGAGCCGGAAGGTGCGGTCGCCGATCCGGATCGACGGCACACGAGCGGAGGGGGTCGCCGGGACCGGCGGGATGGTGGGGACGGACGGGAGGCCCGGGGCGGCCCCGAGGGGCGTGCTCGGACCGACGGCGGGTCGCGCGGGTGCCCGGACGACGGTGTCCTCCGGCTCGTTGGCGTCGGCTGTTGCGGCCTCGGCCAGGACTCCGTCCGACCCGGACGACCGGCGGACCGGGTGGGTCGCGGGGGTCCGACGCGGCCGGATGATCGTGTCACCGAGGACGTCGTCGGCAGCGGCGGCGTCGAGTGCGTCGGCGTGCTCCGGGGGCTCGTGCGCTGCCGTTCCGGCGCCCGTCCCGCGGATGACGGTGTCTCCGAGGGCGCCGCCCGGGCTGTTGCGCGACAGCGTTCGTCGGGGTCGCCGGATGACGGTGTCCTCGATGTCGTCGTCGCGCAACCGAAGCCCTCCCAGCGTGGTCTCCCCAACCGTAGACGATCGGGTCGGCCCCTCGTCATCGACGCTCCCACGACGGCCCACTGCCCGCCAGGACCGAGCGCAGGACGAGCCCGGCCAGCGGATCATCCGCTCGGGTCTCGAGGGCGTACCGAGCCCGGGTCTCCGCCCGCGCCCACGAGCCGAGCGCCCAGGCACACCACGCGCCGAGTGACAGTGCGCCGGCGGCACCGGATGCACCGTCGAATGAGCCGTCCTGCGATCGCCACACCTGCCATGCCTCGGCGCACCGGTCTCCGGCGACGCGCACGCGCACGCGGTCAGGGGCTGGACCGAAACCGTGCAGTGCGGGTGGCGTCGGGTCGGCGAACGGGTCGAACACGTGGATCGATCGCGGATCGGGCTGGTGACGCGCCGCGATGAAGGGGACCAGGGCCATCCGTGGCGCGAGTGCGCCACAGGCGGTGACGACCGCCGTGGCAGCCCCGCTTCGGAGCGGGGCGCTCCCGGGCGCGACGAGCGCTGCCGCCGCAGCGGGGAGGGTGACCGCCGCCGCGATCTCGCGAGGGAAACGGACTGCGGAGCCGGTTTCGGACTGTGCCGTGAGGGGGATCATGCACGCCATCGAAACGTGGTGCGGACCTCCAGACAGGGGTGCGGCGACCATCTGTGGACCGCCCTCGCCCCGTCCGACCCTGTGGAGGACAGGGCGGCGGGGCAACGATCAGACCGCGACCGGCGCCAGGCTCTCGGCGACGAGGTCCCACCCGCTGTCGCTGCGCTCGACGACCACACCGTGCTCGGCGGCCCAGCCGACGAGGTCGTCCATGGTGTCGATCGCTGCCCCGGTCCGGCCGAGCAAGGCGAGCAGGCGCCCCTTCGCCGTCTTGTTCCAGTGGTTGAGCGCCCGCCGACGGCCGTCGCCGTCGACGCTCACGACGCGTGGCGCGACCGCGTCGGCCACGGGTCCGAGCTGCCGGTACCCCTCCGACCGCAGATCGAGCACGAGGCCGTCGACGCGAGCGCGCAGCGCCTGTGTCGAGACCGCCGGCCAGTGCGACGCGAGACGAACCGTGCCGAGCCGCGAATCGTGCGACAGCCGGTACGCCGGGATCAGGTCACCCGCGCCGATCGGGCCGAACATGGCGGACTGGACGATCACGTGCTCCTCCCACCACGATGTGGTGGAGGCGTCCGCATCCCGTACCGCCAGCGCGTCGTAGAGGACGCCGGTGTACCGCTCGATGGCGGGCAACGTGCCCGAGGTGTCGAGCTCGAGGTTGCGCAGGCGCTCGGTTACCGACTTCGGGCCGAGCTTGAGAGCCGTCCTGGCCGAGGACTCCTCGGAACTGACGAAGCGGGCCGCGGTGATCACCGCGGCCCGCTCATCGGCCAGTTCCGGGAACGAGAGTGCACGCAGATCGAGCGTGCGGCTCGTGTCCCCGCCCTCCCGCTTCGTCTCCGAAGGCGGGAGCAGGACGGTCAGTCCGGTCAGGACGCCAGCGCGGCCTGCCGCGCGACGATCGTCACCGTGTCGTGCTCGACGGACAGGAAGCCGTCCTCGGCGTCGACCGCGACGGTCGACCCATCGGCCCGCGTGATGCGGACCTGACCCTGCGCCAGGATCGCGAGCATCGGCTCGTGTCCGGTGAGGATGCCGATCTGGCCCTCTGTCGTCCGTGCGATGACCATGGTGGTGTCGCCCGACCAGACCTCACGGTCAGCCGAGACGACGCTCACGGTGAGACCCGCCATCTCAGCGGTTCTCCTTCTGGATCTGAGCCCACTTCTCTTCCACGTCGTTGATGCCACCGACGTTGAAGAACGCCTGGGTCGCAACGTGGTCGAACTCGCCGTCGGCGATGGCGCGGAAGGACTCGATGGTGTCCTTGAGCGGCACCGTGGAGCCCTCGACACCGGTGAACTTCTTCGCCATGTAGGTGTTCTGCGAGAGGAACTGCTGGATTCGACGAGCGCGCTCGACCGTGATCTTGTCCTCTTCGGAGAGTTCGTCGACACCGAGGATGGCGATGATCTCCTGCAGTTCCTTGTTCTTCTGGAGGATCTGCTTGACGCGCGTTGCCGTCTCGTAGTGGTCGGCACCCAGGTACCGCGGGTCCATGATGCGCGACGTCGACGCCAGCGGGTCGATCGCGGGGTACAGACCCTGCGACGCGATCTCACGGGAGAGCTCGGTCGTCGCGTCGAGGTGCGCGAACGTGGTGGCCGGAGCCGGGTCGGTGTAGTCGTCAGCCGGCACGTAGATCGCCTGCAGCGAGGTGATCGAGTGACCACGCGTCGACGTGATGCGCTCCTGGAGCACACCCATCTCGTCGGCCAGGTTGGGCTGGTAGCCCACGGCGGACGGCATGCGGCCGAGCAGCGTGGAGACCTCGGAACCGGCCTGCGTGAAGCGGAAGATGTTGTCGATGAAGAGGAGCACGTCCTGCTTCTGGACATCGCGGAAGTACTCCGCCATCGTCAGCGCCGACAGGGCCACGCGCAGACGCGTTCCCGGCGGCTCGTCCATCTGGCCGAACACGAGGGCCGTCTTGTCGAAGACCCCCGCCTCTTCCATCTCACCGATGAGGTCGTTGCCCTCACGGGTGCGCTCACCGACACCGGCGAACACCGAGACACCACCGTGGTCCTGCGCAACGCGCTGGATCATCTCCTGGATGAGGACGGTCTTGCCGACGCCCGCACCACCGAAGAGGCCGATCTTGCCACCCTGCACGTAGGGGGTGAGGAGGTCGATGGACTTGATGCCGGTCTCGAACATCGAGGTCTTGGACTCGAGCTGGTCGAAGGCCGGAGCCTTGCGGTGGATCGGCCAGCGCTCGGTGATCTCGAGCTTCTCGTCCGTGTTGAGCACGTTGCCGAGGACGTCGAAGACCTTGCCCTTGGTGACGTCGCCGACAGGAACCGAGATCGGAGCGCCCGAGTCACGGACCTCCTGGCCACGGACCAGGCCGTCGGTCGGCTTCAGGGAGATGGCACGGACGAGGTCGTCGCCGAGGTGCTGCGCGACCTCGAGGCCGATCTCCTGCGACGAGTCACCGATGGTGATGGTCGTGAACAGGAGGTTGTACATCTCCGGGATTGCGTCGTGGGGGAACTCGATGTCGACGACGGGGCCCGTCACACGGGCGATCCGGCCGACACCGGGCGCCGACGACGTCTCGACCGCGGTGGTTGCGGTGTCGGTCATGGCTGGTGCCTTCCTGAGGGTGGGTATCTGTCCGCGAACGACGCGGACTACTTCTTCTTCGACGAGAGGGCGTCGGCGCCGCCGACGATCTCGGAGATCTGCTGGGTGATCTCCGCCTGACGCGCGTTGTTCGCGAGTCGGGTGAAGTCACGGATCAGCGAGTCGGCGTTGTCGCTGGCCGCCTTCATCGCCTTCTGCCGTGCAGCATGCTCGGAAGCAGCCGACTGCAGCATGGCGTTGAAGATGCGGCTCTCGATGTAGACCGGGAGCAGCGAGTCGAGCACCGCGTCGGCGTCCGGCTCGAACTCGTAGAGCGGCAGGGGCTCGTCGCCCACGGGCTCGTCGACACCGTCGACGACCTCGAGCGGGAGCAGGCGGACGACCTGCGGCTCCTGGGTCGCGAGGCTGATGAACCGGTTGAAGACGATGTGGATCTCGTCCACGCCACCGTCGGCCGTGTCCTGGAGGAACTTCGCCACGACGGCGTCGCCGATCTCCTTGGCCGTCGAGAACTCCGGCTGGTCGGTGTTGCCGACCCACTGCTGCTCCGACGGACGCTCGCGGAACGCGAAGTACCCGACGGACTTGCGGCCGACCAGGTAGTAGACGACGTCCTTGCCCTCGCTGCGGAGCAGGGAGGCGAGCTCCTCGCCCTGCTTGAGGACGTTCGTGCTGAACGCGCCGTTCAGGCCGCGGTCCGAGGTGAAGAGCACGACGGCCGCACGGGTCGACGACTCCGGCTCGGTGGTCAGCACGTGGTCGACGTTCGAGAACGTCGCCACGGCCGACACCGCGCGGGTCACGGCCCGCGAGTACGGACCAGACGCAGCCATGCGGGCCTGCGCCTTCTGGATCCGCGACGCCGAGATCAGCTCCATCGCGCGGGTGACCTTCTTCGTGGTCTTCGCCGACTTGATCCGCTGGCGGTAGACCCGGACCTGCGCTGCCATCTAACGACGACCCTTGACGATCTGCTCCTGGTCGACGTCCTCGGCGACAGCCGCGTCGAACTGCTCGGAGCCGAGGGTCTTGCCGTCGCTCGTCTGGAAGCTCTTCGTGAACTCGTCGATCTGCTTGTCCATCTCGGCGACGGTCTCGTCGCTGAGCTGGTTCGTCTCGCGCAGGGTCGTGAGGACGTCGGAGTTGCGACGCAGGTGGTCGAGCAGCTCGGACTCGAAGCGGAGCACGTCCGGCACCGGGACGGTGTCGAGCTTGCCGTTCGTGCCGGCCCAGATCGAGACCACCTGCTCCTCGACCGGGTACGGCGAGTACTGCGGCTGCTTGAGGAGCTCGGTCAGACGCGCACCGCGCTCCAGCTGACGACGCGACGCCTGGTCGAGGTCGGACGCGAACATCGCGAACGCCTCGAGCGAGCGGTACTGCGCCAGCTCGAGCTTCAGCGTGCCGGAGACCTTCTTGATCGACTTCACCTGGGCGTCACCACCGACACGGGACACCGAGATGCCCACGTCGACTGCCGGACGCTGGTTCGCGTTGAAGAGGTCCGACTGCAGGAAGATCTGGCCGTCGGTGATGGAGATGACGTTGGTCGGGATGTACGCCGAGACGTCGTTCGCCTTGGTCTCGATGATCGGGAGTCCCGTCATCGACCCGGCGCCGAGCTCGTCGGACAGCTTCGCGCAGCGCTCCAGCAGACGGGAGTGCAGGTAGAAGACGTCACCCGGGTAGGCCTCGCGGCCCGGCGGACGACGGAGGAGGAGGGACACGGCACGGTAGGCCTCGGCCTGCTTCGACAGGTCGTCGAAGATGATGAGGACGTGCTTGCCCTGGTACATCCAGTGCTGGCCGATGGCCGAACCGGTGTACGGAGCGAGGTACTTGAAGCCGGCCGGGTCGGATGCGGGAGCGGCGACGATGGTCGTGTACTCCATCGCACCGGCGTCCTCGAGCGCACCCTTGACGGAGGCGATCGTGGAGCCCTTCTGACCGATGGCGACGTAGATGCAGCGGACCTGCTTGTCCTCGTCGCCCGACTCCCAGTTGGCCTTCTGGTTGATGATCGTGTCGATCGCGATGGCCGTCTTGCCGGTCTGGCGGTCGCCGATGATCAGCTGACGCTGACCGCGGCCGACGGGGATCATCGCGTCGATGGCCTTGATGCCGGTCTGCAGCGGCTGGTGGACCGACTTGCGGGCCATGACGCCGGGGGCCTGGAGCTCGAGGGCACGACGGCCCTCGGCTGCGATCTCGCCGAGACCGTCGATGGGGGCGCCGAGCGGGTCGACGACGCGCCCGAGGAAGGCGTCGCCGACGGGGGCGGAGAGGACCTCACCCGTGCGGGTGACCTCCATGCCCTCTTCGATGCCGCCGAACTCGCCGAGCACGATGGCGCCGATCGAGTCTTCGTCGAGGTTCTGGGCGAGGCCGAGCGTGCCGTCCGCGAAGCGGATGAGCTCGTTCGCCATGACGCCGGGGAGACCCTCGACGTGGGCGATGCCGTCACCGGCGTCGGTGACGTGCCCGACCTCGGCCGTGGAGGCCTTCGTCGGCTCGTAGTTCGAGACGAAGTCCTTCAGGGCATCACGGATCTCATCGGGGCTGATGGTGATGTCTGCCATGGGATTTTCCTTGTGGTTTTCCGGGGCCCTTCGGCTCCGAGAGGGTGACGCTGCCGGACTCGGCAGTTCCCGTTGTGGACTTGGGGAGGAGCGGCTTCGACCGTACGCCTAGCCGGCGAGCTGGAGTCGGAGCTCCGAGAGTCGCGTGGACACGGTGCCGTCGATGACGTCGCCGCCGATCTGCACCCGGACCCCGCCGACGACCGTGGGGTCGACGACCTGGTTGATGCTGATGTCCTTGCCGTACCGCTCGGACAGACCGCGCGTGACGCGGGCCGACTGGGCGGCGGTCAGGGGAGTCGCCGTGACGACGGTCGCGACGAGCTTGCCGGCCTGCTCGGCCACGATGCGCGAGGCATCGCGGACGATCTCACCGATGCGGCGGCCGCGGGGCTGCTGCACCAGGGCCGACACGATCGTGATCGTCTGCTGCGATGCCTTGGCACCGAGCAGCCGCTCGACGAGCGCGCCCTTCTGCTCGGCGCTGCCGAGCTTCGTGCCGAGCGCGAGCTCGAGGCCGGCGTCCGAACGGACGGCGGTCTCGAAGGCGAACAGCTCCGACTCGATCGACGAGTCCGGACCTGCGGTGGCGGCGACGGCACGGATGCCCGCGTCCTCGATGCCCGCGAGCAGGTCCTGCTGCGACGACCAGCGCGAGCCGGCCACCGCGGTCAGGACCGCACGCGTCGCGTCCGACTGGCCGGCGAAGACGCGGTCGATGAGGACCTTCTTGCCCACCGGGTCGGCGGTCGGGTCGGACAGCAGCCCGAGCAGCTGCGGCGCACCGGCGATCGCACGCCCGGAGGCGAGGATCTCGGCACCCGCGGCCAGGCCGGCACTCGGACCGAGGTCCGAGAGCACCGCCCTGGTGGACGCGAGTGCTTCTCTGGTAGCGCTGCGCATGCTCAGTGCTCCCCCGTCTTCGTGGCCTGCGAGGCCTCGAGGTCGGCGAGGAAGCGGTCGACCACGGCGGTCGACTTGGCGTCGTCCTTGAGGGACTCACCGATCACACCGGACGCGAGGTCCAGCGCGAGGGTGCCGACCTCGGACCGGAGTGCCTGGACGGCGCTCTGGCGCTCGGCCTCGATCTGCGCCTGGGCGTTGGCCGTGATGCGTGCTGCATCGGCGGCCGCCTGCTCGCGGACCTCGTTGCCGATCGCCGTGGCGTCGGCGCGGGCCTGCTCACGGATGCGCGAAGCCTCGGCACGTGCGTCGGCGAGCTGCTTGTTGTACTCGTCGAGCGCAGCAGCGGCCTGCTCCTGAGCGGCCTCGGCCTTCTTGATGCCGCCCTCGATGGCCTCGGTGCGCTCATCGAGCATCTTCGTGATGCGCGGCGTGACGACACGCCACATCACCAGGAAGATGATGACGAAGGCAACCAGCGACCACACGATGTCGTACACCGGGGGGATCAGCGGATTGTGCGCTTCCTCCGCCGCGATGATGAGTGCATTCTGCATCAAGGAACCTTAGTTGGTGCCGGTGAAGATGAAGTACGTGGCGATACCGATGAAGGCCAGGGCCTCGGTGAAGGCGATACCGATGTACATGAGGGTCGTCAGGCGGCCCTGGAGCTCGGGCTGGCGAGCGACGGACTCGATCGTCTTGCCGACGACGATGCCGACGCCGATGGCCGGGCCGATCGCTGCGAGGCCGTAGCCAACCGTCGCGATGTTGCCGTTGATCTCCGCGAGAACGGTCGTTGCGTCCACGTGTTTTCCTTTCGAGGTGCGGGTCCGACGGTCGCCGGTCCCGTAGGGGGTCAGTGAGGAATCAGTGCTCGTCGGCCAGCGCCAGCTGGATGTAGACGGCGGTGAGGAGCATGAAGACGTAGGCCTGCAGCAGCGCGACGAGGATCTCGAAGAAGCTGAACGCGATGCCGAACGCGATGGTCCCGACGCCGAAGGCCTTGAAGCCGAGCGAAGCGTCGAAGAAGAAGAACTGCGTGGCCGAGAAGAACAGCACGAGGAGCAGGTGCCCCACGACCATGTTCATCAGGAGTCGCAGCGTCAGGGTCACCGGACGGAGCACGAAGGTCGAGACGAGCTCGATCGGCGTCACGATGATGTACAGGTACCACGGCACCCCGGGCGGGAAGAGCGAGTTCCGGAGGAACGTGCCCGGGTGCTTGCGGAGACCGGCGTAGATGAACGCGAGGTACGCGACGATCGCCAGGATCATCGGCATCGCGATGCGGCTGGTGCCGGCGAGGTTCATGCCCGGGATCAGACCGGTCAGGTTCATGAACAGCACGCCGAAGAAGATCGTCGCCAGGAGCGGCAGGAAACGCTTGCCGTCCTTCTCTCCGAGGTTGTCGAAGGTGTTGCGACGGACGACGTCGAACGCGTACTCGATGAACGCCTGACCGCGGTTCGGCACGAGCTTCAGTGCACGGGTGCCCACGAACGCGAACACCAGGAGCACGGCGACGGCGAAGAAGCGGATGAGGACGACCCGATCGATCTCGAACGGCGTCCCTGCCCACAGAAGAGCATCGGGGAAGAACTCGTTGATCGACGGACCATGGAACTCGGCGGCCTTGCTGCTCCCCGCCGCGACGGTGTCAACCGCAGCGGAGAGGGACAGGGGAAGAGCGTGGGATAGCAGCGCTGTCTCCTGTGTCGGCGCGCGCACATCATGGCACGCGATGGTGGACGTTGTGGAGGCTCGTCCGCCCCGAGCAAGAGGCTCCGGTAGCGGACTCCGAGAAGCCTATCAGGTGCGAGAGGCTTCCCGGCTTCTCAGATGCGGGGGGCCCGGTTCCCAGCGTCCGCGGAGTCGTCGTTGCCGTCGCCCGGCAGCCGGACACCGATCGGGATGCGGGCCTTGGCCACGGCGACGACGTCGATGACGAGCGAGCCGACGACCCCCGCGATGATCACGATCGCGAGCACCGGGAAGTCGACCCAGTCGCGGTCCCTGAGCAGGACCAGCAGCACGATGAAGACGATGAACTTGAGCAGCCAGGTGCCCATCACGATGCCGAAGAACGCCCCGGAGATCATCTGCCCCTTCGACACGCGCAGCGCGACGAGGACACTGACGGCGGTGAGGCCCAGGAACACGACGCTCAGCACGGCGCCGAGCAGCCCGCCGACCAGGCCGGGGCCGTCGGCCACGAGGAAGCCGATGAGTCCCCCCACGACGGCCAGGGCGACGGCGAGGACGGCTCCCCACGTGATGATGCGGCGGAACACCGGCCGGACGTGGTCGAGCGCGTTCGGTGCGGTCACGTGATGTCTCCTGGGATCGTGCGGTCGTTGGCGGCCCGGTCGAGCGGGTCGAGGCTGGCGTCCACCACGGCGGCGGAGCGGTTGGCGGTCTGGGCGGCGATCTCGGCGCGCTTCCGGCCGAGGGGCGCGAACGTGGCGACGGCGCACACCGTGAACCCGACGGACACGAACACGACGACCCAGTACCAGTCCACGAAGAGGAACAGCAGGCACCCGACGGCGACGGTCGCGGTCCACGCGTAGAAGATCAGCACGGCGTGGAAGTGCGAGTGCCCCATGTCGAGCAGGCGGTGGTGCAGGTGCTTCCGGTCGGCCGAGAACGGCGACTTCCCCGCACTGAGCCGGCGGGTCACCGCGAGCCCGAAGTCCAGGATCGGCACGATCAGGATCGCGAACGGCAGCAGGATCGGGATGAACGCCGGCAGCAGCGCCTGGCGTGTCTGGACCGCCGCCGGGTCGATGTTGCCCGTGACCGAGACCGCGCTCGTGGCCATCAGGAACCCGACGAGCAGTGCTCCGGCGTCACCCATGAAGAGCTTGGCGGGGTGCCAGTTCAGGATGAGGAAGCCGAAGCAAGCGCCGACCAGCACCGCGGTGAGCAGCGACGGCAGGTTGAAGAAGAACTCGGTCTGCACGACCACGCGGTTGATGAAGAACGTGTAGAGGAAGAACACGCCGCCAGCGATGATGGCGACCCCGGCGACCAGGCCGTCGAGCCCGTCGATGAAGTTCACCGCGTTCATCACGAGCACCACCGCCAGCACCGTGAAGATCAGGCTCATGTACGACGAGCCGACGCCCAGCGTGTTGCCGATGGGCAGCGAGACGATCGCCACGCCCTGCCAGGCGAGGATGCCCGCAGCGATGATCTGCCCCGCGAGTTTCGTCATCCAGTCGAGGTCCCAGATGTCGTCGGCGACGCCCAGCACCACGATGATCGTCGCTCCCCCGAGCACCGCGAGCACCCGCCCCGGTTCGGAGAACACCAGCCGGAAGTAGTCGGTCCCCGCGATGGAGGGGAACAGGAACCACGCCGCGAGCAGCGACACGATCACGCCGATGTACATCGCGATCCCGCCCAGGCGCGGCGTCGGCGTGCGGTGCACGTCCCGCTCACGGACCTGGGGGTACCACTTGTACTTGAGCCCGAGCTTCCAGACCACGACGCTCATGACGAAGCTCACGACCGCGGCGATGGCTCCCGCGAGCAGGTAGTACTTCATGTGACGAGGTCGGCTCCGACGACCCGGATGATCTCCTCGTCGGGGATCACCCCGTGCCGGACGATGCGGAGCTTCCCGCCCTCCGACAGCCCGGTCGCGTCGACGATCGTCGACCCGGTGCTGGCATCGAACCCCTCGTGCGCACCGATCGCGCCACCGTCGAGGTAGATCGCAACGCTGTCGCCGAGCATGCGTTCGGCGTCGTCGACGTCCATGGCGGCGGGGTCGCCGGTCGAGTTGGCCGATGACACCGCGAGCGGTCCCACCTCTTGCAGGAGCTCGAGCGCGATCCGCGAGTCGGGCATGCGCAGGGCGACCGTGCCCCGCGTCTCACCGAGGTCCCAGTCCAGCGACGGCTGGGCGCGCAGGATGACGGTCAGGCCGCCCGGCCAGAACTCGGCCACCAGGTCGCGCACCGGCTGCGGGACCTCGCTGGCGAGGGCGTCGAGCGTGGGCGGACCGGGGATGAGCACGGGCGGCGGCGACTGCCGGGTGCGCCCCTTCGCGTCGAGCAGCCGCTGCACGGCGGTCGCGCTGAAGGCGTCCGCGGCGAGGCCGTAGACGGTGTCGGTGGGGACGACGACGAGTTCTCCGCGTCCGAGGGCGGCACGTGCGAGCCGCATCCCGGTCAGGAGCCCGTCGGAGTCGGTGCAGTCGTATCGGGATGCCATGACTCGACGATGATAGTGCGACACAATGGTGGACATCGTGAACGAGACGCCCGCACCCCCGCTCCTGTTCCTCTTCGACATGGACGACGTCCTGGTCCGCTACGACTGGCAGGTGCGCATGGCCGCACTCTCCGAGTTCACCGGACACCCCTTCGAGGAGCTCCGCCGCCGGTGGTGGGACTGCGGCCATGAGATGCGCGCCGAGGCCGGCGGGTTCGCCGACGGCGACGAGTACCTCGCCGCGTTCGAGCGGGCGATGGAGTGCGACGTCCCCGAGGACACCTGGGCGCGCATCCGCGGTTCGGCCATGACGGAGCTGCCGGAGCGCATCGAGGCGGTCCGGATCGCGAGCGAGCACGGGCGTGTCGGCCTGCTCACGAACAACGGTCCACTGGCCGGCCGGTGGATCCACGAGTGGGCGCCGTCCCTGCCGGGCCTCTTCGGCGAACACCTCGACACGTCGAGCAACTTCGGTGCCAGGAAGCCCGAACCCGAGGTCTTCCAGCGCGCGATCGCCCACCACGGGGTCCCCGCGGAGCGCACCTTCTTCGCCGACGACATGCCCGAGAACATCGCGGGTGCGCGGAGCGTCGGCATCCACGCGGTCCTGGTCGAGCACGAAACCGACCTGCGCGAGCACGTCCGCGCCTTCGTCGCGGCGCAGCAGCAGACGGCGGCTCCGGTCGCGTAGACGCGTCACCGGCCTGGAGGCGCGGCTCGCCCCCGGCTAGCTGTGATGTCCAGGGAGGTTGTTGAGTCTGCTGATGGGTGGGGCTCCGATGGCGGAGTGGGTTCTGTGGTGATTGTAG
>NZ_JADKRV010000049.1 GCF_015351025.1 Curtobacterium sp. VKM Ac-1376 | reverse complement strand
CCTTGGGTTCAGCTGGTCGTTGCAACACCATCGTGAATCGGAGTGTTGCAGATGGGGTCGAGGCTGGAACACCGTGCTCGAGAGGCGCGGTTCTGGGAGCTGTTGAGACAGGGCCTCGGACGCACGGCGGCCTGTGATGCTGTCGGCGTGGATCGACGTCAGGGATACCGATGGGTCAAAGCAGCAGGCGGACGGATCCCGTTCGCCCACAAGCCCCGCTCCGACAGGTACCTCAGCCAGGAAGAACGCCTCCAGATCGCGGACCTGCGCTTGAACGGTGCCGGCGTGCGCGCGATTGCGAAAGCCCTCGGTAGGGCGCCGTCGACGATCAGCCGTGAGCTGACGAGGAACTCCGCGGCTGGTGGAACCTACCGACCGTACTCCGCCGAGAAGCAGTGCCGTGCTCGTGCGCGGCGCCCGAAACCACGCAAGCTCGACCGGGTCGAGCTCGCCCTGCAGGTCGAGCTTCGGTTGGTGCGGAACTGGTCCCCGGAGCAGATCCGTGATGACCTGGCCAGGACGTTCCTCGACCGGCCGGAGATGCACGTGTCGCACGAGACGATCTACCAGTCCCTGTTCGTCCAGGGCCGCGGGCACCTGCGCGCTGACCTGCACAAACACCTCCGCACCGGCCGCGCCCTCCGCCGGCACCGGGGTGAGCCGCGGCGGGCGTCGTGGTCGAAGATCCGCGACATGATTCTGATCAGCGAACGCCCCGCCGAAGTCGACGATCGGGCCGTGCCCGGTCACTGGGAAGGGGACCTGATCGTCGGGATCAACGCCAGGAGCGCGATCGGCACCCTGGTCGAGCGCACCACCAGGTACGTGATGCTGCTGCACCTGCCTGATGGGCACAGTGCCGACGCGGTCCGCGACGCGATGATCCCCACGATCCAGATGCTGCCCGAGCATCTGCGTCGGTCGTTGACGTGGGATCAGGGCACAGAGCTTGCCCGACACAAAGAGATCACTCTCGCCACGGACTTGGCGATCTACTTCTGCGACCCGCACAAGCCGTGGCAGCGCGGCTCGAATGAGAACACCAACGGGCTGCTCCGGCAGTACTTCCCGAAGTCCACGGATCTCAGCGTCCACAGCCCGGAACGGCTCCTGGAAGTCGCCGCCGAACTCAACGGCCGACCCCGCAAAACGCTCGGCTACCGCACCCCGGCAGAAGCATTCGAGCAGCTACTCTCGGACCCGAAACAACCACCCGTTGCAACGACCCCTTGA
>NZ_JADKRV010000048.1 GCF_015351025.1 Curtobacterium sp. VKM Ac-1376 | reverse complement strand
GAGTATGCAAGTGCTCGAGTGGTCTTATC
Source organism: Curtobacterium sp. VKM Ac-1376 (assembly GCF_015351025.1). Lineage (GTDB taxonomy): Bacteria > Actinomycetota > Actinomycetes > Actinomycetales > Microbacteriaceae > Curtobacterium. The sequence goes on along the minus strand of NZ_JADKRV010000048.1, from coordinate 1,365 downwards.
GGCGCGGCGACTGATTCGGGCTCCAGGAAGCCGGGCGGACTCCTTCCCGCTTCAGGCGCAACGCCCGGTAGAGGATCCGCTTGCGGGCGATGCCCGATGCCGTTCAAGCGTGAACATGCTGGTCATCCCACTTGTGCGCAGATCCAACAGCCGGCTTGTAAACGGAGCCGGCGCTCGCACTTCGCCTGACGTTAACGACTAGGACAGTTTAATCTCTTGACACTAAGAATGCGCTATCGCGATCACTTCTACGACTACCGCGTTTTTCTTCCTTCAATCATATACAGAGGGATTGCAACCAAGGCAAGAATCAATACTGGGACGACGAACCACCCCTTACTAAATCCCAAATCCATCAAACCAAAGATTGCAAAAATGATCATAACGATCATTAAAGCGTAGGCAAAGAGTCTCACTTCTAACCCTCCGGATTCTCGTTGACATACCAGGGGTTGGGCTCTGAATTAGTCTGACATCCTTCGATGGTCCCGACTGCCCCGGCACCAGCAACGCCAAGTCCGAGCCCGAACAGAACGAGCGAGCCTCCGGCGGTGAATGGTGCGGCGACGATCCCCGCCAGACCGAGCACATATATGAACACACCATACGCGCATGTACCGCGCCCGGTCGGGTCGGAACCATTGACCGGGTCGCATCCGACAAACACGTAGCGGTTCGCATTGGAGGGATCGAGTGGGACATCGAGGGTGTCCCGTTCGATCCACTGACCGGTTGCGGAGGACTGCCACCGGTACCCGAACTTCGTGAGTCCGGCGTCGCTGCTACTCGAGCGGATCCCAGTCTTGTACCCGTAGGGGTTCTGCTTCCACTGCGCGCTGGTCTTCCCGTCGGTGACGGTCTCAGCACCGTACGCGCCGTAGCTCACCTTGAACGCGATGTCACCGGTGTCCGTGACCGCGGCGACAGGGTTTCCGATGCCGTTCAGGACGTACATGCTGGTCGTCCCGTCCGTGGTGCGTAGGTCCAGCGGCTGCCCGGTAACGGGGTCGCTCAACACCGACGCGGTGCCAGTGCCAGTGCCTGCGCGGGTGGCGATCACGGGGACGCCGTTCTGGTCGGTGGTGCCATACGTGTAGTCGTACTCGGCACCTCCGTCGGTGGACTGCGAGAGCAGCTTGTTCATGTCGGCCCCTGGTGTACTCGTAGCTGGTCGTGACGCCGTCCTTGGTCGACGAGGTCATCTGCTGCGCGCCGTTGTACGTGTACGTCTCCCCCGGTGCTGCGATGGGGACTGCTGCAGGTTTGGTTGACTCGTTTGACGTGCCCCACGGTCTGGTTACCCGTTTTGCTCTGAAGCTCAGGCGGGGATGGGTGTCGTGGTGAAGCGTAGTTCGTGCTCGATGG
>NZ_JADKRV010000047.1 GCF_015351025.1 Curtobacterium sp. VKM Ac-1376 | reverse complement strand
CGGTCGTCGCAACACCTGATTCCGGAGGTGTTCGATGCGGGTTCGAGATCGTCAGCGACAAGTCCAGGCGTATCGGGGGCAGATTCCGTCGCCGGGCAGGCCGACGGTGGCGTGGCGGGAGGATCGGGTCGCGTTCTGGACGGCGATCGCGGCGGGCGTGAAGACGCGAGAGGCCGGGGTCGCCGCAGGCGTGTCCGAGCCCGTCGCGCATCGATGGTTCCGGCACGCTGGCGGCGTGAACCCCAACCTCGCTCCGACGCTGTCAGGAAGGTATCTCTCGTCGCACGAGCGTGAGGACATCGCGTTGATGCGGGCGCGCGGTGACGGCGTGCGCGAGATCGCGGCCAGCCTTGGCCGTGCGCCGTCGACGATCTCCCGCGAGCTGCGGCGAAACGCATCAACACGCACCTACCGGCTGGACTACAAGGCCTCGACGGCGCAGTGGCACGCGGAACGTCGAGCGCGCCGACCGAAGGTGGCAAAGCTGCGCACGAACCGGCGGCTCCGCGACTACGTCGCCGACAAGCTCAGCGGCCACCTCCACGACAGTGCTGGGAACCGGATCGGTCCGGAAGGACCGGCATGGGACGGGAAGAACAAGCCGCACCGCGAGGACCGAGAGTGGGTTGCTGCGTGGAGTCCGCAGCAGATCGCGAGACGACTCCCGGTCGAGTTCCCGCACGACCCGTCCATGCGGATCTCGCACGAAGCGATCTACCAGGCCCTCTACGTCCCTGATCGAGGCGGCCTGACGAGGGACCAGTCGTGGCATCTGCGACGCGGGCGGACGAAACGCAAACCTCGGGCACGGACTCGGATGCAGGCGTGGGCGCACGTCACCGACAGCACGACGCTGAAGCAGCGGCCCGCGGAAGCGGACGGCCGTGACGTCGCTGGGCACTGGGAAGGGGACCTCATCATCGGGCTGAAGCGATCCGCGATCGGAACGCTAATCGATCGGAGCACACGGTTCGCGATGCTGGTGCACCTGCCGAGGCAGGTCGGCTACGGGCTCATACCGCCGCGGAAGAACGGGCCGGCCTTAGCTGGCTACGGGGCTGTGACCATGAAGAACGCGCTCGTCGCCACCTTCGACGCGCTGCCCGCATCATTGCGTCGCTCGTTGACCTGGGACCGCGGGAAAGAGATGTCCGCGCACACGCTCCTGACCGCACAGATCGGGATGCCGGTCTACTTCGCCGACGCGAAGAGCCCCTGGCAGCGCGGCAGCAACGAGCACCTCAACGGGCTGCTGCGGCAGTACTTCCCGAAAGGCACCGACCTGTCTCGCTGGAGCGCCGCGGAAATCGCCGCCGTCGCCGATGCGATCAACAACCGTCCACGGGGCATCCTTGGCTGGCGCACTCCTGCTGAGGTCTTCGCCGACCAACTACGCTCGAGCCAACAGACCACTGTTGCGACGACCGGTTGAATACGGCC
>NZ_JADKRV010000046.1 GCF_015351025.1 Curtobacterium sp. VKM Ac-1376 | reverse complement strand
CCGCAAACGGTTAGCCTTCGAGAAACCGATCGAAGCGATCGAGAAGCTCCTGTTGCAATGACCGCTTGAAACCGCCGCCCCTTCACCGGGCATTTTTGCGGGACAGTCATACGGGAATCCCCAGGTCAAGCAGGACACGGGCAAGTTGTCGTGGTTGTCGCCGCCAGCCGTGTACCGGTGACCGACCGGCTTACGGCACACCGTGCTTAGCTAGCGTTCGTGGCAGAGAGACCTCGCGGGACTGCACTCGTCGGCGCGGCGATCGAGGACGTCCCCGGCATCATCCGGTCCGCGGTAGCCCGCATTCCGCGGGCATCGATAACGGCTCTCGATGACTCCTCGGCTGTGCTGACTCAACGGTCCGGGGTGCTCATGCCGCGCGCTGAGGTCCTCACCCTCGCGTTCCACCAAGATGAAGACGGTCGAACGACGATTGCGATCGTGCACGCTCGGCGTGGAGGCCTCGCTGCACCCGACCTCGTGCCATCCCAGTTCGAGGCATCCCTCTTAGCGTCCATCCGAACAGCAGCCGCGAACGCGGCGCACTAGGCGTTCCCTCCACGATCCGCTTGCGGACTCGTAATGCGCCATCCCTAGGATGCCCCTGTGGGTGAGGCTGGCGAGAAGTATCGGGCGTGGGCGGATGTCGAAGCGCACGGCATCTCCGATCTGTACTTCGACTGGGCGACCGGTGTCGCGGCCGATGAGGACATCGTGCAGCTGGTCGAGGAGTTGCCCGCGGCGAAGCGGCAACCGAACCTTGTTTTCGCCTCGGCACGGATGGCTGGTGTTCCTCTCGTGCCGTATCAGCAGGCGAGGAGCGAGTTCATCGCCAGGTGGGATGCGATCCGCGAGATCGCACTCACCCACGCGACGCAGACGAACGAAGTCCGCCGATGTGCGGTGCTCTTGCCTGAGTTGGCGAAGATCCCGGGGCCGATCGCTCTGCTCGAGGTCGGTGCGTCCGCGGGATTCTGCCTGTACCCGGACAAGTACGCCTACCGCTTCATCACCGAGAGCGGAGTCGACGAACTGGCACCGACAAGCGGCAGCACGGTCGTGCTCGAAACCGAGCTACGCGGGCGTCCAACCCCGACGCATCTCCCGGAGACCGTCTGGCGTGCCGGCATCGACCTCAACCCTCTCGATGTCGCGGACCCGGCTTCACTGGAATGGCTGGAGACGCTCGTCTGGCCCGAGCATGACGAGCGCCGCCGGAATCTGCACGCGGCCGCATCCGTCGTCGCGGCAGAGCGACCGCTGCTCGTGGCCGGTGACCTGAACGAATTGTTCGAGGAGGTCGCGGCGCAAGCGCCAGCTGACGCGACGTTGGTCGTCTTCCACAGCGCCGTGCTCGTGTACCTAACCCGGACGCGCGGGAGTCGTTCGTCAGCAAGGTGCACGCGAGCGGTGCCGTATGGATCAGCAACGAGGGCAGGTCGGTGTTGCCGGAGATCGCGACGCAGCTGCCGGCGGACCCAGAGAACGGAACAGTCCTGGCCGTAAACGGCGCACCCGTCGCCATCGTCGGCCCACACGGTCAGTTCTTCCACTCTCTCGCCGCCTCCTGACCGGACGACAGCTGAGCGTGCCCCGCTGATGGATCGGCTACCGGATGCTGGCGCGGTGCGTGACGGCGTAAGTTCGAGTTATGAACTATCGCGACCCCGGGCGCGCGGTCCGCCTGGACAGTAGCGATGCTCGAACCATAAGAGGAACCCTGCATTTGACCGCGGGCGCTCCCGAGTTCCACCCGGGGCTTGCGCGGGCGTTAGAACAGTTGCCTTCGTTCCGCAAGGTCGATTCGGGCAGCGCTTGGGCTCGCCTCGTGACCCGGAGCCGCGGAGCTATTGGCTCAGCCGTGGTGCGAATCGAGATGGAACGTCACCCGCAGGGAGACGTGCTGGAAGTCGTGATCACCCCCGCAGTGCGCTTCATCTTCGGCCCTAGCACCGCGCATCTGCAAGCGCTCGGGAGCCAACTACTCGAAGCGCTCGATGCGTCCTTCGAGAGCAGTCCGTAGGGGGATCCTTGGGTTCAGCTGGTCGTTGCAACACCATCGTGAATCGGAGTGTTGCAGATGGGGTCGAGGCTGGAACACCG
>NZ_JADKRV010000045.1 GCF_015351025.1 Curtobacterium sp. VKM Ac-1376 | reverse complement strand
CCGGCACGCGCAACGGATCTCGCGGGCGTTCTTGGGGTGACCAGCGCCGCTGCGACCCAGGCGGTTGACCGGCTCGTCACGCGTGGCCTCGTTGCGCGGGAACCCGACCCGGACGACCGCCGATCACGGATCGTTCGACTGACGACGGTCGGACAGCACTGTCTCCTCGAGGCATACGAGGACCTGCCCGACGCCGTGCAGGAGCTGCTCGACGCCGTCCCCGCAGCGGAAGCGGAACACATCATCTCCCTCGCCGCCGCCGTGCAAGAGGTCATCGACCGCACCGCCACGACGGAAGACTGACCAGATAGCGCTTCTCGTTAAGAAAGTTAGCGGCCTTCGGTGGGGGGTTTGTAGCGTGGGGTTGTCAGGAATTCCGCGCCCCTCGCGATGACCCCGGCTGTTCCGCCGGAAGCACGATTCGGGTAGCGCCTGAACAGTTGTCGTGGCCGATCCCGCCACGGAAAGGGCCCGGGGCCGCATGACCTTCCCATTCATCCCGTCCGCCGCAGTAGGTCTCACCCAGGGAACAGCGCCGACCACATCACGGATGGGGCGTGGATGCCGACCGGTGCTCTCCGAGGTGCAGCAGGCACGGCGCGGACGTCGCCTTGCTGGTACTGCGGTGATCACTGGGCTGGCTTCCGTCACGGCCGTCACCGCGACGGTGATGACCGCGGGGACCTGGTGACCGCACCCGAGGCGTCGCTGCCGCCGACCGAACCGATCGACATGATCCCGCTGCTCCGCGCCGACAGCCCGGAAACCGACACTCGACCGCATTCCCGGCACGTAGAAGCCGAGTGGCACCGTCGGGGACTCCTCGCTCCGGCCGAGCTCGATGCGCTCGTCACTGCCCGCGTCAACGACCTCCCCGCGATCGCTGCCGTCACCCCGGTGACCAGCGACGACCTGATCACATCCGATGAGCCGACCTACGGCGATTTTCTCAGGGAGCCAACCGCATGAGCATTCTCCTGCACCACCCGAACGTGTCCCCGGCCGCGCAGGCAGTGCTCGGCTGGGCGACAGCTGACGACGGCTTCTGGGTCGCCGACCACCGCGGAGCATTCGCAGGCACGATTGATCAGCAGGGTCGCCACTTCTTCGTCCGCAACGGCTTCGGCGAGTACATCGGTGACTATCGCACCTTCCGCGCCGCGCAGACCGCGCTCACCGACCGCGTCCTCCGGGTCCGGGCAGCACCGTCGTGCTGAACGTCCCCGACGGACTCACCGATGCACACCGACGGGTTTTCTACCGAGTAGTTGTCGTCGACACCGCACTGCGGTCCCGCACCGCAGGCCCCCACCCGGCTGCAGCGTCGCGGAGCACGTCGCGGGGAAGCTGGCCGAACTCCGCACGGTAGTCGCTCGCGAACCGGCTGAGATGCGTCATCCCGACCGACCGTGCCACCGTTGCGACCGACTCCGCAGTGCCCGACTCGAGGTGCTCTCGGGCCAGCAGCAGTCGAACTCCTTTGAGGTACGACAGCGGCGAGACGCCGTGAACCCGTTGGAACGCGCCCTGCAAGCCCCGGACGCTGAGTCCCGCTGCCGCCGCGACGTCGTCGACGGTGACTCGGTCCGCGACGTGGTCCAGCAGGAACGCCTCGGCTTTCGCCAGTCGGGTCCGTGCCGGCACCTCCCGCCCCTGTCCGACCGGCCAATGCGGCACCGCCGTCAACAGGCCCGCCGCGGCGAACCGGCTCAGCTCCCGCTCCCGCTCAGCCGAGACCGGGCCAACCGTGCCGAGGATCTCGGGCGCGATGGTCCGCACGACCAACCACCACGCCGCGAGCGGAGCACCTTCCGGGACGTGGTGCGGTTTGAACTCCAACGGCGCCTGATTCCAACCGCCCCGTTCCGCCGCGACCCGCTCGACAGTGTCCCGGTCGATGCGCATGAGATCTTTCGAGAAGTCCGTCCACCGGAACGATTGCCGGCCCTCCCGGTACAGCACCGGCCGACCGGGGAGCAACTCGTCACCATCGACCTTGCCATGGCCGGACTTCAACCAGACCACGATTACGGCGTCGTCGGACTCAACCTCACCCCGTACGGTCCCCGTGCACTGCATCGACTCCAACGACAGCAGCTCCGTCCCCGTAACCGTCTCCTCAAAGACGAACGGGTCCGCACCCGCGGTGACTTGCAGGCCATGCGTCCGGTGGGTTCGAGCAACCACCTGTCGCGCCCCTGCAACCTCACCCATCCGCGCAACCAACCGCGTCCGCTCCACCACTGCCTCATCCACCCTCCGATTCTC
>NZ_JADKRV010000044.1 GCF_015351025.1 Curtobacterium sp. VKM Ac-1376 | reverse complement strand
GGGTGAACAGCACCCCGAGCGCACCGGCGACGATGAGCTGGAACCACGAGTCACCGAGGAACGCGAACACGACCCAGCACGCGGCGGTCGCCAGCACGAGCGCCGTGAACAGCGACCAGTAGAACCCCCGACGGCGCCGGAGCAGGCCCGCGGCCTTCACCTCGGCCAGGAGCGCCGAGTAGGTCGAGGTACCGCCGGTCCGCGGGCCGCCCGTCGAACCGGTCTTCCGGTACGGGCTGGTGATGGTGTGCTCGTCGGTCACAGGGGTCCTCTCGGTGTTCTGAGCCTGTTCCGGAAGTCCTCGCCCGTCCTACCGCGCACCGCGGAGATCGCGGCACGGCGGCGTACCCGCTGCCCGCGTCCTCATCGAGTCCCTGGTCTGCATCGGAATGGCGGAACGTTCCGGCGGCCGGGGGCTGGGGCAGCTCCTCCAACGCTAGAGCCGTGGTGCGCTCCGGTGCAAGTCGCCCGGAGGCGTCCCGCTGGACGCTCGGCTACGGTTGTTGCGCGCCGCACGACGGAAGGACGCAGCCCCGCATGACCGAGATACGCGAAGCACGACTGGTCGAGACGTTCGTGACGCTCACCGACAGCCTGGTTGCGGACTACGACGTGGTCGACGTCCTGCAGACACTGGTCGACCGTGCGGTCGAGCTGTTCGATGCCGCAGCCGGCGCCATCCACCTGCTCGACAAGCAGGACGAGCTGCGGGTGGTCGCGTCGACGAGCGAGCGGAGCAGCTTCATCGGACTGCTCCAGCTCAACGCCGGAGAGGGGCCCTGCATCGCCGCCGTGACGACCGGCCGCCTGGTGACCTCGGAGAACGCCGCCGACCTGCGGGGTCGCTGGCCGCGGTTCGCCGAGGCGTCGAGGGCGCGCGGGTACGCGGGAGTCCACGCGATCCCGCTCCGGCTCCGGGACACCACGGTCGGTTCGCTGAACCTGTTCCGCGAGACCGAGGGCGCGCTGAACGGCGCAGACGCGCGAGCCGCCCAGGCCCTCGCCGACGTCGCGACGATCAGCCTGCTGCAGCAGCGGACGATCGAGCACGCGAGCCTCACCGCCGAGCAACTGCAGCGTGCGCTCGACAGCCGGGTCGCCGTCGAGCAGGCCAAGGGCTACCTCGCGCGCGCGGTCGGGGTCGACGTCGACGCCGCCTTCGGCATGATCCGTCGGTACGCACGGTCCAACGAGCGACGACTCAGCGACGTCGCGGCCGCGATCGCCCGCGACGAGGTCCCGCTCGCCGACCTCGTGGCGAGCGGGACCCCCTGAGTCCGAGCGGCTCCTTCGTCGTCGTGCCGGTGGATCAGATGCGTCCGAGGGTGCGACGGCGGCGGAGCAGGGCCAGGAGCGTGGCGCCCGCGGCGAGGAGGGCCGCGGCGATGCCCAGCGGCACGGTCGGGTCGGAGCCGGTGAAGGCGAGCTGGCCGGTCGGCTGGTCACCACCGCTGCCCCCGCCGTCTGCCGTCGTCCCCGTGGGGCCGCTCGGGGTGTCAGTGGGCACCACGGCCGGAGCGGTCGGGGTCGGGTTCGGCGTCGGGGTCGGCGTCGGGTTCGGCGTCGGGGTCGGGGTCGGGTTCGGCGTCGGGGTCGGCGCCGGGGCTCGGACGGTGATCGTCACGACGCTGGTGTCGTCGGGCGTGGTGCCGTTGGACGCGGTGATCGTCACGGTCGCGGTGCCCGGAGTGGTCGGAGTGCCGGAGATGACCCCCGTGGTGCTGTCGATCGTCAGGCCGTCGGGCAGACCCGAGGCCGTGAAGGTCGGGGCCGGGGTGCCGGTGGCGGTCACGGTGTACGTGTACGGCTCGTCCACGGTGCCGTCGGTCGGGGTGCCGGAGGTGATGGTGGGCGACTCGGACGGCATCCCCGGCACGGGGCAGTCGGCCGAGGCCGTGATCGTGTTGGTGTCGAGGGTGACCGCGCCGACGCGGGCCAGCAGACGACCCTGCACGGTGGCGCCGGTGGTGGCGGTCACGGACTGCTGCGCCAGGACGGTGCCCTGGAACGCGGCGCCGGTCCCGATCGTCGCGGAGCTGCCGACCTGCCAGAAGACGTTGCAGGAGCTCGCGCCGCCGGTGATGAGGATGCGGCTGGCGGACCCGATCGTCAGGGTCGACGCTGCCTGGAACACCCAGACGGAGTCCGCGCTGCCGGCAAGGGTGAGCACGCCGTTGTCGGGCAGCGCGAGGGCCCCGCCGGAGTACACGCCCGGTGAGAGCGAGAGGCCGTTGAGCCCGGTCAGCCCGGTCTGCGTCGGGGACAGCGACGCAGCGACGTTGTAGGCCGTGGTGGTGTCGCGCTGCGCCTGGGCAGCAGCGGCGTCGGTCTGGTGGACGGTGCCGTTGACGACCCCGTTCGGAGCACCGCCGAAGCCGGTGATGGAGGTCCCGGGCGAGAGGCCGAGGTCACCGTTGACCACGCTGGGGCCCGTGTTCGTCACGGTGCTCGCACCGAGGACGCCGTAGGTGGCGGCCGTTCCGAGACCGACGGGGCCGTCGATGACCGTGGCAGCCGACGCACCCGCGCCGGTGCTGAACGTGATCATCGCTGCGATGGCAGCAGCCGAGACGGCGAGGGCCGAGCCCCGCTTGAGATGGTGAGTGTGCATGGGCAGCCTCTGCCTGCAGGAGAGGCGAGGGATCGTCGGTGACGAGCGCGCATTCTCGTAGGCTCTGAGTATGTGCCCCCGCACAGCATCCACCTAGGAATGTGTGGACATCCGGTCAAAGCTGGCAGTCTGCCTGTCGGACTAGGTGTGATGTCCAGGGAGGTTGTTGAGTCTGCTGATGGGTGGGGCTCCGATGGCGGAGTGGGTTCTGTGGTGATTGTAG
>NZ_JADKRV010000043.1 GCF_015351025.1 Curtobacterium sp. VKM Ac-1376 | reverse complement strand
TCGAGTACGTCGCCACAGCACACCATCCATCAGGTGTTGCAACCACCGCAAGAACCCAAGGATCAGCTACCGGGCAGGGTGTGAAGCCGTCTACTCGGACTTCGGTGCACCAGCGGAACCCTCGGAACCCGCCGTCACCCTGTCAGACGAGTCGTAGGTGACGACGGTGACGGCGCCGTTCGGTGCTGCAGGCTCGAGCGGAGGCACCGCCGCCGACGAAGCGCTACGGGACCAATCTGCTCTGCTGAGGGCACGCGCAAGACCAGCATGTTATTGCAACGGGCGGCCCCTCGGGTGGGAACGCCAGTCCTAGTCGTACGAGGGCGACGTATGGCCCCGTCCGGCACCCGATTCGGCGCGAGATTGGACGTACCAACACCGAAAGGAACTCCTCATGACGTATCCCACCGACCGTCCTGCTGTCTGGTTCATCACTGGTAGCTCTCGCGGGCTGGGGCGAGCCCTCGTCGCCCACCTCCTGCAGCGCGGCGACCACGTGGCCGCCACCACCCGGTCGTCCGAGCGACTTCTCACTGCCCTCGACGATGTCGACACGACGAACCTGCTCCCGCTGCAGGTCACCCTCACCGACGAGGAGCAAGTGGCCGACGCGATCAAGGAGGCGACGGTGCGCTTCGGCCGCATCGATGTCGTCGTCAACAACGCCGGGTACGGCTACCTCGGCGCCGTCGAGGAAACCAGCAACTCCGATGTTCAGGCGATGTTCGACGTGCAGGTGAACGGCACCTGGAACGTTATCCGGGCGGTCTTGCCCCAGATGCGGCAGGAACGGAGTGGCCACATCATCAACGTGTCCTCGATCCTCGGCGTTCTGTCCTTCCCCGGCTGGGGACTGTACTGCGCAGCCAAGTACGCCGTCGAAGGTCTCTCAGAATCGCTCGCGGCTGAAGTGGCCGACTTCGGCATCAGAGTCTCGATCGTCGAGCCCGGTTACTTCGACACTGACTTCCTCACCGACAACTCCCTCGCCGTCGCCGAGGACGTCTCGGACGCCTACCCGAGCATCCGGGAGATGATCGCGGCGCACAAGCAGATGCCCGGAACCCAGCCAGGCGATCCGAACAAGGCAGCCACAGCACTCGTCACGATCGCGAGCACCGAAACCGGACCGATGCGCCAGCAGCTCGGCTCCGACTCGTCCGGCCTCGCTGAGGGCAAGGCCGACTCGCTGAAGGCCGAGATCCTCGCGGGCCGCGAGCTGGCACACAGCACCGACTACGTGCGCTGAGACTCACCACCTGTAGGAGGCGGGGCCATTGAGACGAAGCCGTGGCCCCGCCCCCGACCAGCCCACCAGCCCCGTGACCCCTGGGAAGATACTGCTGTGAGCGATCTCCATCGCGAGTTTGGCGAGTTCCTCCGCCGCGCTCGCGCCAACCGTGACCCGCAGGACACGGGCTTGCTTCCAGACGGCCGGACCCGACGCGTTCCGGGCCTGCGCCGTGAAGAGGTCGCGCTCCTCGCGGGCGTGTCCACCGACTACTACACCCGACTGGAGCAGGGTCGACACCTGACGCCCTCCGCTCAAGTCGTCGACGCGCTCGCCCGAGCGCTGGACCTCGACGAAGCAAGCCACACCTACCTCCGCACGTTAAACGCGTCAGCCGGCGCGCCACGGTCAGTCATCCGGCCAGCGGCACAGCGCGTCCGTCCAGGACTCCGGCAGCTTCTGGACTCACTCTCCTCACACCCGGCGCTCATCCTCGGCAACCGGACAGACGTCCTCGCCTCCACCGCTCTCGCCCGAGCACTGTTCACCGACTTCGAAGCCATGCCCGCGAAGCGGCGGAACTATGCCCGATGGCTTCTCCTCGACGAGCACGCCCGAGACCTGTTCCTCGACTGGGAAGAACAAGCCAGGAACGCCGTCGAGGCACTAAGACTCGACGCCGCCGCGAACCCTGACGACGCCGGCACCCAACAGCTCATCGGAGAACTCTCGCTCTCCAGCGCAGACTTCCGCCAATGGTGGACGGCCCAACGAGTGCACCAACGCACCTTCGGTACCAAACGCCTCCACCACCCCGTCGTCGGCCCGCTCGAGGTGCAGTACGAGACCCTCACCCTCCCCGCCGACCCCAAGCAGGTTCTCTACGTCTACACAACGGAACCGAGCTCACCCTCGAGCCAAGCCCTCGCGCTCCTCGCCAGCTGGACGCATCCAGGCCTCACCGAAGTGGTGCTGCCCGGCGACTCGAACGAGAGCAGCTGAAGAGCACCCCAGCGGTTCCAAGATGCACGGTTGCGCCGAGGACTCACCCCATGCCCCCGGGCGTGCGGTGGCCCGCAGCGATGACTTCGCCAGCAACTTGAGTCGTTCCACCGAAAGGAAGACCAGTGAGGACACGCATCGGCCTCGCCGAAGCTTGAGGCTGGCCCTGATGATGGCTCCGGGGACCAACTCACGAGTAGGGAGGCGCTATCCCCTCGTTCTCGGTAGCCGATCGTTCACGGGACGCCCGTGGCCTGTGGCCTGTGGCCTGTGGCCTGTGGCCTGTGAGCAGCTTCGTTCGGTGTCGTCGTTTTCGCACCGCTCCGTGTCGTGATCCCGTCTCCGTAGCCGATCTTGGGTTCAGGCGGTCGTTGCAACACCACCGTGAATCGGAGTGCTGCAGATGGGGTCGAGGCTGGAACACCGTGCTCGAGAGGCGCGGTTCTGGGAGCTGTTGAGACAGGGCCTTGGCCGAACGGCGGCCTGTGATGCTGTCGGCGTGGATCGACGTCAGGATACCGATGGGTCAAAGCAGCCGGCGGGCGGAACCCGTTCGCGCACATGCCCCGCTCCGACAGGTACCTCAGCCAGGAAGAACGCCTCCAGATCGCGGACTTGCATCTGAGTGGTGAAGGTGTGCGCGCGATCGCGAGAGCACTCGGTAGGGTGCCGTCGACGATCAGCCGCGAGCTGACGAGGAACGCCGCAGCTGGTGAAACCTACCGGCCCTACTCCGCGGAGAAGCAGTGCCGTGCTCGTGCGCGGCGCCCGAAACCCCGGAAGTTGGACCGGGTCGAGTTAGCTGTGATGTTCAGTGAGGTTGTTGAGTCTGTTGATCGGCACGCCTTGATCGCGCACGCCGTGATGATGCCCTCGGGGGTGCCGCCGACACCGACGCACATGTCGATCGTCGAGCCGGGCAGGGCGGCGGCGATGCCACCGGCGACGTCGCCGTCGAGCAG
>NZ_JADKRV010000042.1 GCF_015351025.1 Curtobacterium sp. VKM Ac-1376 | reverse complement strand
ACCACCGGCCCCACACCGCCATCGGGAACCGGTCACCCATCACACGGTTGACCAACGTCCCTGGGCAGTACAGCTAGAGGACATCGCGTCCGTCGGCGGCAAGAACGCCTCCCTCGGCGAGATGTTGCGTTCCTTGGACGGTCTCGGGGTGCGCGTGCCCGACGGGTTCGCCACCACGGCGACGGCATTCGGACGACACATGGAGCACACGGGCCTGACCGCCTGGATCAGCAGCACGCTCCTCGCGCTTGATGTCGACGACACCGCCACCCTCGCGGCGGCCGGCGCAGAGATCCGTCGACGAGTGCTCTCGACGCCGCTCGAACGCGGCCTCGACCAAGCCGTTCGCGACGGGTTCTCCGAACTCACCGCGGGTGCGCCAGCGGATGCGTCGTTCGCGGTGCGCTCGTCGGCGACCGCCGAGGACCTCCCGGACGCGTCGTTCGCCGGGCAGCAGGACACCTACCTCAACGTCCGCGGCATCGACAACGTGCTCGACGCGGTCCGGCGAGTGTTCGCGTCGATGTACACCGACCGGGCGATCTCGTACCGAGTGCACCACGGCTTCGTCCACGACGAGGTCGCGATCTCGGTCGGCGTGCAGCGGATGGTGCGCTCGGACCTGGCGTCCGCGGGTGTCCTGTTCACCCTCGACACCGAGTCCGGGTTCGACCGGGCGGTGTTCGTGACGAGTGCGTACGGGCTCGGCGAAGGTGTCGTGCAGGGGGCGGTGAACCCGGACGAGTTCACCGTCTCGAAGACGGCGCTGGCGGCGAGGCGCCCCGCGATCCTGGGACGGGTCCTCGGCTCCAAGGCTGCCCGGATGGTGTTCACCGAGGACGAGGCAGTCGGCCGGACCACGGCATTCGTCGAGGTCGATGCCGCAGAACGGCGGCACTTCTCGCTCCGCGACGACGAGGTCACCGAGCTGGCGCGCATCGCGCTCGTCATCGAGCAGCACTACGGGCGTCCGATGGACGTCGAATGGGGCAAGGACGGTCTCGACGGCGAGCTGTACGTGCTGCAGGCCCGACCGGAGACCGTGGCGTCCCGGACCTCTGTCACCAGCATCGAGCGGCACCGCCTCGCCGTGCCGCCGATCGTGCCACCCCGGCTCGAAAAACGCGCGATCGGGCAACGCATCGGCAGCGGTGTCGTCCGGATCCTCTGGAGCATCGACGAGATGCACGACTTCCGGTCCGGGGACGTGCTCGTCGCGGACATGACCGACCCGGACTGGGAGCCGATCATGAAGCGCGCATCCGCGATCGTCACGAACCGGGGCGGCCGCACCTGCCACGCGGCGATCATCGCGCGGGAGCTCGGCATCCCAGCCGTGGTGGGGACCGCCACCGCGACGGACGTGCTCGCGGACGGCGACGTCGTCACGGTGTCCTGCTCGGAGGGCGAGACCGGGTTCGTCCACGACGGGACTCTCGCGGTCGAGGTGGACCGGCTCGAGGTCGGCGACCTCCCGGACCTCGACGTCGACCTCATGCTGAACGTCGGAAACCCCGAGCAGGCCTTCGCATTCGCCGCGCTGCCGAACACCGGTGTCGGGCTCGCCCGCATGGAGTTCGTCGTCAGCCGGCAGATCGGCGTGCACCCGAACGCGCTGCTCCGACTGGCGGATCAGCCCTCGGAGCTGCGGGAACAGATCGAGGACCGGATCGCTGCGTACGGGTCGCCGAGAGACTTCTTCGTGAAGCGTCTCGCCGAGGGTGTCGCGACGCTCGCCGCGGCGTTCGACCCGAAGCCCGTCATCGTCCGGCTCTCGGACTTCAAGTCGAACGAGTACGCCGGACTCCTCGGCGGCAGCCGGTACAGCCGGACGAGGAGAACCCCATGATCGGGTTCCGCGGCGCGTCCCGCTACCTCTCCGACGACTTCGCCCAGGCCTTCGCGCTCGAGTGCGAGGCGATCCGGCAGGTCCGCGACGTCATGGGCTTCGCGAACGTGAAGGTGATGATCCCGTTCGTCCGCACCGTCGAGGAGGCGTCGGGCGTCGTGGAGCGTATGGCGTCGCACGGGCTCGTCCGGGGAAAGAACGGCCTGGAAGTGGTCATGATGTGCGAGATCCCCTCGAACGCCCTCGATGCCGACCGGTTCCTCGACCACGTCGACGGGTTCTCCATCGGCTCCAACGACCTGACCCAGCTCACCCTCGGCGTCGACCGCGACTCCGGGCTGGTCGCGGACTCGTTCGACGAGCGGAACCCCGCGGTGCTCCGGCTCATCGACATAGCGATCGACGCATGCCGAGCCCGTGGCGCGTACGTCGGGATCTGCGGACAGGGGCCGAGCGACCACCCCGACCTCGCGGACCACCTCCGTGCCCGTGGCATCTCGTCCATGTCCCTCAATCCCGACACGATCCTGGCCACGTGGCAACGGCTTGCTGGTCGATGACCGGTGCGTCGATGGTCTCTCGGCGCTGGGCCGACATCGACACGTTGTTGTCAGCCTCGCTCGCCGAAGCCGACGAGAGCGGCACCTCCGCGTATAGAACGCGTGCTTGCCGAAAGACGACAAGTGCGGAGGAAGAAGGAACAGAGATGCTCCAAGCAGGAACGATGGTCATCGCCAGCCAGGACCACGGAGGAGTCTCACGGACCCGGGTCCGTGCTGGAACACGCGGCGTGGTCACGGTCGGAGGATGGTGGCCGGTGCAGGTTCGATGGGCGGGCACGACGCACGGGCAACCTGCGTACGTCGACGAGGTGGTCTGACCGACTGGACGCCCGGATGTGTGCCGGGCGCCCAGCCGTTGGTCAGGCGTCGCCTCAGCCGACGAGTGCTCGGGGTTCGTTCGCGGTGGTGGGGGATGACGCAACCCTGTACCCCTCGACAGCCAGTTCCGGTCGAAGAAGTTCGTCCGCGCGCTCGGCCACGCCGGGCTGCTCGGATCAATGGGCCGAGTCGGCGCCTGCGCGGACAACGCTGCGATGGAATCGTTCTTCGCCCTGTTGCAGAAGAACGTCCTCAATCGGCAACGTTGGGCGACACGCGAAGAGCTCCGGCTGGCGATCATCACTTGGATCGAAGCGACCTACCACCGGAAACGACGCCAACGCGGTCTCGGGAAGTTGACCCCGATCGAGTACGAGACGATCATCAACCCACAGGTCGCACTCGCGGCCTAAACGAACGTGACGTGCCCCACGGTTTGGTTACCCGCAATCCTCTGCGGATTGGGCCCGTTCTGAGAGGCTCCAACCATGCCACG
>NZ_JADKRV010000041.1 GCF_015351025.1 Curtobacterium sp. VKM Ac-1376 | reverse complement strand
CGGCACGAGCGCCGAGCACCACGGCAAACCGTCCCCACAGCGACGCACGCATCGTCGGCTCCCTTGCAATCGTCTCCGAGCAGGTCAGGAGTTCTGCGCTTCCCAGGTGAAGCCGAGGACCGCCGTGGCACCCATGAGCGATGCCGGCGCGTCGGGCGAGACGGTGTACGTGATCTGGAAGGTCTTCGTCTCGGCCTTGTCACCCGTGGGCTTCCACGTGCCGAGTCCCGACGCGTAGTTCGTGCGGGTCGATGCGAACGACGCCAGAGAATCGTTGTAGAGCGTGCCCTCGGAACCGGACGCTGCCGTGAAGCCGCTGCAGGTGCCGTAGCCGCCACCACTGCCCTGCTTCACCTGCAGAGTGACGTACGACGCCAGCGCCTTCGTCTGCTGCACGTTCGTGGCGTACAGCTTCACCGCGCTCGGCAGCGACCCACTCGAGGTGACGGCGATGCAGTTCGTGCCCGTGGAACCGGGCTTGAGGTTCGAGGCGGAGAACATCGCGCTGTTCGAGGCATCGTTGGCCAGCGCGACGGATCCCATCGACCAGTTGTTGGCGTCGTCCGAGGACGTTGCCGAGAACGCCGAGTACGACGCGGTCGAGACAGCGACGCCCGCAGCGAGCAGCGCTGCCGGGATGACAGCGAGGGTCGCGATTCGTGACATGGTGCGGTTCGGGCGGCGCATGAGGAACATCCTTTTGACGATTCGATAGCTCGAAATCCGAGCAACATCGACCATACGCCTCAATATTCGAGTTTGTCTACTTTCGGTCTACACGGATTCCGACTAAGCTGTGAACATGCCAGGAACCTTGTCCCCTGATGACGCTCTGGACCGCGATCGCCTGTTGGATGTCGCGGTCTCGGCGTTCTACGCAGCCCAGGTGGAGCACGCACACCTCATCCAGCACCTCGCGGTGACGCATGATCTCAATCCGGTCGACCTCCGGGCGCCGAAGTTCCTCGGCGCGGTCGACGAGGACCGCACCCCGAAAGAGCTCGGGGCGTACCTCGAGATGGGAACAGGCGCTGTCACGGCCCTCCTGGACCGGCTCGCCAAGCGGGGGCTCCTCGATCGCGTCCGGAACCCGAACGACCGACGCAGCGTTCAGATCGAACTGTCAGTCGACGGGTTCGCCATCGTCGGCGTTCTTCGTTCTGCGTACCGCCGAGTGCTCGAGCAGTCGTTGCAGATGGAGCACGTGGACACGTTCATCCAGTTCACCGAGGGGATGTCGGAGGCGTTCCGGAAGGTCAGCACCGAGCACTGACGGAACTCGCAGGCGGTGCCGTGCTCGCGCGCGATGTAGGGCTACCCTCCCAGCACTGCCACCGTCGGCAACGCGGCGGCCCGCAGGTCACGTACCGGGCAGCGATGGCTGCTGCGGACGTGATCGGTGCCCCTGAAACGTTGGTTCTTGACCGAGAAGGTTCACGCCGCCGAGCCGAGCTCATGGAACCACGAGAGAACGTACGTTCCCCGTTGTGGGGGTACCGATGGTTGCCTGTTGCTGGTTGAGTCGTATGGTCAGCGATCGGGTTGCTGGCCAGGCCTGTAGGTCAGTGAATCCCTGCGGAAGGCAGCCGCCCCTGGTTAGGGTGGTTGCAGGAAGCGCCGTCGTGTCGATTCGGGTTCGACACGGCGGCGCTTCCACTACACGTCATTGTGTGGACGGCAACGCGGATCCAGCGGTAGGCGCATCGCCATGCCCGCATCGTTCTACAAATATGAGGCGTGGTCAAGGATTCGGCGCGCTTCCGCGCGGGTCGGACGTGGTCGGCGTCTTGCTGCTGTGACCTATCCCGAAGGTGGGGTTGTGGTCGTCGAGGATGCTCGGTTCACTCGACGACAACTACGAAGCAGAAGCCGTGAGGAGAAACGAGCATGCGATCGCTCGTCTACACCAGTACCCAGACCCGTCCGATCACGGATTCCGAGCTCGCCCAGATCCTGGCGGTCGGACGCGAGAAGAACACGCGACTCGGCATCACGGGGATGCTCGCGCACCGCGACGACAACTGCATCGGCATCATCGAGGGCGAGGACGACGTCGTCCGGCAGCGCTTCGAGCAGGTCCGGGCCGATCCGCGGCACACGAACGTGCGGGTGCTGCTCGACGAACCGATCACGCAGCGCTCGTTCCCCGACTGGTCGATGGCGTTCCAGTCGCTCGACCCGCTGATGCACGACGTCCCGGGGTTCAGCGACCTGTTCACCGCCGGCCGTCCGAGCGACCCGGCGTTCGGTGCTTCCCGCGCCCGCGCCCTGCTGGACTGGTTCCGGAAGCACCCGCTGGCACCGCTGACGAACCAGAACGCCGCGGACGAGGAGGTCCCGCGCACCCGGGCCATCAACGGTGCGATCGCGGTCATCCACGACGGAGGCGTGTCGCGCTTCTCGCTCGACGGCGTCGCGTCGCGGTCGGGGATGCGTCCCGCCGAGATCCTCGAGCTGTTCCCCTCCGAACACGCACTGCTCGCCGCCGCGGTGATGCGGTGGACCCGCGCCGTGTCGGCCCCGCTGCTGCCGCTCACCGGCGAGAAGGGGACGGTGGCCTTCCTGCACGCGCTGCTCTCCGCCCACGCCGAGGACCCGGCACTCATGCGCCTCATCGCCGCGACGCTCGCGATCTCGACCGACCCGTCCACGGACGGTGCCGACTACTACCGGTCGGCGTACCTGCAGTTCCGCGAGACCGTCCGCACCGCACTACAGGAGGACGTCCGCGCCGGCCGGGAACCCGCGACCATGGACCCGATCCGCGGCGCGCAGCAGCTCCTCGCCCTCTACGACGGCATCCGTCTGCAAGCGCTCCTGACCCCGGACACCGACGTCGTCGACGCATTCGACCGGGCCGCCGCCCGGATGCGCCGCGGCTGGTCCGAGCAGTACGAAGAGACCACCGTCTGGGACATCCCCGTCGCCGGTGCCCCGTAGTTGCCGTCCTCCGTCCCAGGTTCTGCTCGGCTCTGCCGCTGATGACCAACGAGTGTGGGATCAGATTTGATCGGCGGCGATGTGGGCGCGCGGTCGGCCATGCGGGTTCGCACGAGCACATCTCGATCCGCGAGCGGACGAGATGAATGCAGCTCTCGCCGGGAAACGGTTGCGCGACCTCCACCGGAGGGGGTGGCCGGTCGGAGGAAACCATCGGCGTGGACTGCCACACTGAAACGGCACGGGAGGCGAGAACGGATCGTGGGGTCCGTTGAGTGCGGAGACGGAGACGGGGATGGCGGAGCACGGTGAGGCGGTTCCGACCGGGGTGCTGCTGCTGGAGTCGGTGAATCGACTGCGGGCGGCGGAGACGATGCTTCAGACTCGCGCTCGTGTTCGAATGAGTCTCCGCGCGAGCGACTTCCACGCGGTCCAGTTCCTCGCAGCTCGCGAGTCCGCTGGCACGCCGGCACGCGCAACGGATCTCGCGGGCGTTCTTGGGGTGACCAGCGCCGCTGCGACCCAGGCGGTTGACCGGCTCGT
>NZ_JADKRV010000040.1 GCF_015351025.1 Curtobacterium sp. VKM Ac-1376 | reverse complement strand
CCAATCGGCCGTCCAGGACCGCTTCGAACGATGTCTGCGCGGCAGATTTCGCACTCCCGGAGCACTCCGCAGATAGGCGTAGACCGTTCGGTGGTCTCGTCGAAGTTCCGCGAGATGTGAAGGGAAGTCGTGCAGTGAGGGCGCTTGCCACTGGTTCGGGTCCGGTGCAGGCGCCCTCGCAGTACAGCCCATCGGGGCCATGCCCCGTCTGCACCATTAGCACCTGGGCGAGCGATTGTCACCCCCCCCGAACGAGGGTGTGCCCTGGGGGAACAAGCAACGTAGCGTCCGTCCTGAGAGTCACTCAATCAGAAGGAGCACCATGCAACGACGCGTGGGAATACGAGTCGCAGCGATGTCTATCGCCGCCGGGACCGCCCTGGGAGGCGCGCTCGTGGTCGCGAGCCCCGCCGCAGCAGCACCCGGGGACGCCGCAGCCGTCGGGATCAGTGCCGACGTCGCAGTGCCGAATCTCGCGGGCATCGTCGGGCTCACCGCCGACGTGTCCGCCGGTGCCGTCTCGGTCGCTGGCACGGGGACCGACGAGTTCGACGGCGACGCCGCGGCGCTCGTCGCGGCAGCGGTCGCGGACATTGGCGCTGGGGTCGTCACGACCTCGGCCAGCAGCGACACGACACGCTCGACGGCGGCCGCGGAGATCGCCGGCGCCTCGGTCGAGCTCTTCGGCCTCGACGTCCTGACCGCGGACGCCGCGACCGCCACCGCCACCTGCCCGGTCGGCGGTACTCCGACGAGCGACGCGCTCCTCACGGGCCTGACCGTGTTCGGCCAGGGGGTCACCCTTGACGTCGACACCCCGACCTTCTCGAACGCGACGGCGCTGACGGGCGCCCTCGCCGGTGTCACCCTGACAGTCGACCTGGCCCGCACGACGACCGCGACGGGCACGACCGCCGCCGCCACCGCGGTCGTCGCCACCGTCACCCTCGACGGTACGGCCGCCGGCATCACCCTCACCGACGACACTGTCGCCACCGTCATCCTCGCGCAGGCGAACTGCGAGACCCCGACCGCTGCGGCCGCACCCGTCACGGTCGCCGACATCACCCCGGGCACCGGCCCCACCACCGGCGGCCAGACCGTCACGATCACTGGCTCCGGCTTCGGCGATGACACGACGGTCACGTTCGCCGGCGTCCCGGCAACCGACGTCACGGTCGCGGCCGATGGCACGTCCCTGACCGCGGTGACGCCCGCCGGACCTGCCGGCACGACGACTGCGGCCGTCACGAGCGGCGGCACCTCGGACGGCCTCCCCTACGTCTACGTCGCCCCGACGGTCACCACGCTCTCCCCCGCCGAGGGTCCGACCACCGGTGGTACGACGGTGACGATCACCGGCACCGGCCTGCAGGCAGCTGACGAGGTCCGCTTCGGCGACACCCTCGCCGACGTGCAGTCCGTGTCCGACGACGGCACCACCATCGTCGTCACCACGCCGGCCGGCACGGGTCTGGTCGACGTCACCGTCGGCTTCCCCGGCGACACCGCCCTCACCGCTCCGGTGCAGTTCCGCTACGGGGCTGCGGCCGCCGCCCCGACCGTGACCGGCATCAGCCCCGCCGCCGGCCCGACCGCCGGTGGCCAGACCGTCGTCGTCTCGGGCACCGGCCTCGCCGGGACAACCGAGGTCACCTTCGACGGCGTGCCCGCCACGATCGTCGGCACGCCGACCGACACGAGCGTCACCGTCACCACACCGGCCGGGACGACCGGCACCGCCGACGTGGCCGTCACCGGCCCGGCCGGCACGGCCGTCGCCGACGACGCCTATACCTACCTGCCTGTCCCCGCGGTCACCGGTGCCACGCCCGGTTCCGGACCGACCACGGGCGGCACGACCGTCACCCTGACCGGTGACGGCTTCATCCCCGGCGCCACCACCGTCACGATCTGCGACGTCACGATCGACCCGGCCGACGTCACCGTCTCGGAGGACGGCACCGAGCTGACCTTCACCACCCCGGCCTGTGCCGCGGGCACCGCGGCCATCACCGTCAGCACCGCAGGCGGCACGAGCGACGACGAGACGGCGTTCGCCTACCTCACGGCCGGTGGTGCCACCGGAGGCACGGCTGGTGACGGCACCACGGGCACGGTCGGAAGCGGCACCGGGACCACCGGAACCCTCGCCTTCACCGGGTCGGACCCGCGTGCGGGCATCGTGACCGCGATCACGCTGCTCCTGCTGGGCGCGGCGACGGCGGTGTTCGGGTACCGCCGACGCCGACAGGCCTAACCGGACACGCATCCGCTGACGGCAGCGAGGGCCGGGTCCGCACCACCGGTGCGAACCCGGCCCTCGTCCTTGTCAGCGTCGCTGACGCCGGCCTGCCCGACGGGGCATCATCAGCGCGACGGCATGTCAGCGACAGAAGCGGAAGTCGATGCTGACGTTGAGCGAGGAGAACCCACGGCACCCTTCTGGCGTCGGGTGCATCTCTAACCGGGTTTCTCTCTCCAGCGTTTCAGGCGCAGCTGGTGCGGCCGAGGCCGAGGAACCGGACGGTGGTGATGCGGACGGTGCTGTCCGACGCAGTGGTCCAGGTGTCGGTGAGGTCGGTGCGGATGGTGATGGTTGAGCTCCGGAAGGAGAAGAGCCCTGATGAGCTGATCGTGGTGGTGCGAGCGGTGCCGGTGCTGGTGTCACTGCTCGCTACGCCGTCGATGAGGGTCGTGAAACGCTCGGGCAGGGCTCCGTTGTAGCTCCACCCGATGGTGACGGAACCGTTCGTGTTGGTGGTGCAGGTCAAGCCGGTGGCCGGCGTTGCCGCGGCGGTCGCGATGACGCTCACCGGCGTCGCAGCGGTTGCAGAGAAGGCTGCTGCTGCCGCAGGTGCCGGTACCGCCAGAGCGACCGTGACGGCCACTGCCGCAGCGAAGACGGCCGAAGCGGTGCGGGGACGGCGGGGCGTTGCGCGGTGTCGGCCGTGGGGACCTGATGGTGTGGTCGGTGCGCGAGGAGTCGAGACAGCCGGGAGCACCGCGAGGCCGGTGAGGAGGACGAGGCCGGCGCCCAGCGTGAGGAGCGGCACGGATCGATGTTCTGCCACCCACAGGATCGGGGTACCGATCAGCGGGATGCGGAGGTACCCGACGCCCGTCACCGTGGAACGGGAGATGTGGGTGGAGTCAGCAGCCGGGTTCGCGTCACCCTTCGTGGTGAGGGTTCCGTCGCTGTTGAGGGAGTCGAAGCGGTGCAGTCGCAGCGTGCCGACGTGATCGGGGTCGGCGAAGAGCAGAACCTGCCCCTTCCGGAGTTCCTCAGGAGGGACGGTCTTGCTGACCACGACATCTCCCGGGTGCAGTGACGGTTCCATCGACCCGGTCATCACCGTGGTCGTGTGCCACCCGAGAATCAGCGGCACCACGGCCCAGAACGCGAGCCCGATGAGGGCGGCGAGGACGGCACGAGCGCCGAGCACCACGGCAAACCGTCCCCACAGCGACGCACGCATCGTCGGCTCCCTTGCAATCGTCTCC
>NZ_JADKRV010000004.1 GCF_015351025.1 Curtobacterium sp. VKM Ac-1376 | reverse complement strand
GCACGGTGTTCCAGCCTCGACCCCATCTGCAACACTCCGATTCACGATGGTGTTGCAACGACCAGCTGAACCCAAGGGTCGTCCACCGGCGCAGGTGCGGACCATGCGGGCGGACGACCAGAATCCAGCAACTCCCTGAGCTCCCGATTCCCGTATGTCTGTCCGGAAAAGAGCCCGATGAAGGTGCCCGCAACGCTGGAGTCGTCGCATGCTCGTGGGGTACGCCTGCGTCTCAACCTCCGGCCAGGATGTCGCTGCGCAGCGGAACGGCCTCCGCTCGCTCGGCGTCGACCACGAGAACGTGCACGTTGACGACGGCATCACCGGAACGAATCGCGAACGCCCCGGCCTTCGCGAAGCCCTCGCCGCGGTACGAAAGGGCGACGTCCTGGTCGTCACCAAACTCGACCGACTCGCCGGGTCCGGACGCGCGCGACACCGCGGACGAGCTGGAGGCACCATCTCCGACCCGACCGACCCCGTGGGCCGGTTGCTGTTCGACGTGCTCGTCATGGTCGCTGAGTTCGAGGTCGACCTGGTCCGGGCATGCACTCGGGATGGGATGGCGATCGCGGCAGCCACGGGGAAGCTCCGTGGGGAGAAGCCCGAGCTCTCCGTCTCGCAGGAGAAGCACCTGGTCGCGCTGCACCGTGCCGGCGCGCACACGACGAGCGAAATCGCCGAGCTCTTCGGTTCGCCCGCTCGACGGTCTCCCGAGCGATCCAGCGCGCCGGAGGGAACCCGCCCGCCTCCTGACGACACGGAGCGAAGCAAGAACGCCGACACGAAGCGAAGCTGCTCACACTCCCGAGTGCCTGCGCAGGCGTCAGGCGCCCCCCGGAAGCCCGACAAAACCGGCGCGACACGCCCAAACGGGGGACATGACACGCCGAAGCGGTCAGAGCCTTCTATGATCCGCGACTTGACTCAGGCGAATGACACCGCTGTAATTACAGGCAACGACTTCAATCGTTGTGGTCCCGTTATCGAGACGTCAGGGGTGATCAGGGTGAACGGTTCCGACTTCCACGCCGGAGTTCCAGAGGACTGGCACGTCGACCCCGTGGCGCTCGGCGTCCCGGGTGTGCGACGGCCGGAGGCAGACGACGAGGAGAACCCGCTCGCGTGGCAGGTCGACTCGCTCTGCGCCCAGACCGACCCGGAGGCGTTCTTCCCCGAGAAGGGCGGCTCGACGCGCGAGGCCAAGAAGATCTGCACCTCGTGCGAGGTCCGGGCGCAGTGCCTCGAGTACGCGCTCGAGAACGACGAGCGCTTCGGCATCTGGGGCGGCCTGTCCGAGCGTGAGCGCCGCAAGCTGCGGAAGCGCGCCTGAGCGGTCTCGGCGCGCCAGCGCCGTGCGAAGGTGCGCCGAGGAGGCAGCGACGAGGACGGCGGGACCGGCCGTTGATTGCACAGTTCTCCACCGGGCGGTGAGCGCATCCAAAGGTTCACGGCGCGCCGCCGTGCGCAGCCGACCCCGTGCCTCCAGACCGTAGAGTGACGCCCGTCATGCAGCCCAGAGTCACCGCGATCCTCGTCGCCGCCAACGGGGCGGACCACCTCGACCGGACCCTGGACGCGCTCGCCGCCCAGACCCGCCACCCCGAGAACCTCGTGGTCGTCGACGTCGGCACGACCGACGGATCGACCGCCGAGCTCTCGTTCGGCGGGTCCGCGCAGCTCGTCCGGCTCCCCGCCGGCCGCGCGTTCGGCGACGCCGTCCTGCAGGGCGAGCGCAGCGCGCCGCCCGCGGTGGCCGACGAACCCGTCGACGAGTGGCTGTGGATCCTCGGCCACGACAACGCCCCCGCGCCGACCGCACTCGCCGACCTGCTGTCCGCCGTCGAGATCGCACCGTCGGTCGTCGTTGCCGGGCCGAAACTGGTCGCCGACGACGACCCCTCGCTCATCCGCGCCTTCGGCGAGAGCATGACCCGCTTCGGCCGGTCCAGCGGCCTGGTGCAGGACGAGCTCGACCAGGGACAGCACGACCGGAACACCGACGTCCTCGGGGTCGCCGCCGGTGGCATGCTCGTCCGCCGCTCGGTGTGGAACGAGCTCGGCGGCTTCGACCCGGCGCTGCCGGACGTCGACGCGGCCCTCGACTTCTGCGTGCGGGTCCGCCTGGCCGGACACCGTGTCGCCCTCGTGCCCGAGGCCAAGGTCACCAGTGCCGGACCGATCGAGGAGTTCGGACGCAAGCGCGTCTCCGAGGCCCGTCGTGTCCGGATGCACCGCCAGGCGCAGCTGCACCGCCGGATGACGTACGCGCCGGCCGGTCTGGTGTGGCTGCACTGGCTCACGCTCGTGCCGTTCGCGATCGGCCGGGCCCTCGGACACCTCGTCGCGAAGCACCCAGCCGCGGTGCTCCCCGAACTCGCCGCCGCCTTCGCGGTGGCCTTCGGCGGCGGCACCGGCCGCGCGCGGAAGAACCTCGCCCGCACGAAGAAGCTCGGCTGGGCCGCCGTGGAGCCGCTCCGCGTCAGCTGGAAGCGGGTGCACGAGCACCGCACGACCTCGCGTGACGTCGAGCTCGCCCGGGTCGAGGACGCCCCGATCGCACGGGCATCGTTCCTCGGTGACGGTGGGATCTGGGTGGTCCTGGCCGCCGCGGTGCTGAGCGTCGTGACGCTGTACCCGCTCCTCGGCTCGCCGGCGCTGACCGGCGGCGGACTCCTGCCGCTCAGCGCCACCCCCGCGCAGCTGTGGCAGAACGTCGGCTACGGCTTCCACTCCCTGGGCACCGGCTTCACCGGTCCGTCCGACCCGTTCGCCGCCGTCCTGGCGGTCCTCGGCTCGATCGTCTTCTGGTCCCCGTCCACCGCGGTGGTCCTCGTCATGCTCGTGGCGTTCCCGCTGTCGGCACTCGGCATGTGGTTCGCCGTCCGCAAGGTCACGACCCGCACCTGGGTGCCGGTCATCGGAGCCGCGCTCTACGCGATCGCGCCGACGCTCGTCGGTGCCGTGACGACCGGACACCTCGGCGCGGTGATCGCGCACGTGCTCCTGCCGTGGCTGTTCGTCGCCGTGCTCGAGGCGCACCGCTCGTGGGCGTGGGCGTCCGGTGCCTCGCTGCTGTTCGCCGTCGTGGCGGCGTCGGCGCCGTCGCTGCTGCCGGTGCTGCTGATCGGCTGGCTCGTGGCGCTCCTGGTCGGCTGGCGCCGCGCGCACCGCCGGCTGTTCATCCCGGTGCCCGCCGCCGTGCTCTTCCTGCCGCTGATCCTGGCTCAGGCCACCCGCGGCAACCTGCTCGCCGTGTTCGCCGACCCCGGCGTCCCCTCCGCCACCCGGGCGCCGTCCGCGCTCCAGCTGGCGATCGGCCAGCCGTTGCCGGACTGGAGCGGCTGGCTGCCCGCCACATCCGGTCTCGGACTCGTGGCGACCGTCCTGCCGATCGTGATGGCCGTCCTGGCGCTGCCGGTCGCGGCCGCCGCGATCGGTGCGGTGCTCGGCCACCGCTGGGCGGTCGCGGGAGCGGCGCTCGTCGTGGCGCTCCTCGGCTTCGCCACCGCCTTCGCAGCGACCCACGTCACCGTCACCGGGGTCGGCTCGACCACCACGATCGTCTGGCCCGGCAGCGGCCTGTCCGTGTACTGGCTGGCACTGGTCGTCGCCGCCTGCATCGGCATCGACGTCCTGCCGAAGGCCGCCCCGGTCGCGGGCCTCGTCGCGACGGTGCTGACCGGTGTCGCCGTCGCCCCGGCCTTCGCGGCGTTCTACCTCGGCAACGCCGTCATCCAGCCGACGACCGGCCGTGTGCTGAGCGCCTATGTGAACGCCGAGGCGCAGGCGAACCCCGACGTCGGCACGCTCGTCGTCGTCCCGCAGGACGACGGGTCGCTGGCCGTCACGCTCGAGCGTGGCCAGGGCTCCACCCTCGACGACCAGTCGACGCTCGACGCCACGGCTCTGCGGCTGAGTGAGTCCGGTGCGCGCCTCACGACCCTCGCGGGCAACCTGGCGAGCCGCAGCGGCTACGACCCCCGCCCGGCACTCCGCGAGCTCGGGGTGAGCTTCGTGCTCATCGACGATGCCGGTGACGACCCCGAGGCGCAGACCGTGCACGACCGCGCGGCCGGAGCCATCGGGCAGAACGCGCTCTTCACGAGCATCGGTGAGACCACCAACGGCCAGCTGTTCCACTACGACGGCGAGGTCGACCGCACGACGGCCGGTTCCGCCGCCACCCAGGCCACCCACGTGCTGTACCTGGTCGTCCTCGGCGTGGTGTTCGGCGCCGCGGCCCTGCTCGCCGTGCCCACGGCACCCCGCCGCCGTCGCGCCACCTCGAACGTCATCGAGGCCGAGGAACCCGCCACCACCTTCGACGAGGAGCGAGACGAATGAGCCGCACCCCCGCCTCCGTCCGCCGGTGGGTCATCCGCGGCACCGCCACGGCCGTCGCCGTCGTCGTCGCCGCGGGTGCCGTCACCGCGGCACACGCCTACGGCACCGCGAGCGAGCCCGGGCGCCCCGCCGGCCGCACCGTCACGCCGGTCCCGGCCGCCGCCGAGCGCGTCTGTGCCGGGAGCGCCCTGCGCCTGTCCGACGACGCCGGCAACGACGCGACCCAGGCGAGCACCGTCGGGTCGGCGACGGTGGCCACCGCGACCACCGGGTCGACGGTCGAACGGTCCGCGCTCGACCCGTCGACGACGGGCGGCAGCGACCCGCGCCTCCTCACCGCCCCGGCGGGGGAGACCACGCCGCAGGTCGCCGGCAGCAGTTTCCAGAGCGTCTCCAGCGGTGACCTCGTCGGTGCCGGCGCCGCCTCGTGCGACGATCCGTCCCAGTCCACGTGGCTCGTCGGCGGCTCGACGGAGACCGGTCGGACCAGCCTCGTCACCCTGTCGAACCCGACCGACGTGAACGCCACCGTCGACCTGGCGATCTACGACAGCAGCGGGACGGTCAGCGCTCCCGGCACGAACGGCATCGTCGTCGCGCCGAACACCCAGAAGGTCGTCCCGCTCTCCGGCTTCGTGTCCGATGAGGGCTCGACCGTCGTGCACGTCACCTCGTCGGGCGGGCAGATCGTCGCGCACCTGCAGGAGACCGTGGTCCGCACGCTCACGCCGGGCGGGTACGACATCGTCTCCGGGGGAGCGGCACCGTCACGGTCCCAGGTGATCCCCGCCGTCGCCCTCGCGAATGCCCAGGCCGCCCAGCGCGGTGACGACACCGCGGACGCGGCCCCGATCGTGCGGCTGTTCGTCCCCGGCAGCCGGTCCGCCAGGGTCACCCTCGGCATCACCACGGCGGACGGCGGCGGCACGACCGTCAACGCCACCGCCGAGCCGGGGGTCGTGACCGACGTCCCGCTCGACGACTTCCCGGACGGCCGGTACTCGTTCACCATCACCTCGACCGTGCCCGTCGTCGCGGGCGCCCGCACGACGACCCCGACCGACGGCAGCGGCAGCGACCTCGGCTGGTTCGCATCGGCCGAGCCGCTCGGTGACGTCACGATCACGGCGATCGCCCCGGGTGAGGGCGTCCGGCTGAACTTCGTCAACCCCACCCGTGAGGACCGCTCGGTCACCGTCCGCTCCGGCGACGAGGAGCGCACGCTGGAGATCCTGTCCGGCGCGACCGTGACGCTGCCGGTCCAGACCTCGAAGCAGCTCACGCTCACGGGCACCGAGGGCATCGTCGCCGGGGTCACCTACCGCGGGGACGACGGCATCGCCGGGTTCCCGGTCCGTCCGGCCACCGAGGTGTCCACGCCGGTCCGCGTCTACCCCTGACCGGGCGCAGCACCACCGCGCCCGTGACAGCTGCGGTGGCCGCGGTTCACCAGTGGCGGTAGCGATCCGGCGCGAGGTCCCAGGGGTCCTTGCCGATCAGCTCGCCCACGGCACGGAACACCGCGGTCTCGATGATGATGCGGCGGTCCAGGTCGTCCTTCTCGGGGCTGCGGTTCACCCGCTCGACCGGGATCCGGAAGACGGTCACCCGGCGAGTGTCGCGGTCGACCCGCCACCGCGGCATCTCGTCCGGCAGGGTCGGGTCGCTCGGCATGTCCGCAACCTGGAACACCACACCGGCGAGTTCGTCGGGCCAGAGCCCGAGCAGGTAGTGGGCACTGTCCCCGACGATGCGGTCGAACGCCTCGGCACGGGTGATGATCGGCGCGAGCTCGGGACCAGTGACGCTCGAGCGCCCACCGCGACCGTGCCGGGAGCGCCCTCGACCGCGGTCGACCGGGGTGACGAGGCGGGGCTTGCGACGCATCCCCACATCGTACGCGCGGACGGATGCGTGCCGAGCGCTCCGCTAGGCTCCCTGACGACATGGACGTGCGGATCTGCAGCAAGGTGGCGTGTGCCAACAGCGCCTCGTCGACCCTGACGTACGACTACGCCGACTCCATGGTCGTGATCGGTCCGCTCTCGACCCGTGTCGAGCCGCACGGGTACGACCTCTGCGCGCGGCACGCTGCGTCCCTGCGCGTGCCGGGCGGGTGGCAGGTGGTGCGGCGCGAGCCGCTGCCGCGCGACGCGGACTGACGGGTCGCGTCCGCGACGCACCGCGGGGGTCGACACGGGAGGCCCGTGGAGCGTGGCCGGAATCGGCTCGGGGTCCGCGCCTCCCGGCATGGAAGACTGATGCGCATGCCCACCGAAGCCCAGATCGCAGCACCGTACCGCGTCGCCGACCTCACCCTCGCGGAGGCGGGCCGTCACCAGATCCGCCTCGCCGAGAACGAGATGCCCGGGCTGATGTCCCTGCGCGACGAGTTCGGCGAGGCGCAGCCGCTGGCGGGCGCGCGCATCGCCGGATCACTGCACATGACGGTGCAGACCGCGGTGCTCATCGAGACCCTCGTCGCACTCGGTGCGCGCGTCCGCTGGGCGAGCTGCAACATCTTCTCGACGCAGGACGAGGCGGCTGCCGCCGTCGCCGTGGGACCGAGCGGCACCCCCGACGCCCCCGCCGGCGTCCCGGTGTTCGCGTGGAAGAGCGAGACGCTCGAGGAGTACTGGTGGTGCACCAGCCGCATCTTCGACTGGAGCGACGAGGCGGCTGCCGACGGCGCGTCCTGGACGGGCCCGAACCTGATCCTCGACGACGGCGGTGACGCGACGATGCTCGTGCACACCGGTGCCGACGCCGAAGCCGCCGGCGCCGCCCCGGTGGCCGAGCCGGACGCGAGTGCCGAGTGGAGGATCGTGCTCGACACCGTCGCGCGGTCGCTCGAGACCTCGTCGGACCGCTGGACCCGGATCGCCGCCGACATCGAGGGCGTCACCGAGGAGACCACGACGGGCGTCCACCGCCTGTACGAGCTGTTCCGGAACGGCGCGCTGAAGTTCCCCGCGATCAACGTCAACGACTCGGTCACCAAGTCGAAGTTCGACAACAAGTACGGCATCCGGCACTCGCTGCCCGACGGCCTGAACCGTGCGACCGACGTCCTGATCGGCGGCAAGGTCGCCTTCGTCGTCGGCTACGGCGACGTCGGCAAGGGTGCGGCCGAGGCTCTGCGCGGGCAGGGCGCCCGCGTCATCATCAGCGAGGTCGACCCGATCTGCGCGCTGCAGGCCGCGATGGACGGCTACCAGGTGGCGCGTCTCGCCGACGTCGTGGGCACCGTCGACATGGTGGTCACCTGCACGGGCAACCTCGGTGTCGTGGGCGTCGAGGAGATGCTCGGGCTGAAGCACCTGGCGATCGTGGCGAACGTGGGCCACTTCGACAACGAGATCGACATGGCGGGGCTCGAGGCGCTGCCCGGCGTCGAGAAGGTCGAGATCAAGCCGCAGGTGCACGAGTGGCGCCTGCCGACCGGTCGCTCGATCCTGGTCCTGTCCGAGGGGCGGCTGATGAACCTCGGCAACGCGACCGGACACCCGTCGTTCGTGATGAGCAACTCGTTCACGAACCAGGTGCTCGCGCAGATCGAGCTGCACACCCGTCGCGACCAGTACCCGACCGGCGTGTACGTGCTGCCGAAGCACCTGGACGAGAAGGTCGCCCGGCTGCACCTCGACGCCCTCGGGGTGCAGCTGACGTCGCTGGGCCCCGAGCAGGCCGCGTACATCGGCGTGCCGGTCGAGGGCCCCTTCAAGCCGGACCACTACCGCTACTGAGTTGCAGCGGGCGGGCAGGTGACGGGGCGTGAGCGGCCGCGCGCCGTCAGCGCGGAAAGCCCGGAGGTCGTGCCGACGCCGTCGCACCCGCGGCGGTGAGCAACTCGCTCCGTGAGCGCAGCGCCCGCACGTCCCGTCGTCGCCGCAGCACCACGACCCCTGCCAGGAACACCTCGGGCGGCACGGGCGGCACCGGGTGCGCGAACGCGGAGACGTCGGCCGCCAGGGACTGCGCCGCCGCCTCGCGGAGTTCGGGGCGCATGACGGCAGCCCCGCGGAAGAACGCGCCGAGCCGGTTCTCGAGCCGCTGCGGCAGCGCCGGGACGTCCGCGACCTCGGCCCAGGCCGTCAGCTCCGGCGGCAGCAGCACCTCGGGGTCCCGGTGCTTCGGCAGGCGTTCGTGCTGCACGATCGTGCCCGCGAGCAGGTCGCCCAGCCGACGCGGCCTGGAGCCGAACAGGGCGACGAGCAACGCGACCGAGCCGAAGGTCATCCAGAGCTCGAACAGACCGACGAGCGAGCGTGTGAAGGCGTGCCGGAAGCCGATCGCCCCGCCGTCGAGGCGGACGACCCTGGTCCCCGTGGCGAACCGTCCGACGCTCCGGCCGCGCGTCACGGTCTCGACCGCGGCCGGCACGAGCACGAGCACCACCACGAGCAGCGCGATGTCCAGCGCCGCGCCCCATGCCGGGTCGAGTCCTCGTGGCCACAGTCGCGACACCCCGAACAGCGCGAGGACGAAGAGGACGAGCACGCACAGCCCGTCGAGCAGCGCCGCCGCGAGCCGGAGCACGAGACCGGCCGGCTGCACGTCGAGCGCGACCGCTTCGCCGACGACGAGTTCGTCGGAGGTCTCGTCGAGTTCGCGGGAGAACCGGGCGTCGGCGAGGTCGCGCGTCGTGCGGGGCTTCGGCATGCGATCATTCTGTCGGAAGTCGGCCGACACGAGGGGGAACACGTGGACCTGGACGCCTACGCCGAGGTGCACCGCGACCGATGGCAGGAGCTCGACCGGCTGGCGCGTGCTCGGCACCGGTCCGGTGCCGACGTCGATCGGCTCCTCGCCGGGTACCAGGAGGCCGCGACCGACCTCGCCCGCATCCGGGGCGCCGCACCACGCACCGCGACGGGTGACCGCCTGTCGCTCACGCTGTTCCGCGCACGTCTGCGGTTCACCGGCACCCCCGTCGACCCGCTCACCGCGGCCGCGGTCTTCTTCACCCGGCAGCTCCCCGCGGCGCTGTACCGGATCCGCTGGGTGACGATCTGGGTCGCACTCGCCACGGTGGCGATCGGCGCGATCGTCGCGGTGTGGATCACGACGACCCCCGGTGCGACCGCGACCTTCGGAACACCGGAGGCGCTCCGCCAGTACGCCACGCAGGACTTCGTCGACTACTACTCCGACCGCGGTCTCGGGGCGTTCACCGCCCAGGTGTGGACGAACAACGCCTACATCGCCGCGACCATGGTGGCGTTCGGCATCACCGGGGTCTTCGTGCCGTTCTCGATCATGCAGAACGCCGTCAGCCTCGGGGTGTCCGCCGCGATCATGCACTCGCAGGGCCGTTTGGCCGACTTCTTCCTCTACATCTCCCCGCACGGGCAGCTCGAGCTGTACTCGGTGTTCCTCGCCGGCGGTGCGGGCCTGATGATCTTCTGGTCGTGGGTTGCCCCCGGCTCCGGTCGCACCCGCGCACAGGCCCTCGCCGAGGACGGGCGCGCGCTCATCACCATCGCGATCGGTCTGACGATGACGCTGCTGCTCTCCGGCATCGTCGAGGGCACGGTCACCCGTCAGGACTGGCCGTGGCCGATCAAGATCGGCATCGGCACGGTGGCACTCGTCGCCGTGCTGGCCTACCAGTGGGTGCTCGGCGGTCGTGCCCACCGCGCGGGGGAGCGCGGCGACCTCGACGAGTTCGAGCGCGGCTCCACCGCCCTGGTCGCCGGGTAGCGTCCGTCCGGGGTCAGAGCCGCCCGGAGGCCTTCGCGCGGATGTACGCGTCGGCGACGAGGGGCGGCACGTCCTGCGGCGTGCCGCGCACGACCTCAGCGCCGGACCGGCGTGCGACGTCGGCCGCGCCGTCGGCGTCGAGCAGGGTGCGTTCCGCGGCGGCGCGCCGGTACACGTCGCGCTCCGCGCCGGTCGGGAGGCCCGGCACCCGTCCGCCACGCGCGGTCCGGATCGCGGTGCTCGCGTCCGGCCCGCCGCGCGCCATCCGCTGCACCGCCGGGTCTTCGATGCTCGTCACGATGACCGCGTGCCGTCGGGTGAGGCGGGGCAGCACCGCGAGCAGGTCGCCCGAGGCGCCGACCGAGTCGAGGCTGGAGGCGAGCACGACCAGCGCGCGCGAGGTCGTGACGGAGTCGACGACCCCCGGCACCGCGTCCCAGTCGGTCGCGGCGAGCCCGGGTTCGGCCATCGCCAGCGCCTCGCCGAAGCGCTGCACGACGTCGGCGCGGGTGGCGCCGTGCACGCGGTCGTGGACGCCGTCGTCGAGGACCACCAGGTCGACCCGGTCGCCCGCCGCGGCCGCGAGCGCGCCGAGGAGCAGCGCCGACTCGATGCAGGTGTCGAGCCGGGGTTCGTCGTCGACCCGTCCGGCGCCGGCGCGTCCGGCGTCGACGACGATGACGACCCGGCGGTCGCGCTCCGGACGCCACGTGCGGACGACGAGGTCCTGCCGTCGGGCGGTCGCGCGCCAGTCGATCGAGCGGACGTCGTCGCCGCGCACGTAGTCGCGCAGCGAGTCGAACTCGGTGCCGTGCCCCCGGAGCTGCAGTGTGGTCTCGCCGTCGAGCTCCCGGAGCCGCGCCAGCCGTGACGGCAGGTGTCGCCGCGAGCGGAACGGCGGCGTCACCACGAGTTCACCGGGCGCCGGCAGCACGCGTTGCCGTGCGGCGAGCCCGAGGGGCCCGAACGCGCGCACCGCGACGCCGGCGGTCCCTCGTCGGCCGCGCCGGAACGGAGTGAACCGCATCCGTGCTGTTCGCCGCTCCCCGCCGGGGACGGTCATCCGGATCCGGCGGGGGAGGTGCCCAGCAGACGGCTCCCACATGTCGCGGACCACGCCGCGCACCGTGCGGGAACCGTCGTTCGCGAGCACGAGCGTGCCGTCCGCGGTGCTGTCGCGTCGCGCGAGCCGCGGCATCCGTCGGTCCACCCGCACCTGCCGGAGGTCGGCGGCGAGCAGGACGTCGAGCACCGCGGCGAGCAGCACGACCCCGACCCACGCGAGACCGGCCCACCCGCTGGCGAGCAGCACGGTGGGCACGATCGCGGCGGCGAGGAGCGCGACGAACCGGCCGGAGACCGCCACTAGATCGGCACCCGCACCTGCTCGAGCACCTGCTGCAGCACGCCGTCCGCGCCGACGCCCTCGAGCTCGGCATCGGCGGCGACCCGCAGCCGGTGTCGCCAGACCGGCAGGGTCATGGCCTGCACGTGGTCCGGCGTGATGGCGTCGTAGCCGGTGAGCCACGCCCACGCCTTGGCGGCGGCGAGGAGCGCCGTGGCACCGCGGGGGCTGACGCCGACGCGGACGGACGGCGCCTGGCGGGTGGCGCGGGCGAGGTCGACGACGTACGCGAGGACGTCGTCGCGGGCGCCGACGGCGCGGACGGCGCGCTGCGCACGGACGACCTCGTCGACGCCGACCACCGGGGTGATGCCGGCGGAGCGGACGTCGCGCGGTACGAACCCGTCGGCGTGGCGGCGCAGGATCTGCCACTCGACGTCGCGCGGCGGGATGTCGAGCGTCAGCTTCATCAGGAAGCGGTCGAGCTGCGCCTCGGGCAGCGTGTAGGTGCCCTCGAACTCGATCGGGTTCATGGTCGCGGCGACGAAGAAGGGATCGGGCAGCGGGCGGGCGTCGCCGTCCACGCTGACCTGGCGTTCCTCCATCGCCTCGAGCAGGGCCGACTGCGTCTTCGGCGGCGTGCGGTTCACCTCGTCGGCGAGCAGCACGTTCGTGAACACGGGTCCCTCGCGGAACGGGAACGTGCCGGTCGACGCGTCGTAGACGAGCGAACCGGTGACGTCCCCGGGCATCAGGTCCGGGGTGAACTGGATGCGCTTCGTGTCGAGCGACATCGCGGCGGCGAGGCTCCGGACGAGCAGCGTCTTCGCGACGCCGGGCACGCCCTCGAGCAGCACGTGCCCCTGCGCGAGGAGTCCGACGATCATGCCGGAGACCGCGCCCTCCTGGCCGACGACGGCCTTCGCGACCTCCGTTCGGACCCGCCCGAACGCGTCCCGCAGGTCGGCGTCGGCCGGGGCGGACGGGATCGTGGTGGGTGCGCCGTGCTGGGCACGGTCGTGCTCGGTCGTGGCAGGGGGCAGGTCGGTCACGGTCGTGCTCCTGGTCGGTCGGGGTCGGTGGTGGTGCGGTCGCCGGCGGTGGCGCGGCGGACGGCGCGTTCGAGGTCGTCGAGCGCCGCGGTGCCGTCGACGAGCGCACGGTCGTCGTCGGTGGTCCCGCCGACGAGCACGGCACCGACGCGGGGGTGCGGGATGCCGGTCGCCTGGGCCGCCGCGCGGACGACCTCGTCGACGTGGGCCGATCGGGGGAGGCCGAGCAGGCGACCGATCCGCCGGACCGCGGCGACGCGGAGCGTGTCCAGCGCGTGCGTCCGGTCACGGGTCCGGGCGTACATCCGGGCGCGACCCTCGGTGGTCTCGGCGGCGCGGACCACGACGGGCATCCGCTCGACGACCAGCGGCCCGAGTCGTCGTCCGCGCCAGACACCGGCGGCCACGGCCACCAGGGCGAGGAGGGCGAGGGCGCTCGGCACCCACGGCGGCGCGAGCTCGCCGAGGGTCGGGGCGGCGTCGGGGGTGCCGACCGCCGGGGTGTACCAGGTCAGCCGCTCGTCGGCGCCGAGCAGGCCGAGGGCGAGCGCGGCGTTGCCGGCCGTGGCGATCGTGTCGTTCCGCAGCGCGTCGGTCGTGCCCAGCAGGGTGACGTCCCCGGCCGGGGTCTCGGTGCGGACGAGTCCCCAGACGCCATCGGCGCCGGTCCCCGTGGGTGCGCAGCGGTCGGCTCCGCCGTCGGGGACGGTGTAGCCGGACCCGCCGCTCGACACGCGTCGCGCCGATGCAGCAGCCGGGATCGCGCAGGAGCCGGTCGAAACGGTCGCGCCGCCGTCGACCGGCGTCGCCGGTTCGACGTCGAGCCCGAGCCCCTCCAACCCGGCGCCGCTGGTGCTGACGAGCACGACGTGTCGGGCCGTCCGGGCGATCCGTGCGGCGACGTCCGGGTCGAGGACCCCGGCGGAGTCGTCGACGAACACAGTTCCGCCGTCGATCCCGTCCGCGGTGTCGGTGATCCGGACGGCCGTGCCTCGTTGCTCGAGCACACGGACCAGGGCGGCGGAACCGCTGGCGGTCGTCGAGGTCGGGTCGAGCGGTCGTGGTGCGGTCCGGTCGGTTCCCTGCACGACCGCCGTCAGGACGGCGAGGACCACGCCGACCAGGGCGATCGCGACCCAGAAGCCGATCCGGGTTCGGCGGCCTCCGCGCTCAGTCGGACCGGCTGCGGGGCGGACCGCGGTGTCGGTGGTCATGCCGGGCCCACCGGCTCACCGGACCGGGCCGGGCGTGCCTGGCGCACGTCGCGCTCGGTGTCGAGCACCCGGCGTGCGGTGGCCGTGTCGGCCGCGGCGCCGAGGTACCGGACGGCGTCGAACGTGCTCGCGGCGTCGTCGAGGGCACCGGCTGCCGCCGGGAACGGCAGGGCGCCGCGGCTCGCGATGGTGCGGGCCGTGGCACCGGGGACGTCGGGGACCAGGTCGCGTTCGCCGAGGCCTCTGGCGATCGCACGGAAGCCGTCGAGCACCGCCGCGGACCAGTCGGCGCGGCGGGCGGCGTCCTGCGCGGCCTCGAGGAGCTCCCGGGCGGACCGCAGGTCGTCGTCGTCGAAGACGCCACCCGTGGCGCCGTCACCGGTGCGCGCGCGGCGGCGGGGGAGCCCGCGGGCGACGACGACGAGCACGATCACGGCGACGAGCACCACGATCGCGATCACCAGCGCGGTCCGGGCCGCCGCCGGTGAGTCCAGACCGTCGGCGCGGAGCGACCCGAGCCAGTCGAGGAACGACTGCGACGCGCGGTCCCACCACGTCGGCTGCGCACCGTCGTAGGCGGACCGGTCGAGTTCGTGTTCGAGCAGCCGACGGGCCTCGTCCGGGTCGACCGCCGTCACGCGCGACCGTCCGGTGGGGCCTGGCCGGGGCGCTCCCGGGGTCGCTCGGGCTGCTGGCCGGACCACGGCTGCTGCGTCGGCCACGACTGCTGCGGCTGCTGCGTCGGCCACTGCTGGTGGGGCGGCTGCTGCGTCGGCCACGACTGCCTCGGTCCGGGCTGCGGCTGCCACCCCGGGCCCGGCTGGCCGGACCACTGCTGCTGCCCCGGCCACGGCTGCTGCTGCGGCGGCCACGGCTGCCGGGCGACGGGCTCCGACGGTGCGAACGGGTCGGTCGGCCGCCCCGTGTCGAGGTGCGACGCGATCCGCTGGTCGAGCGCCTCGGTCCTGATCCGCCGGTCGATCGCCAGGAACGTGGTCACCGACGCGCTCAGGACGTCCGTGATGCACTGCACCGCGATGGCGAGCAGGCTACCGACGACGATCGCGACCGTCGCTCCGACCCCGACGCCCGACGAACCACCGGTCTGCCCGAGCGGGTCGAAGGTGCCGCCGATGAGCACGGCGCCGATGGTGAGGGGCGCCGAGGCGATCGACACTGCGAAGCCGAACATCAGCTGCACGAGCAGCAGGATCCCGAAGGTGCGCCAGAACGCCCCGCGGGTCAGCCGCCACGACTGCGCGGCTGCGGCGAACACGGACCGGCCCTCCAGCGCGATCGTCGGGACGGTCAGGACGAACCGCGTGGCGAGCCAGGTGATGACCACGCCGAACCCGAGCACGAGCAGGACGAGCGCCAGCACGAACCAACCGGCGCTCGAGTTCCCGGCGCCGATCGCGGCGAACGTGGCGAAGAACACGAGTCCGGCGACGATGCCGACGACGAGTCCCGCACCGATCTGCACGAACATCCACCCGACGACGGGCCAACGGCGCCCGGCGAGCAGCGCCCACAGGCCGCGGAAGGTCGCGCGGCGCCCGAGGACCCGCTGCCCGGTGTCGGCGGCGACCGGAGCCACGAGGAACCCACGGCCGAGGTACGCCAGGAACGGCAGCCCGACGGCGAGCAGCGCCCAGAGCGTGACCGAGCCGGCGATGACCGATTCCGCGCCGCTGCCGCCGTCGAGGGCGGAGAACATCCGCGACTGCAGGGCCTGCTGGCCGAAGGTGCTGGCCAACGTCGAGAGCAGGCCGAGCACGCCGCTCAGCAGCACGCTCCACAGCAGCAGCACGCGGGCGTTCCGTCGGAAGACGGTGAACGCGCCGGCGAGCACGTCGCCGAGCCCGAGCGGGCGCAGCGGGATCACCGGACGCGAGCCGGCGGGCGGGCGGGCATGACCCGGCAAACCCGGCCCGTGCCCGCTCGGCACCGTGGCGGGCGGTGGCGGCACGGAGAAGCGGGGCGGGCCTCCAGGCTGGGGTCCAGCGCCCTGCGCCGGTCCGGACGCGGGCGGCGTCTGCCCACCCTGCTGCCCACCCGGTGTGTGCCAATCGGACATGACCTCAGCCCCCTCGTCGTGTCGGACCGCGCTGCGACGTGCGGTCCGCCCCCATCCTGGCGGAAAACGCTGCGCGACGGGGCCTCGGCTATCGTGAGGGGACACGTGCCGATCCCGGCACCGCCGCACGCCACCCGGAGTCCAGATCACATGACACCGCGCATCCTCGTCGTCGACGACGACCAGGCCCTCTCCGAGATGATCGGCATCGTGCTCCGCTCCGAGGGGTACGAGCCCGAGTTCAGCGCCGACGGCAACGACGCGGTCGACGCGTTCCACGCCACCAAGCCTGACCTGGTGCTGCTCGACGTGATGCTCCCGGGCATCGACGGCATCGAGGTGTGCAAGCGCATCCGTGCCGAGAGCGGCACGCCGATCATCATGCTCACGGCGAAGAGCGACACCGCCGACGTCGTCGCCGGCCTCGAGAACGGCGCCGATGACTACGTCGTGAAGCCGTTCAACCCGAAGGAGCTCGTCGCACGCATCCGCACCCGGCTGCGGCCGAGCGCGACCGACGCCACCGTGCTGCACGTCGGGGACGTCACCGTCGACGTCGCCGGGCACGAGGTCCGCCGCGGCGACACGGTCATCGCGCTCACCCCGCTCGAGTTCGACCTGCTCCGGGCACTCGCCGAGAAGCCGAACCAGGTGTTCACCAGGGAGATGCTGCTCGAGCAGGTCTGGGGCTACCACTACAAGGCCGACACCCGGCTGGTGAACGTGCACGTGCAGCGCCTCCGCGCGAAGATCGAGCACGACCCGGACAACCCGAAGACCGTCACCA
Organism: Curtobacterium sp. VKM Ac-1376; assembly: GCF_015351025.1. GTDB lineage: Bacteria > Actinomycetota > Actinomycetes > Actinomycetales > Microbacteriaceae > Curtobacterium. The sequence continues at coordinate 269,795 of NZ_JADKRV010000004.1, read as the reverse complement.
CGGTCCGCGGCGTCGGGTACCGCGCCGGAGGAGCCTGAAGCCCGTGCCGCGCTCGTCGCGCTCGGCCAGCGGCGCCACCGTCTCCATCGGCGTGGTGGGGCGCGGCCGGCGTCGCCTGCGGCGCTGGCTGCGTCGAGGATGGCGGCCCGTCGCGTTCCTGTGGCGGCGCTCCCTCATGTTCCGGTCCGTCGCGATCACCGTGATGACGACCGGGCTCGCCGTCGGGATCATCGGCACCGCGGTCATGGTGAGCATCTCGACGAACGTCTACTCGCAGCGCCGTGACCAGATCGAGTCGGAGTCGGCCCGGGCCACCATCGTGGCGCAGGGCATCTTCGACGCAGCGACCGCCGCCGAGGACAACAACCAGTCCGAACTCGAGACCCTGCAGAACGAGGCGCAGCAGGCGATCCTGTCGAACACCACCAGCCCGGGCGGCACGAGCATCGCTATCGAGCGGAGCCCGGACCAGTCGACCCCGCAGGCACTGCAGACCATCGCCAGCCAGGGCTTCCCGGACGCGGTGATCACCGACGCCCTGCGGCGAGAGGTGGGGAAGAACACCGGTCGCCTCAGCCTGCAACCGGTGCAGCTCGAGGACGACGGGCGGAAGGTGCCGGGTCTCGCCGTCGGGTCCACGCTGCAGATCCCCAGCGCCGGCCAGTACGAGCTCTACCTGGTCTACGAGCTGTCGGACGCGCAGCAGACCCTCGACTTCGTGTCGCAGACGCTTTCCATCGGCGGCGTCGCGCTCATGGTGCTCATCGCCCTGGTGACCTCGCTCGTCGTCCGTCTGGTCGTCGTGCCGATCCGCGGAGCGGCGGAGACGAGCCGGAAGATCGCGGCGGGGCGGCTCGACGAACGCATCCCGGTGCGCGGCCAGGACGACCTCGCGACGCTGGCGAGGAGTTTCAACGGCATGGCCGAGGCCGTGAGCCGGCAGATCACCCAGCTCGCCGAGCTGTCCCGCGTGCAGCAGCGGTTCGTGTCCGACGTGTCACACGAGCTCCGCACGCCGCTCACCACGATCCGGCTCGCCGGGGACATGCTCTACGACTCCCGGCACGCCTTCGAACCCTCGGTCGGCCGGTCCGCCGAGCTCCTGCACGCCCAGGTGGAGCGGTTCGAGCTGCTCCTCGCCGACCTGCTCGAGATCTCCCGGTACGACGCGCAGGCCGTGCAGCTCGACACCGAGCCCGTCCTGCCGGCGGCGCTCGCCGCCGACATCGTCGAGGAGTTCCGGCCGCTCGCAGAACGCGCGGGGATCGGCCTACAGCTCGCCACCCCCGGCGGCCACACCACCATGCGCCTCGACGCCAAGCGCGTCCGCCGCATCCTCCGCAACCTCGTCGGCAACGCCATCGAGCACGGCGACGCGAAGCCCGTGCAGGTCGTCGTCGACAGCGACGCCCGCACCGTCGCGATCGCGGTCCGCGACCAGGGCGTGGGGATGCCGCCCGAGGACGCCGCGCGGGTGTTCGACCGGTTCTGGCGCGCGGACCCGAGCCGCAAGCGCACCATCGGCGGCACCGGGTTGGGCCTCGCGATCAGCCTGGGCGACGCCAAGCTGCACGGCGGCCGCATCGACGTGTGGTCGCGCCCCGGTGCAGGGTCGACGTTCGTCCTCACCCTTCCCCGCAACGAGCAGGGGACCACCGCCACGTCGGCGATCCCCCTGCCCGCGCTCGACGAGTCGTACGACGGCCCCCGCGCCGTGCGAGAGGAGCCCTGATGCGCCACCGGATCCGCCACGTCCTCGCCGTCGCGCTCGCGGCGGTCAGCCTGTTCGCGGTCACCGCCTGCGCGGCCATCCCCACCGACGGGGCGGTGCGCACCGGTCAGACGATCGAGGACGAGTCGCTGTCCGGCGTCGACTTCCGTCCGGACAAGCCGATCACCGGGTCGGACCAGACCGCCATCCTCCGCGGGTTCATCGCCGCCGCCACCGGCGCCCAGGACGACTACGCGATCGCGCGGCAGTTCCTCGCCTCGGACTTCTCCCAGCAGTGGAACCCGCGCCAGGGCGTCACGATCCGCGACGGCAGTGGCACCGTCGAGCGAGCCGACGACCGTGAGCTGACCTACACGCTGACGGCCAGCGCGACGGTCGACTCCGAGGGGGAGTACACCCAGGCGGTCCGCCCCACCTCGTCGACCCTGACGTTCCAGTTCGTCCGCGAGGACGGCGAGTGGCGCATCGCCTACGCCCCCGACGGCGTCATCCTGTCGCCGGTGAGCTTCGAGTCGGTGTTCCAGCCGCACGCCCTGTACTTCTACGACCCCACCTACCGGTACCTCGTGCCCGACCAACGGTGGTTCCTCGCGCGGTCCTCGACGAGCACCCGCATCGCGAGCGCGCTGCTCGCCGGCCCCGCCGACTGGCTCAGGGGTGCTGTCGTCTCCTCGTTCCCGGAGGGCACCCAGCTGTCCTTGAACGCCGTGACCGTCGACAGCGGCACCGCCCTCGTCGACCTGTCGAGCGACGCCCTCCGCGCGAGCACGGTGGACAAGGTGCGGATGCGCGAGCAACTCAGCAAGTCGCTCGCCTCGGTCGCCACCGTCTCGTCGGTCTCGATGACCATCGAGGGTGCCGCCCTCTCCGTCTCCGACTCGGGCGGTGCCGACGCGCAGCAGAACCCCGACGTCGACCCCCGGCCCCTCGTCGAGGAGGACGGCGTCGTCGGCTACGCGGCAGCGGGGACGGGGAAGGTCGCCGAACTCGGCAGCGGCGTCGGAGAGGCCATCGCGCGTCTCGACCCGGCGTCGATCTCCCTGTCGGCGTCCGGCACCACCGCCGCCGTCGGCAACCGTGACGGCGTCGTGGTCGTCCGTGGCAAGGACCGCCTGCGCATCGACGCCCGCGAGGACCTCGTCGCCCCCGCCGTCGACGACCTCGGCTTCGTCTGGGTCGGGCAGCAGTCCGACACCCGCCGCATCACCGCCTACGGCCTGGGCGGCGACCCCCACCAGGTGACCACCACGCTCCCGCGCGGCGACCTCGTGTCGTTCCAGGTCTCCCGTGACTCCACCAGGGCCCTGGCGCTCATCGAGACGGACGACGGCCCCGGCCTGTATGTGATGGCGATCCTCCGCGGCTCCGACCGCTCACCGACGTCGTTCGGTTCCCCCGTGCGCGTGCAGTCGGCAAGCGGCACCGCGGTCGGCGCCGCATGGGTGAACGACACCGACGTCGCCTCGGTCGGGCAGACCACCGCCGGACCGAACATCGTCAGGACGACGATCGGTGGGAAGTCGAGCACCCTGCCGAAGCCGGACGGCCGTGCGACCGCGATCAGCGGTGGCAGCGGCGGGTCGCTGCTGCTGCGGATGTCGAACGGATCGGTGCTGCAGTCGACCGGCGGCGGGTGGGACTCGACGGGCGTCAGCGCCGACGTACTCGGCGTCCAGCGCTGACGGGTGCGGGTGCAGCGCGGGTGCAGGAACCGGGGCCGAGGCGCGCGCGGTCCGGCACGGCCGCCGGTCCTCCACACCCGACCCGGCGGGGAGGCCCGTCCACGTTCCGCCAGGCCGCTCCCCGCCACCCCGTGGTCGATTGCACACTCGTGACATGCCCCAGCACAACGTTCCGACCCCGTGGCGCGACGCGCTGCTCGCCGTGCTCGGCCTGTTCCTGCCGGTCGCCTGCCTGGGGTGCGGGCAGCCGGACCACGCGCTCTGTCCACCGTGCCGTGCCGTCCTCGCCGCCACGCCCCGCCGGGTCCGGCTCGTCGCCGGCGTCCGGCTCGATGCGGCGTACGAGTACGAGGGGCTCGTCCGCATCCTGCTGCTCGAGCTGAAGCTCCGCGGCCGCGTCGACGTCGCCCGCCCGCTCGGTGTCCGGTTCGGCGCGCTCCTCCGGGCGGCGCTCGCGGAGGCCCCGGCGGGTGCCGTGGTACTCCGGATACCGCCGTCGCCCGCCGGTGCCCGGCGCCGCGGGTTCGACCCGGTGGTGCTGCTGCTCGCCCGCGGCGGGGCCCGGCGCACCGGGCAGCTCCGACGGACGCGTGCCGGTCGCGCCCGAGCCGGTCACGGACAGAAGGAGCGTTCGGCGGTCGAACGGGTCGCGGCCACCGTCGGCACGCTCCGGGCGTCCGGCGTCACCGGGCAGGACGTCGTGTTGGTCGACGACGTGGTGACGACCGGCGTCACCATGGCCGAAGGGGTCCGCGCGGTCCGTGCGGGCGGTGGCCGGGTCGTGCGCTGCGTCGCCGTCGCGAGCGTCGACGACTGAGCGCTGTGGTGAACACCCGGTGTCCCCTGAGCGTCCGGTGAGTGTCCGGTGGACTCGCGGCGGGCCCGTGACGCGGACAGGTGCTCGGGGCTAGCCTCGCGGCAAGGCGTTCGGGTCGCCGGACGGAGGCGACGCGCCGACACTGGATGGGAGCCGCCACATGGACGTGACGATCACGGGCCGGAACGTCGGGGTCACCGACCGATTCCGCACCTACGTCGAACAGAAGTCCGAGAAGATCGACGTGCTCGCCGACCGCGCCCTCGCGTTCGAGGTGCGCATCAGCCGCCACAACGAGAAGTCGAGCGGCAGCCAGGGCGAGGACCGCGTGGAGCTCACACTGATCGGACCGGGGCCGCTCGTGCGGGCCGAGTCCGCGGCGTCCGACAAGTACGCCGCCTTCGACCTCGCCTTCGCGCGGATCATGGAGCGCCTCCGTCGGGCGCGCGACCGCCGCAAGGTGCACCACGGTCGTCACCGCCCCACCTCGGTGGCCGAGGCTGCCGGCAGCGGCTTCGACGGCATGGGGGTCGTTCCCGCCGACGGCAAGCTCATCGAGGACGTCGCGACCGGTGCCGTCCCGGTCGTGGACGACCAGGGTGCCGACGAAGAGGACGAGGTCTACAGCCCCGTCGTCATCCGGCACAAGGTGTTCGAGGCCGCCCCGATGACCGTCGACGACGCCCTCTACTTCATGGAGCTCGTCGGGCACGACTTCTACCTGTTCGTGGACGCCGAGACCCACCGTCCGAGCGTCGTGTACCGCCGCAAGGGCTGGGACTACGGCGTGATCGGCATCGACGAGGTGCCCCGCTCCCAGGCCCCGGCTGACGCGGAGCGGGCCGCGGCGACGGCCTGACCCGAACGACGCGGACGCCGTTCCGCACCGTGTGCGCGGTCCGTTCGCGGGCCGCGCACACCTGTGTCACCCCGACCAGCGGCGCTCACAGCGCAGGGTGGCCGCGGGTTGCTAGCATGACTGGTCGATCGGGCGCGCAGGTCGCGCGCGACGACCTCGTAAGGAGCTCACGTGGCAAACGTGTTGGAGAAGGTCCTCCGCATCGGCGAAGGACGAACCCTCCGTCGGCTGAAGGTGTACGCCTCGGCGATCAACGACCTCGAGGACGACTTCTCGAGCCTCACCGACGAGGAACTCCACGACGAGACCAAGGAGCTGCGCGAGCGGTACGCCAACGGCGAGACCCTCGACGACCTCCTGCCCGAGGCCTTCGCCGCTGTGCGCGAAGCGGCGAAGCGCACCCTCGGCATGCGGCACTTCGACGTGCAGCTCATGGGTGGCGCTGCGCTGCACCTCGGCAACATCGCCGAGATGAAGACCGGTGAGGGCAAGACCCTCGTCGCCACCACGGCCGCCTACCTCAACGCGATCCCGTCGCGCGGTGTGCACGTCATCACCGTGAACGACTACCTGGCGTCCTACCAGTCCGAGATCATGGGCCGCGTCTTCCGCGCCCTCGGCATGACGACCGGCTGCATCATCGCGAACCAGACTCCGGCGGAGCGCCGCGAGCAGTACGCCGCGGACATCACGTACGGCACGAACAACGAGTTCGGCTTCGACTACCTGCGCGACAACATGGCGTGGCAGTCCTCCGACATGGTGCAGCGCGGACACTTCTTCGCGGTCGTGGACGAGGTCGACTCGATCCTCATCGACGAGGCCCGCACGCCCCTCATCATCTCTGGCCCGTCCTCGGGCGAGGCCAACCGCTGGTTCACCGAGTTCGCCTCCATCGCGAAGCGCCTCACCCCGGGCGAGGACTACGAGGTCGACGAGAAGAAGCGCACGGTCGGTGTCCTCGAGCCCGGCATCGAGAAGGTCGAGGACTACCTCGGCATCGACAACCTGTACGAGTCGGCGAACACCCCGCTCATCTCGTTCCTGAACAACTCCATCAAGGCCGTCGCCCTGTTCAAGCGCGACAAGGACTACGTCGTGATGAACGGCGAGGTGCTCATCGTCGACGAGCACACCGGCCGCATCCTGATGGGTCGCCGCTACAACGAGGGCATCCACCAGGCGATCGAGGCGAAGGAAGGTGTCGAGGTCAAGGCGGAGAACCAGACCCTCGCCACGGTCACGCTGCAGAACTACTTCCGCCTCTACCAGAAGCTCTCCGGCATGACCGGTACCGCCGAGACCGAGGCGGCCGAGTTCATGTCGACCTACAAGCTCGGCGTGGTCCCGATCCCGACGAACAAGCCGATGCAGCGCATCGACCAGACCGACCTCGTCTACAAGAACGAGAAGTCGAAGTTCGAGCAGGTCGCCGAGGACATCGCGGAGCGCCACGAGAAGGGTCAGCCCGTCCTCGTCGGCACCACGAGCGTCGAGAAGTCCGAGTACCTGTCGAAGCTCCTCGCGAAGAAGGGCGTCAAGCACGAGGTCCTCAACGCGAAGAACCACGCGCGTGAAGCCGCGATCGTCGCCCAGGCCGGTCGTTTCGGTGCCGTCACCGTCGCGACGAACATGGCCGGTCGCGGGACCGACATCATGCTCGGTGGCAACGCGGAGTTCCTCGCCGTGCAGGAGATGCACGCCAAGGGGCTCTCGCCGACGGAGACGCCCGACGAGTACGAGGCCGCGTGGGACGACGTGTTCGCGGCGGTGAAGGCCGAGGTCGAGGTCGAGGGTGACAGGGTCCGCGAAGTCGGTGGCCTGTACGTGCTCGGGACCGAGCGCCACGAGTCGCGCCGCATCGACAACCAGCTGCGCGGTCGTTCCGGCCGTCAGGGGGACCCGGGCGAGAGCCGGTTCTACCTGTCGCTCACCGATGACCTGATGCGCCTGTTCAATTCCGGTGCCGCCGAGAGCCTGATGGGCCGCTCGAACGTGCCGGACGACCTGGCGATCGAGAACAAGCTCGTCGGGCGCGCCATCCGCTCCGCCCAGGCGCAGGTCGAGGGCCGGAACGCCGAGATCCGCAAGAACGTCCTGAAGTACGACGACGTGCTGAACCGCCAGCGCGAGGCGATCTACAGCGACCGCCGGCACATCCTCGAGGGCGACGACCTGCACGACCGCGCGCAGTCGTTCCTCAAGGCCGTCATCGACGACGTCATCGACACCCACACCGGAGAGGGCTCGCCGGACGACTGGGACCTCGACGCGATGTGGACCGAGCTCGGCACGCTCTACCCGATCTCGATCTCCATCGACGAGGTCATCACCGAGGCCGGCTCGAAGGGCAAGGCGTCGCGTGACTTCCTCGCCCGCGAGATCCTCTCCGACGCGAAGCTCGCCTACCAGCAGCGCGAAGAGCTCCTCGGCGACGAGGCGATGCGCGAGCTCGAGCGTCGCGTGGTGCTCTCGGTGATCGACCGCCGCTGGCGCGACCACCTGTACGAGATGGACTACCTGAAGGACGGCATCGGCCTCCGTGCGATGGCACAGCGTGACCCGCTGGTCGAGTACCAGCGCGAGGGGTACGCCCTGTTCCAGACGATGATGGGACAGATCCGCGAAGAGTCCGTGGGCTACCTGTTCAACCTCGAGGTGCAGGTGCAGTCCGACGGCGAGAACGCCGTCATCGAGGCCAAGGGCCTCGGCGAGGACGAGGTGTCCGGCCTCGAGTACTCGGCACCGTCGATCGACGGCGAGGTCGAGGTCCGTGACGAGCAGGGCCGTCTCGAGCAGGCAGCGACTGCTCGTGCGCAGCGCGCCCAGGCCGAGGCTGAGGCAGCCGCCGAGCCTGAGCAGGGTTCCGCGTTCGGCAACGCGGCCACCGCATCCGGCCAGGCCGCCGCGAGCAACCGCGCCGAGCGTCGACAGGCCGCCAAGAAGAACTAGCGTCCGCTGCGACGGACGGGAGGCGCGGTGCCGGCTGGCACCGCGCCTCCCTCGCGTGCTCGGTCGGCGCGCCCCGCGCGATGCTTCTTCGCATCGCCGCTGAGCGGGGCGCCCGCGTCCGTCGGAACGCCTGCGCTACAGGACCCCGATCGCGGTCGCCCGCCACCTGCCATGCCGTTCCTCGAGTCGCATGGCCACCGCCCGGGCGTGGCTTCGGGTGTGCACGACCACCGTCGCCTCGGCGACGCCGTCCGCCGGGCGACAGACGATGACGCTGCCCACCCGCAGGATCGGACGTGCCCGTGAACGGCGACCCGCGGACCTGGCGTGCGCGGCGACCGCTGCTCGCTGCTGCAGGTGCCGCTGCACGTCGTCGGTGATCCACCGCGCGATGCTGTCGACCTCGCGCGATCCCGTCAGGACCTCGGCGACGCAGAGACCGAGCGCACGCGCGGTCGCGGACGGGTCGGGGGGATCAGCCGCCGGCGCGGTCTCGGACTCCGGGCCGACGATCCGGAGCGGTGGTGGGTGCGCCGTCGTCGTCGCCTCTTCCATCCGGCGTGCCTGCTCTGCCACCCGTACCCCTTCCGTCGGTGCAGCGAGCGTATGCGGCGTGCAACATACGATATTTGCACGCCTTGGTCCTGTGGACAGTGCGACATTCTCCACAAGGCGGCGGACCTAGACTGGCCGGGTGTCGACCCTCAGTGACCTCGTCCTCGCGCAAGGCCGTTCCTCGGAAGCAGACGTGGAGTGGCTCCACCTGCTGGTGGGGGACTGGCAGCTCCTCGCCGACCTGTCCTTCGCAGACATGGTGCTCTGGGTCCCGACGGCCGAGGACGGCTCGTTCGTCGCCGTCGCACACGCCCGACCGAGCTCCGCGGCGACGCTGTTCTACCGCGACATCGTCGGACAGGAGATCCGCGAGGAGTGGCGCGGACAGGTGACGGAGAGCTTCGCCGCGGCGAAGGTCGTCGACTCCGCCGAGCCCGACTGGTACGAGGACACCCCGACCCGCGTGCGTGCGATCCCGGTGCTCCGCCGCCTGAGTGCGAAGAGCGCGGAGACGACCGAGCGCCCGATCGCCGTCGTCACCCGGCACTCCAACCAGGACGAGATGCGGACCCCGAGCCGCCAGGAGCTCAACTTCACCGCGAGCGCGAACGACCTGTTCGGCATGATCGCGACCGGAGACTTCCCCGACCTCGGCGCACCCGCGGGTCCCCGTCGCGGTGCGCCCCGCGCGAGCGATGGCCTGCTGCGGCTCGACACCGCCGGCATCGTCACCTTCGCGAGTCCGAACGGGCTCAGCGCGTTCAACCGCATGGGCTTCGAGGGCGAACTCGAGCGGAAGTCCCTGGCCGAGGTCACCACCGAGCTCATCGGCGCGCAGCTCGACGTCGACGAGTCGCTTCCGCTCGTGGTCACCGGCCGCGCCCCGTGGCGGGCGGACATCGAGTCGAAGGGCGTGACGGTGTCGCTCCGCTCGATCCCGCTCCGTGACCACGGTGAGCGCATCGGTGCGATCGTGCTCTGCCGCGACGTGTCGGAGCTCCGGCACCAGGAGCGCGAGCTCATCACCAAGGACGCCACGATCCGCGAGATCCACCACCGCGTGAAGAACAACCTGCAGACGGTGGCGTCACTGCTCCGCATCCAGGCGCGCCGCACGCACTCGGACGAGGCACGGACCTCGCTGCAGAACGCCATGCGCCGGGTCGCTGCGATCGCCGTCGTGCACGACACGCTGTCGAGCGGACTCAGTCAGACGGTCGACTTCGACGAGGTCTTCGACTCGGTGCTGAAGCTCGTCACCGAGGTCGCGGCCTCGCACAACACCACCGTGCACCCGAAGAAGACCGGCGAGTTCGGGGTGCTGCCCTCCGAGGCCGCGACGCCGCTCGCCCTCGGGCTCACCGAGCTGGTCACGAACGCCGTCGAGCACGGGCTCGACGGCCGCGACGGCGAGGTCGAGATCGTGGCCCGCCGTTTCGAGGACCACCTGGAGATCGAGGTCCGCGACAACGGTGTCGGGCTGCCGGAGGGCAAGGTCGGCTCCGGCCTCGGTACTCAGATCGTCCGCACGCTCATCCAGGGCGAGCTCGGCGGCACCATCGACTGGCACACCCTGACCGGCAGCGGTACCGAGGTGACGATCAGCATCCCGTTCCGCTGGTTGACCGCCCCCGCGGAGTCATCCGCCGGCCAGTAGCACCCCTCCGGAAACCGGGTTCCGGACACTGCACCGCGGGATTCCACGGTGCTGTGCCCGGAACCTGGTTCCATCTGCGCTCCCCGCTAGCCGCTCCCCGCTCCCCGCCGCCGCGCGCACGACGACGCCCGCCGTCCCAAGGGGGCGGCGGGCGTCGTGGTGTCGGACGGTCCGGGTCAGGAGGCTCGGCGGGCACGGGCGGCGCGACGCTTCAGCGCACGACGCTCGTCCTCGCTGAGGCCGCCCCAGACACCGGCATCCTGGTTGTTCTCGAGAGCGTACTGCAGGCACATCTCGGTGACCGTGCAGCGAGCACAGACCGACTTGGCCTTCTCGATCTGGTCGACGGCGGGCCCGGTGTTCCCGACGGGGAAGAAGAGCTCGGGGTCCGCGGTGAGGCAGGCAGCCTTGTCACGCCAGTCCATGTGTGGTGCTCCTTGATGTCGATGCTCGAACGGCAGGCCGGGGCCGTGGTTCGGGGGATCGGAACGCTGTACATGCATGCGGCATGAAGGGGACAACTGTGGGGGAGGAGTCCGCTGGAAGCGAGTCTGACGCCCGCGTGACGCTCGGGGGAGGAGCGATGAACCACGGGAGACGCACACCACATCGTGCCGTCCAAACGACCTCCAATATCGTTCCATACTGGTAGGGCCAAATCAAGGGTTGCAATGCTGGAGGATCACTGTGCACGACGACATCCCGAACGACGTCGATCCCTCCGCCCGCGCCGCGTCGCGATCACCCGCCCTGCTGGGGCTGCTCGCCGTGGTCGGCCTCGAGTTCCTCGCGCTCGTGGTGGTGACGGTCGTCCTGATCGTGGAACTGCTCGTCGCCCCGGCTGCGAGCATCGCCTCGGGGATCGCGCTCACGGTCCTCGTGGCCCTCGCCGCGCTCTGGCTCGGTGCGCTGCTGAACGGCCTGTGGTGGAGCCGGTCGTGGGTGCGATCCGGCATCATCGTGTGGCAGGTCCTGCAGGGCGCCGTCGCGATCGGCGCGTTCCAGGGCGTCTTCCGCGTCGCCGCGGTCGGCTGGGTCCTGCTCATCCCGGCGCTCCTCGGCATCACCCTCGTGCTCTCGAAGTCGGTGACGGCCGCGCTGGCGCGTCCCGTGGACTGAGACCAGACCCGACCCGACCCGACCCGACCCGACCCGACCCGACCCGAACGGACGGGAGGCGCGGTGCCAGCTGGCACCGCGCCTCCCGTCCGTCGGAGGCTGGTCGCAACGCGTCGCTCGCGTCGCTCCGAGAGGTCACGAACTGTCGGCTGTGGTGGCGCCGGCCGACAGTTGGTGACCACTCGGCGAAGCTGAGCGGGGAGTCGTGACCGCGCGCGCCGCTCGCGCAGGACAACGCGGCACGGAGAAGGGCGAATGGGCCGGCCGTACGCCGGGTTCTGTCCCGCCGCTTGCACGGCGGTGACGGCCATCTCTCTCGGACCGACGTTGCCGTCGGCCTCCAGCGGTCTACCCGAGGACTCGGCGAGCAGCCTCAGCGTCCTCTGTCTGACCTTGCTCCGGGCGAGGTTTACCGAGCGGATCCGGTCACCCGGACCCCTGGTGGTCTCTTACACCACCGTTTCACCCTTACCGACGTTGCCGCCGGCGGTCTGCTTTCTGTGGCACTGTCTCGCGGATTGCTCCGGGTGGGTGTTACCCACCGCCCTGCTCTGTGGAGCCCGGACGTTCCTCGGCGCTCCCGGGGGAGCGACGCGACCGTCTCACCGACCCATTCGCTGCAGTGAGTCTACCCGGCTCGCGGTGCCCGATGCGAGGGGCACCCGACGCACACGCGTACCTGATGAGAACGGGCGTACCTGGTCGGAAGTTCCGATCAGGTACGCCCGATTCGACCAGGTACGCCCGGTTCGACCAGGACTAGACGCTGCGCGCGGCGAGGGTCGCAGCGCCGATGATGCCGGCGTTGTTGCGGAGCGTCGCCGGGATGATCTCCGCCTGCAGGTCGAGCAGCGGGAGGAACTCCTCGTACTGCTTCGAGACCCCGCCGCCGACGACGAACAGCTCGGGGGAGAGCAGCGCCTCGAGGGTCGAGTAGTACTTCTGCAGCCGCTTCGCCCAGTGCTTCCACGACAGGTCGTCGCGTTCCTTGGCGGCGAACGAGGCGCGGGACTCGGCGTCGTGCCCCTCGATCTCCAGGTGCCCGAGCTCAGAGTTGACGATCAGGACGCCGTCGTTGATGAGCGCGGTGCCGATGCCGGTGCCGAGCGTGGTCACGATGACCAGGCCGGCCCGGCCCTTCGCGGCGCCGAACTGCTGCTCGGCGAACCCGGCGGCGTCGGCGTCGTTCACGAAGTGGATCGGGCGGCCGAGCTCCTTCTCGAACAGGGCCTCGGCCTCGAAGCCGATCCACTTCTTCGAGACGTTCGCGGCGGACATCGTCTTGCCGTCCCGCACGATCGCGGGGAAGCACACGCCCACGGCGACGTCGTCGGCCGGAGCGAGCTCGCCGATGATCTCCTTCACGACCGCGGTGATGTCCTGGGGCTTGCCGCCCTCCGGGGTGGCCTTCTTGATGCGGTCCGTGGTGAGTGCACCAGAGGCGACGTCGACGATCGCGCCCTTGATGCCCGTACCACCGATGTCGACGCCGACTGCGAGGGAGGTCATGAGGTTGTCGTGCCTTTCGGTTGCCTGCCGGAGGTGCCCGGTCAGGAAGAGGTGCCCGGTCAGGAAGAGGGGCCGGTCAGGAGACGGTGAGCAGTTCCGCGCCGCGTTCGGTGACGACGAGGGTGTGCTCGAACTGCGCGGTCCACGACTTGTCGCGCGTCGAGACGGTCCAGTCGTCCGACCAGATGTCGGCCTCGATGCCGCCGAGCGTGAGCATGGGCTCGATGGTGAACACCATGCCCGGCTCGATCACCGTGTCGTACTGCGGCGCGTCGTAGTGCGGGATGATCAGGCCCGAGTGGAAGGCCCGACCGACGCCGTGGCCGGTGTAGTCCCGGACGACGCCGTAGCCGAAGCGCTTCGCGTACGCCTCGATCGCGCGGCCGATGACGTTCACCTGGCGACCGGGGGCGACGGCCTTGATGCCGCGGCGCAGTGCTTCTTCGGTCCGTGTCACCAGGTCCGACACCTCGGGAGCGGCCTGGCCGACGACGAACGTCCGGTTCGTGTCACCGTGCATGCCGTCCTTGTAGGCGGTGATGTCGATGTTGACGAGGTCGCCCTCCTGCAGGACGGTGTCGTCGGGGATGCCGTGGCAGATGACCTCGTTCAGGCTGGAGCACAGCGACTTCGGGTACCCGCGGTAGCCCAGGGTGGAGGGGTAGGCCCCGTGCGCGACGACGTACTCGTGGCCGATGCGGTCGAGCTCGTCGGTGGTGACGCCGGGACGGATGGCGGCCCCGACGGCGTCGATGGCCTGCGACGCGATGCGCCCGGCCACGCGGATGCGTTCGACCTCGTCCGGGGTGTAGGTGTCACCGAGTCCGTGCTCGTGGGGCGCGACCTTCCCGACGTACTCCGGACGCTCGATGTCCTTCGGGACGGCGCGGTGCGGGGAGATACGGCCGGCGGTCAGGTGTCCGTGTTCGTCCCGGGGCATGCGGACCACTCTAGCCGCGGCGCGACGCGCCGAGCGCAACGGCCCCACGGTGCGGCCCGACGTGGTGGGCGCGACCCCCGGGAGGCCCGGTGCCGGTCCCGCCGGACCGGCACCGGGCCTCCCGGCCGTGACCTGGGTACGGTGGGCGACATGAGCGAAGAACGCATCGAGTCCCAGTGGTGGTTCAACGACAAGACCGGTCAGGTCGAGCAGGGCCCGCAGTCCCCGCAGCGCGACCGGATCGGTCCGTTCGCGACGCGCGAGGAGGCGCAGCACGCGCTCGACCGCATCGCCGCGAACAACGAGAAGTGGGACGCCGAGGACCGCTGACGACCGCACGGTGACGGCGCGTCGCACGCCCCCGCTGACAGCGCCCGACCACTAGCCTGGGACCTGGCCCTCCAGCGGCCACCCGATCCACGGAAAGGTCGTGCATGGACAAGCAGACGGACTTCGTGCTCCGCACCATCGAGGAGCGCGGCATCAAGTTCATCCGACTCTGGTTCACGGACGTCATCGGGACGCTGAAGTCGGTGGCGATCGCCCCGGCCGAGGTCGAGGGCGCCTTCGCCGAGGGCATCGGGTTCGACGGCTCCGCGATCGAGGGCCTGACCCGCTCGTACGAGGCCGACGTGCTGGCGCACCCGGACCCCTCGACGTTCCAGATCCTCCCGTGGCGCGGCGAGATCGACCCCACCGCCCGGATGTTCTGCGACATCACGACGCCGGACGGGCAGCCCGCCGTGGCCGACCCCCGCAACGTGCTGAAGCGCACGCTGGCCCGGGCGAGCGACCGCGGGTTCACGTTCTACACGCACCCCGAGATCGAGTTCTACCTGCTCAAGAGCCGCGAGTGGAAGGACGGCGGCCCGCAGCCCGTCGACCAGGCCGGCTACTTCGACAACGTCCCCGGCGGCAGCGCCCACGACTTCCGGCGCCGCTCCGTCCGGATGCTCGAGGACCTCGGCATCTCGGTGGAGTTCAGCCACCACGAGGCCGGCCCCGGACAGAACGAGATCGACCTCCGCTACGCCGACGCGCTGACCATGGCGGACAACATCATGACCTTCCGCACCGTGGTGAAGGAGGTCGCGATCGAGCAGGGCGTCTACGCGACGTTCATGCCGAAGCCGATCTCCGGTCAGCCCGGGTCCGGCATGCACACCCACGTCTCGCTCTTCGAGGGCGATCAGAACGCCTTCTACGAGGCCGGCGGGGAGTACCAGCTCTCGCAGACCGCCAAGCACTTCATCGCGGGTGTGCTCAAGCACGCGCCGGAGATCACCGCGGTGACGAACCAATTCGTCAACTCGTACAAGCGCCTCTGGGGCGGTGACGAGGCCCCGTCGTTCGTGACCTGGGGCCACAACAACCGCTCGGCCCTGGTCCGTGTCCCGCTCTACAAGCCGAACAAGGGCCAGTCGTCGCGCATCGAGTACCGCGGCATCGACTCCGCGGCGAACCCGTACCTGGCGTACTCGCTGCTGCTCGCAGCCGGACTCAAGGGCATCGAGGAGGAGTACGAACTCCCCGCCGAGGCCGAGCACGACGTCTGGAGCCTCAGTGACTCGGAGCGGAAGGCCCTCGGCTACAGCCAGCTGCCGTCGAGCCTCGACCACGCGCTGAGCCTGATGGAGGACTCCGAGCTGGTGGCCGAGACCCTCGGCGAGCAGGTCTTCAACTTCGTGCTGCTCAACAAGCGGCAGGAGTGGAAGCGCTACCGCGACCAGGTCACGCCCTTCGAGCTCGACACCAACCTCGGCGCGCTCTAGAACCGAGCGCCCTGACCCCTCGGGAGCACGTTCCACATGACCGGTCGGACGCCGACGTCACGCTCCGAGCTGGCCCGCCTGGGGTTCGCCGAGCTCTCGGAGAGCCTGGAGCGGAGCGCCGACCTGGAGGCCCGGTTCGGCCCATACGTGCCGCTGCCGGTCGGTGGGTCTGCCGTGCTCTGGGGCGGTACCGCCGATCCCGACGGTGCGCTGCGGATGCTGGAGCGGCTGCTCGAGCGTTCGCCGGACGCGCTCCGGCCCGTCCTCACGGACGAGGCCGCCACCGAGCGCCTGGTGCGCCTGCTCGGCTCCTCGATCGGGCTCGGGGATTTCCTGCACCGTCGTCCGGCCGAGCTCGCTCTGCTGCTCGAACCCGTCGGCGCGCCGTGGTCGCAGGAGCGGTACACGGCCTCGCTGGCCCAGGCGATCGACGGCGCGACCGGCGAGGACGCCCGGATGCGCCTCCGGGTCCGCTACCGCCGGCACCTCGCTCAGATCGCCCTGTACGACGTGCTGCACCCCGTGCCGACCGACGCGTTCCCGGCCGTGGCAGCGGGTCTGGCCGACCTCGCCGGGGCCGCCCTCGACGCCGCGGTGGACGTCGCCCGCCGCGAGGTCCCGTTCCCGGCGGCCGAGGTCGCCGCCACCCCGCTCGCGGTCATCGCGATGGGCAAGGCCGGCGCCCGCGAGCTCAACTACGTCAGCGACGTCGACGTCATCTTCGTGACCGAGGGCACCAACGCGGTCCCCACCGACCGGGCGGTGCTCGTGTCCACCCGGATCGCGATCGCAGCGACGCACGTGATCACCGACCTCGCCGCCGAACCCGCCCTGTGGGAGGTCGACGCGAACCTCCGGCCGGAGGGCAAGGACGGCGCCCTGGTGCGCACACTCGACTCGCACGTGGCCTACTACGAGCGGTGGGCGAAGGCGTGGGAGTTCCAGGCGCTGCTCAAGGCCCGCCCGATCGCCGGGTCCGCCGACCTCGGCGCCCGTTACGCCGAGGCCGTGGCGCCGTTCGTGTGGAACTCGTCGACGCGCCCCGGGTTCGTGGAGTCGGTCCAGCGCATGCGCGAGCGGGTCACCGAACACATCCCGGACGCCGACGTCGACCGGCAGCTCAAGCTCGGCCCGGGTGGCCTGCGCGACGTCGAGTTCACCGTGCAGCTCCTGCAGCTCGTGCACGGGCGTGACGACGAGTCGGTGCGGGTCCGCTCCACGCTCGAGGCGATGGACGCGCTGACCGACGCCGGGTACGTCGGTCGTGCCGAGGCGGCTCGGTTCGGCCCGGACTACGCCCTGCTGCGCGTGCTCGAACACCGGATCCAGCTCCGTCGGCTCCAGCGCACGCACCGCATGCCCACCGACGAGGAAGAACTGCGGGTGCTCGCCCGGTCGAGCCGGGTGGGGACCTCGGCCTCGGCGCTGGAGGCCCGGTGGCGCCAGGTGAAGCTCGAGGTCCGCGGGCTGCACGAGCGGCTGTTCTACCGGCCGCTGCTCTCCGCCGTGGCGTCGACCGAGGACGAGATCGTCCTGACCAACGACCAGGTGGTCGACCGGCTGTCCGGCGTCGGCTTCGTCGACCCGGCCGGGGCGGTCCGGCACATCCGGGCGCTCACGCAGGGCACGAGCCGGCGCGCCGCCATCCAGCGGAACCTGCTGCCGGTCCTGCTGCGGTGGATGGCCGAGGGACCGGCGCCGGACCGGGCGCTCCTGGCCTTCCGGCGGCTCAGTGACGCGCTGGGGGAGTCGAGCTGGTTCCTCCGCATGCTCCGTGACTCGTCCGGGGCCGCCCACTCCCTCACCACGGTGTTGTCGGAGTCGGCGTTCCTGTCCGGGCTGCTCGAGCGGTTCCCCGAGGCCGTGGCCTGGCTCGATGAGCCCGAGGCCCTCCTGCGTCCGCGGCCGATCGACTCGCTCCTGGCCGAGATGACCGCCACCACCGCTCGCCACGGCAACGACGTCGACGGCGCGGCGGCCCTGCTGCGGTCGGCCCGCCGGCGGGAGACCCTGCGGCTCGGCATGGCCGCCGTGCTCGGGCACCTCGACGTCGACGGCCTCGGTCCGGCACTGAGCGACGTCACCGAGGCGACGCTCGCCGGTGCCCTCGCCCTTGCCCGCCGCGATGCCCCCGACGGCTTCGAGTTCGGGGTCATCGCGATGGGACGGTACGGCGGCCGGGAGCTCGGCTTCGGCTCGGACGCCGACGTCCTCTACGTGTACCGTGCGCCGGACCTGCCGACCGAGGTCGCATCCCGCGCAGCCCAGACCGTCGTGCGCGAGCTCAACCGCCTGACCGAGGACACGATCCACCCGCTCGACCTCGACATCGACCTGCGCCCCGAGGGGAAGAACGGCCCAGTGGTGCGCACGCTCGAGTCCTACGGCGCCTACTACGCCCGGTGGTCGCTCACGTGGGAGGCGCAGGCGCTCCTCCGTGCCCGCGGCGCCGTGGGGGATGCCCAGCTCCTCCGCGACTTCGAGCACCTCGCCGACCGCACCCGGTACCCGGAACGCATCGACGAGCACGAGGTGCGCGAGGTGCGCCGCATCAAGGCCCGGGTCGAGTCGGAGCGGCTGCCGCGCGGTGCCGACCCGGCGCGACACCTCAAGCTCGGCCGCGGGTCACTCAGCGACGTCGAGTGGTTCGTGCAGCTCCTGCAACTGCAGCACGCACTCGAGATCCCGGCACTCCGCACGACTTCGACGCTCCAAGCGCTCGACGGAGCGGTCGCCGCGGGGCTGGTGGCCCCCGAGGACGGCGAGCGACTCGGTGCGGCGTGGCGGTTCGCCTCCCGTACCCGCAGCGCGCTCGTCCTGTGGTCCGGCAAGACCACGGACGTGCTGCCGATCGCCCGGGTGCAGCTCGAAGGGGTCGCGCGCCTGCTGGAGTACCCGCCGGGGTCCGCGAGCCAGCTCGAGGACGACTACCTCGGCGTCACGCGCCGCGCACGTCAGGTGTTCGAGCGCGAGTTCTACGGCGCCTGAGACCCCGTCCCGCACGCCACGGACGGGGGCTGCGACACGCCCGGGGTTCGTCGGAACGGCCCGGGGTGAGCAGCCGTCGAAGGTGAATTCTCCGCGTCGCGCTCCGTCCCCCGATCGGCCGACGTTCGTACCCCTGTTCGAAGCGCGCCGCCCGCCGTCACCGCTCCGTGACCGAAGTCCCACCGGACCGCAACGGGACCTTTTCCGGTGCCCCCGACGCGCCTGGTGACCTCTCCCTGAACAGGACTTTCCTTTCCGCACGATTCGTGCCTCCAGGCCGCACCTGTCGTCCTTCCGGACGCGAGACGACGCGGAGCCGGTCCACAGGAGTGCTGTCAGCACGACGGGGGACCGCGCAGCTCCGCCGATAGGTGGACCAGTGTGTACCCCGTAACGCGCCGGCAACACCCCCGGACGGGGGCCGCGTTGCGCCGGCGTTCAGCTTTTGCGTCAATTGGCTCACCCGAACCGGCCCCGATTTCTCGATGAAGCGGAATCTCCACCTCGAACGTTGAAGCAGGGATCAGTGTTCACCTTCATTCTGCAGATCAGGCAGATGGTCGAAGGGCATCCCGAGTTCTACCTGTTCGCCGTGTACTCCGCGGTGATCTGGTTGCTCTGGTTGCTCAAGGTCGTCATCTCCGCCCGCTACCGCCCCTTCACCGGCACCTTCGTCGGTACCACCAGCGTCGTCGTCCCCGTCGTGGACGAACCGCTCGACCTGTTCCGCGACGTCATCGGGCGCATGGTCGAGCAGCGACCCGGCGAGATCATCGTCGTCATCAACGGAGCCCGCAACGAGGCGCTCGAAGCGGTCTGCGACGAGTTCGCCCCGCTCGTCCGCTGGACCCACACGCCCATCCCGGGCAAGCGCAACGCCGTCAAGGTCGGCACCGAGATGTCGAACGGCGACATCACGGTGCTCGTCGACTCGGACACGGTCTGGACGCCCGGCGCACTCGAGGAGCTGCTCCGGCCGTTCGCCGACGAGTCCGTCGGTGGTGTCACCACCCGGCAGCGCATCCTCGAACCGGAGCGCAGCTGGATCACCCGCTGGGCCGACTGGCTCGAGAACTCGCGGGCGCTCTACTCGATGCCGGCGCAGAGCGTCCTCGGGCAGATCGGCTGCCTGCCCGGGCGCACCATCGCGTTCCGCCGGAACATCCTCGTGCGAGTGATGGACCGGTTCATGCACGAGAAGTTCATGGGCGTGTTCCTCGAGGTCTCCGACGACCGCACGCTGACGAACCTCACGCTCAAGGAGGGGTACCGCACGGTCTACCAGTACACCTCGCTGGTCTACACGGACGCCCCGCTCCAGGTGAAGAAGCTCTTCAAGCAGCAGCTCCGCTGGGCACGCGGTTCGCAGTACAACACCCTGCGGATGCTCCCGTGGATGCTCGGACACGCCCCGATCCTGGCGGCCTTCTTCATCACTGACATCATCCTGCCGTTCATGCTCTTCGGCGTGATCGCGGGCTGGATCTACCGCGCCTTCACCGGTCAGGGCGAGAACCTGTACCAGGGCATCCTGTCCCAGTACGGCTTCTCCACGGGCTTCGTGTACGTCGCCGCCCTGATGGTGATCTCGAGCGTGCTGAGCATGGCGATCCGGCAGATGCGACACCTGGCCGAGAAGCCGAGCGACTTCTTCCGCCTGCCGATGTTCATCATCGTGTCGACGTTCTTCCTCATGCCGATCCGCCTCATCGGCTTCTTCCGCCTGGCGCACGCGTCCGGCTGGGGGACCCGTGCCGGCGCCTACGCCGGTGGCCCGATGCAGGAGGACCCCGCGGATGCCGCCCAGCCGATCGCGTCCACTGCGCAGGTCCCGGTGAGCCCGATCGACGCGGAACGGGCCCGCGCGGCGGGGTCGTCCGGGTCGGGTTCTGTCGCCCCGCTCGAGGCCGTCGACCAGGTGGCCGTGGACCGTGCGTTCGACGAGCTCTTCGGCGCCGACGCGGCGACCAACTCCACCACCACCGTGCTCGCCACCCGCCGCGAGGCCGCAGCCGCGGTCGCGCAGCAGGAGGCCCAGCGAGCAGCCGCGCCGGCCGCGGCCCGAGCCCGCCGGTACAACCCGTACGCAGCGATCCCGTACTGCATCGGCATCGCGATCTTCGCCCTGGAGGCGTTCCTCATTGTCTGACTTCATCCGTTCCTCGGGTACCTGGTGGGCGCAGTCGAGCAAGCACGCCCGCTGGACGGCCGTCGGCACGACCGCCATCGTGCTCGCCCTGGCACTCATCACCTGGTCGGTCTGGATCTCGCCGGCCGGCCCCGTCTCCACCGCCGTGCACCACGCGCTCGGCGTCGATCCCCCGAAGGCCAAGAAGGTCTCTGCTGCCGAGCTGCAGACGCAGCTCGACGCCGCCCAGGAGCGCATCTGGGCGCTCGAGGGCAAGCTCGACTCCCGCACGGCCCAGGCCGGGTCGCGTGGTGACCAGATCACGGAGCTCAAGGCGCAGATCGCGTCGCTCCAGTCCCAGCTCGGTGCCGCGAAGGGCTCGGGAGGCTCGTCCACCGTGAACGCCGCGGGTTCCGGCAACGGTGGCTCGGGTTCCGGCGGGGCCGGCGCGGGTTCCGGCAACGGGACCGGGTCTGGTTCGTCGGACAACGGGTCTGGCAGCGGATCCGGTTCCGGCAACGGGTCGGGCTCCGGCAACGGCGGTGCGACGAAGCCGAACCCCGGCCCCTCGACCGACCCCGGTGCCACCCCGGTCGTGACGCCGACGAAGGCCGAGGTCCTCGCGCAGCAGTCGCGCTGGTACGGCCTGTACACCGAGCAGTCGCCCTTCAACTGGGCGGAGTACGACGAGGTCTCCCGGCAGGTCGGGACCGCGTCGAACATGACCGGTTTCTTCCAGGGCTTCGACCAGGACTTCAACGCCACCGCCGTGCAGCGGTCGTGGGCCAACGGGCGCGTCCCGCTCATGACGTGGGAGACGGTCCCGGCGCAGACCGGGAACGACCAGAAGTACGTCCCCGGGTACACCAACGAGGACATCTCCGGTGGTGCGTTCGATGCCTACCTGACCGCATACGCCAAGGCGCTCGCGGCCAACGGGCAGCCGATGGTCATCCGTCTCGACCACGAGATGAACGGCTCCTGGTACAACTGGGCCGAGGGGGATGCCCAGCAGAATGCCGCAGGGTCCTACGTGACGATGTGGCAGCACGTGCACGACGTCTTCCAGGCGAACGGCGCGAACGACTACGTCATCTGGGACTGGTCCCCGAGCCGCATCGACAAGCTCGGGAACCCGAAGTACCAGACGCTGGACTACATGCGGCAGTACTACCCGGGCGCGGACTACGTCGACTGGGTCGGCATGAGCGGCTACTACCGCGACGCCACCGAGCAGCCGACGTTCGCGACCACCTTCGGAGCGACACTCGCGCAGCTCCGGCAGATCGCGCCGGGCAAGGGCATCATGCTCAACGAGATCGGGGCGACCGAGACCGGGACCAGCGTCTCGGACCCCCAGAAGACGCAGTGGATCAACTCGCTGTTCGATGCGCTGGCGGACCCCGCCAACGCCGACGTCATCGGGTTCGCGTACTTCAGCGAGACCGCGACGACCATCGTCGACGGCAAGCGCACCACGAACGACTGGCGACTCAACTCCCGCGCCGACTCCCTGCAGGCATTCGCCCAGGGCATCAAGCGCAACGACATCGACTACGACCTGCAGGAGGTCACGCAATGAGCGAGTCCGAGAAGTCGACCGCATCGGCCGACACCCGCCCCGCACCCGTCATCAGCGTCATCGGCACCGGCTACCTCGGTGCCACCCACGCGGCTGCCATGGCCGAGATGGGCTTCGAGACCATCGGCGTCGACATCGACCCGTCGAAGCTCGCCGCCCTCTCCGCCGGTGAGGTCCCGTTCTTCGAGCCCGGGCTGCCCGAGCTCATCACGAAGCACGTGGCCAGCGGCAAGCTCCGCTTCACGGCGGACATCGCCGCCGCGGTGGCCGCAGCGGACGTCCACTTCGTCTGCGTCGGCACCCCCCAGAAGGCCGGGTCGCACGCCGCGAACCTGGCCTACGTCGAGAGCGCCACCCGCGGTGTCGCCGAGAACCTCACCCACCCGGGGCTCATCGTCGGCAAGTCGACGGTGCCGGTCGGCACGGCGGCACGGCTCCGCGGCATCGTCCGCGAGTTCACGCCGTCGGGGATCGACGCCGAACTCATCTGGAACCCGGAGTTCCTGCGTGAGGGCAAGGCCGTGGAGGACACCCTGCACCCGGACCGCCTGGTCTGGGGCGGTGCGTCCGAGGCCGCCGACGGCGTGATCCGCGAGGTCTACGCGGCACCGATCAGCGAGGGCACGCCGGTCATCACGACCGACCTGGCCACCGCCGAGCTCGTCAAGGTCAGCGCCAACGCGTTCCTCGCCACGAAGATCTCGTTCATCAACGCGATCTCCGAGATGTGCGCCATCACCGGGGCCGACGTGACGACGCTCGCCGATGCCCTGGGTCACGACGCCCGAATCGGCCGGAAGTTCCTGAACGCCGGCCTCGGCTTCGGCGGGGGTTGCCTGCCGAAGGACATCCGGGCGCTCATGTACCGCGCGAACGAGATCGGCGCCGGTCAGGTCGTCGGCCTCATGCAGCAGGTCGACGAGATCAACATGGGCCAGCGCCAGCGGGTCATCGACATGGCGATCGAGTCGGCCGGGGGATCGGTGCTGAACCGTCGCGTGGCCGTCATCGGCGCCGCGTTCAAGCCGCTCACCGACGACGTGCGGGACTCCCCGGCGCTCAACGTCGCCGCTGCGCTGCACCTCCGCGGTGCCCAGGTCACGCTCTGGGACCCCGAGGCCATGGAGCCAGCGAAGCGCTCGTTCCCGACGCTGAGCTACGCCGCCTCGATGAACGATGCGATCGAGGGTGCGGACGTGGTCCTCGTGCTCACCGAGTGGGACGACATCATCACCGCCGACCCGGCCGCTCTCGGAGACCTCGTCGGCCGCCGCGTCGTCATCGATGCGCGCAACTGCCTGCCGGTCCAGAACTGGGTGAAAGCGGGGTGGGCCGTCCGTTCCCTGGGACGGCCCACACCGGTCGCGGGTGCGCCGATGAGCGTCGCGGCGGGGACGAACGACGCGTTGGCCACGAGCCGCTAGTCACCGTCCGCGAGACGGGGTCCGTGGTCGTCTCGGGCCTGCCTGGTCGATTCGGGCGTACCTGGTCGGGAGTTCTGACCAGGTACGCCCGATTCCGGTTTCCAGTCCACGTGCGATGGGAAGGAACGTGCGTCGCGACCGCCTGGAGGGCCGGCGCCCGCCCGCCGGACGGGCGCCGGGCCTCCAGGCGGTCGCCTCCGCACCCCGCGCTCACGGTGGCCGCGTCGGCACGCGCCGGGCGACACCTCACGGGCGGCGCAGCCCGTAAGGTGCCGCCCACCCGGAAACGTGGCCGGCACGGCGAAGGGCCCCGCACCTGACGGTGCGGGGCCCTTCGGGGTCAGCGGGACTCAGACGCCGAAGTACAGCTCGTACTCGAACGGGTGCGGGCGCTGCGCCAGCGGGAGGATCTCGTTCTCACGCTTGTAGTCGATCCAGGTCTGGATGAGGTCCTCGGTGAAGACGTTGCCCTTCGTGAGGAACTCGTGGTCCGCCTCGAGCGCGTCGAGCGCCTCGTCGAGGGAGCCGGGGACCTGCGGGATGCCCTTGGCCTCCTCCGGGGGGAGCTCGTAGAGGTCCTTGTCGACCGGCTCGTGCGGCTCGATGCGGTTCTGGATGCCGTCGAGGCCTGCCATCAGCTGTGCAGCGAAGGCGAGGTACGGGTTGCCGGAGGCGTCAGGCGCGCGGAACTCGATGCGCTTGGCCTTCGGGTTCGTGCCCGTGATCGGGATGCGGATCGCCGCCGAGCGGTTGCCGGCCGAGTAGACCAGGTTGACCGGGGCCTCGAACCCCTTGACCAGACGGTGGTACGAGTTGATCGACGGGTTGGTGAAGGCGAGCAGCGCGGAGGCGTGCTTCAGGATGCCGCCGATGTACCAGCGGGCGAGGTCCGAGAGGCCGCCGTAGCCGTTCTCGTCGTAGAACAGCGGCTTTCCGTCCGACCAGAGCGACTGGTGAGTGTGCATGCCCGAACCGTTGTCGCCGAAGAGCGGCTTCGGCATGAACGTGGCGACCTTGCCCCACTGATCGGCCGTGTTCTTGACGATGTACTTGAACTTCAGGATGTCGTCCGCGGCATGGACCATCGTGTCGAACTTGTAGTTGATCTCCTGCTGGCCGCCGGTGCCCACCTCGTGGTGCGAGCGCTCGAGCTCGAAGCCCGCGTCGATCAGCTTGAGGGTGATGTCGTCGCGCAGGTCGGCGGTCTTGTCGACCGGCGACACGGGGAAGTAGCCGCCCTTGTACGGGGTCTTGTTGGCGAGGTTGCCGCCCTCTTCGTCACGGCCGGTGTTCCAGGCGCCCTCTTCGGAGTCGACCGCGTAGAACGACTGGTTCTGGGTGACGGAGTAGCGGACGTCGTCGAAGATGTAGAACTCGGCCTCGGGGGCGAAGAACGCCGTGTCCGCGATGCCCGTCGACGCGAGGTACTTCTCGGCCTTCTTCGCCACCTGGCGCGGGTCGCGGCCGTAGATCTCGCCGTTCCGCGGATTGTAGATGTCGAAGATCATGATGAGCGTGCGCTCGGCGCGGAACTGGTCGACGTACGCCGTCGTCACATCGGGGATCAGCTGCATGTCGGACTCGTGGATCGACGCGAACCCACGGATCGAGGAGCCGTCGAACAGCTGCCCGACCGAGAAGAAGTCCTCGTCGACGGTGGAAGCGGGGATGTTGAAGTGCTGCTGCACACCCGGCAGGTCCGTGAAGCGGATGTCGAGGAACTTGACGTCGGTGTCCTTGATGAAGGCCAGGACCTCGGAGGAATCGCTGAACATGGGGCCGATCTCCAATGGGTTGGGTGATGTCGGAGGCACCGGTGAAGGAACCCTCCGACGAGGCTATTGACACGGGGTTTCCCGGACATGACTGGTTTGTTTCGGGCGTGTTACGCCCGGCCGGTCGCCTACCCTGGGGAGCATGGCCCGCAACACTCCCAGTCCGTCCGCGCCGTCCGATCACCCGGACGGGTGGCCGGGCAAGGACCTCGGCCTGCCGGAGACCGGGCCCCGCAGTGTGGGGCGGATCGGACGCCGCATCGTCGCCCTGCTCATCGACGGGGCGTTGGCCGACCTGGTCGCCTACGTGACGGGCGTGTGGTCGCCGGTGAGCGGCTCGGGTGACATCGCGCACACCTGGATCCAGCTCGCCATCTTCGCCGCGCTGCAGGTCGTGTTCATCTGCCTGCTGTCCGGGTCCTTCGGGCACGTCTGCGTCGGCCTGCGGGTCGTGCCGATGCGTGGAGGGTACGTCGGGGTGTGGCGTCCGATCGTCCGGACGGTGCTGCTGTGCCTCGTGGTGCCGGCGCTCATCATCGACCGGGACAGTCGCGGTGCGCACGACCGCATCGCGGGGACGGTGCTCGTCCGGCGCTGAGGTGTTGCTGGTCGCCACGTCGGCGGCGCGGCGGAGCGGCCTGGAGGCTCGCACGGTGCGAGGTCATCCGTCTGGTGCGAGGTTCTGTACTCGGTGCGCGCCTGCGCTTCTCGCACCGAGTACGGAACCGCGCACCATTCACGACCGGCTTCGAGCGACGTCGCACGGTGCAGGGTCGGCTGGCCGGCTCGCACGCACGAGGACGCCCCCGACCAGATCTGGTCGGGGGCGTCCTGGTGTACGGCGGGCTTCGGTCAGCGCGGCCGTCCGGCGCGGGCCCGCATCGGGTCCATGCCCTTCGGGATCGCGGCCGCAGGGCTCTGCGTCAGCGAGTCGAGACGGTTGGCGACGGCCAGGACCTCGTTGCGGTTGAGCGACTTCTTCAGCTTGTTCATCGCGCGGGGGAGCTTGTGCAGCGTCAGGCTGTCCCCGGTGCCGTCACCCACGTGCAGCACGTGCACGGCGACGTTCGGGACGATGCGCTGGACCTTGCGGCGCTCCTCGTCGACCTGACGGTTGAGGTTGCCGCGCTGCCCCTCCGTGATGAGCACGACCCCGGGACGACCGACGGCGCGGTAGACAGCGGCCTGCGAGCGGCCGTGCACGGCGACGGGCATCTCACTCGAACGCCACTGACGGCGGAGCGAGTTCGACAGCACGGCACCGACGGCACCGGGCTGGCCCTCGATCTGCGAGTACGCGGCACGCTCGGCCAAACGACCCAGCACGATCAGGAACAGCAGTACTCCGAGCAGGACGCCGGCGACGATCCACAGGATGATCGCGAGCCAGTTCTGCCCCGGCAGGAGCAGCGCGAGCAGGACACCGAGGACGACCGGGCCGACGAAGGCCAAGGCGAACCACCAGACCGACGACGGCTCGGCCTTGCGGGTCATCTGGAAGACCTGGAACATCTGCTTGAGACGCCCCGGCTCCTTCGCCTTCTTGTCCGTGGAAGAGCTGCGTGCCATGCGAACAGGATACGGCCTCCTCGCACCTGGGGAGACCGCCCCGTGTCCGGCTGTGCGCGAACACGCCCTGTCCACAGGTGGCGCAGGACGGCACGGGAGGCCCGCCCACCTCCGCCACGCTGGTGGCCATGCCGACGACTCCCGTCCACACCGATCACCCCGACCGCTGGATCGCGACCGATGACGAGTCCGCCCTGCTCGGCTGGGCTGCCGACCGCAGCGCGGCCGGCGAGCGGCACCTCGTGCCCGTCGCCGACGTCGGTCGGACGACGAGCGGCCGACTGGTGGTCGATCTCGAGCGCCCGACCGGGACACCGCTGGCCGCTGCGCTCGACCGGCTCGGCACGCCGACCACGGGCGTCGCGGTGACCCTGACCGTGCCGCTCCTCGAACTCCTGGTCGCCGCACACGACGGAGCGGTCCGCCTCGGCACGGCGGGCATCGACGACGTCATCGTGGACGACGCCGGAGCAGTTGTCGTGTGCGACCACCCGACGGGGGCGGACGGCAGCACGGCGTCGGCGTCGGACCTCGACGCCGCCATGACCCTCGTGCTCGCGGCCCGCACGGTGTGGGACCGTGTCGACCCCGGTGATCCGGTCAGGCACAGGGTCCTCACGGCGGTGCAGGATGCGCTCGAGGGGGACCGCACCGCCGTCCGGGCAGCGCTCGACGTGGTCCGTGGCAGCGCTGCGCCCCGGCCGTTCCGGTGGAGTCCGGTCCCGAGCGACCTCGTCTTCGCCGCACCGTCGCCGCCGGACGCTCCCGTCGCGCTGGTCGAGCGATTCCGTGACGTGGTCGAGCGCGGGATCCCGCTCGGTCCGGGGCGACGCCTGCCGCTCCGCCGCGTCCTGGTCGGCGTCGTCGTCGCGGTCGGGGCGGTCGTCGCCGCCCTGACCGCGGTCGGCAGCGGGTGACGGACCGGGCGCGCGGCGAGTGACGGACCGAGTGTGCGGCGGAACGGGAACGGCCCCGGCTCCCACGAGGGGAACCGGGGCCGTCGGCCGTGCTGCTGGGCTCAGTACCCGAGGTTCGGAGCGAAGTTGCCCTCTTCCAGGCGGTTCTTCACCGCGACGAGGTAGCGCGACGCGTCCGCACCGTCGATGATCCGGTGGTCGTACGACAGCGCGAGGTAGACGAACGAGCGGATCGCGATGGCCTCCTGGCCGTCGACCTTCACGACTGCCGGGCGCTTCGTCACGATGCCGGTCCCGAGGATCGCCGACTGGGGCAGGAACACCACGGGGGTGTCGAAGAGCGCGCCACGCGAACCGGTGTTGGTCAGCGTGAACGTCCCGCCGGCCAGCTCGTCGGGCTTGAGCTGGTTGTTCCGGGTGCGCTCGGCGAGGTCCGCGATGGACTTCGAGAACTGCGCGAGGTCGAGCGACGCCGCGTCCTTGATGACCGGGGTCAGCAGGCCGCGCTCGGTGTCCACCGCGATGGAGACGTTCTCGGTCTCCGGGTAGACGATCTCGTCACCCTCGACGGTCGAGTTGATCTTCGGGTGGGCCTTGAGCGCCTCGGACGCCGCGAGCGCGAAGAACGGCATGAAGGAGAGCTTCGAGCCGGTCTTCTCGACGAACTCCGCCTTGTGGGCGTCGCGGAACTGCGCCACCTTCGTGACGTCGACCTCGACGACGCTCGTGAGCTGCGCGGTCGAGGTCATCGACTGCACGGCACGCTCCGCGACGACCTTGCGCAGGCGCGTCATCTTCTCGCGGGTGCCGCGCAGCGGCGAGACCTCGGCGACGAACGGGCCGGACGTCGCGGTGGGTGCTGCTGCACCGGTGGCGGCGGGGGCCTTCGCGGCGGCGGCGAGGACGTCCTCCTTGCGGATGCGTCCTCCGACACCCGAACCGGTGACGGTGGACAGGTCGACGCCCTGCTCGTTGGCGAGCTTGCGCACGAGCGGGGTGACGTAACCGGAGACAGCGCCGTCCTGCGTCGGGTTGGGTACTGCAGCGGCTGCCGTGGTGCCGGGGGCGGCTGACGGAGCCGGCTCGGCAGCCGGAGCGGCCTGGGCCGGCACGGCTGCCGGGGGAGCGGCTGCGGGCGGCGGGACCGGAGCGGCGGCGGGGACCGGAGCGGCGGCGGGCGGCGCGGACGGTGCCTGCGGGGCGGCCGGCTGCGTCTGGCCGGCCGGAGCCGGCTCGGGCTCGGTGGGCTCCGGCGCCGGGGTCTCGGTTTCCTGCTCGGTGCTCGGAGCGGTCTCGGGCTTCTCGGCCTCGGCGGCGGCCGCGTTGGCGTCGTCAGCGTTGGCGTCGACGGACGAGCCCGAACCGGAGTCGGACGTGCCGTCACCGATCTTCACGAGGGCAGTGCCGACCTCGACGGTCTCGTCCTCCTGGACGAGGATCTCCTCGACGACGCCGGCGACCGGCGACGGGATCTCGGTGTCGACCTTGTCGGTCGAGACCTCGAGCAGCGGCTCGTCGACCTCGACCCGGTCACCGACGTTCTTCAGCCATCGGGTCACCGTGCCCTCGGTGACGCTCTCGCCGAGCGCCGGGAGGCTGACGGATTCGCTCATCGGGTGGACTCCTCTTCGCGGGGGATTGCAGTGGTTGGTGATGTCATTGTCACAGTGCGCGGACCCGTGGCGATCACAGCGCGTGGAGCGGCTTGCCCGCGAGGTGCATGAACGCCTCGCCGAGGGCTTCGTTCTGGGTCGGGTGGCCGTGGACCAGCGGAGCGACGTCCTCCGGGTAGGCCTCCCAGTTCACGGCGAGCTGGGCTTCGCCGATGAGCTCACCGACGCGGGCACCGATCATGCTCACGCCGACGACGGGACCGTCCACGACGCGCACGACCTTGACGGAGCCGGAGGTCCCGATGATGTGGCTCTTGCCGTTGCCGGCGAGGTTGTACTCGTACGAGTCCACCTTGTCGGCGCCGTACTGCTCCTCGGCCTTGGCCTGCGAGAGTCCGACCGACGCGACCTCGGGGTCGGAGTAGGTGATCTTCGGGATGTTCTTGTCCTCGATGACCACCGGGTTCAGGCCGGCGATCTCCTCGGCCACGAAGATGCCCTGCTGGAAGCCGCGGTGCGCGAGCTGCAGGCCGGGCACGATGTCGCCGACGGCGTAGACGTTCGGCAGGTTCGTCGCGAGGCGCTCGTTCGTGGTGACGAACCCGCGGTCCATCGCGACGCCGACCTCGTCGTACCCGACGTTCTGCGTGACGGGGCCACGACCGACCGCGACGAGCAGGACGTCGCCGTCGAAGGTCTTGCCGTCCTCGAGGGTGACGACGACGCCGTTCTCGTGCTGCTCGACGCCCTGGAACCGGACGCCGAGCGAGAACTCGATGCCGCGCTTGCGGAACGCGCGCTCGAGCTGCTTCGACATCGACTCGTCCTCGGCGGGGACGAGGTGCGGGAGGCCCTCGACGATCGTGACCTCGGCGCCGAAGGACTTCCAGACGCTGGCGAACTCGACGCCGATGACGCCACCGCCGAGGATGACGACCTTGTTCGGGACGTAGTCCATGCGGAGCGCGGTCTCGGAGGTGATCACGCGGCCACCGATCTCGAGCCCGGGCAGGGACTTCGAGTAGGAGCCGGTCGCGAGCACGATGTTCTTGCCGGTCACGGTCCGGTCGCCGACCTGGACGGTGTTCTGCGAGGTCAGCCGCCCCCAGCCCTCGACGACGGTGATGCCGCGGGCCTTGATCAGGCCCTGCAGGCCCTTGTACTTGGAGTTGATGACGCCCTGCTGGTAGTCGATGACCTTCGGCACGTCGACACCGGTGAACTCCGCGATGACGCCGTACTTCCCCGCGTCACGCGCGCCGTCGGCGATCTCCGCGGCGTGCAGCAGTGCCTTCGTCGGGATGCAGCCGCGGTGCAGGCACGTCCCCCCGAGCTTGTCGCCCTCGATGAGCGCGACGCTCATGCCGAGTTCGGCGGCCCGGAGCGCTGCGGCGTACCCACCGCTCCCGCCACCGAGGACCACGACGTCGTAAGTCTGTTCCGTCACCTGGTGCAACTCCCTCGTGCGTGTCGGGCCGATCGGGCCCACTGGACACCGCGGTGGCGGCGTCCGACGGTCGGACCGCATGGTTCCGGTCCCGTCCCGTGCAGTACCGGTGGGAAGCGCGGCGATGCGCTGTTCCCACCGATACCAAACCTACTACTCGGACTGGAGGTCTTCTGCGAGAGCGATGAGCGTGCGGACCATCACGCCCGTGGCACCCTTGCCCAACCAGCCGTACCCGCCGCCCTTGTTCTCCGACGGACCCGCGATGTCGAGGTGCGCCCAGGGGACACCCTCGCCCACGAAGCGCTCGAGGAACTTGCCCGCGAGCAGCATGCCGCCCGCCGGGTTGCCCACCGTCGCGTTCACGATGTCGGCGACCTCGCTGGCGAGTCGGGCGTCGAGCTCCTCGGGCAGCGGCATCGGCCAGATGGGCTCGGCGACGCCCTCGGCGACTGCGCGGACCCTGGCGACGAGGTCGTCGCTCCCCATCAGGCCGGTGGTGCGGTCGCCGAGCGCGACGACCTGGGCACCGGTCAGCGTGGCGACGTCGACCAGGGCGTCGGGCTGCTCGAGCGATGCTGCGGCCATCCCGTCACCGAGCACCAGGCGACCCTCGGCGTCGGTGTTCGTGACCTCGACCGTGGTGCCGTTCTTCAGCGTCAGGACGTCGCCCGGGCGGGTCGCCGTTCCGGAAGGCATGTTCTCGGCGAGCGCGAGCCACGCGGTGACCCGGACGTCGAGACCGAGGCGGGCGGCGGCGACGGTCGCGGCGAGGACGGTCGCGGCGCCGGTCATGTCGGTCTTCATGCCGAGCATCGACGCGGCGGGCTTGAGGGAGAGGCCGCCCGAGTCGAAGGTGATGCCCTTGCCGACCAGGGCGAGGTGCTTCGTCGCCGACTCCGGTGCGTACCGGACGACGACCAGACGCGGTGGACGGGCCGAGCCGCGGCCCACACCGAGGATGCCGCCGAAGCCCTGCTCCTCGAGCGCCTGCTCGTCGAGGACCTCGACGGTGAGCGGCAGGTCCGAGGCGAACCCGGTCGCGACGTCGGCGACGTCCTGCGGCCCGAGGTCACCAGCCGCGGTGTTCACGAGGTCTCGCACGAGCGACGCGGCGTCGGCGACGATCGCCGGACGCACGGCGGCGTCGGCGGCGACGTCGGCCGGGGCGACGACCTCGATGCGCTGGTCGCCCCGGGCAGGAGCCTTGGTGCCGGTGCCCTTGTGGCGGGTGAAGGCGTAGGCGCCGAGGGCAGCACCCTCGAGCGCTGCGTCGACCAGCTCGGCCGAGTCGGTGGGCAGGGCCAGCGTGATCGAGTCGACCTGGGGCAGCTGGCGGACGGCACTGCCCGCGGCCGCACGGATCGCGGCGACGCCGGTGCCGGACCCGAGCCCGATCAGCGCGACGGACTTCGCGCCGACGCCGGTGCCGGGGAGGCGGACGAGCTGGTCCTTCGCCCCGGTGACGCCGATCGCGGCGAGGTCGAGGTCAGCGAGGGCCTGGACGGCCCCGAGCGCGCTCGGGGCGAGCGAAGCGGCGGGAGCCGCGGCACCGGCCGTCTCACCGCCCGCGTCGTCGGACGAGCCCGGGCGGACCCCGACGACGAGGACGTCGGTGGTGGTGGTCTCGGGGGAGGAACTGGTGGTGGAGAGCGTCGGTCGGACCATCCTCCAACCCTACCGACGCCCTGTTCGCTGTCGGCGTCGTCGCCGCGCACCGGGGACGTCCGACCCCCCGCCTAGCATGGGCACGGTGAACCACCCTGAGGAGCTCTACACGTTCGACGCGGACGCCCCGACCGTCCCGGCAGGGTTGCACCTGGTCGCCGGTCTCACCGGTTTCGCCGACGCCGGGTCGGCCGTCGCGCAGGTGACGGCGTCGATCCTCGAGGACCTCGACACCGAGCTCCTCGCCGAGTTCGACCCCGACGCCCTGCTCGACTGGCGTGCGCGTCGGCCCGTCATCACCTTCGAGCACGACCACATCACGGCCGTCGACCCGCCGCGCCTCGCACTGCACCTCGTCCGTGACGAGATCGGGCAGCCGTTCCTGTTCCTCTCCGGCTACGAGCCCGACTTCCAGTGGAACCGCTTCGTGCGCGCCGTCACCGAGCTCGCCGCCGAGCTGCAGGTCGCCGACACGACGTGGCTGCAGGCCATCCCGATGCCCGTCCCGCACACCCGTCCGATCAGCCTCACCGTGTCCGGCACGCGGGCCGACCTCATCGAGCAGATGAGCGTGTGGAAGCCCGAGACCCAGGCTCCGGCGAACGTCCTGCACCTCGTCGAGCACCGCCTGGCCGAGACGGGGAAGCAGGTCACGGGGCTCGTGCTGCTCGTGCCCCACTACCTGTCGGACACCGAGTACCCGGACGCCGCGGTTGCCGCGCTGTCCGGAATCGCCGCCGCCACGGGCCTGATCTTCCCGACCGACCCCCTGCGCGAATCGGGTCGCGAGTTCCTGACCCGCGTCGACGAGCAGGTGGCGGGCAACGGCGAACTGCAGCGCCTGGTGTCCGTGCTCGAGGAGCGCCACGACACGTACATGGAGGGCAACCCCGTCGGGTCGCCGCTCACGGGCGTCGACGGCGAGGTCCCGACCGCCGATGCGATCGCGGCCGAGCTCGAGCGCTTCCTGGCCGACCGCCGCACCCAGGGCGACGCCACCGACTAGCCGTCGCGTGATCTGGACGCTCCGGACGGACGGACAGGAGGCTCGTGGCGGCGCCGCACTGCGCCTCCTGTCCGCCACCGGGTCGCGACCAGGCCGGCGCGTGCGTCAGGGGCGCACGTCGCGTGTCGATCCGGGAGCCCATCGGTAGCCTGTCGTGGTGAACTCCCGTCGTGCCTTCGTGATCTGGGCGGTCGCGGTGCTGGCCTACGTCCTCGCCGTGGTGCAGCGGTCGTCCCTCGGCGTGTCCGGAGTCGACGCGCAGGACCGGTTCGCGGTCTCCGCGGCCGTGCTCTCCACCCTCGCGGTGGTGCAGATCGCCGTCTACGCCGGACTCCAGATCCCGGTGGGGATCGCCCTCGACCGGGTCGGGCCGCGCAAGCTCGTGCTGCTCGGCGCCGTGCTGCTGGTCGTCGGTCAGGCCGTCGTCGCGGTCTCGCCCTCGATCGGACCGGCGATCGCGGGGCGCGTGCTCGTCGGTGCCGGCGACGCGATGACCTTCATCTCGGTGATCCGTCTGGTGCCGATGTGGTTCAGCGGGCGGATCCTGCCGCAGATCTCGCAGTGGACCGGCAACCTCGGGCAGATCGGCCAGATCCTGTCCGCGTTCCCCTTCGCGGTGCTCCTGCACACCGTCGGGTGGACGCCGGCGTTCGGGGTCGCGGCCGCTGCCAGCGCGGTGGGTCTCGTCCTCGCCGTGGTCTTCGTGCGGAACGGTCCCGTCCCGGTGCGCACCGACACGATCCCGCTGCCGCACTCGTGGGGTGCCGCGTTCAGCACCTTCGGCCACGCGCTCCGACGACCCGGCACGCAGCTCGGGTTCTGGTCGCACTACGTCACGCAGTCCTCGGGGACGGTGTTCTCCCTGCTGTGGGGCGTGCCGATGCTCCGCGGGCTCGGGTACTCACCGGGCGAGGCCGCGGGGTTCCTCACGGTGATCGTCGCCGTCGGGTTCGTCGCCGGTCCGGTGCTCGGACTGCTGTGCGCCCGGTTCCCGATGCGCCGGTCGAACCTGGTGCTCGGGGTGGTGGTCCTGCTCGCGGTCATCTGGACCGCGATCCTGCTCTGGCCCGGCCACCCGCCGACCTGGCTCCTCGTGCTGCTCGTCGTGGCGATGGGCATCGGCGGACCCGGATCCCTCATCGGGTTCGACTTCGCGCGCACGTTCAACCCGGTGGGGTCGCTCGGCTCGGCGAACGGCGTCGTGAACGTCGGTGGGTTCCTGGCGGCCTTCGTGATGATGTACCTCATCGGGCTGGTGCTCGACGTGGCGTCGCAGGCCAGCCGCACCACGGTCTTCGCCTGGGAGAACTTCCGGATCGCCCTCACCGTGCAGTACGTCGTGATCGGGTTCGGGGTCGGGATGCTGCTGCACGCCCGCCGCCGGACCCGTCGCGCCCTGCACGCGGAGGAGGGAATACGCGTCGGGCCGCTCTGGGTTGCACTCGTTGCACGCCTGCGGAAGCGGCACGTGCAATAATGATCACGGACCCGTTCGGGACCCCCTGTCTGTCGGAGCACTTCGGTGCGCCGGTGAACTCGGGGGACTTGACATGGGTCCTAGTGCTGCCCGGAACGGTAGGACTCGTACGACGCGGGGGACTGCGGCGCGGGGCCTGGGGCGGCGAGGGAGGCCACGACCCCACGAACGTGGCACGACGAGAGAGGTGATCGCATGGCTGCCCGGAGCACGACGATCGATCCCACGAAGGACACCGAGCCCGAGGGCGCGGTGGCGGACGACGCCACCGACGCCGAAGGGACCACGGCGCCGAAGAAGCGCGCCACCAAGGCCCCCGCCAAGAAGGCACCCGCGAAGAAGGCTGCCCCGAAGGCGAAGAAGACCGACGCCGTCGACGAGGCCATCGCCTCCGACGAGCCCGTCGAGGAGCCGGCCGACGACGCTGACGACACCGACGACAAGACGGTCAAGCCGGACGCCGCAGCAGCGGTCGCCGCCGGTGCGCTCGTCATCTCGCAGACCGACGACGACGAGGCGCCGGTCTACTCCACGACCATCACGGGTGCGACCGCCGACCCGGTGAAGGACTACCTCAAGCAGATCGGCAAGGTCGCCCTGCTGAACGCCGAGCAGGAGGTCGAGCTCGCCATGCGCATCGAGGCCGGCCTGTTCGCCGAGGACAAGCTGCAGCACTCGACCGGGCTGACCAAGCCCGCCGAGCGCGAGCTGCGGTGGGTCGCTCGCGACGGTCAGCGTGCGAAGTCGCACCTGCTCGGCGCGAACCTCCGCCTCGTGGTGTCGCTCGCCAAGCGCTACACCGGCCGTGGCATGCAGTTCCTGGACCTCATCCAGGAGGGCAACCTGGGCCTGATCCGTGCGGTCGAGAAGTTCGACTACACCAAGGGCTTCAAGTTCTCGACCTACGCGACGTGGTGGATCCGCCAGGCGATCACCCGCGCCATGGCAGACCAGGCCCGCACCATCCGCATCCCGGTGCACATGGTCGAGGTCATCAACAAGCTCGCCCGCGTCCAGCGCCAGATGCTGCAGGACCTCGGTCGCGAGCCCACTCCGGAGGAGCTCGCCCGCGAGCTCGACATGACCCCGGAGAAGGTCGTCGAGGTGCAGAAGTACGGCCGCGAGCCGATCTCGCTGCACACGCCCCTGGGCGAGGACGGCGACTCGGAGTTCGGTGACCTCATCGAGGACACCGAGGCGGTCGTGCCGGCCGACGCGGTGGGCTTCACGATGCTGCAGAAGCAGCTCGAGAGCCTGCTCGACTCCCTGTCCGAGCGCGAGGCGGGCGTGATCCGCATGCGGTTCGGCCTGGGTGACGGCCAGCCGAAGACCCTCGACCAGATCGGTGACACGTTCGGCGTGACGCGTGAGCGCATCCGTCAGATCGAGTCCAAGACGATGGCGAAGCTCCGCCACCCGTCGCGGTCGCAGTCGCTGCGCGACTACCTCGAGTAGGCCGATGCGCTTCTTCATCCCGATCCTCATCGGGCGGGTCCTGCGCGCCCTCGCCCGTGCGCGGGGCGGCGGGTCCGCCTACCCCGGGTTCATCGTGCTCAAGCTCGTGCCGGACTTCCTGCAGCACGTGACGAAGCAGTTCCCGAACGGCGTCGTCTTCGTGCTCGGATCGAACGGCAAGTCGACGACGACGCACATGATCTCCGACATCGTCCGTGCGCACGGCCTGCGGGTGTTCACGAACCCGTCCGGTGCGAACCTGCCGCAGGGCATCGCGTCCGCCCTGCTGTCCGAGGTCTCGCTGACGGGTCGCCTCAAGGCGGACATCGGCATCCTCGAGGTGGACGAGGCCTTCGCGGTCGAGCTCGCCGGCATCCTGTCGCCGTCCACGGTGACGATGCTCAACGTGCAGGTCGACCAGCTCTACCGGTTCTTCGAGACCGAGCGCGTGGCGACGATGATGCTCGACACCGCGGCGCTGTCGACGGCGAACGTCATCACGAACCACGACGACCAGTTCCTCGACGCCTACGCCGGTACCCCCGGGCAGCGCGTGCTCCGCTTCGGCGCGAGTGACGAGGTCATCGCCGCCGCACCGAACGGGCTGCAGAACGCCGACTCGTTCGGCGCCGGCGATCGTGCCCAGACCGCTGCCGACTCCGAGGTCGTCGCCCACACCGGCGACGGCGCGACGATCCGGTTCGACGACGCCGAGATCCCCGTGCGGCTGCCGGCCCGCGGGCTGCACTACGCGGTCGACGCCGCTGCGGCCACGGCCACGGCGTCTGCCGCCCTCGGCGCCCAGTTCCGCCCCGAGGCCGTCACGAAGGCCTTCGGCACCATGAAGCCCGCCTACGGGCGTGGCGAGCGGCTGCCGATCGCGGGCGAGTCCGCCGAGTTCACGATGTTCAAGAACGCCGCGAGTCTGCAGCTCAACCTCGATGCCCTGCCCGACCAGCCCGAGCAGGTCCTCATGGCGATCGACGAGGGCACGCCGGACATCTCGTGGATCTACGACATCGACTTCTCGAAGCTCGACCACGTCGACGTCGTCTCCGGCGACAAGGCCTGGCAGATCGCGATCGCGCTCGAGCACGCCGGCGTCCGCATCGGCCGGGTCGAGCCCGACGTCGATGCAGCGATCAAGCACATGGAGCAGCTCGGCTCGACGAACCGCGGGACGAAGAACTTCATCGTCAACTACGAGATCATGAT
Source organism: Curtobacterium sp. VKM Ac-1376 (assembly GCF_015351025.1). Classification (GTDB taxonomy): domain Bacteria; phylum Actinomycetota; class Actinomycetes; order Actinomycetales; family Microbacteriaceae; genus Curtobacterium. The sequence continues at coordinate 231,937 of NZ_JADKRV010000004.1, read as the reverse complement.
GATCGCCCGCAAGGCCCTGGGCCACCCGGACATGGAGAAGACCGCATGACGGCCGATCGGCTGACCATCCTGCACGTCTACCCCCGCCAGATGGGCGTCTCGGGTGACCGTGGCAACGTCGCCGCTCTGGTGCGCCGTGCGGCCGCCGCGGACATCGACACCGAGGTGCTCGAGTACGCGCCCGGCGGCGAGCTGCCGACGACTGCCGACATCGTCGTCATCGGCAACGGACCGCTCAGCGCGATGCGGTCGCTCGCCGACGACGTCACGCGCCTCGGCGCACCGATCCGCGCGTTCGCGGCGGACGGCGTGCCGGTCGTCGCGGTCGGTGGCGGCTTCGACCTCGCCACGAACGAGGTGGTGCCCACGGACGGTGCTCCGCTGGCGGGCTTCGGAGTGTTCGACGCCCGTGCCGTCCGTGGTGCTGAGCGCCGGGTGAACTACTTCGTGCTCGAGACCCGGTACCCGCTGCTGGCCGGCGCTCCGACCCGTCTCGCAGGTTTCGAGGACCACGCGACCCGCATCGAACTGCCGCCGGAGGTCACGCCCTTCGCGGACGTCGTCTCCGGTGGCGGCAACCAGGCCGGCTCGCCGGTGGAGGGGGCCATCGTGGGCACCTCGTTCGGGACCCACACGCAAGGCCCGATCCTGCCGCTCAACCCGCAGCTCACCGACGGTGTCCTGGCCGCCGCGACGGCACGGCTCGGCCGCGAGTACGCGCCGGACCCCGATCGCACGGCCACCATCGACCGCTACGCCCGCGAGGCGCGCGCCACGGTCGATCGCTACGTCGACAAGGCGTTCAAGCGCATCGCGTGACGCCCGCGCGCTGCGGACGTCGGACGTGACCACGCAAAGACGGGAGGCGCGGTGCCAAATGGCACCGCGCCTCCCGTCTGCTGGTGGTGGGGTCTACTTCGACTCGTAGAGTCGGCTGCTCTCGTCGTGCCACTCGATGGCGGTCGCTGCGAGCTTGTCCTTGAACTCGGCGCCGTGGTGGGCGCAGAAGTAGAGTTCGCCGCTGGCCATGGTGGCTCGGATGTAGGCCTGCGCCCCGCAGCTGTCGCAACGGTCAGCGGCGGTCAGCTGGTGGTTGCTGACTTCGTCGATGGAGGGGTCCTGCACGGTCTGGGTCATTGCTGTGCTCCTCACGGATCGCAGGTTGTGCCGGGTGGTTGCACCATTTCAACACGTGATGCCTGAGAGCGACGCATTGTCCGGGCCTGTTTCGCTCAGCGCGGATCGCTTGGCCCCAGTGCGAGTGTCCACGCGGTGCTGTCGGTGCCGCTCGGTAAACTCCGACGGTGAGCTCCGACTACTCCGCACGCCATCTCTCCGTCCTCGAAGGGCTCGAGGCGGTCCGGAAGCGTCCCGGCATGTACATCGGGTCGACCGACTCCCGCGGGCTGATGCACTGCCTGTGGGAGATCATCGACAACTCGGTCGATGAAGCCCTGGCGGGGCACGGGGACGAGATCGGCGTGGTGCTGCACGCCGACGGTTCGGTCGAGGTCCGCGACACCGCTCGTGGCATCCCCGTCGACGTCGAACCGAAGACCGGCCTGACGGGGGTCGAGGTCGTGTTCACCAAGCTGCACGCCGGCGGGAAGTTCGGTTCGGGGTCGTACGCGGCCTCCGGCGGGCTGCACGGCGTGGGCGCCTCGGTCGTGAACGCGCTGTCCGAGCGCCTCGACGTCGAGGTCGACCGCGGCGGCAAGACCTACGCGATGTCGTTCCACCGCGGCGAGCCCGGCATCTTCGACGACGCGCAGGGCATCGGCCCGGACGCGCCGTTCGCACCCTTCACCTCGGGCAGTGAGCTCAGTGTGATCGGCAAGGTGAAGAAGGGCGTGACCGGCTCGCGCATCCGCTACTGGGCGGACCGGCAGATCTTCACCGCCGACGCCCGGTTCAGCACCGACGACCTGGTCACCCGCGCGCGCCAGACGGCGTTCCTCGTGCCCGGCCTCGGTCTCACCATCACCGATGAGCGTGCTGCCTCGATCGAGGCCGCGGCGACCCGGGCCGAGGCGACCGGCACCACCGTGGCCGCGGGCCCGGTCGTGGAGCGTTTCCGGTACGAGGGTGGCATCGCCGAGTTCGTCGAGCACCTCGCCGTGGACAGTCCCCTCACCGACGTCTGGCGAGTCCAGGGCACGGGGACCTTCACCGAGACCGTCCCCATGCTCGACGACAAGGGGCACATGGTGTCCACCTCGGTCGAGCGCGAGTGCGAGGTCGACCTGGCGCTCCGCTGGGGCAGCGGCTACGAGACCGTGTTCCGCAGCTTCGTGAACATCATCGCCACGCCGAAGGGTGGGACCCACCAGGCCGGATTCGAGTCCGGCGTCGTGAAGGCCGTCCGAGCCCAGGTCGAGGCGAACGCCCGCAAGCTCAAGGTCGGGCAGGACAAGCTCGACAAGGACGACGTGCTCGCCGGCATGACCGCCGTGCTCACCGTCCGCCTGCCGGAGCCGCAGTTCGAGGGACAGACGAAGGAGATCCTCGGCACGCCGGCGGTCCGGAAGATCGTCGACCAGGTCGTTTCGAAGCGGATCACCGAGATCCTCACCTCGACGCAGCGCACCGAGAAGGCGCAGTCCGCCGCCCTGCTCGAGAAGGTCGTGTCAGAGATGAAGACACGGATCTCGGCCCGTGCCCACAAGGAGACCCAGCGACGCAAGAACGCGCTCGAGAACTCCTCGCTGCCGACGAAGCTCGCCGACTGCCGGTCGCAGGAGACCGAGGGCACGGAGCTCTTCATCGTCGAGGGCGACTCGGCCCTGGGCACCGCAAAGCTCGCTCGCAACAGCGAGTACCAGGCGCTGCTGCCGATCCGCGGGAAGATCCTCAACGTGCAGAAGGCGTCCGTGTCGGACATGCTCTCGAACGTCGAGTGCGCTTCGATCATCCAGGTCATCGGCGCGGGGTCCGGCCGCACGTTCGACATCGACCAGGCCCGCTACGGCAAGATCATCATCATGTCCGACGCAGACGTCGACGGCGCCCACATCCGCACGCTGCTGCTCACGCTGTTCTTCCGGTACATGCGGCCGATGATTGAGCAGGGCCGGGTGTTCGCCGCTGTGCCGCCGCTGCACCGGGTCGTCGTGGTCAACCGCGGCAAGCCGAACGACACGCTGTACACGTACTCCGAGCAGGAGCTGCAGCGGGTGCTCAAGAAGCTCGAGAAGTCGGGCAAGAAGTACCTGGAGCCGATCCAGCGGTACAAGGGCCTCGGCGAGATGGACGCGGACCAGCTGGCCGAGACGACGATGGACCGGACGCACCGGACCCTGCGCCGGGTGAACGTCTCGGATGCCGAGGGTGCGGCGAAGGTCTTCGAGCTGCTCATGGGCAACGACGTGGCGCCGCGCAAGGAGTTCATCCTCGCCGGCGAGGGCCTGGACCGCGACCGCATCGACGCGTAGCCGCGTAGCCACGCGGCCTTTCGCGCTGCGCGACGTCACGCGCTGGGCGACACCTCACGGGCCCCGAAGTGCGTGAGGTGTCGCCAGGCGCGAAACCAGCGCGCGCCTACGCGTCGCCGGCGGTGCCGTCGAGCGCTGCGGCGCTGCCGCCGATCGAGCCGATGACGGCCTCGAGCGGTGCCCCCGAACCGTCGCGCTTCGACAGCCAGTCGGGCAGGGTGCGGGCCGCGCCGTCCGTGCCGACCGCGTGCGGTGGCGCGATGCCGGCCCAGCCCACGGTCAGGCCGTCCTCGCCCTTCAGGAACGCGTGCGCCCGGACACCCTGGGTCGCGCGACCCTTCACCGGGAACTCCGACAGCGCGGAGACCTTCGCGCGGCCCGCGTCGGTGCCGGGCAGGGCGGTCGAGGTGGTGGACACGGTGGCGACCACGGCGTCGTCGGAGCGTGCGACCGACCCGAACCAGATCACCGAGGCGCCGTCTGCGAGGGCTATGCCGGCTACACCACCGGCGGGGAGCCCCTGCGCACGGACGCCGGACGCCGGGAAGCGCAGCAGCTGGGCGTTCGAGCTGATGAACACCAGATCGTCCGACTCGGACGCCTGGGCTGCTCCGACGACCGTGTCGCCTGGCTTGAGGCCGATGGCGACGAACTCCGGCTTGTCGGGCCACGCACCCGGCACGACGCGCTTCACGATGCCCTGCGCGGTGCCGATGGCGAGGGAGTCCGACGATGCGCCGGAGAGGTCGACGAGTGCGACGACGGTCTCGCCCTTGGTCAGCGCCAGGAAGTCGGTGACCCGGACCCCGGCATCGAGGCGGACCGCTGCGGGCGGCACGGCGGGGACGTCGACGGGGGAGAGGCGGAGCACCCGGCCGGTCGAGGTCAGCGCCCCGACCTGGCCGCGGACGGTGCTCACCACCGCGGACCGGACGGCGTCGTGCTTCGAGCGCTTCGGCACCCGGACGATGCCGAGCTCCGAAGTGGGGATGTCGACGCGGATCAGTCGGCCGGTGGTGGAGAGCAGCACCCGGCACGGGGAGTCGGCGACCTGCAGGGACTCCGGGTCGACCGCGGCCTTCCGGCCACCCTTGACGGGGGCGTCGGCCTCGGTGAGCAGGGTGCGGCGCGGGGTGGCGAACTTGTCCGACACCTCGGTCAGTTCGAGGGCGACCTGCGCACGGAGCCGCTCGTCGGACGCCAGCAGCTCTTCGAGGGCGGCGATGTCGGCGAGCAGCTGGTCGCGCTCGGCCTCGAGCTCCATCCGCGAGAACTTCGTCAGGCGGCGCAGGCGCAGCTCGAGGATGTACTCGGCCTGCACCTCGGACAGGTCGAACACGTCCCGGAGCCGGTTGCGCGCCGCCTCGGAGTCGTCCGAGGTCCGGATGACCTGGATGACCTCGTCGATGTCGAGGATCGCGATGAGCAGCCCCTCGACCAGGTGCAGCCGCTCCTTGCGACGTGCCAGGCGGTACTGCGATCGGCGGGTGACCACGTCGAGGCGGTGCTGCACGTAGACGTCGAGCAGCTCGCGCAGGCCGAGGGTGCGGGGCGACCCACCGACGAGGGCGACGTTGTTGATGCCGAAGCCGTCCTCGAGCGGGGTGTGCTTGTAGAGCTGCTCGAGCACGGCGGTGGGGTTGAACCCGCTCTTGATGCCGATGACGAGCCGGAGCCCGTGGTTGCGGTCGGTCAGGTCGTTGACGTCCGAGATGCCGACGAGCTTCTTGGACTGGACGCCGTCCTTGATCTTCTCGATCACGCGCTCGGGGCCGACCAGGTACGGCAGCTCGGTGACGACGAGTCCGACCTTGCGCGGAGTGAGGTTCTCGACGCTGACCTTCGAGCGGGTGCGGAACGAGCCGCGTCCGGTCGCGTAGGCATCGCGGACCCCGGAGAGCCCGACGATGGTGCCGCCGGAGGGCAGGTCCGGCCCCGGCACGAACTCCATGAGCTCGTCGAGGGTGGCCTGCGGGTTCATGAGCAGGTGCTTCGCTGCCTCGATGACCTCGCCCAGGTTGTGCGGCGCCATGTTCGTCGCCATGCCGACCGCGATGCCGGAGGCGCCGTTGACGAGCAGGTTGGGGAAGGCCGCCGGCAGCACACCGGGCTGCATGATCTGGTTGTCGTAGTTCGGGACGAAGTCGACGACGTCCTCGCCCAGGCCCTCGGTCATCGCCATCGACGGCTCGGCCAGCCGTGCTTCGGTGTACCGGGCTGCGGCGGGGCCGTCGTCGAGGGAGCCGAAGTTGCCGTGGCCGTCGACGAGCGGCACGCGCATCGTGAAGGGCTGCGCCATCCGGACCAGCGCGTCGTAGATCGCGCCGTCGCCGTGCGGGTGCAGCTTGCCCATGACCTCGCCCGTGACGCGGGCACTCTTGACGTGTCCGCGGTCTGGTCGCAGGCCCATCTCGGCCATCTGGTACAGGATCCGACGCTGCACCGGCTTCAGGCCGTCGCGGGCGTCGGGCAGCGCCCGCGAGTAGATGACGGAGTACGCGTACTCGAGGAAGGAGCCCTGCATCTCCTCGGAGACGTCGACGTCCTCGATGCGCTCACCGTCGGGGAGGCCGACTGCGTCCGTGCGTGCCATGGCACCTTTCTGGGAGAGCGGAGTCGTCCGGAAGACCGGAGCCGTCTGGAAGACTCATGGGATGGGAACAAGCGTACCGACGGCCCCCGACGGCGTCGCGAACCTCGCCGACGTCTTCCCGAGTTGCCTCGTCGCGCTCGGCGCTGCGGACGCACCGTGGTTGCGTGACAACGGCCTGGAGGCCCGGATCGCCCTCCGCCCCGCCCGTTCCGCGATCGTCGTGCTGGTCGACGGCCTCGGTTCCGGCCCGCTGGCGGCCCGCGCCGGGCATGCGCGATGGCTCACCGCAGCGAAGGGGACCGGCACGGCGAAGAAGCTGCGCAGCGGCTTCCCGACCACGACCGCGGCGGCGCTCAGCACCCTGACCACCGGTCGCTCGCCCGGCACCCACGGCGTCGTCGGGTACAGCGGCTGGAACCCGGACACCCGCGCCGTGATGAACCTGCTCGGTGGCTGGGACACCGAGGTGCCCGCCGACTGGTTCCTGGCCGACACCCTGTTCACGCGGGCCGCGTCGCTCGGCCTCGACCCGGTCGTCGTCGGCCCCGACCGTTACCGCACCTCCGGCATGACGGCGAACGTCCTCGGTGGTGCCCGGTACGTCTCCGCGGACACGATCCCGCAGCGGGTCGACGCAGCGCTGGCCGAGACCGCCGCCGGTCGGTCGCTCGTGTACCTGTACGTTCCGGAGCTCGACTCGATCGGGCACAAGCACGGCTGGCAGTCCGACCGGTGGACCGCGGCGCTCGAACTGCTCGACGGGGAGCTCGCGCGCCTCGATGCCAGCGCCGCCGCGGACGTCGGTGTCCTGGTCACGGCGGACCACGGCGTGCTCGACGTGCCGGACCACGCGAACATCGCCATCGACCCGCTGCTGCTGACCGACGTCGTCGGGGTCGCTGGTGATCCGCGCTGCCGCCAGCTGACGGTCGCCCCCGGTACCGACGTCCGGGGCCTGGTCGGCGCGTTCCGAGCGCGCTACGGCAAGAAGGCGTTCGTCGCCAGCCGCGACGAGGCGATCGAGGCCGGCTGGTTCGGCGCGGTCGACGCGCGGGTGGTCCCCCGCATCGGGGACGTCATCGTGGTGGCACGCGGGTCGTGGGCGTTCAACGACGACCGGGCGCTCGGTGACGACGAGGTGCCGAAGCGCATGATCGGCCAGCACGGCGCGATGACCGACGAGGAGACGATCGTCCCGCTCCGGCTCGCCGGCGCGTTCGCCCACTAGGGGGCGAGCGCCGACGAGCGGTGGTCCGGCGGATCAGGCCGGGTCGTCGTCCGGACGGGTGCCGAAGACGATCTCGTCCCAGCTGGGCATCGAGCGACGGTTGCGCTTCTTGCGCTCCCCGCGGCTCTCGGGCTCGGGCGCCGAAGCCGGACCCGAGTCGGCCGCCTGCGGCGCGGTGTCCCCGTCGGCTCCCTCGTCGAAGCCGTGCAGCGGGATGTCGACCACACTGATCGAGGTCCCACGGGCAGGCTCGTCGCGCTGTTCGCCGAAGGACGCTGCCTCGCGCTCCCCTCGGCGCCGACGGAGGGCTTCGAGCAGGTCCGCGGTCTCGTTCCCCGGCGCGCGCTCCTCGACCTGCGCCTGCCCGATCCGGGGCAGCGGCGCGCGGAGCGGGGCGCGGTCCGCGACCTCCGGGTTCGTGCTGGCCTCGTCCGGCTCGTCGACCCGGAACGCGCCGGAGTCGAAGCGGGTGTCGTCGTCGTCCTGCTGGTCGAACTCCACCGCTCGCAGACGCGGGGCGATGCCCTCGTCGTCCGTGTGCGACAGGCGGTGCGCGTCGCCGTTGTCCGGGGCGAGCGTCGAGGTCTTCGGGTCGAAGCGCCACTGGGCGTCGTGCTCGACCTCGCCGGCGGTGTACCGGACGCGGACCTGCCAGCCGTTCTCCGGGTGCTTCCAGGAGCCCCAGGCGATCGCGGTGGCCTCGCCGGCCTCGAGCTTGGCAGTGATCGCCGGGCCGAAGGTGTCAGGGGACTCGTCGTCGACCGGGGTGACCGGGACGCGGTGCGAGGCGTCGAGGATGAATGCGCGCTCGGCGAGGACCGGGCCCTCGAAGCGGCGGACGTACTCGACGTCGACGTCCAGGGCGGCCGCCACCTCGGCGGCATCGGCGCCACCGCGGATGCGTGCCTGGACGTCCTTGGGGGAGACACGCTTCTGCGGACCGGCGTCCGGGTTCGCCTGGCGCACCTGGCCCGCCAGCGACGACGTGACGGGCAACCGGAACTCGGTGCCGCCGTCGGTCGCCAGGAGGAGTGCGCCGGACTCGACTCCGATGACTCTCACGTCTTGCATGGTTCCGCCTTCCCAGCGTTTCGTACGGTCGTGCGTCGTACCCCGTGAGTATGCAGTGAGCGCGGACCGTTTGCCGGGAGGCGCACGGGCGTGCCGCGGACTCCCCGAGCCCGGCGTCCCGGGCCGCGCGGGCCGGCAACGGGTGTCGGGAATGTCCGGATGCGGTCGCGGGTTGCAGCGCCAGGACGACCCGCCGCGGTGCTCGGTTTGCGCTCTGGCGGGGCGTGGTGCAAACTGTCGCCGCCGATCACCCGGCGACGACCTCTCGATACGAGAAATGGATGGGCATGGCCACCGATTACGACGCCCCCCGGAAGACCGACGACAACTCCGACTCGGAGTCGATCGAGGCCCTCAAGGAGCGCGTTCCCGACAAGATGTCGGGGGTCGTCGACGATGATTCCGACAACCCCGGCAGCTTCGAACTCGCCGGGCAGGACCTCAGCGACGTCGACCTCGACGTCGTCGTGCTGCCCCCGCAGGTCGATGAGTTCACCTGCGTCGAGTGCTTCCTCGTGAAGCACCGCTCCCAGCTCGACCACGAGTCGAAGCTCGGACCGGTCTGCGCGGAGTGTGCCTCGCTCTAACGGACACCGCCGCGTCGCAGTCGACGCAACGATCAGCGAAGGCCCCGCATCCTCCAGGGATGCGGGGCCTTCGTCGTGTGCTGCGAGGCGGGGCCGAGCCGCGCCTCCAGGCCGTGGCCGTGGTCCGTCAGGACCGCAGCGCCTCGACCACCTTGGTCGGCTGCCGGACGCTGACCAGCCAGTAGGGCGTCGGGTCGGCGTCGTCGCGGACCTCGACCCTGACGACCCCGCGCACGTAGCCGCGGAAGAGCGTCCAGGCGCGGGCGTCGAGCGCCGGGCCGCGCTGCTCCGTCGCTGCTCCGCCCTCGAACGCCTCGGCTGCGCCGACGAGCGAGCGGGGGAGACGCGCCTTGCCCGCACGGAACTCGGTGTCGGTGACCTCGATGGTGGGTGCGAGTGCCCACAGCAGCACGAGCACGGCGAGCTCCATGCCGATCGCCACGAGCACACCGGCCAGGACGCTGATGGGCAGGAAGACGAGCAGGGTGGCGGGGATCACGAGCGCCGTCGCCAGGTAGAGGGCGGGCGGGGCCCAGAGTCGTTCGCGGTACAGGGTCACGGGACCATTCGACCACGACCGAGCGAGGTCACGGAACGGTCACGGCTGCACTACCCTCGACACGTGACCGAACCAGTCGACGTCCTCTGGACCGGAGAGCACGCTCCCGGCCACGCCCACCCCGGCGACGCGGGTGCCGATCTCGTCTCCACCGAGGCCTTCGTGCTGCAGCCGGGCGAGCGACGCCTGGCCGCCACGGGGTTGCGGATCGCGCTGCCCGAGGGGTACGCCGCGTTCGTGGTCCCGCGCAGTGGTCTCGCGGCGAAGCACGGCATCACGATCGTGAACAGCCCCGGCACCGTCGACTCCGGCTACCGCGGCGAGATCAAGGTCGCACTGCTCAACACCGACCAGACGGAACCGTACGAGGTGCACGTCGGCGACCGCATCGCCCAGCTGATCGTGATGCCGGTGCCGCAGGTGACCTACACCCGTGTCGACGACCTGCCGGACAGCGTCCGCGGACAGGGCGGGTTCGGCTCGTCGGGCTACGGTGACCGGAGCGACGCCGTGACCGGTGCCGCCGCAGACGCTCAGGAAGGAACGCGCGCATGAAGTTCGGCCGACGCAAGCGTGACGAGGTCGGGGTGGCGGACGCCGTCGCCGACGACATCGAGGTCGCGGACACGTCCCCCGAGGTCGACATCGCGACGGATGCCGACGCCGACCTCGACGAGGTCGACGCGGTCGCCCCCACGGACAAGTCCGCACCGGAGGACCGGGCCGAGAACGGCCCGCACGACGAGACGGAGGCGAACCTGGTCCGCCCGTACGTCGACCTGGGCGGCGTGAAGGTGCTCCCGCGCGAGGGCCTGCACCTGCGCCTCGAGGTCGAGGAGGGCTCGCAGCGCGTCGTCGCGGTCGGGCTCGACTACGACGAGTCCACGCTGCAGGTCCAGCCGTTCGCGGCGCCCCGGTCCACCGGCCTCTGGCACGAGATCCGCGCCCAGATCGCCGAGCAGATCGAGCGCCAGGGCGGTGTCGTGACCGAGGTCGACGGCCCGTTCGGCCCGGAACTCCGTGCCTCGGTGCCGGTCGCGGTCGACGGTGACGGCGGAACCGCTGGCACACGCCCGGCCCGGTTCGTCGGGGTCGACGGCCCGCGGTGGTTCCTGCGCGGCGTGATCGCCGGCAAGGCCGCCGAGCAGCCGGACGACGCCGACGAGATCGAGGAGCTGTTCCGCAGCGTCGTCGTCGTGCGCGGCACGACGCCGATGCCGCCGCGCGACCTCATCCCGCTGCACATGCCGAAGTCGACCCAGACCGCGATCTGACGGACTGACGACCAACCCCGCCTGGAGGCACGGTGCCGGACCACGACGACACCCCACGACCCGAGACGGCTGGCCCCGACCCCGTCGCGCCGTCGGCTGAGCCGTCGGCGGCGCCGTCGTTCTCCGCACAGTTGCGCGACGCCGTACAGAACGCCGGCATCGCCCGCGTCGCGCCCGGCGAGGCACCGTCCGGCCGGGCGCTGCTCGGCGCAGTCGGCGGGGTTCGCGGGCTCGCCGAGTCGGTGCTGCCCGGGTTCGCGTTCCTGGTCGTCTACGCGATCACGAAGGAACTCGTGCCGAGCGTCGTGGTCCCGGTGGCCGTCGGCCTGGTCTTCGTGGTGCTGCGCTTGGCGCAGCGGCAGTCGGTGACGATGTCGTTCGCCGGCATCCTCGGGGTGGCGGTCTCGGCGGGCCTCGCGCTCATCACGGGCAAGGCAGAGAGCAACTTCATCCCCGGGATCGTCATCAACGCGGTCTGGCTCGTCGGGCTGCTGATCACGCTGGCGATCCGCTGGCCGCTCATCGGGCTCGTCGTCGGGTTCCTGCTGCCGGCGAACGAGGACGGGTCGCACGTCGACTGGCGCGCCGACCCGGTGAAGCGCCGCGTGCTGACGGTCGCCACCTGGATCTGGGTCGGGCTGTTCGCGGTCCGGCTCGCGGTGGAGGTCCCGCTGTACCTGACCGCGCAGGTCGAACTGCTCGCCGGGCTGAAGCTCATCCTCGGCGTGCCGCTGTACGCGGCGGTGCTCTGGGTGACCTGGCTGCTGGTCCGGACGGTGTTCGTGCGACGGGACGACGTCGCCACGGTGTAGAGTTGTCTCGACATCAAGATAGTTCTCGCCGGGCGCGCTCGTGCTCGCGGGATTAGGTTTGCCTTGCTGGTGGGACGGTCCACGGCCCGCGAGGATGAGGGCAAACCGATCAGTAGGGAGGCGGCACGGTGGCTGCAGTCAATAGCTTCGGCTCGAAGGACACACTGTCGGTTGGGGGTGTCGACTACGCGATCCACCGGATCGACTCGGTTCCCGGGCACGAGAAGTTGCCCTACAGCCTGAAGGTGCTGCTGGAGAACCTCCTCCGCACCGAGGACGGCAAGAACGTCACCGAGGGGCAGATCCGGGCGCTCGGCTCCTGGAAGCCCCACGCGGAACCCGACACCGAGATCCAGTTCTCGCCGGCACGCGTCGTCATGCAGGACTTCACGGGTGTGCCGTGCATCGTCGACCTCGCCACCATGCGCGAGGCCATGGCGGACATCGGCGGCGACCCGAACAAGATCAACCCGCTGTCGCCGGCCGAGATGGTCATCGACCACTCCGTCATCGCCGACCTGTTCGGCAGCACGGACGCACTCCAGCGCAACACCGACCTCGAGTACGAGCGGAACGGTGAGCGCTACCAGTTCCTCCGCTGGGGCCAGACCGCGTTCGAGGACTTCAAGGTCGTCCCGCCGGGCACCGGCATCGTCCACCAGGTCAACATCGAGTACCTGGCGAAGGTCACCTACACGCGTGACTTCGACGGCGAGACCTACGCGTACCCGGACACCCTGGTCGGCACCGACTCGCACACCACGATGGTGAACGGCCTCGGCGTGCTCGGCTGGGGTGTCGGCGGCATCGAGGCCGAGGCCGCGATGCTCGGGCAGCCCGTGTCGATGCTCATCCCGAAGGTCGTCGGCTTCAAGCTCTCCGGTGAGATCCCGGCCGGCGTGACCGCGACCGACGTGGTGCTCACGATCACCCAGGAGCTCCGCAAGCACGGGGTCGTCGGCAAGTTCGTCGAGTTCTACGGCGAGGGCGTCAGCGCCGTCCCGCTCGCGAACCGCGCCACGATCGGGAACATGTCGCCGGAGTTCGGCTCCACGGCGGCGATCTTCCCGGTCGACGACGTCACGCTCGACTACCTGCGCCTGACCGGTCGCGACGAGGCACAGATCGCCCTGGTCGAGGCGTACTCCAAGACCCAGGGCCTGTGGCACGACGCCTCCGTCGAGCCCAACTACTCCGAGTACATGGAGCTCGACCTGTCCACGGTCGTGCCGTCGATCTCGGGGCCGAAGCGCCCGCAGGACCGCATCGAGCTGTCGAAGGCCAAGGACCAGTTCGAGGTCGACCTCGCCAACTACGCGAGTACCGACCACAGCGAAGAGGACAAGGCCGTCGCCGACACGTTCCCGGCGTCCGACCCGGTGGCCGCGGCCCCCGGCGACGAGCACGCGCTCGACGACCTGCAGGACGCCCCCGGCTCCGAGGTCCCCGTGCACGCGTCCAGCGCGCCCGGCACCGTCTCGAAGCCGACCTCGGTCGCCATCGCGGACGGCGCGCCGTTCACGATCGACCACGGCGCCGTCGCGATCGCCGCGATCACGTCCTGCACGAACACCTCCAACCCGTCGGTCATGATGGCCGCCGGCATCCTCGCCCGGAACGCCGCGCAGAAGGGCCTCACCGCGAAGCCCTGGGTGAAGACCACCCTCGCGCCGGGGTCGAAGGTCGTCACCGACTACTACGAGAAGGCCGGTCTCACCACCTACCTCGAGCAGCTCGGCTTCTACACGGTCGGCTACGGCTGCACCACCTGCATCGGCAACTCGGGCCCGTTGCCGGAAGAGATCTCGCAGGCCGTGCAGGACAATGACCTCGCCGTCACCGCCGTCCTGTCCGGCAACCGCAACTTCGAGGGTCGGATCAACCCCGACGTGAAGATGAACTACCTGGCGTCGCCGCCGCTGGTCATCGCCTACGCCCTCGCCGGGTCGATGCACTTCGACTTCGACAAGGACGCCCTCGGCACCGACCAGGACGGCAACGACGTCTACCTGACCGACATCTGGCCCGACGCGGCCGAGGTGCAGCAGGTCATCGACACCTCCATCGACACCGAGATGTTCACCCACGAGTACGGCTCCGTGTTCGAGGGCGACGACCGCTGGAAGAACCTGCCGACCCCCACGGGCGACACCTTCGAGTGGGACCAGGAGTCGACCTACGTCCGGAAGCCCCCGTACTTCGAGGGCATGACGATGCAGCCCGACGCGGTGTCGGACATCTCCGGTGCCCGCGTGCTCGCGAAGCTCGGCGACTCGGTCACGACCGACCACATCTCGCCGGCCGGTTCGATCAAGGCGGACAGCCCGGCGGGTCAGTACCTCGCCGAGCACGGCGTCGACCGCAAGGACTTCAACTCCTACGGCTCGCGTCGCGGCAACCACGAGGTCATGATCCGTGGCACGTTCGCGAACATCCGCCTGCGCAACCAGCTCCTCGACGGGGTGGAGGGCGGCTACACCCGCGACTTCACGACGCCGGACGGCGAGCAGTCGTTCATCTACGACGCCTCGCAGCACTACCAGGAGCAGGGCGTCCCGCTCGTCATCTTCGGTGGCAAGGAGTACGGCTCCGGCTCGTCGCGCGACTGGGCGGCCAAGGGCACGAACCTGCTCGGCGTCCGCGCGGTCATCACCGAGAGCTTCGAGCGGATCCACCGCTCGAACCTCATCGGCATGGGCGTCGTCCCGCTGCAGTTCCCGGCGGGCGAGACGGTCGAGTCCCTCGGACTCGACGGGACCGAGGTCGTCTCGATCTCGGGCCTGACCGAGCTGAACGAGGGTCGCACCCCGAAGACCGTGCACGTCACCGCGACGCCGAGCGAGCACTCGCCCGCCGGCAAGCAGCCGGTCGAGTTCGACGCGGTCGTCCGCATCGACACCCCCGGTGAAGCCGATTACTACCGCAACGGCGGCATCCTGCAGTACGTGCTCCGGTCGCTCGTCTGAGAGCCGAGGAGACGGGTCGCTGACGCGACCACCTGACGGACGGGAGGCCCGTGGCGACACCGCCACGGGCCTCCCGCACGCTCCGCATGATGCGACGCGCCAGCGGCGCGCGGCGCCAGCGTCGGCCGAGCCTGCGAGGTCGGATGAATGGAAGCCCACGGGAATAGGGTGATGGCTTGGTACCCACGAAAGGAGCGCCCGTGAGCCTGCTGAGCAGCATCACGTCGCCGCGCGACCTGAAGCGTCTCTCCGACGCGCAGATGACGGACCTCGCCGCCGAGATCCGGCGGTTCCTCGTCGCCGAGGTCGCCAAGACCGGCGGGCACCTCGGGCCGAACCTCGGCGTCGTCGAGCTGACGCTCGCGATGCACCGGGTCTTCGACTCGCCGAACGATCCGTTCGTCTTCGACACGGGGCACCAGTCGTACGTGCACAAGCTCGTCACCGGGCGGCAGGACTTTTCAGGGCTGCGTGAGCGCGGCGGGCTCGCCGGGTACCCGCAGCGGAGCGAATCCGAGCACGACATCGTGGAGTCCTCGCACGCGTCGTCGTCGCTGTCGTGGGCCGACGGCATCTCTCGTGCCTTCGGTCAGACCGGGCAGACCGACCGTACCGTCGTCGCGGTCGTCGGGGACGGCGCGCTCACCGGCGGCATGACGTGGGAGGCGCTCAACAACATCTCCGACGACAACGACCGGCGCCTGGTCATCGTCGTCAACGACAACGGCCGCTCCTACGCCCCGACGATCGGCGGCATGGCGCGGTTCCTCAGTTCGGTCCGCACCCGACGCGAGTACCGGGCCCTGTACGAGGGCACGCAGGCGGTGGCAGCGCGGTTCGGCGCTCCCGGCCGTGCCGTGTACCGGGGCGTCCGCGGGGGGCTGCACGGCTTCCTGTCGCGGCTCACGAACAACGAGGCGCTGTACTCGAACCTCGACATCAAGTACATCGGCCCGGTGAACGGCCACGACCAGCGGGCGATGGAGGCGGCGCTCCGGCAGGCGAAGGCCTACGGTGCCCCGACGATCGTGCACGCGATCACCGAGAAGGGCCACGGGTTCGAGCCCGCCCTGCGCGACCAGGCCGACCAGTTCCACGCCGTGGGGCACATCGACCCCGAGACGGGGGAGTCGCTCGACGCGGCGTCGGGTCCGTCGTGGACCTCGGTGTTCGCGTCGTCGCTGGCCGAGGCCGGATCCTCGGACCCGAGGATCGTCGCGATCACGGCGGCGATGCTCCGACCGACCGGGCTGCACCTGTTCCAGGAGCAGCACCCCGACCGCGTGTACGACGTCGGGATCGCCGAGCAGCACGCGGTCACCACGGCTGCCGGTTTGGCCTACGGCGGCCTGCACCCCGTCGTGGCGCTCTACGCGACGTTCCTGAACCGCGCGTTCGACCAAGTGCTCATGGACGTCGCCCTGCACAGGGCCGGCGTGACGTTCGTGCTCGACCGTGCCGGGATCACCGGTCCCGACGGTCCCTCGCACCACGGCATGTGGGACCTCGCGCTGCTGCAGGTCGTGCCGGGCATCCGCATCGCCGCGCCGCGAGACGCCGTGACCCTGCGCGAGGAGTTCCGCGAGGCGATCGCGGTCGACGACGCCCCGACGGTGCTCCGCTGGTCGAAGGGCCAGGTCGGGCCGGACATCCCCGCGGTGCGTCGGCTGGACGACGGCGTCGACGTGCTGCACGAGGCGTCCGACGGCAACGAGGACGTGCTGCTCGTGGCCGTCGGGTCGATGGTGCCGACCGCGCTCGAGGCCGCCGCCCTGCTCGAGGCGCAGGGCATCGGTGTCACCGTGGTCGATCCCCGCTGGGTGGTGCCGATCCCGGCGTCGCTCATCGAGCTGTCCCGGTCCCACCGTTTGGTGATCACCATCGAGGACGGCGTGCGGGTCGGCGGCGTCGGCACCCGGCTGCGGCAGGACCTGCGGGCCGCCGGGGTCGACACCGGGGTGAACGAGCTCGGGCTGCCCGATGCGTTCATCGACCACGCCACCCGGTCGCAGATCCTCGCCGACGCCGGACTGACGGCGCGGGCCATCGCCCGCGACGTCATCGACCAGGTCGTCGGGACGAAGTTGCCCCAGGCGAAGCCCGCGCGGTCCCGCGAGTCCGCGGCGTCCGACCGCTAGTCGCGCGCGGTCGCGGTCGCGGCGTCGTGGTCACCGGCGGTCGTCGCCGGCGGGTCGCATTCGTCCCGCACAACCAACGTCACCCCGAACCACGGCGATCCGCGGTTCGGGGTGACGTTGGTTGTGCGGCGGTCCCAGCGCCGGGCCTGGACTAGCGGGAAGCGGGGCCGACGATCCGCGGGGTGTGGAACGTCCCGCCGAAGACACGCTCGGAAGCGCCGCTGCGGTCGAGGTACGGGCTGACGCCGCCGGCCTGGAACGGGTAGCCGGCACCGAGGATGAGCCCGAGGTCGATCTCCTCGACGTGCTGGACGACCTTGTCCTCGAGCATGCGGTGCAGCTCGTCGGCCAGGGCGTCCTCGAAGCGGCGCTGCATCTCGGCGGCGTCGACCGGCTTCGCGTCCTTCTTGGACGGCGCGACGAGCTTCACCGCGGCGGGGTCGTACCCGGTCACGTTGCCCTTCTTGTCGCGGGTCAGGATCTTCCCGTGCTCGGCGATCTTCTTCAGCCCGTCACCGGGGTAGAAGCGCTCCGGCCAGGCGGCGTGGTGCGAGTCGAGCACGTGCGCGCCGACCGGCAGGCCGACGAGCTCCAGCAGTTCGAAGGGCGACATCGGCAGGCCGAGGGGCGCGGCACCCTGTGCGACGGTGTCGAACGAGGTGCCTTCCTCGACCCCGCGCATCGCCTCGCCGAGCACCCGGGCGAGTACACGGTTGACGACGAAGCCCGGCTGGTCCGCGGTGATGATCGCCGTCTTCTTCAGGGTCTTCGCGACGGCGAGGGCCGTGACGAGGGCCTGGTCCGAGGTCTTCGCCGCACGCACCACCTCGAGCAGCGGCATGACCGCGACCGGGTTGAAGAAGTGGAACCCGACCAGCCGCTCCGGGTTCTCGAGCACCGACGCCATCTCGTCGACCGACAGCGACGAGGTGTTGGTGGCGAGGATGGCGTCCGGTGCGATGACCTGCTCGATCTTCCTCAGGACCTCCTGCTTGACGCCCATCTCCTCGAAGACGGCCTCGATCACCCAGTCGGCGTCGGCGAAGGCCTCGTAGGACACCGAACCACTCACGAGCGCCGTGATGCGGTTCGCGTCGTCGGGGGAGATCCGGCCCTTGTCGAGGAGCTTCGCGACCTCGCCGCGGATCCGCTCCACACCGGCGTCCACCCGGGACTGGTCGACATCGGTGATGACGACGGGGACGCCGAGACGACGAGCGAAGAGCAGGGCGAACTGCGACGCCATCAGCCCGGCACCGAGGACGCCGACCTTCGTGATCTTCTTCGGCTCGACGCCCTCTGGTGCCCCGACGGGCTTCTTCGCGCGCTTCTGCACGAGGTCGAACGCGTACATCGACGCGGCGAACTGATCGCCGGAGATGAGGTCGGCGAGGGCCTCGTCCTCGTCGGCGAACCGGTCGTCCAGCGAGCCGGACTTCGCGGCGGCGACGAGGTCGAGCGCGCGGAACGGCGACTTCGGCACGGTGCCGATCTTCGACGCGACCCGGCCGCGGGCCACCTTGACGACGGTGCCCCATGCGGCCTTCTCGAGCATGCCCGGCTCGTTCTTGCGCACCACCTTGGTCGCGCCGGTGATGACGCCGTCGGCCCAGGCGACCGCCGAGGGCAGGAACGTCACCGAGGGGATCAGCACGTCGCCGATACCGATCTCGACCGCGGCCGGACCGTCCATCAGGCGGTTGTTCTTGAGCGGGTTCTCGACGATGACGCGGAGCGCACGCTCCGGGCCGATCAGGCGGGGGAGCAGCGTCGCACCGCCCCAGCCCGGGATGATGCCGAGGAACACCTCGGGCAGCCCGATGCCCTGCGCAGCGGACGAGAACGCCCGGTACGTGCAGTGCAGGGCGATCTCGAGCCCACCACCGAGTGCGAGCGTGTTGACGAACGCGAACGACGGGACACCGAGGTCCGAGAACTTCCGGAGCGTGGCGTGGCCGAGGGCGGCGAGGTCGTGTGCCGCCTCGCGCGAGGGCACCGCGGCGGCCTGGGACAGGTCGGCCCCGGCGGCGAAGCAGTACTCCTTGCCGGTGATCGCCACGCCCTGGATGGTGCCGGCGGCAGCCTCGGTCTTCAGGGTGTCGAGCACCCCGGAGAGCTCTCGGAGCGTGCGGGGCCCGAGGGTGTTCGGCCGCTTGTAGTCCTTGCCGTTGTCGAGCGTGATGAGCGCCAGCGTGCCACCCGAGGGCATCGTGACGTGCTTGACGAACGAGTGCGTCACCACCTCGTCCTCGCTGAGTTCGGCCAGTCGGTCGTTGTCGACGATGGTCATGGTCACGCCCCCTTCCGAGCCGAACGCTCGGCCGACTTGGTGTGGTTCGGGTTCTCCCAGATGACGGTGCCGCCCTGGCCGAGCCCGATGCACATCGTGGTGATGCCGTACTTGACGTCCGGGCGCTCCGCGAACTGCGCGGCGAGCTGGTTCATCAGGCGGACGCCGCTCGACGCCAGCGGGTGGCCGACGGCGATCGCGCCGCCCCACGCGTTGACGTTCGTGGAGTCCTGGGCGATGCCGTAGTTGTCGAGGAACGCGAGCACCTGGACAGCGAACGCCTCGTTGATCTCGAACAGGCCGATGTCGTCGATCGACAGTCCGGCCTTCGACAGGGCCTTGTCGGTGGCGGGGACGGGGCCGACGCCCATGACCTCGGGTTCGAGGCCGGCGAAGGCGAACGAGACCATGCGCATCTTCGTCGACAGACCGTGCTGCTTCGCACCCTCCTCGGACGCGAGCAGGCTCATGGTCGCACCGTCGTTGAGTCCGGCCGCGTTGCCGGCGGTGACCCGTCCGTGGGGCCGGAACGGCGTCTTCAAGGCGGCCAGGGCCTCCAGAGTGGTGCCCGGCCGCGGCGGCTCGTCGGTGCTGACGACGTCCCAGCCGTCGCCCTTGTTGACCTCGACCGGGATGACGTCCGGCTGCAGCTTGCCGGCGGCCCAGGCAGCGGCGTAGCGCTGCTGGGACTGGACGGCGTAGGCGTCCGTGCGGTCCTTCGTGATCGCGGGGAAGCGGTCGTGCAGGCGCTCGGCGGTCGCACCCATCACGAGGGCGTCGCTCGAGACCATGCGCTCAGCGACGAAGCGGGGGTTCGGGTCGGCGTTGAAGCCCATCGGGTGGCGCCCCATGTGCTCGACGCCGCCGGCGATGGCGACGTCGGCCGCGCCGAAGGCGATCGCGCCGGCGAGCGTCGTGACGCTCGTCATGGCACCCGCGCACATGCGGTCGATGGCGTACCCGGGAACCGACTTCGGGAGGCCCGCGAGCATCCCCACGGTCCGGCCGAGCGTCAGCCCCTGGTCACCCTGCTGCGTGGTCGCCGCGACGGCGACGTCGTCGACCGCTACTCCGTCGAGCGAGGCGTTCCGGTCGAGCAGTCCACGCATCGCGTGCACCGCGAGGTCGTCAGACCGGGTCTTCCAGAACACCCCCTTCTCGCCGGCTCGTCCGAACGGTGTCCGCACGCCGTCCACGAACACGACGTCTGATGCCTTTGGCAATCCGGGCCTCCCAGATCCTCTTCGATCGGGCCGGAACGCAGGTCGCTCCGGCCGGGCCGGGCCTCGCCCGGCGACCTTCCCGACGCTATGCCCCCAGCCTGGGCGGCCGCATGCCGGTTGGGCAGTTCCTACGACTCGTCGTCGTCCGTCGACGCGGGCCGCTGTGCAGCCTCGACAAAGGCCGACGCGATGATCGACGCGAGTTCCTCGACCTGCCACGGGCGGGCGTCGTGCTCGGCGAGGGCCGCTCCGACCAGCTCGGTCGACGGCGGCGACGGCGGGGCCCACGACACGAGCCGGAGCGTCTCCGGCGTGAGCAGGTTCTCGAGCGGGATGTCGAGCTCCTCGGCACGCTTCGTCACCGCGGCGCGCGCGGCCTTGTACCGGCGGTCGGCAGCCGGGTTGCGGTCGGCCCAGGCGCGGGGCGGGGGCAGCGTGGCCTCACCGGCACCGCGGAGACGGGGGAGGTCCTCGGTGGTGCGGCCTTCCTCGACCGCGGCCCACCAGCGGTCGAGCTCGGAGCGGCTGGCGCGGCCGGTGAAGGTCTTCAGCGCACCGAGTTCGGCGCGGGACTCGGGTGCGGCTGCCGCTGCGGCGACGATCGCGGAGTCCGGGATCGTTCGACCCGGTGCGATGTCAGCCTGTCGGGCGTACTCGTCACGGGCGAGCCAGAGCGACCGGGCGATCGCCAGCGCCCGGGCACCACGGAGCGCGTGCATGCCGGACAATCGACGCCAGGGCTCGGCACGGGCGGGCTTCGGCGCGCGGTGCAGGACCGCGTCGAACTCCTCCTGGGCGATGCGGGTCTTGCCGGCCTCGTCGAGCTTCTCGGCCAGTGCGTCCCGGAGGTCGGGCAGCAGCTCGACATCGAGCGACGCGTAGACGAGCCACGACTGCGGCAGGGGACGGGTCGACCAGTCGGCGGCCGAGTGCGCCTTCGCCAGCGTGATGCCGAGCAGCTGCTCGACGACGGCGCCGAGGCCGACGCGGGGGAACCCGGCGATGCGGGCGCCGAGCTCGGTGTCGAAGATGCGCGTCGGGACGAGCCCGACCTCCTGCAGGCACGGCAGGTCCTGCGAGGCGGCGTGGAACAGCCACTCCTCGTCGACGATGGCGGCCTGCAGCTCGGAGAAGTCGCCGATCGGGATCGGGTCGAACAGGAAGGCACCGGCACCACGGCGGAACACCTGGATCAGGTAGGCGCGCTGCGAGTACCGGTAGCCGCTGGCGCGTTCGGCGTCGACCGCGACGGGGCCGTGGCCGGCGGCGATCGCGGCGACCGCCTCGAGGTAGTCCTCGCGGGTGTCGATGACCTTGACGGCGTCGTGTGATGCCTCGACGGCCGGGCTGGCGGCGGCAGCTGCCGCGGCAGCGGTGCCAGCCGAGCCGGCAGCTGCGGCGGGGCCAGACGAGCCGGCAGCCGTGGCTGCGGGCGCAGCCGGGCCGGTCGAACCGGCGGCGTCCTGGGGAGCGGGGTCGGTCACTTGGCGAGCCTCCTCGGGGCCAGCAGGGTCACGCCGTCCGATGCGGGCGGCAGACCGGCGAGCATGGCGACGATGTCCTGCCAGGCCCGGACGTGTGCGGTGAGGTCGTCCCCGCGTGGTGTCCACGATGCGCGGAGCTCGAGCTGGGCGCCGTCGCCCTGTGCGGCGAGGTCGCCGTAGCCGCGCGAGATGATCTTGGTTGCCGTGCCCGATGCGTGGTCGTAGGTCGCACCGTGCGACTCGAGCGCGTCGACGAGCCAGCTCCAGGTCACGTCGGCGACGAACTCGTCGACACCGATCTCCGGCTCGAGCGGCGCCTGCGCGAACGAGACGACACGGAACGCGCCGCCCCAGCCCTCGGGTTCTTCGGGGTCGTACAGGGCGATGAACCGGCCGGTGCCCAGGTCCGACTCGACGCCGTGCGCGGTGCCGGACACGTCCGCCGCAAGGGCGATCGAGAACGGTGCGATCCGGGTCGGCGAGGGGATCTCGGTGACGGTGGTCTCGGCACGGCCGCTGCCGCCGGACACGAACGCGCGGAGCCGCGCGAAGGCGTCGGGCTCTCGGGTTTCGGACACACATGCAGACTAGGCTCCGGGCCATGTCCCGATCCGCGCGACCCGCCGAGGACGTCGTCCAGGAGACCGCACGATCGGCCGGGTTCATCGCACTCGGCGCCGGTCTGGCAGCAGCCGCGGTGGGGACGGCCGTCATCGGTGGCTTCGTCGCCGCCGTCGCCCGCGCCGTCGTCACCCCCGACCGCAAGCGCAACGAACGCGTCCCGATCCACGCCGTCGACCCGGTCCGGAAGACCGTCACGATCGAGCGCACCGCCGACACCGAGTTGCAGGGCCGCTACTCGCTCTGGTTCGGGGGCGGCACCGGCCACATGCGCGTCGGCGAAGTGCTCGGCACCACCGACACCACCGTCACGCGCCGCATCATCGCCATCGACGCCGGCGACCCGACCGCCGCCCGTCGCGGTCGCTGGGGCGGCTGGTTCTACCTGACCCCCGGCGAGCTCGACGTGCCCGTCGAGGACGTCGACATCCCCACCCCCAACGGTCCGGCTCCCGCGTGGGTCGTCCGCGCCGACGACACGGACGCCCCCTGGGCCGTCCTGGTGCACGGCCGTGGCGTGACCCGCGCCGAGACCATTCGTGCCGTCCCGGTCTTCCGCGCCGCCGGCTACTCGGTCGTCCTCGCGTCGTGGCGGAACGACGGCGTCGCCCCGCCGAGCGTCGACGGCCGCTACGGCCTCGGCAGCACCGAGTGGGAGGACGTCGACTCCGTCCTCCGCTGGCTCACCGCACAGGGCGCCCAGAGCGTCGTGCTCATGGGCTGGTCGATGGGCGGCGCCGTCGTGCTGCAGACCCTGCTCCGCTCGCGTTTCGCCGGGCTGGTCGACGGGGTCGTGCTCGAGTCGCCGGTGGTCGACTGGCACGCCGTCCTCAAGTCGCAGAGCAAGCTGCTGCGCCTGCCGCGGCCGGTCCGCAAGGTTGCCCAACGCCTGCTCCGCACGCCGGTGCTCTACCGTTTGGCCGGGCTGCAGCGGCCCGTCGACCTGCGCGAGCTCGACATGGTCGCCCGTGCCGACGAGCTCACGGTGCCGATCCTGCTGCTGCACAGCGACGACGACGGGTTCGTGCCGTCCTCGGCCTCGCACGACCTGGCCCGCGCACGGCCCGACCTGGTGCGGCTCGAGATCCAGACCACGGCCCGGCACACCAAGCTCTGGAACCACGACGCCGACTGGTTCGACGCCCGGATCCTCGCGTGGCTGACCGAGGTGGTCCAGCGGCGCGGAGCGGCCAGCGCGCGGTAGACGCGACCGAAGGGCGGACGGGAGGCGCGTGGCGACCCCGCCACGGGCCTCCCGTCCGCCGTTGCGTCCGTTCGGTCGCTTCGAGAGCAGAAATGGTCGGGTGACCGTCGCGCACCCGACCCTTCCCGCTCACCAAGCGGGTGGTGTGGCTATCGTTCCGTTCGAGGAACTCGTCGTCGATGAGCTGCCAGATGCTGTCGGCGATGTCCGTCGCCTCGGCGTGGCTGAGGTTGAGTGCCGGGCGGCCTGATCTCCTGCGGAACGACACGGTCTTCATGTGCTCGCTCTCACGGATCGCTTCCTGCTGCCTCGTCGGGCGGTTCGCGAGTCTGCCGGAGCTTGGCGTCCAGATCGATCACTTCGTCGAGGAGCGCGGGCGAGCGCTCATCTCGTGGGCGTGCGCGTCTGCCTCGGTCTTGTAGATCTCGCCCCATGCGATGCTCGGAGGCATGGCATGGACAGGCAGATCGACGTCAGGGAGACAGATCTGCACGAAGTGCGGGAAGGCGGGGAAGGTCCAGAGGTCTTCGTCTTCGAAGCGACTCCAGAGCAACAGCTCCCCGACGCCCAGCGGGTGGCCGAGCTCCTGACCGTTCAGCGGCGGATCGCAGCTGACCATCAGCGCATGGTGACCGTTCGGGAGCTCGATCGGTCGTTCCACTTCGCACCGGAAGACGGACGAGAGCCGCTTGCTGTCCATGGACGAGAGAAAGAAGACTTCTTGCATGTCAGAACTCCGCATTGATGCCGCTGAAGCGATCGAGCTGGATCTCGCCCTTCTCGATGCCGTTCGGGAGGGGGCGCGCAACGTACCTTCGAGCAGGAACTGCCCCGAGTTCACGCTGTAATCGGGCTCGGTCTTCCCTGACGGTAGTCCTGCGACGTCGCGGTAGTTGGCAACAGAACCAGGGGGGCGACCAAGAGGCACCGGTCGCCTGAGCATCTCCGCCGTAGACACGACGCCCGGATCCTCGCGTGACTCACCGAGGTGGTCCAGCGGCGCGGCGCGGCCAGCGCGCGGTAGACGTGACCGAAAAGCGGACGGGAGGCGCGGTGCCAGCTGGCACCGCGCCTCCCGTCCGCCCGGTCGTCGAGTTCGCGACCCGCGGTCGCGTCCCTGGGTCAGTGACCCAGCTTCGCCAGCTCCTCGAACTCGTCGTCGGTGAGCTCGACGGTGGCGCCCGCGAGGTTGTCCTCCAGGTGCGCGACGCTCGACGTGCCAGGGATCGGCAGCATCACCGGCGACCGCTCGAGCAGCCACGCGAGCGCGAGCTGCGCCGGGGTGGCGCCCTTGCGCTCCGCGATCTCGGTGAGCGGCGAGTCCTCGCCGGTCAGGCCGCCCGTGGCCAGGGGGAACCACGGGATGAAGCCGATGCCCTGCTCCTCGGACCAGTCGAGCAGTGCCTCCGAGGAGCGGTCGGTGAGGTTGTAGAGGTTCTGCACGGAGACGATCGTGGCGATCTCCTGCGCGGCCTTGACCTCGTCGACGGAGACCTCGGACAGGCCGATGTGGCGGATCTTGCCCTCGTCCTGCAGCTTCTTCAGCTCGCCGACCTGGTCCTCGAGCGGGACCTTCGGGTCGATGCGGTGGAGCTGGAACAGGTCGATGCGCTCGAGGCCCAGGCGGCGGAGGC
This sequence comes from Curtobacterium sp. VKM Ac-1376, assembly GCF_015351025.1. Lineage (GTDB taxonomy): Bacteria > Actinomycetota > Actinomycetes > Actinomycetales > Microbacteriaceae > Curtobacterium. Next base: position 206,822 of record NZ_JADKRV010000004.1, on the reverse strand, counting down.
TCATCTCGGCTTCCTGGCGCAGGTACTCCGGGCGGCCGACCGGCGGCCACTCGTTCGGGCCGGTGCGGGTCAGGCCGGCCTTCGTCGCGATCAGGATGTCGTCGCCGTACGGGTGCAGAGCCTCTTTGAGGAGCTCCTCGGCGACGTAGGGGCCGTACGAGTCGGCGGTGTCGAAGAAGTTCACGCCGAGTTCGACGGCGCGCTTGAGGACCCGGATCGCCTCGTCGTGGTCCTTCGGCGGTCCCCAGACGCCGGGGCCGGTGAGCTGCATGGTGCCGTAGCCGAGCCGGTTGACCTCGAGGTCGCCGCCGATGCGGAAGGTACCGGAGGACGCGGCCGGACGGTTGGTGGTGTCAGTGCCTGTGGTCATTCCCCCGGTCTACGCCGGGTGGGTTGCCGGTCACTGAGGCGGTGTCCCCCGACCGCTCGCCCTCGTCGCGGGTCACGGTCGGGCGGATCAGGCGCTGCCACTGCTGATCCGGGTCGCAGCGGCCCAGTCGTGCACCCAGCCGGGCACGGTCAGGTCGCGGTCCGCTCCACCGGCGGCCTCGAGCAGTTCCGCCGTCGACACCGTCCCGCCGGAGCGCCGCAGGAACCGGGCCTGCACGACGGCGCGGGCCATCACGGCCCCGCCCCGGACGAACGTCTGCTCCAGGTACACCGAACGGTCGTCGACCCCGAGCACGTGGGTGCGGAGCTCGAAGCGCTGCCCGAGGGTCAGCGAGCGCTTGTAGGTGATGGTCTGCGCCGACACGACGGGGTACCAGCCGTGCTCGGACAGGGCCGCCCAGTAGCCCGAGCGGAGCATCAGGTCGAGCCGACCGAGGTCGAGCATCGACAGGTACTTGCCGTTGTTGACGTGGCGTAGCGGGTCGAGGTCGGTGGGCACGACCCGGAACCGTGTCCGCACCTCGTCCCACAGCGAGGTCCGGCGTCCCGCGACCCGGGGGCGCAGGCGGATGCGGAGCTGCAGCAGGAGCAGTCGGAAGTACAGGTTCACGGGTCGATCTCACCAGTGCGCGGCGGAGCGGTGCCAGGACCTTGGAGGAACCTCACGAACGGTGCCCGAGTCTGACCGGCACGGTCAGTGCCTCCCTCCAATCGACTGTGTGGGAGTAGACCTGCACCATGCAGACACGCAAGCTCGCAGACCTCGAGGTCGGCCCGATCGGCCTCGGAACCATGGGCATGAGCGCCTTCTACACGGGCGCCGGCACCGACGACGACGAGTCGATCCGCACGATCCACCGCGCGATCGACCTCGGCGTCACCCTGTTCGACACCGCCGAGGCGTACGGCCCCTACACGAACGAGGAGCTCCTGCGCCGGGCGCTCGAGGGCCGTCGCGACGACGTCGTCATCGCGACGAAGTTCGGCCTGTACCACCACGAGGCCGGCGAGGAGACGCCGACCCAGCAGCGCGGCATCTCCAGCCAGCCGGAGTCCGTGCGCGAGGCGCTCGAGGGCTCCCTCCGTCGCCTCGGTACCGACCACATCGACCTCTACTACCAGCACCGCGTCGACCCGGCCGTGCCGATCGAGGACGTCATCGGCCAGCTCGCCGGCTTCGTGCAGGAGGGCAAGATCCGCCACATCGGCCTGTCCGAGGCGAGTGCGGCGACCATCCGCAAGGCCCACGCCGTCCACCCGATCACGGCGCTGCAGAGCGAGTACTCGCTGTGGACGCGCGACCCCGAGGGTGACGTGCTCGACACCCTGCGCGAGCTCGGCATCGGCCTGGTGCCCTACTCGCCGCTCGGACGTGGGTTCCTGACGGGTGCCATCACGAAGCCCTCCGACCTGGACTCCGACGACTTCCGCCTGGCGAACCCGCGCTTCCAGCAGGCGGCGTTCGAGCAGAACATGCGGATCGTCGACGCGGTCAAGGACATCGCGGCCGAGGCCGGGGCCACCCCGGCGCAGGTGTCGCTCGCCTGGCTGCTGGCGCAGGGCGACGACGTCGTCCCGATACCCGGCACGAAGCGGGTCTCGCGCCTCGAGGAGAACGTCGGTGCCGCCGACCTCACCCTCACGGCGGACCAGCTGTCGCGCCTGTCGACGCTGCCCGTCCCGACCGGCGACCGCTACCCCGACATGTCGACCATCGGTCGGTAGACGCGACCACCTGACGGACGGGAGGCCCGGTGCGGATCCGCACCGGGCCTCCCGTCCGTCGTCAGTCGCGTTTGCGGACGCGAGACGCCGGCGTCAGCGTCAGACGCCCCCGAATCCGGCGGCGTCTCACTGACCCGGCGGCGTCTTCCGAGGACGCCGGCGTCTCAGACCTCGGCGGCGAAGGACGCGGCCCGGACCCGCAGGTCCTCGATGCGCCGGAGGCGCGCGGCCTCGACGTCGTAGCCCTCGTAGGCGGGCGGTGGCAGCTTTCGGACGTTCCGCGAGCACTGGAAGTCCTGGCACACCAGGGTGCCGACGGTGTTGCCGTTGCGGCCCGCCGGGCCGGAGCGCTTCGCGCTGTAGAACGCGACGTCGTTCGGCAGCTTGACGTCCTGGCACCACGAGCACTGCGCCCGCGAGCGGGGCGAGGCCTCGGCCTGCCGGAACAGGATGCCGATCAGTTCGCCGTCGAGCGTCGGCACGACGGCGTACGCACGCCGACCGATCTTCGGGTCGCGCCAGCCGAGGTAGTCGAGCGCGTCCCAGTCGAGCGCCTCGAACCCGGCGGGCAGTGTGAGGTCGGACACCTCTTTCCGGGAGGCGTTGACGAAGGACGTGCGGATGGTCTTCTCCACGATGGGGAGCATGGTGATTCGCTTTCGTGCAGACCCGGGGCGTGCGGACGCACACCGCACCGGGCGGAGGAGGTCAGGGCTCGACGAGGTCGGCCGCGCTCGAGGGCGCGACCGGGGGCCTCGCGCCCTGATGCCGGCGTATCGGGCGCCGACCACCTCCTGGAAGCTCACCCGATCAGCCTACGGCCGCGTGTCAACCCCCGGCTCGGTCAGCGCGGCGCCGCGGTGACCAGGACGAGCGAACCGTCGTAGTTCGGTCGGATCCGCAGCGAACCGTGCCGCCGGTCCCAGTCGCCGGACTCCAGCGCGGACCGGAGCGCGGCCACCGAGCGTCGGGCGGTGAGCTCGTCGACGAAGCTCCACGCCGAGTTCGCCTGGCGGGCGCCGGGGTCGAGCAACCGCTCCGGGCGCGCGTAGTACGCCTCGGAGAACCCGTCGACGCAGGTGAACGGGATCGGCAGCGGGGTCGCCGTGACGGTGTCGCCCGGGAGGGCGTCGGTGATGCGGGTGAGGGCGGGGTAGCGCCGGGCCTCGGTCGCCATCACCTCCGGGGCGTACTCGGCGAGCCAGTAGTCCTCGACGCGGTCCGGGTCGCACGTCAGGATGACGATCGGGCCCCGGGTGACGCGGCGCACCTCGGCGAGCCCGCGCTCGAGGTCGCCCCACTGGTGCACCGAGAAGGTCGTCATCGCGGCGTCGAAGGTGTCGTCGGCGAACGGCAGGTCCTCGGCGGTGGCATCGATCGCGGTCGACAGGGTGTCCGGCCGCTGGGCACGCATCGCCGCCGAGGGCTCCACCGCCGTGACCTCGCGATCGGTGGGTTCGTAGGAGCCGGCACCGGCGCCGACGTTGAGCACGGTCCGAGCGTCGCCGAGGGCCTTCGCGATCGCACGCGCGAAGGCCGGTTCGGGCCGACGGTACTGCCGGTAACCTCCGCCGATCCGGCCGTAGTCGGCGTCCCCCGCCGAACCGTCCGTCGTCCTGGTCACGTCCCCACCCTCCGAACCGCCGCGGGCGGTCAGTCGACCGACTCGGATTCGGACTCCGACTCGCGCATGGCCGCGTACTGCTCGGCCCGCTCCGTCGCGGCCCAGCTGCCGAGCAGCGCGAGCGACCGCTCGGACTCGCTGCCGGGTTCGGCCGAGTACGAGAACATCGTCAGGCCGGGGTCGGCGACCAGGTCGAGCGCTTCGTACGCCAGCTTCAGCTCACCCACGATCGGATGGTCGATGCGCTTCTTGCCGGTGCGCTGCAGCCGCACGTCGTGTGCCGCCCACCAGCCGCGGAACTCCTCGCTGCGGGTCGACAGTTCGCCGACCAGCGTGATGAGTCCGGGCTCGCAGGGGTTCGACACGGCCGCGGTCCGGAGCACGGCGACGGCGTCCTTCGCGGTCTGCGCCCAGTCGGGGAAGAAGTCGCGGGCGGCGGGGTCGAGGAAGGTGAACCGCGCAGTGTTGACGGGACGACCGGGGCCGGCGAACAGAGGCGCGTACAGCGCCCGCCCGAGCTCGTTCGTCGCGACGACGTCCCCGCGTTCGTTCCGCACCCAGGCCGGCGCACCGGTGATGGCGTCGAGCAGGCGCTGCACGCCGGGGCGCACCCGCGTCGGCACGTTCCGGTGCATCACCTTGACGCCGGAGTTCGCCAGCCGGGCGAGGTCCCACAGGTGCGCGCGTTCGTCCTCGTCGAGGTGCAGGGCGCTCGCGAGGCCCTCGAGCACGCTGTCCGAGACGCCCTTGAGCGAACCGCGCTCGAGCCGCGTGTAGTAGTCGACGCTCACGCCGGCGAGCATCGCGACTTCATGCCGACGCAGTCCGGGGACCCGTCGGACCCCGCCGCCGAACGACGGCATGCCGACCTGCTCGGGGGTGAGCCGTGCTCGCCTGGAGGACAGGAAGTCGCGGATCTCGTTGCGCACGTCGATACCCATGCGACGAGCGTACGTGCCTGGGCCGTGCGCGAAAGCGACAGCTGCCGTGGAAGCCCAACGCTCCGCCCCGCGAAAGCGACAGATCGCCGCGGAACGGTGCCGGGAATCTGTCGCTTTCGCGGAAGGCACGGGCGGCTAGCGGCGGTGGGCGGTGGGCCCGCGGTCACCCCGCCACTGCTCGGCGTGGGCTGTGTGTTCCGGCGTGCTGCTAGATCGTGAGCGAGCGACCGATGCGGGCTTCGAGCCACGCCTCGGGGTCGATCGGTGTGACGCCGTCCATCAGGACCTCGAGGTGCAGGTGCGCACCGGTCGAGACGCCGGACGACCCGACGAGCCCGATGAACTGCCCGGCAGCGACGGTGTCGCCGACCTTGAGCGGCGACGACCCGGGGATCATGTGGCCGTAGAGCGTCGAGACCTGGCGTCCGTCGATCACGTGGTCGATGATGACCGCGTTGCCGTACGAGAAGTAGGTGCCGGAGACCCGGACCGTGCCGGCGGCGACGGCACCGATCGGCGTGCCCATGCCCGGTGTGAAGTCGAGTCCCTGGTGCAGGGACGAGCACGCGCCGCACGGAGCCGAGCGGTAGCCGAAGCCGGAGCTCATCTGCACCGGCCCGGGGAACGGCGAGCGGACGGCGCCGCCGAAGGACACGGCGCCACCGGCGGTCGTCGTGGTGTCGGCGGAACCAGCCGTCTTCGTGGTGACGGTCGAGCCGCCGCCGACGGTGAACCCGTCACGGTCGAACCCGGCGGCCGTGACCGCCTGGGTCACCGCGTAGTCCTGGGTGCGCACGATCGGAGCGATGGTCGAGGTGGCCATCGAGGTGCCGGCGCTCGCGTGTGCGGGCATCGCCGACGCGGCGAACATCGCGATCGCAGCGGCGGCGCTGGTGAGCGTGATGCGTCCTGCACGGGCCGACCGGGACACCCGGGGTGCGCTGGCGACGCGGGGCACCTCGGGGGCGGGTCGGCGGACGATGCGCTGGATGCGGTCGTCGACGTGCTCTGTGGTGGCTCGGGCGGCCGCGGCGCGGCGGCCCGTCGGCTCGGTGGTGGCGGAGGTGCTGGACGTCGCGACGACGATCGACTTCGCGGGTGCGGCCGCCCTCCGGCGCTCGACCGGCTTCGCGACCCGCGCGGCCTCGGCGGCCTTCGAGGGCTTGGGAGCCTTCGCGGGCCGTGCGGCCTTCGGGGCCTTCGGGGCCGGTGCTGCCTTGCCGCGGCGCTGGGACCCGCGGGCTGCTGCACGCTCGGCCTCCAGGGCGGCGCGACGGGACAGGTGCACCACCGGGGTCTCCGGGTGCTGGTCGGGTTCGGGTTCAGTCGTCATGGCCGCCCACCATTCTGCACGACTCTGTCGCTTTGTACAGGCCCTTTCGTGATCTTTTCGTTACCGACCGTGCTGTGAGGCACCTGATCACCCTTCCCGTCGGCGTCCCCCGGCGTCCACCGATCAGTACGGTCGGGGGAAAGCGACGGAAGGACCCGCACCATGGCCCGAACGCCGCGCGAGCGGTACGGCACGGTCGACCTGGCGTCGGCCCACGTCGTGCTGGCCGGCACCCAGGAACTCCTGCCCGTGCTCCGGGCCGCCGCCGTGCGCGCCGGCATCGACGCCGCACGCATGCGCGTCATCGCGGTGGACGACCTGCCGGACCCGGAGGACACCTGGGACGCGACGCTGGCGGTCATCGCGATCCGCCGCCCCGGTGACGACCCGGCGTTCCACCGTGCCCAGGCGGCGGCCGAGCTGATCGCGCCGATGCTCGCACCGCACGCCGTACGCATCGTCGTCACGGTCTCCGGGGTGACCCGGCTGGCACCGAAGCTCGAGCGCACCCTGACGTCCGAGGTCCTGCACCAGATCGATGCCGCGTCGGCGTCGTCCGGGTTCCGGCGGCCCTTCCGGCCCCTGCGCATGCGACTCGGTCTCGCCGGGCTGCGCACCGCAGGCGTCCGGGTGTTCCGGGTCTCCATCGGCGACTGAGCCGACCCGGGGAGCAGGTCACCGGGTCGGGGCCCCGCGCAGTTCGAGCGCGATCTGCTCGGCGTCCAGGTTCTGCAACATCGACTCCAGCACCTCGGCGTCGAAGGTGCCGTCGTCGCGGGCGTCGAGGATCGCCGTGCGCTGCGCCTGGAGCACCGCGAGCCGTCTGGCCTTCTCACGCCCCATCCAAGCCCGGAGCTCGGCCGGGTCCGCTGCCTCGAGCTCTTCCCGCGACGCCGGTGGTTGTTCACGGGTGCCCGGTACCTGCTCGGCGGCGTCCCGCATGAGTTCGAGGAGCCGCTGTCGTTCCTCGGTGTCCTTCGCGGCCGCGTCCGTCGAGGGGGTGGCGATGCGTCGGAGCAGCGGGCCGATCGTGCCGCCCTGGATCACCAGGGACAGCAGCGCGACCGCGAAGGCGACGAACACCAGGAGCGATCGCTGCGGGGTGCCCTCTGGCAACGTCTGCGCAGCAGCGACGGTCACTGCCCCGCGCATCCCCGCCCACACCACGGCGGTGCCCTCCCGCCAGCCGAGCGGCGCCCTCGTGTAGTACGCGATGTCCGCCAGCGTCCGTCGGACGCGCGTCGTGAACCGGTCGAGCTCTCGTTCGGAGGGGGCACGGTTGCCCGGCCGGTGCTCGCGGATCACCTCGCTCATCGCGTCACGGTCACCCGCGTGCATCTCTGCGAAGCGCTCCTGCATCCGCCCGCCGCGCCTCGCGCTCGCCGACAGGGCGAGCAGGAGTGGGGCGACGTACGCGGTCCGCACGACCACGGTGAGCACGAGGGCGCCGACGGCGATGAGCAGGGCCGGTCCGATGCCCGCATGCTCGTCCTGCACGTCGCCGAGGATGGTGGCGAGCTCGAGTCCCATCGTCAGGAACACCGCGCCCTCGAGCACGAGTTCGATGGTCTGCCAGTTCTGGGCGTCCGACAGTCGGTGCCCCGGTGGGAGCTTGCGCGGCCCGACGATCCCGGTGAACAGGCCCGCGACGACGGCGGCCATGAGCCCGGATCCGCCGAAGTGCTCGGTCGGGACCGCCGCGACGAACGGCACCGCGAAGGACAGCGCCGTGTTCACCGCGGCACTCGGTACCCGGGCACGGACGAACACGTTCAACCAGCCGACGACCCACCCGATGACGACAGCGATGGCCACCGCCCCGGCGAAGTCACCGAGCGCGCCCCAGAACGAGAACGACGCTGCAGCGGCGACGATGGCGGTGCGCAGGAGCACGAGCGCGGTGGCGTCGTTGAGCAGTGATTCGCCGTCGAGGATCGAGATCGCCCGGCGCGAGACCGAGGTCTGCTTGACGATCGAGGTGGCGACGGCGTCGGTCGGGCTGACGATCGCGCCGAGGGCGATGCCCCACCAGAACCCGAGGCCCGGGATCACCCAGGCGAAGAACAGCCCGAGCACGAGGCTGCTGGCGACGACGAGCAGGACGGACAGGCCGCTGATCGCGCCGAACTCGCGCCGGAAGTTCATCGACGGCATCGACACCGCCGATGAGTAGAGCAGCGGAGGCAGGACCCCGGCGAGGATCCACTCCGGCTCGATCTCGGCGTCCGGGATGAACGGCAGCAGGCTCGCGACGATCCCGACGACGACGAGCACGAGCGGCGCAGCGACCCCGATGCGGGGCCCGAGCACGGCGGCACCCGCGATGGCGATCAGGGCGATGACACCCACGACGAGGAGTTCGGTCACGGGTCCAGCGTGGCACCACCCGGACGATCAGGCCCCGTCGGGTTCTCCGCTGCGGAGAGCACTCGCCTGGACCGAGGGGTGTGGAGGAGCGGTGTGAGCGATGACCGACACGCTGCCGACCGCGATCACGAGCGCCAGCGCCCCGGCGGTGCAGGCCGTCCCGATCCGCCTGAGTCGCGAGCGGCTCCCGCGCTGCCGCGGGGCGAACCCACGGCCACCACCGCGGGGTTCCGGGCCGACGAGCCACGGTCCGGACCCGTCGGGGTCGTAGGAGAACGGGCCGCTGCCGTCCGGGGCGTACCGGTACGGGCCGCTGCCGTCCGAGGCGTAGGCGGAGCGCAGGTCCTCTGCGGTCCAGCCCGAGTCCTCGGGTGTCTGCCGTGTCGTCGTCATGGTCGCCCTCCTGCGGCTCGGGAACTGCGGAAGACCAGCAGACGTCACGTTTCTATGTACCTGCGATGCGCCTCCTGGATCTCCGCCGAGTGCCTGCCGGGCGTCAGGGGGCACCATGTATCTTGATGTCGAGACATCCCGCGCCACGAGTACCGTGGACGTACCGACGGTCGAACAAGGGAGTACCCGCCAGCATGGCCAAGATCATCTACACCCTCACGGACGAGGCGCCGTTCCTCGCCACCCACTCCTTCCTCCCGGTCATCCAGGCCTTCGCCGGCACCGCGGGTGTCGACGTCGAGACCCGCGACATCTCGCTCGCCGGCCGGATCATCGCCCAGTTCCCGGAGCGGCTCACTGCCGAGCAGCGCCTGGACGACGCCCTCGCCGAGCTCGGCGAGCTGGCGAAGACCCCCGAGGCGAACATCATCAAGCTGCCGAACATCTCGGCGTCGATCCCGCAGCTCAAGGTCGCGATCAAGGAACTGCAGTCGCAGGGATACGACCTGCCCGACTACCCGGACGAGCCGACGACCGACGAGCAGCGCGACGCCCGCGCCCGCTACGACCGTGTCCAGGGCAGCGCCGTCAACCCGGTCCTGCGCGAGGGCAACTCCGACCGCCGCGCGCCGCTCTCGGTGAAGAACTACGCCCGGAAGCACCCGCACCGCATGGGCGCGTGGTCATCCGACTCGAAGACGAACGTCGTCACGATGGGCGTCGACGACTTCCGCGCGAACGAGAAGTCCTGGATCGCCCCCGCCGACGACGTCCTCACGATCACCTTCGTGGCCGAGGACGGCACCGAGCAGGTCCTCAAGCAGTCCATCCCGGTGCTGCAGGGCGAGGTCATCGACGGCACCGTGCTGCACGTCGCCGCGCTCGAGGCGTTCCTGCAGGACCAGATCAAGCGCGCTGCGGACGAGGACATCCTGTTCTCCGTGCACCTGAAGGCCACGATGATGAAGGTCTCCGACCCGATCATCTTCGGCCACGTCATCAGGGCGTTCTTCCCGTCGGTGTTCGAGCGCTTCGGCGCCGACCTCGCCGCGGCGGGCCTCACCCCGGACGACGGCCTCGGCTCGATCCTCGCGGGCCTCGACGCCCTGCCGAACGGCGCCGAGATCGCGCAGGCCTTCACCGACGGCATCGCCGCCGGACCCGAGCTCGCGATGGTCGACTCGGACAAGGGCATCACGAACCTGCACGTGCCGAGCGACGTCATCGTCGACGCCTCGATGCCGGCGATGATCCGCACCTCCGGGCACATGTGGGGCCCGGACGGCGACGAGCACGACACCCTCGCCGTCATCCCGGACTCGAGCTACGCCGGCATCTACCAGACCGTGATCGACGACTGCCGCGTCAACGGGGCCTTCGACCCGGCGACGATGGGCTCCGTCCCGAACGTCGGGCTGATGGCGCTCAAGGCCGAGGAGTACGGCTCGCACGACAAGACCTTCGAGGTCCCCGGTGCCGGTGTGGTCCGCGTGACGACCGCCGCCGGTGACGTCGTCATCGAGCACGACGTCGAGCCCGGCGACATCTGGCGCGCCTGCCAGACCAAGGACGTCGCCATCCGCGACTGGGTGAAGCTCGCCGTCACCCGCGCCCGTGCCTCCGCGACGCCCGCCGTGTTCTGGCTCGACGAGACCCGCGCGCACGACGCCAACCTGATCGGGCTCGTCCGTCAGTACCTCGGCGAGCACGACACCGACGGCCTGCAGATCGAGATCCTGTCACCCGAGGACGCCATGCGCTTCTCGCTCGAGCGCATCCGCCGCGGCGAGGACACCATCTCGGTCACGGGCAACGTGCTCCGCGACTACCTGACCGACCTGTTCCCGATCATGGAGCTCGGCACCTCGGCGAAGATGCTCTCCGTCGTCCCGCTGCTGGGCGGTGGCGGCCTGTTCGAGACGGGTGCCGGCGGTTCGGCGCCGAAGCACGTGCAGCAGCTCGTGCAGCAGAACTACCTGCGCTGGGACAGCTTGGGCGAGTTCCTCGCGCTGGCCGTCAGCCTCGAGCACCTGGCTGGTGTGACCGGCAACGAGCGGGCGAAGATCCTGGGCGAGACCCTCGACCGCGCCACCGGGACCTTCCTGGAACAGGACAAGTCCCCCGGCCGGAAGCTCGGCTCGATCGACAACCGCGGCAGCCACTTCTACCTGGCGAAGTACTGGGCTGAGGAGCTCGCGGCGCAGACCCAGGACACCGAGTTGGCGGCGGCCTTCGCGGAGATCGCGGCGAAGCTCGGCGAGCAGGAGCAGACCATCGTGGACGAGCTCGTCGCGGTGCAGGGGCACCCGGCCGACATCGGCGGCTACTACCGCCCCGACGACGCCAAGACGAGCGCGGTGATGCGTCCGTCCGCCACGTTGAACGCGACGCTGGCAGCGCTCTAGCCGCGCCCACCACGGACGGGAGGCCCGGTGCCAGCTGGCACCGGGCCTCCCGTCCGTGGTGTGGTCGCGACCAGGGCCGCGCATCGTGAGCAGAAACGGTCGGGTCCGCATCACGAACCCGACCATTTCTGCTCACGAAGTCACGTACCGCTCATGAAGCCACGCGCGGCGGGCCCGCGGCCAGCAGGCCCGTGAAGACCAGGGCGACCGCCACGACGCCGACGCCCGCGGCGATCGCCGGGCGACGCACCACGAAGAACAGCAGGCGGTCCCAGAACCCCGAGTGGTGGTCCGGCGAGCGGCGCCACGACCCCTCGAGCATGCGGCGGCGGGCGACCGCGACCTCGAACGGCACCGTCGCGTACGGCACGACGGCGCTGACCCACCCGAGCACGAGCACGCCGAGCGACCAGCGCTGGTTCACCGCCACGACCGTCGTGACGACCAGGTACGCGAGGAACACGAAGCCGTGCACGCCACCGCCGATGCGGACGCCCCGGTCGCCGGCGTCGAGGCCGTACTCGAGCACCATCCCGATGACGAGCAGGGTCCAGGTCACGAGTTCGGCGACCGCGGCGGCACGGAACAGGGAGCGCGGAGTCATGCCGACATCGTCCCGGACCCGTCCGGGAGACACCCGGTAGCGTGGCCGCCATGTCGACGACGACCGAGAACCCTCCCCTGAACATCCTGGTCTGGAACGAGAACGTGCACGAGACCCGCGGCGACGCGACGGTCATCGGGCACTACCCCGACGGCATGCACAGCGTCATCGCCGAGGCGCTCCGGCAGCTGCAGCCCGGGTCGGAAGTCTCCACCGCCACCCTGCAGGAACCCGACCACGGCATCACCGCCGAGCGGCTCGCCGTCACCGACGTGCTGTTCTGGTGGGGCCACGCCGCCCACGACGAGGTGAGCGACGCCGTCGTGGACCTGGTCGTCGACGCCGTGCACGCCGGGATGGGCCTGGTGGTCCTGCACTCCGGGCACTACTCGAAGCCGTTCAAGCGCCTGATGGGCACGACCTGCTCGCTGAAGTGGCGGAACGACGGCGAACGCGAACTCGTCTGGACCGTCGCCCCGGAGCACCCGATCGCCGCCGGGGTCCCGCACCCGATCGTCATCGACCGGCAGGAGATGTACGGCGAGTACTTCGACATCCCCCGCCCCGACGAGGAGGTCTTCCTGTCGACCTTCGCCGGCGGCGAGGTCTTCCGCTCCGGCGTCGCGTACCGCCGCGGTCTGGGGAAGGTCTTCTACTTCTCGCCGGGCGACCAGGAGTACCCGGTCTACCACCACCCGGACATCCAGCGGGTGCTGTCGAACGCCGCAGCGTGGGCGGCACCGGTGTCGGAGCGGCGCGAGCTGACCGCTGACCCCCACCCGCGGGACTGGTTCCTGTCGGACGGTGCGGGTAGACAGGCCGGATGACCGCGCCCGACCCCGCCACAGCGCACCGCACCGCCGTCGTCGAGGCGCTCGGTGTCCTCGGCAGCGGACCGGAGGAGCGCTTCGACCGCATCACGCGGATGACGCAGGAGGCCTTCGGGGTCCCCCTGACGTTCCTCAACCTGGTGCACGGCGGTGTCGTCACGGCACAGTCGACGCAGGGCTGGCGGCAGGGCGGGAGTGCGCCGGAGGAGCAGGTGTTCTGCTCGGCGACGGTGCTGACGAACGAGCCGATGGTCGTGCCGGACGCCACGCTCGACCCCCGGTTCCGCCACCGGCCGCCGTCACGGAGCAGGGGGTCCGGTTCTACGCGGGCGCGCCGCTGACCATGGTCGACGGAACCCGTGTGGGCACGCTCTGCATCATGGACGCGAAGCCGCGGGAGTTCGGGGTCGACGAGCTCGCGCTGCTGGGCGACCTCGCCAGGTGGGCGGAGCGGGAGCTCGGCGAGGCCATGGACCGCGGGCGGACCCGCATGGCGCTCGACGGCCTGGCGCCGGAACCCGTGGAGGTCCTCGGGCACTCCCTCGACGTCCTGGCCGCGCAGCACGACGCCGGCGGCGGTGACGTGGCCGACTGGCGGGTCGCTCCGGACGGCGCGCTGCACGTGACCGTGGGCCGGGTCACCGCCGCAGGCCCGGCGTCCGGACTGCTCGCCGCAGCCGTGCACGGCGCGGTGGTCGCGCGGACCGGCACCGCCATGCAGGACGCGATCGGCGGCCTGGAGGCCCAGATCACCGCCGACCTGTCGGCTGCGGACGCTGTCGGGTCGCTCTTCCACCTGCGGCTCGACCCGACGACGGGTCACGCCGACTTCGGTGACGCCGGGCACGGCCTCGCCGTCCTCGTCCGTGCCGACGGCACCGGCCGGACCCTGCACTCGCTCGACCTGCCGTTGGGACTGCAGCCCCCGTCGATCCCGCGGTCCCCCGGGGTGCTCGAGCTCGGACCCGGTGACCGGCTCGTGGTGTGCACGCAGGGCGTCCTGACGTTGGACGGCCTGCGGCACCTCGACGACCTCGCCGACCTGGTGCGGTCCACGTCGGACGGCGCCGCGGTCGTGGAGCGGGTCCGAGCACTCATGCCCGAGGGCGTCGGCGTCGGCGTCGGCGTCGACGTGACCCTCGTGGTGCTCACCCGCCGCTGAGCGGGCGTGGCGTCACCCGTGCCGCGGGCGTCAGGAGCGGAAGCGGTCCTGGCGAGTGCGGGGGGTCCCCGTGAGCGTGACCACGAGCAGCGTGGCGAGCAGGGCGAACCCGGCGAGTTCGATGCCCAGGCCGGCGAGCTGCCAGTAGGCGCTGCCGACGTGCTGCGGCTGCGTGATCGACTCGGGCCACCAGGGGTCGATCAGCGGGAAGGAGCCGGGGAACGGGTCGAGGCCGAACACGACGAGCCCACCGAGCAGCAGCACGACCCCGACGGCGGCCATCGCCCCGCGGGACCGCCCGAGCATGTGCACCACGAGGGCCGCGGCCATGCCGGCGAGCCCGACGACGGCGACGAGGAACGCGAGCACGACCACGGTCTGCGGTGCGAGCGCGACCCAGTCGAGCACCGCGATCGGCAGCAGCAGCCACCGTCCGGTCCGTGCCCAGCGCGCCGGGCTCCGCCATCCGTCCATGGCGCCGACCGTAGGGCACGTGCCCGAACACATGCCGAACGCCGCCCGGTTGTCCCCGCGCGCAGTCCGCGCTGGCTACGATCGGTGCCCATGGCGCAGGACCGACCGACCCGGCAGCAGCGATCGCTCGCGACCCGGACCGCGATCATCGAGGGGGCGGCCGGGGAGTTCGACGAGCGCGGGTACGTCGGCGCCTCGATGGACGGCATCGCCGAGCGGATCGGGATGACCAAGGGCGCGCTGTACTTCCACTTCACGTCGAAGGCCGACATGGCGGGTGCCGTGGTGGCCGAGCAGCACGCGATCTCCCGACGGTACGGCGAGGCCGCGGTCGCACGGGGAACCACCCCGCTCGAGTCGATCATGTGGCTGTCGCAGGGACTCGCGGTGCAGATCACCGCCGAGGTGGTCGTCAGCGCCGGCGTCCGGCTGTCGACCGACGTCGCGGCGCGCGAGGTCGCCCGGGAGGACCCGTACACGGACTGGACGACGGTGGTCGCCGGGTTCGCCCGGCAGGCCGTCGACGCGGGCGAGCTGGACCCGCGGTGGGACCCGGAGCTCGTCGGCCGGGTCGTCGTCCGTGCGTACACGGGTGTGCAGACGGTGTCCGACGTCCTGACGCGCCGCGCGGACCTGTTCGAGGGGCTTCGGGAGCTCTGGACGGTCCTGCTCGACGCGTTCGTCACCGAGCGGCTGCGACCGGAGATCCCGCGGCTCGTCGCGATCATCGCCCCGGAGTGACGCGGGTCCCCCCAGGGAAACACCCACGTCACCTGCCCATGAGGATACCCAGAGTCGTGTCGGGCCAGCGGCCCCAGTTCGCGGGCATGTGTCCCGCGGCCCACTAGCCTGACGCGATGCCCACCCCGTCCGCCGAGGTCGACGTCGACGTCCCGCTGGTCCGTGCCCTGCTGCACGACCAGCACCCCGACCTGGCCGGACTGCCGCTCGAGGTCGTGGCGAACGGCTGGGACAACGTCGTGCTGCGCCTCGGCGCGGACCTGGCCGTGCGCGTGCCCCGACGGGCGGTCGCCGCGCAGCTCGTCGAGCACGAGCAGCGCTGGCTGCCGGAGATCGCCGCCCGTGTCGCACCCGTCGTGCCGGTGCCGCAACCGGTGCGCGTCGGACGTCCGGGGCCCCGGTACCCGTGGTCGTGGAGCGTCGTGCGGTGGCTGCCCGGTGCGCCGATCGGCGAGCGAGCTGCGGGGGTGCCCGTGGCCGAGGCGCTCGCCGCCTTCGTCGGACTGCTGCACGTGCCCGCGCCGGCGGACGCCCCGCTGAACCCGTTCCGGGGCGTGCCGCTCGCGACGCGCAGCGACGCCGTCCTGGCGCGACTCGACACGGCAGAGGTGCCCCGTGCCGTCGAGCTGGCGGCAGCCTGGCGGACCGCGGCCGCGCTGCCGGCGCACACCGGGCCTCCCGTCTGGGTGCACGGCGACCTGCACCCGTTCAACCTGCTCGTGGAGCGCCCGGACGGCGACGACCGCCTGTCGGCGGTGATCGACTTCGGTGACGTGACCGCGGGGGACCCCGCCGTGGACCTCGCGACCGCCTGGCTGACGCTCGACCGGCAGGGGCGTCACGCGTTCCGCGCGCTGGTCACGGTTCCGGACACCACCTGGGGACGTGCACGCGGCTGGGCGATCGCGCTCGCCTCCGCGCTCGCGACGGCCGACGACCGCGCCTTCCGGAGCGTCGCACGGCGGAGCATCGACGCGGTGCTGGACGGCTGAGTCCCGGCCGGGCTATCGTGACCGCACCATCCGTGCACAGCCGATCGGAGGGGCCACCATGACCCTCGAGCTCCGCGTCCAGCACGACGTCGCCACCGACGCCTCCCCCGCCCTCGTCCGACCCGAGCGTCGCGGTCTGCGCGGGCTCCTCGACCGGTTCGCCGACCACCGCGCCGCAGCACGCGCACGACGGCTCGACGACCGGTTGCGCGAGCTCGGCGAGCTCGTCCACCTGCTGTCGGACGCCCGGGGCGTCGTCGAGCGCGGGTGGATCCAGCACGCCTGGTTCGCCTACCTCGACGAGCACGGTCGCGTGTGCAAGGCCTCCAGCGCCGCCGCGATGGACGTGCAGGGCCGGCCGCTCGTCGGCGCCTGCCTGGTCGGAGCGGTGGTGTCCGCTGCCGGCGGGCCACACGCCGTGCACGCGCCACGGGTGCAGCACTCGCTCGACGTCGTCTGGCACGCGCTCGCCCGTGACGAGGGCGAGCCCGTGCTCTGGTGCCCGGCACCCGACATCCGGATGGGACGGGTGCGCGACCTGACCAGCTGGAACGACGCACCTGCCCGCACGTCGGCGGACGTCGCGGGACTGCTGCTGACGGCCGAACGGGTCGCGGTCCAGGAGACGGCGCGCCTGCAGGAGGCCCGGGTGGCACGATCGAGGGCATGAGCGACACCGACGCCGTCCCCCGGGTGCACCCAGCGGCCCCCAGCACCCTTGCGGCGAGCGGGAACGCACTGCTGTCGGACGAGGGCTCGACGGGGATCCCCGCCGCCGCCGTGGTCAAGCAGACACTGCACCGGTACCTGCAGAAGCACCGGGCCGCACTGCTCGCGAAGCTCGACGGACTGGCCGAACGGCAGGCCCGCTGGCCGGTGACGCCGACCGGCACGAACGTCCTCGGCCTCGTGAAGCACGTCGCCGGGGTGCAGGCGGGGTACTTCGGCGAGGTCTTCGGGCGGCCGCTGCCCGATGCGCCCGCCTGGCTCGAGTCGTGGGACGGCGCGGACATGTACGCGTCGCTCGACGAGACGATGGCCGACGTCGTGGCGTTCCACCACCGCAGCGCCGCGCACGCCGACGCCACGATCGAGGCGCTCGACCTCGACGCCCCCGGAACGGTGCCGTGGTGGCCGGAGGGGCACCGTGACGTCACGGTGCACCGGATCCTCGTGCACATGGCGTACGAGACCGCGCGGCACGCGGGACACGCGGACATCGTGCGCGAGATGCTCGACGGACTCGCGGGTGACGGGGACGGCAACCTCGCCGACAAGACCCCGGAGGAATGGGTGCGGTGGCGTGAGCAGCTCGTCGACATCGCGGAACGTGCCGGATTGCGCGACGTCGAGGCATAGCCGATGCGGCCTCACGATCGTTACCGTTCTCCCAGGATCACCGCGGTCACCAGGCGCTGATCAGGGGTTCCTCTGTGGGCGAGTGTGAGGCAAACGAGCGCGTCACCGGTTCGGGTTGCACATCGCATCTCGGTGCTGCGTAGCTTTGGCGCAGCTCGTGCCCCGATCTGTGGGCAGTTCAGCCGACCGGAAGGGGAGCGCCCACCCGTGTTCCAGTACGTCGTGGAGCGATGGAGCCAGATCTGGTTCGCATCGTGGCAGCACTTCTCACTGGTCGTCCAGTGCGTGGTCCTCGCCACGGTCATCGCCGTGGTGCTCGCCACACTCGTCTACCGCAGCCCCCGCCTGACCTCCGTCGCGAACGGGGTGTCCGCCATCGGCCTCACCCTGCCGTCCTTCGCGGTCATCGGCCTGCTCATCGTCCCGCTCGGCTTCGGGGTCCTGCCGTCGGTCGTCACGGTCGTCTTCTTCGCCGCGCTGCCGATCCTGCGCAACGCGGTCGTCGGTCTCGCCGAGATCCCGCCCACCGTCGTCGAGTCGGCGCGCGGCATCGGGATGAGCCGGTTCCGGACCCTGCTGCAGATCGAACTGCCGATGGCGTGGCCGATCATCCTCAGCGGCGTGCGCGTCTCCGCCCAGATGGTGATGGGGATCGCCGCCATCGCTGCCTACGCGCTCGGCCCCGGGCTCGGCGGCTTCATCTTCTCCGGGCTGTCCCGCCTCGGCGGTGCCAACGCCCTGTCCTCCGTCGTGGTCGGGGTGGTCGGCGTCATCCTGCTGGCCCTCGTCCTCGACCTGCTCCTCATCGGCCTCGGCCGCCTGACCATCTCGAGAGGTATCCGTGTCCAGCACTGACTCCGCCACCACCACCGCGCCCGACGGGGACGTCACCGGACGCAGCATCCTGCTCGACGAGGTCACCAAGCGGTACCCCGGACAGTCGAAGCCCGCGGTCGACGGCATCACGCTCGAGATCCCGGCCGGCAAGATCGTCATGCTCGTCGGCCCGTCCGGCTGCGGCAAGACGACGACCCTCAAGATGATCAACCGCCTGATCGAGCCCACCCAGGGTCGGATCGTCGTCGGTGACGACGACGTCACGGGCATCGACGGCGACGAGCTCCGCCGCCGCATGGGCTACGTGATCCAGGCCGGCGGGCTCTTCCCACACATGACCGTCGCGGCGAACATCGCCATCGTGCCGAAGATGCTCGGCTGGTCGAAGGAGAAGGTCGCGGCGCGCGTCGACGAGCTCCTCGACCTGGTCTCGCTCGATCCCGACACCTACCGCGACCGGTACCCCCGCGAGCTCTCCGGCGGCCAGCAGCAGCGCGTCGGCGTGGCCCGCGCGCTCGCAGCGGACCCGCCGGTCCTGCTCATGGACGAGCCGTTCGGTGCGGTCGACCCGATCACCCGCCAGCGCCTTCAGGACGAGCTCCTGCGCATCCAAGAGGAGTTGCACAAGACGATCGTCATCGTCACGCACGACTTCGACGAGGCCGTGAAGCTCGGCGACTGGATCGTCATCTTCACCGAGGGCGCCCACATCGTGCAGTACGACACCCCCGAGCGGATCCTGGCCGAGCCGGCGAACGAGTTCGTCGAGAACTTCATCGGCTCCGGTGCCGGGCTGAAGCAGCTGACGCTGAACCGCGTGCGCGACGTCGAGGTCGAGTCCGCCGTGACCTGCTCCCCCGGCGAAGAGGTCAAGGCCGTGCTGCAGCGGATGAACGAGGCCGGCGGACACCAGCACGTCGTCGTCGTCGACCATCGCCAGCGCCCGATCGGCTGGCCGTCGCGCCGGCAGCTCGAGCGCCTCGAACGCATCCCCGACGGCGTCGAACCGGGCCTGCCCGTCGTCGGCGAGGGCGCGACCCTCAACGACGCGCTCGACACCATGCTCGTCTCGAGTGCCGGTGCCGCACTCGTCACCGGGCGACGCGACGCCTTCCGCGGGGTCATCACGGTCGAGACCGTGATGGAGGCCATCACCCGATCCCGCGCGGCCGCCGCGAACGAGCAGGCCTACACGCCGGTCGGGACGAACACGAACCCGATCGAGACGATGCCGTCGTCCCCGATGGCCTCCATGCCCACGGGGGAAGACCTGTGAGCGCTGTCGCGGCCGGCCCCGCGGCAGCCGGCCCGGCAACCGGTGCGCGCACCTCGTGGAAGGGTCTGCTGTTCCAGCCGATCGCGATCCTGGTCGTCCTGGCCGGGTTCGCGGTGTGGCTCGCGACGGCCGACCTGACCCCGACCGAGCGCACGACGCTGAACCCGTCGGACATCCTCGACCTGACCGGCCAGCACCTCGTGCTCACGCTGGAGTCGACGATCCTGGTGCTCGTGATCGGCATCCCGCTCGGGGTGCTGCTCACCCGCGGCCCCCTGCGTCGGGCGAGCGTCTACGTGCTCGCCGTCGCCAACTTCGGGCAGGCTGCGCCCGCGGTCGGCCTCATCGTGCTGCTCGCGGCCTGGCTCGGCCTGAACAGCTGGTCCGCGGTCGTCGCTCTCGTGCTCTACGCGATCCTGCCGGTGCTCCGGAACACCATGATCGGCGTGCAGAGCGTCGATGCCCGACTGGTCGAGGCCGGCCGGGGCATGGGCATGAGCGCGTTCAGCGTCCTCATGCGCGTCGAGCTCCCGCTCGCCGTGCCGGTCATGCTCTCCGGTATCCGGACGGCCCTGGTGCTCCTCGTCGGTACGGCCAGCCTCGCCACGTTCGTCGGCGCCGGTGGTCTCGGCCTGCTCATCACCACCGGGGTGAACCTCTTCCTGCCGAAGGTGCTGATCTCCGGTGCGCTCCTGGTCGCCCTGCTCGCCCTCACCATCGACTGGCTCGGCCGCGTGGTCGAGACGGTCGCACGACCGAAGGGACTCAGATGAACCACCGGACCCGCACCCGGGCCGGTGCCGCCGCGTTCCTCGCCGGTGCCACCGCCCTCGTCCTGACCGGCTGCGGCCTGCAGCCCGCGACGTCGTTCGTGCCCGAGGCCGCCCCTGGTTCCATCCAGCGCATCGACGACCTGCCGGCCGACGCCCACATCACCGTCACGTCGAAGAACTTCACCGAGCAGCTCGTGCTCGGAAAGATCGCGGTGCTCGCCGCCAAGGCCGCCGGGTTCGACGTGACCGACGAGACGAACGTGCCCGGCAGCGTCGCGGTCCGTGAGCTGATGACCTCGCACGCCGCCGACTTCACGTACGAGTACACCGGCACCGCCTGGTTGACCTTCATGGGCCACGCCGAGGGGATCCCGGACAAGACCGAGCAGTGGACGGCGGTCAAGAAAGAGGACGCCGGCAACGGGCTGACCTGGCTCGAACCGGCGCCGATGAACAACACGTACGCATTCGCCGTCCGCGACGAGGCCGTCGAGGAACTCGGCGACGTCACGAGCCTGTCCGACGTCACGAAGCTGCCGGTCGACCAGCGCACGTTCTGCGTCGAGTCGGAGTTCAACTCGCGTGCGGACGGCTTCAAGCCGATGCTCGAGAAGTACGGGCTGGAACTCGGCAGCTCGGGCCCGAACGGTGTGCCGAGCAGCAACGTCAGCATCCTCGACACCGGCACGGTCTACACGGCCACCGACCGCGGCAAGTGCAACTTCGGCGAGGTCTTCACCACCGACGGCCGGATCAAGTCGCTCGGCCTGACCGTGCTCGAGGACGACAAGGGGTTCTTCCCCGCCTACAACGTGGCCCCGGTGCTCGACTCGGCGACGCTCAAGGAGTACCCGCAGCTCGAGGGCATCTACAACCGGATCTCGCCGAAGCTCACCGACGCGGTGCTGCAGGAGCTGAACCGTCAGGTCGACGTCGAGGGGCGCGAGCCGGCTGACGTCGCGTTCGACTGGATGGTGAAGGAGGGCTTCATCACGAAGCCCTGACGTCCCGCGGTCGGTTCGCTCACCATCCGTCGGACGGGAGGCGCGGTGCCAGCTGGCGCCGCGCCTCCCGTCCGTCTGTCGTTGCGTCTCAGGCGGCAGCGATGCGCGCAGCCGTGTCGCGGATCGACGCGACGACGCGGGCGCGGACCGGGGTCGAGGTCGATGTCCTGCTCGAGCGCCAGGGACCGAGCCGCCTCGGCGATGCGACGGCGGGTCTCGAGGCGGACACTACGGTGAACCCATGACCACTCCCGTGCTCGAGGCCCGTGACCTCGCCAGGACCTACGGCCGCGGCGCGACGCGGTTCGATGCGCTCAAGGGGGTGTCGCTGGCGGTGCACCCGGGCGAGAGCCTGGCGATCGTCGGCAAGTCGGGCTCCGGCAAGTCGACGCTCATGCACCTGCTCGCGCTGCTCGACAAGCCCTCGGCGGGACAGGTGCTGCTCGACGGCACGGACGCCGCGACGCTCGGTGCACGGCAGGTCAACCGCACCCGGAACAGCACCTTCGGGTTCGTGTTCCAGCAGTTCTTCCTGACACCGAAGACCTCGGTGCTCGACAACGTCGTGCTCCCGCTCAAGATCGCCGGTGTCTCCGGTGCCGAGCGGAAGCGTCGTGGCATGGCGGCGCTCGATGCCCTCGGTCTGGCCGACAAGGCGAAGAACGACGCGAACGACCTGTCCGGCGGGCAGAAGCAGCGGGTCGTCATCGCCCGGGCGCTGGTCGGCGAGCCGAGTGTCATCTTCGCGGACGAACCGACCGGCAACCTCGACACGAACACCGGGCAGGTGGTCGAGGACATGCTGTTCGGGCTGCAGCGCGAGCGGGGGATCACGCTCGTCGTCGTCACCCACGACGAAGAGCTCGCCGCACGCTGCGACCGCAGCGTCAACGTCCGCGACGGTCTGATCGTCGGCGGGAGCGTCGACGCCGTGGACGCGTCGGCCACCCACGGAAGGCACTCCGCATGAACGTCCTCGACCTCCTGCGCACCGCGGTCGGCAACACCTTCCGCTCCAAGCTCCGCACCACGCTGACCGTCATCGCGATCTTCATCGGCGCCTTCACCATCACGCTCACGTCCGCCATCGGCACGGGCGTCAGCAACTACATCGACAGCCAGGTCTCGTCGATCGGCGACGACGGCACCCTGGTCGTCACCAAGGCCGTCGACACCACCTCGACCGACAGCGGCCCGGCGGAGTACGACCCAGACGAGTCCGGCCAGAGCGTCGACCGTGGCCCGGCGTCGTTCTCGTACCTGTCGCAGTCCGACGTCGACGACATCGAGAAGACCGACGGCATCACGAGCCTCCGTCCCGCGGTCGCCCTCGCGCCGAAGTACGCCGAGTACGGCGACCAGGGCAAGTACGTCGTCTCCCTGACCGCCAACGCCGGTGAGCTCGACGCCGACCTGGCGAGCGGCAAGCAGCTCGACGACGAAACCGACGCCAACCAGGTGATGTTGCCGACCGACTACCTGAAGAACTCGGGTCTCGGCAGCGCCTCCGCCGCCGTCGGCAAGGAGCTCACGTTCGCCGTCGACGACTACCAGGGCAAGGAGCACACCCTCACCGCCACGGTCGTCGGTGTGCAGAACGAGTCGCTGTTCGGGAGCGGTGCCGGGGCGAACGCCGCGCTGACCGACGCCATGCAGGCCGCGCAGGAGATCGGCAAGCCCGACTCGATCGCCACGTCGTACGCCAGCGCCACCGCGACGCTCGACGCAGGTGCCTCGGTCGCCACCGTGAAGAAGTCCCTGTCCGACGACGGGTTCCTCGGGCAGACCGTCCAGGACCAGCTCGGCCAGTTCCAGACGGTGATCAGCGGCATCGTCGGGGTGCTGAACGCCTTCGCCGTGATCGCCCTGATCGCGGCCGGCTTCGGCATCATCAACACCCTGCTCATGAGCGTGCAGGAGCGCACCCGCGAGATCGGCCTGATGAAGGCGATGGGCATGGGCGGCGGCAAGGTCTACACGCTGTTCTCGCTCGAGGCCGTGTTCATCGGTTTCCTCGGCAGCGCCATCGGGGCCGGGGCAGCGATCCTGCTCGGCACGGGGATCTCGAACGTGCTGGCCGGCACGCTGCTGCAGGACCTGCCGGGGCTGCAGATCATGCAGTTCGCGCCGGGCTCGGTCGCGACGATCATCCTGGTCGTGATGTTCATCGCGTTCCTGGCGGGTACCCTGCCGGCGCGGCGCGCGGCGCGACAGAACCCGATCGAGGCACTCCGCTACGAGTGACGGCCCCAGGTCGGGGTGCCTAGTGTCAGGACGGTGACGGCATTCGGACGAGACCTCGGCGACGGCTACACGCTGACGCTGCGCGACCTGACGACGGTCGACCCGGTGCTCGAACTCGTGCACGCCAACCTCGACCGGCTGCGCGCCGCAGAGCCCTGGGCGTGGGGCGCGCAGACCCGCGAGGCCATCGCCCTGCACACCGAGCGACTGCTCGGGCAGTTCGCGATGGACCGCGCGCTGCCCTGCGTCATCCGCGCGGGCGACCGGGTGGTCGGGGTGGCGTCGCTGACGTTCGACCCGTACCTGGGGCAGGCATCACTCGGCTACTGGGTGGACGCCGGACAGGAGGGGCGGGGTGTCGCCCGGCGAGCCGCCACCGTCCTGATCGGGGTCGCCCGGGCGCGCGGCGTGGCACGCATGGAGATCCGGACGGCCGTCGACAACGCGCGGAGCCGCAGGCTCGCCGAGCGGCTCGGCTTCGCGCACGAGGGCACCCTGCGCGGGGCCCTGCCCCTCGGCCCGGAGCGCGTCGACGTGGCCGTCTACGGCTTGCTCCTCTGAGCCCTGCCGCCCCCGGTGCAGACGGATCGACACCGGTCGCCGGTATCGTCGGAGCATGGCCTTGTTCGGACGACGCAACCACGACGTGCGCGATCGACCCATCAGCCAGGTCGAACTGAAGCGGGCGGTCGACGAGGGCTTCCTCATCGCGAAGGCCGCCGTCACGATCGCGGTGGCCAACCGCATCATCACGAACGCCCTGCGTGACCAGGGCTACTTCGACCACGCGCTCATCGCCGAGGCCACGCGCCAGGAACTCCACCGCATGGCCGAGGAGCAGCGGGGCGATGCCGCGCGCATGCGTGACATCCGGTCGCGGTCGAGCAAGCAGAAGGGCCGCTCCCGCCACCAGCACGACTACCGGCGGGGCGATGACCTGAAGCTCCGCATGCGCGAGGCCACGTACGAGCAGCTCGCCACGATGCTCGACAAGCGCCGTGACGACCAGCACTTCGTCGACGGCATCGTGCTCGCCGCCCGGGCCCGCGCCTGGGACGACATCGGCACCACCGTCGTCGGACGGCTCGGCTGGGCGCAGCGCCCCGCCGACGGCTACGAGATCGGCCGCGACGACCGGCTGCAGCAGATGCTCGACGAGGACTTCGCGGCGCTGCTGGCCGAGCACCCGGTCGGCTCCACCGCGGCGGACGCCGACGAGCCCGACGACGCCGATGGCGACCAGGACGAGTCCGACCCGGCCGATCCGGACACCTCGCGCGCCTGACCTGGACCACGAACAGTCACGAGTCCCTAGGCTCGGGGCATGGTTGATGCGGTGGTCGTCGGAGCGGGACCGAACGGGCTCGCGGCCGCGGTGACGCTGGCGCGCGCTGGCCTGTCGGTCGAGGTGATGGAACGGAACGACACCATCGGCGGCGGGGCCCGCACCGCAGAACTCACCCTGCCCGGTTTCCTGCACGACGTCTGCTCGGCCGTGCACCCGATGGCCCTGCAGTCCGAGTTCTTCCGGCTGTTCCGGATGGAGGAGCGCATCGAGCTCCGCCTGCCCGAGGTGCAGTACGGCCACCCGCTCGACGGCGGACGGGCCGGCATCGCGTACCGGGACATCGACCGCACGGCCGCCGAGCTCGGCGTGGACGGCCCGGCCTTCAAGCAGCTGATGGCCCCGCTCGCGCGGCACGCCGACCAGGTCGCCGACTTCGCGACCGATGCGCTGCTGCACGTGCCGCGGCATCCCGTCACCGTCCTGCGGTTCGGCCTGCGCGCGCTCGAGCAGGGCACGAGCGCCTGGAACGTGCGCTTCCGCGGGGATGCGGCCCCCGCGATGGTCTCCGGTGTCGCCGCGCACTCCATCCAGCACCTGCCGTCGCTGTCCACCGCCGCTGCGGCCCTCTCGCTCGGCTCCTACGCGCACGCCCGCGGGTGGCCGGTACCGATCGGCGGCAGCCAGGCGATCGTCGATGCGCTCGCCGCAGACCTCGTCGCGCACGGCGGTCGCATCGTCACGGGACACGAGGTCCGGTCCCTCGGTGACCTGACCCCCGCCAAGGCCGTGCTGTTCGACACGAGCGTGCCGGGCATGCTCCGGATCGCCGGCAAGCAGATCCCGACACCGAAGCGCGGTGCGCTCCGGCGCTTCCGGTTCGGCAACGCGGCGGCCAAGGTCGACTTCGCGCTGTCCGACTCGGTGCCGTGGACCAACGAGGACCTGCGTCGAGCGGGCACCGTGCACATCGGTGGCACCCGGGGCGAGATCGCTGCGGCCGAGCACGCCGTCGCGCGCGGCCGGCACGCCGAGCGTCCGTACGTCCTCGGGGCCGAGCCCACCGTGGTCGATCCCACCCGCGCGCCCGAGGGCAAGCACGTGTTCTGGGCGTACGCGCACGTCCCAGCCGGCTCGGACGTCGACCCGACCGAGGCGGTGACGCGGCAGATCGAGCGCTTCGCCCCGGGGTTCCGTGACACGATCCTGTCGTCGAGCTCGCGGACCGCCGTGCAGATGGGCGAGTACAACCCGAACTACGTCGGCGGCGACATCGCCGCCGGAGCCGCGAGCTTCTGGCAGCTCGTGAAGCGCCCCGTCCTGTCCAGCGACCCGTGGCGGATGGGCGGCGGCATGTACCTGTGCTCCGAGTCCTCGGCCCCCGGCCCCGGCGTGCACGGCATGGCCGGCTGGCGCGCCGCCAAGAGCGCACTCCGGCACACCTTCGGGCTGCCGGACGACGTCGACCTCACCCCGGAAGGCTGAACACCATGGCGAAGAACGTCCGCATCCTGCACTGCCGCCCCGAGGACGTCTTCGACGTGCTCGGTGACGGCTGGCTCTACACGACCTGGGTGGTGGGAGCCTCGCGCATGCGCAAGGAGGAGTCCGGCTGGCCGCAGGTCGGCACCCGGCTGCACCACTCGTTCGGTGCGTGGCCGCTGGTCATCGACGACGTCACGACGTCGCTCGTCTGGGAGCCGCCGCACCGCATGGTCATCCAGCCGAAGGGCTGGCCCATCGGCGAGGCCCGCGTCGAGCTGAAGGTCGAACCGCACCGGCACGGCAGCAAGGTCACGATCACCGAGAACGCGGTGGCCGGGCCGGGTTCGTACGTGCCCGACTTCCTCATGCAGCCGCTCATCTGGACCCGCAACCGCGAGACGCTGCGCCGGCTCGAGTGGGTCGCTGTCGGGCGTGCGGCCAACGCCTGAGACGTCCCCGAACACCGGACTGGAGGCGCGGTGCCAGCTGGCGCCGTGCCTCCAGTCGGATTCGTGGCCGGTTCCTACTCCGCGCGACTGAACTCGCTGGCGCGCGCGACCTGGTCGTTCGTCAGGGCGACGCCGGTGTAGCGCTCGAACTGGCGCGCAGCCTGCAGGGCGATGACCTCGGCGCCGGTGATGACGTGCTTGCCGGCGTCACGCCCGGCGCGGACGAGCGGGGTCTGCGACGGGAACGCGACCACGTCGAAGACCGTGTGCGCCGCCTCGATCCGTTCGGGTGCGAAGGCGAGCGCGTCCTGCTGGTCGCCGCGCATGCCGAGCGGTGTGACGTTGACGACGAGGTCGGTCTCCCCCGCCTCGTGTTCGTCGGCGACCCACTCGTACCCGTACTGCGACGCGAGCGCCGGGCCGGTCTGTTCGTTGCGGGCGACGACCGTCAACCGGTCGAAGCCGGCGCCGCGGAACGCTGCTGTGACGGCCTTGGCCATCCCGCCGGAGCCGCGGAGCAGCACGCGCGACGACGGGTCGACCTCGTGTGAGCCGAGCAGCGCGGCGATCGCCTCGTAGTCCGTGTTCGAGGCGGTGAGCACGCCGTCGTCGTTCACGACCGTGTTGACGGACTGGATGGCGGCGGCGGAGTCCTCGATGTGGTCCACGAGCGGCATGATCGCCTCCTTGAAGGGCATCGACACCGAGCAGCCGCGGATGCCGAGCGCCCGGATGCCGGTGACGGCGCCGGGCAGGTCCGTCGTGGTGAACGCCTTGTACAGGAAGTTGAGCCCGAGCTCGTCGTACAGGAAGTTGTGGAACCGGGTGCCGATGTTGCTCGGTCGGGCGGCGAGCGACATGCAGACCTGCATGTCCTTGTTGAGGATGGGCATTGCCCCAGTCTCGCACTGCCGTGCCGATGGAGCGGTCCACGCTGCCGGAGCCGCTGCCGGAGCCGCTGACGGGTGCCGCTGCTCGGGGGTAGCGTCGAACGCGATGCCTGAGATCCCGGAGACCATGCGCGCTGTCCGCTTCGACGAGTGGGGCGATCGCTCCGTGCTGCACGTCGCCGAGGTGCCCGTGCCCGAGGTGTCGCCCGGCCGGGTGCTCGTCCGCGTCCGCGCGGCCGGCATCAACCCCGGCGAGTCCGCCATCCGCCAGGGCCTGGTCGGCGGCGAGGTCCCGTCCGGACAGGGCACGGACTTCGCGGGCATCGTGGTGGCCGTCGGGGCGGAGGTCGACGGCGTCGACGAAGGCGAAGAGGTCATCGGCTGGTCGTGGGACCGCGCGAGCCAGGCCGAGTACGTCTCCGTGCCGGCCGTCCAGGTCGTGCAGAAGCCGCGGCTGCTGGACTGGACCGTCGCCGGCGGACTCGACGTCATCGCGACCACCGCGGCTGCGGCCGTGCGCGCCGTCGACCCGCGGCCCGGCGAGACCGTCGTGGTGTCCGGCGCCGCCGGTGGTGTGGGCGGCTTCGTCACCCAGCTGCTGACGAACGAGGGCATCGACGTCATCGCCATCGCGTCCGAGGCGAACCACGAGTGGCTCCGCTCGAAGCGCGCTCGGCCCGTCGCGTACGGCGAGGGGCTGCAGGAGCGCATCACCGAACTCGCTACCAACGGCATCGACGCCGTCATCGACACTTACGGGCCCGAGTACGTGCGCCTCGGGATCGCGCTGGGGGTGCCGGTCGACCGCATCGAGACGATCATCGCGTTCGAGTACGCGGCCGAGGTCGGGGCGAAGGCCTCCGGCAGCTCGGACACCGCCGACCCGGAGATCCTCGGAGCCCTCGCCCTGCAGGTCGCGAACGGCTCCATCGAGGTGCCGATCGCGGCGACCTACCCGTTCGAGCGTGTGCAGGACGCCTACGAGGAACTCGAGCAGCGGCACACCCGCGGCAAGATCGTTCTCGTCCCGTGACCGCTCGGGGTCGGCTCGGGCCGGCTCGGGCTGGGGGTCGGGTCGGGGGTTTCCCCCA
The DNA here is from genome assembly GCF_015351025.1 of Curtobacterium sp. VKM Ac-1376. Lineage (GTDB taxonomy): Bacteria > Actinomycetota > Actinomycetes > Actinomycetales > Microbacteriaceae > Curtobacterium. Next base: position 178,148 of record NZ_JADKRV010000004.1, on the reverse strand, counting down.
CCGTGGCCGGGGTACTGCCCGGATGCCGACCGCCCCCGCGGGTGCGTAGCGTCGTCCCCATGAGCACACTCTCCCGTCCCCGCAACGGTCGCCTCCTCGCCGGTGTCTGCGCCGGTCTCGCCGACCGGTTCAACCTGTCCCGCACCCTGGTCCGGGTCGTCTGGGTGATCCTGAGCTTCTTCCCCGGCCCCCTGTGGATCGCGTACGTCGTCCTGTGGTTCGTGATGCCCCCCGAGGGTGGCCGTCGGCGCTGACCGCAGACCCGTCCGGACGGGTTAGTGTGGCGGCGTGCCGGTCTCCGTGTTCGATCTGTTCAGCGTCGGTGTCGGCCCCTCGAGTTCGCACACCGTCGGGCCGATGCGGGCCGGTGCCGAGTTCGCCGCACTCGTCCGCGATCTGCCGGTCGCCTCGGTGGTGGTCGACCTGTACGGGTCGCTCGCGTCGACGGGGCACGGTCACGGAACCCTCGGTGCCGTCGTCGCCGGACTCATGGGGGCGCACCCCGAGACCGTCGACCCGGACGCCATGGCCGCGGCGCTCGACGACCTGGAGCGTGACGGCGTCCTGCGGCTCGACGGCGGTGCGAGCGTGCCCTTCCGGCTCGCCGACATCGTCCTGCACCCCCTGACGATGCTGCCGCGGCACCCGAACGCGATGCGGCTCCGCGCCAGCGACGCCGACGGAACCGACCTGGTCGACGAGACGTACTACTCGGTCGGTGGGGGGTTCATCGCGCGCGACGAGAAGGCTGCACCCGCAGCGGACGCGGCCGCCGCCGTCGCCGGGGCCGCCATCCCGGTGGACGACGCCGTGCCGTACCCGTTCTCGAGCGGGGCCGAACTGCTCGCCGCCTGCGCCCGTTCAGGGCTGCCGATCAGCGGGATCGCGCTGGCGAACGAAGCCGTCGACCGCTCGGTCACCGACGTCCGGTCCGGACTGCTCGGGATCCACGCCGTGATGGAGTCCTGCGTCGAACGCTCCGTGCGGCGCACCGGCTGCCTGCCCGGTGGCCTCTCCGTCCGTCGTCGAGCCGCGAGCTGGCACGAGCAGCTCAGCCGTGATGACCCCGACCACGATCCACTGTTCGCGATGGAGTGGGTGAACCTCGTCGCCATGGCGGTGAACGAGGAGAACGCCACCGGTGGCCGTGTCGTCACCGCGCCGACGAACGGCGCCGCGGGCATCATCCCCGCGGTCCTGTACTACGCGCTCACCTACGTGCCCACGGTCTCCGTCTCCTCCGCGGCGGAACGGGACGCCGCCGTCGCGCGGTTCCTGCTCACCGCCGGGGCGATCGGGTCGATCTACAAGGAACGCGCGTCCATCTCCGGTGCCGAGGTCGGCTGCCAGGGCGAGGTCGGTTCGGCGGCGTCGATGGCCGCCGCCGGTCTCGCCGAGGTGCTCGGCGGCACGCCGGAACAGGTCGAGAACGCCGCCGAGATCGCGATGGAGCACAACCTCGGACTGACGTGCGACCCCATCGGCGGCCTGGTGCAGATCCCGTGCATCGAGCGGAACGCGATCGCGGCGAACAAGGCCATCAACGCCGCTCGGATGGCGCTGCGCGGCGACGGCGTGCACCACGTCTCGCTCGACCAGGTCGTGGAGACGATGCGGCAGACCGGCGCGGACATGTCCACCAAGTACAAGGAGACCGCGATGGGCGGGCTTGCGGTGAACGTCCCGCTCTGCTGACGGAGTTCGTGCCGCGTCGCCCGGCCTGGAGTCGCGCTGTCTCAGCCGTGCAGGAGCGTCAGGAGCCGCGCGGTCTCGGTCGCGATCGCGTCGCGTCCCGCCGCCACGTACTTCCGCGGGTCGACGACGTCCGGCCCCTCGTCGAGCACGGTGCGGAGCGCGCGGGTGAACAGGCCGTTCAAGTGCGTCGAGATGTTGATCTTCGTCATCCCGGCATGCACGGCCGCACGGAGCTCATCGTCGGTCAGCCCCGAGGAACCGTGCAGCACCAGGGGAACCGACACCGCGGCACGGAGCCGCTCGACGAGGGCGCGGTCGACCGAGGCCTCGCGAGTCTGCATGGCATGCGAGGTCCCCACCGCGACCGCCAGGGCATCGACCCCGGTGTCGGCCACGAACGCGGCCGCGTCGGTCGGGTCCGTCCGCACCCCGGGGGCGTGCACGCCGTCCTTGCCGCCGACCTCGCCGAGCTCGGCCTCGATCGCGACCCCCGCGGCGTGACAGCGAGCTGCGAGCCCCCGGGTGGCCGCGACGTTGGCCGCGAAGTCCAGGTGGGAGCCGTCGTACATGACTGAGTCCACCCCGAGCTCGATCCCGGCGACGACCAGGTCCGGGTCCTCGATGTGGTCGAGGTGCACGAGGACCTCGACGTCGGCCGCTCGCGCGATGGCCTGGGTGGCCGTCGTGATGGGCGCGAGGCCGCCGTGGTACCGGACGCAGTTCTCGCTGATCTGCAGGATGACCGGCAGACCGGCCAGCTCGGCGCCGGTGACGATCGCCTCGGCGTGCTCGAGCAGCACGACGTTGAACGCGCCGACCCCGCCCCGGGCTGTCCGGGCGGTGTCGAGCAGGCCGGTGAGGGCGAGGTCGGTGATCATGCTGGGGTCCTCGTTCGGTCGTGGGTGGGAGCGGGCGGGTCGGACAGGAAGCGGTGCACGTCGGCGGGGTCGACCTCGCCGGCCACCGGCCGGAGCACGGCGGCTGCTCCGTGGGCAGCGGCGGAGCGGAGTGCGCGGAGCAGGACGGTCCGGGTGATCGGGACGACGCCGTCGTGCGCCGCGGCGACCAGGGCGCTGACGAGCCCCGCCGTCGCGGCGTCACCGGCTCCGGTCGGATTGCCCGAGACGCCGGGGACCGCCGGGACCTCGAGCACGTGTTCCGTGGTGTGCGCGGCGATGCCGTCCGACCCGCGCGACACCACCACCACGGCTGCGCCGAGTCGGAGGAGCCGCAGTGCGGCGGCCCGCTCGTCGTCGGTGCCGGTGGCCTCGAGCAGTTCCTCGCGGTTCGGCTTGCAGACGGTGGCGCCGGCCTCGGCCGCGGCGAGCAGCGCCGACCCGGAGCAGTCGACGACGGAGGTGATGCCACGGTGCCGCGCGGCGGTGACCCAGTGCGCGACGACGGCGGAGTCGGCGCCCCGGGGCAGCGACCCCGACACCACGAGGGCGTCGGCCGTCACGAGCAGGTCGTCGATCACCGTCGCGACGGTGTCCCACTCGGCGTGGTCGAGCGTGGGGCCCGGCTCACCGAACATCGTCGGGTGTGCGACGTCGTCGACCACGGTCACCGTCGTCCGGGTCTCGCCGCGGACGGCGACGTCGGTGTGGGCGAGCGCGAGGTCGTCGAGGGCGTCCGCGATCCAGGCTCCGGCGTCGCCGCCCAGCGGCAGGACGGCGTGTGTGGACACACCGGTGGCCGCGAGGACACGGCCGACGTTGAGCCCCTTGCCGCCGGGTCGTCGCTGGACCTCGAGCACGCGCTGGGTCTCGCCGACGCGTTGTTCGGCGACCCGGTAGGTGACGTCCACGGCAGGGTTCGGGGTGACGACGACGATCACGCGGACACCACCGTCGGCAGGCCACGGACCGTACCGGTCGCCGGGTCGAGGACCAGGAGCTCGGCGGGGGTCCCGACCGTGAGCGGTGCCGGCAGCCCGAGCATGTGCGCCGCGCGACCGGCGGACGTGGCGACCACCTCGGGCAGCGCGGTGCCCGCCGCGACGAGGCGCCGAACGGCATCGCTGACGGTGATCGTGCTACCCGCCAGGGACGACCCGTCGGCGAGCATGGCGACACCGTCGCGGACGGACACCGCCGATCCGGCCACGGTGTGCTCGCCGTCGGGGCAGCCGGTCGCGGACATCGCGTCGGAGACCAGGAGCATCCGGCCCGGGGCACTCCGCTGGACGAGGTCGACGGTGGTCGGGTCGAGGTGATGCCCGTCGACGATGCACTCGAGCAGCACACGGTCGTCGGTCAGCGCGACCCCGACCGGACCGGGCGTGCGGTGGTGCAGCGGGGGCATCCCGTTGAACAGGTGCGTCACGAGCGAGGCGCCGGCGTCGATGGCACGACGGGTCTGCTCGGCGGTGGCATCGGTGTGCCCGATGGCGACGACGACACCCGCGGCGACGAACCGTGCCACGGCGTCGAGCGCGCCGGGGAGTTCGGGGGCGAGCGTGACGACGCGCAGCGCATCGCCGGCGGCAGCACGGTAGGCGTCGACCTCGGCCGGGTCCGGCGCATGCAGTAGGTCCGCCCGGTGCGCTCCACGCCGCGCCTGGGCGAGCCACGGGCCCTCGAGGTGGATCCCGGCGAGCGTGCCGTCGGCGACGAGCGGCCGGAGCCGGGTGAGCGCGTCCACGGTGTCCCGTGGGCGCCCCGTCGCCACCGAGGCGACGAGGGTCGTTGTCCCGCGCGACCGGTGGTGTGCGGCGACGGCCCGTGCTTCGTCCGCCGAGCACCCGGCGAAGTCGTGGCCGAGTGCGCCGTGGGCGTGCAGATCGACGAAGCCCGGAACGACCGTGCCGGCCAGGGTGAGCGCCGCGTCGGTCCGCGGTGGCGTCCCCGTCCCGAGGGCGAGGACCGAGTCGTCGTCGATGACGAGCCAGCCGTCCCGCAGGTCGTCGGCGGCGGTCAGGATGCGCGGGGCCCGAACGAGCGTCGTCACACCAGCACCTCGGTCTCGAGCAGCCGTCGTGCGAGCACGCCGGCGCCGATGGCACCGGCGGCGTCGCCGTGTCGAGCCGCCGCGATGACGGGGACCCGCACGCCGACCAGGCGCTCAGCGACGGCGGTGCGGAGTGGGTCGAGCAGCAGCGAACCGGACTCGGCGAGCCCCCCGCCGACGATGATCGTGTGGCACCCCGCGACGGCGGTCGTCCAGGCGAGGGCGTCGGCGAGCACGGCGACGCAGTCGGACCAGACCGAGGTCGCGATGACGTCCCCGGCACGGACCCGGAGCATCGCAGCGTGCGCGGACGGAGCCCCCGATCGCCGGGCGACTGCCCCTGCGGACGCGATCTCCTCGACCCGGAGCCCGGCGTGCTGCCCGGACGGGATCCGCACCTGCCCGATCTCCCCCGCCCAGCCACCGCCGGGCACGACGATACCGTCGACGACGAGGGCGCTCGCGAGCCCGGTGCCGACCGGCACGAAGGCGACAGAGCCCCGGGACGACGCCGGATCACCGCCGGCGATCTCCGCCAGGGCACCGGCGCGGACGTCGTGCCCGAAGGCGAGCGGGACGTCGATCCCTCGGTGCCGGAGTGCTGTCCGGACGGCCTCGCGCACGGGCACGTCCCGCCAGCCGAGGTTCACCGCGAGGACCACCGCGCCGGCAGCCTCGTCGACGACACCGGGCGTCACCAGGCCGATCGCGTCGAGCGGCCAGCGCCGCCGAGCGTCGACGGCGAGCTCGGCGACCACCGATGCGAGGCGGACGGCGTCCGGGTCCTCGCTCGGCGTCGGGACCCGGGCCTCGTACAGGACGAGTCCGTCGGCGTCGGTCAGCCTGGCCTTGATGCCCGTGCCGCCGACGTCGACCCCGAGCACCGCGCCTGCGCCGGCCATCAGGTGAGGATGACCGACCGGGTGAGCGAACGGGGGTTGTCCGGGTCGAGTCCCCGGCCCTCGGCCAGGGCGACGGCGAACCGGTGGACGACGACGAGCCCGGCGATGGGATCGAGGTCGTGCTGCACGAAGCGGGCACCGGTGACGGCGACCTCGGCAGCGAGCCCCTCGGGAGCGGTGCCGAGCGACCAGACGAGTCGACCGGGCTGCGCGATCGCGATCGGTCCGTGCCGGTAGTCCATCGCCGGGTACGACTCGGCCCAGAACTGTGCGGCCTCACGCGTCTTCAGTGCTGCTTCGAACGTCAGGCCCACGGCGGCGCCGCGCCCGACGAAGGTGACCTGTTCGGCGTCGAGCAGGTCGTCGATGGGCAGCGTCAGAGCCGTCTCGGCCTGGGACGCGAGTGCGTCGACGTCGTCGCCGATGGACGCCCGCAGCAGTGCGAGCGCGGTCGTCGCGAACCGGGTCTGCACGACCGATCGCTCGTCCGCGAAGGGCAGGGCGACCACCTGGTCGGCCACGGCTGCGGCAGGACTGTCGGCGACGGCGGTGATCAGGACGGTGCGCTGGGACGGCATGGCCTGCAGCAGGTCGACGATCTCGGTCGTGGTGCCCGAGCGGCTGATGGTGACGACGCGGTCGTACTCGCGCGATGCCGGGTACTCCGAGCCGGCGAAGGCGTCGGTGACCCCGAGGCCTGCCTGCTCGCGGGCGACGGCGTAGCTCATCGCGATGAACCAGCTCGTACCGCAGCCGACCACGGCCACGCGTTCTCCGGGCTGGGGGAGCGCATCGGCGAACGTCGGCAGGAGTGCGGCGGCTGCGCGCCAGGTCTCCGGCTGCGAGGCCAGTTCAGCGCTCACGAAGGTGTCGGTCATGGGAGCCTTCCGGTCCGGGTCGATCCGGGTGATCGAATGATCAGGAAGCGTAGCGAGCGATCGTGCTCGATGGAAGAGGAAAACGTCACAATCGATCAGATAGCGATCGTGAGGACACCGTAGGATGACCGTCATGACCCCCCAACAGCGGCTGAACGCCCTGCTCGAACTGGTGAGCGAACGCGGCAACGTGTCGATCGCCGAGATCGGCGAACTGCTCGGGATCTCCGCCGCGACGGCCCGTCGTGACCTCGCGACCCTGGCTGAGCAGCGGCTCGTCACGCGGACGCACGGGGGAGCGGCGGCCCTCGGTGCCGGGTACGAGCTGCCCCTGCAGTACAAGATCGCCCGGCAGGCCGAGGCGAAGACGGCCATCGCCCGTGCCGCTGCCCGGCTCGTGCAGCCCGGCGAGACGGTGGGGCTGAACGGCGGTACGACGACGACCGAGGTGGCGCGCGAACTCGGCAAGAGCGAGCGCTTCATCCGCGCCGACGGCGAGTTCGGGATCACCATCGTGACGAACGCCCTGAACGTGGGGTACGAGCTCTCCGTCCGCGCCAACGTGAAGATCGTGGTCACCGGCGGGGTTGCCCGGCGGCAGTCCTACGAACTCGTGGGGCCGCTCGTGCGGGACACCCTCGACGAGTTCGCGCTCGACCTCGTGGTCCTCGGCGTCGACGGGCTGACCGGCCAGTACGGTGCGACGACCATGCACGAGGGCGAGGCCGAGGTCAGCCGGCACTTCGCGTCCGTCGGGCGTCGGGTGGTCGTCGTCGCCGACTCGACGAAGATCGAGCGCGCGACGTTCGCCCGGATCTGCCCGCTGGACCGCATCGACGTCCTCGTCACAGACCAGCCCGTCCCGCCCGCGTTCGCCGCTGACCTCGCCAGCGCCGGCGTGGAGCTCGTCGTCGCCGACTGACCGGTCGTCCGCGTACCGCGAAGCGTCCGCGACGTTTCGATCGTGTAAAACCCTCCCTGCTCCACTCCCTGAGCGATCCGTGAGCGCCTATTGTGCATTCATGATCGATTCGGCATCATGGGCGTCACAATCACGCAAGGGAGCGATGAGCATGGGCGCTGACAACGCAGGACTCCGCGTCGCGGTGATCGGGATGGGCCAGCGGTCCGCGATCGCGCGGCACGTCGCCGAGGCGGCAGCGGCCGACCCCGCACTGCACGCACAGGTGGTCGCGGTGGCGGACGTCACCGTCGCCGGCCGCGAGCGCGGGCGCGCCGAGTACCCGGACGCCCTGGTGGTCGACCACCACCGCGAACTCACCGGGCACGCGGATGCCGCGATCGTCACCACCCCGGACTGGACCCACGCCGAGATCGCGATCGACCTGCTCCGTGCGGGCATCGCGGTCTACCTCGAGAAGCCCCTGGCCATCACGGTCGAGGACGCCGACGCGGTCCTCAACACCGCCGCCGAGACCGGCACGCCGCTGTACGTCGGACACAACTTCCGGCACGCCGCCGTCGTCCGCCTGATGCGCGAGATCGTCGACCGCGGCGAGATCGGTGAGGTCAAGGCCGTCTGGTGCCGCCACTTCGTCGGCAACGGCGGTGACTACTACTTCAAGGACTGGCACGCGGACCGTGCGAACGTCAACTCACTGCTCCTGCAGAAGGCCAGCCACGACCTCGACGTCATCCACGCGCTCGGCGGTGGCGACACCAGTCGTGTCGTGGGCATGGGTTCCCTGTCGGTCTACGGGGACGTCACCGACCGGCGGGACCGCAGCGGCGAGCTGATGGGGGACTGGTTCTCCCACGACAACTGGCCGCCGCTGGCTCAGACCGGGCTCAACCCCGTCGTCGACGTCGAGGACGTCTCGATGGTGATGATGACGCTCGACAACGGCGTGCAGGCGAGCTACGAGCAGTGCCACTTCACCCCGGACTACTGGCGGAACTACACCGTCATCGGCACCGAGGGCCGGCTCGAGAACATCGGCGACACCGGCGGCGGTGTCGTGAAGGTCTGGACGCATCGTCGCGGTTGGGACACCACGGGGGACCGTGAGTACCCGATCGACGGCGTCGAGGACGGCCACGCCGACGCCGACCTGCTCACCATGACCGAGTTCCTGCGGTCCGTCGCCCTCGGCGAACCGACGGAACTCTCCCCGATCGCGGCACGCGCCGCGGTCGCGGCCGGCGCGCTGGCGACCCGCTCGCTCCGCAACGGCTCCGTCCCCATCGACGTCCCGCGCCTGCCGGCCGAGACGATCGCGCACTTCACCCACCCCACCACCCACCCCTCCCAGACCGTCGGCTCCTGACGGCCGTGCGAAAGGACCTCCCGATGACCGCACACATCCCCGCCCGAGCGACCGGCGTGCGCCGCGCCCTCCTCGGCGCCGTCGCCGCCCTCGGTGCAGCCGCACTCCTCGCCGGGTGCTCCACGTCCTCCGGGGCGTCGAGCTCCGGCAGCGACTACACCGTCGCCGCGAAGGACACCAAGGCCAACCTGACGTACGCCGTCTGGGACGAGAACCAGGTCAAGGCGATCAAGGCCAACCTCAAGGGCTTCAACGAGGAGTACCCGGACATCAAGGTGAGCGTCGACGTCACACCGTTCGCCAACTACTGGACGAAGCTGCAGACGCAGGGCTCGAGCAACACGCTGCCCGACCTGTTCTGGATGAACGGCCCGAACTTCCAGCTGTACGCGGCCAACGGCAAGCTCGCGCCCATCACCGGCGAGGTCAAGGCCGGGGACATCGACCCGACGAAGTACTCGAGCGCGCTGAACGACCTGTACACGTACGACGACACCCAGTACGGCGTGCCGAAGGACTTCGACACCATCGGTGTCTGGGTGAACAAGGCGCTGTTCGAGCAGGCCGGCATGGACCTGCCCTCGAAGGACTGGACCTGGGACGACTTCCAGAAGACCAGCGCCGAGCTCAGCGAGAAGCTCAAGGCGGAAGGCGCCTACGGTGCCGCCGGCGGCATGGACGGTCAGACGACCTACTACAACACGATCTTCCAGGCCGGGGGATCCGTCGTGAACGCGGACGGCACGAAGTCCGAGTACGCCTCGAAGGCCTCGGAGGAAGGCCTGCAGTTCTGGACCGACCTGATCAAGTCGGGTGCCTCGCCGTCGATCAAGCAGCTCACCGACACCACCGCTGACCAGTGGTTCACCTCCGGCAAGCTCGCGATGTACCAGGGCGGCAGCTGGTTCCGCTCCGCCCTGACCGGCACCGACATGGAGAAGGACGTCGTGGTCTACCCGCTGCCGAAGGGCAAGGAGCAGGCGACCGTCATCCACGGTGTGTCGAACGTCGTGTCCGAGGCCAGCAAGAACAAGGCCGCCGCGCAGGCGCTCCAGGTCTACCTCGCCGGCAAGACCGCCCAGCAGCAGCAGGGCGACATGGGCGCGGTCATCCCCGCCTACGAGGGCACGCAGGGCGCCTTCACGAAGACGATGCCCGACGCCGACCTGCAGGTGTTCCTCGACGCGGTCGACTACGCGAAGCCCCTGCCGGTGTCGAAGAACACCGCCGCGTGGAACACCCTCGAGACCACCCTACTGCCGAGCGCGTTCGATGGATCGAAGCCCGTCGACCAGGTGGCGGAGGACCTCGCGCAGAAGATGGACGCCGCCCTCGCGAAGGAACAGTAGGTCCAGCGCGTGACGATCAACACCGAGCGGCCCCCCGTTCCCACCCCGCCCGCCCCGGCCCGGATGACGCGCTCGTCCGGGCGGGGCGGGCCCGGCCCACGCACCGACGGCCGACCCGCATCCCGACGGACCGACGGCTGGTGGCCGTGGCTGTTCGTCCTCCCGCTGCTCATCGGCGTCGGCACGTTCTACATCTGGCCGATCATCCAGACGTTCTGGTACTCGTTCACCAGCTGGGGTGTCTTCGGCGGCGCGACGTTCAGTGGCGTCGCCAACTACGTCCGACTCGTCGGTGACCCGCAGCTGTACCAGTCGCTGCTCAACACGGTGATCTACACCGTCATCGTCCTCGCGGGGATCCCGATCGCCGTGTGGCTCGCGAGCCTGCTGAACACCCCCGGTCTGCGGTTCGCGCAGTTCTACCGAGTGCTCTTCTTCCTGCCGTACGTCGCCATGCCGGCCGCGATCGCCCTGGTGTGGCGCATCATGTTCAACGGCGACTACGGCATCGTGAACTGGTTCCTCGGGCTGTTCGGCATCGCGGGCCCGTACTGGATCTCGACCCCCGGCTTCGCGCTCGTCGCGGTCAGTCTCGTCGGCCTGTGGTCGTCGCTCGGGTTCTCGATGATCATCCTCGGCGCCGGCCTGAAGGACATCCCGCCGGAGCTCTACGAAGCAGCCGAGCTCGACGGCGCGAGCCGCTGGCGGCAGTTCCGCTCGATCACCGTGCCGCTGCTCAGCCCGAGCATCTTCTTCGTGGTGATCGTCACGACGATCTCGAGCTTCCAGCTGTTCGACCTGCTCTACGCCATCCTCGGCAGCACCAACCCGGTGATCCCGAAGACGATGTCGCTCGTCTTCTACTTCTACAGCGCCGGGTTCATCGACAACGACAAGGGCTTCGCGGCCGCGATCGCCATGGTGATCTTCCTGCTCATCGGCATCATCACGCTCGTGCAGTTCCGCGTCCAACGGAAGTGGGTACAGGGATGACCGCCACCGTCACACCGCCACGGGCCGCTCGTCGACCCGGCCGTCGCGGCGGCAGCCACTGGTGGATCCACGTCGTCCTCGGCGTCGGTGGGTTCGCGATGGCGTTCCCGTTCGTGTGGCAGATCATCATGTCCCTGTCCACGAACGCGCAGGTGCAGTCCGTCACGCCGGTGTTCTGGCCGGGAGAACTGCAGTGGCAGAACTACGCGCAGGTCTTCGAACGCCTGCCGTTCCTCAGCCAGCTCGGCACGTCGGTGTCCGTCACGATCATCCGGACGCTCGCCCAGATCGTCCTGTGCACGCTCGCCGGCTACGCCTTCGCCCGGATGCGGTTCCGTGGGCGGGCGGCCCTGCTCGCGATCGTCCTGTCGATCCTGCTCGTGCCGTCGCAGGTCTACCTGATCTCGCAGTACCAGATCGTGCAGGGGCTCGGATGGCTCGACACCCTGATGGGGATCGTCGCGCCGGGCCTGTTCAGTGCGTTCGGCACCTTCCTGATGCGGACGGCGTTCCTGAACATGCCGCCCGAACTCGAGGAAGCCGCGCGCATGGACGGCGCCAACCCGTTCCAGACCTTCTGGCGGATCATGCTCCCACTCGCCCGTCCCTCGATCAGCGTGCTCGCGATCACGACCGTGCTGTGGTCCTGGAACGAGCTGCTCTGGCCGCTCGTGGTCTCCACCCGCGCCGAGGACATGCCCCTGGCCGCGGGGCTCGCAACCCTGTCGAGCGACCGGACGATCGACTACCCGGTGCTCATGGCTGCCAGCTTGATGGCGATGGCCCCCGTGCTCATCATGTTCATCGTGCTGCAGCGGCGGGTGATGGACGGGCTCGCCTCGTCGGGTCTGAAGTGACCGCCGACACCGCCGGCCTGGAGGCCCGTCCTGCGTCGGTCGCGGTCCTCACCGAAGCCGTGGGGTCACCCGACGACGCCGCGACGGTGGCGGCGGCGCTCGCCGCCACCGTCGCCGACGCCGGACCCGCGCATCGCGACGCGCTGCTGGTGGCCGCGCTCCGGGCCGCGGTCCCGATGACCGCCGCGGAGCTCGGCGCACGAGGCCTCACCCGGACCGTGGCCGAGGCCTCCGTCGCCGATGTCGAGCGGAAGCTCGCCCGGTACGGACTGCGCGGCACGGGGCTGGACTGGCTCGTCGCGGTGGCGACCGGGCGCGTGGTGGCCGTGGAGCGCCTCCAGTTCGAACTCGGCGACCACCTGGCGGACGGCACCCCGGCGTGGGGTGTCCACGTGCCGGAGACCGGGCCGCTGGACCCGGACGCCTGCGACCACGCGTTCGACCGCGCCCCCGCGATCCTCCGGGGTTTCCAGCCGGCGCTCGACGCGGAGCGGTGGCAGTGCCGCTCGTGGATGCTCGACCCCGGCCTGGCCGCCGTGCTCGGTCCCGACGCGAACCTGGTGCGCTTCGCTCGACGTTTCCGGCTCGCGCCCCCCGGCCCGCACGATGCTGCCGAGGGAGACGAGAGCGTGGCGAAGTTCGTCTTCGGCGTGCCGTTGGCCACCGCGCGGGCCTCGGCGCCGTCCGGACGCCTGCGCGCCGCCGTGCTCGAGCGGTGGGCGACCGGTGGACACTGGACCGAACGGACGGGCACGGCACCCGTCGCCTGACCACCCGCAGCGACGGCCGCGTACCGTGCACCCCATGACGAAGCCCGACCACGACCACCTCGACGACGGCGTCGACATGACGTTCGAGGAGCGCCGACAGGACACCTTCCGACGCATGTCCGGATCCGACGAGCACGACGCCGACCCCCGCGTCGAGGTCTCCCGCGCCGAGGACGGCGACGTCCGCATCGACGTCGCCGACACCGCGGCGGTCCGACCCGGCGAGTGACGGCCGCTCCGGCCCCGGTCCGCCGGGGTCGGTGGGACACGGCATGATCGATCCGTGTACCTCGTCCTCCGCCGCGTCGACGGTCGCGTCCTCGCGACGCCCCTGACCGACTCGGGGACCGCCCAGGGCGAGCCGATCCGCGTGGACGAGCCGGGCCTCCCGGCCTTCGTCGCCGCGCACGATGCACCGGGTGTGCGCTGGGTGTGGGACGACACCTCGCGCTGGTACCCAACCGTGCTCGCCTCGGGCGGGCGTGTGGGGCGGTGCGTCGACCTGCGGCTCGGCCGCCGCGTCCTGCGGGCCGCGCTCGCAGCACGGGGATCGGCGCTCGCCGCCGCGCCCGCCGATGCGCTCGACGCACCGGTCCCGGAACCCCGCGTGGTCCGACCGACGCAGGCTCAGCTCTTCGACGACGCCCTGTTCACCGCGTCCGTGCCCGACGACGAGGTCGACCCGGTGGCGGAGTTCCGCGCGCAGCTCGCAGCGGTGGCGGGGTCCAGCGCTCCCGGCGCACTCCGCCTGCTGCTGACCGCCGAGTCTGCCGGCGCGCTCGTGGCGGCCGAGATGCTGCACGCCGGGCTGCCGTGGCGGGCCGACGTGCACGAGCGGCTGCTCGAGGACGCCCTCGGGCCGCGCGTGCCCTACGGGGTGCGACCGCGGCGGCTCGAGGAGATCGCCGCCGTCGTGCGGGACCGCCTCGACGACCCGTCGCTCAACCCGGACTCACCCGCCGACGTGCTGAAGGCGCTCCGTCGGGTCGGCCTGATGGTCACGAGCACGCGGAAGTGGGAGCTGCAGGAGATCGAGCACCCCGTGATCGAACCGCTGCTCGAGTACAAGCGACTGGCGCGGTTGCTGACCGCGAACGGCTGGACCTGGCTCGACGACTGGATCCACGACGGACGGTTCCACCCGAAGTACGTCGTCGGCGGGGTCGTGACCGGTCGGTGGGCAGCCGACGGCGGGGGAGCGATGCAGCTGCCGAAGGGCATCCGCGGGGCGGTCATCGCCGACCCCGGGTGGAAGCTCGTCGTGGCGGACGCCGCGCAGCTGGAGCCCCGGGTGCTCGCGGCGATGTCCGGCGACCGGGCGATGGCGGCCGCCGGGGACGGGCGCGACCTGTACGACGGCGTGGTCGCATCGGGCGCGGTCGAGACCCGGCAGCAGGCCAAGGTCGCGATGCTCGGTGCGATGTACGGCGCGACCCAGGGCGAGGGCGGTCGGCTCGTGCCACGCCTGGTGCGGGCGTTCCCGCAGGCGCTCGACATGGTGGAGCGCGCGGCGCGGGCGGGGGAGCGCGGTGAACCCGTGACCACGCTGCTCGGGCGGACGTCGCCGGTGCCGGAGGACTCGTGGTTCGAGGCCCGGAACCAGGCCTACACGGTCGAGGGCACCCCGGCGATGCAGCGTGCGGTCGAGTCCCGTGCCCGCAGCTGGGGGCGGTTCACCCGGAACTTCGTGGTGCAGGGGACCGCGGCAGAGTGGGCACTCGCGTGGATGGGGTCCCTGCGCTCGCGGCTGCTCGCACGGTTCCCCGGAGCCGTGACGGACGGGCCGCACCTGGTGTTCTTCGTGCACGACGAGATCGTGGTGCACGCCCCGGCGGAGCACGCGGAGTGGGTGGCGCAGCAGATCAAGGAGGCCGCGGTGGATGCCGGACGCCTGCTGTTCCAGGACTTCCCGGTGACGTTCCCGCTGTCGGTCGCGGTGGTCGGGGCGTACTCGGAGGCGAAGGACTGAGGCGGCGGCCGGGGCGGCGCCTGGTCGGGTGCCGCGTGCTCGAGGACGGGTAGCGTCTCGAATGATACGAGAGGGGCGCACGGCCGGGACGGCTCCCGGGGGCTTCGGGCAGGGTGGACCGATGTACACCGAACGCGGGGACGCCGCTGACCGCAGTGTCGGCGACGTCGACCTGACCCGTTGGCGCTCCCGCTTCGGACGCAGCGTCGCCGGAGCGTGGACCGTGCTCGGCAAGCGGTACGGGGCGATGCCGCTCCTGCTGCTCACGCTGGCCATCGGGCTGGGTGTGGCCGTCCTCGCCACGTGGGTCGCGTCCGAGGTCTACGACGCCGTCCGCGAGGCCGACGACGTCGCCGTGCTCGACCGGCCCGTCCTCGACTGGGCGCTGACGCTCCGGTCACCCACGGCGGACCGGCTGGTCACGTGGTGGACGGACATCGCCGGCACGATCGGGATGCCGATCGTCGCGCTCGTGTTCCTGGTCGGTTTCACCATCCAGCGCCGGGCGTGGACGCCCCTGGTGCTCCTCGTCGCCGCGAGCGGTGGGTCGCTGCTCATGACGATCGCGGGCAAGGACCTCATCGGTCGGGCCCGCCCGCCGCTGTCCGACGCGGTGCCCCCGTACGAGACGTCGCCGTCGTTCCCGTCCGGGCACACGCTGAACTCCACGGTGATCGTGGGCACGATCGTGTACCTGCTGCTCCTGCGGCAGTCGCGCGTCGTCACCCGGGTGTGGACGATCGTCGTGGGCACCCTGTTCGTGCTGTCGGTGGGGGCGTCGCGGGTGTTCCTCGGGCACCACTGGCTGACCGACGTGCTGGCGGCGTGGGCGCTCGGGCTGGCGTGGCTCGCGCTCGTGATCACGGCGCACCGGTTGTACCTGACGGCGCTCCACCACGGTGCCGAGCCCGCGCCGCACGTCGGCCGCATCACTTCGTGAGCCGAAGATGTCGGGTCGCTCGCCCGCACCCGACGTCTTCTGCTCACGAAGTCGCCGGCCCGAGCCCGCCGAGCACGTCGAGCCCACCGGGCCGGCCGAGCCGGCCCGAGCCCACCCAACGGCAGAGCGCCGTCAGCCGCTACAGGTAGGTTGCCGGGCATGGAAGAACGGGTATTCGGCGGCAGGTACCGCGTCACGGGCACGCTCGGACACGGTGGCATGGCGTCCGTGTACCGCGCCGTCGACGAGCAGCTCGGTCGCGAGGTCGCGGTCAAGGTGTTCCGCATCGGCCCGGTCGACCGCGGTGAGCGCGCCCGCGCCGAGGCCGAGATCCAGACCCTCGCGACCCTCCGCGCCCCCGAACTCGTCACGCTGTACGACGCCGCGCTCGACGACGTCGACGGCGACTCCTACCTCGTCATGGAGCTCGTACCCGGCAGCGACCTCGCCACACGGCTGCGCGAGGGCCCGCTCGACACCGCGACCGCCGCCCGGCTCGGAGCGCAGGTCGCGGACGGTCTGCGTGCCGTGCACGCGCAGGGGATCGTCCACCGCGACGTGAAGCCCGCGAACGTGCTGCTCGAGCGCGACGGACGGCACGTCAAGCTCGCCGACTTCGGGATCGCCCTGCTCCGTGACGCCTCGCGCGTGACGGGGACGGGCACCGTGATGGGGACCGCCGCGTACCTGGCCCCGGAGCAGGTCCTGGCGCAGGAGATCACCGGCAAGGCCGACGTCTACTCGCTCGGCCTCGTGCTGCTCGAGTGCCTGACCGGCCGCCAGCCCTTCCCCGGCAGCGCCGTCGAGTCGGCCACCGCACGACTCACCCGCTCGCCGGAGATCGACCGGAGCCTGCCGACGGCCTGGCGAACTCTCCTGCACGTGATGACCGCGCAGGACCCTGCGGAGCGACCGACCGCTGCCGAAGCGGCCGAGCGCCTGCGTGCGCTGGATCGCGACGAACCGACGAACGCCACGCAACTCCTGCCCGGCACGCCCGGCGCGATGACGGCGGCGGCCGCTGGCGTCGCGGGGGCAGCTGCCGCAGCCGGCGTCGGTGCCGCAGCCGCCGCGAGCGCCGACGACCGGACCCAGGCGATGCCGCTGGGCGAGCTACCCGACGGAGCACCCGGCGACGGCGCCACGCGCGTGCTCGACGCCCAGCGCCCGAACCCCGCGGACGACGTGTCCACGACGGTGCTCGGGGCACAGGCGGGCCGCGGCGGCCCAGCGGACGGTGCGTCGGGCGGTGGCGGGGGAGTGACACCGCCCCCAGCCGTTCCGGTCCCTGCGTCGCCCGAGGACGACGAGTCGAAGAAGAAGCGTGGACCGCTCATCGCCGCGATCATCGTGATCGTGCTGGTGCTCATCGGCATCGGGGTCGCAGTGTTCGCCCTGAACGGCGACGACGACGGCACACCGACGCCCACGGACACGACCTCGACCGCCCCGACCGACCAGCAGCCGGACGAGGAACAGCCGAGCGAGGACCCGGGCGAGGAGCAGCAGCCCAGCCAGCCGTCCGAGCAACAGCCCTCCCAGCCGGAGCAGCAGCCGTCCCAGCCCGCCGAGGAACCGAGCGAGGAACCCAGCGAACCCGCGCAGCCCACCCAGGACGCGCCCGTCGGCCCCGAGCCGAGCGCTCCGGCGTCGAACCCCGTGGAGGAACCGCAGGACAGCACCGACGCCGTCGACACCTCGGCGGACACCGCACCCGGCAACTCGGGGAACGCCCCGGGCAAGTCCGGAAGCGCGCCGGGCCAGAACAAGGGCTGACACGCCGCGGTTTTCCTCCAGACACTGGAGCAAATAGGCTCACGACGTGCGAGAACTGCAACGGAGCGGTGGGCCGACGACGGCCGTCGCGGCGCGGAACGGTGTCGGGTTCGGGTCGACGGCAGGGTGGCTGGTCGAACGGCCAGCGGGCCAGACGACGGCAGAGGCGGTCGTCCCCGGGTTCGCCGGTCGAACGGTCGCGTCCGGTGACGAGCTCTCCTGGGTGTGGTTCCCGGAACGCACGCTCCCCGACGGGGCCACCGAACCGTCCGAAGCCGATCTGCCGCACTTCTGGGACGCCACGGCCTTCGCCCTCGACGTCGTGTTCACCGACGGCTCGCGGCTGAACGAGCACGCCGGGATCCGCGACCAGTACGGCGACGCGGTCACCCCGGACGCGCAGGACACGGCCCGCAAGCAGTGGGTCGACCAGTGGAACCGTCGCGCGGTGGACCTCACGCCGTTCGCCGGGCTGGTCATCGACCGTCTGGAGGCCCGGCTCGGCTCCGCCACCTCGGCTGCGGACGCCGACGGTGAGCGTCCGGCGCTGCGCGGCTGGCTCGACGCCGTCCGCATCGAGCCCCCGCGCCCAGCCCCGACGACGCCGCTCGGCCACGTCCGCACGACCCGCGGCACGCAGGCGTCCTCCCGGTTCTCCCGCGGCAACAACGCCCCGCTCGTCGGCGTCCCGCACGGCGGCGTCTTCGGGCTGCCGATGACCGACGCGTCGAGCAACCGCTGGCCCTACGCCTACCAGGAGCACGACCGGCTCGACGCCGAGGGACGGCTGCGCCCGGCCATCCAGGCCTTCGCGACCAGTCACATCCCGTCGCCGTGGATGGGGGACCGCGGGGTGTTCCAGGTGATGCCGTCGCCGTTCGCCACCCCTGATGCCGATCGGGTCGCCCGGGCGCTCGGGTTCGACCACGACGACGAGCAGGACGGTCCGCACCGCTACCGGGTCGCCCTCGAGCACGGGGTGACTGCCGAGATGACCGCGGGGGAGTTCGCCCTCGCCTTCCGGTTCACCGGCACCCGCAGCATCGTGCTCGACCACCACGGCCGGGTGTCCGACGTCTCCGTGACGGTCACCGAGGGGACCGCCGTGGTCGAAGTCGTCCTCGACGACCGTCCCGGGACGCCCCCGCACCACGTGCACGTCCGGGTCGCGGGCGTCACCGCCGACCACACGACGACCGGCGAGCACGAGCTGGGCGGCTGGCTGTCCGTCGCGGGCGCAGCGGACGACGCCGTCGACGTCCTGCTCGGCATCTCGACCGTCTCGATCGAGGACGCCCGCGCGAACCTCGACGCGGCCGGCTCGTTCGACGCCATGTGCTCCCGCGCCGAGCAGCTGTGGACCGAGAAGCTCGCGACGCTCTCCTTCGACGGCGCGACCCCCGACCAGCTGACGAGCCTGTACTCCGGCCTGTACCGGCTGTTCCTCTACCCGAACCGTGCCGGCGAGACCGCACTGACTGGCACCCCGCGGCACCGTTCCCCCTACGGCGACGTCCTGGCGGAACCGATCCGCGACGAACCCGGCCCGGAGGTCGTCGAGGGTCCGTTCACCACCACGAACGGGTTCTGGGACACCTACCGCACGGCCTGGCCACTCCTCGGGCTCCTCACCCCGGAGACGGCCGGCGAGCTCGCGCAGGGCTTCGTCGAGCACCACCACGACGGCGGGTGGACCCCGCGCTGGAGCGCCCCCGGCGCCGAGGACTGCATGACGGGCACCACGAGCGACACCGTCTTCGCCGACCTCGCCGTGAAGGGCGTGCGCGGCTTCGACCTGGCCGAGGCGTACCGGAGTGCGGTCCGGAACGCGACCGTCCCGCCGCGCGACGAGCGTGTCGGACGGAAGGGGAGCCTCCCGGGAGCCTTCCGCGGCCACGTCGACACGGCGACGCACGAGGGGATGTCCTGGACCCTCGACGCGGCCATCAACGACTGGGGTCTGGCCGTGATGGCGGGCCTGCTCGCATCACGCGCGGAGACACCCGCCGACCTGTCGCGGTACGGAGCCGAGGCCGAGTGGTTCGCCCGGAGGTCTCTGCAGTACCGGAACGTGTTCGACTCCGAGCGCGGGTTCTTCATCGGCCGCGACCCCGACGGATCGTGGCGGGTCGGCGCCGAGTTCGACCCGCGTGACTGGGGCGACGACTACACCGAGACGAACGCGTGGGGCACGGCGTTCACGGCTCCGCACGACGGCGCCGGCGTCGTCGACCTGCACGGCGGGCCGGAGTGGTTCGACGCGGCACTCGACGGGTTCTTCGCCACTGCGGAAACCGGTGCCATGGCCCGCTCCGGCTCCTACGGGTTCCCGATCCACGAGATGACCGAGGCGCGCGACATCCGCATGGGCATGCTCGGGCTGTCGAACCAGCCAGCGCACCACATCCCGTTCTTCCCGATGTTCACCGGCCGACACGACGACGCGCACCGCATCGTGCGGGAAACGCTGGAGCGGTTGTTCGTCGGCTCCGACCTCGGCCAGGGGTACCCCGGTGACGAGGACAACGGCGAGATGAGCGCCTGGTACGTCTTCGCGATGATCGGCCTGTACCCCCTGGCGCCGTCGACCGGCACCTACGTGCTCGTGCCGCCGTCGGTCCGCCGGACGGTGCTGCAGCAGCCGGGAGGGACTGCCACCGTCATCCAGGTCGCCCCCGGCTCCGCAGGCGCGTACGTGGCGTCGGTGACGGTCGACGGCTTGCCCTGGACATCGGTCAGCATCCCGCACGCGGTGGTCGTGGCCGCGTCGCGGATCGAGTTCACGCTGTCGCGCGAGCCGCAGGGCTGGGCATCGGACACGCGCCCGGTCTCGGCGTCCGAGGTGCACGGGTACCGGGACACCCCGGTGGACCTGCTGCCAGTGGGGACCTCACCGCTCGCGGACGACACCGGCCGCACCGTCACCGTGCTCGAGGCGGGGGAGTCGGTCTCCTTCGACGTATCCTGTCCGGCCGCGTCGCTGTACACCGTGACGGTCGCATCGCCGGGGTCGTACTCGTGGCAGGTGGCCCTCGGTGACGTGGTCACGGCGGTGGACGGGGCCGAGTTCACCTGGGCCGGGCAGACCCGGGTCTTCCGGATCATCGGCGGCGGCCCGTCGTTCACCTTCACCGCGGGCACCGACGTTCCGGTGACGCAGCTCGAGCTCATCGCGGCCGACGGACAGCGTTGACCCGCCGTTCACCGAACCGGAGCATGCTCGGTCCATGTCGATGAGCGCACCGTTCGATCCAGAACAGCAGGGCCGGTCCATCCCCGTGGACGGCAGCGACGAGTCCGAGCTCGAGATGGAGGAAGACCGCGGGGCCGACGTCGGCGACGAGTCCGTCGACCCGAGCGCCTCACCCGTCGACCACCACGACGAGGACGAGGCCGGCGGTGGCCCCGTGTTCCGGCGGCCGCAGGTCGGCGAACGACTCCGTCCGGAGGACCTGGCCGACTGAGCGGTCGGCCCGCTGAGCGGGTGATCGGGGCCTCTGCGGCGATTCAGAGGCGTCGCTCATGCACGACCGGCATGCTCGTCCGCATGTCGATTGCGAACTCGTTCGATCCGTCCGGTGGCCGTGCGATCCCCGAGGACCAGGTCCGTGAGGACGGGCTCGAGCTCGACGAGGACCCGGCGATGCTGGGGATCTCGTTCGACGTCGTGGGCGGTGCCTCGGCGGACCCGTCGGCGGTGTCCCCGGTCGACGTGAGCGTCCCGAGCCCGAGGTCTCCCGCGTCCGCTTCCGACGACTAGGGCCTACCTGGTCGAACCGGGCGTACCCGGTCGAAAGTTCTGACCTGGTACGCCCGAAATGACGTTGCATCGCGCGCGTTCTGGGAAGAAACCTCAGTGCGCGGAAGGGTCAGGCACGCGGTACTTGAACCCGACGTGCGAGCCGGTGAAGCCGAGGCGCTCGTAGAACCGGTGCGCATCGGTCCGTGCAGCGTCCGACGTGAGCTGCACGAGCGGGGTCCCGAGGTCCGGAGCAGCGACGTCGGTGATCCAGCGCATCAGGGCGCTCCCGATGCCGCCGGAACGGAGCGCGCTGCTGACCCGCACGGCCTCGACGAGCAGCCGGGTGGCACCGCGTCGGGCCATCCCCGGGATCCGGGTGAGTTGCAGCGTCCCGACGAGCCGACCGTCAGCGTCCTCGGCGACCAACAGCGCGTTCGCCGGGTCATCGACGATCGACCGGAGCGCCTCGGCGTACTGCGGACGGTCCTCCGGTGCGGCGACGTCACCGCGGGCGGCGCTGATCGGGTCGTCGGACAACAGCGTCATGAGTGCGTCGAGATCAGCTTCCGTGGCGTTCCGGAGCGTCACCTCGCCACTGCGGGCGGACAGCCGGACGGGCAGGGCGAGGTCGTGGAGCACGACCCCACCCTGCCCGACCCGACGGGGCCGTTCCGGCTCAGGGAACGGTGTGTCCGGCCGCGGTGAAGATCCGGTACCACTCCTCGCGCGACAGGGCGACGTCCGAGCCGGCCGCCGAGTCCCGCACACGCTGCGGGTTCGTCGTGCCGAGGACGACCTGGAAGTGCGCGGGGTGGCGGGTGATCCAGGCGACGGCGATGCCCGTCGGCGTCACATCGTGGGCGGCGGCGACCTCCTCGAGCACGTCGTTCAGCTCGGCGTACTGCTCACGGTCGCCCAGGAAGACGCCGTCGAAGAAGCCCTTCTGGAACGGCGACCAGGCCTGCAGCGTGATGTCGTTGATCCGCGAGTAGTTGAGGATGTCGTTGTCGCGGTCGACCGACTGCTCGAGGCCGCCCATGTTCGCGGTCAGGCCCTGCGAGATCACGTTGGCGTGGGTGATGCTCAGCTGCACCTGGTTGAACGCGAGCGGCTGGCGGACGTGCTTCTTGAGCAGGTCGACCTGGCCGGGGGTGTGGTTGGAGACGCCGAAGTGGTGCACCTTGCCGGCGGCGTGCAGTTCGTCGAAGGCCTTCGCGACCTCTTCCGGCTCGACCAGGGCGTCGGGGCGGTGCAGCAGCAGGACGTCGACGTACTCGGTCTGCAGTGCCTCGAGCGACTCGTGCACGGACTCGAGGATGTGCTCGTACGAGAAGTCGAAGTACGCGCCCTTCGGCGTCGGCCGGATGCCGACCTTGGTCTGCAGCACGATCTCGGCGCGTTCCGCGGGCGTCAGCGTGACGGCGGCGCCGAAGCGCTCCTCGCAGCCGTGCCACTCGCCGTAGACCGCGGCGTGGTCGAACATGTTCACGCCCGCATCTCGCGAGGCGCTGTAGAGCGAACGGATGTCCTCGTCGCTCATGTCGTTGATCCGCATCAGTCCGACGACGACGTCGGAAGCGGCGAGGTCTGTCTGTGGCAACTCCAGTGTCTTCACGCCCCCGATCTTGCCAGCCGGTCCCCGGTGCAGGCAGGCCCTGCCAGTACCTCAGGCGCGTTCGGGCAGCAGGACGGCGAGCGCCCCGGAGCCGTCGGCCCACGTACCGGTCAGTGTCTCGCCCTCGGGCAGGGGTGCGCCGACGACCCGAGCGATGACGATCGTGCCGTGGTCGGTCGCGATCGACGTCACAGCGTCCGCAGCGGTCGCCCGCACCGAGGTGACGGTGGGGGAGTCTGGTGCGGAGCCGCTGCCGCGGGCCCAGGCGTCCTTCGGCCGCCGCCCGGCCCCGTTCGCCAGTTCGAGCTCCGCTTCGTGCCCGCCGGTGACGATCGCCCGGCGCAGCACGTCGGCGTGGACGGGATCGCCCACGGCGTCGTACACCCACCGTCGTCCGAGCACCGAGTGGTCCATCTCGGTGACCAGGAACGCGTCGGCGCCGGGCAGCGGTGCATCCCGGTAGGTCAGTGGCGCCTGCAGGACCCGGCCGTCCTCGGTGCGGACGAGCAGCACCTCGACGCCGACCTCGCCCGCGGGGTCGTCGAACCGGAACTGCCCGACGACCTGGAGCGGCGCTCCCGCGACGACGCCGCTCCACGCCTGGACGGGGAGCCAGGCGGCGAGCGCCTCGGCCTTGGAGGGGCGGAGCGTTGCCTGCTCGATGACGGCCATGTCCTGACCGTACTGCCGCAGCGCAGGCAGCGACATCCGGTCAGGCTACCGAGGCCCGTACGCTGGGCCGGTGCGTGACGATCTGCTGCCGATGCTCGCCTGCCCCGTGTGCGCCGAGCCCCTCGGCCGCGTCGACGGCGGCCAGGTCGGCTGCCCGAACGGACACCGGTTCGACGAGGCGAAGCAGGGACACCTGACGCTCCTGCCCGCGAAGCGGCGCGCGCTCACCGCGGACACCCCCGAGATGGTCGACGCCCGGCTGCGGTTCCTGGGGCGCGGACACTACGCGCCCGTCGAGCGGGCGCTCGCCGCGATCGTCGCGGACGCCACCGCGCCCGGCATCGTGCTCGACGTCGGTTCGGGCCCCGGGACCTACCTGGCGCATGCGCTGCGCGCGGCGGACGGGAGGCTCGGGGTCGCGCTCGACCTGTCGGCCGTCGCGATCCGGCGTGCGGCACGCACCCACGAGCGCGCGGGGGCCGTCGTCGGGGACGTGACCGAGCGCCTCCCGGTCGTCGACGGCGCTGCCGCCGTCCTGCTCGACGTCTTCGCCCCCCGCAACCAGACCGAGTACTCCCGCGTCCTGCATGCCGACGGCGTGCTCGCGGTGGTGACCCCGCGGACCGGCCACCTGGCGGAGCTCGCCGAGGCGACGATCAGCGTCGACCCGGAGAAGGAGCGCCGGCTGCACGACTCCCTGGCGCCGTCGTTCGCGCTGCGGTCCTCCGAGGACCTGACGTGGACGATGGAGCTGCCGGCGGAGGACGTCCACGACGTCGTGCACATGGGGCCGAGCCACCACCACGTCGCGGCGGACACCGTGTTCGAGCCGGCGACGGTGACGGCCGCGGTCACCGTGTCGACGTGGACGCCGATGCGCTGACCGCGACCACGCGAGGAAATGTGCATTTCAGCCCTGGCAGCTGGGATCTGATGTTCTAGTGTGTCGGCACGGGTCGCCAATGAGGGCGGCTCCGACACGGAGAGGCTGCACATGTCGAAGCGAACCACCACCTGCGCTGGAATCCTCCTGAGCGCCGCGCTGATCGCGGGCGGCGGCCTGACCGCCCCTGCTGCCAGCGCCGAACAGGCCGGCACCAAGGTCGTCGAGGCGGAGTCCGAAGCACCACTCGTCACCCGAGTTCTGATCGCACAGGCCATCGACGAAGCTCGCAGCGCGGGCGCGAGTCGCTGCGTCTAGGAGGAGCCCCTCATGTCGAAGATCCTGACCAGTCTCCCGCTCGCGATCTGCGCCGCCGTCGGGCTCGTGCTCATCGGGGCCGCCGTTTACGCCGGTGTCAACGGAACAACCGCGCAGTCGTGGGGTGGGATAGCCGTCGGGGCCGCTGCAGTCTGCGGGGGCGCGTGCACGGCATCAGCAGTGCGGTACCGCCGCTCCCGGCGCCACGGTCGACGGGACTGACGGCGGTGGACGGCGAATGCCCCGTTCTCACTGAAGAACGGGGCATTCGCCGTTTCACAAGGTCGTCAGTCGCCAGCCGGGGCGACGTCGAGCTGCCAGACCACGCCGAAGCGGTCGCGCAGCTGCCCTGCCAACGGTGCCCAGGCCGAGGGTTCCAGGGGCTGCCGGACCTCGGCGCCGTCGGACAGCGCGGCCCAGTACCGCTCGATCTCGGCGGTGTCGTCGCCGTGCACGAACACGTAGAAGGCGTTCGATCCCTGGTCGTAGGGCTGCCCGGGCCAGACGTCGAAGGCCATGACGCGGAAGCCGGCCGCCGTGGAAACCTGCCCGAAGACGATGTGGTCCGCCCAGGCCGGGTCGTCCAGGGCGCCCATCTGGCCGTAGGTGGCGGCGGTGACCTCGCCGCCGAAGACCGATGCGTAGAAGTCGAGCGCCGCGCGGGCGTCGCCGTCGAAGTTGAGGTGGGTTGTCGTTTCGATGCTCATGGGGACGAGGATGACGGGCAATGCGGTCAGATCGTGTCCGCTTCTCGGACGAGGATGGACGCCATGGCCGGACCCTCCGCACGGATGCTCGCGCTGCTCTCCCTGCTCCAGGTGCACCGCGACTGGCCGGGCGACGAGCTCGCCGGACGGCTCGAGGTCAGCCCCCGCACGGTCCGCCGCGACGTCGATCGGCTCCGAGGCCTCGGGTACCGGGTCGAGGCCCTCCGTGGGCCGGCCGGCGGCTACCGGCTCGAGGCGGGCTCCGACCTGCCCCCGCTGCTCTTCGACGACGACCAGGCCGTCGCCATCGCCCTGGCGCTCGCCGTGGCGCCGGCATCGGGGGCGGACGTCGCCGAGTCGGCGGCCCGTGCCCTCGCGACCGTCCGGCAGGTGATGCCCGCGCGGCTGCGGTCCCGGGTCGACGCGGTGCAGGCCGTGACCGCGACGAGCCGGACCCGGACCGACCCGGACGTCCTGGTGGCGGTGAGCGAGGCCGTCCACCTGCAGGAGGTGTTCCGCTTCGGGTACGGCGAGGACGAGACTCCGCAGCGGGTGGAACCGCACGCCGTCGTCGCCCGGAACGGTCGCTGGTACCTGCTGGACTGGGATGCCGACCGCGATGACTGGCGCACGCACCGCATCGACCGGATCACGCCCCGGAAGCGTACCCGCGTCCCCTTCACGCCACGTCCGATCCCCGGTGGCGATGCGGCCGCGTTCGTGTCCGCGCGGTTCAAGGGGTCGGCGGTCGACGACGTGTGGCCGTGCACCGGTTCGGTGACCACGACGGCCGGCGACGCGCGGCGGATCGCGCCGTACCTGCCCGAGGAAGCCGTGGTCGAGCATCTCGAGGACGACCGGGCCCGCGTCACCCTCGGATCGTGGTCGTGGGACGGGCTCGCCGGAGCGCTTGCCGGCCTGGCCGTGCCGATCCGGGTCGAGGGGCCGGACGCGCTGCGCGGCGCGGTCCGCGACCTGTCGACTCGACTCGCGACCGCGGCCGACTGAGCCGCCTCGGTCACGCGCGTTAGGAGCGTGCATGCGTCCGCCAGGGCGGCGTCAGGGATCCGTTAGGACCGGTCTGGAGGCGCGGCGCAGGACCCAGCATCAGTTCGGCACCACAAGTGGTGCCGGTCCGCGTCACTCGGCGCGGACACCGCAGACCTTCTGGAGTCCCTCGTGTTCGACGTGTTCGTCGTCGCCGGTGTCCTCGCCGTGTTCGGCGTGTTGACACTGATCGCCAAGGGGGTGGAACGGCTGTGATCGGCATCACCATCGCGGCCGCCGTCCTCGGTGTCGCCGCAGTCGTGTACCTCGTCTGGGCGCTCGTGCGTCCGGAGCGCTTCTAGTGGGCGCCGCGGATGTCTGGGCGGGCATCGCCCAGGTCGCCACGCTCGTCCTGCTGCTCGTCGTCGCCTACCGCCCGGTCGGTGACTGGATGGCGAAGGTCTTCACACCCGTCCGGCACAACCGGGTCGAGCGCGGGGTGTACCGGCTGATCGGGGTCGACCCCGACGCCGAACAGTCCTGGCCCGTCTACCTGCGGGGCGTGCTGCTCTTCAGCGTCGTCGGACTCCTGCTCGTCTACCTGCTGCAGCGCATCCAGGTCGTCCTGCCCGGCGACCTCGGACTCCCGGCGGTCGGGCCCTCGCTCGCGTTCAACACCGCGGCGTCGTTCGTCGCGAACACGAACTGGCAGTCCTACTCGCCCGAGGTCACCGTCGGCTACACGGTGCAGATGGCCGGACTCGCGGTGCAGAACTTCCTGTCCGCCGCCGTCGGCCTGTCGGTCGCCGTGGCGCTGGTGCGCGGGTTCGCCCGCCGCAAGTCCGGCACGCTCGGCAACGTGTGGGTGGACATCGTCCGTGGACTCGGCCGGCTGCTGCTGCCGGGGGCGTTCGTCTTCGCGATCGTGCTCGTCGCCGGCGGGGTCGTCCAGTCGTGGGGGAGCGGCACCGACGTCACCACGCTGATCGGTGGCACCCAGCACATCCCCGACGGGTTCGTCGCCTCGCAGGAGGCGATCAAGGAACTCGGCACGAACGGTGGCGGTTACTTCAACGCGAACTCGGCGCACCCGTTCGAGAACCCGCAGGCGTGGACGAACCTCGTCGAGGTCTTCCTGATGCTCGTCATCCCGTTCTCGCTGCCGCGCACCTTCGGACGGCTCGTCGGTGACGACCGCCAGGGCTCCGCGATCCTCGCCGTGATGGGCGCGATCTTCCTCGTGTCGCTGTCCGTGATGTCGATCGCCGAGCTCGGCGGGGCCGGTGTCGCCACCCAGGCGGCCGGGGCCGCGATGGAGGGCAAGGAGAGCCGCTTCGGCATCCTCGGTTCGACGCTCTTCTCGACCGCGACCACTTCGACGTCCACCGGCGCCGTCAACGCGATGCACGACAGCTACACCCCGATCGGCGGGATGATGGCGCTCGTCAACATGATGCTCGGCGAGGTCACCCCCGGCGGCGTCGGCTCCGGCCTGTACGGCATGCTCGTGCTCGCCGTCATCACGGTGTTCATCGGCGGCTTGCTCGTCGGTCGCACCCCGGAGTACCTCGGCAAGAAGATCCGCGCCAAGGAGATGACCTTCGCGGCGCTGTACATCCTCGTCACGCCGACGCTCGTGCTCCTGGCCACCGGGCTCTCGCTCGTGATCCCCGGGGTCCGCGAACAGGTGCTCGGGACGTCGATCTTCAACCCCGGCAACCACGGGCTCTCCGAGTTGCTCTACGCCTTCACCTCGGGCGCGAACAACAACGGTTCGGCCTTCGGTGGGCTCACCGCGAACACCACGTGGATGAACTCCTCGCTCGGTGTCGTGATGCTGCTCGGCCGCTTCCTGCCGATGGTGTTCGTCCTGGCGCTCGCCGGGTCCCTCGCAGCCCAGGACCGGGTGCCGGAGACCGCCGGCACGCTGCCCACCCACCGCCCGCTCTTCATCGGGCTGCTCGGCGGCGTCGCCGTCATCGTCACCGCACTCACCTACTTCCCGGTGCTCGCACTGGGTCCGCTCCCAGAAGGACTGTCATGACCGCCCCCGTGACCATGGAGTCGGAGCCGCGCACCGCCGTGGAACCGGCCACCCGCTCGTCCGCATTCGGACCCCGCCAGCTGGTGGCGGGCCTCCCGGGCGCCCTGCGGAAACTCGATCCGCGACTCATGTGGCGGAACCCCGTCATGTTCATCGTCGAGGTCGGCGCGGCGCTGACGACGGCGGCCGCCGTCGTCGAGCCGTCCGCGTTCGCGATCGCCATCGCCGTCTGGCTGTGGCTGACCGTCGTCTTCGCGAACCTGGCGGAGTCGGTGGCCGAGGGTCGGGGCAAGGCGCAGGCGGACACGCTGCGGAAGACCCGGTCGACCACGAGCGCCCGACGGGTGCTCCGCTACGACCAGGCCGACGCTGCAGCGGTCGGCAACGAGACCGAGGAGGTCGCATCGGTCGACCTGGCCAAGGGCGACGTGGTGGTCGTGGTCGCCGGCGAGGTCATCCCGGGTGACGGGGACGTCATCGACGGCATCGCCTCCGTCGACGAGTCGGCCGTCACGGGTGAGTCC
Source organism: Curtobacterium sp. VKM Ac-1376 (assembly GCF_015351025.1). GTDB lineage: Bacteria > Actinomycetota > Actinomycetes > Actinomycetales > Microbacteriaceae > Curtobacterium. The sequence goes on along the minus strand of NZ_JADKRV010000004.1, from coordinate 149,290 downwards.
GCACCGGTCATCCGCGAGTCCGGTGGCGACCGCAGTGCCGTCACCGGTGGCACCCGCGTGCTGTCGGACCGCGTCGTGGTCCGCATCACCTCCACCCCGGGTGAGACCTTCATCGACCGGATGATCCGGCTCGTCGAGGGCGCCGCCCGGCAGAAGACGCCGAACGAGATCGCGCTGAACATCCTGCTCGCCTCGTTGTCGATCGTCTTCGTGATCGTCTGCCTGACGATGCAGCCCATCGCGGGGCTCGTCGGCGCGACGGTCAGCGTGCCGGTCCTCATCGCCCTGCTCGTCTGCCTCATCCCGACCACCATCGGGGCCCTGCTCTCCGCGATCGGCATCGCCGGCATGGACCGGCTCGTGCAGCACAACGTGCTCGCGATGTCGGGCCGCGCGGTCGAGGCCGCCGGCGACATCACCACGCTGCTGCTCGACAAGACCGGGACGATCACGTACGGCAACCGCCGGGCGTCCCGCGTGGTGCCGGTGCCGGGAGTGAGCGAGGCCTCGCTGATGGAGGCCGCCGCGCTGTCGAGCGCCGCCGACGGGACGCCAGAAGGTCGCTCGATCGTGTCGCTCGCTGCTGACGCAGGGGTGACGCCGGCATTGCCGGACGGCGCCGTCGAGGTGCCGTTCACGGCGCAGACGCGCATGTCCGGTCTGGACCTGCCGGACGGGTCGCAGATCCGGAAGGGTGCCGCTGCGGCGGTACTGGCCTGGGCAGACACCCCCGATGCCGGTTTGGTAGCCGTGATCGACGCGACCGTCGCGGAGATCTCCGACCAGGGTGGCACCCCGCTCGTCGTCGGTCGCCGCTCGCCCACCGGCGCGGTCACCCTGCTCGGTGTCGTGCACCTGAAGGACGTCGTCAAGGACGGCATGGCGTCGCGGTTCGCCGAGCTCCGGTCGATGGGCATCCGCACGGTGATGATCACCGGCGACAACCCCCGCACCGCTGCCGCCATCGCCCACGAGGCCGGCGTCGACGACTTCCTCGCCGAGGCCACGCCGGAGGACAAGCTCGCGTACATCAAGCGCGAGCAGGAGGGCGGCAACCTCGTCGCCATGACCGGTGACGGCACCAACGACGCCCCGGCCCTGGCACAGGCGGACGTCGGTGTCGCGATGAACACCGGCACGACGGCGGCGAAGGAGGCGGGCAACATGGTCGACCTCGACTCCGACCCGACCAAGCTCATCGACGTCGTCCGCATCGGCAAGCAGCTGCTCATCACCCGCGGTGCCCTGACCACCTTCTCCATCGCCAACGACGTCGCGAAGTACTTCGCGATCATCCCGGCGATGTTCCAGCTCGCGTTCCCCGGGCTCGCGGCGCTCAACATCATGGGCCTGCACAGCCCGTCGTCCGCGATCCTGTCGGCGGTCGTCTTCAACGCGCTCGTCATCGTGGCGCTCATCCCGCTGTCCCTGCGTGGCGTCAAGTACCGCGCGGCGTCAGCGTCGTCGATCCTCGGCCGCAACCTGCTCGTCTACGGGCTCGGCGGCGTGGTCGTCCCCTTCATCGGCATCAAACTGATCGACCTCGTGGTCGGTCTCATCCCGGGGTTCTAGTCATGGCATCTGCACGTTCCACCTTCCGTTCCGCCGGTGTGGCCATCCGCCTCACCCTCCTCGCCACCGTCGTCCTGGGCGTCGGGTACCCGCTCGCCGTGTGGGGTGTCGGCCAGGCGGCGTTCCACGACCAGGCCAACGGCTCGATGGCCACGGACTCGTCCGGCAAGGTCGTCGGTTCCTCGTTGATCGGGCAGTCCTTCACGGGGAAGCAGGCCGACCGCTGGTTCCAGTCGCGGCCGTCCGCCGCCGGGGACGGCTACGACGCGGGAGCGTCCTCCGGCTCGAACCTCGGACCGAACAACGCCGACCTGCTCAAGGCCGTCGAGGAGCGTCGTGCTGCCCTGGCGAAGGCCGACGGGGTCTCCGCCGCGCAGGTGCCGGCGGACGCGGTCACGGCGTCGGGTTCGGGGCTCGACCCGGACATCAGCCCCTCGTACGCGCTCCAGCAGGTGGCCCGTGTGGCGTCGGCGCGGGGGTTGTCAGAGGACACGGTGCGGGCGCTCGTGCAGTCGCACACCGAGTCGCGGCAGCTCGGGTTCCTCGGTGAGCCCGTGGTGAACGTGCTCGCGCTGAACCTGGCGCTGGCGAAGGCGTCCTGAGCGTGGGTGACCCGGCGCGAGTGCGCTGCGCACAACCGAGGTCGCGCGGAACCGCGGAATCGCGCGGCGCGAGGTCACTTTGGTTGTGCGCAGCCCCCGCGCCGACCCCCGCACGCGAGAGGATGGGCACGTGAAGCGCGGCAAGCTGCGGGTCCTGCTCGGTGCCGCACCGGGCGTCGGCAAGACGTTCACGATGCTCGAGGAGGGCCGCCGGCTGCTCGACGAGGGTCGCGACGTGGTCGTCGCCGTCGTCGAGACGCACGAGCGCGCCGCCACCGCAGCGCTGGTGAACGGGCTCGAGGTCGTCCCCCGCCGCACCGTGTCCCACCGCGGCGTCGACCTCGACGACCTCGACCTCGACGCCGTGATCGCCCGGGCACCCGAGGTCGCGCTGGTCGACGAGCTCGCGCACACGAACGCCCCGGGAAGCCCGAACGAGAAGCGCTGGCAGGACGTCGAGGCACTGCGGGACGCCGGCATCGACGTCATCTCGACCGTCAACGTGCAGCACATGCAGTCCCTCGGCGACGTGGTCCGCGAGATCACCGGCACCGTGCAGCGCGAGACCGTCCCCGACGCCGTGGTCCGGGCGGCCGACCAGATCGAGGTCGTCGACCTGGCCCCGGCGGCGCTGCGCGAACGACTCTCCGACGGGCTCGTGTACCCGGCGGCCCGGATCGACGCGGCGCTGTCGAACTACTTCCGCCTCGGGAACCTCACGGCCCTGCGCGAGATCGCGCTGCTCTGGCTGGCCGACGAGGTCGACGACGCGCTGAAGGCCTACCGCGCCGAGCACGGCATCGAGCACCGGTGGGAGACCCGCGAACGCGTGCTCGTCGCCCTGACCGGCGGCCCCGAGGGCGAGACCCTGCTGCGCCGCGGCGCCCGGATCGCCGCCCGCAGCGCCGGTGGTGAACTCGCAGCCGTGCACGTGACGACGAACGACGGCCTGCGCGTCCGGCACCCCGGCGCGCTCGGCACGCAGCGGACCCTGCTCGAGCAACTCGGTGGGACGTACCACCAGGTCGTCGGCGACGACGTGCCGAGCACGCTGGTGCGGTTCGCGCGGTCGATCGATGCCACGCAGATCGTGATCGGGGTCAGTCGCCGCAGCCGGCTCGCGGCCGCCATGACCGGTCCGGGGATCGGCAACACCGTGATCCGCGAGTCCGGCGACATCGACGTGCACGTCGTCACGCACGAGCGGGCCGGCGGCGGGATCGCCCTGCCGAAGCTCGGGGGCAGCCTGTCCCGCGGGCGGGTCGTCGCCGCGTTCGTCCTGTCGGTCCTGGTCGGACCGTTGCTCACCTGGGTGCTGTCGATCGGCAGCGACCCGGACGCCATCACGGTGGACGTGCTGGCGTACCAGCTGCTCGTCCTCGTCGTGGCGCTCGTGGGCGGGATGTGGCCGGCGGTGTTCACGGCCGTGCTGTCCGGGCTGAGCCTCGACTACTTCTTCGTGCAACCCCTCTACATGGTCACCGTCCAGCAGCCGTGGCACCTGTTCGCCCTGGTCATGTACGTGATCAGTGCGGTGCTGGTCAGCTTCGTGGTCGACCGGTCCGCCCGGCGGTCACGCGCTGCCCGACGGGCCTCGGCCGAGTCCGGGCTCCTGATGGGCATCGCCGGCAGTGTGCTCCGCGGCGACGACGCCCTGCAGGCACTGCTCGACCGCACACGAGAGGCCTTCGGCTTCGCCGGCGTCCGGATCCGCCAGGGTGACGAGGTGCCGGCGACCTCCGGCGAGTTCGGTGCGACGCCGGACGCGTCGACGACGCTGGCGTCCGGTGCCGTGCTCGAGTTCGCCGGTGCGCCCGACGACCCGATCCAGCGCCGACTGCTGCGCGTCGTCGAGCAGCAGCTCGACGCCGCCGTCGAGCACCGTGAGCTGACACGCACCGCCGTCGGCGCCGAGCGCATCGCCGCCGCCGACCGGGTCCGGAGCGCGCTGCTCGCGGCCGTCGGCCACGACGTGCGCCGCCCCATCGCAGCGGCCTCCGCCGCCGTGCAGACGCTGCGTGCGCCCGACATCGACCTGTCCGGGGCCGACCGGGAGGCGCTGCTCGCGACCGCCGACGAGAGCCTCGGTCAGCTGGCGGTGCTGCTGGCAGACCTGTTGGACGTCAGCCGGGTCCAGGCCGGTGTCCTCGCGGTCACCCCGGCGGCGATCGCGCTCGAGACGGTGGTCGCCCCGGCACTCGACGAGCTGGAGCTCGGCCCGGACGACGTCGACCTCGACCTGCCCGCGGATCTGCCACCGGTGCTCGCCGACCCGGTCCTGCTGCAGCGCGTCGTCGTGAACCTGCTCGCCAACGCGGCGCGGTACGCCCCGGACGGCACCCACGTCCGGGTCGCCGCGAGCGCGTTCGCCGGCGGGGTGGAACTCCGCGTCGCCGACCACGGCCCCGGCATCCCCGAGGACCGCCGCGACGAGGTGTTCCAGCCCTTCCAGCGACTCGGCGACACCGACAACGAGACCGGCCTCGGGCTCGGCCTGGCCCTCGCGCGCGGGTTCACCGAGGGCATGGGCGGCACGATCGAGGTCGACGACACCCCGGGCGGTGGGCTCACCGTGGTGGTGCGGCTGCCGATCGCCGGGCACGTGGGAGTGGAGATCCGATGAAGGTCCTGATCGCTGACGACGACGCGCAGCTCGTCCGCGCGCTCTCGGTGACGCTCTCGGCGCGCGGGTACGACGTCGTGACGGCGCGGGACGGGCGCGAGGCGATCGACGCCGTCATCACGGAGCGCCCGGACCTCGTCCTGCTCGACCTCGGCATGCCCCGGCTCGACGGCATCGGCGTGCTCGAGGGCGTCCGCGCCTGGTCGCAGGTGCCGGTCCTCGTGCTCTCCGGCCGGACCGACTCGTCGGACAAGGTCGACGCGCTCGACGCCGGTGCCGACGACTACGTGACGAAGCCGTTCCAGATGGATGAGCTCCTCGCCCGGCTGCGGGCACTCGGACGGCGGCGGGTGGTGGCGTCGGAGGAGACCCCGACGATCGCGATCGGACCGCTGCTCGTGGACCTGGTCGCGAAGCAGGTCACACCGGCCGAGGGGCCCGCGATCCGTCTCACGCCCACCGAGTGGCGGCTGCTCGAGGTCCTGGTCACGAACCCCGACCGACTGATGACCCGCGAGATGCTCCTGACCGAGGTCTGGGGTCCGACGCACGGCAACGACTCCGGGTACCTGCGGCTCTACATGGCCCAGCTGCGGCGGAAGCTCGAGCCCGACCCGGCGCACCCGCGGTACCTGGTCACCGAGTCCGGCATGGGCTACCGCTTCACGCCGGCCGGGGTCACGTCCGGGAACTAAAGGCCGCGAGCTCCGCCCGGGTCCGGGCACCGTGCTTCCGCAGCAGGTTCGCCACGTGGTACTTCACGGTGTTCACGCTGATCCCGAGGCCCTCGGCGATCTCCCGGTTGCCGACGCCCGTCGCCACGAGCCGCAGCACGTCGCGCTCCCGCGGGGTCAGGTCGCCGTCGTCGACCGGGTCCACGTCGGTCGGGCGGGGGTCGAGCGGCAGCGAGATGTCGAGGACCGAGCCCCAGCCCGGGGTGCTCGACACCTGGACGCGGCCGTCGAGGGTGACGACGCGCTCCGCGATCGGCCGCACGGCGTCGTCGTGCACGTCGAGGGTGCCGGAGCCGTCGTCGCGGAGCTGCATGAGCAGGTTCCGGCCGTCGCAGTCCCACTGGATCCGCACCCGCTTGGCCGCGCCGTCGTCGACCAGGGCGAGCACGGCGGTCCGGACGATCGCGCGTGCCGCGTGCGCGACGTCACCGGGCAGCGCGCGACCGGTGGCGGGCGGTTCGATGAACTGCACGTCCAGGTCCCCGAAGCGCACGAGGGGGCGGAGGTCCGCGCGCAGCCGCGAGAACGCGCCGGCGACGGGCTCGAGCAGGGTGGTCCGCTGCTGGTCGGTCACGGTCCGCAGGTCGACGAGCGCGGCGGAGGCGATCTCGACGGCCTCGGCACGGGCGGCGGCGTCGGTCACCCGCGGCGATCGGAGCACGGCGAGCACCGACTCCAGGGTGAGGGCATGGCGGTCCGCCTGCTCGGCGACGGTCCGGGCGTGCTCCGCGGCCGCACGTCGACTGGCGGAGCCGCCCCGGGCCTCCAGGCCAGCTGCTGGTGCGTCCATGGAAGCCGAACCTACCCGTCCCACCCGTGCGGGCAGGCCCACCCGATGGGGTGGGACGCCCGCCGGGGCGGGTAGCGGCGCAGCCGTCCCCGCGACGGAAGGATCGAGGGCATGGCAGAACCCACCGTCTCCGCAGCGCTCGACCTGGTCGTCCGCGAGGTCGGCGAACTGGCCGCACGCCTCGACGACGCTCCGGCCCAGCGCGCAGTCGACCTGATCGAGGGCGCGGACCGGGTGTTCGTGCACGGCGCCGGCCGCTCCGGACTCGCCCTCCGCATGACCGCGATGCGGCTCATGCACCTCGGACTCGACGCGCACGTCGTCGGCGAGGTCACCACCCCGGCCATCCGACCGGGCGACCTGCTCCTCGTCGCGAGCGGCTCGGGCACCACGACCGGGATCGTCCAGGCCGCGCGGACCGCGCACGAGGTCGGTGCCGCCGTCGTGGCGCTCTCGACCACCGACGACTCCCCGCTCGCCGAGCTGGCCGACGTCACCATCGTGCTGCCGGCCGCGACGAAGACCGACCGCTCCGGTACGGCCTCGGCCCAGTACGCCGGCAGCCTCTTCGAACAGGCCGTCGCCCTGATCGGCGACGCACTCTTCCACACCCTGTGGGCCCGAGGCGGGCAGTCCGCCGACGACCTCTGGCCCCGACACGCCAACCTCGAATGAAAGGCACACCCATGCAGCTCCAGTTCGCCATGGACACCCTGACCACCGAAGCCGCCCTCGAGCTCGCCGCTGCGGCCGCGCCGCACGTCGACGTCCTCGAGCTCGGCACGCCCCTGATCAAGAGCGCGGGCCTGTCCGCGGTCACCGCGATCAAGGAAGCGCACCCCGACAAGATCGTGTTCGCCGACCTCAAGACCATGGACGCCGGTGAGCTCGAGGCCGACATCGCCTTCTCGGCCGGAGCCGACCTGGTCACCGTCCTCGGTGTCGCCGGGGACTCGACGATCGTCGGTGCCGTCAAGGCCGCGAAGAAGCACGGCAAGGGCATCGTCGTCGACCTGATCGGCGTCTCCGACAAGGCCGCCCGTGCCCGCGAGGTCGTCGCCCTCGGCGCCGAGTTCGTCGAGGTCCACGCCGGGCTCGACGAGCAGGCGGAAGAGGGCTTCACGTTCTCGACGCTGCTCGACGCCGGCAAGGAGTCGGGTGTCCCGTTCTCGATCGCGGGTGGCGTGAACGCCTCCTCGATCGCCTCGGTGCAGGAGTCGGGCGCGCGCATCGCCGTCGCCGGCAGCGCCATCTACAGCGCCTCGGACGTCGGTGCCGCCGCCGCCGAGTTGCGCGCCGCCATCACGGCGTAGCTCGTCACGGTCGCCCGCCCCGGGCGACATCGGGAGCAGGAATGGTCGGGTGTGCACGTCGCACCCGACCTTTCCTGCTCACGAAGCTCACGAAGCTCACGAAGCTCACGAAGCTCACGAAGCTCACGAAGCGAATGACGCCCGCCCGGATGCGCCGTACGGTGGCCCCATGAACCGAGTACTGCGGTGGACCGCGTGGATCGTCGCGGTCCTCGTGCTGCTCACGGTGGTGTTCCTCGTCTGGGCACACATCGTCATGCCGGGCACCCGTGGTGCGGCACTGCAGGTCTGGCGCGATGACCGGATCGCGGTGCGGGACGCCGGTGACTCGGTGGTGATGACGCCGACCGGCCAGGCCGACGGGGTCGGGATCGTCTTCATCCCGGGCGCGAAGGTCGATCCGTACGCCTACCTGGCAACGTTCCGGCAGGTGGTGGCGAACGGCACGACCGTGGTCATCACGAAGCCCACGCTCAACCTCGCGTTCTTCGACACCCGCCCGCTGTCGACGTTCGAGGCGCACGCCCCGTCCGTCACGCGGTGGGCGGTCGGTGGACACTCGCTCGGGGGCGTCCGCGCGTGCCAGCTCGCCGAGGACGCCGACGGTCTGCTGTTGTTCGGCAGCTACTGCGCGAACGACGTCAGCCGCTCGTACATCGACGTGCTGAGCGTCTCCGGTTCGCGTGACGGTCTGTCGACACCGGCCAAGGTCGACGCGGCACGGCACCGGTTGCCGTCGACCGCGACCATGACCGAGATCCAGGGGGCGAACCACGCCGACTTCGGCGCCTACGGCGACCAGCCGGGCGACCGCACGGCGACCATCAGCCGTGCTGATGCCCGCCAGCAGATCGCGGACGCGGTCGAGGCCTGGGTGCGCGACCTGCGCTGAGCACGTGTGCTGCCCGGCGGACGCACCACGGGCCTCCAGACGGTCTGCCTGGAGGCCCGTGGTGCGCTGGCATCAGTGGATCACGCCCGCCTCGTGGTCGCGGCCGGAACGGCGACCGGTGAACCGGGCGACGAAGTACAGCACCACACCCACGGCGAGCAGGATCGCGGCGTAGAGCCACACCTGGCCGCTCTGCTGCGTCAGCAGGAGGATGCACGACAGGACGCCGAGGACCGGGACGAACGTCCAGACCCGGAAGTGGTCGTGCTCGACGCGGTCACGGCGGAGCACCAGGACGGCGACGTTGGTGCTGATGAACACGAAGAGCAACAGGAGGACGACCGTCTCTGCCAGGACTCCGACGTCACCGACGAGGGTCAGGAGCATCGCGACGATGGTGGTCGCGATGATCGCGGTCCACGGGGTCTTCCGGTTCGGCAGGACCTTCGCGAGCAGGCCGGGCAGCAGTCGCTGCTCGGCCATGCCGTAGGTGACGCGGCTCGACATGATCATCGTCAACAGGGCACCGTTCGCGACAGCGACCAGGGCGATGAGGCTGAAGACCCAGTCGGGGATCGGGACGCCGCTGGCGGAGACCACGGCGAGCAGCGGACCGCTCGAGTCGGACAGCTCCGAGGCGGGGAGCGCGATGGAGCTGGCGAGCGCGACGAGGACGTAGACGACGCCGGCCGTGGCGAGGGCACCGAACAGGGCCTTCGGGTACACACGGCGGGGCTCGCGGACCTCCTCCGCGATGTTCGCCGAGGTCTCGAAGCCGACGAACGAGTAGTACGCGACGATCGCGGCGCTCAGGGTCGCGAGCGCGGGGTTCGCGTCGGCCGGGAACTCCCCGATGCGCGAGACGTCACCGCCACCGCCGCCGAGCATCACCGCGACGACCACGATCACGATGACGAGGCCGGTGACCTCGATGATCGTCATCACGACGTTGCTCTTGAGCGAGTCGGAGATGCCGCGGGCGTTCAGGCACGCGATCAGGGCGAGGAAGACGATCGCGGTCGGGACCGGCGGCAGGTCGACGAAGGTGCCGAGGTAGTCCCCGGCGAACGCGAGCGACAGGCCCGCGGCGCTCGTGACACCGGCCGCGAGCATGCTGAAGCCGACCAGGAACGAGACGATCGGCGACTTGTACGCGCGCTCGGCGAAGACCGCTGCGCCGCCAGCCTTCGGGTACTTCGTCACGAGTTCGGCGTACGAGCCGGCCGTCAGCAGGGCGAGCAGGAGCGCGAGGACGAGCGGTGCCCAGAGCGCACCGCCGACGTCCTTCGACAGGGTCCCCATCAGGGCGTAGATACCGGCGCCGAGGACGTCCCCGAGGATGAAGAGGTACAGCAGCGGGCCGGTGATCGCCTGTCGGAGCTTCGACTGCGTGCCGTCGTGCGGCGGGGCTGCGGTGTCGCTGGTCATGGTCGTGCCTTTCGTCCGGGTCAGCGTGCCCGTGCGTCTCTCCGAGCCCTCACAGGTGGATCGTGGTCGAGACTCGTCCTCCACACTCGACGCCCGGGTGGACTCCGTCCACAGGGTGCGGCGCATCGGAACACGCCCACTGGACCGGTCCTAGACTCGGCGGGAGCCAACGTCCCACGACACCGTCCCCGGAGGACCGCAGATGACGACGCAGGACCAGCGCACGCCCGCGCGACTCGCCGACCAGCGAGCGCTCCTGTTCGACCTCGACGGCGTGCTCACCCCGACCGCCGACGTGCACATGCGGGCGTGGAGCCGGCTCTTCACCCCGTACCTGGCCGCGCACGGTGTCGCGCCGTACACGGAGCAGGACTACTTCGCGTACATCGACGGCAAGCCGCGCTACGACGGTGTCCGGTCCCTGCTCGAGTCCCGCGGCGTCGACCTGCCGCAGGGCACCCCCGACGACCCGCCAGACGCGGACACGGTGTGCGGTCTCGGCAACCGGAAGAACGCGGAGTTCACGGCCGAGCTCGACGAGCACGGGGTGGAGCCCTACCCCGGGTCGTTGCGGTTCCTCACCGCGGCGATCGATGCCGGCATGGCCGTCGCCGTGGTCTCCAGCTCGGCGAACGCCACCTCGGTGCTCCGGACTGCCGGCATCCTCGACCGGTTCCCCGTGGTGGTCGACGGGCTCGTCGCACGTCAGGACGGCCTGGCCGGCAAGCCCGCCCCGGACACCTACCTGGACGCTGCGACGCGGTTCGGGCTCACGGCCGCCGAGTGCGTCGTGGTCGAGGACGCCACCAGCGGGGTCGAAGCCGGTCGGAACGGGGCGTTCGGCCTCGTCGTCGGTGTCGACCGCGGCGCCGGTGCTGATGCCCTGCGTGCGCACGGCGCGGACGTCGTGGTGTCCGACCTCGCCGAACTCCTCGACGAGCTGCCCGCCCCGGCCACGAGCACGACGTAGACCGGCAGGCCGAGGCGAGCCGCGCCTCTCGGCCACATCGACGCCCCCCAATCTCCCTCCCTTCCACGGAGCAGCATGAACCCCATCACCTCGGACCCCCTCGACCGCGTCCGTTACCCGATCGACGAGTGGGCACTCGTCGAGACCGAGTACTCCCCCGACCAGCAGGGCGTCGCCGAGACGAACTTCGCCGTCGGCAACGGGTACCTCGGCCTGCGCGGCAACCTCGACGAGGGGCGCGGCGGCGTGCAGTACGGCACGTACATCAACGGGTTCCACGAGACCTGGCCCATCCGCCACGCGGAGGACGCCTTCGGCTTCGCGAAGACCGGGCAGACGATCATCAACGCGCCCGACGCGAAGGTGATCCGCCTCTACGTCGACGACGAGCCGCTCGTCCTGGCCGAAGCCGACATCCTCCGGCACACCCGTCGGCTCGAGTTCCGCGGCGGGTACCTGTTCCGCGAGACCGAGTGGTCGACGCCGTCGGGCAAACGCGTGCTCATCCGCTCGCGCCGACTCGTGTCGTTCACCGACCGGCACCTCGCCGTCATCGACTACGAGGTGACCGTGCTCGACGCGGACGCCTCGATCCTGCTGTCCAGCCAGATCCTCAACCGCCAGGACGTGCAGGACGAGTACCACGCGGGGATGCGGGCGGCGGCGAACGCCTTCGACCCGCGCAAGGCCGAGTCGTTCACGGAGCGCGTGCTCCTGCCGAAGCTCAAGCGGAGCACCGGCGGCCGCGCGGTGCTCGGTTACCAGGCGGCGAGTTCCGGCATGACGATCTGCGTGGGCGTCGAGCACCACCTCGAGACCGAGAACAGCTGGGACGAGTCCTCGTCGATCGAGGACGACCTGGCGAAGCACGTGTACCGGGTGCAGGCCCGCGCCGGGCAGCCGATCCGGCTCGTCAAGCACGTGGTGTACCACACCTCCCGCGGGGTACCGGTGCGCGAACTCGCCGACCGCTGCGACCGCACGCTCGACCGTGCACACGCCGAGAACGTCGATGAGACCTTCGCGAAGCAGCGCGGGTGGCTCGATGACTACTGGGCCCGCAGCGACGTCGAGATCGCCGGCCAGCCCGCTATCCAGCAGGCCGTCCGCTGGAACCTCTTCCAGCTCGCGCAGGCGACCGCCCGCACCGACGGGCACGGCATCGCGGCGAAGGGCGTCACCGGCTCCGGCTACGGCGGCCACTACTTCTGGGACATGGAGATCTACGTCCTGCCGTTCCTGTCGTACACGGCGCCGATCGTCGCCCGGAACGCACTGCGTTTCCGCTACAACATGCTCGACGCGGCGCGGGCCCGTGCCCGCGAGCTGAACCAGCGCGGAGCCCTGTTCCCGTGGCGGACGATCAACGGCGAAGAGTCGAGCGCGTACTACGCCGCCGGCACCGCGCAGTACCACATCGACGCCGACATCGCGCATGCCCTGATGCAGTACGTGCAGGCCTCGGGCGACCGCGAGTTCCTGAAGCGCGGTGCGATCGACGTCCTGGTGGAGACCGCGCGTCTGTGGGCCGACCTCGGCTTCTGGCGCTCGAACGGCGACAAGAAGTTCCACATCGACGGCGTCACCGGACCCGACGAGTACACCACTGTCGTCGATGACAACCTCTACACGAACGTGATGGCGCGGGCGAACCTGTGGTTCGCCGTCAACGCCTGCCGCGAGCTCGCCGCCGACGATGCGGAAGAGTACGACCGCATGGTCCGCAGGACCGGTCTGCGCCCCGACGAGGTCGTCGAGTGGGAGCACGCCGCCGAATCGATGGAGATCCCCTTCGACCCGCACCGCGGCATCCACCCGCAGGACGCCCAGTTCCTGGACAAGGAACTGTGGGACCTCGAGAACACCCCCGAGTCGAAGCGCCCGCTGCTGCTCCACTACCACCCGCTGGTGATCTACCGGTTCCAGGTGCTCAAGCAGGCCGACGTCGTGCTGGCCCTGTTCCTGCAGGGGCACGAGTTCACGGCGGCCGAGAAGCGCCGCGACTTCGACTACTACGACGCGCTGACCACCGGCGACTCCACACTGTCCGCGGTCGTGCAGTCGATCATGGCGGCCGAGGTCGGGTACCACGACCTCGCCGACCAGTACTTCCAGACGGCGCTCTACGTCGACCTGGCGGACCTGCACGGCAACACGTCGGACGGCGTGCACATCGCGTCGACCGGTGGCATCTGGGGCGCGCTCGTCAACGGCTTCGGCGGCATGCGCGACCACGGCGGGCGGATGACCTTCAACCCGCGGCTGCCGCGGCACTGGGACCGGTTGACCTACCGCCTGACGGTGCGTGGGTCGCGGGTGCGGGTCGACCTCGAGCAGGACACCATGACGTTCACCGTCGAGACCGGTTCGGGCTTCACCGTCTGGGTGCACAACCAGCAGTGGGACATCGCGGCGGGCGAGCCCACTGTGGTGTCGCTGTCGCACCAGGGACCGCGGATGTCCGGGCACGCCCCGACCACGAGCGACATCCAGGGCACGCTGCGTGCCGATGGGTCGGTCATCACGGCGTCGATCCCGACGATCTCCCTGGAGCGCGACTTCGACCTCGACGACTCGACCGGCTGACGGACCGCGCGCGTCGCGCCCAGTTGCCACTCCGCCCCGGTTCCGCCTCGCGGTTCCGGGGCGGAGTTGCATCTCGCTGCCGTTCCGGGCGCCTCCGAACCCGTTCAGTCGCCCCGGGGCACCGTGGTCAGCCGTGCCCCTGGGGTCGATGGCGTCTCCCCGGGCACGGTTCGTGCAACGAGAGGAGACATCATGGGCAACCGGTTCGAGGGCAAGGTCGCGATCGTCACGGGCGCAGGGTCCGGCATCGGTGAAGCGACCGTACGGGCGTTCATCGACGAGGGCGCATCGGTCGTCCTGACCGACAGCGTCGAGGAGAAGGTGCGCGCGGTGGGCGACTCGCTGCCGACCGACCGGGTCGTCGCCCTGCACGCCGACGTCGCCAGCCCGGAGGACTGGGAGACCGTCGTCGGGGCGGCGATCGACCGGTTCGACCGGCTCGACGTCCTGGTGAACAACGCCGGCACCTTCAGCTCGGGCGACATCACCGACATCAGCACCGCCGAGTGGCGCCGGGTCATCGAGACGGACCTGTCCGGTGTGTTCTACGGCACCCGGGCGGCCCTGCCGTTCCTCCGCGAGACGAAGGGTTCGATCGTCAACACCTCATCGGTCTCCGGCGAGGACGCGGACTGGCGGATGAGCCCCTACAACGCGGCGAAGGGCGGCGTGACGAACTTCACGAAGGCCGCTGCGCTCGACAACGGGCAGTTCGGTGTCCGGGTGAACGCCGTCGCGCCGGGGCTCATCTGGACCGACCTGACGCAGGAGCAGGCGGAGGACGAGGCACTGCAGTCGAAGTTCGTCGAACGCATCGCCCTCGGTCGTGGCGGACGCTCCGAGGAGGTCGCCGAGGCAGTGCTGTTCCTGGCCAGCGACGCGGCCTCGTTCATCACGGGCGCGATCCTGCCGGTGGACGGCGGCACCATGGCGAGCAACGGCCAGCCGCCCCAGGCCTGAGCCACCCGGGCGTCGGGGGCACCGTCAGCTGGCGACGAGCTCCACCTTGAACCGCTCGGCGTCCTCGAGGAAGGCCGCGTGGTGCTCCGGGCCACCGGCGAACGGGTGTCGGTCCTCGTACAGGCGTGCCCAGCCGTGATCGGGAGCCTCGGCCCAGAGTCGCTCCACCGTGTCGGCAGCACCGGCGTGGAACGCCAGGTGGCTGAGCCCCGGCCGACGGCGGTCGTGGTCGCCGTCCAGTGGCGCTGATTCGAGGACGACGTACAACGGGCCGAGCCGCCAGCTCCGGCCGTGCTCCCAGCCCTGGAACGGCTCGTAGCCGAGTTCTCCGAGCAGCCAGCCCCAGGCCCAGGCGGCGGTGTCGAGGTCGGCGGTGCGGAGCTCGACGTGGTGCAGCGTGCCGAGTGTCACAGGAGCTTCCGCAGGGTGTTCGTGTTGCGGGTCGTCGTCGAGCGCTTGAAGCGTGCGGCGCCGGCCCGCTTGGCGAACACGGTGTCGGTACTCAACCCCTTCGGACACGACCAGTAGACGACCCCGTCCCCGCGGGTGACCTGCTCGACCGAGTCGTCGAGTCCGAGGTCCGCGACCAAGGCGTCGAGCGCACCGTCGTCGGACCCGAACACGACGTAGTCGTGCCGATCGTCGGCACGCTCGAAGGGGAGACCGTCGACCACGGCCGCGAGGGCGTCGTGCCGGACGAGCACGATCCAGGCGTCGTACCCGAACCGGTCGCGCAGCCCCTGCTCGATCGACGTCTTGAGCCGATCGGCGGGCACGTCGGCGGAGAACACGACGTTGCCCGAGGCGAGCACGGTGCGGACGTCGTCGAACCCGAGCCCTCGGAAGAGGTCCGCGAGCTCGGCGCTCCGGATCGTGATGCCGTTCACGTTGACCCCGCGCAGCAGTGCGATCCACCTGTCCATGTCCGGACGGTAGCGGTCCGGGCCGGTCACGTCCATGTCCGGGCCACGCCCCAGCCGGCACCCTGCGGCACGATGTCGACCACCAGGGCCTCGCCGTCGTCGCTGGTCGCCTGGAACCGCCAGCCCACGGTGCGTTCGGGCGCATGGGTGATCGCGGTGGGCAGCTCCGCACGCGTCACGGTCAACCGCGTGGGGGTGTCGCTCACCCGCCAGCGCCGTCCGGCCCACACCAGCCGGGTCGGCGTGCCTTCGGCCCACCACACCGTGGCAGCCGTGTCGGTGATCATCATCGGGGTCTCCTCGTTCGAACGTGTGTTCGAATGGTAGGTGTCGACCTCCGGCGTCGCAACCGACCGTTGCGTTCAGAACACGTTCTGAATAGGCTGGATCCATGACGCTCGTCGCTCCGCCCCGATCCCGACGGTCGGTGCAGTCCTCTGACCTCTCCCGCCACGCCAGGCAGGTGTTCGCCGCCGCGGAAGAAGCCCCGCTCGAGGTCACCCGTCGCGACGGGAAGCCCCTCGTCCTCACCACGAAGGAACGGTCCGACGACGACGACGCGGTCCTGGACATCGCGGCGCAGCTCATCGCCGCGGTGACGCTCAACGAGCAACTGCCACTCCACGATCGGCTGGCGATCCCGTACCCGTGGATCAAGCTCCTCAGCGCCGCAGACCAGCAGCGCTTCGCCCGGGAGATCGTCGACGTCGCCCGTGGCTCGTTCTCGCTCCGGCAGCCGCGCAGGCTCCTGCTCGAGATGCAGGCGTGGCGCAACAGTGCCGAGGCGATCGCAGCGGGCTGGGACACCGGAGAGCCGGAGATCCTCGCTGAGCCGATCCGCGTCGAGAAGCCCTGACGCGGTGGCGGGCCGGCGCGGCGGGGTCCCCCGGCCGATCCGTTCGACGGAGTACACGATCGTCTTCGGGACGCGCGGCGCGGAACAGGGGTGGCGCGACGTGGTGGCGGTGCAGCGGAACGCAGTCGCTGCCGCGTGGGATCGGCTGACCACGGATCCGTTGACCGAGGACCTGTCCTGCCACGCCCTGCGCGGGGAACTCGGTGTGGTTCGACACTCCGGCCGGGAGTGGACGCGTCGTCAGTTCGAGCTGAAGCGCGGCGCCCGGATCTGGTTCACGGTCGACGTGGATGACCGGGTGGTGTGCATCACCGACGTGCACACCCACCACCCCAACCAGACGAAGTGACTGCGCTCGGCCTCGGCAGCCGTCGTGTAGACGGGACCCATGACGAACGACGATCAGGGCCCCGACGCGCAGCACCAGGTTCCCGAGGGGGTGTCCGAGGCCACGGTCGAGGCGCTCGGCAGCCTGTCCGCCGCGGTCGAGGTCATCGAGCACGCCCGCGGCCTGCTGTACGGGTTCCACCGGCTGACCGGCACCGCTGACCTGAACCTCGGCGAGGCGGTCGAGCAGCTGCGGAAGGCCGGGCACACCGAGCTCGCCGACCGGATCGACACCGAACTCGTGGGCCGCAACGTCATCGCGGGCCGCTGGACGTTCCAGATCGTCGAGGACTACGACGACGGGTACTACGCCCTGGCCAAGGAGCTCGAGCGCACCGCGCGCGACGAGCTCGTGCAGGGCCGCCGCCACCTGTTCGAGGCGGGCATGAAGGAAGACCGTCGCACCCAGGACCAGCGCCACCACGAGGCGACGCCGAGCGACCTGCCGGACTGAGCGCGGGCCTCCAGGCCGACGCGGCCGACGCGGCCGACGCGGCCTGCGGAAGACGCCGGCGTCCTGCGGAAGACGCCCCGGAAACGTCGAGACGCCGCCGGATTCGGCGGCGCCTCGATGACACGACGGCGTCTTGCGCCAGGCCAGGCCCAGCCAGGCCCAGCCAGGCCCAGCCAGGCCCAGCCAGGCCCAGCGAACAGCGTCAGCCGACGCCGAGCAACGCCTCCAGCGGCCCCCGCGCGAAGTACAGCAGGAAGCCCGCGGCGACGACGTAGAGCAGCCACGAGACCTCGCGACCGCGGCCGGACAGCAGCTTGATGAGCACCCAGCTGACGAAGCCGGCACCGATGCCGTTCGCGATCGAGTAGGTCAGCGGCATGACGACGATCGTCAGGAACGCCGGCAGGGCCGACCCGAAGTCGCTCCACGAGATGTCCGCCACCTGCGCGACCATGAGCGCACCGACGACGACGAGCCCGGCGGCCGCGACCTCGAGCGGGACGACCTGGGTGAGCGGGGTCAGGAACATCGACGCCAGGAACAGCAGGCCGGTGACGACCGAGGCCATGCCCGTCCGGGCACCCTCGCCGATGCCGGAGGCCGAGTCGATGAACACCGTGTTCGACGACACCGAGGCGCCACCGCCGGCGATCGCACCGACGCCCTCGACGACGAGCGCCGACTTCAGGCGCGGGAACGTGCCGTCCGGCTTCGCGACGCCGGCGGCCTTGGCGAGCCCGGTCATGGTGCCCATCGCGTCGAAGAAGTTCGTGAAGACGAGGGTGAAGACGAGCATCGACGCGGCCAGCGGACCGATGCGGGTGAACGCGCCGAAGACGTCGGCGTGCCCGACGAGGGACAGGTCGGGCAGGGCGAACAGTGCACTGGGCAGGCCCGGGGCGTTGAGGTTCCAGCCGGTCTTCGAGTCGACCGAGGTCGGCACCTGGAAGATCGCCTGCAGGATGATCGCGATGATCGTCGTCGCGACGATGCCGATGAGCAGCGCGCCCTTGACCCGGCGGGCCATGAGCGTCCCGATGATGATGAGCCCGATCAGGAACACGATGGTCGGCAGGGCGCCGACGGAGCCGTCCTCGCCGAGCTGCAGCGGCGGCGACGCGAGCCCGGAGGACCGCACGAAGCCGGAGTCGACGAGCCCGATGAAGGCGATGAACAGGCCGATGCCGACGGTGATCGCGGCCTTGAGCTGGGCGGGGACCGCGGTGAAGATCATCGTCCGGATGCCGGTCAACGCGAGGACCACGATGATCACGCCGTTGATGACGACCAGGCCCATGGCCTCGGCCCAGGTGACCTGCTGCACGACGCTCACGGCGAGGAACGAGTTGATCCCGAGGCCCGCGGCGATGCCGAACGGCAGGTTCGCGATGACCCCCATCGCGATCGTCATGACACCGGCGACGAGGCCGGTGGCGGCGGCGACCTGAGCGTTCTCGAGCCAACCGCCCGAGACGTCCTTCGCGGCCTGGTCGGCGCTGAACCCACCGAGGATCAGCGGGTTCAGGATGACGATGTACGCCATCGTCACGAACGAGACGAGGCCACCACGGACCTCACGGGGGATCGTCGATCCGCGCTGCGTGACGGAGAAGAATCGATCGAGGCCGGTCGCGAAGCGGTTCCGGGGCGGGGTGTCGGTCTGCGGGGCGCTCACCGAGCAAGTTTAGAGGCTGCTGGGTTTCGGGCGTGTCACGGGATCCGCACAGGACTCACGTTCGTCCGGGAGGCTCGGCCTGCGTCTCCGGGGGACGTCACGCTGTGCCCGCGCTCGCGTTCTCCGGCCATGGCTGGTGTTGGATGGGCGGGTGATGTCACGCATGGACCGTGCCCGCGTCGAGGCCGCCGTGCGCGAACTCCTGCTCGGCATCGGCGAGGATCCCGATCGCCCCGAACTCGAACGCACGCCCGCTCGGGTCGCCGACTCGTACGCCGAGTTCTTCTCCGGCATCGGCACGGACGCCGTGGCCATCGCCCGCGAGGGCACCGTGCACGCCGAGGACGGCGAGCGCGGCCGGCTCGTCATCGTCCGCGACGTGGAGTTCCGGTCCGTCTGCGAACACCACCTGCTGCCGTTCCTCGGGGTCGCGCACCTGGCCTACGCGCCGGGCGACCGCCTGATCGGACTCGGCACCCTCGCCCGCGTGCTCGACGCCGTGGCGTCGCGTCCGCAGCTGCAGGAGCGGCTCGGCGAACAGGTCGCCGCGACGATCGCCGAGGGGCTCGGCGCCGAGGGAGTCCTCGTGGTCCTGGACGCGCAGCACCAGTGCGTGACGACCCGTGGGGAGCGGCAGACCGGTTCGACGACCGTGACGGTGGCGGCGACGGGATCGCTGGCCGACGTCGCGGGGCGGGCCGAGGCCATCGCGCTCATCGGCGCCGGGCGTGGGACCGACGCCGGGCACGGCGCGAGCACCGGGGCGGACGCATGACGGGCCTCCCCGACGGACCCGGCTGGGTCGTGCCGGACCTGCGCCACCCGGTCCGCACGCTCGGACGCCGCACCATCGACTTCGACCGCCGCATCGCCGTCATGGCGATCGTGAACCGCACCCCCGACTCGTTCCATGACCGCGGGGCCACCTTCGAGCTCGACCGGGCAGTCGCGGCCGCGGTCCGCGCCGCCGAGCAGGGCGCCGACTGGGTGGACATCGGCGGTGTGAAGTTCGCCCCCGGGCCGGAGCTGCCCGCGTCCGACGAGATCGACCGCGTCGTCCCCGTCGTCGCCCAGCTGTCGCAGGAGTCCGACGTCGTCATCAGCGTCGACACCTTCCGACCCGAGGTCGCGGCCACGGCCATCGCTGCGGGTGCGAGCGTCGTGAACGACACCACCGGGTTGTCCGACGCGCGGATGGCGGCCGTCGTCGCGGACTCCGACGCCACGATCGTCATCACGCACTCGCTCGCCGCACCCCGGCGCCCGCTGCCTGCGCCCCCGCACTACGACGACATCGCGGGCGAGGTCGTCGCGTTCCTGCGCGAACGGATCGACCGGGCGCTCGCCGCGGGCATCCCGGAGTCACGGATCATCGTCGACCCGGGGCACGACCTGCACAAGAACACCGTGCACACGCTCGAACTCACCCGGCGGCTGCCCGAGGTCGTCGCGCTCGGGTACCCGGTGCTCGCGGCCGTGTCGAACAAGGACTTCGTGGGGGAGTCGCTCGGACGCCCCCGTGGCGGACGACTCTCCGGGTCCCTCGCCGTCGCGACCGTGAGCGCGATGCTCGGTGCCCGGATCGTCCGGATGCACGACGTCGCCGAGAGCGTCGACGCGATGCGCATGGTCGAGGCCACGCTCGGGTGGCGGGCACCGGTGGAATCGAGGCACAACACGTGAACGTCCTGCCCCCCACGATCGCCGACCTGTCCGACGAGGACCTGATCGGGCTCTACACCGCCGGGGCCGGGGAGCCCTGGTTGCGGGTGAACTTCGTCGCGACCCTCGACGGGTCCGCCTCGGCCGGTGGGCTGTCGGGGTCGCTCGGCGGCGACGACGACCTTCGTGTGTTCGACCTGCTCCGCCGGGTCGCCGACGTCGTGCTCGTCGCCGCCGGCACCGTCCGCGACGAGGGGTACGGGCCGATGGTCCTGCACGACGCCGACGTGACCTGGCGACGCGCGCACGGCAAGCCCGACCACCCGGTCTTCGCGATCGTGACGGGCTCCCTGTCGCTCGATCCGTCGTCGAGGGTGTTCACCGAGGCACCGGTCCGGCCGATCGTGCTGACGTCGGCGTCGGTGTCGGCGGCGGCGTCCGCACGCGGTCGTGCGCTGGCCGAGGTCGCGGACGTTGTGGCGTGCAGCGCGCATTCGGACCCGGACTCGGTGGACGTCGGGCTGGTCCGCCGTGCCCTGGCGGAACGTGGCCTCGGCACGATCCACTGCGAGGGCGGTCCGTCGTTCCTCGGGGCGCTCATCGCGGCTGATGCCGTCGACGAGCTGACCCTGACGATCGACCCGTCGCTCGAGGGTGGCGCCGGCCCCCGCATCGCCAGCGGTGCGTCCCCGGAGCTCCGGCGGATGCGGCCGGTCCACGTGCTGCGCGGCGCGGGCGACGTGCTGCTGACGCGGTACGTCCGAGCGCGCTCTTCCATCGAGTGAGGAGAAGACGTCGGCTCCCGCGCGCTGACTCGACGTCTTCTGCACACTCGGTGCGGGTGCGGGTGCGGTGCGGTCCGGTGCGGTGGGCTAGGGTCGGGCGCGTGATCGACATCGTGGCGTCCGGGGTCCTCTTCGACATGGACGGGACCCTCGTCGACTCGACCGCGGTGGTCGAGGCCACCTGGACCCGCTTCGGCCAGGCGCGGGACATCGATCCGGCCGACATCCTCGCGTTCTCGCACGGACGGCAGGCGATCGACACCCTGCGGCGCTTCCTGCCCGACCTGCCCCTCGCCGAGCAGCAGCGGATCGCCGCCGAGCTGGTCGCCGAGGAGAGCGCGAACACCGAGGGCATCTCCGAGATCCCCGGCGCCGTCGCCTTCGTGCAGCGGCTCGTCGACGTCGGTGTCCCGGTGGCGCTCGTGACGAGTGCGCCGCGCGACCTCGCCGCGAGCCGGATGGTCGCCGCGGGGTTCGCGGTGCCGGCGGCGTTCGTGCCGTCCGAGGACGTCGAGCAGGGTAAGCCGCACCCCGACGGGTACCTGCGCGGCGCGGCGCTGCTCGGCGTCGACGCCGCCGATTGCGTGGCGTTCGAGGACGCCCCCGCCGGGCTCGAGTCCGCGATCGCCTCCGGCGCCACCACCGTCGTCGTCGGTCCGCTCGAGGACCCCGTGACGGCCGGCCTGCACCGGGTCCACGGGTACGACGGGCTCACCGTCGAGCGCGACGGCGACGCCTTCCGCATCCGCGGCTGAGCGCGGCGCCCGTCCTGCACGCCCCGTCGGCCGCCTGCCAGCCGGTCAGGACACCCGCGCGGCCTGCGCCGAGTGGTCAGGAACCGTCGGCTGCGCCGCCGCCAGGCGACACTTCGTGACCACCCGGCGGACGTGAGCGGGGTGTCGCGACCACCCGACCGGGCCCCGAGCCGCTCCTCCACGCCTGCCCAGCCGGCCCCGACGACGCTCGGGTGTGCGGCCGGAACGACCGGGCCGCGGAAGGAGCGACCACCATGGCAACCCTCGACGGCAAGAAGGTCCTCGTCATCGCGACGAACTACGGGGTGGAGCAGGACGAGATCGTCGTCCCCACCGAGCAGCTCCGCGAGCGCGGTGCGATCGTGACGGTCGCGGCCCAGCAGTCCGGATCGATCGACACCCTCGTCGGCGACAAGGACCCCGGCAAGTCCCTCGAACCTGACACCACCATCGCCGGTGTCAACGTGACCGGGTTCGACGCCCTCGTCATCCCCGGCGGCACCATCAACGCCGACACCCTGCGTCAGGACAACTCGGCGATCTCGCTCGTGAAGGCCTTCGTCGAGGCGAACAAGCCGGTCGCGGCGATCTGCCACGGTCCGTGGGCGCTGGTCGAGGCCGGAGTCCTGCCCGGGAAGACGATCACGTCGTTCCCGTCGCTGCAGACCGACGTCCGGAACGCCGGTGCCGAGTGGGTCGACCAGGAGGTCCAGGTCGACGGCGGCTTCGTCACCTCGCGCACGCCGGATGACCTGCCGGCGTTCGTCGACGCGATCGAGCAGGCGCTCACCGCCTGACGCAGCGCGTCAGCCGAGCGCCGCGGGGCGGGCCGTGCGGAGCACCGCGGGGCCGAGGGCGAGGATGCCGTCGGACTCCGGGTCGCACCGGACCCCGCCCCGGCCGCGCATCGCCCGGAACGCGCCAGCCGCCACCTCGTGGTCCATCCACGCGCACGGGTTCGCCGGCCGGTACCCGCGGAACCGGACCGGACCGGAGCCGCCGCTCGTGCTCGTCAGCGCGAACGGTCCGCCGCGCAGGGCCTCGACGTCGGCGCCGCGCAGGAACACGTTCCGACGGGTCGCGGACGGGTCCACGGGTGCTCCGATCTCGGCGGCCGCTGCCTCGAGTCCCTCCAGACCGATGAGGGTGACGGAGGCGTGCACGTGCGCCCGTGACGCGAAGTACCGATCGCCGACGATCCCCAGACCAGCGCGCAACTCGATCCGGTCGCGCAGCTCGTCCGGGTCCGTCGGTCGGACCGGCAGCGCGCCGTCAGCAGGCCGCCCCTCGTAGCGGTGCCGTCGCGAGACGAGCAGCAGTGCGATCTCCACGTCGGTCCGGAACGGCAGGTCGTCGAGGCCGGCCACGTCGTCAGCGAGGGTCATCCGGACCACGGTATCCGCGCCTCCCGGCCGTGCACTGCTCCGTCCGATTCCCGCCGGTCGGCGTCGGGGGCGCGTGTCAGGCTGAGTGCATGACCATGCCGGAGACCGACGCGCTGCACGCCGAGCGGCACCGCGCGGTCGCGTCGCGCGACGCACGCTTCGACGGTCAGTTCGTCACCGCCGTGCACTCCACCGGCATCTACTGCCGGCCGAGCTGCCCCGCCCGCACACCGAGGATCACCGGCGTCACCTTCTTCCGCACGAGCGCCGCCGCACACCTCGCCGGCTTCCGCGCCTGCAAGCGCTGCCTGCCCGAGGCGACCCCGGGCAGCCCGGAGTGGGACCTCCGCGAGGACGTCGCCGGCCGCGCCATGCGCCTGGTCCTCGACGGCGTCGTCGAACGGGACGGCGTCCCCGGGCTCGCCGCGCGGGTGGGGTACTCCGAGCGGCAGCTGAACCGGATCATGACCGCCGAACTCGGCGCCGGCCCGAAGGCGCTCAGCCGGGCGCACCGGGCGCAGACGGCGCGGACCCTGCTGACGTCGTCGGACCTGCCCATGACGGACGTCGCCTTCGCCGCCGGGTTCGCGAGCGTCCGCCAGTTCAACGACACCGTGCGCGAGGTCTTCGCCGTCACCCCGTCCGAACTCCGCGCTCGGCGGGGTGGTCGCGGCGGTCGGGGCGAGCGGCCCGGCACGGGTGGCGTGGACGGCGCACTGCACGTGCACCTGCCGGCCCGCGCGCCCTTCGACGCGCAGGGCCTGCTCGACTGGCACGCGTTGCACGCCCTGCCGGGCACCGAGCAGGTGGACGTGGACCCCGATGGTCGTGTCGTGTCGTACGGACGCCTGGTGGGCCTGCCGGGAGGCCCTGGCTGGTTCAGCGCGTCGGCCGCCGTCCCCGGCGTGGCCGAGCGGGACGCCGGGATCGACCTGCGGGTGCGGGTCACCGACCTCGCCGACCTGCCGGCGCTCGTGGCGCGGGCCCGCTCGCTGTTCGACCTCGACGCCGATCCCGTCGCCGTGGATGCCGTCCTCAGTGCCGTGCCCGAGCTCGCCGGCCCCGTCGCCCGGGTGCCCGGCCTCCGGTTGCCCGGGGCGGTGGACGCCCACGAGGTCCTGTTCCGAACCCTCATCGGGCAGCAGGTCTCGGTGGCGGCCGCACGGACGGCGCAGACCCGGCTCGTCGAAGCGCTCGGAGCGGGCGTGCCCGACGCGATCCTGTCCGGTGGGCTGCTGTTCCCGCCCGCTGCGGTCATCGCGGAGCGCGGGCACGAGGTCCTGCGCGGGCCGGCGGCGCGGGTGGACACGATCCTGCGCGTCGCCGCGGCGCTCGCCGACGGGTCCCTGGTGGTGGACGGGGCGCAGTCCCGCGGCGACCTGCGCGCCGGACTCCTCGCGGTGAAGGGCATCGGGCCGTGGACGGCCGACTACGTCGCGCTGCGGGTCCGGCACCACCCCGACATCTTCCTCCACAGTGACCTCGCCGTGCGGAACGGTGCACAGGAACTCGGGCTGCCCGGTACGGCGCGCGAGCTCTCCCTATGGTCAGAGCAGGTGGCCCCCTGGCGGAGCTACCTCACGATGCACTGCTGGCGACCGATCATCGACCGCGCGATGACCACGACCGCCGGTGTCCGTGCACACCGTGCACCCCTGGACTCCCGGAAGGACGACCGATGACCGACGCAACCATCCAGACCCTGGACACCCCCGACGGGCCGTTCACCGTGCTCGAAGATGCCGAGGGGCGCGTCCTCGCTTCGGGCTGGACCGACTCCCTCGACCGGATCCTCGGCCGCCTGACCGACCGGCACCGGCCCGACCGCGTGCTCGACGGTGTCGTGGCCTCCGCGGACGCGGTCGACGCCTTCTACTCGGGCGAGGTCGAGCACGCGATGCAGGTGCCCGTACGGCAGTTCGGCACCGAGCTCTTCACCGAGGGGTGGCGGCAGCTCCGGCGCATCCCGGCCGGCGGCACCCTGACCTACACCGGCTTCGCGGCGGCCATGGGGCGACCCGACGCGGTCCGCGCAGCGGCGAGCGTCTGCGCCCGGAACGCCCCGGCACTGTTCGTCCCGTGCCACCGGGTGCTCCGCTCGGACGGCACGCTCGGCGGCTTCGCGTGGGGGCTGGACGTGAAGCGCTCCCTGCTCGAACGAGAGTCGGTCGGGACGACGGCGCTCGTCTGACTTGTACAAAGTGCTCGCCGACGGGAGATCTACCGAGACCGCTGGCGGGGCGACCGTGCGGCGAGCGGACGCCGTCCAGGTGCCGGTCACCAGCTCCGCCGCCCGCACCGCCGAGGGGCGTTCCCGGGCGCTCTGCCCTCGAAGCGGGGGGAGACAGCGGCACCGGGGGCTGCGACACTCGGGAGACCGGTACCCGCACGGCCTGCCCGAGGCTCGACGCAACGCCGTCGACCACCTCGCGCAAAGGAATCCATGCTCCCTCCCGTCGACCGAACGGTCGTTTCCTCCGACGGCACCGCCATCGCCGTGTCCGAGGCAGGGAGCGGCCCGGCGGTCGTCGTCGTGGGCGGCGCCTTCGACCACCGAGGCACCCCGTACGTCGACCGCCTGGTCGCCGAGCTCGGCGCAGCCCACCGGGTCGTGACCTACGACCGGCGAGGCCGCGGTGGCAGCGGCGACACGGCACCGTGGTCGATCGAGCGCGAGGTCGACGACCTCCGCGCCGTCGTCGAGAGCGTCGGCGCGCCCACCACCGCCGTCGGCATCTGCGTCGGCGCCGGTGTCGTCCTGCACGGCCTCGCCACCGGGCTCCCCGTCGACGGGGCCGTCCTGTGGGAGCCGCCGTACCGCGCCTCGGTGGACCCGCACGCCGACGACGTCGTCTTCGCCGACCTGCTCGACGAGCACGTCGCCGCCGGCCGTCGCGCCCAGGCCGTGCGCGGGTTCCTGGCGCAGGTGCTCGGGATCCCGATGGGCCAGATCACGGCGATCCGGCTGAAGGGGGCGCTCTGGCGGTCCCTCGTCGTCGATGCCCACGTGCTCAGCCGCGAGGTCCGTGTGATGAACGGCCTCGCGGTGCCCGAGCGGGTCGCCGCAGCGGTCGGTGTCCCCGTGCTCGTCGGTGCGGGCGGCGACGGCCTCGAGTGGATGCGCGGTGCGGCCCGCGCGGTGGTCGAGGCGGTCCCCGGCTCCGAGTACACCGAGGTGCCGGGTCAGGGGCACGTCCCGGATCCCGCGACGCTGGCCACCCTGATCGACCGCGTGCTCGGACGGATCGTCTCGCCCAGCAGCTGACTGCGAGAGGATGGTCGGGTGAACGCACCCCGCCTCGGTCTCCTGCTCGACGTCGACGGACCCATCGCCAGTCCGGTCTCCCGCACGATCGCGATCCCGAGCATCGTCGAGGACCTCGTGGCGTTCGCCGCCGAGGGCATCCCGATCGTCTTCAACACCGGACGGAGTGACGCGTTCATCCGCACCGAGGTCGTCGGTCCGCTGCTCGCCGGTGGCCTCGCCGAGGGCGGCCGGGTGCACGCCGTCTGCGAGAAGGGCGCCGTGTGGTGCTCGATCGGCCCGCAGTACGACGGCGGCATGGGTGAGCTGACCGTCGCCGAGGACCTGGCGCTCCCGCGTGACTACGCCGACGAGATGCGCGAGCTGGTCCGCACCGAGTACGCCGACCTGGTGTTCTTCGACGAGACCAAGCGCGCGATGGTGTCCATCGAGCAGCGCGTCGAGGTGCCGAACGCCACGTACCTCGCCCGCCAGCCGGAGTTCGACGCGAAGGCGATGGCAGCCCTCGAGCGCCGCGGCCTCGGCGTGCGCCGGCTCGACGACGTGCGACCCGACGCCGACGGTGCCGTGCAGTGGCGGATCGACCCGACGATCATCTCGACCGACGTCGAGTCCGACCGCAGCGGCAAGGACCTCGGTGCCGAGCGCTCCCTCGAGCTCCTCGGCCAGGACGGCGAACTCCCGATCGCCTGGCGCACCATGGGCGACTCCCGCAGCGACTACGCCATGGCCGACTGGCTGCACGCGCACGGTCACGACGTCGCGCACGTCGACGTGCGTCCCGCCGACGGCGTCCCGACCACGCCGTACGAGGTGCTCACCGCACCCGACGGTGTGATCCACGACGAGGCCGGAGCGCGGTTCCTGCGGGACTGGCGCCGGTCCGTCTGAGCCGACCCGGGCCTCCTGGCCGCGTCCGGCACCACGTGCTGACGTGGGCCGTGCATGCGCGCTGTTTGCGTGACGGGCTGGTACACCAGTACTCTCGCGGGGTCCGCCGCCAGCCGATGACGGGATCCACCCATGGCACCGAAGCTCCGCATCAAGTCGATCGAGGCCTCCCTGGCCGATTCCGAGGAGCAGGGCAGGTCCCTGAAACGCTCCCTCAAGACGTTCGACATCGCGGCGATGGGCATCGCGGTCGCCGTCGGCGCCGGCATCTTCTCGGTCGGCGCGAACGCCGCCGCGAACTTCGCCGGACCCGGCGTCATCATCTCGTTCCTGCTCGCCGCCGTCACCTGCGGCCTGGCGATCATGTGCTACGCCGAGTTCGCCTCGACGATCCCCGTCGCCGGCTCCGCGTACACGTTCACCTACGCCACGATGGGCGAGCTGCTCGCCTGGATCGTCGGGTGGGACCTGATCCTCGAGACCCTGACCGCGAGCGCCGTGATCGCGAAGTACTGGGGCATCTACCTCAGCACCGCGTTCGACGTCTTCGGCGTGACCCTGCCGAGCACGATCGAGCTCGGCCCGATCCCGTTCACCTGGGGGCCGGTGCTCATCGTCGGGGTCTTCACGGTGCTGCTCGCCTTCGGTACCCGCCTGTCGTCGCGGGTCTCGGCCGTCATCACGGTGATCAAGGTCGCGATCGTCGTGTTCGTCATCGTCGCGGGCGCGTTCTTCGTCAAGGCTGCGAACTTCACCCCGTTCATCCCGCCGTCCGAGCCCGCCAAGGGCGCCGAGGGCAGCGTCTGGACCCAGTCGCTCGTGTCCTGGTTCACCGGTTCCGAGCCCGCCCAGTACGGCGTCTTCGGGCTCCTCGCCGCAGCATCCCTGGTGTTCTTCGCCTTCATCGGGTTCGACGTCGTCGCGACCAGCGCGGAGGAGACCGAGAACCCGCAGAAGACGCTGCCGCGCGGCATCTTCATCGGCCTCGGCATCGTGACGCTGCTCTACGTCGGGGTCAGCATCGTCATCACGGGCATGGTGTCGTACCAGCGCCTGGCGGAGGAGAAGGCGCCGTCCCTGGCGTCGGCGTTCGACATCGTCGGGCTGCCGTGGGCCGCCGGCATCATCGCCATCGGCTCCCTGATCGGCCTGACCACCGTCGTCATGGTGCTGCTGCTCGGTCTGTCCCGCATCGTCTTCGCGATGAGCCGAGACGGCCTGCTGCCGCGCTGGTTCTCGAAGACGAACCCGAAGACCCAGACGCCGGTCCGCGTGCAGGTCGTCGCGGGGGTCGTCGTCGCACTGCTCGCCGGCTTCACCGCCGTGGACAAGCTCGAGGGCATGATCAACATCGGCACCCTGTCGGCCTTCGTGCTGGTGTCGATCGGCATCATCGTGCTGCGGAGGTCCCGTCCGGATGCGCCGCGCTCGTTCCGCGTGCCGTGGTCGCCCGTGATCCCGATCCTGTCGGCGGTGCTGTGCTTCTGGTTGATGCTGAACCTCGAGGTCGAGACCTGGCTCCGGTTCGTCATCTGGCTCGTCATCGGGTTCGCGATCTACTTCGGCTACAGCCGCCGCAACAGCCGCGTCGGCAAGGGCCTGCAGTAGGGGGCGCTCCCGTTCCCGTTCCCGTTCCCGCCGGAACCAGGTTCCGGACACAGCACCGCGTCGTCGCGTGGTGCTGTGTCCGTTTCGTGGTGCGCTAGGCCCCGACGACCAGCAGGACGCCGAAGGCGAGCATCACCACGGCGACCAGACCGTCGAACACCCGCCACGTCAGCGGCTTCTCGAACAGCGGCCGCAGCAGCCGCCCGCCGAACCCGAGCGCACCGAACCACAGGCAGCTCGCCGCGACCGCGCCGACCGTCCAGAGCCAGCGGTCGTCCGGGCCCCGCTGGTTCGCGACCGACCCGAGGAACACCAGCGTGTCCAGGTAGACGTGCGGGTTGGCCCACGTGAAGACGAGCATGGTCAGCACGGCCTTCCGCATGGTCACCACCTGGCCGGGAGGCACGGTGCGCGTCCGCCCCGCCGCCGACGCCGTGCCGGTGGTCGCGCTGGCCCCCGCGCCCGCGCCCGCGTCCGCGCCGGAGCCCACCACCCCGTCGTCCGCCGCCCCGTCGGCCACCCGCATCGCGTCCCCCGAGGGCCGCAGCGCCCGCCGCGCCGCGAGCACCCCGTAGGTGAGCAGGAACGCGGCACCGATGAACCGGATCACCAGGAGCGCGACGGGGAACCGCTCGACCACGGCGCCGACCCCGAGCACCCCCGCGACGATGAGCAGCGCGTCCGAGGCGGCACACAGCACGACCGCGGCCGCCACGACCCGGAGCCCCGCGCTGACGGCGAGCCGGAGCAGGTAGGTGTTCTGCGCACCGATCGCGACGATCAGGGCGAGTCCCGTGCCGAGGCCCGAGAGCAGTGGGAGGAGATCGGTCACCCCACCGACGCTAGAGCGCGACGAGCGTGCAGTACAGCTCATCTTCCTGCAGCACCGTAAGCTCAGCTGCATGCCCCGGTTCCAGCGCGAACACCTCGAGACGCTCTTGGCCGCGGTCGACCACGGCACCCTCGACGCTGCGGCCCGCGCGCTGTCGATCACGCCGTCCGCCGTGTCGCAGCGGATCAAGTCGATGGAACAGCAGGTCGGCCGCGTGCTGCTCCAGCGCACCACCCCGGTGCGGCCGACCGCCGACGGCGAGGTGGTCCTGCGGCACGCGCGGCAGGTGCGCCTGCTCGACGAGGAGACCACGCGCGCCCTCGGTGGTGGGGGCTCGGTCGTGCCGTCGATCCCGCTTGCCGTGAACGCCGACTCGCTCGCCACCTGGTTCCTCGACGCCCTCGCCCTCGTCCGGGCCGACACCGAGGTGGTCTTCGACCTGCACCGCGAGGACCAGGACCGCACCGCCGAACTCCTGCGTGCCGGCACGGTGATGGGTGCGGTGACGGCCGAGGCGGACCCCGTGCAGGGCTGCTCGTCCGTGCCGCTCGGCATCGACCGGTACCGGGCCGTGGCATCGCCGGGGTTCGTCGCCCGCTACCTCGGCGACACCGGGACCGAACGGCGGATGCTCCGGCGGCTCGATCAGGTCCCGCTCGTCGACTACGACCGCGACGACGACCTGCAGCAGGGGTACCTGCGCCAGGTGCTCGGGCACGCCCCCGGCGGGCCGCGCCACTTCGTGCCCACCTCCGCCGACTTCGCCCATGCGGTCACGCTCGGGTTCGGATGGGGGCTGCTGCCCGAGGCCCAGTGCCTCGGAGCGATCGAGCGCGGCGCCCTCGTGGAACTCGCCCCCGGTCGTCACGCCGACGTCGCCCTGTGGTGGCAGCGCTGGAACCTCGCGTCACCGCTGCTCGAACGGGTGACCGAGGCCGTCCGGTCGACCGCGGCGGAGCGACTGCACCAGATCCGCTGACACGGATCAGCCCGTCGCGCGGTACCGGAGCCCGTCGACGAGCAGGCCGACCAGGAGTTGGCTCTGCTCGGTGGTGGGTGCGCCGTGGCACAGGTCCGCCACGGCGCGGAGGAGCTGTGGAGCATCGACGTCCGCCCGGATGGTGCCCGCCTCGACCGCTGCCGAGAGCAGGCCGGTGAGGGCGTCCCCGAGTCGCCCGAGGAAGTACCCGGGCAGCGCTTCGAATGCCGGATCGCCGGAGTGCAGCGCCGCGGCGAGCCCACGCTTCGTCGCGACGAACTCGGTGAACCGTTGCAGCCAAAGGGCAAGGGCGTCGTCCGGGGCCGCGGTCGCCGCGAGCTCGGCGGCGGCGTCGGCGCAGGTGTCCACGGCCTGTTGGAACACTGCGACGACCAGATCCGAGCGCTGCGGGAAGTGTCGGTAGAGCGTGCCCACGCCCACTCCGGCCCGCTCTGCGATCACCTTGGCGGGCGCATCGACGCCGTCACTGGCAAAGACGGCCTTGGCGGCGTCGGTCAGGGCGTCGGCGTTGCGACGGGCGTCGGCGCGCATGGATCCTCCTCTTGCGTAAGCGGAAAGCCATTCCGTATAGTTCCGGAAGAGCGTTCCACTTCGGGCCACAGTACGGCACCGTGCACCGGAGCGCCATCGACAGGAGGAACGCACATGCAGTACCGCACCCTCGGCCGCACCGGCATCCAGGTCAGCCCGTTCGCACTCGGCGCGATGATGCTCGGCACCGACGGCCGTATCGGCAACGGTGACGAGCAGGACTCCATCCGCATCGTCCACCGGGCGCTCGACGCCGGCATCAACATCATCGACACCGCAGACCGCTACTCGCAGGGCGGGTCCGAGACCCTGATCGGCAAGGCGCTCAAGGGGCGGCGCGACGACGTCGTCCTCGCCACCAAGTTCAACGGCCCGATGGGTGACGACCCGAACCGTCGCGGCAACTCCCGTCGCTGGATCACGACCGCGGTCGAGGACTCGCTGCGCCGCCTGCAGACCGATCACATCGACCTGTACCAGGCGCACCGGCCGGACGACACCGTCGACCTCGAGGAGACCCTGTCCGCCCTCACCGACCTGGTCCGGAGCGGCAAGGTGCGAGCGATCGGCTCGTCGGACTTCCCGGCGTCGATGCAGGTCGAGGCGCAGTGGACCTCCGAGCGCCGCGGCCTCGAGCGTTTCCGCAGCGAGCAGCCCACCTACTCGATCCTCAACCGCGGCATCGAGCGCGAGGTGCTCCCGGTCGTGCAGCGGTACGGGATGGGCGCACTGGTCTGGAGTCCCCTCGCCGGCGGCATGCTCACGGGGCGGTTCCGCCGGGGACAGGAGTCCGACCTCGCACGCGTGCAGATGTTCCGGCACAACAGCGACGAGCGCCGGATCGACGCCGTGGAGCAGGTGATCGCGCTCTCCGAGGACACCGGGATCCCGATGACCCACCTGGCGATGGCGTTCGCGATCGCGCACCCCGGGGTCACGAGTGCGTTGATCGGACCGCGCTCGATGGAGCAGCTCGAGGACCTGCTCGCGGGCGTCGACGTGGCACTCACCGACGACGTGCTCGACCGCATCGACGCGATCGTCCCACCGGGGACCGACGTCGGGCGGCTCGACCAGCAGTACGACCCGCCAGCCGTCCTCGACCCTGCACTCCGCCGTCGGACGCTCCCCGGCCGCTCCGCATCCGCGGCCTGAGGGAGGTCTCCGGCTAGGTCTGACAGCGCGGACACCAGTAGGTGTCGCGCAGGGTGAGCTCGGAGTCGCCGAGTTCGCCGTGTCGGATCGGGGTCCCGCACCGCAGACACGGCTTGCCAGCGCGGCCGTAGACCCAGAACCGCCGGCCCGGGCGGTCGACGCCGGTGGTCACCCGGGCACTGCGGTCGCGGTTCGCCAGGATCAGTCGGCTGGCGAGCGTGATCGTCCGCGCCGGGTCGGGGACCTGTCCCACCGGACGCGTCGGCAGTACGCCGCGCAGGAAGCAGAGTTCGTTCCGGTACACGTTGCCGAGCCCGGCGAGCACCCGCTGGTCGAGCAGCGCCAGCCCGACCGGACGCTCAGGGTCCTGCATCAGGTTGGCGAGCGCGAGGTCGGCGTCCCAGTCGGGGCCGAGCAGGTCGGGCCCCAGGTGTCCGACGACCTCGGACTCCCGGTCGCGGGGGACGACCTCGAGCACCCCGAGCGCGAAGCCGACGGTCGAGACCCCCTCGGCGTCCAGGATCGCCCGTGCCTGGTGCGCCGGCCGTCGCCAGCGGTCGCCGGGCGCACAGACGTCCCACCGACCCTCCATCTTGAGGTGCGAGTGCACGGTCAGGTCCCCGATCCGGTGCAGTAGGTGCTTGCCGCGCGGGACCACCTCGTCCACGGTGCGGCCGACCAGGTCGAGGGTCGCGAAGGCGGGCACCCGGAAGTCGCTCCTCGTCAGGACCTTCCCCGCCAGCGCGGTGTGCAGGCGGCGGGCAGCCCGGTACACGGTGTCGCCTTCAGGCACGGGTCACCGCCGGTGCGTGCGCGCGGACCAGCCGGGAGGCGCGGCTCGCCTCACACACGGAGCCGCAGTCCCTGCGGGGTCGCCGTGAACCCCGCCTCGCGGAGTGCGCCGCCGAGCGGTGTCTCGAGCACGAAGTCGCCGTCGACGCGCTCGACCGACAGCTTCCGCAGCCCGGTCCGGACGATGCCGGCGATCGACGCGGCGGCCGCGGCGAGGTCCGCGGGATCGTCGGTGAAGGTCAGCACCGACTTGCCGCCGCGCTCGACGTACACGGTGAGCTTGCCGTCGACGGTCGTGACGAGCGCCCCGGCCTTCCGCCCGGGTCGGTGCCCGCGCGTGGTCTTCGGGCTCTCCGGGCCGCTCCCGGTGGCGTCGTCGGCCCCGTCCGCATCGATCGCCGGGGCGGCACCGGCGTCCCCGGTCGGCCAGGGCAGCGACGCCCCGAACGGGTTCGCCGGGTCGGTCGCGGCGAGCGTCAGGGCCTCGCGATTCCGGTCCGGCTCGGCGCGCTCGTCCTCACCGAGGTCGCGGGCGTAGGTCCGGAGCCGGTCCACCGTCGGGCCGGTGGCGAACTGCGCGGCGCCGAGCCCCTCGACGAAGTACCCGCGACGGGCACGGCCGGACTCCTCGAACCGCGAGAGCACCCGGTAGACGCCCGCGAACCCACCCCGGACCCCCTCGACCTGCACGGCACCGCGGGTGACGACCCCGTAGCGCTCGAGCAGCTGTTCGGCGGTCGCGGCAGCCCGCAGGGTCGAGTCGGATTCGGCCAGGGGGAGCAGAGACCAGCGACCACCGACGGACGGCGGACCGGACTGCGTCGGCATCGTCGGACGTCGGCGCCCGCGGTAGGCGCGGGCTCGCGGAGCGCTGCTGCTCTTCGCCTTGCCGCCGAGCATCGCGCGCAGCGGAGCGAACGTGTCGTTCGTGATCTGCCCGGCCCAGACGAGATCCCACAGCGCCGTCGTCAGGGCCTGGTCCTCGGTGCTGCCGACGGCCTGCCCGAGCTGGCGGAAGAAGTACGCACCACCACCGGCCAAGGCACCGAGCACGTCGCGTTGCAGCTCGGTGGTCTCGTCGCCGGAGGGCTCGGCGAGCGTGGTCGCGGCCGTGTCCGCCAAGTGCAGGCGCACCCACCCGTCGTTGCCGGGCAGGGTGCCCCCGCCGGACCACAGGACCTCACCCGTGGCGGTGAGCTCGTCGAGCATGCTCGTGGAGTAGTCGGTGACGCGTGACGGCAGCACCAGGGTCTCCCACGCGCTCGCGGGCAGGGCGACCCCGGCGAGCTGGTCGATCACCTGCAGGACCCCGTCGACGCCGCGCAGCCCACCGCGAGTGCCGGGGGTCTGCACGTGCTGCCACGCCGGCAGGAACCGGGCGAGGGTGTCCGGTGAGACCGGTTCGACCTCGTGCCGCAGGGCTGCGAGGGACTTGGTGCGGATCCGGCGCAGGACCTCGGCGTCGCACCACTCGGCGCCCTGGCGGTCCGGGCGGAACTCGCCCTCCACGACACGGCGGTCGGCGACGAGCCGACGCAGGGTGTCCTGCACCACGGCGATCCCGAGGCCCAGACGGCTGGCGGCCTCCTGCGCCGAGAACGGCCCGTGCGAGCGGGCGTACCGGCCGACCAGGTCACCGAGCGGGTCGGCGACGGGTTCGATGAACGCGGTGGGCACACCGATCGGCAGCGGGACCCCGAGCGCGTCACGCAGGCGCGAGGCGTCCTCGATGACGGCCCAGCGGGTGGCCCCGGCGTGCGAGAAGGACAGCACGCGGCGGTCTCGCTCGAGCGCGGTGAGGATCCCCTGGACCTCGGTGTCGGCCGCCCCGCGGTCCGGGGACCCTGCGAGCCAGCTCCGGTCGACGGCCTCGTCCAGGCCCAGGGCGCCGACGAGCCGCAGCACGTCGACGAGTCCCTCGGCGTCGCGGGCGCGGCGGTCCGGCGACAGTCGCTGCAGGTCCTGTTCGACCGAGGCGATGACCGCCGGGTCGAGCAGTTCCCGCAGTTCGGCCCGACCGAGTAGCTCGCCGAGCAGCGTCGAGTCGAGCGAGAGCGCCGCTGCCCGACGCTCGGCGAGCGGCGAGTCGCCCTCGTACATGAACGCGGCGACGTACCCGAACAGGATGGAACGGGCGAAGGGTGACGGCGTCTCGGTCTCGGTCTCGACCAGGCGGATGCGGCGTCCGGCGATCTCGTCGGCGATCGCGAGCAGGGCGGGCACGTCGTAGACGTCCTGGAGCACCTCGCGCACGGTCTCGAGCACGATCGGGAAGGACGGGTACTTCCGGGCCACCTCGAGCAACTGCGAGGCCCGCTGGCGCTGCTGCCACAGGGGGGACCGCTGGCCGGGGTTCCGCCGAGGCAGCAGCAGGGCGCGTGCCGCACACTCCCGGAACCGCGCGGCGAACAGGGCCGACCCGCCGACCTCGTCGGTGACGAGCGCCTCGAGATCGTCGCGCTCGAACACGAACAGGTCGGCACCCGGCGGTTCGGCGTCGGTCTCGGGGATGCGCACCACGATGCCGTCGTCGGCGGCCATCGCGTCACCGTCGATGCCGTGCCGTTCGCGCAGACGTGCCGCGACCGCCAGGGCCCACGGCGCGTGCACCTGCATGCCGTACGGCGAGTGCAGGATGAGCCGCCAGTCGCCGAGTTCGTCGCGGAAGCGCTCGACCACGAGCGTGGTGTCGTTCGGTACGTGACCGGTGGCCGCGCGCTGGTCGCGCAGGAAGGTCAGCAGGTTCGTGACGGCGCGCTCGTCGAGGCCGCCGGCGGCGACCCGGGCGCGGGCGTCGTCGTCCGAGGCGCCCTCGACCTCGCGCACGAAGGCACCCGTGGCCCGACCGAGCTCGGCCGGACGGCCGATGCCGTCGCCTTTCCAGAACGGCACACGGCCGGGCTGGCCGAACGCCGGACTGACGATGACCCGGTCGTGGGTGATCTCCTCGATCCGCCAGCTCGTGGCGCCGAGGGCGAACACGTCGCCGACGCGCGACTCGTAGACCATCTCCTCGTCGAGCTCGCCGACCCGGGACGCCTTCTCGCCCACCATGAACACGCCGAACATGCCGCGGTCCGGGATCGTGCCACCGCTCGTCACCGCGAGGCGCTGGGCCCCGGGGCGTCCGGTCAGGGTGCCGTGCACGCGGTCCCAGACCAACCGCGGGCGGAGTTCGGCGAACTCGTCGCTCGGGTACCGCCCGGTCACCAGGTCGAGCGTGGCGTCGAACGCCGAGCGGGGCAGGCCGCTGAACGGGGCGCTGCGTCGGACCAGGTCGAACCAGTGCTCGACGTCGACGGTGTCGATCGCCCCGGCCGCGACGGTGTGCTGTGCCAGGACGTCGAGGGGGTTCGCCGGCACCGAGATCGACTCGATCTGCCCCGTGACCATCCGCTCCACCGTCACCGCGCTGTTGACGAGGTCGGCGCGGTGCTTCGGGAACAGCACCCCGCGGGAGATCTCGCCCACCTGGTGCCCGGCACGGCCGACGCGCTGCAGGCCGCTCGCGACCGAGGGCGGCGCCTCGACCTGGACGACGAGGTCGACCTCGCCCATGTCGATCCCGAGCTCGAGCGAGCTGGTTGCGACCACGCACCGCAGTCGGCCGGACTTCAGGTCGTCCTCGATGATCGCGCGCTGGTCCTTCGACACCGAGCCGTGGTGCGCGCGGGCGAGCACGGGGACGGACGCATCCGAGCCGCCACCGCCCGTCTGCCCGGACCCGCCGATCATCTGCGCAGGCGGACGCTTCGTGCCCTGCGGAGCGACTGCGTGCGCCGAGGTCCGCGCGGGCGACTGCGGGCGACCCCGCGCCGCCGGAAGGCCGTCGTCGGCCGGTGAGACACCCGCCGGCACCAGCGCGTCGGCGGCCACGGCAGGTGCCGCCGCCGCGAGCACGCGCTCTTCGTGGATCTCGTTGAGCCGTGCGGTCAGCCGCTCGGCCAACCGCCGTGAGTTCGCGAACACGATCGTCGACCGGTGCTCCTCGATCAGATCGACCACCCGCTCTTCGACGTGCGGCCAGATCGACCCGTTCGTCGGCGACTCGGACGGGTCCGCGCCGACCGGGGGTGCCCCGAGCTCCGTCATGTCGTCGACGGGCACGACGACCCGCAGGTCGAAGGTCTTCTGCGCGGGCGGCGCGATGATCGTCACCGGCGCGCGACCCCCGAGGAACCGCGCGACCTCTTCCGGCGGGCGCACGGTGGCGGACAACCCGATGCGCTGCACGGGCTTGTCGAGCAGGTCGTCGAGGCGCTCGAGCGACACGGCGAGGTGCGCTCCGCGCTTGGTCGAGGCGACGGCGTGCACCTCGTCCACGATGACGGTGTCGACGTTGACCAGGGTCTCGCGTGCCTGCGAGGTGAGCATCAGGTAGAGCGACTCGGGCGTGGTGATGAGGATGTCCGGCGGCTGGCGCAGGAGCTTCTGCCGGTCGGACGACGGGGTGTCACCGCTGCGCACCCCGACCGTGACGTCCGGCGGTTTGGTGCCGAGCCGGCG
The DNA here is from genome assembly GCF_015351025.1 of Curtobacterium sp. VKM Ac-1376. Classification (GTDB taxonomy): domain Bacteria; phylum Actinomycetota; class Actinomycetes; order Actinomycetales; family Microbacteriaceae; genus Curtobacterium. The sequence continues at coordinate 111,358 of NZ_JADKRV010000004.1, read as the reverse complement.
GGCGGTCTGCGTGATGCCGACGAGGGGGCTGCGGAGGTTGCGTTCGACGTCGACGCCGAGGGCCTTGAGCGGCGAGACGTAGAGCACGCGCGTGCGCTGCTTCACAGGGGGGCGGTCCGTCGCGCTGATGAGCCGGTCGATCGACCACAGGAACGAGGCCAGGGTCTTGCCGGAACCGGTCGGCGCGATGACGAGCGCGTGCTGCCCGGTGGAGATCGCGTCCCACGCGCCGGCCTGTGCGGGCGTCGGTGCCTCGAAGGCGCCGCGGAACCACTCGGTGGTGGCGGGGGAGAAGCGCTCGAAGACGTCCGTCATGGTCCGTCCCATCCTGCCCGCCGCCACCGACAGCCGACCGAGCGCCGAGCACCGCTTGACAAAGCGATAGTTACCGATCTATCGTAAACACATTGCGATACGACGAAGACGATCACTGTCAGACCGATCGCGAGCCGACTCAGCGACAAGGAAGGACGCATCATGCGCCCCATGCACGACGACAACGACAGCAACCACCACCCGCGCGGCCCCCGTTTCGGCGGCGCGCGGCAGCACCACGGCGCCGGCTTCCCCGGTCGCGACCGCGGTGACCACGAGCACGGCGGTCGAGGCGGCCGTGGCTTCGGCCCGGGCTTCGGGCCGGGCATGGGCTTCGGTCCCGGCTTCGGGGGCTTCGGCGGACCCGGCTTCGGCCGTGAACGTCGCCGCCGCGGCGACGTCCGCCTCGCGATCCTCGGCCTGCTGGCCGAGGGCCCGCAGAACGGCTACGCCGTGATCAAGACCATCGCCGAGCGCACCGGCGGCGCCTGGAAGCCGAGCCCCGGCTCGGTCTACCCGACGCTCCAGCAGCTCGTCGACGAAGACCTCGTGGTCTCCTCGGGCGACGGCCGCAAGACCCTCTTCGAGCTCACCGACGCCGGCAAGGCCGAAACCGAGGCGAAGGCCGACGAGATCGCCGCGGCCCTCGACGGGGCGCCGGGCATCCCGGACGCCCAGCGCGAGTTCTTCGAGGCGCTCCGCAAGACGATGGGTGTGCTGCAGATGTACCGCAGCACCGCGACCGAAGAGCAGGCCAAGGCCGCCACGGCCAAGGTCGACCAGCTCCGCAAGGACCTGCTCCAGATCCTCGCCGACTAGCGTCCGCAACCCCGAGGCGGACGGGAGGCGCGGTGTCAGCTGGCACCGCGCCTCCCGTCCGTCCCGCGCGCATCGTGAGCCGCAATGGTCGGGTCCGCACGTCGGACCCGGCCATTCGTGCTCACGAAGCGCGCTCCGCGCGCCGACGTCGCGGCGATGAACGCTGCCACGTCGGTGAGCTCCGCCGCCGACACCGCGTGCGGCAGCCCCTCGTACGAGCGATCGGTCACGTCGGTGTGCGCCGCCGCCCACGCCTGCGTCCGTGTGGTGGCCTCGGCCGGGATCACCGGGTCGAGGTCGCCGTGCCCGAGGAACACCCGGGGCCGCACCGCCGCCACGGCCTCGTCCCGCGAGTCCGTGACCCCGGGCACCACGAACCCGGACAGCGACACCGCGAACGCGAATCCCGCCGGCCGTGCTCGGAGCAGCTGGAGGGCCATCGAGCCGCCCTGCGAGAACCCGAGCAGCCCGATCGTCGGGTGGTCGGCAGCGACCGAGTCGATCCAGTCGAGCACTCCGGCGACGGCAGCGTCGACCTGCTCGAGGGCGGGGGAGCCGGGCGTGCCGAGTGGGTACCAGCTGTACCCGGGCCCCCACGGCATCGGTGCCCGCAGCGACGCGACCGTCCATGCCGGCGGCAGCGCGGGCGCCAACCCGAGCAGGTCCTGCTCGTTCGACCCCACGCCGTGCATCGCGACGAGCAGTGGTGTGCCCGTCCGGGCCGAGGTGCTCCGGGTCCACTGCACCTGGTCTGCATCGATCATGTGCGCAACGCTAACCATCCCCAACTCCCGCGCCTTCCGCCGAACTCGTCGTCGTCCCTGGTAGACACGGTGCATGTCCTCGCTGCAAACCCCCGACCCTGACTCCGGCTGGCTGTCCGACGAGGAACTCGCCAACGCGCGTCGTCGACTCCCCATCTGCTACGTCGAGGCGATCCCCGTCCGCACGGACGGCCTCGGCGTCGTGACCGAGGTCGGGGTGCTCCTGCGCGTGGCCCCGAGCGGTTCGATCGTCCGCACCCTGGTGTCCGGCCGTGTGATGTTCGGCGAGTCCATCCGCACCGCGCTCTTCCGGCACCTCGAGAAGGACCTCGGCCCGATGGCGTTCCCGCAGCTGCCGACGAGCCCCGCGCCGTTCACGGTGGCCGAGTACTTCCCGCTGCCCGGCGCCTCGGTGTACACCGACGAACGGCAGCACGCGATCTCGCTCGCCTACGTCGTCCCCGTCACGGGCACGTGCGAGCCGCGGCAGGACGCTCTCGAACTCACCTGGATGACCCCGATGGAGGCCGCGTCCGACGGCGTGGCCGACGACATGGAGGGCGGTCGCGGCGCACTCCTGCGTGCCGGACTCGCCTCGGTCGGAGCCTTCCACTAGGTGCATCGATGAAAGCCGTCGGCAGCTGGAGTCTTCGAGACAGCGTAGGTCAGGCGCTTTTTTCTGCTCCTGTCCGACTCTGAGGCTCGGCGCCATCGGAAGATCGTCCATCAGTCACGTCGCTGTTCGGGGCATCGAACTTCCACAGCCGTCGCCGGCGCGACGTTCGACCCAGGTGAGGGCGGATCAACTCCGGTCTCGTGCACAGCGAGCCAACGAGCAGTACCAGCCGAGCAAGGCAGACCGAATCCGCTGAGGCGGGCGGCCGGCTGCAGCGTAGCTGGCTCTCGCGAGCACGACGAAGCCCCCGGATCCGATCGGATCCGGGGGCTTCGCAGCGCGGTCGCGAACCGGCTCAGTGCTTGTCGTTCTTGAAGCTGTCGGCGACGCCGTGCGCGGCGTCCTTGACGTCGGTGACGCCCTGCTTCGCCGAGGCCTTGCCCTGGTCGGTCTGGCCTTCGGCCTTCAGCCGGTCGTTGCCGGTCGTGTTGCCAGCGGCTTCCTTGACCTTGCCTGCCGCCTTCTCAGCGGCGTTCTTGATGTCATCGATGCCAGCCATAGGCACTCCTTCCAGAAGCGGACGTGTTCCCCGTCAACCGCTTGCGCGGCATCCGGTGAAGCAGACCGTACGCTCCGCAGGGCACCCCTCCCCCAGCCCCCGTCAAGGTTCGCTCGGCGCGCCGACGCAAGACACCGGTGTTCACGCAACACACCGCGGAATGCGGGTGTTCGGCGCGTGAACACCGGTGTTTTGCTGGTTCGGGCCCCGACTGGATCAGGCCGACGCGCTCAGATGAGCGTCAGTGGCGATCGGCGGCACCGGCCGGACGGGAGGCGCGGCGCGAGTCACCGCGACGGTTGCCGCCCGACTCACTGCCGGACCCACGACCGGCGGCGTAGCCACCCTCGGAGGACCAGACGGCCGACGAGCCGCCGCGCACGACGTCGCCGCTGCCCGAGCGACGGTTGCCGCCACTGCGGCGACCACCCGTCGAGCCGGCGGCGGCAGCACCGGAGCGCCCGGTGCCCTCGGAGCGTGCGCCGCGGGCCGGACGACCCTGACGGCCACCGGCCGAACCGGCGGACTCGGATGCCGAGCCGGAGCGTGCGGGCTGCGCCGCGCCTCCCGAACGACCGCCGCGACCACGGCGACGACCGTCACCGGCGGACTCGGCCGAGCGCTGCTTGGGCTGACGCTGCTGCTGCGCGGGCTGGTCCTCGGCGACGTGGCGGATCGGCGCGACCTCGCCGACGAGCGCGGTGACCGCCGCGGAGTCCGCGGTGACGTGCTGCGGGGTGACCTTGATCGCGGCGGCGCGCATCATCTGCGCGACGTCGCGACGTTCGGCGGGCATCGTCACCGTGACGACGTCACCGGACGAACCGGCACGCGCCGTGCGACCGGAGCGGTGCAGGTACGCCTTGTGCTCGGTCGGCGGGTCGACGTGCACGACGAGCTCGACGTTGTCGACGTGCACCCCACGGGCGGCGACGTCCGTGGCGACGAGGACGAGGGCCTCGCCGGAGGAGAACTTCGCGAGGTTCCGCTCACGCGCACCCTGCGACAGGTTGCCCTGCAGGTCGACGGCCGGGATGCCCTGGCTGCTGAGTTGCTTGGCGAGGCGCTTGGCGTGGTGCTTCGTGCGCATGAAGAGGATGCGGCGACCGTTGCCCGAGGCGAGGGTGCTCACGAGGTTCTTCTTCGCGTCGGCGTCGGCGACCTCGAACAGGTGGTGGGTCATCGCCTCGACGGGGCTGTTCGCTTCGTCGACGGAGTGCATCACCGGGTTGTGCAGGAACTTCTTGACGAGCTTGTCCACGCCGTTGTCCAGCGTCGCGGAGAACAGCAGACGCTGTCCCTGCTCGGGCGTCGCCTGCATGATCTTGGTCACGCCGGGCAGGAAGCCCATGTCGGCCATGTGGTCGGCCTCGTCGAGGACGGTGACCTCGATGTCGCCGAGGTTCACGTGGCCCTGCTGCATGAGGTCGGCGAGGCGACCCGGGCAGGCGACGACGACGTCCACGCCGCCGCGCAGGGCGTCGACCTGACGACCCTGACCCACACCACCGAAGATGGTCGTGGTGTTCAGGCCCATGGCCTTGGCGAGCGGGGCGAGGGCGACGTCGATCTGCGTCGCGAGCTCACGGGTCGGGGCGAGGACCAGGGCACGGGGGCGGCCGGCGCGGCGCTTGCGGCCGCTGGCGGCGAGGCGGGCGACGAGCGGGATCGCGAACGCGATCGTCTTGCCGGAGCCGGTTCGGCCGCGGCCGAGGACGTCCTTGCCCTGCAGGGAGTCCGGAAGGGTGTCCGCCTGGATGGGGAACGCCATGTCCTTGCCCTGGTCGGCGAGGACGGAGACCATCGGCGCGGGGACGCCGAGGTCGGAGAAACGGATGTCATCGGTGGTCATGGTGACCTTTCGAGCCGGAGGTGACCGGCTGTGGGCGCGCTCTGAGGCAGCGCGCGGGCGGGATGCGCGCCAACGGATGTGGCTGGCGCAGTCGCCGCAGCAGAGAAGCCTGGGCACCTTCGTGAGGTGCTCGATCATCGACCAGGGTCCGGAGACACGAGATCGGGAGTTCGGGGGCGTCCGTACGACGCACGAGGCGATCGGCGCCTCGAGTACGTCCAGCATAGCGCCTGCTCCCGGGATCGCCGAGGGGAAGGCCGTTCGCCGTGCGCGTGCAAGGATTCGTGGCGTGCGCACCCGAACCGTCCTGCTGACCACCGCCGTGGCCCTGGCGGCCGTCCTCAGCACGGCCGGCTGCGCCGACGCCGCGACGACCGGTGCCCGCACGACCTCCACGGACCTGCCGACCTCGGGCCGCCCGGACTACCAGCTCGGTGGCGCGTACACCCCGCCCTCCGGCGTGACGATCGTCGAGCGTGACAGCACCGACCGCCCGGCGAAGGGCACGTACGGCATCTGCTACGTCAACGGGTTCCAGACCCAGCCCGAGGCCGCACGGACGTGGAAGAAGTCGTACCCGTCGGCGATCCTGCGCGATCGGGACGGCACGCCGGTGTCGGACCCGGGGTGGCCGGACGAGATGCTCCTGGACACCCGGACCGCGGCCGAGCGCGCGCTGATCACGAAGGTCCTGACGAAGACCGTGGCACGCTGTGGCGACCGCGGGTTCGACGCGGTGGAGTTCGACAACCTCGACTCGTGGACCCGGAGCGGCGGGCGGCTCACCCGGGCCGGCAACCTGGCACTCGCGAGGTCACTCGTCGCCGCGGGGCACCGCCTCGGCCTGGCCGTCGGGCAGAAGAACACGCCGCAGCTCGGGGCCTCCGGCCGGGAGCAGACCGGGTTCGACTTCGTCGTCGCCGAGGAGTGCGTTCAGTACCGGGAGTGCGGGGCGTACACGAAGGCCTACGGCAAGCGGGTCATCGACGTCGAGTACTCGGACACCCTCGAGCGCTCGTGGGCGTCGGTGTGCAAGCTGAAGAGCCGCCCCGCGATGACGATCCTGCGCGACCGCGACCTGGTGGCACCGAAGGACGACGCGTACGTCTTCGAGCACTGCTGAGCCGGAGCGCTGCGGTTCCTTGCCCGAATCCACCAGGTACGCCCGAACCCACCAGGTACGTGCGAACCCACCAGGTGAGCCCGCAGGCCCCGTCACGCTACGCCGGCCAGGCGTCCCGCAGCGCCGTCGCCGCCTGGTCCGCCGACAACCCGGCCGACCGTGCAGCAGCGGCCAGGACACGAGCAGCGTCCGCCACGGCGTCCGGCACCTCGGCCGGCCGCACCACCCGGGTGCCGGCACCGCGCGCGGTGTGCACGAGCCCGGCCTCTTCGAGCAGTTGGTAGGCCTTCGCGACCGTGCCGGCCGCGAGCCCGAGCTCGTCCGCCAGCCCGCGCACGCTCGGCAACCGCTCGCCGTCCACCAGGTACCCCGCGGTGATCTGTGCCGCGATCTGCGAGCGGACCTGCTCGAACGGCGGTACCCGCCCTCCGACGTCGAGTGCGACCAGTCCTGCCATGCGTTCCACCCTAGAAGTCGTACTGCTCGCCGACCGGGATCGGCACCGGCACGGTGTTGCCCGGAGGCGCGAGCGGGCACGCCCACGCCGGGTCGTGCGCGCACGACGGGTTGTACGCGAAGTTGAAGTCGAGCACGAGCGACCCGGAGTCGTCGCCGCCCAGGTCGGCACCCTTGATCGTGTCGAGCAGGTAGCGCCCGCCGCCGTAGGTCCCACGGGCCCGGCCGGCGCTCGCGTCCTTGACGGGCACGAAGATCCCGCCCGCGTAGCCGCCGTGGGCCCAGACGTCGAGGGTGCCGACACCGGGCAGCCGCACGACGCCGAGCCGATCGAAGTGCACGATGCCGTCGGTACCGGTCTCGACGTCCAGTTCCGCGGGATCCGCCGCCTCGATCCGTGCGTGGAAGCGCCAGGCCGGGTCGTAGCCCGGCACGGGCAGCGCCTCGAAGTCGCGGGCGTCCTCGTCGAGGAGCGGCGAGGCCGGGTGCTCCGCGAACATCGCGTCGCGCGTCTCGCGCCAGAGCGCGTGCGCCGTCTCGGGGTCCGGGGTGGCGCGGACGCGGCGGTACAGGTCGAACGTCATCCGCCGCCAATCCGCGGTCGCGAGCGTGCTGAGCACGCGGTCGTCGGTCGTCGGCTCCTGGGGGCGCGTCTGGCTCACGTGGTCGAGGCTACGCCCGCTCCGCGGTGGACGGGAGGCCCGACCCACCCCGCGTCAGTCGCCGTCGGTCCGCCAGGTGGGCGCGAGGGCCCGCATCCGGAACGCCCGCCACTGCCAGATGACCCACATGCCGGGCCACAGGGCGAGACCGAGGACCGCCGGCCGCATCCGGTACGTCAGGCGGTCCAGCAGCAGGGTGCGGCCGCCGGGGGCCGGCACGACCGCCATCCGGTGGGACATCGTCATCCGCCCGAACAGGCCGGACGTCCCGCCGCCGTTGTCGCGCTGCACGGGGATCCCGTGGACCTCGTACAGGTCGAGGTCCACGTGCGTGTCGCCGCTCGGCACGAGCCCGAAGGCGTCCGCCGTGATCGGGTGCGGGTGCCCCGGCTGCCACCGCTCCGGGAACCCCTCGGGGTCGCGGGACCGGTACGCCAGGAACGGTTTGGTCACCGCCACCATCACGGACGGGGACAGCAGGGCGTTGCGCACGGCGTCGACCGGCGCATCGAGGACGATCCGGAGGCCGACGTGCATGCCGACGACGCTACGCCTCGTCCAGAGAGAAGCGCTCGGCGAATGTGAAATATGAGTGTGCGAGTCTGTACAGCATGCAATCCACTCACGCCCGCCTGTCCCTGCTCGCCGCCCCTGCCGTGCTCCTCGTCCTCGCCGGCTGCGCGGCCCCGACCCAGCCCGGAACCGACGCACACGACGCCGGGGCGTCGTGGTCGTACGACGGGACGGGTTCCCCGGAGCACTGGGGCGCCCTCGCTGACGAGTACGCCGCGTGCGGCACGGGTGCGCAGCAATCGCCGATCGACCTGCCGACAGCTCGTGGCGACGCCGAACTCGACCTGGTCGGCTCCGGCGCCGTCGCGGGGCTGACGGCGGACAACGGGCACACCGTGCAGTTCACCGCTGACGACGGAGCCTCGACGACCATCGCCGGCCAGGACCTCGACCTGGTGCAGATGCACTTCCACGCGGGGTCGGAGCACACCGTCGACGGCGACCCGGCCGAGGCGGAGTTCCACTTCGTGCACGCCGACGATCGCGGAGCCCTGACCGTCGTCGGGGTCCTTGCCGAGCGCGGTGCGCACAACGCGGCGTACGAGAGCTACATCGCCGGGGCGACGGCTGGTGCCGGCCGGGAGAGCGCCGTGGACATCGAAGCGATGCTGCCGCAGATCCGCTCGTTCGCGACGTACGAGGGGTCGCTCACCACGCCGCCCTGCACCGAGGGGGTGCGGTGGATCGTGCTCGAGAACACGATCGAGCTCGGAGCCGACCAGCTCGCCGACCTCGAAGCGGCGCACGTCGAGAACGCGCGTCCGGTGCAGCCGCTCGGCGACCGAAGCGTCCGCCACGCCCTCTGACGACAGCGTGATCTGCTCGTCAGGCGTGCCGGGCCGACCGGCGGCGGGACCCCTCGGAGCGGTCGTGCCGCCGGAGCCGCTCGGCGAGCGAGAGCCGCACCGCCGGCCACTCCGACGCGATGATCGAGAAGACCACGGTGTCGCGCAGGGTGCCGTCACGGCCGATCGCGTGGTTCCGGAGCACGCCGTCCTGCTTCGCCCCGAGGCCGGCGATGGCGGCGCGCGACTGCAGGTTGTGCCAGTGCGTGCGGAACTCGACCGCGATGCACTGCCACGCCTCGAACGCGTGCGAGAGCATGAGCAGCTTCGACTCGGTGTTGATGCCCGAACGCTGCGCCGACCTGGCGAGGAACGTGTGGCCGATCTCGACGTGGCGGTTGCCGGAGTCGATGTTCATGAAGGTCGTCGACCCCACCACCCGGCCGGTCGGACGGTCGCGCACCGCGAACGGCACCATGCGCCCGGCCTCGTGCTCGGCGAGCCGGCGGTCGATCTCGGCCTCGACCTGCGCCGGAGCGGGGATCGAGGTGTACCAGGTGCGCCACAGATCGCCGTCGGCGACCGCCGCCCGCAGGTCGTCCGCGTGCTCCTGCCCGAGGGGCTCGAGGGTGACACGGTCGCCGGTCAGGGTGGGCACGGGGGCGATCTCCATGGACATGCATCCTACGGTCGCCGACCCGGGGGACACCCGGTCGGACGCAGACCCTGTGGAGAGGGACAGATTCGTCCGGACGGCTATCGTGACGGGCGTGGCAGAACGCACCCAGGAGAAGTACCAGGTCCGGTTCGCGTGGGGCACCCGTGGTGCGGCTCGGATCGCCCACCGCACACACCTGCTCGTCTGGGTCGACACGCTCCCGCCCACCTCCGACGCGGCCGAGCAGCGGCGTGCCCTGCGCGACGTGGCCGGCCGCCTGCCGATGGGCCCGGAGGTCGTGCTCGGCCATCTGGGCAACGCGGCGGCGGTCGCGGAACGGGTGACGCGCCTCCAGGCCGAGCGCGGCGACCGGTGCGTCGTCGCGGTCGTCGCCGCCGGGCTGCACCACCCGTCCGCCCTCGACGAGGCGGCCGAGGCCGCAGGCGAGGCCGTCGACGTCGCCGACGCGCCCGACTTCGCCGTGGAGGACCTGCTCGCCGCCGGTGCCGTCGTCGACGCGCTCGCCGCGGTCGGCATCGACCACACCTCGCCGGAGGCCGCCGCGGCCTGCGCGGCGTACACGGGACTCCAGCGCGCGGTGAAGCACCTGGTCAGCGCAGCCGAGGGCGCCGCCGGGCTCGCGCGCGCGGACGTGCACGCGGCGGTCGCCGCGGGGCCCGAGCTCACCGTCCTGCGGGAATCGGGGGAGCGCGCGTAGCGTTCGCCCCGGCACGGAACCAGCGAGCGAAGGAGCAACGCCATGAAGGCAGTCGTCGGCGACACGGTGATCGCGGAGGCCCCGGAAGAGGACCTCATCAAGATCGAGGGCAACTGGTACTTCCCGCCGTCCAGCGTGAAGTCCGAGCTGTTCACCGACAGTCCCACCCAGTACCACTGCCCGTGGAAGGGCGACACGCAGTACTACACGGTGAACGTCGGCGGACAGGCGTTGCAGGACCGCGCCTGGTCGTACCCGACGCCGATCCCGTCCTCGTTCGACCGCGTCGGCAAGGACTACTCGGGCTACGTCGCGTTCTGGAAGGACGTCAAGGTCGTCGACTGACGGCCCCGGTGCCGACGACGCGTGCTCACTCCGTCAGGGTGAGCACCACCAGCGCCACGTTGAGCGCCACGATGACCGCCGCGATCACCCACGCCACCACGCGGGTGACCGCGGCGTTCACGTCCGCCCCCATCACGCTCCGCCGCGAGGTGTAGACCACCAGCGGCACGATCGCGAAGGCGATCCCGAAACTCAGCACCACCTGGCTGACGACCAGCAGCATGGTCGCGTCGGCGTTCACCGCGAGCAGCACGATCGCGGGGACCAGGGTGATGGCCCGTCGCGCGATCAGCGGGATCCGGACGTGCAGCAGCCCCTTCATGATCTCGGCGCCGGCCATGCAGCCGACCGAGGTCGATGCCAGGCCGGACGCGAGCAGTCCCACCGCGAAGAGCACCCCGACCACCGGGCCGACGTTCTCGGCGATGGCTCGTTGCGCGCCGGGGATCGAGTCCGTGCCCTCGACGCCGGGCAGGGTGGCCGCGGCGAGGACGAGCATCGCGATGTTCACCCCGCCGGCGACGACCAGGGCGAGTCCGACGTCCCACCGGGTGGCGACGAGCACCCGGCGGCGCTCCGGCCCGGCGGGGACGTCGCCGTGCCGGTCGCGGGCAAGCGCGGAGTGCAGGTAGACGGCGTGCGGCATGACGGTCGCGCCGAGCATGGACGCGGCGAGCAGGACCGACCCGGCGCCCTCGAAGCGCGGTACGAACCCCGCGACGAGGTCGGTCGGCGACACCCGGGCGAACAGCAGGCCCGCGCAGAACCCGACGGTCAGGATCGCGAGCATCGCCGTGACGACGGTCTCGAACAGACGGGTGCCCCTGCGGCTCTGCAGGGTCAGCAGCAGCATCGACACGACGCCCGTGATGATCCCACCGACGACCAGCGGCAGGCCGAAGAGCAGGTAGAGCGCGAGTGCGCCGCCGATGACCTCGGCGATGTCGGTCGCGGCGGCGACGATCTCGGCCTGCCCCCAGAACAGCAGGCGCGGGGTGCGACGCATCCGCAGACCGAGGTGCTCCGGCAGGGACTTCCCCGTCACCACCCCGAGCTTGGCCGACAGGTACTGCACGACGACTGCGCTGGCGTTCGCAGCCACCAGGACCCAGAGCAGCAGGTACCCGTACTCGGCGCCGGCGGTCAGGTTGGCCGCGACGTTGCCCGGGTCGACGTACGCGATGGCGGCCACGAATGCCGGTCCGAGCAGGGTCAGGCCGGCTGCGCGACGACGCGGGGCACCGGGTGGGTGCTCGTCGAGCCGGGGGGTGGCAGTGTCGGTCATGAACCCACACTGCCAGAGAATTCGGCACACCGAATCTTTTTCTTCGCTATCTCGCGAACGTGCTCCGGATCACGCGGACGGCGAGGTCACTCGGCGGCGCGCCGGGCGCGGTGCGCCCGGACCTTGGCCCGGTTCCCGCACCGCTGCATCGAGCACCAGCGCCGCGTCCCGCCACGCGAGGAGTCGTAGAACACGAGCCCGCAGTCCTCGGCCGAGCACCGGCTCAGCCGGGTGGGCCGCCCGTCGGCCTCGACGTCGTCGAAGCCGACCTCGGTGAAGAGCGCGACCGCGTCGCGGGCCACGCTCGACAGCGCCTGCGCCAGGCGGACCCGGTTCGCGCCGGCGCGGCGTCGGCCACCCGGGAGGCTCGGGGGCACGTCCGGCAGGGCGGCGAACAGGTTGACGGTGTCGATGTCGTCGGGCGCGGGGCGCGTGCGGCCGGCCCCGGCGCGCAGGCCGGCGGCGACTGCGGTGCGCTCGGCGGCGGTGCTCGCCGGTGCGGGGGCCGCCGCGACGGCGAGGCGGGCGATCGCGGCGCGCAGGGCACGGCCGTCCTGCAGCTCGCGGGCGCTCGCGCCGACGTCGATCGGCTCGGTGTGCTCGCTGAGCCACTCGTCCAGGTCGGCCGGGCTCGCGAGCAGCTCGCCCAGTTGCGACCGCGGCCGGCGGCCTGCTGGGTCGTCCGCGAACCCGCCCGTGTGCGCGAAGTCCAGCGCGATCCGCCCGGCGTCGAAGAACCAGCTGGAACCGGCGTCCGTGCGGATGTGCTGCCCCGTGTGCATCCGCCCAGGCTAACGGGTTACCGGCGCGCCTCCGTGCGTCGAGCACCTCATGCGGTAACCGACGACATCGTTGCCGCGTCGTCGGCAGCGGTCCGGCGGCGCCAGGCGATCACGTTGCGGGCGTCGAACCGGCGGGAGCAGCGGGCACAGGCGAGTGGCCTGGTCGGGGTGCGGTACCGGAAGTGCTCGTGACCAGCGGGGCAGGTGCCGATCCAGGGAGCGAGCTCACTGGCGATCGGACCGTCGTGCAGGCGGGAGCCGGTGTAGCCGATCGCCGAGGCGGTGCGTTTCCACTTCGGTCCGTGCCCCGCCCGCGCCCCGGCGAGGGCGTGCGCGACCTCGTGCAGCAGGACCTGCTCGACGTCGTCGTCGGAGAACCGGGTCGCCAGGTGCCGGCTCACAGTGATGCGCTTGCGGGCGAAGTCGCACTGTCCCGCGCGGGTCTTGGCGTGGTCGAAGCCGAACGACCACGTGCCCGTGCCGAGGTGCTCGGCGATCAGGGCTTCGGCTCGCAGCCGGACGGTCTCGAGCGCGGTCACTGCTCGGCGCGGGGGTCGGCCTGGCCCTTCTTCGCCGCCCGGGCCGCGATCCGGCCCCAGATGTCGTCGGCCTCGGTCCGTGCGGCGTCCGGTGCGCCGAGCACCCGGCGACGGATCGGCGGCACTTGCTTCACCGGTTCGGCGACGCGGGTCGTGGGCTCTTCGTCCTCCGACCGGCGTGCGGCGATCTCGCGGGCCGTGCGCGGCCGGTCGGACGGTTCCGCTGGGTGGGTGATCGAGGCGCGCATCGCGGCCTCGACGGCGGCGCGGAGGGCGTCGGTGCGCTCGGACGGGGCGCCCGCCTGCCGGAAGGCCTGGTACGCCCGTGCCAGTGCGGAGCGGGCCTCCTCGAAGCGGTCGTTCTCGAACAGCGACCACCCCTCGATCTCGGCGGCGGCGCCCTCGAGCTCCGGCCACTCTTCGGTCGCGGCGGTGTCACGGGCGAGCGCGGCCTCGGTGGCGGCACGCTCGTGTCGGCCGAGGTCGTGCAGGATGTGCGCACGACGGATCCGGGCGGCGACCTTGTCCTGGCGCTCCCCGGTGAACATCGCGAGACGGAAGACCTCTTCCGCGATGACGAGCGACTCGTCCAGTCGACCGAGCAGCCGGAGGAGTTCGGCGCGTTCGGCGAGGGCGTCGGTGCTGCGGCTCTGGCCGAGGTCGCGGAGCCGCTGGTGCACGGCGTCGACGTCGACCGCGGGTCGCAGGCTGATGGGCGCGAAGGTGCTGCCCGGGCTCACACCGGCCGTCACGGGAGCCGCGTGGCGCGGTTCGCGGGAACGGTCGGAGGCGTCGGGCTGCTGGCGGTCGTCGGGCGGGAGGGACATCGGTTCGAGGGTAGCCGCGGTCGCCCGGGAGCGGTCGGTGCGACGCGCTCAGGGTTCCGCAGGCGCTGCCGCCCCGGAGCGGCCCGGCGGGCACCGGACGACGAACGGCCCGCCGTGCCGGAGCGCGACGGGCCGTTCGAGTGGGTCGTCAGGAGGTGGCTGCCACCGCGGCGGCAGCTGCGACGCCGATGTAGGTGGCGAACGTCGCGATGGTCGCGACGACGGCCAGGACGATCGCGAAGATGCCCCACCCGCGCCCGCGCTTGGTGACCGCGGCGATGATGCCCTGCACGAGCGCCCAGAGGCCGAGGATCGCGGCGATGCCGGCGATCACGGCGCCGACGCCGATCTGCGAGATGACGGCCGGGTCGTTCATGAGCTGCTGCTGCAGTTCCTGCTGGTCCGGGGTCGCGCCGCCGCTCGGCACGAGGTTGTTGATCGCGTCGCTGTTCGCGAGTGCCGATCCCATGACGTACCCGCCGATGACGCCGATGACGAGCGCCGCGAGCCCGAGGATGAACGCCACGACCCCCAGCGTCTTCTTCTTGGGCTTCGGCTCGTCGTGGCTCTGCCATGCGGGTGCGGCGGCGTACGGCTGCTGGTCGTGGTGCTGGCCCTGGTCGTGGCGCTGCTGGTCGTTCCAGCTCGGCGTGCTGGACGGCTGGCCGTACTGCTGCCCGTTCTGCGGCTGGCCGTACTGCTGCTCGCCGTTCTGCTGGCCCTGGCCGTACTGCTGGCCGTACTGCGGCGTCGAGCCCGGTGCCGGGTCCACCCGCTCGCCGTACCGCGGGGCGTCGGCGTCGGGCCGCTGCTGCGGGGCCCCGCCCCAGCTCGGCGCCTGGCCGTCGCCCGTCCGGTCCTGGTCGTTCCGGTCGTCGTTCGTCATCAGGGTTCCCATCGCTCGGTCGCGCACCTGCGCGGTCGTTCAGCCCATCCTGGCAGCCGGACCGGTCGAGTGCCCGACATCCGTGCACCGCGGGCACCCGCCACGGCGCTCGTCAGCCGCCGAAGACGCTCCGGTTCGGCTCCGGAGACGCCACCGCGGTCTGGTCGGTGACGATCGGTGCCCCCGCGATGAAGGCCCGCAGCTCCGCGCCGTGCACGACCTTCGCCGGCATCGGGTCCGACGAGTACCGCCGGGGCATGTCCGCCACCGGCAGGTCCGACGGCGACCCGAGCAGCACGATGTTGCCGAACCGGCGGCCCTTGAGCATCCCGGTGTCCGCCACGGCCGCGACCGAGGGCAGCACCGACTGCAGCGTCGACGCCTGCCCGCGGGCGAATGCCAGGCCGGCGCCGTCGGCCACGTTCACCGCGACCATGCCCCTCGGCGACAGGAACGCGGCGACCTCCCGGTAGAACTCGACGCTCGTCACGTGTGCCGGGATCTGCGAGCCGCCGAAGACGTCCACCACCGCCAGGTCCACCGTGCCACGGAGCCCGGCGGGCAGCTTGCCGAGGACCTCGCGTGCGTCGCCGTACCGGACTCGGATCGACGCACCCCGGGGGAACGGCAGGGCCTCGCGGACGTGCTCGACCAGGTCCCGCTCCAGCTCGATCACCTGCTGCCGCGAACCCGGACGGGTCACGGCGACGTACCGGGGAAGGGTCAGGGCACCGGCTCCGAGGTGCAGCGCGGTGATCGGTCCGTCGGGCAGCAGGTCGATCGCGTGGCCGATCCGCCGGATGTACTCGAACGCCAGGTGCGTCGGGTCCTCCAGGTCGACGTGCGACTGCGGCGTGCCGTCCACGACGAGGGTGAACGACCCCGGTCGGTGCCGGTCCGGCTCCACCACCGAGTACCCCGCACCGATCCGGAACCCGTCGAACGCATCAGCCATGCCGTCAATGGAACACCACCGCGACCACCACCCGCCCCACAGCGCAGGCACAGCGGACACATGAATGCGTACACATGAACAGCCAGCCGACGCCAAGACTCGTCTCGTACCGTTGGCACAGTCGTCCCGTCGCGGAGCGTCGATGCGTGCCGTGCCCCACACCCCATGCGTCCGCCCCTGCTGCGTGACCACGACGTGCCCGTGAGCGTCCCCACCGCTCGCGCGTGCGCGCCGTCGGCGTGCTGTCGTGCGCCTCCCCTCCGGTCACCCGTGCGCGCTGGCCGTTGAATGCACAGCGTCCGCTATGTAAAATACCGGATGCAACACTTCTGACCCGTTGCAGGAGACCCGTCATGACCGCCGACACGATGAGCGTGCCCACCGCCCGCTTTCCAGCACCGACCACGAGCCGGACCGCCGCTCGCCCTGCCCGGGCACCCCGCGCCTCCCGACCCTTCCACGCCGACCGCGAACCGGCGCCCACCTGGATGCGCACCCTCGGTGCGCTGGTCCTCGCCGGCGGCCTCGGTCTGACCGCTGCCGTGCTCGGGTGGCCGGGTGACGCACCGGAGATCGCGCTCATCGTGCCGGGCCTGCTCGCGGTCGTCGTCGGGTCGCTGCTCGTGCTCGCCCGCGCCGGTTTCACCGTCACCGAGCGCCACGTGACCCTGCACTTCCGTCCGCTGCCGCCACGGCGCATTCCGCGACGTCGCATCACGGATGTCCGTCTGGTCGAGGCGGACGCTGCCACCTACGGCGGCGTCGGCCTGCGGATCCGACGCGGTGTGCGCGCCCTGATCCTCACCCCCGGACTCGGGATCGAGCTCACCGACGACCGCGGACGCGTCACGTTCGTCCGCACACGCCGACCCGAGGACGCGTTCCGCGCGTTGGCGGGGCTGCAGGGCGGGCCGGGAGGCGCGGGGCACGTCGAGCGCGAGCGCATCAGCTGACTCGGGGCCGGTCCAGTGCGCCGCCGCGACGGCCGTCGACGGTGGCCGACCGGCGGGAACGTCGGCGATGCTGGCGGGCTTATACACGCCGGTGTCGAATTCGGTCAAGCCAGGACTGGACAGCGCGACTCGAGGCGAACTATGATGACAGTTCGCGCTCCCTGGCATCCGTGTCGTCATATTTCGGTCGACGCAGAGTTCTGAGATACATCGTGCTCTCGAGACACTCGTGCTC
The DNA here is from genome assembly GCF_015351025.1 of Curtobacterium sp. VKM Ac-1376. Lineage (GTDB taxonomy): Bacteria > Actinomycetota > Actinomycetes > Actinomycetales > Microbacteriaceae > Curtobacterium. The sequence continues at coordinate 94,651 of NZ_JADKRV010000004.1, read as the reverse complement.
TCGAGATACACCGTACTCAACTCGCCCTGGTGCAGCCGGACCCGTATATGGCGGCGGGTACCGCTCACGGAGATCATCCCACACGTACACCGACGTTCCGCGTCGTGGACGTGTCGGCGTGGTCACAGGGCATGAACTCTCGGGGTTCGCCGAGCGATCAATCCACTCACCTACACACTGCTCGTCAGTGTCGGCCCGACGGGGCCTACCGGAGGTCACACCCTTGGCTGCTGCGCCCAACGCATCCACCAACCCCAAGAACGGTCGCAACCACTCGCGACTCTCGTTCGCCAAGATCACGGACACCCTCACGGTTCCTGATCTGCTCGCACTCCAGACGGAGAGCTTCGACTGGCTCGTCGGCAACGACGTCTGGAAGACCCGCCTCGCCGAAGGGCAGGAGCAGGGCCGTACGGACCTCGCCCTGCACTCCGGGTTGGAGGAGATCTTCGAGGAGATCTCCCCGATCGAGGACCTCGGCGAGACGATGCAGCTCTCGTTCACCGCGCCGGAGCTCGAGGACCCCAAGTACTCGATCGACGACTGCAAGGAGCGCGGCAAGACCTACGCCGCTCCGCTGTACGTCAACGCCGAGTTCATGAACCACATGACGGGTGAGATCAAGACGCAGACGGTCTTCATGGGCGACTTCCCGCTCATGACCGAGCGCGGCACGTTCATCATCAACGGCACCGAGCGCGTCGTCGTGTCGCAGCTCGTCCGTTCGCCCGGCGTGTACTTCGAGCGCCAGCAGGAGAAGACCTCCGACAAGGACATCTACTCGGCGCGGATCATCCCGTCGCGTGGTGCCTGGCTCGAGTTCGAGATCGACAAGCGCGACCAGGTGGGCGTGCGCATCGACCGCAAGCGCAAGCAGTCCGTGACGGTCTTCCTCAAGGCCCTCGGCCTGACGAGCGAAGAGATCATGGACGAGTTCCAGGGCTTCGCCTCGATGGAGTCGACCCTCGAGAAAGACGCCGTCCTGACGAAGGAAGAGGCGCTCAAGGACATCTACCGCAAGCTGCGTCCGGGCGAGCAGGTCGCTGCCGAGGCCGCGCGTGCGCTCCTCGACAACTTCTACTTCAACTCGAAGCGCTACGACCTGGCGAAGGTGGGCCGCTACAAGGTCAACCGCAAGCTCGGCATCGACGCCCCGCTGTCCGACTCGGTGCTCACCGTCAAGGACATCGTCGCGACGATCAAGTACCTCGTGTCCCTGCACGCCGAGCGCACCACGATCGACGGCATCCGTGACGGCGAGCCGGTGCAGCTGCGCCTCGACGTGGACGACATCGACCACTTCGGCAACCGTCGCATCCGTGCGGTGGGCGAGCTCATCCAGAACCAGGTCCGCACGGGCCTGTCCCGCATGGAGCGCGTCGTCCGCGAGCGCATGACCACGCAGGACATCGAGGCGATCACGCCCCAGACGCTCATCAACGTGCGTCCGGTCGTCGCCGCGATCAAGGAGTTCTTCGGAACGTCCCAGCTGTCGCAGTTCATGGACCAGAACAACCCGCTCGCGGGTCTGACGCACAAGCGTCGCCTCTCGGCACTCGGCCCGGGTGGTCTGTCCCGTGAGCGTGCCGGCGTCGAGGTCCGTGACGTCCACCCGTCGCACTACGGCCGCATGTGCCCGATCGAGACCCCGGAAGGCCCGAACATCGGCCTGATCGGTTCGCTCGCGTCGTTCGGTCGGATCAACTCGTTCGGCTTCATCGAGACCCCGTACCGTCGCGTCGTCAACGGCGAGGTCACGAAGACCATCGACTACCTCACCGCTTCGGAAGAGGACGAGTTCGTCGTCGCGCAGGCCAACGCCCCGCTGACGAACGACTTCCACTTCGCCGACGACAAGGTGCTCGTCCGCAAGAAGGGTGGCGAGGTCGAACTCGTCGCCAAGGACGAGGTCGACTACATGGACGTCTCGCCGCGCCAGATGGTGTCGGTCGCGACGTCGCTCATCCCGTTCCTCGAGCACGACGACGCGAACCGCGCCCTCATGGGTGCGAACATGCAGCGTCAGGCCGTCCCGCTGCTCCGCTCCGAGTCGCCGCTCGTCGGTACCGGTATGGAGGGCTACACGGCCATCGACGCCGGCGACGTCGTCACCGCCGACAAGGCCGGTGTCGTCTCCGAGGTCTCGGCCGACGCCGTCACCCTGCAGCTCGACGAGGGCGGCACGCAGACCTACTACCTGCGCAAGTTCGACCGCTCCAACCAGGGCACGAGCTACAACCACCGCGTCATCGTCTCCGCAGGCGAGCGCGTGGAGCAGGGCGAGGTCATCGCCGACGGTCCCGCGACGGAGAACGGCGAGCTCGCGCTCGGCAAGAACCTCCTCGTCGCGTTCATGCCGTGGGAGGGCTACAACTACGAGGACGCGATGATCCTGTCGCAGAACCTCATCAAGGACGACACGCTCTCCTCGATCCACATCGAGGAGTACGAGGTCGACGCCCGCGACACCAAGCTCGGCAAGGAGGAGATCACCCGTGACCTCCCCAACGTCAGCCCGGACCTGCTGGCCGACCTCGACGAGCGCGGCATCATCCGCATCGGTGCCGAGGTCCGCCCCGGCGACATCCTCGTCGGCAAGGTCACGCCGAAGGGCGAGACCGAGCTGAGCGCCGAGGAGCGTCTGCTCCGTGCGATCTTCAACGAGAAGTCGCGCGAAGTCCGCGACACCTCGCTGAAGGTGCCCCACGGTGAAGAGGGCACGATCATCGGCGTCAAGGTGTTCGACTCGCAGGACGGCGACGACGAGCTCGGCTCGGGCGTCAACCAGCGCGTGGTCGTCTACATCGCCCAGAAGCGCAAGATCACCGCGGGTGACAAGCTCGCCGGTCGCCACGGCAACAAGGGCGTCATCTCGACCATCCTCCCGGTCGAGGACATGCCCTTCCTCGCCGACGGCACCCCCGTCGACATCGTCCTCAACCCGCTCGGCGTCCCCGGCCGCATGAACTTCGGCCAGGTGCTCGAGATCCACCTCGGGTGGCTCGCCAAGCAGGGCTGGAACGTCGAGGGCATCCAGGAGTGGGCGTCGGCCCTTCCCGAGGCAGCGCACAGCGCCGCTCCGGGCACGAAGGTCGCCACCCCGGTGTTCGACGGTGCGTACGAGCGCGAGATCGAGGGCCTCCTCGACTCGACCCTCCCGAACCGTGACGGCGAGCGCCTGATCGGCTCGTCCGGCAAGGCGCAGCTCTTCGACGGTCGCTCCGGCGAGCCGTTCCCGGAGCCCGTCTCGGTCGGTTACATGTACATCCTCAAGCTGCACCACCTGGTCGACGACAAGATCCACGCGCGTTCGACCGGGCCGTACTCGATGATCACGCAGCAGCCGCTGGGTGGTAAGGCGCAGTTCGGTGGACAGCGATTCGGTGAGATGGAGGTGTGGGCGCTCGAAGCGTACGGCGCCGCCTACGCCCTCCAGGAGCTCCTGACGATCAAGTCCGACGACATCCTCGGCCGCGTGAAGGTCTACGAGGCGATCGTCAAGGGCGAGAACATCCAGGAGCCCGGCATCCCCGAGTCCTTCAAGGTCCTCATGAAGGAGATGCAGTCGCTCTGCCTGAACGTCGAGGTCCTCTCGGCCGACGGACAGGCTGTCAGCCTGCGCGACAACGATGACGAGGTCTTCCGCGCTGCGGAGGAGCTGGGCATCAACATCTCCTCGCGGTTCGAGTCGTCCTCTGTCGACGACATCTGATCCCGCCCGTACATCGAAGCCTGAATCAGCAAGAGAGAAGAACATTGCTCGAAGCAACTTCCTTTGACGCCATTCGGATCGGCCTCGCAACTGCCGAGGACATCCGTCAGTGGTCGTACGGCGAGGTCAAGAAGCCGGAGACCATCAACTACCGCACCCTGAAGCCCGAGAAGGACGGTCTGTTCGGCGAGCAGATCTTCGGGCCGTCCCGCGACTGGGAGTGCGCCTGTGGCAAGTACAAGCGCGTCCGGTTCAAGGGCATCGTCTGCGAGCGCTGCGGCGTCGAGGTCACCAAGTCCTCGGTCCGTCGTGAGCGCATGGGCCACATCGAGCTCGCTGCCCCCGTCACGCACATCTGGTACTTCAAGGGCGTCCCGTCGCGCCTCGGGTACCTCCTCGACATGGCGCCGAAGGACCTGGAAAAGGTCATCTACTTCGCGGCGTACATGATCATCGACATCGATGAAGAGGGCCGTCACGCGGACATGCCGGGTCTCGAGAACGAGATGCGTCTCGAGATCAAGACCCTCGAGGGTCAGCGCGACTCCATCATCGCCGACCGCCTCAAGAAGCTCGAGGACGACCTCGCAGCCCTTGAGGAAGAGGGTGCCAAGGCCGACGTCAAGCGCCGCGCCAAGGACACCGCCGAAAAGGAGATGTCCCAGGTCCGCAAGTCGTTCGACGAGGACATCACCCGCCTCGAGCGCGTGTGGGAGGACTTCCGCAACCTCAAGGTGGGCGACCTCAAGCCCGAGGACGCCGTCTTCCACGAGCTCCAGGACCGGTTCGGGATCTACTTCGACGCCTACATGGGCGCCGAGGCGATCAAGCTCCGGCTCGAGGCGTTCGACCTGGCAGCCGAGGCCGAGGCACTGCGCCTGCAGATCGCCGAGGGCAAGGGCCAGAAGAAGATCCGCGCGATCAAGCGTCTGCGCGTCGTCAGCTCCTTCCTCGCCACCGGCAACTCGCCGGCAGCGATGGTCCTCGGCGTCGTGCCGGTCATCCCGCCGGAGCTGCGCCCGATGGTGCAGCTCGACGGTGGCCGTTTCGCCACGTCGGACCTCAACGACCTCTACCGTCGTGTGATCAACCGCAACAACCGTCTCCGCCGCCTGCTCGACCTCGGTGCCCCCGAGATCATCGTGAACAACGAGAAGCGCATGCTGCAGGAAGCGGTCGACGCGCTGTTCGACAACGGTCGTCGTGGACGTCCGGTCACGGGTACCGGCAACCGCGCCCTGAAGTCCCTGAGCGACATGCTCAAGGGCAAGCAGGGTCGTTTCCGCCAGAACCTGCTCGGCAAGCGCGTCGACTACTCGGGCCGTTCGGTCATCATCGTCGGCCCGCAGCTGAAGCTGCACCAGTGCGGTCTGCCCAAGCAGATGGCGCTCGAGCTCTTCAAGCCGTTCGTGATCAAGCGCCTCATCGACCTGTCGCACGCGCAGAACATCAAGTCGGCCAAGCGCATGGTCGAGCGTTCGCGTCCGCAGGTCTGGGACGTGCTCGAGGAGATCATCCGCGAGCGCCCCGTCCTGCTGAACCGTGCGCCGACGCTGCACCGTCTGGGCATCCAGGCGTTCGAGCCGCAGCTCGTCGAGGGCAAGGCCATCCAGCTCCACCCGCTCGTGTGTGCCGCGTTCAACGCGGACTTCGACGGTGACCAGATGGCCGTGCACCTGCCGCTGTCGGTCGAGGCCCAGGCCGAGGCCCGCATCCTGATGCTCGCCTCGAACAACATCCTGAAGCCGTCCGATGGCCGTCCGGTGACCCTGCCCGCACAGGACATGATCATCGGTCTGCACCACCTGACGACCGTCCGCGAGGGCGCCGTCGGTGAGGGCCGCGCGTTCTCCTCGGTCGCCGAGGCGATCCTGGCCAACGACCAGCACACGCTGCACCTCAACGCGATGGCGAAGATCCGCATGACGGGTGTCCACTTCGCCGAGGGTGAAGCACCCGAGGGGTACGAGCAGGGCGACACCGTCCTGCTCGAGACGACCCTGGGCCGTGCGCTCTTCAACGAGACCCTCCCGGCGAACTACCCGTTCGTCCAGAAGGTCACGGACAAGGGCGTGCTCTCCGCGATCGTCAACGACCTGGCCGAGCGGTACTCCAAGACCGAGACGGCCGCTGCGCTGGACCGGATCAAGGACGCCGGCTTCTACTGGGGCACCCGCTCCGGTGTGACCGTCGCCCTGTCGGACGTCGTGACGCCTCCTCGCAAGAAGGAGATCATCGCGGGCTACGAGATCCAGGCCGCCAAGGTGCAGGGCGAGTTCGACAAGGGTCTGATCACCGACTCCGAGCGTCGCGCGGACCTGATCAAGATCTGGACCGAGGCCACGAACGAGATCGCGCAGGAGATGCGCGACAACTTCCCGGTCGACAACACCATCAACCGCATGGTGTCGTCGGGTGCTCGTGGTAACTGGCTCCAGGTCCGCAACATCGCCGGTATGCGTGGTCTGGTGAACAACCCGAAGGGCGAGATCATCGCCCGCCCGATCATCAACTCGTACCGCGAGGGCCTGACCGTGGCGGAGTACTTCATCGCCACCCACGGTGCTCGCAAGGGTCTTGCCGACACCGCGCTCCGTACCGCGGACTCCGGGTACCTCACCCGTCGTCTCGTGGACGTCTCGCAGGACGTCATCATCCGCGAGGACGACTGCGGCACGACGCGTGGCCTCGAGCTGCCGATCGCGACCGTGGACGCTGACGGCAAGCTCGTCCGCGACCCGCGTGTCGAGAACACCGTGTACTCCCGCACCCTGGCCACCGAGGCCGTGGACGCACAGGGCACGGTCGTGGCAGAGGCCGGTGAGGACGTCGGTGACGTGCTCATCGACAAGCTGCTCGCGGCCGGTGTCGAGAGCATCAAGGTGCGCTCGGTCCTGACCTGCGAGTCCGCCGTCGGTGTCTGCGCGCAGTGCTACGGCCGTTCGCTCGCCACGGGCAACCTGGTCGACATCGGTGAGGCGGTCGGCATCATCGCCGCCCAGTCCATCGGTGAGCCCGGTACCCAGCTGACGATGCGTACCTTCCACACGGGTGGTTCGGCCTCGGCCGACGACATTACCCAGGGTCTGCCGCGTGTCACGGAGCTCTTCGAGGCCCGTACGCCCAAGGGCGCGTCCCCGATCGCCGAGGCCCCCGGCCGCGTCGTCGTCGAGGACACGGACAAGGGCCGTCGGATCATCCTCACGCCGGACAACGGCGACGAGCCGTTCATCTACCCGGTGCTCAAGCGTGCGACCCTCCTCATCGAGGACAACCAGCACGTCGAGCTCGGCGAGCAGTTCATCGCCGGCACCGTCGACCCGAAGGAAGTCCTCCGGGTCAAGGGTGTCCGAGAGGTCCAGAAGCACCTGGTCAACGGTGTGCAGGACGTCTACGGCTCGCAGGGTGTGCCGATCCACGACAAGCACATCGAGGTCATCGTCCGCCAGATGCTCCGCAAGGTCACCGTCGTCGACCACGGCGACACCGACCTGCTTCCGGGTGAGCTCGTCGACCGGTCGCGCTACAACGCGCTGAACCGTGCGGCGCTGCAGGAGGGTCGCAAGACCGCTTCCGCTCGCCAGGAGGTCATGGGCATCACGAAGGCGTCCCTCGCGACCGAGTCGTGGCTGTCCGCCGCGTCCTTCCAGGAGACCACCCGCGTGCTCACGCAGGCGGCCATGGAGGGCAAGCAGGACCACCTCGTCGGCCTCAAGGAGAACGTCATCATCGGAAAGCTCATCCCCGCCGGGACGGGCCTCAGCCGGTACCGTGACGTGGACGTGAACGCGACCGAAGAGGCGAAGGCGGAGCGGTACCCCAACCGCATCTTCGCTGACGACTCGTCGTTCTCGGACGCCGACCTGAGCTTCGTCGACTTCGACAGCTTCTCGTCGGACGACTTCACGCCGGGCACGTACAACTGAGCCTGATGTGATCCCACGAAGGCCCCGTCTCCGCAAGGAGGCGGGGCCTTCGTCGTGTCGTCACCACGTGACGGCCTGGAGGCGCGGTGCGGGACCGCCACGGGCCTCCAGACCGCCGTCGGCTCGCGTCTAGACCGCGCGACCAGCACCGTTGCCGCGGCCGGATCCCCGGCCGGTCTCGTCCACCAGCGAGAACAGGCTGAGGACGTTGCCGTCGGGGTCGCGCACGTCGAACCAGTCGACCGCGCCGTCCACGCACTCGACGGGGCCGATGTCGATCCCCAGCGCACCGATGCGTGCGTGCTGAGCGGCGACGTCGTCGACGCCGAAGCGCACGCTCACCGGGTTCTCCTCGGCCTGGTCGTCCACGTACAGCTGGATCCAGATGCCGCCGACCTCGTACTCGGCGACGCCGTCCTCGGGCTCGAGATCCGGCTCGGTGCGTTCGAACACGGCGCCGTACCAGAGGCAGGACGCCTCGATGTCGGTGACCGGCAACCCCACGGTCACGCTCGTGATGTCCATGACTCATCATGTCCCGGCGTGGCCCGTGCGTCGAGGGGCTGTTCTGCGGTCCGCGCTGTCCGGTGGTTCCTCCACAGCCCGGGGCGGGCCGATGTTGTCCACCGAAGCCGGCTGCGGCCTCCGCGGCGCTCGCGTCCACCAGGATGCTGGAGGACATGTGCAGCTGCCCGCCGACGACGCGACATCGGTGTCCCTCCGACCGGGGCCGAACTGGTCGGAGACCCCAGTTCTGGGTGCAGCGGAAACCCCTTCGCCCCCTCTTTCTGGGACTGCGGCCGAGGAGTGCCCCGGAAGTAGCGTGGGCGGGCGACACATCCCTGGTGGCGCACCACCCGACGACTGCTCGCCGTACGCGAGTCCAAGGAGATACGGGACTCATGGCGACCCTGTCCGAGATCCTCATCCTGAACGGCGCCCTACCGATCGAGCACCTCGACGCGATGACGGGCGACGAGGAGCTCGACGAGCGCGCCATCCGTGGCCTGGTCGACCAGGGCGTCGTGAGCGAAGCGCAGTTCATCACCGCCCGAGCAGCGTCCAACAACTCCCGCACCGTCCCGCTGAGCGACTACCCCGTCGACGGCACCGCGGTGTCGATCCTGCCCGCGGCGCTGTGTCGTCGCCACGGGGTGCTCGGCGTCGGGTTCGAGGGCGACCTGCTCATCCTCGCGATGGTGAACCCCACGAACGTCCTCGCGATCGACGACGCCCGGACGGCGTCGGGGCGGTCGATCAAGCCACTGCAGGTCGAGGAGCGCGACCTCGTCGCGGCGCTCGACCGGTACCTCCGCGCCGACGACGAACTGAACGACCTCACCTCGTCGCTCGAGGAAGAGGCGTCCGCGAGCACCAGCACCCAGGTCGACATCGGCGACGGCGCCCTCGACGACGTGCCCATCGTCCGCTTCGTGAACCTCCTCGTCTCGCAGGCCATCCAGGACCACGCCTCCGACATCCACATCGAACCGGGTGAGCACGAGGTCCGGATCCGGTACCGCATCGACGGTGTGCTGCACGAGATGGCACCGGCGCCGAAGACCATCCAGAACGGCGTGATCAGCCGTCTGAAGATCATGAGCGACATCGACATCGCCGAGCGTCGCAAGCCGCAGGACGGCCGCATGTCGGTCCGGCACGGCGGCCGCCAGATCGACCTCCGTGTCGCGACCCTGCCCACCGTGTGGGGCGAGAAGGTCGTCATGCGGATCCTCGACAACACGAACACGTCGCTGACCCTCAAGGACCTCAACCTCCTCGAACAGAACTTCCAGGCGTACCAGCGGTCCTACTCGAAGCCGTACGGCATGATCCTGGTCACCGGTCCGACCGGTTCAGGCAAGTCGACGACGCTGTACACGACGCTCAACGCCGTGGCGAAGCCCGAGATCAACGTCATCACGGTCGAGGACCCGGTCGAGTACCGGATGGCCGGCATCAACCAGGTGCAGGTCAACCCGAAGGCCGGCCTGACGTTCGCGTCCGCACTCCGCTCGATCCTGCGCTCCGACCCCGACGTCGTCCTGCTCGGCGAGATCCGCGACCACGAGACGGCGCAGATCGCGATCGAGGCGTCGCTGACCGGGCACCTCGTGCTCTCGACCCTGCACACGAACGACGCCCCCTCGGCCGTGACCCGTCTCACCGAGATGGACATCGAGCCGTTCCTCGTCGGATCGGCGCTCGACTCCGTCGTCGCCCAACGGCTCGCTCGCCGACTGTGCGACCGGTGCAAGGCACCGGCCGTCTACGAGCTCGAGCAGCTCCAGGCGCTCGGGTTCCTGCGTGCCGACGACGAGATGCCGGCCTTCTTCGCGCCCGTCGGCTGCGCGGTCTGCTCGAACACCGGCTACCGCGGCCGCATCGCCCTGCACGAGGTCATGACCGTCACCGAGGAGATCGAGCGGCTCGCGGTCGGCCGTGCCTCGAGCGCGGAGATCGGCCGTGTCGCGCAGCAGCAGGGCATGCTCACGCTCCGCCAGGACGGCTTCGAGAAGGTCAAGCTGGGCATGACGAGCGTCGACGAGATCCTGCGCGTCGTCGCGTGACCGGGGAACAGGAGCAGCAGATGACCGACTCCGTGTACGACATCACCATGCCCGGTGACGAGCCCGTCGCGGGCTGGCACCCGGGCACCCCCGGTGCCGAGGTGGGCTCGCGCCGAGCAGCGCGCCTGGCGGCCGCAGCGGCGACTCCGCCCGAGCAGGTCTACGACCTCACCGACGACTCGGCGGTGTGGCCCGGTCCCACGGGAACCCCGATGACTGCCCCCACCGGCGCGCCGGTGGCCGTGCCCGTCGCGCAGTCACACACCGCGCCGGCGACACCGCCCGCCGCGGTCCCGTCCTCGACCGCCACCTACGGCTACGCCGAACCACCGACGCAGCAGCTGCCAGCCGTGCCCTACAGCGGTGCGCACTACGCGGCCCCGGCGGCGCCGGCACCAGCCGGCACGGCGGCCGGCGACATCGACTTCGCCCGCCACGCGCGCGAGGTCGCCGACCCCGACCTGATCACCGCCCTCGCCCAGGTCGTCTACCAGGGCGCGTCCGACCTGCACGTCACCGCCGACGCCCCTCCCACGGTCCGCGTCGACGGCTCGCTCCGTCCCGCCGTGCCAGGAGGCGCGTGGTCGCGCGGCAAGGTCATCGCGGCCCTCAAGACGCTGCTGTCCGTCGAGCAGGCCGGCCAGTTCGACCACGAGCAGGAACTCGACTTCGCGTACTCGCTGTCCCCGGAGTACCGCTTCCGCGTCAACTACTACCAGCAGCGCGGCAACTGGGGTGCGGCGTTCCGCATCATCCCGACGAAGATCAAGACACTCAAGCAGCTCGGCATCCCCGAGCACATCGGCGAGTTCGCCGGACTGCCGCGCGGCCTCGTCCTCGTCACGGGCCCCACCGGTTCCGGCAAGTCGACGACGCTCGCCGCCCTCATCGACCTGGTGAACGAGAGTCGCGCCGACCACATCGTGACGGTCGAGGACCCGATCGAGTTCATGCACGAGCACAAGCGGTCGATCATCAACCAGCGCGAGGTCGGGGCGGACACGCAGTCCTTCGCCTCGGCGCTGAAGCACGTGCTGCGCCAGGACCCCGACGTGATCCTCATCGGCGAGCTCCGTGACCTCGAGACCATCTCCGTCGCGCTCACCGCTGCGGAGACCGGCCACCTGGTGTTCGCCACCCTGCACACGCAGAGCGCACCCGGCACGATTGACCGTGTCATCGACGTCTTCCCACCGCACCAGCAGGGCCAGATCCGCACCCAGCTCGCGGCGACGCTGCAGGGCGTCGTCTGCCAGACCCTCGTGCCGAAGGCCAACGGCGTCGGCCGGGTCGTCGCCACCGAGATCATGACCATCACCCCGGCCATCGGCAACCTCATCCGCGAGGGCAAGACGTACCAGATCACCTCCGCCATGCAGGCCGGGCGTGACCTCGGCATGCACACCATGGACCAGGACCTCGCCGAGCTGGTCAACGTCGGCACGATCTCGCGGAAGGCCGCCCTGGAGAAGGTCCACGACTAAGAGGGCTTCGACCGGCTCGTGCAGCGCGTCGAGTCCCCGTCCGACTCCTCGGCCGCCGCGATCGCCGCCAGCGGCATCGACTTCGGCGACAAGTACTCCGGAGGCCACTGATGTCACTCGCATTCGACTACCGCGGGCGCGACGGCGCCGGCAAGCTCGTCAAGGGCCGGCTCGACGCCGCATCCGAGGGGGCTGTCGTCCAGCGCCTGCGAGGGATGGGCGTCTCGCCGATCGCGATCACCGAAGCCAAGGCCGGCACCGGGCTGCAGACCGAGATCAGGATCCCGGGGTTCGAGAAGGGCGTCGGCCTCAAGGACCTCGCGATCATGTCGCGCCAGGCCTCGACGATGCTCACCTCGGGGCTCTCGCTGCTGCGCGCGCTGTCGATCCTCGCCGACCAGACCGAGAACAAGAAGCTCAAGGACATCCTCGGCAAGGTCCGCGACGACGTCGAGCGCGGCGTCTCGTTCTCGGACGCCGTCGCGAAGTACCCCGTCGACTTCCCGCCGATCATGATCAACATGATCCGCGCGGGCGAGACCGGCGGGTTCCTCGACCAGGCCATGGACTCCATCGCCACGAACTTCGAGAAGGAGCACAAGCTCCGCTCGACCATCAAGTCGGCGATGACCTACCCGGTGGTGGTGCTCGTGATGTCACTGGTGGCAGTCGCCATCATGCTCATCTTCATCGTCCCGATCTTCCAGGAGATGTTCTCGTCGCTCGGCGGCACGCTCCCGCTCCCGACCATGGTGCTCGTGTACCTGTCGCACGCCATGCGGTACATCGCGATCCCGCTCGCCGTCGTCATCCTGCTCGCGTGGCTGTGGTGGCGAGCGAACAAGAACACCGAACGGGTCCGGGCCTTCGTCGATCCGATCACCCTGAAACTGCCGGTGTTCGGACCGCTGCAGAAGAAGATCGTGATCGCGCGGTTCGCACGCAACTTCTCGAACATGATCGGTGCAGGTGTCCCCATTCTGCAGGCATTGCGCATCGTCGGTGAGGTGTCCAACAACTTCGTCGTGAAGCACGCTCTCGACAATGTCGCAGAGGCTGTTCGGAAAGGCGAATCAATCGCCGTCCCGCTCGCTGCGCAATCGGTTTTCCCGGCAATGGTGACGCAGATGGTCGCCGTCGGCGAGGATGCCGGTTCGCTCGAGATCATGCTCGAGAAGATCGCGGTGTTCTACGACGCCGAGGTCGAAGCCACCACCGATGCCCTGACCTCGCTGATCGAGCCGCTCCTCATCGCGTTCCTCGGCGTCGTCGTGGGCGGCATGATCATCGCGCTCTACATGCCGATCTTCCAGATCACCAACGTCGTGCAGAACGCGTCCTAGTCATTCCACCCCCATGCGGGGGCATCACGGGTATTGCGCATCCCCCGCACTGGGGGTGCTTCGTGACCGAGTTGCCCCCCGTTCTCGGGATTGGCTGGCGGATTGACCCCGAATACGCTGATCTGCGGCGGCCGAGCAAGCCCCAAAATCATTTCTCACATTCCCCCGCAGAATGGAAACAACCATGTACTTCGCTCTCATGGGCAAGCTCGACGCTCGCCGCAAGGGTCTCCTGAAGGACGGCGAGAAGGGCTTCACGCTCATCGAGCTCCTCGTCGTCGTCATCATCATCGGCATCCTCGCCGCGATCGCCATCCCGGTCTACATCGGTGTGCAGAACAACGCGAAGGACTCGGCCGTCAAGTCGGACGTCTCGAACGCGAAGACCGCCGTGGTGAGCATCGCGACGTCTGGCACTGGCGCTTTCCCGGACTCTGCTGACCTCACCGCCGCGGACTACAAGAGCGCCGGGGCGACCAAGAGCTCGAACACCACCGCGATCACGTACAAGAAGACCACCGACGGTTTCTGCATCCAGGGCACGAGCTCGACCGCCAAGACCTTCATCGCCAACGAGACCGACGGCGTCAAGGCCGGTACCTGCTGACACTCGCTGCGAACCGTGTGGGCGCCGCCTCGTCGAGGCTGGCGCCCACACGAGCATCGAAGACACCCACTCCGCTCAGAAGGGACGCCATGATCTCGCGCATCGCCGAGCGACTGCGTTCCGCCCGCGACGACGAGAACGGCTTCACGATCATCGAGGTGATGGTCGCGATGACGATCTTCGCCCTGATCGCCGCCGGCATCGCCGCCGGGATCACCGCCTCGCTCGTCCTCTCGAAGGACACCCGTGCGCGTGAGGTCGCGTCGACGGTCGCGATGGAGGACATCGACGACCTCCGCGACACCCCGAGCATCTTCGACATCAAGAGCACGGCCAAGCCGGTGACGGTCGGCGCTCAGGAGTTCGACCTGGTCCGCAAGGTCTCCTGGACCCGGTCGTCCGGAGCCGCCACTGCGTGCGGCACCGGGGACGGCAGTCTGTCGTACAAGGCCGTCACGGTGACGGTGAGCTGGAAGACCAGCGCCGCGACCTCCGGCACGCAGCAGGTCACGATGTCGAGCGCGATCGCACCGCTCACGAACATCAACTCCGACACCACCGGCTCGATCCTCGTCGGGGTCACGAACGCGAACGGCGTCGGGGTCTCCGGCATCGTGCCCACCGTGAGCGGCGGCCCCGCCGGTGTCACGTTCCCGGCCACCGACACCGAAGGCTGCACCTACGCGTCCGGGGTCCCGGCCGGAACCTACAAAGTGGCTGTCGCGCGGACCGGGTACATCGACTCCACCCAGCAGGTGAGCCCCTCCAGCCAGTCCGTCACCGTCTCCGCCGGTGCTTCCGGAGCCGCGGCGTTCACGTTCGACAAGGCGGCGTCGTACACGTTCAAGTACGGCACGAGCCCCGCCAGTAGTGCGATCCTGCCGACGAACCTGCCCCTGTCGGTGACGAACGCCACGTCCGGCACGACCGTCTTCCCCAACTCCCCGACGAGTGCGTCACTGTTCCCGTACGCGTCCGGGTACCAGGCGGTTGCGGGTCTGTACGCCGCCGACGCCTCCTCGAGCGCGTCCGCCACCTGCTTGAGCCCGGAACCGGGTGCATGGTCGACCGCCAACAAGGCAGGGTTCAAGGGAACGGCCACCCCGTCGCAGGTCGCGGGGCAGATCCCTGTCTCCATGGGAGCCGCGACGCTCTCGAAGCCCAGCAAGTCGCTGTACATCACGGCGGTGACCACGACACCGATCAACGGGGACCCGGGTTGCGCGAAGGGCATGACCCTCGCCTTCCCGAAGCCGACCGCTGACTCGATGACGATCGCGCTGCCGTGGGGTACGTGGAGGCTCTACACCGGGACGACCCCCGGCGCGACGACGACCCCGCTCACGCTGACAGCGCCGGACACCGCGATGGTCAGCAACGGCGTGGTGAGCGGCGGCGTCGTCATGGTCGACCCGAGGACGGCAAAGTGATGCGCGCGTCCGTCCGTCGTCTCCGCCGCGACCAGCGCGGGATCACCCTGGTCGAGCTCCTGGTCGCCATGCTCGTCACGTCCCTGCTCCTCACGCTGGTCGGCAGCTTCTTCGTGTCGATGACGAAGGCGCAGCGGACCGTTGCAGCCGTGAACGACAGCACCCGCCAGGGAACCACCTCGATGACGCAGCTCAGCCGGTACCTCCGTGAAGCATCACGCTGGCAGGAGAGCAAGGCGAAGCTCAACCCCGCGTTCACCCGGGCGACAGCGACCGGCCTGACCTTCTACTCCGCAGTCGATCTGTCGACGTCGCAGTCCGGGCTGACGAAGGTCACGGTCGACATCGTGTCGAGCAAGCTACGCATGCAGCTGCAGCAGGGGAACTGCCCGGTCGGCGGGTACTGCACATTCACCGGTGCCACCCGGACGGTGTGGCTCGCCGACGTGGTCCGGACGACCGGCACCTACACGACGCAGTTCCTCTACTACAACGTCACGGACGACACGATCACCCCGACCTCGGCCACGTTCGATTCGATTCGTTCAGTCGAGATCAAGCTCGCCGTCGGGTCCGCGAACGGGACGACCGCGAACGACACGACGTTCCACGCGACCATCAACCTGCGCAACCTCGACTACGGCGCAGCGACGGAGTCATGATGCTCATCCGGATCCTCCGCGGCCTGCGCGCCCGTGATGACGAACGCGGTGTCGCCCTGGCCGCCGTCATCGGTCTCGGCGCGGTGCTCATGATCGTGCTGTCCCTCGTGGTCGCCACCGCGACGAGCGGGGCGACGAAGGCGACGACCGACACGAACTACAACAAGGCGATCGCCGCCGCCTACGCAGGCCTGTCGGAGTACCAGGGGCGGCTCGCCGCCGACAACGCGTACGTCAACTACGGGGTCCGGACGGCGTTCTCGTCGACGAGCACCTACACCGCTGACGCGTCCAACAAGGCGTTCGGGACGGCAAAGGTCGGCACCTGGGCGAGTGTCGTCGGCAGCGACGACCAGTTCTACCGCTACGAGGTCGACAACTCC
Organism: Curtobacterium sp. VKM Ac-1376; assembly: GCF_015351025.1. GTDB lineage: Bacteria > Actinomycetota > Actinomycetes > Actinomycetales > Microbacteriaceae > Curtobacterium. The sequence goes on along the minus strand of NZ_JADKRV010000004.1, from coordinate 78,534 downwards.
GACTACCCGACGACCGGCAAGGTGCGCCTGCGGGTCACGGGCAAGGCCGGAGCCACCACCAGGACCATCGTCGTCGACCTGCGCGGGGACGGCTTCGTCAACTACCTGTACTTCACCGACTACGAGTCGCAGGACCCGAGCCTGACCGGCGCCGGGTGCACCTCGAAGCACCGCAACGACGCGGACTGGACGACGAGCAGCTGCGACGCGGTCGTCTTCGCCAGCGGCGACACCCTGGACGGACCCGTCCGGAGCAACGACGTCATCACGGCCTGCGGCGCGACGTTCAACTCGACCGTGCAGGACACCGGCCCGGCGGACTACTTCTACACGAGCGCGGACAAGGCGATCAGCTCGTCGTGCCGGAACTCGACGACCTTCAACGGCGGGAAGATCTCGACGGTCGGCACGCTGCCGATGCCGAGCACCAACGCCAACATGAAGCAGGAGGCGCGGACCGACATCACCGACAAGGTCGCGAAGCCGGGCTGCGTCTACACCGGACCGACCTCGATCACGTTCCTGGCCGGCGGCAAGATGCGCGTGGTCTCGCCATGGACGAAGAAGACCCAGTTGACCGGCACCACGAACGGGACGATCACCGGTGGGAGCACCAACGACGCGCTGTGTGGATCCGTGTCTGCGCTCGGCGGTTCGGGCGCGGTCATCCCGACCCTGCCGTCGAACCTCGTCTACGTGCAGACCGTGCCGTCGACGGTCGGTGATCCGAACTACTGGGCGTCGAGCGCAACCCCTGGGCCGTCGAACACGGTCAACGGCACCGTGAGCGCGGGGGACGCGGTCTACTGCCAGCAGAACGTGCAGACGACCTCCACCACGTACGACTGGCGGGGCCGTCCCACCACGACGACCTCGACCAGCTCGGACTACGGCAACGGCCTGGGGTACCCGCTCAGCGGCGAGTTCACCGGGACACGTGGTGACGCCGGGTACTACGGCTGCCGCAGCGGCGACGTCTTCGTGTCCGGCTCGTTCGGCGGGCAGATGACCCTCGCGGCCGAGAACTTCCTGTACGTCACGGGGAACATCACCTACCAGAACGGCCGTACGTCCGACGACATGCTCGGGATCGTCGGGCAGAAGGCGGTGTCGGTGTACAACCCCGTCTCGTGCTCGTCGTACTCCAACCTGTCGAAGACGGAATGCAACACGGGGAGCACCTCGTACTCGAGCAACCTGGCCGCGACGAAGAACATCGAGATCGACGCCGCGATCGCGAGCAACCTCGGCACGTTCAACGTCCAGAACTACCAGTACGGCGCGAACCTCGGAACGCTCACGCTCTACGGGTCGATCGCGCAGCAGTTCCGTGGCGCTGTCCGCAGCCAGTACTCGAACGGGCTGCTGACGGGCTACGCGAAGGGCTACTCCTACGACACGCGCCTGAAGTCGTCGGCCCCTCCGAAGTTCCTGCAGCCGGTGTCCACCACGTACGGCGTGACGACCGAGACCGAGTCCGCGACGGCGTTCCGCGCCGACGGCACCCCGACGGGGAAGTGACCGTGGCCGTGTTCGCCTCCGTGGCCCCCCTCGTCACCGTGCTGGTCGGTGTGCTCGGTCTCGCGATCGGTTCGTTCCTCAACGTGGTCGTGTACCGCGTCCCCGCGGGCATCTCCGTCGTCGCGCCGGCGAGCTCCTGCCCCGGCTGCGGACACGAGATCCGCGGCCGTGACAACGTGCCGGTGGTGTCGTGGCTCCTCCTGCACGCCCGGTGTCGCGACTGCAGCGCGCCCATCTCGCCGCGCTACCCGCTCGTCGAAGCCGCCACGGGCCTCCTGTTCGTCGCGGTGGCGCTGTTCTCGGTGCTCGCGCCGTGGTCGCCGCTGGCGGAGCCGACCGACGCGCGGGGCGTGGCGCACGCCGCGCTCCTCCTCGTCGCGCTCCTGTACGTGATGGCGATCAGCATCTCGCTGACGCTCATCGACCTCGACACCCACACGCTGCCGAACCGGATCGTGCTGCCGGCGTACATCGTGCTGCCCGTGCTCCTGCTCGCCGCATCGGCGGTGTCCGGAGACTGGGGCGCTGCGCTCCGCGGGGTCATCGGCCTGGTCGTCCTCGGCGGCGTCTACCTCGCGCTGGCGCTGGCGGTGCCCGGCGGGATGGGCCTCGGTGACGTCAAGCTCGCCGGTGTGCTCGGCCTCGTGCTGGCGTACCTCGGATGGGGACCCCTCGCAGTGGGTTCTTTCGCCGCGTTCCTGCTCGGAGGTACCTTCGCAGTCGTCCTCCTGGTCGTGCACCGGGCGGGCCGCCGGAGCGGGATCCCGTTCGGCCCCTGGATGCTCGCGGGCGCTTGGCTCGGCATCGCGGTGGGCGCGCCTGCCTGGGACCGCTACCTGAGCATCCTCGGGCTCGCCTGACGCCTCGTCGCGCACTGAACCACCAGACCGACCCGAAGACGGTCACGGAAGGACCACCATGTCGAAGAGCATCGTCGGCGTCGACATCGGCGCCGCAGCGATCCGCGCCGTCGAGGTGCAGGACGCCGACAAGCCGAAGCCGACGATCCTGCGCTTCGCCGAGGTCCCGGTGCCCGTCGGCGCGACGAAGCAGGGCGAGGTGCTCGAGCCGAACACCGTGGCCGGCGCACTCCGTCAGCTCTGGTCGATCGGTCGGTTCCGATCGAAGGACGTCATGCTCGGCATGGGCAACCAGCGGGTGCTGTCGCGCGACCTGACGGTCCCGAAGGCCCCCATCGCGCAGATCCGCGAGTCGCTGCCGTTCCAGGTGCAGGACATGCTCCCGGTGCCGGTGGGTGACGCCATCCTCGACTTCTACCCCACCGCCGAGGGCATGGGGGAGAACGGCCCGACCGTGAGCGGACTGCTCGTCGCCGCGGTGAAGGACGCCGTGCTCGCGAACGTGCGAGCGGTCCAGATCGCCGGACTGAAGCCCGTCGGTGTGGACCTCATCCCGTTCGCACTGGCACGGGTCCTCGCACCGGCGAACCAGCGTGGCACGGTCGCCATCGTCGAGTGCGGCGGCAACACGACGACCGTCGTCATCGTGACGGACGGCGTCCCGAAGTTCGTCCGCATCGTGCCGACCGGGGGCGATGACATCACACGGATCCTCGCAGGCCGGCTGTCGATCGACGAGGGACCTGCCGAGGCGGTGAAGCGTCACCTCGGCATGGACCCGCTCACCGCGAAGACCAGTGACGACGCGCTCGCGGTCGCGGCGGTGCGTGAGTCGATGGGCGAGCTGCTCGCCAGCCTCCGCAACACCGTCAACTACTTCGTGAACACGCACCCGACCGAGCCGATCGGGGAGATCCTGCTCTGCGGCGCCGCCGCGGCCCTGCCCGGCTTCGCCGCAGCGCTGTCGGAGTTCACCCGGACCCCCGTCCGCTTCGGGGCGCCGTTCGCCAACGTGGCGCTCGCGAAGTCCATCCGGATCGAGGACCTGCACGCACACGGTGCGTCGATCGCGGTCGCCTGGGGACTCGCAGCCGGAGGGAAAGCAGCATGAGCCAGACGAAGCCGTCCCGCACCGGACGCAGTCGACGTCGTGTGACGCAGTCCGACCCTGCCGTACGAGTCGCGGTCGAGAGCGCCGAGCGCGCGAAACGCCAGCGGCGCGCAACGGGCAGCGAGATCCTTGTCGGCGGTCGCCCGAGTGTCGACCTGCTGCCGACCGAAGTGCTCGCCGACCGACGCAGCCGCGGCGTGGTCCGCCGGATGTGGGCGGGCGTGGTCCTGGTGGCGATCGTGGCCGGCATCGCCACCGCTGCGGCCAGCCTGCTCGCGAGCCAGGCGCACGACGACCTGACCCATGCGCAGGACGAGACGCTGTCGCTCCTGCGGCAGCAGGCGGAGTACCGCGACGTCCGCGACACCGAGGCGGGAACAGCGCTGCGAGAAGCTGCGCAGTCCGTCGGCGGTTCGACGGAGATCGCCTGGCAGCCGTACCTCGGGTCGCTGAAGGCCTCGCTCCCCGCGGGCGTGGAGATCACCGGTGTCGCGATCGACTCGGCCACGCCGCTCGAGGCCTACGCGCAGGCGGACAGCCCGCTCCAGGGCGAGCGCGTTGCAACACTGACGATCGACGCTCAGAGCCCGACACTGCCGTCGGTTCCGTCGTGGCTCGACGCCGTGAAGGGGCTCAAGGGCTTCGTTGACGCGACGGCGAACTCGGTGACCCTCGACGAGACGACGGGGACCTACACGGTGAACATGACGATCCACGTCGACGAGGCCGCCTACGACGGCAAGTACCAGGACAAGGGCGAGTGACATGACCCGCAACCGACTCAACATGCTCCTCGCGGCGGCGGCGATGGTCGTCGTGGCGCTCGCCGGCTTCTTCCTGGGCGTGCAGCCGCACCTCGCGCAGGCCGCGTCGGACCGGACGGACCAGGTATCCGTCGACGCCACGAACCGCACGACGGCTGCGGAGCTCGCCCGGCTCAAGGCCCAGGCGGAGTCGCTGCCGGCGCTCAAGGCGGAACTCGCGAAGCTCACCGCCTCGGTGCCGGCGAGCGCGAGCATGTCGTCGTTCTACGGCGCCGTCGACGGCGTCGCTGCCCGCGCCGGGGTGAAGGTCTCGGCGATCACGACCTCCGATGCCGTCGCGTACGCCGCTCCTGCCGCGGCAGCGAGCGACACGGCCGCCGCCGAACCGTCGGCGACCGCGGAACCCTCTGACTCGGCCACGTCACCGGTGACCGATCCCGCGATCTCGGGTAAGAACTTCTCGGCGATCCCGGTGTCGGTGTCGGTCGACGGCTCGTTCGACCAGGCCCTGGCCTTCGTCGGCGGGCTCCAGGACGGGGCGCGCCTGTTCCTCGTCACGACGGTGTCGTCCTCGGCGTCGCAGGACTCCACGGACCAGGCCGCAACGGCCGCCACGACGTGGACGTTCGGCGGGTACGTGTACGTCCTGACCGCCGACTCGAACACGCCTGCCAAGGGCTGAACGGGCCCCCGCGGACTGGGGGCGGGCGCGCCACGCCGCCCCTCTTCCGCGACACCCGTCGCTGTGAATACGATGCTCCAGACGCCGTGATCGCGGCTGCTCATACCCTCTCGAACGGTCGGCTCGAATCGGCCGTTCCTCGTCGTGCCCGGAGTCGCGCGTGTTGGTCGGAATCGTGGAATTCCTCGGTTGGTTCGGTGCTGTAACCGTCTTGGCGGGTTACGTTCTCTTCTCTGCGGGCAAGATCTCGAACGGCCCGCTCTACCAGCTGTTCAACCTCGTCGGCGGCCTCGCGGTGGCCATCAACGTCGCCGCGCACCACGCGATCCCCTCGACGATCGTCAACGGCATCTGGGCGGTCGTCGCCGTCGTCGTCCTGGTGAAGATGGGCCGCGCTCGTCGAGCGGCGAAGCGCGGCGGTCTCGTGGTCGCCGAGACGCCGGTGCTGCACGCGGAACCGGCGGCGACCACGGGGGTCCTGCCGGTCATCGGCCCGGCCCTGCGCAACCACGAGCCGGAGGCTGCGTCCGAGGCGGGAGCAGCCCCGGGCCTCCAGGCCGACGACGCGCCGGAAGCCGCGCCCGCCCCGATGACGGAGACGGTCCCGATCATCACCGCGACCATAGCGCTCGCCCTGGTGGCGGTGGCACAGGAGCAGTCCGGCCGAGCGGAGGGCCGGGAGCGCGCCGTCGAGACGGACCGCGCGGAACCCGCTCGCTGACCAGCCGCACGGCGATACGATCGCCCCATGTCCCGGTGGTTGATCGCGACGATGACGTCCGTCCTCTTCATCGCGCTCGTGATCGCCGTCACGGGCTTCGAGGCGTTGCTCGCCGACGTCGAGGTCATCTCGCAGCCCGACGCCACCCCGTACCTCGGCCCGTCGATGGTCGTCGGTGCGGCCGTCGTGGTGTTCCTCGCGACCGCCGTCGGTGCGCGTGACGGCAACTCCGGTGTGACCGCACTGGTGGCGGCGGCGACCGTCTACCTGGTGATGCTCGGTGTCGGAGCGGTCGGGTACGCGCTCGTCCGCTCGGACCTGACGGAGCTCCTCGTGTTCCCGGCTGGTTACGCGCTCGGCCCGTTCGTGGTGGGGTCCGTCGTGGTGGCACTGCTGTCCGTCCTCGGGGGCATCGCGGCAGCGCGGCACCAGGAACGCACCGCCAGCACCACCGCGCCGGGTGCGGACCCGGCCAGGTCGGACCGGGCGATCCCGGGCGACGAGCCCGCCGGGCGGTAGTCTGCGAGGGCACGACGCACACGCAACGGGGGAACGATGAGCGACCAGCACACGCAGGATCCGGACAGGCAGGGCGGCTGGGGCGCGGTCCCGTCCGTGGCATCGATCCGCGGGACGCACGACGCTCCGGCGACGAGTGTTGCCGGAGCCGGCGTGCCGGGCGCGCCCGGGCCGACGCCGCAGCGACCGCGTCGGAAGGTCCGCCGCGGGCAGCTCGTCGGCATCATCGCCGGTGGTACCGCGGTCGTCCTCCTGCTGGTCGCCGGCGTCGTCGGCTACTCGGTCGGCTCGAGCTCGCACTCGGCGGACCGGCCGGTCCGAGCGTTCCTCGACGAGCTGACGGCGGGGCGGGTGGCCGACGCCCTCGACGCGGCCGGAATCGAGCGCGAGAAGTCCGACGTGCTCCTCGGTGACACCGCCTACGAGCAGGCGACGGACAAGGTCACGGGTTACCGCGTGGCAGCGACGCGGACGGACGGCGACACCGCGACGGTGCGGGCCTACCTGCGCCAGGGTGGGCAGGACGTCGCCGCGACGTTCACGCTCGACAAGACGGGCACCGACTGGGGCGTCTTCCCGATCTGGGAGCTGCAGGCCCCCGACCTCGGCTCGGTGGACGTCGGCGTGCGCGGTCCGTCCGGCGCCACCGTCGAGGTCGCCGGGCGCTCGGTGAAGACCGCGAAGGACGGCACGGTGAGCCTCCGGGCGCTGCCGGGCACCTACGACGTCGCCCTCGACGGTGGCAAGTGGACGACGGCTCCCGGTGGATCCACCACCGTGAGCGGCTTCGGGGGCACGACGTCGACCCCGGTGCAGATGACCACGACGCTCACGACCGCCGGGCAGCAGGCGGCCAAGCGGGCGGTGGACGACTGGGTGGACGGGTGCATCGCCTCGCAGGACGCCGCGCCGGCAGGGTGCAGCTTCTACGCCTACGGCCAGAACCCCGCCTACACCTACACGAACCAGAAGTGGACGCTCGAGACACGGCCGACCGTGCGGGTCGGCAGCTGGACCACGAACGGCTGGTTGATCACGACGACCACGTTCGGACGGGCGAAGTACACGGCGGACATCTCGGGCGCAGCCGGCACCGGAACCGCATCGGCCGGGCCCCTCAACGTGAACGCCAGTGGGTACGTCACCGGCTTCTCGTCGGACGGCGCGACGTTCCGCTCCGCCGTGGGCAACGGGTCCTCCGACACCGGCTCATGACGGTGTCGGTCGCCGGGGTGACCCGGATTGATTTCGTCCCGTTACGCGGGTAGTCTCTACCGGGTGTGCGCCCTCGGGCGCGCCCGAAAAGTCCGGCGAGCGGAATCGCCCAGCCGGACCACTCCGTCCCCCACTCGAACACCCGCCGTCCGGCGGTGATCAGCGTGGGACGAGGAAGCCGGCGGATCGCGCCGGCCAGAGAGCACGAGCGAAGAACCAGGAGAACAGTTGCCTACTATTCAGCAGCTGGTTCGCAAGGGTCGCACGCCGAAGGTCACCAAGACCAAGGCGCCCGCCCTGAAGTCGAACCCCCAGCAGCGTGGTGTGTGCACCCGCGTCTACACCACCACCCCGAAGAAGCCGAACTCGGCACTGCGCAAGGTCGCTCGTGTCAAGCTCTCGAACGGCACCGAGGTCACGGCCTACATCCCCGGTGAGGGCCACAACCTGCAGGAGCACTCGATGGTGCTCGTCCGCGGCGGTCGCGTGAAGGACCTCCCGGGTGTGCGGTACAAGATCATCCGTGGCGCCCTGGACACCCAGGCAGTCAAGAACCGTAAGCAGGCTCGTAGCCTCTACGGCGCGAAGAAGGGTTGAGTTAGATGCCTCGTAAGGGTCCCGCTCCCAAGCGTCCCGTCGTCGCCGACCCGGTCTACGGCGCGCCGATCGTCAGCCAGCTCGTCAACAAGATCCTGCTCGACGGCAAGAAGGGCCTCGCCGAGCGCATCGTCTACGGTGCACTCGAGGGCGTCACTGCCAAGAACCAGCAGGATGCCGTCGTCACGCTCAAGAAGGCGCTCGACAACGTCCGTCCGACCCTCGAGGTCCGGAGCCGCCGCGTCGGTGGCTCGACCTACCAGGTCCCGGTCGAGGTCAAGCCGCACCGCGCGAACACCCTCGCGCTCCGCTGGCTGACCTCGTACGCCAAGGCCCGTCGCGAGAAGACGATGACCGAGCGTCTCATGAACGAGATCCTCGACGCGTCGAACGGTCTCGGTGCCGCGGTCAAGCGCCGCGAGGACACGCACAAGATGGCCGAGTCGAACAAGGCCTTCGCCCACTACCGCTGGTAGTCCCGGCACCGTCCGGGCATCGGTGGTCAAGAACCCCGGCGCCCGGACGGCCGCCAACCTCTCCTACAACTCTTCCGGAGGAACCCTGTGGCACAGGACGTGCTCACCGACCTGAACAAGGTCCGCAACATCGGCATCATGGCGCACATCGATGCCGGCAAGACCACGACGACCGAGCGCATCCTGTTCTACACGGGCATCACGCACAAGATCGGTGAGGTCCACGACGGCGCTGCCACGATGGACTGGATGGCGCAGGAGCAGGAGCGCGGCATCACGATCACGTCGGCCGCGACGACCTGCTTCTGGGACAACAACCAGATCAACATCATCGACACCCCCGGTCACGTGGACTTCACGGTCGAGGTGGAGCGTTCGCTCCGCGTCCTCGACGGTGCCGTCGCCGTCTTCGACGGCAAGGAGGGCGTCGAGCCCCAGTCCGAGACCGTGTGGCGTCAGGCGGACAAGTACAACGTCCCGCGCATCTGCTTCGTCAACAAGATGGACAAGCTGGGCGCCGACTTCTACTACACCGTCGACACGATCATCAACCGCCTCGGCGCGGAACCCCTGGTGATCCAGCTGCCGATCGGCTCCGAGAGCTCGTTCGAAGGCGTCGTCGACCTCGTCCAGATGCGTGCACTCACCTGGCGCGGCGACGCCAAGGGTGACGTCGCGATGGGTGCGAAGTACGAGATCGAAGAGATCCCGGCCGACCTGCAGGACCGTGCCGCCGAGTACCGCGAGAAGCTCATCGAGCGCGTGGCCGAGGCGGACGACGTCCTCATGGAGCGCTACCTCGAGGGCGACACCGACTTCACGGTCGACGAGATCAAGGCCGCGATCCGCGCCCTCACGGTGAGCAGCACCCTCTACCCGGTGCTGTGTGGATCCGCGTTCAAGAACCGCGGTGTCCAGCCGATGCTCGACGCCGTCATCGACTACCTCCCGTCCCCGCTCGACGTGCCGCCGATGATCGGCCACGACGTCAAGGACGAGGAGAAGGAGATCATCCGCAAGCCCGACGCGACCGAGCCGTTCTCGGCTCTCGCGTTCAAGGTCGCGGTGCACCCCTTCTTCGGTCGCCTCACCTACGTCCGCGTGTACTCCGGCTCGATCGAGTCCGGCGCACAGGTCATCAACTCGACCAAGGGCAAGAAGGAGCGCATCGGGAAGATCTTCCAGATGCACTCCAACAAGGAGAACCCGGTCGCCAACGTGACCGCCGGTCACATCTACGCGGTCATCGGCCTCAAGGACACCACCACCGGTGACACCCTGTGCGACCCGACCAACCAGGTCGTCCTCGAGTCGATGACGTTCCCGGAGCCGGTCATCGAGGTCGCGATCGAGCCGAACACGAAGGCCGACCAGGAGAAGCTCTCCACGGCCATCCAGAAGCTCGCCGAAGAGGACCCGACGTTCCGCGTCGAGCTCAACGCCGAGACCGGTCAGACGACGATCAAGGGCATGGGCGAGCTCCACCTCGACATCCTCGTCGACCGCATGAAGCGCGAGTTCCACGTCGAGGCGAGCGTCGGTAAGCCCCAGGTGGCCTACCGCGAGACCCTGACGAAGGTCGTCGAGCGCTACGACTACACCCACAAGAAGCAGACCGGTGGCTCCGGTCAGTTCGCGAAGGTGCAGATCGCGCTCGAGCCGATGGAGGTAACGAGCGAGAAGGTCTACGAGTTCGTCAACGCGACCTCCGGTGGCCGTGTCCCGCGCGAGTACATCCCGTCGGTCGACGCCGGTATCCAGGACGCCATGCAGGTCGGCATCCTCGCGGGTTACCCGACGGTCGGCGTGAAGGCCATCCTCAAGGACGGCGCGGCGCACGACGTCGACTCGTCCGAGATGGCGTTCAAGATCGCCGGTTCGATCGCCTACAAGGAAGCGGCCCGCAAGGCCGGTCCGGCGATCCTCGAGCCGATCATGGCCGTCGAGGTCCGTACTCCTGAGGAGTACATGGGCGACGTCATCGGTGACCTGAACTCCCGTCGTGGCCAGATCGCCTCGATGGAGGACGCCTCGGGCGTCAAGGTGGTCCGCGCGAGCGTGCCGCTGTCCGAGATGTTCGGCTACGTCGGCGACCTGCGGTCGAAGACCTCTGGTCGTGCGGTCTACTCGATGACCTTCGAGACCTACAGCCAGGTCCCGGCGAAGGTCGCCGAGGAGATCATCGCGAAGAACGCGGGGGAGTGACGCTCGAGCGTCTCTCCACAGGCGGGGGAGCCCGGCGACGGGCCCCTCGCCACCAAGTAAAGTAAAGACACACACCGCGCACCAACGGTCCCGAGCCCATCCAGGGCCGGCCGGGGGTGACGCTTCCGAGTCCTGAGGAGGACCCACAGTGGCCAAGGCCAAGTTCGAGCGCACCAAGCCGCACGTCAACATCGGAACCATCGGTCACGTCGACCACGGCAAGACGACGCTCACGGCGGCGATCACCAAGGTTCTGCACGACCAGTACCCGGACCTCAACGAGGCCCGTGACTTCGCGCAGATCGACAACGCTCCCGAGGAGCGCCAGCGCGGCATCACGATCAACATCTCGCACGTCGAGTACCAGACCGAGAAGCGTCACTACGCGCACGTCGACGCCCCCGGTCACGCCGACTACGTGAAGAACATGATCACGGGTGCGGCGCAGATGGACGGCGCGATCCTCGTGGTCGCCGCCACCGACGGCCCGATGCCCCAGACGCGTGAGCACGTCCTGCTCGCCCGCCAGGTCGGCGTCCCCTACATCGTCGTCGCACTGAACAAGTCCGACATGGTGGACGACGAGGAGATCCTGGAGCTCGTCGAGCTCGAGGTCCGCGAGCTCCTCGGCTCGCAGCAGTTCGACGAGGACGCCCCCGTCGTGCAGGTCTCGGCGCTCAAGGCGCTCGAGGGCGACGAGAAGTGGGTCAAGTCGGTCCAGGAGCTCATGGCTCAGGTCGACGAGCACGTGCCGGACCCGGTGCGCGCCACCGACCAGCCGTTCCTGATGCCGATCGAGGACGTCTTCACGATCACCGGTCGTGGCACGGTCGTCACCGGTCGCGTCGAGCGTGGCACGCTCAACCTGAACGAGGAGGTCGAGATCGTCGGCATCCGCGCGACGCAGAAGACCACCGTCACGGGCATCGAGATGTTCCGCAAGCTGCTCGACCAGGCGGTCGCCGGTGACAACACCGGTCTGCTGATCCGTGGCCTCAAGCGTGAGGACGTGGAGCGCGGCCAGGTCGTCGTGAAGCCGGGTTCGGTCACGCCGCACACGGAGTTCCAGGCGAACGCGTACATCCTGACGAAGGAAGAGGGCGGGCGTCACAACCCGTTCTACGCGAACTACCGCCCGCAGTTCTACTTCCGCACCACGGACGTCACCGGCGTCATCACGCTGCCCGAGGGCACCGAGATGGTCATGCCCGGCGACACCGTCGCGATGACGGTCGAGCTGATCCAGCCGATCGCCATGGAAGAGGGCCTCCGCTTCGCCATCCGTGAGGGTGGTCGTACGGTCGGTGCCGGTACGGTCGAGACGATCGTCAAGTAACTCCGGTCACCTGCGCCAGCGGGGTCGAGCCTTCGGGCTCGGCCCCGCTTCGTCGTAGGCGGCCACTGCCGGGCGGTGGGCGGCACAGGACGGGAGGCCCGGGGCACGACCGGTGTCGCGCCTTCCGTCCGCCCCGTGCCCCGTCACAGGCGTTGCGGAGTTGGCTCGATGCCGTGACACGTCTCCGCAGATCCGCGACCTCCGGTCGCGGCTACCGCCGCGTCCGGACCGGACGCGGCTTCTCGTTCCGCGATCCCGACGGCCGGACGGTGACCGATCCCGCCGAACGTGCCCGACTCGAGGAGTTCGTGATCCCGCCCGCGTGGGACGACGTCTGGATCTCGCCCTACCCGAACGGGCACATCCTGGCCACCGGCACGGACGGCGCCGGCCGGCGGCAGTACATGTACCACCCGTCCTGGCGCGAGCGGATGGACCGCATCAAGTACGACCGCGCGCTCGCGCTGGCCGAATCACTGCCGGTCGCTCGTCGCGGTGTCACGCAGGACCTCCGTCGCCCCGAGCCCGACCGCCGCCGGGCACTGGCCGCGGCCTTCCGGATGCTCGATCAGGGATCGCTCCGGGTCGGATCGGAGCGGTACGCCAGCGAGCACGGCAGCCGCGGACTGTCGACGCTCCTCTGCGCCCACGCGCACGTGACCGGGGACGACATCGAACTCGACTTCCCGGGCAAGAGCGGGCAGGAGTGGTCGTCGTCGATCCACGACCACGACCTCGCACGGGTCATCGCCGGTATGAAGCGCCGTGGCCCGAACGCGCGGTTGCTGTCCTTCCGCGAGCGTCGCGGTGCCGAGTGGGAGCCGCTCTCGGCCGAGGACATCAACGCCTACGTGAAGGAGCGCGCCGGCGACGAGTTCACCGCGAAGGACTTCCGGACGCTGCACGGCACGGTCGCGGCCGCGGTGGACCTCGCCAAGACCGGCCCGCAGTCCTCGCAGGCGAAGCGGAAGAAGGCTGTGTCGCACGCGGTGAAGGCCGCCAGCGAGGAGCTCGGCAACACCCCGACCGTGTGCCGACAGAGCTACATCGACCCCCGGTTGCTCGACGCCTACGACCACGGGGAGACGATCGATCCGAACCGGCTGGCGTCCGCTGAGGCCGAGGTGCGTGCCTTGCTCTACCGACAATGACCACACGGTCGCCCGGATGACGTAGCGTTGGTCGACGTGCCGGACCACCCCACACGGCACGGAAGGACCCTCAACAGTCGTGACCGACGAGTGCATCCACGGTTTCCCCACCGAGCTCTGTGACATCTGCGCGCCCCGGCAGCGCGAGGCGGAGACGCCAGTGACCCCGGCGCCGCGCCGGACCCGCATCACCACCAACCTCCGCGTCGACCCGCCGGCCTCCGGACCGGGGACGTCGCTGCGTTCCCCGACCTCGCTCCGGTCGTCGTCCGCCGACCTTCCCGAGGCCCGGGAGTTCGCAACCCTCCGCGCCCACCACGTGACGCACATCGACAACCTCGACGGCATCGTCGGGGCGGCCGCGATCCTCGCGCCCGGCCAGGCCGAGCCCGTCGTCGACGTCAGCTCCGCCGAGACCCGGGCCGCGCGTGCCGAGGCCGAGGCGCCCGACGGCTCGTCGATCGCCGGGCACGTGCCGTTCATGCTGTCACCGGACGCCACGCGCTGGGACGAGCTCCGCACGGGCGCCGAGGGTGACCGCTGGTCCGACGCGGCCCGTCGCACGCGTGCGATCGACTACGTCGTGCTCGTCGTGCCGGTGTCGGCGTTCGGTGCATCGGTCATCGTCGCCGATCAGGACGCCGATGCGGACGACGTCCGGTTCGCGGTCGGCCCCGACGCCGCGACGAACCTGATCCGGCGCACGGACTTCAGCGACCCGGAGATGCACGGCCTCGAGCTGCTCGCCGGCCCGAGCGTGCCGTTCACCTCGGTGGCCGTCATCGGTGTGCCGAACGACAAGGCTCGCCAGACCGTCCGCGCCGTGCTCGCCGACCACGGCGGACACGCACCGCGGGTCGCGGTCTTCCCGCCGTGGTTCGTGCCCCCGGTGACGGCCGAGTAATCCGCCACCGCGAGGGCCTGCCGACCGTCCTCCACGCACCCTCCGGACCACGTCCGGAGGGTGCGTCGCGTTGTGGGCCGCCACGGGCCTCCAGGCCCTCCGATCCGCGCGGACCGGGCGATGCGGGGCCCCGGCGACACGCCCGGTAAACCGCGACACGCCCGGGTTGCACGTGGGCCGGGCCTATGCGAGACTTGTCCGGTTCCGAATTCCCCGTGGGTACGCCCACAGGATCACTGCTCTGGCAGTGCACAACCCCCCTGTTCAGCAGGGCTGGGTTGGGCCGCAGGCAGCAGAACACGACTCTCCGAGATGCGACGGACGCGGTGCACGACTGCTGCGCCCGGAGCGCGAAAGAGTCGATTGCCCACGCTGGACGGCCCCGGTCGCCCGCGCGGTTGACAGGTGAACAGCGGTCATCCCCAGCGGATGCGGCCGGTTGGTTCAGGAAAACAGCACGGTCCGTAGGAATGCGGAACCGAGCGGCGTCAGGCGGCCAGAGGGTGCGCGGCGCAGAGAGGACAAGAGACACATGGCGGGACAGAAGATCCGCATCCGGCTCAAGTCGTATGACCACGAGGTCATCGACACGTCGGCCCGGAAGATCGTCGACACGGTGACCCGTGCCGGTGCAACCGTGGTCGGCCCGGTGCCGCTCCCCACCGAGAAGAACGTGATCGCAGTGATCCGTTCCCCTCACAAGTACAAGGACTCGCGCGAGCACTTCGAGAAGCGCACGCACAAGCGGGTCATCGACATCGTCGACCCGACGCCGAAGGCCGTCGACTCGCTCATGCGACTCGACCTGCCGGCGGACGTCAACATCGAGATCAAGCTGTAAGGGGGCTGAACTGATGGCGAATTCACTCAAGACCGTCAAGGGCCTCCTCGGCAAGAAGCTCGGCATGACGCAGGTGTGGGACGAGAACAACAAGTTCATCCCCGTCACCGTGATCGAGGTCGGCCCGAACGTGGTCACCCAGATCCGCAACGTCGAGCGCGATGGCTACGAGGCCATCCAGATCGCCGCCGGTGCGATCGACCCGCGCAAGGTCAACAAGCCTGCTGCCGGTCACTTCGAGGCCGCCGGGGTCACCCCGCGCCGTACCCTCACCGAGATCCGCACCGCGGACGCTGCTGAGTACGCACTCGGCCAGGAGCTCACCGTCGACACGTTCGAGGCGGGCCAGAAGGTCGACGTCGTCGGCACGTCCAAGGGCAAGGGCTTCGCCGGTGTCATGAAGCGTCACGGCTTCCACGGCGTCGGTGCCTCGCACGGTGCGCACCGCAACCACCGCAAGCCCGGCTCGATCGGTGCTTCCTCGACCCCGTCGCGTGTCTTCAAGGGCATGCGCATGGCAGGTCGTATGGGTGGCGAGCGCGTCACCGTCCTCAACCTCACGGTGCACGCCGTCGACGCCGAGAAGGGTCTGCTGCTCGTCAAGGGCGCCGTCCCCGGTGCTCGCGGTCGCTCCGTCTTCGTCCGCACCGCCGTGAAGGGTAAGTGATCATGGCCACCACGACTGCAACCACGATCGACGTCCTCGACGCATCGGGTGTCAAGTCCGGCACCGTCGAGCTGCCCGCAGCTCTCTTCGACGTCGAGACCAACGTCCCGCTGATCCACCAGGTCGTCACCGCGCAGCTCGCAGCCGCGCGTCAGGGCACCCACAAGACCAAGAACCGCGGCGAAGTCCGCGGTGCCGGTCGCAAGCCGTTCAAGCAGAAGGGCACCGGCCGCGCCCGTCAGGGTTCCGTCCGCGCTCCTGAGCACACCGGTGGTGGCGTCGTCCACGGACCGACCCCCCGCGACTACTCGCAGCGCACCCCGAAGAAGATGATCGCCGCAGCGCTGCTCGGCTCGCTCTCGGACCGCGCTCGCGGTGGCCGTATCTCCGCTGTGGAGGGCTTCGTCGAGGCTGAGATCCCCTCGACCAAGACCGCCCGCACGCTCCTCGAGAAGGTCGCGCCCGTCAAGCACGTGCTCATCGTGCTCGAGTCGGACGACGAGCTCACGCTCAAGTCGATCCGCAACCTGTCGAACGTCCATGCGCTCTCGTACGGCCAGCTGAACGCCTACGACGTGCTCCGCTCGGACGCCGTCGTCTTCAGCAAGAGCGCCCTCGACGCCTTCATCGCGTCGAAGACCGCGAAGGAGATCACCGCATGAGCGGCTTCAACAAGGACCCGCGCGACGTCATCATCTCGCCGGTCGTCTCGGAGAAGAGCTACGGGCTCATCGACCAGGGCAAGTACACGTTCATCGTGGACCCCCGCTCGAACAAGACCGAGATCAAGCTCGCCATCGAGAAGATCTTCGACGTCAAGGTCGCGAGCATCAACACGCTGAACCGCCCGGGCAAGACCCGTCGCACCAAGTTTGGTCTCGGCAAGCGCAAGGACACCAAGCGCGCCATCGTGACGC
This sequence comes from Curtobacterium sp. VKM Ac-1376, assembly GCF_015351025.1. Classification (GTDB taxonomy): domain Bacteria; phylum Actinomycetota; class Actinomycetes; order Actinomycetales; family Microbacteriaceae; genus Curtobacterium. The sequence continues at coordinate 62,047 of NZ_JADKRV010000004.1, read as the reverse complement.
TCAAGTCCGGTTCGATCGACATCTTCACGGCTGTCGGCTGAGGACCAGAGGGATAAATCATGGCTATTCGTAACTACAAGCCGACGACCCCCGGTCGTCGCGGCTCGTCCGTCGCCGACTTCGCTGAGATCACTCGTTCGACTCCGGAGAAGTCCCTGCTTCGTCCGCTGCCGAAGACCGGTGGTCGCAACAGCTCCGGCCGCATCACCACGCGTCACATCGGTGGTGGCCACAAGCGCCAGTACCGCGTGATCGACTTCCGTCGCTCCGACAAGGACGGCGTGGACGCCAAGGTCGCTCACATCGAGTACGACCCGAACCGCACCGCGCGGATCGCGCTCCTGCACTACGTGGACGGCACGAAGCGGTACATCATCGCGCCGAACAAGCTCAAGCAGGGCGACGTCGTCGAGCAGGGGCCCGGCGCCGACATCAAGCCCGGCAACAGCCTGCCGCTGCGCAACATCCCCGTGGGTACCGTCGTGCACGCGATCGAGCTCCGCCCCGGTGGCGGCGCGAAGATGGCCCGCTCGGCCGGCGCCTCGGTGCGTCTCGTCGCCAAGGACGGCCCCTACGCGCAGCTCCGTCTGCCGTCGGGCGAGGTCCGAAACGTCGACGCCCGCTGCCGCGCCACGATCGGCGAGGTCGGCAACGCCGAGCAGTCGAACATCAACTGGGGCAAGGCCGGCCGCATGCGCTGGAAGGGCGTCCGCCCGACCGTCCGTGGTGTCGCGATGAACCCGGTCGACCACCCGCACGGTGGTGGTGAGGGCAAGACCTCCGGTGGTCGCCACCCGGTCAGCCCCTGGGGCCAGTCCGAGGGCCGCACGCGCAAGTCGAACAAGCCGAGCGACAAGCTCATCGTCCGTCGCCGTAACGCCGGCAAGAAGCGCAAGTAGGAGTTCAGAAGATGCCACGCAGTCTGAAGAAGGGCCCCTTCGTCGACGAGCACCTGCTCCGCAAGGTCGTCACGCAGAACGAGGCCAACACCAAGAACGTGATCCGCACGTGGTCGCGGCGGTCGATGATCGTCCCGAACATGCTCGGGCACACGATCGCCGTCCACGACGGGCGCAAGCACATCCCGGTGTTCGTCACCGAGTCGATGGTCGGTCACAAGCTCGGCGAGTTCGCGCCGACCCGCACCTTCCGTGGACACGTGAAGGACGACAAGAAGGGCCGTCGCCGCTAAGGCGGCGACGCAGAGGAGGAACGAAATGGTGGAGTCGATCGCACGCGTGCGACACATCCGCGTCACGCCTCAGAAGGCCCGTCGCGTCATCGAGCTGATCCGCGGCAAGCAGGCCCACGAGGCCCTCGCCATCCTGAAGTTCGCCCCCCAGGGCGCTTCGGAGCCGGTGTACAAGCTGGTCGCTTCGGCGATCGCGAACGCCCGGGTGAAGGCGGACTCGACGAACAGCTTCCTCGACGAGCGCGACCTCTACGTGAGCCGCGTCTTCGTCGACGAGGGCACGACCCTGAAGCGGTTCCAGCCGCGCGCCCAGGGCCGCGCCTTCCGCATCAACAAGCGCACCAGCCACATCACGGTCGTCCTCGCGACGCCGGACGAGGCAGAGGCTGCCGCGACGAGCAAGAAGGCGAGCAACTAATGGGCCAGAAGGTCAACCCGTACGGTTTCCGTCTCGGGATCACGACGGACCACGTCTCGCACTGGTTCACCGACAGCAAGAAGGCCGGCCAGCGCTACGCCGACTACGTGGCCGAGGACATCAAGGTGCGCGAGTACCTGAAGAAGACCCTCGACCGTGCCGGCGTCGCCCGCATCGAGCTCGAGCGCACCCGTGACCGTGTCCGCGTGGACATCCACACGGCTCGTCCGGGCATCGTCATCGGACGCCGCGGCGCCGAGGCGGAGCGCGTTCGCGGTGAGCTCGAGAAGCTCACCAAGAAGCAGATCCAGCTGAACATCCTCGAGGTCAAGAACCCCGAGACCGAGGCCCAGCTCGTCGCGCAGGGCATCGCCGAGCAGCTCTCCGCTCGTGTCGCGTTCCGTCGCGCCATGCGCAAGGGTCTGCAGGGTGCACAGCGCGCCGGCGCCAAGGGTGTCCGCATCCAGGTGTCGGGCCGTCTCGGCGGCGCCGAGATGTCGCGGTCGGAGTTCTACCGCGAGGGCCGTGTGCCGCTGCACACGCTCCGCGCGAACATCGACTACGGCTTCTACGAGGCCCGGACCACGTTCGGCCGCATCGGCGTGAAGGTCTGGATCTACAAGGGCGACATCACGAACAAGGAGCTCGCTCGCGAGCAGGCGAACCAGCGTTCGTCGCGCCCGGAGCGTCGTGGCGGCCCGCGTGGTGAGCGCGGAGACCGTGGCGGCGACCGTCGTGGCGGCGACCGCGGTGACCGCCGCCCGCAGCAGGCCCCGCAGGACGCGCCGGCCGGCGCAGGAGTTGAGGCGTAACCATGCTTATTCCCCGTCGAGTCAAGCACCGTAAGCAGCACCACCCGAAGCGCTCGGGTCAGGCCACCGGTGGTACCAAGGTCAGCTTCGGCGACTACGGCATCCAGGCCCTCACCCCGGCGTACGTGACCAACCGTCAGATCGAGTCCGCTCGTATCGCGATGACGCGTCACATCAAGCGTGGCGGCAAGGTCTGGATCAACATCTACCCGGACCGTCCGCTCACGAAGAAGCCGGCTGAGACCCGCATGGGTTCCGGTAAGGGCTCGCCCGAGTGGTGGGTCGCCAACGTCAAGCCGGGTCGTGTGCTCTTCGAGCTCTCCGGCGTCAGCGAGGAGATCGCCCGTGAGGCATTGACTCGTGCAATCCACAAGCTGCCCCTCAAGGCACGCATCATCAAGCGCGAGGAGGGCGACGCATAATGGCGATCGGTTCCAAGGAGCTCCGTCCGACGGAGCTCGACACGTTCGAGAACGAGCGTCTCGCTGACGAGCTGAAGAAGGCCAAGGAGGAGCTCTTCAACCTCCGCTTCCAGTCGGCCACCGGCCAGCTGGAGAGCCACGGTCGTCTCCGTGCCGTCAAGCGCGACATCGCCCGTATCTACACCGTCCTCCGCGAGCGCGAGCTCGGCATCCGTGCCACCCCCGCGCCCGTCGAGACCGCCACCAAGGCCAAGAAGACGACGAAGAAGGCTGACAAGCCGGCCGAGTCGACCGAGGCCGAGACCGCCGAGGAGAAGTAATGGCGAACGAAGAGAAGAACTCCGCCGCCCTCACTCGCGGCTACCGCAAGACGCGTCGCGGCTACGTGACGAGCGACAAGATGGACAAGACCATCGTGGTCGAGGTCGAGGACCGCGTGAAGCACGCGCTCTACGGCAAGATCATCCGCCGCACGTCCAAGGTGAAGGCCCACGACGAGCTCGGCACCGCTGGTGTCGGCGACCTCGTCGTGATCAGCGAGACCCGTCCCCTCAGCGCCTCCAAGCGCTGGCGCCTGGTCGAGATCCTCGAGAAGGCCAAGTAGGCCTCGGCCTGCTTCGGAATAGGAGACAGCAGTGATTCAGCAGGAATCCCGCCTGAAGGTCGCCGACAACACGGGTGCCAAGGAGATCTTGACCATCCGCGTGCTCGGTGGCTCGGGTCGTCGCTACGCCGGCCTCGGTGACGTCATCGTCGCCACGGTGAAGGATGCCATCCCCGGCGGCAACGTGAAGAAGGGTGACGTCGTCAAGGCAGTCATCGTTCGCACCAAGAAGGAGACCCGTCGTCAGGACGGCTCCTACATCAAGTTCGATGAGAACGCGGCAGTGATCCTCAAGGCCGACGGCGACCCGCGCGGAACGCGCATCTTCGGTCCGGTCGGTCGCGAGCTCCGTGACAAGAAGTTCATGAAGATCATCTCGCTCGCGCCGGAGGTGCTGTAAGCCATGGCGAACATCAAGAAGGGTGACCTCGTCCAGGTGATCACGGGCGCGACGCAGGAGCGTGGCGGCGACCGTGGCAAGCAGGGCAAGGTCATCGAGGTCCTCAGGGACAAGAACCGCGTCGTCGTCGAGGGCGTGAACTTCATCACGAAGCACGTCCGCGTCGGCCAGACGCAGCGTGGCTCCAAGACCGGCGGCATCGAGAAGCACGAAGCCTCGATCCACGTGTCGAACGTCGCGCTCGTCGACCCGAAGACGAAGAAGCCGACCCGCGTCGGTTTCCGCACCGAAGAGGTGGAGAAGGACGGCGTCAAGAAGACCGTCCGCGTCCGCTATGCCAAGAAGTCTGGTGAGAAGCTCTGATGACTGACACGACTGCCGCGCCCGCTGGCAAGACCCAGCCGCGCCTGAAGCAGAAGTACCTCGCCGAGATCAAGTCGGCGCTCACCGAGCAGTTCGGGTACGCGAACGTCAACCAGGTCCCTGGCCTGGTCAAGGTCGTCGTGAACACCGGCGTCGGCGAGGCAGCTCGCGACTCGAAGATCATCGACGGGGCCATCAAGGACCTCACGGCGATCACGGGTCAGAAGCCCCAGGTCACGAACGCCCGCAAGTCCATCGCGCAGTTCAAGCTGCGCGAGGGTCAGGCCATCGGCGCACACGTCACCCTCCGCGGTGACCGTGCCTGGGAGTTCCTCGACCGTCTGATCTCGCTCGCCCTGCCCCGCATCCGCGACTTCCGCGGTCTCAGCGACAAGCAGTTCGACGGGAACGGCAACTACACGTTCGGTCTCACGGAGCAGTCCGTGTTCCACGAGATCGACCAGGACCGCATCGACCGTGTCCGCGGCTTCGACATCACTGTCGTCACCACCGCGAAGACGGACGACGAGGGACGCGCGCTGCTCCGGCAGCTGGGCTTCCCGTTCCGCTCCAACGAGCAGACGGTCTAAGCTACTTCGAGCGGCGGGCCGGAGGATTCACTTCCTCCGGCCCGCACGCACGAACACACCGATCTCGGGGAACCGCCCCGGGATCACTCGATCGCTCAGGTCGGCATTCGTGGAACGGGTGTCGAAACCAGGCGAGAAATGGACGAACATCATGACGATGACCGATCCGGTCGCAGACATGCTGACCAGATTGCGGAACGCGAACTCCGCGCACCACGACGCCGTCGCGCTCCCGAGCTCCAAGCTCAAGAAGAACATCGCCGACATCCTCAAGCGTGAGGGCTACATCAGCGAGTGGAAGGTGGAGGACGCTCGAGTCGGGCAGACCCTCACCATCGACCTGAAGTACGGCCCCGAGCGCGAGCGTTCGATCGCCGGCATCAAGCGCGTCTCGAAGCCGGGCCTCCGGGTCTACGCGAAGTCGACGGAGATCCCCCAGGTCCTCGGTGGCCTCGGCGTGGCGATCCTCTCGACCTCCTCCGGCCTCCTGACCGACCGCGAAGCCGAGCAGAAGGGCGTGGGTGGGGAAATCCTCGCCTACGTGTGGTGATCGAGAATGTCACGAATCGGACGTCTTCCCATCGACATCCCCGCCGGCGTCACCGTGTCCGTTGACGGTCAGAACGTGGCGGTCAAGGGCCCGAAGGGCGAGCTCGCGCTCGTCATCGCGGAGCCCATCCAGGCCAAGGTCGAGGAGAACCAGGTCCTCGTCACCCGTCCGGACGACGAGCGCGAGTCGCGTTCGCTCCACGGTCTGACCCGGACCCTCATCGCCAACAACATCATCGGCGTGACGCAGGGCTACACCAAGGGCCTCGAGGTCGTCGGCACCGGTTACCGTGTCGCGGCCAAGGGCTCGAACCTCGAGTTCGCGCTCGGGTACTCCCACTCGATCACGGTCGAGCCGCCCGCGGGCATCAGCTTCGCGGTCGAGGGCAACAACAAGGTCACGGTCGCCGGCATCGACAAGCAGGCAGTCGGCGAAGTGGCGGCGAACATCCGGAAGCTCCGGAAGCCCGAGCCGTACAAGGGCAAGGGTGTCCGTTACGCCGGCGAGAACGTGCGCCGCAAGGCCGGAAAGTCAGGTAAGTGATCATGGGACTCCTCAAGACACGAGGCAAGAGCAAGGCGGCCGCCAAGGCGCGTCGTCACAACCGTCTCCGCAAGAAGATCACCGGCACCGAGGCTCGTCCCCGTCTCGCCGTCACCCGCTCGTCGCGTCACGTGTTCGTGCAGGTCATCGACGACGCGAAGGGTCACACCCTCGCAAGCGCCTCGACGATGGAGGCAGACCTCCGCTCGTTCGACGGCGACAAGACCGCCAAGGCCCGTCGCGTCGGTGAGCTCCTCGCCGAGCGCGCGAAGTCGGCTGGCGTCGAGGCCGTGGTCTTCGACCGCGGTGGCAGCAAGTACGCCGGTCGCGTCGCCGCGATCGCCGATGGTGCCCGTGAAGGAGGGCTGAACCTGTGAGCGACAACGCGAACACCAACGAAGACGCCAAGACCGAGGCCGTCGAGGCCACGGACGCCGTCGAGACCACGGAGGCCACTGCGGTCCCCGAGGCGAGCACGGAGGCGACCCCCGAGGGCGCCGAGGCACCCGCAGAGGGCGCCGAGGCACCCGCAGAGGGCGCCGAGGCACCCGCAGAGGGCGCCGAGGCACCTGCAGAGGGCGCCGAGGCAACCGACACGGCCGCGAAGGGCAAGGAGGCGGAGACACCTGCCGTCGCCGAGCGTCCGGTCGAGACGGCTGCGGGTTCCGCGTCCAACAACCGCGACTCCGCTGACAACCGCGGCCGTCGTGGCGGCGGTCGTGACCGTCAGCAGGGCCGTGACCGCAACAACCGCGGTGGCGACAGCCAGTTCCTCGAGCGCGTGGTGACCATCAACCGCGTCTCGAAGGTCGTCAAGGGTGGTCGTCGCTTCAGCTTCACGGCGCTCGTCGTCGTGGGTGACGGCAACGGTCTCGTGGGTGTCGGCTACGGCAAGGCCAAGGAGGTCCCCACGGCGATCTCCAAGGGCGTCGAAGAGGCGAAGAAGAACTTCTTCCGCGTCCCCCGCGTCGGCAACACGATCCCGCACCCGGTGCAGGGCGAGGCTGCCGCCGGCGTCGTGCTCCTGCGTCCGGCCGGGCCCGGTACCGGTGTCATCGCCGGTGGTCCGGTCCGCGCCGTGCTCGAGTGCGCCGGCATCCACGACGTCCTGAGCAAGTCGCTCGGTTCGTCGAACACCATCAACATCGTGCACGCGACCGTCGAGGCTCTGAAGCAGCTCGAGGAGCCCCGCGCCGTCGCGAGCCGTCGTGGCCTCGACGTCGAGCGGGTCATCCCGGCTCGTCTGCTCCAGGCCGAGGCCGCAGCCCTGCGTGCCGCGACCGAGAAGGCAGGTGCGTGATGGCAACGCTGAAGATCACGCAGATCAAGTCCGTTATCAGCGAGAAGCAGTACCAGCGCGACACCCTGCGCAGCCTGGGCCTCAAGCGCATCGGCCGTACGGTCGAGCGTGAGGACAACGCCCAGAACCGCGGGTACATCGCGACGGTGGCGCACCTCGTGAAGGTCGAGGAGGTCGACGCATGAGCGACGAGAAGAACGAGCGCGTGCAGGTGCTGAAGCTGCACCACCTCCGCCCCGCCGCGGGCGCCAAGAAGGACCGCACCCGTGTGGGTCGCGGTGAGGGCTCGAAGGGCAAGACCGCTGGGCGTGGTACCAAGGGCACGAAGGCCCGTTACCAGGTCCGGGTCGGCTTCGAGGGTGGGCAGATGCCGCTGCACATGCGCACCCCGAAGCTCCGCGGGTTCAAGAACCCGTTCCGGGTCGAGTACCAGGTCGTGAACCTGGACAAGATCTCGGAGCTCTACCCCGATGGTGGCGACGTCACCGTTGCGGGCCTGGTCGCCAAGGGCGCCGTCCGCAAGAACGAGAAGGTCAAGGTTCTCGGACAGGGTGACATCACCGTGAAGCTCACGGTCACGGTCGACAAGGTCTCGGCGTCCGCCGCCGAGAAGATCGTGGCTGCTGGCGGCACCGTCTCCCAGTAACCCCCGTCGGCGGCCCGTGCGTTTGCGCACGGGCCGCCGTTACGGTTTCCTTGACAGTGGCCGGCATCCGCCAGCCGGGTCGGCCCTGCCGACCGACACCGGAACGGCCGCGTTCGACGGCCCCGGTCCCAGAAGTTCGGAGTCCTCGTGTTCAGAGCGGTCGCGCGCATCATGCGCACCCCTGATCTTCGCAAGAAGATCGGCTTCACCCTCGCGATCATCGCGCTGTTCCGTCTCGGGTCGTACATCCCGGCACCGTTCGTCGACTACGCCGCTGTGCAGAGCTGTCTCGCCAGCGCCTCGTCGTCGGGTGGCCTCTACGACCTGATCAACCTCTTTTCCGGCGGCGCGCTGCTGAAGCTCTCGGTCTTCGCGCTCGGCATCATGCCGTACATCACGTCGTCGATCATCGTGCAGCTGCTGCGCGTGGTGATCCCGCACTTCGACACCCTCTACAAGGAGGGCCAGTCCGGCCAGGCGAAGCTGACGCAGTACACGCGGTACCTGACGATCGCGCTCGGTGTCCTGCAGTCGACGACGCTCATCACGGTCGCCCGCTCCGGGGCGCTCTTCGGCACGAACGCTTCCGCCTCCTGCACGTCGATCATCTCGAACGACAGCTGGTACGCGATCATGCTCATGGTCGTCACGCTGACCGCCGGTACCGGCCTCATCATGTGGATGGGCGAGCTCGTCACCGAGCGCGGCATCGGCAACGGCATGTCCCTGCTCATCTTCACGTCGATCGCGGCGCAGTTCCCGTCGGCGCTCTGGGCCATCGAGCAGTCGCAGTCCTTCGAGCTCTTCCTGTTCGTGATCCTCGTCGGACTCGTGATCATGATGGCGGTCGTGTTCGTCGAGCAGTCACAGCGGCGGATCCCCGTGCAGTACGCCAAGCGCATGGTCGGGCGGCGGACGTACGGCGGCAACAACACCTACATCCCGATCAAGGTGAACATGGCCGGCGTCGTGCCCGTCATCTTCGCTTCGTCACTGCTGTACCTGCCGGCCCTGGTCGCGCAGTTCAACCAGCCCTCCGACGGCTCCGAGCCCGCCGGGTGGGTCACCTGGGTCCAGAACAACCTGACCTCGGGCGACAACTGGTTCTACATGGTCCTGTACTTCCTGCTCATCGTCGGGTTCACGTACTTCTACGTGGCGATCACCTTCAACCCCGAAGAGGTCGCCGACAACATGAAGAAGTACGGCGGGTTCATCCCCGGCATCCGTGCCGGTCGCCCGACCGCCGAGTACCTGGACTACGTCCTCACCCGGGTGACGCTGCCCGGCTCGCTCTACCTCGGTCTCATCGCGCTCATCCCGCTGGCAGCACTGGCGCTGTTCGGCGCGAACCAGAACTTCCCGTTCGGTGGTGCGAGCATCCTGATCATCGTGGGTGTCGGTCTCGAGACCGTCAAGCAGATCGACTCGCAGCTGCAGCAGCGTCACTACGAAGGGCTTCTCCGTTGAGCGCACGTCTCATCATCGTCGGACCTCCCGGAGCCGGGAAGGGCACCCAGGCCGGCCGCATCGCTGCGTCCTTCGGGATCCCCGCGATCTCGACCGGGGACATCTTCCGCAAGAACGTGGCAGAGGGCACGCCCCTCGGCGTGCAGGCGAAGGCGCTCATGGACGCGGGCGAGTACGTTCCGGACTCGTTGACGAACGAGCTCGTGAAGTCCCGCCTGCAGGAACCGGACGCCGAGCACGGCTTCCTGCTCGACGGGTACCCCCGCACGGTGGGTCAGGTCGAGTACCTCGACGCACTGCTCACCGAGCACGGCACCGCGATCGACGCCGTCGTCCAGCTCGTCGCCGACCAGGACGTACTCGTCGGACGCCTGCTGAAGCGCGCCGAGGACCAGGGCCGCAGCGACGACACCGAGGAGACGATCCGTCGTCGCCAGCAGGTCTACGCCGAGCAGACGGCTCCCATCGTGGCGGCGTACGGCGAGCGAGGCCTCGTGGTCGACGTCGACGGGCTCGGCGGCATCGACGAGGTCGGCGACCGGATCCAGACCGCACTGTCGGGTCGCGGGCTCTCCGCAACCGTCTGACCCAGCGTGGTCCGGTTCAGGAAGCCCTCGATCTACAAGACCCCGGACGAGCTCCGCGCCATGGTGCGCCCGGGGCTGCTCACGGCCGAAGCGCTCGACGCGGTCCGCGCGGCGATCCGGCCGGGGGTCACCACGGGTGAACTCGACGCGATCGCCGAGCGCACGATCCGCGACGGCGGCGGGATCCCGAACTTCCAGCTCGTCCCCGGCTACCGGCACACGCTCTGCGTGTCCGTGAACGACGAGATCGTGCACGGCATCCCGGGGGAGCGTGTGCTCGTGCCCGGCGACATCGTGTCGGTGGACGCCGGCGCCGAGGTCGACGGCTGGAACGGCGACAGCGCCTTCACCACGGTCGTCCCGGGCGGCGACGCCGAGGCCACTGCGGCACGGCAGACGCTCTGCGACGCGACGGAGCGGTCGCTCTGGTACGGCATCGCCGCGCTCGCGAGCGCGAGGAACCTGCACGAGGTCGGTACCGCGGTCGAGGACGCCATCGACGAGACCGGCAGATGGGGAATCGTCGAGGACTACACGGGTCACGGCATCGGCCGGTCGATGCACGAGGAACCGCCGGTGTTCAACCACCGCGTCCGCGGCGCGGGACCCGCGGTGAAACCAGGCCTCGTGGTCGCGATCGAGCCCATGGTGACCGCCGGCGCGATCGACAGCTCGACCGACGACGACGAGTGGACCGTCCGAACGCTGGACGGCTCCGACGCCGCGCACTGGGAGCACAGCATCGCGGTGCACGCCGACGGCATCTGGGTGCTCACGGCCGCCGACGGCGGCGCTCGGGGCTTGGCTCCGCTGGGTGTGACGCCCGTCCCGATCCCCTAGGACGGGCCTCCAGGCCGGGTCGGTGTCCGCGTTTCGCGACGCGGGCCGGTCCCGGTGCGGCGGCCTGGAGGCCCGGCTGGCCTCCGTCCCGCTCAGTGCGTCGTCGGGACCCACGGGTCCAGTGCCGCGAGACGTCGTCGTGTCAGCGCGACACCGCCTCGGCGGCGAGACGCCGCCTGGTTCGGCGGCGTCTCGCGGGTTGCGAGGCGTGCTGTCGACACGACGCAGTCATGCGGCGACGCCGGCGTGCCGTGTCAGTTGCCGACGGAGCAGGTCTGCTCGGAGGCGCTCTGGCCGGTGATCGAGGACGGCAGCGGCGTCGCGGAGGCGGTCGGCGTCGCGGTGGCGCTCGGGACGGAACCGCTCGTCCCGGCGGCCGCCGAGGAGGAGCCAGACGAGCCAGACGAGCCCGACGACCCGGCGGAGGCGCCGGTCGATGGCGAGCTCGACGCTGTGTCACTGCCCGATGACTCCTCGGAGGCCCGACCGGTGGTGGAGTCGCTCAGCGAGGACTTCACGTCGTTCTGCAGCACCACGTTGAGGGTGTGGGCCGTGTCCTGGTCGACGATCACCCGCGCGCTGTCGGCGGGGTCGTCGGCTACCGGGTACTGCACGAAGAGCATGTTCGCCGTGCTCATGCCGCGCAGTGCCGAAGCGAGTCCGACGAGCGTGCGGGTCTGAGCGAGACCGTCGGACAGGGTCATGTTCGACAGGGCGGCACCGGCCAGCTTGTAGAGCGTGATCGGGTTCGAGAGGGTGCCGTCCGAGGTCACCTTGCGGAGCAGTGCCGACAGGAAGACCTGCTGCGAGCTGATGCGGGCGAGGTCGCTGCCGTCGCCGACGCCGTGGCGGGTCCGGAGGAAGGCGAGGGCGTCGGAGCCCTCGAGCGAGTGCGATCCCTGGGTGAGGTGCAGACCGGTGAACGTGTCGTCGATCGGCTGTGCGACGCAGACGTCGACGCCGCCGAGGGCGTTGGACATCTCGATGACGCCGTCGAAGGTGATGAGGCCGGCGTAGGGAATGCTCAGGCCCGTCAGGTTCTCGACGGTGTCGACGACGCAGGAGACTCCGCCGTTGCCGAGGGCGGTGTTGAACATCGCGGACGTCGACGCGGGGTAGGTGGTGCCCGTGGCGGGGTTCGTGCACGCGGGGATCGGGACCATCAGGTCACGGGGGAAGCTGACAGCGGTCAACTGCTGGTGGTCCTCGGAGATGTGGATGAGCATCGTGACGTCGTTGCGTGCACCCTCGACGTCCTCATCGGAGTCGAACTGCCCGACGCGGGTGTCGCTGCCGATGAGCAGGATGTTCGCGCCGCCCTTGATCGCGGTGATGTCCGCGGTCTTCGCCGTGCTCTGGTCGTCCGTGCTGAGTTCGACCGTCTGCGGCGCCGTCGCGAGCTGGGCACCCGCGATGGCGGCGACGCTCGTCCCGCTCACGAGCAGGACGGCGAGGGTCGAGGCGACCACGGTCACGAGCGTGGTCCAACCCCGTCGACGGGCCTGCTTGCCGTGTCGGGCGACGGGGCGTCGGATGGCGTCGGGCACGTGGTCTCCGTTCGGTGGTCCGACGCGCTGTGCTCGCGTGGACGTGGCTGCGGAGCAAAACTACGGTTCGAGCGCATGCACGCGCACGGAGCGCGCCGTCAAACCACTGTGGAACGCTCAGGCACGACGCCGGAAGCCCCAGACATGGGGTGTTCGGCACCCGCACTTGGCAATTGCGGGTTTACCACATAAGATCGATCTTTGGTGTGCCATGCCCTCTCGGGTGTGGCGACCGACCCGCAGACCGGTTCGGGGATCACACCAGTTCCACAACCAAGCGACAGTGAGGCTATGGCCAAGAAAGACGGCGTCATCGAGATCGAAGGCTCGGTGCTCGAAGCTCTGCCCAACGCGATGTTCCGCGTTGAGCTGACGAACGGACACAAGGTCCTCGCGCACATCTCGGGGAAGATGCGCCAGCACTACATCCGCATCCTCCCAGAGGACCGCGTGATCGTGGAGCTGAGCCCGTACGACCTGACCCGCGGCCGGATCGTCTACCGCTACAAGTGATCCGCGAGCTGGAAAGGAACGGCACGGCAATCCTGCCGCGCACGAAGCCAGCGAGCACGAGGAAACAACCATGAAGGTCAACCCCAGCGTCAAGCCCATGTGCGAACACTGCCGAGTGATCCGCCGCAAGGGCCGCGTCATGGTGATCTGCAAGAGCAACCCGCGTCACAAGCAGCGCCAGGGCTAGCCCTGGGCGCGTGACCGAAGCCGGCGCTGTCCATCGGACAGCAGGCTGCTCGAGCACGACCCACAACTGAAGATCGACAACGCAGTACCAGAACCCGACCGCACGACGGTCGGGGGACACCTCGGGCGGAGGCCCGGGCACCGGTACTGCGCCACACCTCCACGAACAACAGGAGCAGCCAGCACATGGCACGTCTAGCAGGCGTCGACATCCCGCGCGAGAAGCGCGTGGAGATCGCACTCACGTACATCTACGGCGTCGGCCGTACCCGCGCAGTCCAGGCACTGACCGAAACCGGTATCTCCGGCGACATCCGTGTCAAGGACCTGACCGACGAGCAGCTCGTCGCCCTCCGTGACTTCATCGAGGGCAACTTCAAGGTCGAGGGTGACCTCCGCCGCGAGGTGGCCGCCGACATCCGCCGCAAGGTCGAGATCGGCAGCTACGAGGGTCTCCGCCACCGTCGTGGTCTCCCGGTGCGCGGTCAGCGCACCAAGACCAACGCTCGTACCCGCAAGGGGCCGAAGCGCACCGTGGCAGGCAAGAAGAAGGCCCGATAGGAGATCATCATGGCTACCCCCAAGACTGCCGCGCGCAAGCCGCGCCGCAAGGAAAAGAAGAACGTCGCAGTGGGCCAGGCTCACATCAAGAGCACGTTCAACAACACCATCGTCAGCATCACCGACCCGTCCGGTGCCGTCCTCAGCTGGGCGTCCTCGGGTGCCGTCGGCTTCAAGGGTTCGCGCAAGTCGACGCCGTTCGCGGCGCAGCTCGCCGCCGAGTCCGCTGCGCGTCAGGCGCAGGAGCACGGCGTCAAGAAGGTCGACGTCTTCGTGAAGGGTCCGGGTTCGGGTCGCGAGACCGCGATCCGCTCGCTCCAGGCCGCTGGCCTCGAGGTCGGCTCGATCAACGACGTCACGCCGCAGGCGCACAACGGGTGCCGCCCGCCCAAGCGCCGCCGCGTCTGACGCGAGGAGCAACCGGCCGCGCCCTGCTCGAACCCTGACGGGGTCGGGCAGGGCCCGCGGCCATTCCTGGTCGTTCGATCGCGCACATGTGTGCGCGTGATCACAACTCAACAGACCCGTCGGGGCCCATGCGGCCCCGTCGTACCGCCAAGTGTCATATAGCGGACACTTCGCCGAAAGGAATCCCACAGTGCTCATTGCACAGCGCCCCACCCTGACCGAGGAGCCGATCTCCGAGCACCGCTCGCGCTTCGTCATCGAGCCGCTCGAGCCGGGCTTCGGTTACACCCTCGGCAACTCGCTGCGCCGCACGCTCCTCTCCTCGATCCCGGGCGCGGCTGTCACCAGCATCCGCATCGACGGCGTCCTCCACGAATTCAGCACCGTCCCCGGTGTCAAGGAAGACGTCACCGAGATCATCCTCAACATCAAGAGCCTGGTCGTCTCCAGTGAGCACGACGAGCCCATCACGGCGTACCTGCGCAAGCAGGGTGCCGGTCAGGTCACCGCGGCGGACATCTCCGCTCCGGCCGGCGTCGAGATCCACAACCCGGAACTCGTCATCGCGACCCTGAACGACACCGCGCGCTTCGAGCTCGAGCTCACGATCGAGCGCGGCCGCGGCTACGTCTCGGCGACGCAGAACCGTTCCGAGTTCAGCGAGGCCGGTCAGATCCCGATCGACTCGATCTACTCGCCCGTGCTCAAGGTCACCTACCGCGTCGAGGCGACGCGTGCCGGTGAGCGCACGGACTTCGACCGCCTGGTCGTCGACGTCGAGGCGAAGCCGGCGATCACGCCGCGCGACGCCATCGCGTCGGCCGGTCGCACGCTCGTCGAGCTGTTCGGGCTCGCCCGCGAGCTCAACACGGCGGCCGAGGGCATCGAGATCGGCCCCGCGCCGGTCGACGCCGTGCTCTCGAACGAACTGCAGACCCCGATCGAGGACCTCGACCTGTCGGTCCGCAGCTACAACTGCCTGAAGCGGGAGGGCATCAACACGGTGTCCGAGCTCGTCGCCCTGTCGGAGACGCAGCTCATGAACATCCGCAACTTCGGTCAGAAGTCGGTGGACGAGGTCAAGGACAAGCTCACCGAGCTCGGCCTGTCCCTCAAGGACACCGTCCCCGGATTCGACGGCGCCCACTTCTACAGCGGGTACGACGAGGACGAGTCCAACAACTGACCTCGCGCTCACGCGCAAGCGCGCTGACACCGCGCGCACCACTTTCACCACTGGAGAACTGACATGCCGAAGCCCACCAAGGGCCCCCGCCTCGGTGGCGGTCCCGCCCACGAGCGCCTGCTCCTGAGCAACCTCGCCAACGCCCTCTTCACCCACGGTCGCATCACGACCACCGAGACGAAGGCCAAGCGCCTCCGTCCGGTCGCCGAGCGTCTCATCACGTTCGCGAAGCGTGGCGACCTGCACGCGCGTCGTCGCGTGATCGGCATCCTGCGCGACAAGTCCGTCGTGCACACGCTGTTCACCGAGATCGCCCCGCAGGTCGAGGAGCGCCAGGGTGGTTACACCCGCATCACGAAGCTCGGCTTCCGCAAGGGCGACAACGCCCCGCTGGCGTCGATCGAGCTCGTCCTCGAGCCGGTTTCGGGTACGCCCGCCCCGGTGAAGCGCGACGCAGCCCCGGTTGCCACCGCCGCTCCGGTCGAGGAGACCAGCACCGACGAGACCACCGAGGAGGCGCCGGTCGAGGAGACCGAGACCACCGAGGAGTCCGCACCGGTCGAGTCCGAGACCGAGACCGACGCAGCTGCCGAGGTCGAAGCCGACGCTGCCGAGAAGGCCGACGACGCCAAGTAGTCCGGTGCCCACCAGGGCAGCGCACCACCACGAGGAAGCCCCCGCGACCCAGGTCGCGGGGGCTTCCTCGTGTCCGGTGCCACCCGCAGTCCGGCACCGGCCCGCGTAGGGTGGCCGACCGGTACGACAGGGAAGGAAGTCATGGCGTTCCAGCACGTGACGGGTCTGGGCAGCCGCGTCTGGCGGTGGAGCCGGACCTCGGGCACGCAGCCGCGCCTGCTCCACGCCGGCAAGGCCGCCGCCGCCGCCGTGATCGCGTGGGTGATCGCCCAGCACATCCCGGGTGTCGCCGCCGAGTACCCGTACTACGCACCGCTCGGCGCGGTCGTCGCGATGCAGACCACGGTGTTCGCGGGGATCAGGAGCGGGGTGCAGACGCTGGTCGGCATCGGCCTGGGCATCGTCATCGCGGGGTTCACCATGTGGGTCGGCGACCCCGGCTTCCTGGCGATCGCACTCGCCGTCGGCGTCGGCGTGCTGGTCGGGGGCTTCCGGGTCCTCGGGGAGGGCAGCTCCTGGGTCTCCACGGCCGCGCTGTTCGTGCTGCTCGTCGGCGGTGCGCACGCCGAGGGGTACTCGCTCGGGTACCTCGTGCAGATGGCCGTCGGCGTCGTGGTGGGCCTGCTCGTCAACTTCCTCGTGTTCCCGCCGCTGCACTTCTGGGACGCCGAACACCGCATCGACGCGGTCAACGGCGTCCTCGCGGACCACCTCGAGGGTCTCGCGGCCGTGCTCGAGGAGGGCACGCGCGACGAGAGAGCGTGGGACCACCAGCAGGACCGCCTGGACCGTGCGATCGCCGATGTCCGCTCCCGGGTCGCGATCGCGCACGAGAGCCGCCGGCTCAACCCGCGCGGCGCGCTCCGCGGTTCGCGTGCCCGCCTGCAGAAGGACGGCGCCCGGTTCCGTGCCCTCGAGCGGGTCGCCTGGTACACGACGGACCTCACCGAGCTCGTGGCGCGCTCCGGGCCGGTCTCCGAGGGGGTCGGCCGCCCGGACCCCGCGTTCGCGACGCCCATCGCCGAGGCGCTGCGGAAGATCTCGAGCACCATCCGCGGCGAGTCCCCGGAGGACCAGGCCGAGGACGCCATCGCGCGGCTCGAGCAGGCGCTCGACGCGTCGCGGGAGAACCCTTCGCACGTGGCGGTGACGTCCGCGGCGCTCGTCGCGCTGCGCGGCATCGTCGAGTCCGAGCGCCGGGCGACCGACGACCTCGACACCCGGACCGGTCCGTCGGCGTTCGGTCGTCCGCGCGGCTGAGCGGGCACCGTCGGCCGCGGTCGACCACAGCGCGGTGACGGCCGGGAGGCGCGGATCACCGCCGGTACGGTGGTCACGTGGACGAGACGGACGGGCTCCAGGGCGCCGAGCGCGGGGACGACGTGCGGCTGCGGCTGGACATCGCCTACGACGGTGCGTCGTTCTCCGGGTGGGCCCGACAGCCCGGGCTCCGGACCGTGCAGGGCGCGCTCGAGACCGCACTCGCCACCGTCTTCACCCGCTGGGGCGAACCGCCGTTGCTGACCGTCGCCGGACGCACCGACGCCGGGGTGCACGCCACCGGACAGGTCGCACACCTCGACCTGTCGGCGGAGCAGTGGGCAGCGCTCGCCGCCAAGCGCGGTTCGGGACGCTCACCCCTGGACGGGCTGGTCAAGCGGATCAACGGCATCGCGGGCCCCGAGGGGGACGTCGTCGTCACCGGTGCCTCGGTGGCGCCCGCCGGGTTCGACGCCCGGTTCTCCCCGCTCTGGCGCCGGTACGAGTACCGGATCGCGGACGCCGACGCCCCGCGCGATCCACGTCGACGCGGGCACACGGTCTGGCACGGGGCGCGGCTCGATCCGGCAGCGATGGAGCACGGTGCGCTGACGCTGCTCGGGTTGCACGACTTCGCGACGTTCTGCAAGCCGCGCGAGGGGGCGACGACCATCCGGACGTTGCAGCAGTTCCGATGGGACCGTGAGCCGGATGGCGTGCTGGTGGCGCGCCTCCAGGCCGATGCCTTCTGCCACTCCATGGTGCGGGCGATGGTGGGGGCGACCATCGCCGTCGGCGAGGGCCGCTTCGGGCCGGACCACCTCGAGGAGCTGCGTGTCGCCCAGGAGCGCACGAGCGCGTTCAAGACGGCGCCGGCGAAGGGACTGACCCTGACCGAGGTGGGGTACCCGGCGGACGCGGAGCTCGCGGAGCGGGCGGAGCAGACCAGGGCCCGACGATCGGCGGACGGTACCGTCGAGGGATGAGCCCGCGCGAACCCCGTTCCGTCGTGTCCGTCGCCCCAGGAGTCGTCTTCGTCGAGGGGCCGGTGTCCAACTGGGTGGTCCTGGCCGAAGAAGTCGGCGTCGCACTGATCGACGCCGGGTACCCGGCCGACACCGAGCTCGTGCTCGACACCGTGCGGGCAGCCGGCCACGACCCTGCCGACCTCCGGCGCGTCTACGTCACGCACGGACACGTCGACCACGTCGGAGGCATCCCCGGGATCCTCGAGCGCCACCCCGACGTCGAGGTGCTCGCCCACGCCGACGAGCTCGGCAACGTGCGCGGACCGGAGCGGCAGCAGGTCACCCCCGCGGAGATCGGCGGACGGCTCGCCAGCCCGCGCGTGCTCGCCTGGCTGGCCCGTGCGCTCCGCTCCGACGCCCTGCGGCCGACCACCGTGCCGTCGGCCCGAGCCTTCACGGGTGCGGACTTCGCCGGACGGGCGATCACGCCGTTCCCGGCGGTCGGGCACACGGACGGCTCAACCGCCTACCTGCTCCCCGCCGCGGACGCGATCGTCACGGGTGACGCGGTCGTGAGCCGGCACGACACCCAGCCCGGGTCGTGGGCCCGCGGCCCCGGATGATCACGCCGTTCTTCACCGCCGACCAGGACCGCGCGCTCGAGTCCGCGCGGGCGCTGCCGTTCCCCGCGCTCGTGCTCCCCGGGCACGGACCGGCCGTCCGTCGCGTCGGTGGGACATGGTTGCCCATCGGCTGATGTTGCCGGACGCGATCGTCCGCCCTGGCCCTCTGGCCCCCTGGCCCCCTGGCCGACGTGGACCAGCCGGCGGGCGCGGAGCTTGCGGAGCGGGCGGAACTCGTGCGAGCGCCGCAAGGCTGACGACTGTCCGGCACTTCGTTATCGGGTTGGTATATATCTGAAACCGAAACGCTGGAATATGAGCGTTTGGTCTGCCACGATCGGTGCACGGCGAAGAAGCCGCAACGATTGGCGTAAGGATGAATCGAATTCGTACGGTCGGGGTGATCGGGGCGATCGTCACCGGCGCCATGCTGAGCACGGTGGGCGCAACAGCTGCGGCGGCAGCGCCTGCGTCGACGATCTCCGTATCGGCCAATGCCGGAGAGCGCGGCGTTTCAGGAGTAGTCCCGATGAGATCGAGCCCCGTGCCGAGCTCACCTGTTCCGCAGGGGGAGAACTCGACCAACAGGGTGCCGATCGGATCGATCGTCAACTGGATCAAGAAAAACGCCTCGTCGATCATGACCGGGATGAAGAACGCGGTCCGAGGGGGAATCAACAACTTCAAGAGGTGGTGGAACGCACTGGCGGGGCGGATCCGCGCTGGCATCACCGCAGTCGGGAACATGAGCGTAACCGAACTGTTCAGCGCGCTCTGGAACTACTTCTTCGGTTGATCGATGACGGCTGCGGGGAGTGGTGCAACGCTCCCCGCAGCCGTAGCGCGAGAGGAGCACAATGCTCGAAATGGTCGACGTTCGCTTGCGCGGGCGTGGCCGTCCACGCCTGGACGGAGTGAACCTCCGGCTCGCTCCAGGCGTCGTGTACGGCCTGATCGGTCCGAACGGGGCGGGGAAGTCCTCGCTGATGTCAGTCCTTGCGCGTTTGGTCCCGGCCTCGTCGGGAGAGCTGTCGTCGCCTCCGACCCTCGTCGGGGCCGTTCTGTCGGAAAACGGACTTCACCCGGGTCGGACTGTCCGCGAGACGATTCGCCTCCGCGGCTCCTACGCGCGGTTGGGACGGGAAGTCGCGGACGATGCGCTCCGCCGAGCCGGCCTGGAGTCCGTTGCGCGCCGGAAGGTCGGTGCGCTGTCTCTCGGGATGCGCATACGCCTGGCGATCGCCGCGGCGACCATCGGCGAGCCCGGTCTTCTGATCCTCGACGAACCGATGAACGGTCTCGACCCGGACGGTATCTCGTGGGTCAGGTCGGTCATCGCGGACATGCGGAGCCGGGGCGTGATCGTCGTGGTGTCGAGTCATCTCTTGAGCGAACTGGCACAATTCATCGACGTCGCGGTGATCATCAGCGCCGGAACGATCACCCGCATCGAGTCGATGCGCCGCGTCGCACAACCCGGCTGTCTCATCCGGGTGAATGATCCGGCTGCTTTGGTAGACATCTTCGGGCTGAAGGGGTGCTGCAGCACGATCCGCGGTGAATGGGTGAGCGTCGACCTGCCTGCGCCGGAAGCTGTTCGTGAAGCGGTCACCAACTCACTCGACGTCTTCGGTGTCGAGGAACGTGGGACCGACCTCGAGGACCTCTACGCGACCACAACAACGGGTGAGTACTTGGCAGGGGGCGCGCGATGATCTCCTTCGTCCAGAGCTCGCTCCTGGAGCTCCGCAAGCGCACCGACACGCAGGGCTCCATCACTGCATACGCGCTGTTGAGTGCCTTGGTCATCGCGTGCGGTGTGCTCAGCGTCTGGGTGGTGAAGTCCGCTCCCTCCTTCGGAGCCGGCGAAGTGCTCGTGATCGTCGGTCTCCCGGCCGCGCTCGCCTCGGCGATCATCGGCGTCGTGTTCGGCGTGGGTGACGGACGGGTGGGCGGGGAACGCGACGGGATACTCACTTGCCTCTCCCGCGACACCCTCTACCTCGCGCGTGGATGTGCCTGTGTCGCGATGGTGGCTGGTCTGGTCATTGCGAGCACAGCTGTGGCACTTCTCTCCGTCGTGGTGGCCAGCGCGCTCGGCGGCGAGTTGTCGTCGGTGTCCTTCGTGACGCAACTCGGAGAGGTCGCATCGCTCGCTCTCGCGGCGGCAGCCCTGGGCTTTGGCATCGGTGCGTCGCTCAGAGGCCTCGCGGTTGCACTGGCGAGTGTCCTCTTGATCATCCTCGTCGTGGACACGACACTGGCGCTCGCCGGCCCCTGGACGGACTTCATCCGGTTCAGCACCGTTCAAGCCGGAGTGACCGGGGATGCTCCTTTCCTGCCTTCCTTGACGTCTGGGCTCCTGTGGATCGGTGTGCCTCTGGTCGGAGGCTGGCTCCGCACGCGTTCAGCGGAGGTGTGACGTGGCAGGCACAAGAACGCTCCGTCGAAGTCGATCGGTCGGCACCGCGAGCCTCATCCTCATTGCGACCC
This sequence comes from Curtobacterium sp. VKM Ac-1376, assembly GCF_015351025.1. GTDB lineage: Bacteria > Actinomycetota > Actinomycetes > Actinomycetales > Microbacteriaceae > Curtobacterium. Next base: position 40,929 of record NZ_JADKRV010000004.1, on the reverse strand, counting down.
TCGGCCTGTTCGTCGTCGGGGTCGACGGCCAGGTGCCGCTGATCCGACTCGTCGCTGCCGGAATCGCGGTGCTCGCTGGTGCGGCCTCGCTCTGGCTCACGCGCAAGCGGAGCGGCCTGTCCAGTTGGTACGCGATCACCATCGCTGTCGTGCTCCTCCGGCTGGCGAGCGGAGCATGAACCGGGGGTAAGCACCCCGCCTCTGGTGTTGCCGAACGCAATCATTCACCTCGACGCAACCTGAACGTCCCCGCAGGTCGGTAGCGTGCGGGCATGGCCAACACCCTCGGGCGCACTCTGCTGTGCGCCACGGCGGCCGCGACGCTCCTCGCGGCCCCACTCGTCACCGTCACCGCAGCAACCGCGAACCCCGAGGGGACCGACCTCGTCATCGAGGAGGCCTACCTCAAGGCCGGCAGCACCGGCGCCTTCTACAACCAGAAGTTCATCGAGATCGGCAACCCGACCGACGCCCCGGTGTCGCTCGACGGCTGGTCGCTGCAGTACCGCTCGGCGACGAGCACCGGCACCTTCTCGACGAGCGCGCTCGAGGGCACGGTCCCGGCCGAGGGCACGTTCCTGGTGTCGATGGCCGGCAACGGCGGCGCCACCGCGGTCGGTGCGGACCTGCCGACGGCGGACGACACCGCGTCGCTCAACCCCTCCGGCACCACGGGCACGCTCGTGCTGTCCGACGCCACCGCACCCCTGGCGCTCGCCGCGGGTCCCGTGACGACCGGTACCGCGGGCGTCGTCGACCTGCTCGGCTACGGTGCCTCGAACACGTACGAGGACACCGTGCGCACCGTCGAGGGTGCGAACGCCGTGCCGAACGGCCTGGCCCGGCAGGGCACGACGGACACCGACGACAACGGCGCCGACTTCTCGGTGACGACGGCGTTGACCCCGCGGAACGCCGCCGGTGAGACGACCGCGCCGACCGACCCGACGGAGCCCACCGACCCGACCGAGCCGACGGACCCCGGCATGCCCGCCGAGACCGTCACCATCGCGCAGCTGCAGGGCACCACGGACACCTCGCCGTACGCCGGCAAGACCGTCACCACCGACGGTGTCGTCACGGCGGTCTACGCCGACGGCGGCTTCAACGGCTACACGATCCAGACCCCGGGCACCGGCGGCGCGATCGACCTCACCACGCACACCGCTTCCGACGCCGTGTTCGTGTACTCGTCCGCGACCGCCGGCCTGGTGGCTGTCGGTGACCACGTTCGCGTCACCGGTGCGGTCTCCGAGTACTTCGGCCTGACCGAGCTGACGGTGTCGAACACGGCATCGTTCGAGGAGCTCACCGACACCGTCGTCGCCCCGCAGCCCGCCGCGGTCGCGTTCCCGTCCTCCGACGCGCAGCGCGAGGCGCTCGAGAGCATGCTCATCGCACCGCAGGGCTCGTACACGGTCGCCGACAACTACACGACGAACCAGTACGGCGAGGTCGTGCTGGCCAGCGGCTCCGGCCGGCTCGTCCAGCCGACCGAGGTCGGCCGCCCGGGCAGCGCCGAGGCGAAGTCCGTCGAGGCGTCCAACGCCGCGCGCAAGGTCACGCTCGACGACGGTGCGAGCACGAACTTCCTGACGCAGGCGAACAAGAGCATCCCGGTGTCGTGGCTCACCCAGGGGCCGGTCACGGTCGGCGCGACCGCCACGTTCTCGAAGCCGGTCGTCCTCGACTACCGCAACAGCGGCTGGAAGTTCCAACCGACCACGCCGATCACCGGAGCCACACCGGCGGCCGACCTGCCCGCCGCGTTCTCGAACGTGCGCCAGGCGGAGCCGCAGGACGTCGGCGGTGACCTGAAGCTCGCCGGGTTCAACGTGCTGAACTACTTCCCGACCACGGGCGACGAACTCACCGGCTGCTCGTACTACACGGACCGTGCCGGCGACCCCGTCACGGTGAACTCGGGCTGTGACGCCCGCGGTGCCGCCGAGGAAGAGGACTTCCTGCGCCAGCAGGTCAAGATCGTCAAGGCGATCAACGGGCTGGACGCCGACGTCGTCTCGCTCGAGGAGATCGAGAACTCGGCGCGCTTCGGCCAGGACCGCGACGCCGCCGTGGCCACCCTCGTCGACGCGCTGAACGCCGCCACCGGCGAGGACACCTGGGCCTACGCGAAGTCCCCGGCCACGGTGCCGGCGAGCGAGGACGTCATCCGTCTCGCACTCATCTACAAGCAGGATCGCGTCCAGCCCGCGGGGGAGTCGACGATCCTGCTCGACGACGCGTTCACGAACGCCCGGCAGCCCGTCGCGGACGCGTTCCGCCCGGTCGGCGGCACGGCGGACGACGACTTCCTGGTGATCGCGAACCACTTCAAGTCCAAGGGCTCCGGCACCGGCGAGAACGCCGACCAGGGTGACGGCCAGGGCGCCTCGAACGCCGACCGTGTCGAGCAGGCGGAGGCCCTCGTCACCTTCTCCACGGACATGCAGGAGCAGTACGGCACCGACCGGGTCTTCATGCTCGGCGACTTCAACGCCTACAGCAAGGAGGACCCGGTGGTCGTCCTCGACGACGCCGGCTACACCGACCTCGGCCCGGCGCTCGACGCCACCGAGTACTCGTACGTGTTCTCCGGGCTGAGCGGGTCGCTCGACCACGTGTTCGCGTCACCCGCTGCGCTCGAGACCGTGACCGGTGTGGACATCTGGAACATCAACTCGGTCGAGTCGGTGGGCCTGGAGTACAGCCGCTACAACTACAACGCGTCGAACCTGTACACGGACGACGTGTTCCGCGCGAGCGACCACGACCCGATCCTGGTCGGCTTCGACCTGGCTGCTGCCGGGACCGACCCGGGCACGGACCCGACGCCGGTGCCGACCCCGACCCCGATGCCCACCGGCGGTCCGACCGCGGGTCCGACGGCGACCCCCTCGGCTGTTCCGTCGGTGCCGGTGGCGCCGTCGGAGTCGCTGTTGACGGAGGGGAACCGCGGTGGGATCTCGGCTCCGGCGACGGCTGCTGCGGGGGAGACGATCACGGTGACGGTCGGCTCGCGGTACGCCGGTGACACGGTGGACGTGTGGCTGTTCTCGGAGCCGACGTTGATCGGCACCGTGGTGGTCGCGGCTGACGGCACGGTGCGGGTGACGATCCCGTCGGACACCGCGGCTGGGGTGCACCGGCTCGCGGTGACCGCTGCGGACGGCAGCCTGATCGGGTGGACCCCGATCACGATCACCACGGACGGGCAGCTCGCGTTCACGGGTGCTGAGGGTCTCGGTGCCGGTGTGCTGGTGGCGTTCCTGCTGCTCGCGGCGGGTGCGGGTGTGCTGATCGTGCGCCGTCGGAAGGTGGCGGCCGCCGCGGAGTAGTCCCCATGCCCCGCGTGGGGCACGTCGGGTGCAGGGATGGTCGGGTTCGCGCTGCGGACCCGACCATTGCTGCTCACCATGCGGTGTGGGCGTGACCCCAGGGCGGCCGCGTTTGACCGACGCGACCCGCATCGGCTAGGCTCTCACCTTGGTCTGTGCGCCCCGCGCGCGGACAGTCAGATGAGCCCTCCACCCGAGGTGTTCCGCAGGCTTCTGCATGTGGAACCCCCGACCGGAGCGGGATTCACGGACTCCTCACCTCGACACGAAAGCAGCACTCCTGTGACTCGCACGTTCTCACCGAAGCCGGCAGACGTCCAGCACGACTGGATCGTCATCGACGCCACCGACGTCGTCCTCGGTCGTCTCGCCACCCACGCCGCGGCGCTCCTGCGCGGCAAGCACAAGGCCACCTTCGCCCAGCACATGGACATGGGTGACTTCGTCATCATCGTGAACGCCGACAAGGTCGCCCTGACCGGGTCGAAGCTCGCGAAGAAGGTCTACTACCGTCACTCGGGGTACCCGGGCGGCCTGACGGCGACCTCCTACCCGGAGATGCTCGAGAAGCACCCCACGCGCGCCGTCGAGAAGGCGATCCGCGGCATGCTGCCGAAGAACACCCTCGGCCGCGAGCAGCTCAAGAAGCTGAAGGTCTACGCCGGCGCGGAGCACCCGCACGCCGCGCAGCAGCCCAAGGCGTACATCTTCGACCAGGTCGCACAGTAGTTCCGGCCACGACGACTTCAAGGACACGAAAAAACTCATGGCTCAGATCGCTGATTCCCTCGACCAGACCCCGGAGAGCTTCACCACGGAGAGCGCACCCGCCGCTGCCGAGGCTGCTCCCCGTCAGATCCTCAACGTCTCCGGCGGTGCCGTCGGGCGCCGCAAGGAGGCCATCGCGCGCGTTCGCCTCGTTCCGGGCTCCGGCACGTTCGTCGTGAACGGTCGCTCGCTCGAGGACTACTTCCCGAACAAGCTGCACCAGCAGCTCATCAACGACCCGTTCAAGGTCCTCGAGCTCCTCGGCTCGTACGACGTCGTCGCCCGCATCACCGGTGGCGGCCCCTCGGGCCAGGCCGGCGCGCTCCGTCTCGCCATCGCCCGTACCCTGAACGAGATCGACCGCGAGAACAACCGCGCGGCCCTCAAGAAGGCCGGCTTCCTCACCCGTGACGCCCGCGTCATCGAGCGCAAGAAGGCCGGTCTCAAGAAGGCCCGCAAGGCGTCGCAGTTCTCGAAGCGCTAGTCGTCACCGGCTGGGGATCGCAATGCCGCGTCTGTTCGGTACCGACGGGGTTCGTGGTCTCGCCAACGGCGAGCTGACGGCCGCGCTCGCACTGGGTCTTGCCCAGGCGAGCGCGGCCGTCCTCACACACGGACACCATGCCGACGCCCGCCGGGCGTCCGGTCGACCGCGCCCCCGCGCGGTCCTGGCGCGCGACCCGCGCGTCTCCGGTGAGTTCCTCGGCGCCGCTGTCGCGGCCGGGCTCGCCTCTGCCGGCGTCGACGTGCTCGACGCCGGGGTCATCCCCACCCCTGCTGCGGCATACCTCGTGGCGGACATCGACGCCGACTTCGGCGTGATGATCTCCGCGTCGCACAACCCCGCGCCCGACAACGGGATCAAGTTCTTCGCCGCGGGTGGTCGCAAGCTGCCGGACGAGGTCGAGGACCGCATCGAAGCGGCCATGCACGACCACTCCGCCCCGACCCCCACCGGCGCCGACGTCGGCCGGATCACCCGGTTCGCCGACGCCGAGGACCGCTACGTCGTGCACCTGCTCGGCACCCTGCCGCACCGGCTCGACGGCATCCACGTCGTGCTCGACTGCGCCAACGGTGCCGCCGCCGGCGTCTCGCCCGAGGTCTTCGTCAACGCCGGAGCCCGTGTCACGCTCATCGGCGCCGACCCGGACGGCATGAACATCAACGACGGTGTCGGCTCGACGCACATCGACAACCTGTCGCGCGCCGTCCTCGAGGCCGGCGCTGACGTCGGCATCGCCCACGACGGCGACGCGGACCGCTGCCTGGCGGTCGACGCCGCGGGCAACGCGATCGACGGCGACCAGATCATGGCGATCCTCGCCCTGTCCCTGCAGGAGCGCGGTCGGCTGAAGGACGACACCCTCGTCGCGACGGTCATGTCGAACCTCGGCCTGAAGCGTGCCATGGCCGACGCGGGCATCACCGTGATCGAGGCTGGGGTGGGTGACCGCTACGTGCTCGAGAAGATGACCGAGGGCGACTACTCCATCGGTGGCGAGCAGTCCGGTCACATCATCTTCAACGAGTTCGCCACCACGGGCGACGGCATCCTGACCGGGTTGCACCTGGTCGCCGAGATGGCGCGGACGGGCAAGACCCTGCAGGAACTCGCCTCGTGCATGACGGTGTTCCCGCAGGTGCTGCTCAACGTCCGGGGCGTCGACCGTCACGGGCTCGCCGACCAGGGGGTGCAGGACGCCATCGCCGCCGCCAGCGGAGCGCTCGGGGACAGCGGCCGCGTGCTCCTGCGTCCGTCGGGCACCGAGCCGGTCGTGCGGGTGATGGTCGAGGCCGCCTCGCAGGACGATGCCCAGCGCATCGCCGAGGAGCTCGCCGCCGTGGTGCAGGACCGCCTGGCGCTCGACGCCGCGTAGGGGCGTTCGCCGCTCACGGAACCAGGTTCCGGACACAGCACCACGTTCTTCCCTGGTGTGGTGTCCGGAACCTGGTTCCGCGTGGCCCCAGCTCAGATCTTGCGGAGCAGGACGGAGTTCACCTTGTGGTTCGCGCCCTTCTTCAGCACCAGGGTGGCGCGGGAGCGCGTGGGCAGCACGTTCTCGAGCAGGTTCGGCTCGTTGATCGCCCGCCAGACCTCGGTCGCGGTCCGCACGGCGTCCTCACGCGAGAGCGAGGCGAAGCGGTGGAAGAACGAGTCGGGGCTCGAGAACGCCTCCTCCTGCAGGGCGAGGAACCGGTCGACGTACCAGGACTCGATGTCCTTCGTCTTCGCGTCGACGTAGATGGTGAAGTCGAACAGGTCGGACAGTGCGAGCCGCCCGTGCACCGGCGGTGCCAGCACGTTCAGCCCCTCGACGATGAGGACGTCTGGCTGCCGGACGACGATCTCGGCGTCCGGCACGATGTCGTAGACCAGGTGCGAGTAGTACGGCGCACGGACCTCGGTCGCCCCGCTCTTCACCTGGCTCACGAAGCGCAGCAGGGACCGCCGGTCGTACGACTCCGGGAAGCCCTTCCGATCCATGATCCCGCGTCGCTCGAGCTCGGCGTTCGGGTACAGGAAGCCGTCGGTCGTCACCAGCTCGACCCGAGGGGTGTCCGGCCAGCGCTTCGTCAGCTCGCGCAGCAGACGCGCGACGGTGGACTTGCCGACCGCGACCGACCCCGCGACCCCGATCACGAACGGCGTGCGGCTGGCCCGCTCACCGAGGAACCGGCTCGTCTCGGCGTGCAGGTTGCGTGCACCGGCCGCGTACAGGGTGAGCAGTCGCGACAGGGGGAGGTAGACCTCCTGCACCTCCTGCATGTCCAACCGGTCGCCGAGACCGCGCAGCTGCACGATCTCGGTCTCGGTGAGCGACAGGTGCTCCTTCGGGGCGAGCTGCGACCAGTCGTCCCGCGGGATCTCCACGAAGGGGGTCGGGTGCGCGACGGCGGTCTCCGAGAACGGCATGGGATCGAGCGTACAGACGGGAGGCCCGGATCACGTGAGCCGACCGGCTGACGTGAGCAGGGCCTCCCGTCCAGTGCGCGGTGTGCGTCCGTGGGACGCGGCGCGTCAGGCGGGCAGGGCCGCCTCGATGGCGGCGACGACCTCGGGGGCGTCCGGCTTCGTGGTCGGGCGGAAGCGGGTGACGCTGCCGTCGGGGGCGACGAGGAACTTCTCGAAGTTCCACGCGACCCGCCCGGCCTTGCCGTCGGCGTCGGGGGTCTCCTTGAGCGCCTGGTAGAGCGGGTGGGTGCTCTTGCCGTTCACCTTGACCTTCTCGGACATCGGGAACGTGACACCCCACGTGGTGGAGCAGTACTCGTCGATGGCCTCGGACGAACCGAGCTCCTGCAGGAACTGGTTGCTCGGGAACCCGAGGACCGTGAAACCGCGCGGGCCGTACTGCTTCTGCAGGGCCTCGAGCTGCTCGTACTGCGGAGCCAGACCGCACCGGGACGCGACGTTCACGACCAGGACGGCCTTGTCGGCGTAGGCGCCGAACGTGGTGTCCTCGCCGTGCAGCGTGGTGATGCCGATGTCGTCGAAGCGTCCCATGGCCGAAACGTTATCCCCACCCCCGGGACTTCGCAGGGTCGGCGTCCAGGCAGACCGTAGGATCGGTCCCATGTGTGGAATCGTCGGCTACGTCGGCAGCAACAGCAGCCAGGACGTCCTCCTCGGTGGGCTCCGCCGCCTCGAGTACCGCGGCTACGACTCGGCGGGCATCGCCGTCGTCGACCCGGCCGGAGACCTCGTGTCCGCCAAGAAGGCGGGCAAGCTCCAGGCCCTGGTCGACGAGCTCGAGTCGTCGCCGATCCCGGACGGCACGACCGGCATCGGGCACACCCGTTGGGCGACCCACGGTGGCCCGACCGACGGCAACGCGCACCCGCACCTGGCCGACGGCGACAAGCTCGCGCTCATCCACAACGGCATCATCGAGAACTTCTCCGAGCTGCGCGCCGAACTGCAGGCCGAGGGCACCACGTTCCGCAGCGAGACCGACTCCGAGGTCGCCGCCCACCTGGTCGGCCGCGCGTTCCGCGAGACCGGTGACCTGACCGCCGCCATGCAGCAGGCCGTGCAGCGACTCGAGGGCGCGTTCACGCTTCTCGTCGTGCACGCCGACCAGCCCGGCGTCGTCGTCGGCGCCCGTCGCAACTCGCCCCTGGTGGTCGGGCTCGGCGACGGCGAGAACTTCATGGGCTCGGACGTCGCCGCGTTCGTCGCCTACACGCAGCGCGCGCTGTCGATCGGGCAGGACGAGATCGCCACGATCCGCCCCGACGGCGTCGACGTCATCCACTTCGACGGCACCCCGGCCACGCCGAGCGAGTTCGAGGTGAACTGGGACGCCTCCGCCGCCGACAAGGGCGGTTGGTCCTCGTTCATGGCGAAGGAGATCAGCGAGGAGCCCGAGGCCGTCGCCAAGACGATCCTCGGCCGCGTGCACGACGGCGCCGTCACGCTGACCGACCTCGACCCGATCGCCGAGCGCCTGGCGACCGTCGACCGGGTCATCGTGATCGCGTGCGGCACCGCGGCCTACGCCGGCATCCTCGGCAAGTACGCCATCGAGCAGTGGGCTCGGATCCCGGTCGAGGTCGAGCTCGCGCACGAGTTCCGCTACCGCGACCCGGTACTGAACGAGCGCACCCTGGTCGTCTCGATCAGCCAGTCCGGCGAGACCATGGACACGCTCATGGCCGTCAAGTACGCCCGCGAGCAGGGCGCGCAGGTCCTGTCGATCTGCAACACCCAGGGCGCGACGATCCCGCGTGAGTCCGACGCGGTGATCTACACGCACGCCGGGCCCGAGGTCGCCGTCGCCTCGACGAAGGCGTTCATCGCGCAGGGCGTCGCGCTGTACCTGCTCGGGCTGCACCTGGCGACGCTGCGCGGCACGCTCACCACGGAGCAGATCGCGGAGCAGGTCGCCGAGCTCGAGGGGCTCGCGCCGAAGCTGCAGCAGACCATCGACGACGCCGCCGGCATCAAGGACCTGGCTCGCTGGATGGCGGACACCAGGAGCGTCCTGTTCCTCGGCCGGCACGTCGGGTACCCGATCGCGCTCGAGGGTGCGTTGAAGCTCAAGGAGCTCGCGTACATCCACGCAGAGGGCTTCGCCGCCGGCGAGCTCAAGCACGGCCCGATCGCGCTCATCGAGCCCGGCCAGATCGTCTTCGTCATCGTGCCGTCGCCCCGCGACCCGCGGTCGCTGCACCCCAAGGTCGTGTCGAACATCCAGGAGATCCGCGCCCGCGGTGCCCGGGTGATCGCCATCGCGGAAGAGGGCGACGCCGCCGTGCTGCCCTTCGCCGACGAGGTCCTGCGGATCCCGCTCGCGACGCCGCTGTTCGAGCCGCTGCTCGCCGTGGCGCCGCTGCACATGTTCGGCATGGAGCTCGCCGCGGCGAAGGGCCTCGACGTGGACCAGCCGCGCAACCTCGCGAAGTCGGTCACCGTCGAGTAGTCGGACGTGATCATCGGCATCGGGGTCGACGTGGTCGACCTGGAGCGGTTCGAGCGGGTGCTGTCGCGCACCCCGGCCATGCGCGCGCGGTTGTTCACCCCGTCGGAGCAGCTCCGTGACGGTGAACCCCGGCCGATCGCGTCGCTCGCGGCACGGTTCGCCGCGAAGGAGGCGCTGATCAAGGCGTTCGGGTCGAGCGCCGGACTCAGCTGGCAGGACCTCGAGGTCGTGTCCGACGACCAGCGGAACCCGTCGCTGACGCTGCACCAGGGCGCGCGGCAGGTGGCGGATGCGCGTGGCGTCACGTCGGTGCACCTCTCGCTCTCCCATGATGGAGGGATCGCAACCGCGTTCGTGGTCCTGGAGGGAACAGACGTGGTCCTGGAAGGAACAGACGTGGTTCTGGGAGGAACGGATCAGTGACTGCGTTCACCGGGATCACGCTCGACCGTGAGGCCCTGATCGAGAACTACGCGACCATCGCCGAGCAGGTCGCCCCGGCCGGGGTCATCGCGGTCGTGAAGGCCAACGCGTACGGCCACGGGGCGGTCGGCGCCGCGCAGGCGTTCGTCGACGCCGGGGCCGAGTGGCTCGGTGTGGCGGACATCGACGAGGCCGTCGCGCTGCGCCAGGGCGGCATCGACGAGGGTGTCCGGATCCTCGCCTGGTTGCACGCCCCCGACGAGGACTTCCGGCGCGCCGCGCAGTACGACATCACGCCGGCGGTGTCGAGCGTCGAGCAGCTCTCCGCCGCCGCCGACTCCGACGTCCGTGCCGTGCACCTGTGCGTCGACACCGGACTGAGCCGCAACGGCGCGGTCGAGTCCGAGTGGGCAGAGCTCTTCGCCACCGCCGGCGCCCTGACCCGCGGCGGGAACCGCACCCGCGTCGAGGGACTCATGTCGCACCTGTCGAACGCGTCGCGCACCGAGGACCTCGACCAGGACGCCGCACTGCAGCGCGCCCTCGACGGACTGGCCGCGAACGGCATCGTGCCGGACGTGGTGCACCTCGCCGCCAGCGCCGCGAGCCTCGCCGTGCCGGAGACCCGCCACGACCTGTCCCGCGTGGGTCTCGCCCTGTACGGGCTGAGCCCCTTCGAGGGCCGCACCTCGGCCGACCTGGGCCTGCGCCCGGCGATGCGGGTCACCGCCGCCGTGCTGCGCACCGTGCCGGCCAGCGCCGGCGATGGCGTCTCCTACGGCTACACCTGGCGTGCCGAGACGGACACCCGCCTGGCGGTCATCGGACTCGGGTACGCTGACGGGTTCGACCGTGACTTCGGCAACCGGGTCTCGGTCCGCATCGGCGACCGGCTGTTCCCGGTGGTCGGCCGGATCGCCATGAACGCCATGCACGTGGACATCGGTGACGCCGACGTGCGGGTCGGTGACGAAGCTGTGCTCTGGGGTGACCCCGCGAACGGTGACCCCGCCGTCGAGGACTGGGCCGACGCCATCGGCACGATCAACTACGAGGTGGTCGCCCGGGTCGGCCGCAGCGTGGAACGGAGGACGACGTGAGCTCCGCACCCCTGCGTCAGGCGCGCATCGACCTCGACGCCTACCGCGCGAACCTCGACCTGGTCCGCGAGTGGATGGACCCCGTGTCGGTCATGGCGATCATGAAGGCCGACGCGTACGGGCACGGCCTCGAGCCGATCGCGCTCGCCGCGGTGGACGCCGGCATCCGCTGGATCGGTGTCCTGACTGTCCCGGCAGCCCTGCGCCTCCGGTCGATCGGTGTCGGCGAGGACGTCCACCTGTTCACCTGGCAGCACGATCCCGACCTGGAGTTCCGCGACGCCGTCGACTCCGCCGTCGACCTCGGCGTCTCGAACGTCGCCGAGCTGCAGCGCATCGTCGACGCCGTCGACCAGCGTCCGGCTCGCGTGCACCTGGGCGTCGACTCGGGCCTGCACCGCGACGGCGCGACCCCGGCGGACTGGCCGGCGCTCGTCGAGCTCGCGCGGGACGCCCAGCGGAACGGCCGCATCGAGGTCGTCGCCGCGTACACGCACCTGGCGGAGTCGTCCGACCACGAGGACAGCGCCGCGGTCGCCGTCTTCGACGCCGCGATCGAGATCGCCGAGGACCTGGGGCTCGACGTCCCGATGGAGCACGTCGCCGCGTCACTCGCGGGCCTGGAGCGCAAGGAGTTCCGGAAGGACATGGTCCGGATGGGCGCGAACCTGTTCGGGATCCCGGGGGCCGACGGCGTCTCGGCGGCGGACCTCGGGCTCGAGCCGGTGATGACCCTGACGGCCTCGGTCGCGAAGACGAAGCGGGTCCCCGTCGACACCGGTGTCTCGTACGACTACACGTACCGCACGGCGACGGAGACCACCCTCGCGCTCGTGCCCGTCGGCTACGCGGACGGGGTCCCACGTCTGGCGCAGGGCCGCATCGAGGTCGCGATCGGCGGCAAACGCTACCCGATCGCCGGCCGCGTGGCGATGGACCAGTTCCTGGTGGACGTCGGCGACGATGACGTGCAGACCGGCGACACCGTGGTGCTCTTCGGCACCGGCGAGCACGACGAGATGACCGTGCTCGACTGGGGCCGGGCGCTCGACACCATCGGCGAGGAGATCGTCTGCCGGATCGGCAGCCGTGTGCCCCGGGTCTACGAGGGGCACGAGGTCGAGGGACGGGTCGGCGCCTACCTGCGAGGCGAGCGGCCGTGACCGACCCGGCGCACGTCCTGCTCGACACCACCGTCCACAGCACCGAGGCGATGGGGGAACTCGGCGCGCGACTCGCCGCAGTCCTGCGCGCCGGAGACCTCGTCGTGCTGACCGGGCCGCTCGGTGCCGGGAAGACGACGCTGACCCGCGGCCTCGGCGCAGCGCTCGGTGCTCGGGGCCAGGTGTCCAGCCCGACGTTCGTGCTCGCCCGGACACACCCCACGACGGCCGGCCCGGACCTGGTGCACGTCGACGCCTACCGGCTGTCCGACCCGGTGGAGCTCGACGACCTCGACCTCGACTGGGACGCCGCGATCGTCGTCGTCGAGTGGGGACGCGGCATGGTCGACGGCATCAGCGACAGCGTGCTCGACGTCGAGATCACCCGTGCGACCGGCGCGGACGACGTCCGGGTCGACCACGACCCGGACGACGTCCCCGACGAGCCCCGCCGCGTCCTGGTCACCGCCACCGGCCCGCGCTGGGCAGGCGTGGCCCTCTGACACCACCACCGGTTCGGTCGGCGGAGCCGCCTACGATGGACGGGTGCTGCTCGCGATCGACACCTCCGCCGGAACGTCCGTCGCCGTCGTCGACCCGGCCACCGGCCAGGCCCTCGCGACCCGCGACACCGAGGACAGCCGTCGGCACGCCGAGGTCATCGGCCCGTTCCTGGCCGACACGCTGGCCGAGGCCGGCCTCACCGGCGCGGACGTCACGGGCGTCGTCGCCGGCATGGGACCCGGCCCGTTCACCGGACTGCGCGTCGGCATCGCCGCCGCCCGCACCTTCGCCGCAGCGGTCGGCGTCCCCGTCCTACCACTCGTCAGCCACGACGCCGTCGCCGCAGACCAGCGTGCGGACGGGCTCGCCGTCCCGTTCGTCGTCCTGACGGACGCCCGCCGCCGCGAGGTCTACTGGAGCGCGTACGACCAGACCGGCACCCGGGTTGCGGGCCCGGGTCTCGCCAAGCCGGCCGATCTCGACGAGGCGATCCGTGCCTCCCGGCCCGAAGCGGTGGGCTGGGACCGCGTGACCGCCCTGTCCATCCCGGCCTGGAGGCTCGGGGCGCTCGCCGCGGACCGGCTCGCGTCCGGCGCGGCGTTCGACCAGGACACGCCCCTGTACCTGCGCGACCCCGACGTCACGGTGCCGGGTGCGCCGAAGCGGGTGAAGCAGTGACCCTGCCGGACGGTCTCCGCCTGCGGCGGGCGCACCCGCAGGACCTCGACGACATCATGTGGCTCGAGCACGTCTCGTTCCCGACGGACGCCTGGTCGGCGTCGCAGATGTCGGGCGAGCTGTACTCGCCGCACGGGTACTACGTCGTCATCGAGACCATCGACGACTCCGCGGCACCGCTGGTCGTCGGGTACGCCGGGCTCTCGTCGCTCGCGGGCAACCCGGTGGCCGACGTGCAGACCATCGCGGTCGCCGCGGACCAGCGCGGCAAGGGGCTCGGACGGGTCCTGTTCACCGAGCTCCTCGACGAGGCACGACGCCGCGGCGTGCAGGAGGTCTTCCTCGAGGTGCGTGCGGACAACCCCGTGGCCCAGGCCATGTACACCGCGTTCGGCTTCGAGCACATCGCGACCCGGCCCCGGTACTACCAGCCGGACGGCGTCGACGCGTGGGTGATGCGGGCGGAGCTGCCCGTGACGACCCACCCGGTGGCGCCGACGTCGGCCGTCGGACCGATCGGACAGGAGGCGCTCGATGAGCGTGGCTGAACCACTGGTGCTCGGCATCGAGACGAGCTGCGCCAGGGATGACCCAGCACCGGTGGCTGAACCACTGGTGCTCGGCATCGAGACGAGCTGCGACGAGACCGGCGTCGGCATCGTGCGGGGCAGCACCCTGCTGGCGAACGTGATCGCGTCGAGCATGGACGAGCACGCGCGCTACGGCGGGGTCGTGCCCGAGGTCGCCGCACGGGCCCACCTGGAGGCGATGACCCCGACGCTGCACGAGGCACTCGACCGCGCCGGCGTGACGCTCGACGAGCTCGACGCCGTCGCGGTCACCGCGGGCCCCGGACTCGCGGGTGCCCTCATGGTCGGGGTGGGGGCCGCGAAGGCGCTCGCCGTGGCCACCGGCAAGCCGCTGTACGGCGTGAACCACCTGGTCGGTCACGTCGGCGCCGACGTGCTGCGCGAGGACGGCAGCGAGATCGAGCTGCCGACGATCGCGCTGCTGGTGTCCGGCGGGCACACGTCGTTGCTGCTCGTGAAGGACTTGGTCGGCGACGTCGAACTGCTCGGCGAGACCATCGACGACGCGGCGGGTGAGGCGTTCGACAAGGTCGCACGGCTGCTCGGCCTGCCGTACCCCGGCGGCCCGCAGATCGACCGTGCGGCGGCCGAGGGCGACCAGCGGGCGATCCGGTTCCCGCGCGGTCTGACGCTGCCGAAGGACATGGCCGCGCACCGGTACGACTTCTCGTTCTCCGGGCTGAAGACCGCGGTCGCGCGCTGGGTGGAGCGCTGCCGCGACGAGGGGCACGAGGTCCCCGTTGCCGACGTTGCCGCGAGCTTCCGCGAGGCCGTGGTGGACGTCCTGCTCACCAAGGCACTGAACGCCTGCCGCGACACCGGGGTCGACCGACTGCTGCTCGGCGGCGGGGTCGTCGCGAACGCCCGGCTGCGCCAGGTGGCCGAGGAACGTTGCGCGGCCGCCGGGGTGCGGCTGCGGATTCCTCCGTTCGACCTGTGCACCGACAACGGCGCGATGATCGCGGCCGTCGGGGCACGCCTGGTCGCCGAGGGGCACGCGCCGAGCGACCTCGGCATCGCCGCGGACTCGACGTTGCCGGTGACGACCGTCCAGGTCTGACCAGTTCGGCCCCGGTCCTTCTTCGGGAGCCTGTGGGAGGATTCACACGGGCGTCGGAGAGACCGGACGCCCGAGAGGGGTGGACGGTGTCTGATCAGAACGAGTGGCCGAAGCCGGGCGAGACGCCGAACGGCCCGGCGAACGGACAGCCCGACGGCACGCCCGCCCCGGACGCCCCGCAGGCTCCTGACGCACCGCAGGCGCCGTCGGCCCCGGAAGCGCCCCAGAACCCGTACGGCCAGCAGCAGGACCCGTACGCGGCTCCGCAGCAGCAGAACCCGTACGGCGCTCCGCAGCAGCCGCAGAACCCGTACGGCGCTCCCCAACAGCAGCAGCAGAACCCGTACGGCGCTCCTCAACAGCAGCAGAACCCGTACGCCCAGCAGCAGAACCCGTACGTCCAGCAGCAGCCCTACGCGTCCAACCCGTACGCGTACCAGCCGTACGCGCAGCGACCGAAGACGAACGTGCTGTCGATCCTGTCCATCATCTTCGCCTTCGGCGGGATCATCATCTGGCCGATCGTCATCCTGACGAGCCCGACCGGCGCGATCCTCGGCCACGTCGCCCTGAGCAAGATCAAGCAGACCGGCGAGGGCGGGCGGGGTCTCGCGCTCGCGGGCATCATCGGCGGCTGGATCATGACCGGGCTGTTCGTCCTGATCGTCGCCCTGGTGTGGATCTCGATCGCGAACTCGTCGGGGTACTCGTCCGACTACGGCTACGACTCCGGGACCGGCGCCGTCATCCGCTGACCGCGTGCCCGAGGAGGGCCCCGCGCCGGGACCGTGGGCGGGTCGTCAGCCGGCCACGTCGCCGAGCCGCTCGCACAGGATCGCCGTGTGGCGTCCCTCCAGGCGGGTGAGCACGAGGGTGACGCGACCCGTCCCGCGCAACCGCAGCCGCTTGCGGAACTGCGCCGGGTCGACGTCGACGCCGCGCTTCTTGATCTCGACGGTGCCGATGCCGTCCGCCGCGAGTCGGGCCGACAGGCGTTTGACGTCGAGCGGCATGGTGTCGAGCACCCGGAAGCCCTGCGCGAACGGCGTGGCCACTGCGCGGTCCGACGTGACGTAGGCGATGCCGTCGGAGAGCATGTGCCCGTCCAGTGCGCGGGCCAGATCGCCGATGAGCCGGGCGCGGATGACGGCGCCGTCCGGCTCGTACAGGTAGGCGCCGAGCGGTCCGACCTCGGCGTCCTCGGAGTCCTCCGGTCCGGTCATCTCGGCGATCCCGTGCGCACCGATCACGGTGGCTGCACGGCGGATGCCCGGTCGGGCGAGCGGGCCGAACCACAGGGCGAGCTCGACGACCTCGCGGTCGACGGAGGTCCACTGCGCCTCGGCGGTGTCGGGGATCAGGTCGCGGTCGATCCCCGGGCCGAGCTTGACGCCCGTCGGGGTCGTCGTCGCGGCGGCGAACACGGTGTCGAGCGAGGGGGACCAGTCGTCCGGGTCGGACAACCGCCGGGTGTCCGAGTGACCCGAGGTGCGTCGTGCCGGGTCCATCCACACGCCGTCCACCGAGGACAGGTCGAAGGACGCCGCGTCGCCGAGCTCCACCCGGGCGTTCGGCCACACCGCCAGGTTGTGCGTCGCGACGGCCGCGGTGACCTCGTCGCGGTCGACGGCGGTGACGTCGAGTTCGAGCGCGGCCATCGCCATCGCGTCGCCCCCGATGCCGCAGCCGAGGTCGGCCACCCGGGTGATGCCGGCGGCGGCGAAGCGTCCGGCGTGCTGGGCGGCGACCTGCAGGCGGGTGGCCTGCTCGAGACCGGCCTCGGTGAACAGCATGCGCCCGGCGAAGTCGCCGAACTTGCCGCGGGCCTTCAGGCGCAGCTTCGCTTGCGTCAGCACGGCCGCGACGAGCCGCGGGCCGTGTCCGTCGGCGCGCAGGCGGGACACGGCGCGGACGATCTCGCCCCCGTCCGAGACAGCGGGCGTACGGTCGAGCAGGGCCATCCCGTCGGGGGTCAGCAGTTCGGCGAGTTCGGCGGCGTCCATGCCCCCGATCCTCCCAGGTGCTGGGTGTTCTCCGGATGTGCTGGCACTCGGATTGACCGAGTGCCAGTGGCCCCCTAGAGTTGGCGTTGGCACTCTCCTGTGCGTAGTGCCAACCCGGTTTTCATCTGTACCGAGTCCGTACCGAGAAAGAAGAGGTCACCGTGGCCGTCAGCATCAAGCCGCTCGAGGATCGCATCGTCATCCGCCAGGTCGAGGCGGAGCAGACCACTGCATCCGGTCTGGTCATCCCCGACACCGCGAAGGAGAAGCCCCAGGAGGGCGAGGTCGTCGCCGTGGGTCCGGGTCGGATCGACGACAACGGCAACCGCGTTCCGCTCGACGTTGCCGTGGGTGACAAGGTCATCTACTCCAAGTACGGCGGAACCGAGGTCAAGTACTCGGGCGAGGACCTGCTGGTCCTGTCGGCCCGCGACGTCCTCGCGGTCATCGTTCACTGAGTCCAGTACTCCTCTCGGACGCCCCGTCCGGCCCTGTGGCCGGCGGGGCGTTCGTGCGTTCGGGGCACCTCACCCGGGTGCTCCGGTCCTGATCAGCCCGCCTGAAGGCCCGGTGCGGGTCCCACGGGTCAACGGTCGTTCCTAGGATGGTTCCGTGAGTGAACCGAGTCCGACGCGACCCGTCCGCAGCGAGGCATCCGTCGGCGTGGTGCAGGCGATCGTGGCGTACGGGCTCTGGGGACTCATGCCGCTCCTCTTCGCGGCGATGGCCCCCGCCGCGGCGTTCGAGATCGTGTCCTGGCGGATCGTCTTCGGCCTGGTGTTCTGCGTGATCGCCATCGCCATCACCCGGTCGTGGCTGCGCACCCGTTCCCTGATGGCCCAGCGCCGCGTGATGCTCGTGATGGGCCTCGCCGCGGTCCTCATCCTGGTGAACTGGACGGTGTACGTCCTCGCGGCGACGACCGGCCACACCGTCGAGGCGGCACTCGGCTACTTCATCAACCCGCTCGTCACGATCGCGCTCGGCGTCGTGGTCCTGCGCGAACGCCTGCGTCCAGCGCAGTGGGCGGCCGTGGGCTTGAGCGTCGTCGCGGTCGTCGTCATCGCGGTGGGCTACGGCCGGATGCCGTGGATCGCGCTCGCGCTGGCGTTCTCGTTCGGCGCGTACGGCCTGGTGAAGAAGCGCGTCGGCGGCACCGTGGACGCGCTCAGCGGGCTGACGATCGAGACCGTGTGGCTGCTGCCGATCGCGGTCGTGGCGCTGGTGGTGCTCGGGGTGACGGGGCTCGGCGGTGGCGTGACCATCGCGAGCGAGGGCTGGGGGCACGTCGCCGTCACGGTGCTGACCGGGCCGGCGACCGCGGTGCCGCTCCTGCTGTTCGCGTCGTCGGCGCGACGGCTGAGCCTGTCGACCCTGGGCCTGACGCAGTACCTCGCGCCGGTGATGCAGCTGCTCGTCGGCGTCGTGGTGCAGCACGAGGAGATGTCGGCCGGGCGTTGGTTCGGCTTCGGCATCGTCTGGGTGGCGCTCGTGGTGCTGACCGCGGACTCCTTCGTCGCGGCGCGCGCGTCCCGCCGGACGTTCGCGCCCACCCCGGTCGAGCCGACCTGACGGCCGCATCCCCGGGCCTCCCGGCCACCAACGCGAAAGCGACAGTCCCCCACGGAAGTTCCGCGGGGGACTGTCGCTTCGGCGAGCGGTGCTGGGCTGTGCCCTACTTCTTCACCGCACCCTGGATGGCGCTCTGGTAGACGGGCTTGTTGTCGCCGTCGAACTTGTAGATGCCGATGTAGGCGCTCGACGGGTCGTTGTTGTCGTCGAACGGACCGATGCCGGACGGGCCGGTGTAGTGGATGTCCTCGCCGTCGTCCAGGAGCGCGACGCACTCCTTGTACGTGGCGCACTCGGTGCCGCCGTCAGCGCCGGAGACCGCAGCCATGTTGGCCTGGATCGTGCCCGAGTCGGTGCCCTTGCCCTTCACCGCGGCGAGGGCGGCGAGGATCGTGGCGTCGTAGGACTCAGCGGCGTACGAGTAGTCGGCGAGCGTCTTGCCCGACGAGTCCTTGTAGAAGGCGGCCAGCTGCTTCTTGAACTCGTCCTTCGGCGAAGCACCGGGGATGGTGCCCTGCGCGCCGTCGAGGGTGCCCTTGTCGAAGTCCTTCGAGTAGTCAGCCGTGTTGCCGTCGGACATGTAGATCTTCGCTTCGTTCCCCTGCGAGACGAGCTCCGGGATGATCGACTTCGTCTCGTCGAAGGCCAGGACGACGATCGCGTCGGGCTTGGAGGCCAGGGCCGCCGTCACCTCGGACGAGAACGTGGTCTGTCCGGGCGGGAACTCCTGGCCCTCGCCCTTGCCGCCGTACACGACCTGGCCGCCGGAGGCCTCGACCGCTGCCTGCACCGAGTTGCGGAGGCCCGTGCCGTAGGTGTCGTTGAAGACCAGGAACGCCACCTTCGCGTTGCCGTCGCCGGTCACGAGCTGACCGAGCGCCGAACCCTGCACCGAGTCCGGCGGAGCGGTCCGGTAGTAGTACGACGAGTAGCCGGAGAGGTCGCTCGCCGTGTTCGCCGGCGAGATCTCGACGATGCAGTTGCTCGTCAGCTGGTCGATGACGTTCAGCGTGACGGACGAGGACTCGGCACCGATCGCGACCGGGACCTTCGCGTTCACGAGCTTCGTCGCGGCCGAGCTCGACACGGTCATGTCGTTGCTGTCGCCGGAGTCGGTCGCGGGGTCGATCGTGACGTCCTTGTCGAGCACGCCACCCGCCGCGTTGATGTCCTTGACGGCGAGGCCCACACCGGACTCGGCCGGCGGGTTGAGGTAGGCCAGCGAACCGGTCAGCGGCAGGATCGTGCCGATCTTCAGCGCGTCCGTGCTCGGGGTGTCGGGGGCCTTGCAGCTGGCGGCGGGGTCCTTGTTCGAATCGCTCGACGCCGAGCTCGAGGGGGAAGCACTGCCGGTGGTGGAACACGCGGCGAGGAGGACGGCTGCTGCGCCCGCCAACGCCAGTGCCGCTGTGGCACGGGTGGTTCTGATCATCCGTGGAGCCCTTTCTCTGCGCGGAGGCTCTGCCGCTTCGGGTGAATGCGACGCCTCCACTGGATGTCGAGAAACGTAGGGTCCATGTGTTTCGCCCGTGTGACGGGGTGGTACGCAAAAGTGTTTCGTTATCGAGCCGTGACGTTGCTGAGCGGAAGGTCAGGGATCGCGGCACCCGTCGTGCGGCCGGGGGCCGGGGCAGACCTGCGTCACGCGGATGGTCCGGCAGGTCGTCCGGGAGGCCCGGCGTACGTTCCGCCGCATGAGCGACTACCAGCCCACCACCGCCATCGTCACCGGCTCCGAATCCGGGATCGGCCGCGCGACCGCCGTCGCGCTCGCCGAGGCCGGCATGGACATCGGCATCACGTACCTGTCCGAACCCGAGCGCGCCGAGGCCACGGCCGAGGAGGTCCGAGCCCTCGGACGCCGGGCCTTCGTCGAGCAGGTCGACGTCTCCGACCTCGCGGGCGCCGCGGAGGGCATCGACCGCCTGGTCTCCCAGCTCGGCGGAGTCGACGTCTTCGTCGCCGATGCCGGCACCGGTGACAACGCGCCGTTCCTCGAGATGACGCTCGACCAGTGGCGCCACACCGTGTCGACGGACCTGGACGGCGCCTTCGTCACGATGCAGGCCGCCGCGAAGCACATGGTGCAGGCCGGCACCGGCGGTCGGATCATCGGCATCACGAGCGTGCACGAGCACCAGCCGCGGTACGGGGCGAGCGCCTACGACGCCGCGAAGCACGGGCTGGGCGGCCTGCTGAAGACGATGGCGATCGAGCTCGCCGAGCACGGCATCACCGTGAACGCCGTCGCACCCGGCGAGATCGCCACCAGGATGACCGGAGCCGAGGACGAGGACCCGCACACGATCGACCGCCCCGGGGTACCGCTCGGGCGTCCGGGCAACGCGTGGGAGATCGCGGCCGCGGTGGCGTTCCTGGCGTCGCGCGCGTCGTCGTACATCACGGGGGTGTCCCTGCCGGTGGACGGCGGGATGCTGCAGATGGGGCCGCACGGCGGCTCGCACATCACGTCGAACGACTGGCGCTCCGCGTAGGGGCTCGGTCCGTCGGGCCAGCGCTGCTGGCCGGCCCCGCTGGTCAGCTCTGCCGGCCGGCTTCCTCGTCGAGTTCGGCCTGGGACCGCAGGACGCAGAACTCGTTGCCCTCGGGGTCGGCGAAGACCACCCACCCGCCGTCCGGGTGCCGCAGGTCGGCGAGCTCCGGAGCACGTGGTCGAGGACGACGACGGCGTGGGTGAACGACTGCCGACGCGCGATGTCGAGGACCGTCCGCTCGAGGGACGTCGTCGGTATCCCGTCGACCACGACGCGCTCGCCGTTCCGGATCCGCCCGGTTGACGGACGACGCCCCGACCGGTGTGCGTCTTGTCGAGCCGGACGTCGATAACGTGCAACCGCCAGTCCGCAGCGTCGAAGTCGGGCAACCCCCAGAGCGCCGCGGCCGAGGTCCCCGAGACGACGCACTCGGACTCCAGGGATCCGTACCGTGCGCGGACGAACAGTCGCCGGCGTTCGAGGAGTGAGAGCGCCTCCCACTCCGGGCGTTCGACGGCGGCGCCATGGAACAGACGCACCGGTTCGTGCGGGGCCGACGGGACACGGACCAGGACGGTCTGGGCGAGCGTGTTCATGCCCGCAGCATGGAACGCGACCACGCTGCGAGGCGACTCGCACGTCGGACCGGTGGAGAGCCTCCAGTCCGTTGCCGGCTGTGGAGGAGTCGCAAAACGACACGACGGCGTCTCGCGGACCAGAATCGGCCCGGACCAGAACTCAGCTGCGGTAGTTCGGCGCCTCGACGACCATCTGGACGTCGTGCGGGTGGGACTCCTTGAGCCCCGCCGCGGTGATGCGGACGAACTTGCCACGGGCCTTGAGCTCGGCGACGGTCCGACCGCCGACGTAGAACATCGACTGCCGCAGACCGCCGGTGAGCTGGTACACGACGTTGCCGACCGAGCCGCGGTAGGGCACCTGGCCCTCGATCCCCTCGGGGATCAACTTGTCGTCGTTCGGCACGTCCGCCTGGAAGTAGCGGTCCTTCGAGTACGAGGTCTTCTTGCCACGGGTCTGCAGGGCCCCGAGGGACCCCATGCCGCGGTAGGCCTTGAACTGCTTGCCGCCCACGAACACCAGGTCCCCCGGGGACTCGTCCGTGCCGGCGAGGAGGGAACCGAGCATGACGGTGTCGGCGCCGGCCACCAGGGCCTTGGCGATGTCGCCCGAGTACTGCAGACCGCCGTCGGCGATGATCGGGACGCCGGCTTCGCGTGCGGCGAGGGAGGCCTCGTACACGGCGGTCACCTGCGGGACACCGACACCGGCGACGACACGCGTGGTGCAGATCGAGCCCGGGCCGACGCCGACCTTGACGGCGTCCACTCCGGCGTCGATGAGCGCCTGAGCACCCGCGCGGGTGGCGACGTTGCCGCCGATGACGTCGATGGCGTCGAACGACGGGTCGGCCTTCAGACGGCGGACCATGTCGAGCACGCCTTCGCTCTCGCCGTTGGCGGTGTCGACGACGAGGACGTCGACGCCGGCGTCGCGGAGGGCCTCGGCGCGCTGCCAGGCGTCACCGAAGAAACCGATCGCGGCACCGACGCGGAGCCGGCCCTCGTCGTCCTTCGTGGCGTCCGGGTACTGCTCGCTCTTGTCGAAGTCCTTGACGGTGATCAGCCCGCGGAGCTTGCCCTCGGCGTCGACCAGCGGCAGCTTCTCGATCTTGTGCTGCGCGAAGATGGCGATCGCCTCTTCGGGGTCGATGCCCTCCATCGCGGTGATCAGCGGCGCCTTGGTCATGACGTCCCGCACGAAGGTGGTCGACTGCTCGAACGTCGCAACGAACCGCATGTCGCGGTTCGTGATGATGCCGACGAGCGTGCCGTCCTGCTCGACGACCGGCAGGCCGGAGACACGGAACTGGCCGCAGAGGGCGTCGACCTCGGCCACGGTGGCGTCCGGCGTCGTGGTCACCGGGTTGGTGATCATGCCCGACTCGGAGCGCTTGACCTTGTCGACGTAGGCCGCCTGGTCCTCGATGGACAGGTTGCGGTGCAGGATCCCGATGCCGCCCTGGCGTGCCATGGCGATGGCCATGCGGGCTTCGGTGACGGTGTCCATCGCCGCGGAGAGCAGCGGGACGTTGACGGAGATCCGCTTGGTGAGCCGGGACGCCGTGGACGCCTCGCTGGGGATGACGTCGGTGTGCCCGGGCAGGAGCATGACGTCGTCGTACGTGAGTCCGATGAATCCGAACGGATCCGGCTGGTCCATGGGTCCCCTTCGTGGGCGCGTGAAGTGGTCGAGACACCGGGAACGCGACGACGGGTTCCGGATAGGACATGGTAACGCGGGCGGCTGTCGCCGCATTCCGCCTGGAGGCACGGATCGCGCCCGCCGCGAACGTTCCCCCACAACGTCACAGTTCGGGTACGAATCACACAGGGAACGTGTTGGAAACACGGGTGTCACAAAATCCCCATAGCGTCCTCGTCATCCGAACGAGAGGCTCTTCCGTGGGATCCATCACTCCTCCGGGACGGGCGCAGCCGCGCCTGTTCCGCCTCCGCCACGCACGACGACGACCGGTCCTCGCGGCCGTGCTCGTCGCCGCGTTCCTGGCGACCTTCCTCATCGACTGGGCGGTCACCCTGCCGGCGCTCGGTGCCACCTCGGCACCGGCCACCAGTCAGGCCTGCACCGTCAGCCCCGACAACGGGTGCATCCAGGGCACGATCACCGACTCCGAGCGCGAGCCGGCCGCAGGCGTCGACGTCGACGTCACCGGCCCGGGCGGCTTCGCCGAGACCGCCACCACGAACGACGACGGCCGCTGGTCGGTCAGCGTCGACGATGCCGGCGGGTACACCGTGAGCGTCGACCAGAGCACGCTGCCGAAGGGGCAGTACCTGACCAACGCGGCCGACGCCGACCGCAAGGTGCAGGCGACGCTGAACGCCAACGTCGGGCAGATCTTCCAGCTGTCCGACCAGAAGGGCGCGACGACCTCGACCGACTCGACGGGTGTCAGTGCGCAGCGAGCATGGCAGCAGCTGGCCTCGGGGCTTCGACTCGGGCTGCTCATCGCCCTGGCCTCCATCGGGCTCTCGCTCATCTACGGCACGACCGGGCTGTCGAGCTTCTCGCACGGCGAGCAGGTCACCCTGGGCGGGCTGCTGGCCTACGTGTTCGCGAACCAGCTCGGGTGGAACATCTGGGTCACCGGGATCGTGGTCACCCTGCTCTGCGCGGCGACGGGTTACCTGCAGGACGCCGCCATCTGGCGACCACTCCGACGCAGGCGCATCAGCCTCACGCAGCTCATGATCGTGACGATCGGCCTGTCGATCGCCGCCCAGTACGCGTTCCAGTACTTCTTCGGCGCCTCGACGGTCCGCATCCAGCAGGGCAACCCGGAGACCGTCCGGTTCGCCGGCGTCACCCTCACGGTGCAGTCCTACGTCGCGATGGGCATCGCGCTGGTCGTCCTCGTCGCCACCGGGCTCTTCCTGGCGAAGACCCGTTTCGGCCGGGCCACCCGCGCCGTCTCGGACAACCCGGCGCTCGCCGCGGCGTCCGGCATCGACGTCGACCGGGTGATCCGGTTCGTGTGGACGCTCGCCGCCGGCCTCGCGGGGCTGTCCGGCGTGATGCTCGGGCTCGTGCTGAACGGCGTGAACTGGCAGACCGGGCTCCAGCTGCTCCTGCTCATGTTCGCCTCGGTCACGCTCGGTGGGCTCGGTACCGCCTACGGCGCCCTGGTCGGGTCGATGATCATCGGCGTCGTCGTCGAGCTCACGAACCTCGTGCTCCCCGGTGACTTCAAGTACGCCACCGCCCTCGTCATCCTCATCCTCATCCTGCTGTTCCGGCCGCAGGGCATCTTCGGCCGCGCCGAGCGGATCGGCTAAGGGAGCACGCGCATGGACTACATCCTCAACCTGCTGTCCTCGCTCAGTCAGGAAGCACTCGCCCCGACCACGGCGGCGTTCGCCCTGGCCGCGATCGGGCTGAACGTGCACTTCGGCCTCACCGGGCTCGTGAACATGGGCCAGGCGGCGTTCCTGCTGCTCGGCGCCTACGGGTTCGCCATCTCGATCACGAACGGCCTGCCGTTCGTGATGGCCGTCCTGATCGCCCTGCTCGTCGCGATCGTGTTCGCGATCATCCTCGGCATCCCGACCCTGCGGCTCCGTGGCGACTACCTGGCGATCGTCACGATCTCCGGCGCCGAGATCATCCGCATGGTCGGCCGCTCGAGTCTGCTCACCACGACCACGGGCGGTTCGAACGGCATCACCGGCTCGAGCTACCGCGACCCGTTCAACGCGCTCAGCCCGCTGCCCGACGGCACCACCACGATCCTGTGGTTCACCTACGCCAACAACGGCGTCAACGGCTGGTGGATCCGCATCGCGGCGTGGGGCATGGTCGCCCTGTTCACCCTGGTGCTCTTCCTGCTCATGCGCAGCCCGTGGGGCCGCGTGGTCAAGGCCATCCGCGAGGACGAGGACGCCGTCCGCTCGCTCGGCAAGAACGTCTACTCGTACAAGATGCAGGCGCTCGTGTTCGGCGGGGCGCTCGGTGCCATCGCCGGCATCATCTACGTGCTGCCGAGTTCGGTGCAGCCCGATGCCATGGGCCGGTCGATGACGTTCTTCATCTGGACGGCGCTGATCCTCGGCGGAGCGGCGACGGTGTTCGGGCCCGTGCTCGGCGCCGTGCTGTTCTTCGTCGTCCGGCTGTTCGTCCGCACCCTCGCGGGCGACTTCATCCCGGACTCCGTCATGAACGCACAGCAGGCGGAGCAGTTCTCGTACGTGCTCGTCGGCGTCGCGCTCATGCTCCTCATCGTGTTCCGTCCACAGGGACTGCTCGGCAACAAGAAGGAGCTGACGTTCAGTGTCTGAGACCTACAGTCACCCCAAGGCCGACCCGATCCTCTCGGTCGACGGCGTCACCCGGCGCTTCGGGGGCATGACCGCCGTCGACGTCGACCACCTCGAGGTCCAGCGCGGCTCCATCACGGCCCTCATCGGTCCGAACGGCGCCGGCAAGACGACGTTCTTCAACCTGCTCACCGGGTTCGACAAGCCGGGCCCCGGTGCGACGACGCAGTTCAACGGCACCACGCTGCAGAAGACGAGCGCGACGCACATCGCGAACCGGGGCATGGTCCGCACCTTCCAGTTGACGAAGGCGTTGTCCCGTCTGACCGTGATGCAGAACATGCTGCTCGGCGCCCGTGACCAGCCCGGCGAGAACTTCTTCGCCGCCCTGGTCAAGCCGGTGTGGGCGAAGCGGGAGCGCGAGATCACGGCGAAGGCCGAGGACCTGCTCGCCCGCTTCAAGCTCGACACCAAGAAGGACGACTACGCGGGCTCGCTGTCGGGCGGCCAGCGGAAGCTGCTCGAGATGGCACGGGCGCTGATGTCCGACCCGACGATGATCATGCTCGACGAGCCGATGGCCGGCGTGAACCCCGCGCTCACCCAGTCACTGCTCGGGCACATCCAGTCCCTGCGCGACGACGGCATGACCGTGCTGTTCGTCGAGCACGACATGCACATGGTCCGGCACATCTCGGACTGGGTGGTCGTGATGGCCGAGGGCAAGGTCGTCGCCGAGGGGCCGGCCGACACGGTGATGGACGACCAGGCCGTCATCGACGCGTACCTCGGTGCGCACCACGACACCGACCTGGGCGACGACTCGCTCCTCACCGAGGAGACCTTCGAGGAACTCGCCGAGGAAGTCGCCGAAGAGGACGCAGCAGAGGAGACGACCCGATGACCGACGCAACGGACCCCACGAACGTGAGCGGTGCCTCCAGTCCGTCCCCGGCGGCCACGCTGGAACGCGAGCCGGTGCTCAGCGCGAAGAACCTCGTCGCCGGGTACCTGCCGGGCGTGAACATCCTGAACGGCTGCGACCTGGACTGCTACCCGGGCGAACTGATCGGCATCATCGGGCCGAACGGCGCGGGCAAGTCGACGCTGCTCAAAGCGCTGTTCGGGCTGGTGTCGATCCGCGAGGGCGCGGTGACGCTGCAGGGTGAGGACATCACGAACCTCAAGGCGAACAAGCTCGTGCAGGCCGGCGTCGGCTTCGTGCCGCAGTCGAACAACGTGTTCCCCTCGCTGTCGATCGAGGAGAACCTGCAGATGGGGCTGTACCTGCGGCCCCGGAAGTTCGCGGAGCGGCTCGAGGTCATCTACGACCTGTTCCCGGTCCTCGAACAGCGGCGCAACCAGCGGGCCGGATCGCTCTCGGGCGGTGAGCGGCAGTCCGTCGCGATGGCCCGGGCGCTGATGATGGACCCGAAGGTGCTGCTGCTCGACGAGCCGAGCGCTGGACTGTCCCCGGTCCGCCAGGACGAGACGTTCCTGCGCACACGGCGGATCAACAAGGCCGGTGTGTCGATCATCATGGTGGAGCAGAACGCGCGACGCTGTCTGCAGATCTGCGATCGTGGGTACGTGCTCGACCAGGGGAAGAACGCGTACTCGGGCACCGGGAAGGAACTCGCCGACGATCCCAAGGTCATCGAGCTCTACCTGGGGACGCTCGCCAAGGACGTCGACGCACAGCGCTAGCGCTGTCGTCGGCTACGGGTACCGCTGTGGGGGTGGTATCCGTGACGGGTGGGGCCGTGCGTGGTCGCTTCGCGCCGCACGGCCCCGCTCCTTCACCCGGCCTGGAGGCACGGCTCGCCCCGCGCAGGTCGGTATCGTTCCGCGGGTGCGTACCTCCGGACCCCTCGTGCTCGACGCCCTCGTCTGGCTGGTGTTCATCGCGCTCTTCGTGGGGGCGGCGTTGCTCGTCAAGGTGGCGGCCGTGCTCCTCGTCGTCCTCGTGGTGCTCGCGCTCCTGCTCGGCCTCGTGCTGCGGGCGCTCCGGAAGCGCCGGCGCGCGCCGCGGCGTCCGCGCTGACGGCTCCGGTCGCGCTGACGCCGCCTGGTGCGAGGTTCTGCACGTCGTGCGATCCTCGCGACCTCGCACCGAAGACGGAACCTCGCACCGTGCGCGGAACGCCTCGCACCGTGCGCGGAACGCCTCGCACCGTGCGCGGAACGCCTCGCACCGTGCGAGGCCGCCCGCCACACGACCCGCCCGCCACACGACCCGCCCGCCACGCCCCCGTCCGCACCGTCCGGCCCGTGCACGCGGCGGAACCCGCCCGGTAGGCTGTCCTGGTGAGCGAAGTCGAGATCGGTGCAGGCAAGCGCGGACGTCGGGCGTACGCGTTCGACGACATCGCAGTGGTCCCCTCCAGGCGGACGCGTGACCCGCGTGACGTCAGTGTGCAGTGGTCGATCGACGCGTTCACCTTCGCATCGCCGATCCTCTCGGCACCGATGGACTCCGTGTCCTCGCCGGCGACGGTCATCCAGATGGGCAAGCTCGGCATCCTGGGCGTGCTCGACCTCGAGGGGCTGTGGACCCGGTACGAGGACCCGACGCCCCACTACGACGAGATCAAGTCACTCACCGACGGCAACGTCACGAAGCGCATGCAGGAGATCTACTCCGAGCCGATCAAGGCCGAACTGATCACCGCACGCCTGGCCGAGATCCGTGCCGCCGGTGTGCCGGTCGCCGGTTCGCTCAGCCCGCAGCGCACGCAGGAGTTCTCGAAGACGGTCGTCGACGCCGGCGTCGACCTGTTCGTCATCCGTGGCACGACGGTCTCGGCCGAGCACGTGTCGCAGAACGAAGCGCCCCTCAACCTCAAGAAGTTCATCTACGAGCTCGACGTCCCGGTCATCGTGGGCGGTGCCTCGACGTACACGTCGGCGCTGCACCTGATGCGCACCGGTGCCGCCGGCGTGCTCGTCGGCTTCGGTGGCGGCGCAGCGTCGACCACCCGCGCCGCGCTCGGCATCCACGCCCCGATGGCCACCGCCGTCGCGGACGTCGCCGGTGCCCGTCGTGACTACCTCGACGAGTCGGGTGGCCGCTACGTGCACGTCATCGCCGACGGCGGGCTCGACACCGCCGGCGACATCGTCAAGGCCATCGCCGTCGGGGCCGATGCCGTCATGCTCGGCACCGCGCTCGCCCGCGCGACCGAGGCTCCCGGTGGTGGCTACCACTGGGGTGCCGAGGCGCACCACCCCGAGCTGCCCCGCGGTCGCCGGGTCCAGGTGGGCACCATCGCCCCGCTCGAGAACGTCCTGAACGGTCCGACGCCGACGTTCGACGGGCGTGCCAACCTCGTCGGTGCACTCCGTCGGTCGATGGCGACCACCGGATACTCCGACGTCAAGGAGTTCCAGCGAGTAGAAGTGGTCGTGGCGCCGTACCACCAGTGACGGTGGCACCCGGGCACTGCCGCGGGTGACGCCCCGGCGCCGTCCGTGACCCGGAGGCGACGATGGCCAAGTCCAGCACGACGAAGCAGACCAGCACGGCCGGACGTCCGCGTGACGTCGCGCCCGGCGTGGGGTTCGACCCCGCGGCGAAGCTCGGGCCCGACGAACGCGCGGCGGCGATCGAGACGCTGAAGACCAAGGAGCTCGACGTCCTGGTCGTCGGCGGCGGCATCGTCGGCGCGGGGAGCGCGCTCGACGCCGTCACCCGTGGCCTGAGCGTGGGCATCGTCGAGGCGCGCGACTGGGGCTCTGGCACGTCGAGCCGGTCGTCGAAGCTCGTGCACGGCGGCATCCGGTACCTCGAGCAGCTGAACTTCGGGCTCGTGCGCGAGGCCCTCATCGAACGCGGTCTGCTGCTGCAGCGGATCGCCCCGCACCTGGTGAAGCCCGTACGGTTCCTCTACCCGCTCAACCACCGTGTCTGGGAGCGCTTCTACATCGGCATCGGCATGGCAATGTACGACGCGTTCAGCTGGTCCGGGGGTCGTCCGCCAGGGGTTCCGCACCACCGGCACCTCAGCCGCACGCAGGTGCTCCGCTCGATGCCGGCGCTCAAGAAGGACGCCTTCGTCGGTGGCATGACCTACTACGACGCCCAGGTCGACGACGCCCGCTACGTCGCCTCGCTCGTCCGCACCGCGGCGTCGTACGGTGCCCACGCCGCCAGCCGGATCCGCATCGAGGGCTTCATCAAGGTCGGGGAGCGGGTCGTCGGTGCCCAGGCGCACGACATCCAGACCGGTGAGCGGTTCGAGATCCGGGCGAAGCAGGTCGTGAACGCCACCGGCGTCTGGACCGACGACACCCAGGCGATGATCGGCACCCGCGGGCAGTTCAAGGTGCGGGCGTCGAAGGGCGTGCACCTCGTCATCCCGCGCGACCGGTTCCAGTCGAACATGGGCATGATCCTGCGCACCGAGAAGAGCGTGCTGTTCGTCATCCCGTGGGGCCGACACTGGCTCGTCGGCACGACCGACACCGACTGGTACCTCGACAAGGCCCACCCGGCGGCGACCGCGGCGGACATCGACTACATCCTCGAGCACATCAACAAGGTGGTCCGGGTGCCGCTCACCCGCGAGGACGTGGAGGGCGTCTACGCCGGGCTCCGCCCACTGCTGGCGGGCGAGTCCGATCAGACCTCGAAGCTCAGCCGCGAGCACGTCGTCGCGCACACCGTCCCCGGGCTCGTCGTGGTCGCGGGTGGCAAGTGGACGACCTACCGCGTGATGGGCAAGGACGCCATCGACGAGGCCGTCGCAGCGATGGACGGCAAGATCCCGGCGTCGACGACGGAGGACATCCCGCTCCTCGGGGCCGAGGGCTACCCGGCCGCGTGGAACCGTCGCGCCCGCACGGCCCGTGCGTTCAACGTGCACAAGGTCCGCATCGAGCACCTGCTGAACCGGTACGGCACCCTGGCGACCGAGGTCCTGCAGCTCGTCGAGCAGGACCCGGCGCTCGCCGAGCCGCTGCCCGGAGCCGACGACTACATCGGCGCCGAGGTCGTGTACGCGGCCTCGCACGAGGGAGCCCTGCATCTGGAGGACGTCCTGGCCCGCCGCACACGCATCTCGATCGAGGCCTGGGACCGCGGCGAGTCCGCGGCCCCGGTCGCCGCGAGGCTCATGGCGGACGTGCTCGGCTGGGACCAGGAGACGACCGAGCACGAGGTCGCGAACTACCTCAAGCGCGTCGCCGCCGAGCGGGAGTCGCAGCTGCAGCCCGACGACGAGAGCGCGGACCGCGTGCGGCTCGAGGCCCCGGACATCGCGTTCGGCTTCGACGAGGACGACGTGGTCGTGGGCGGCGGGCGGTCGGACGGCGCCGAGGGTGCGAAGGCGTCCGACGAGCAGGTCATCGGCGAGAAGACGAGCGAGCCGGAGTAGCACGGCCGGCAGACGCCGTCGTGTTGCGTTGACGCCGTCTGGTCGTCGAGACGCCGCCGGATACGGCGGCGTCTCGCGGTGGACGGGGCGTCTCGACGAGACGACGGCGTCGTGCGGACGCGGCCACGGGCCTCCAGGCCGGAAGACCGGAAGACCGGACTGGAGGCCCGTGGTGCGTCCGTCAGGCCGCGCGCGCCCGCAGGGTGGTGCGGCGCACGTGCCGTGCCTGACCGATGACGAGCACGAACGGCAGTGCGACGAGCGCGACGAGGCTCGTCACGTACAGCACGCCGGCCCAGATGGTGTGGTCACCGCCGTCGGTGCCGAAGCCGTCCGCGACGTCCATGCCGAGCGCGAACCCGCTCCAGAACGACGCCGGACCGCCCAGCACGACCACGGCCAGCAGGACCGCGGCGATGACGTGGGTCGGTGCCCGGGTGACGAGCAGCAGCACCGACAGCACCACGGCGAGCACGACCCCGACCGAGGCGAGCGCGATCACGACCACGATGTCGGTCTGCACGTGGAACCCCTGCGCGTCGAGGTGCCGGTCGATCTCGGCCAGCGTCGCACCGGGGACCGCGCCGAGCGGGTCGAGCACCAGCGCGTTCACCGCCAGCAGTGCCGCGTACAGCGTGACGACCGACACCCCGACGACGGCCACGACGACCCGGGTTCTCCTCATCCACAGAACAGTAGACGGCGGAATGGCCGAGACCATCCGGTGGTTAGCATGGGGGTACTCGAAGAGGGAGCCATCATGGTCGACGTCCATCGCGTCAAACTCCCCGGAGTCGGCGTGCTGCACAGCTTCTACACCGACGACGGTGGCAAGTGCGGTGTCATCACGCACCGGTCGGGTCACTCCGACCTCATCTCGTTCGCCGACGTCTCCGACGGGGCGGACAAGTCCGAGAAGGTCTCGCTGCGCCTCAGCGAAGACGAAGCACACACGCTCGCCGAACTGCTCGGTGGCACCCGGATCACCGAGGGGCTCGACAAGCTCGACGAGATCCCCGGCCTGTCGATCGACTGGTTCTCCGTCGACTACGACGACGCCATCGCCGGCAAGCCGCTCGGCGACCTGCACGACTCGGGCTTCATCGGCCTGACCGTCGTGGCCGTCGTCCGTGGCGACAGCGCGAACCCGGTGCCGTCGTCGGACTTCGTCGTGTTCCCCGGCGACACGATCGTGGTCGCCGGTTCCCCCGAGAAGGTCTCCAAGGCGTTCTCCTTCTACCGCAGCGGAGAGCTTGCGGCCGCATCGGCCGAGGCCCCGCGGAAGAGCTAGCGCGTGCACCTGGGTGGTGAGCTGCTCACCATCGGTGTGCTCTTCGTCATCGCCTACGTCCTCGGCCGGCTCGGCAAGGTCATCGGTCTGCCGGCCATCCCGATCTACATGGTGGTCGGGCTCGTCGCGAGTCCGAACACGCCGTGGTTCGGGCTGAGCGTCGAGTCCCACACCATCGAGCTCATCGCGACGTTCGGGCTCATCCTCCTGCTGTTCAACCTCGGGTTGGAGTTCGACCAAGAGGAGTTCTACGGCAACGCCGGCAAACTCCTGGTCTCCGGCGGCACCTACGTCGTCATCAACATGGGCGTCGGGTTCGCCTTCGGCTTCTCGCTCGGTTGGGGCACCCGCGAGGCCCTGATCATCGCGGGCATGACGGCGACCTCGTCGAGCGCCATCGTGACGAAGCTCCTCATCGAGCTCCGGCGCCTGGCGAACGACGAGACCCCGATGATCCTGGGCGTCACGGTCATCGAGGACGTCTTCATCGCCGTGTACCTGGCGATCGTCTCCGTGGTGCTCTCCGGCGACACCAACGTGTGGGCCGTCATCGGCAAGCTCGCCCTCGCGTTCGGGTTCCTCATCGTGATGTTCACGCTCGCGCGCTTCGCGGGCAAGTGGGTCTCGAAGATCTTCGCCACCCGCGACGACGAGCTGTTCACGGTGCTGTTCTTCGGTCTCGCGGTCATGTTCGGCGGCATCGGCGAACTGCTCGGCGTGACCGACGCGATCGGCGCCTTCGTCATCGGTCTGCTCTGCGGCGCCACCCGGTACCGCGACCGCATCGAGCAGCTCGCCCTGCCGATGCGCGACGTCTTCGCCGCGTTCTTCTTCGTGAACTTCGGGCTCGGCCTCGACCTCTCCACGTTCGGCGAGGTCCTCTGGCCGGTCGTCGCCGCGATCGGCATGACGGTCGTGCTCAACGCCGTCGCCGGGCAGATCGTCGCCCGCATGAACGGGTTCAACGTCCAGCAGGGCATCAACACCGCCGTCATCCTGGTGAACCGTGGCGAGTTCGCGCTGATCCTCGCGACCCTGTCGGCTGCCGCCGGCCTGGAGGCGCGGATCACCGCGTTCGCGGGCCTCTACGTCCTGTGCATGGCCGTGCTCGGCCCCCTGCTCGCGGTGAACTCGGACCGGATCGGCCGCCTCGTGGCGCGCCCGGGTCGACTCATCCGCCTGCGCGGGCGCCTCGGCGGGCGCCGAGGCGCCGTCGCGGCTGCGGCCGCCGAGAGTGCCGAGGCAGCCGTGGCCGAGGCGGACGCCACGGCGGCTGCGCGCAAGGCCGAGCGGGACCGCCAGTTCGCGGAGGAGTTCGCGCTCGTGGAGGCTGCTGGCAGGGACGAGCGAGAGAATGAGGGGCCCGAGACGACGTCCGACCCCGTGACGTCGCCGGTCGAGATCCCCGCCGAGCGCCCCGAACGCCCGGTCCGACAGCGCGATCCGGAGTACTGATACGAATGTGGGCCGTTGCCCGACGACCGAGGTGGATCGCGCTGCTGTTGCTGGCGCTCGTGCTGGCGGCGGTGTTCGCCGGGCTGGGCAAGTGGCAGCTCGAGCGGTCGATCACCAACGGCAAACCGCTGCCGGCGACCACCGAGACCCGCAGGACGCTCGAGGCGGTGACCAACCCCGCGCGACCCGTCAGCGAGGACATCGCCGGGCAGAAGGTCACCGTCACCGGGACCTTCGTCGCCGGTGACACCACCGTCCTGACCGGCCGCACCGGGGGTGGGAAGTACCAGACCGTCGGGCACCTGGTGGACTCGGAGGGTGGGGCGAGCCTCCCGGTGGTCATCGGGTGGTCCGACCAGCGGTCGGACGCCGTCGCCGGGGGCGACCGCCTGGCGGACGGCCAGACCCTGACGATCCAGGGCCGGTACTACCCGGCGGAGTCGCCCGACCAAGACTCGTACAAGGACGCCGAGTACTCGGCCGTCGCACCGGCCCGGTTCGTGAACACCTGGCAGGCGTTCGACGACCGGATGTACCTCGGGTACGTCGTCGCCGACGGCACCACCGCGAAGGCCGCCGACCTCGGCGCCATCGCCGACCGCGCTCCCTCTCGCGAGGTGCGCTTCGACTGGCTCAACCTGTTCTACGCGATCGAGTGGGTCGTCTTCGCCGGCTTCGCCGTGTTCCTCTGGTACCGCTTCGTGAAGGACGCCTGGGAGCGCGAGCAGGAGGACGAGCGCGAGGCAGTGCTCGCCACCGAAGCCGACGCGCTCCGACGGTAGGATTGCCGACATGGCCCTGACCGTCCGCACCCGTGACATCCCGAAGATCCCGGGGGCGGTGAAGTGGTACCGCGTCTCGGCGTACATCACCGGTGTGCTGCTGCTCGCCCTGGTGGTCGAGGTCATCATCAAGTACACGCCGCTGCAGCTCGAGATGCAGCTCGGCAACGGCCCGTTCCTCGTGCCGAACGGCACCGCCGGTGAGACCCCCGGCACGTTCAACCTGTCGATCGCGATCCTCATCGCCCACGGCTGGCTGTACGTCCTCTACCTCTTCACGGACTTCCGCCTGTGGAGCATCATGCGCTGGAGGCCGTCGCGCTTCCTGCTCATCGCCCTCGGGGGCATCATCCCGTTCATGTCCTTCGTGGTCGAACACCGCATGCAGCAGAAGGCCATGACCACCTACCACGAGCTGATCGCTGCCCAGCAGCGTGAGAAGGAGGCCGCTCGGTGAGCGAGACCGAACAGCGTCCCGTCCTCGTCGTCGACTTCGGGGCCCAGTACGCGCAGCTCATCGCGCGTCGGGTCCGTGAAGCGAACGTCTACAGCGAGATCGTCCCGCACTCCATCACCGCGGACGAGATCCGCGCCAAGGACCCGGCGGCCATCGTGCTGTCCGGCGGTCCGTCGTCCGTGTACGAAGCGGGGGCGCCCTCGCTCGACGGTGAGATCCTCGACCTCGGCGTCCCCGTACTCGGCATCTGCTACGGCTTCCAGGCCATGGCGACCGCGCTCGGCGGCGAGGTCGCGAACACCGGTCTGCGCGAGTACGGCGCGACCGACGTGACGCTGGCCCCCGGCACGAGCACGCTGCTCGGCGACCAGCCGTCGGACCAGGTGGCGTGGATGTCGCACGGCGACTCCGTGGCCAAGGCGCCGGCCGGGTTCGAAGTGCTCGCCTCGAGCGCTTCGACGCCCGTCGCGGCCTTCGCGTCCGACGAGCGCAAGCTCTACGGCGTGCAGTGGCATCCCGAGGTGAAGCACTCCGTGTACGGCCAGGCCGTGCTCGAGAACTTCCTGCACCGGGCTGCCGGGCTGCCCGGCGACTGGAACTCGAGCAATGTCATCGAGGACCAGGTCGCCCGCATCCGCGAGCAGGTCGGCTCCGCGCGGGTCATCGCCGGGCTCTCCGGTGGTGTCGACTCCGCCGTCGCCGCAGCCCTGGTGCACAAGGCCGTCGGCGACCAGCTCACGTGCGTCTTCGTCGACCACGGGCTCCTCCGTGCCGACGAGCGCAAGCAGGTGGAAGAGGACTACGTCGCCTCCACCGGTGTCCGGCTCATCACGATCGACGCCGAGCAGCAGTTCCTCGACGCCCTCGCCGGTGTGAGCGACCCGGAGCAGAAGCGCAAGATCATCGGGCGCGAGTTCATCCGCACGTTCGAAGGTGCGGCTGAGGCGCTCGTGCTCGAGGCCAAGGCTTCCGACGAGGAGGGCGAGGTCAAGTTCCTCGTGCAGGGCACCCTCTACCCGGACGTCGTCGAGTCCGGCGGTGGAGCGGGCACCGCGAACATCAAGTCGCACCACAACGTCGGCGGCCTGCCCGAGGACATGACGTTCGAGCTCGTCGAGCCGCTGCGCACCCTGTTCAAGGACGAGGTCCGCGCGGTCGGTCGTGAGCTCGGGCTGCCCGAGGTCATCGTCGGTCGCCAGCCGTTCCCCGGCCCGGGGCTCGGCATCCGCATCGTCGGTGAGGTGACTGCGGAGCGACTGGAACTGCTCCGTGCCGCCGACAAGATCGCCCGCGAAGAACTGACCGCGGCCGGTCTCGACGACGAGATCTGGCAGTGCCCGGTCGTGCTGCTCGCCGACGTCCGCTCCGTGGGCGTGCAGGGCGACGGCCGGACCTACGGGCACCCGATCGTGCTCCGTCCGGTCTCATCAGAGGACGCCATGACCGCCGACTGGACGCGTCTGCCGTACGACACCCTCGCGAAGATCTCGAACCGCATCACGAACGAGGTGCCCGACGTCAACCGGGTCGTGCTCGACGTCACGTCGAAGCCGCCGGGGACGATCGAGTGGGAGTAGGGCTCCCCAGAGTCACGAAGGCCCGGCACGCGCTCGCGTGCCGGGCCTTCGTGCGTCCGGGGCCGGCGTCGAGGTCGCACGAACTGCCGCCCGGCGGGGCATCGGACGGCAGTTCGCGCGACCTCGGCGCTGCGCGTGCGGCGTGTTGTGCGACCTCGGGCGGCAGGAGTCGGAGCGCCCCCGACCGGCCCGGGAACGACGAAGGGCCCCGGCAGTGCCGGGGCCCTTCGCGTGTGCGGTGGTACTAGTTGCGCGAGCTGCTCGCGATGATGGCGAGGATGCGCAGGATCTCGAGGTACAGCCAGACGAGCGTCACGATCAGGCCGAACGCTGCGGTCCAGGCGTAGATGCGGGGTGCGCCGCGCTCGACACCGGTCTTGATCTGATCGAAGTCGAGGATCAGCGAGTACGCCGCCATGACGACCACGAAGATTCCGATGATGACACCGAGCGGGATGCCGAAGAGCGTCACGCCCATCAGACCGAACGCGCTCTGCGTCACACCCGTCAGCATCAGGACGATGTTCACGAGCGAGAAGGCCATGTACCCGACCATCGCGATCAGGAAGAAGCGCGTGGCCTTCGGGGTCGCACGCACCTTGCCCGAGCGGAACAGGAGCAGGGTGACGAAGAACACACCGAGCGTGCCGAACACGGCCTGCGGGACGATGCCGTCGAACGCGGTGTTGTAGAACCCCGAGATGCCGCCGACGAACAGCCCCTCGAAGAACGCGTACGTCAGGATCAGACCCGGCGACGGCTTCTTCTTGAAGGTGTTCACGAGCGCCAGGACGAACCCGACGATCGCGCCGACGATCCAGACGATCGGCGGCAGGTTCCAGCCGGCCACCGCGCCGACGACGAGCACGCCGAAGGCGAGCAGCGTCTTGACGATGGTGTCTTCGTACGACATGCGGTCGGTGTCCACCGGGGACGCTGTCGGACGGTCGTACATGTACTGCAGCTGCTCGGGGGTCATGCCGCCCTGGGCCTGCTGCGGGGTCTGTCCCCAGCCGGCCTGCTGCTGACCAGCACCGCGCCCGCCCCAGGTGTTGGCCCCCTGTGCGTTGAAGGCGGGGGACTGGTCGAAACCGGGCTTGAAGGCCATGGTGTCCTCTTCCTAGGAGATTCGAGTCCTCTCAGCCTAGGTGTGCTCGGTCGCGGAAGGCTGAGGATTCGCGGCGAGCGGACGCGGGCACGGGAGGCCCTGACGAGGGGAGCCTATGGGGACCCGCTGCGCGCGCGCCGCGAGGTCGACGAGAGTCCGCCGCGGGGTGGAGCCATGTGACGAGCGCGACCGAGATCGTCATGAGCAGGAACCACGCCACGATCTTGGTCGGGGCGACCGGCTGCCACGCGTCGAGCTGCGCGGGGTAGCTCCACGCCCCGGCCCAGGTGGCGACGTTCTCGGCGGCCCAGATGAACACGGCGACGAGTCCGATCGCGACGAGTACGGGCATCCGCAGCGTCGCCCGGTGGATGCGGACGTGCATGGTCGTGCGGGCGAAGAGCAGCACCACGAGCGCGAGCAGCAGGTACCGGGCGTCGGCGACGAAGTGGTGTCCGAAGAAGTTCAGGTAGACACCCGCGGCGACGACCGCCAGTACCCACTGCCGTGGGTACCGCTCGAACCGCAGGTCGAACAGCCGGTACACCCGCACCATGTAGGACCCGACGGCTCCGTACATGAACCCGGAGAACAGGGGAACCCCGGCGACGACGAGCAGGCCGCCGGGTTCGTAGGTCCACGAGCCCATGTGCGTCTTGAAGACCTCCATCACGGTGCCGACGACGTGGAACAACAGCACGACCCGGAGCTCCCGCACGGTCTCGAGTCCGAACACGAGCATGGCGACCTGCAGCAGCACGGCCGCGATCGTCAGCACGTCGTTGCGCATCGCCGCCGGCAGGGTCAGGTGCACCACGGCCATCGTGCCGAGCAGCAGCGCACCGAGCGCGCACGCCCAGGCCTGCTTCGCCCCGAACACCAGGAACTCGGTGACGAACACCCGGACGGGTCGGTGCGGCTGGTGCCCGGCATCGAGCACGCGGCGGGCGGCGCGGTCGATCCGGGCCTCGACGGCGGTGGAGAGCGAATGGACGGTCATGCGGCGATGCTCTGCGGCGACACTGGGAACGACGGCCCCCGCACGAGCGCATGTGTCCCGCGACACAGGACACCCGAGCCGCACGCGACGCCGTCCCCGGACACCCACGACAAGTAGGGTCGCGCCATGACCCTCGTCATCGCCCACCGCGGCGCGTCCGGCCACCGCCCCGAGCACTCGCGGAGTGCCTACGAGCTCGCGATCGAGCTCGGAGCCGACGCGATCGAGCCGGACCTGGTGCCCACGAAGGACGGCGTGCTGGTGCTCCGGCACGAGAACGAGGTCTCCGGCACCACGG
This sequence comes from Curtobacterium sp. VKM Ac-1376, assembly GCF_015351025.1. Taxonomy (GTDB): domain Bacteria; phylum Actinomycetota; class Actinomycetes; order Actinomycetales; family Microbacteriaceae; genus Curtobacterium. The sequence continues at coordinate 1,610 of NZ_JADKRV010000004.1, read as the reverse complement.
ATGTCGCCGACCACCCGGAGTTCCGGCACCTGCGCACGACGAAGACCGTCGACGGGCAGACGCTGACCGGCTGGTTCACCGAGGACTTCACCTGGGCCGAGCTGCAGACGCTCCGCACCCGCGAGCGCCTGCCCGTGCTGCGCCCGGGATCCGCCGAGCACGACTGGGAACAGCCGATCCTGCGGCTCGTCGACCTGCTCGCGATCCTCGATGCCGCGCCCCGCCCCGTCGGGCTCGTCGCCGAGGTCAAGCACGCCGCCTTCTTCGACCGTGCCGGATTCCCGATGGGCGAGCTCATCGACGCTGTGCTCGGCGAGGCCGGGTGGCGGCAGGACGAGCGGCTCACGGTGGAGAGCTTCGAGAAGGGCGTGCTGCGCAACCTGCGCGAGCGTGGGACCGGTGGTCGGCTCGTGTACCTCCAGGAGGCCCGTGGCAGCGCCGCGGACGAGGTCGCGTCGCACGGATCGCTCGCCCCCACCTACGCCGCCGAGCGCTCCGAGGACGCGCTCGCGTCGTTCGCGACCGAGTTCCACGGCATCAGCGTCGACCTGGGCACCCTGATGGCCGGCGTGGACAGCGTCGCGCTCGACGACCCGACCCCGGTGCGCAGCGCGATCGCCGACCGCGCCCACGCAGTCGGCCTCGCGGTGTACACGTGGACCCTCCGGCCGGAGAACCGGTTCCTGCCGTCGCCGTTGCGTCGTGGTGGCGACGTCGCGGCCTTCGGTGACTGGGAGCGCTGGTTCACGTCGGTGATCCGCACCGGAGTCGACGGGGTCTTCGCCGACCACCCCGACCTAGCGGTGCGTGCCCGGTTAGTCCTCGAGCGCCTCGAGCGGGATGCCGGTTGACCGGAGGACCTCGGTGGCCTCCTCGCGTGCGGACGTGGCAGCGGCGCGGAGTGCGGCCAGGTCCTCGGGCCGGAAGAACCACGTGCTCCGGTCGCCGGGTGAGACCGTCCGTTGCGCGTCCGTCAGGTCGGCGTCGTGTTCGCCCTTCCGGAGGTCGGCACGCGCACGGTCGAGCGCCTGCAGGACTGCCGAGGCGCGGATGACCTCGGCTGCGGGCAGGTCCCCGGGCGCGAGACGGGCGACCCGAGCGTCGATCGGTGTCACCGGGAGGGGCTGCACCTGTGGCTGTCGGCGTCGCCGTCGATCGACGAGGACCGCGACGGCGGACGAGACGACGAGGAACACCACCACGGCGACGAGGAGCCGGGCACTCCTCGGGAACGTCGACGCAGCGAGGGCCCCGAGTGCGGCCAGGCACAGCCCAGCGGCGACCATGCCGACCGACAGCGGGACCAGGCACCCCGCCGTGTCCTGTCGAGACCGCTGAGCACGGGCCCGACGGTGACTCTCGATGATCGCGGCGGGGTCGTCGCGCCCGTCCGGGGGCAGGATGCAGAGGACGTCCTGCGTGGCGGGGATCGCGGCCGACATCGCAGGGAGCACGAAGACGTCAGGTCGGTCCGGTGTGATCGCCACGGCGCCATCCTGCCGCCCGAGGTCGCTGTCGGGGGTCTCGCCTAGATGTACTGCCCAGGGACGTTGGTCAACCGTGTGATGGGTGACCGGTTCCCGATGGCGGTGTGGGGCCGGTGGTGATTG
>NZ_JADKRV010000039.1 GCF_015351025.1 Curtobacterium sp. VKM Ac-1376 | reverse complement strand
AAACGGTTAGCCTTCGAGAAACCGATCGAAGCGATCGAGAAGCTCCTGTTGCAATGACCGCTTGAAACCGCCGATCCCCTATCGAACGCATCGGCGTCTGCGGTCGGGCGGTGATTGCCGCCTGCGATGTTGGTGATTTAGGCGGGATCACAGAGCGGCGATGATGCAGGCGGTTAAGAACCCAAGCTGCATGATGAGCCGGGGGCCGAGGGGTGTGGTGGGTGCGGCGGAGTGTCGAGTGCCGGTGGCAGCTCGAACGTTCGCGGGGAAGATCGCGAGCAAAAGCAGAGCTAGGCAGATTGCCGCAAGCGTGCGCAATGGCTCGATCAGGAGCGCCGCGGCTCCAGCGATCTCGAGGACACCCGTCGCCGTCACGACTAGAGCTCGGTGGGGGATCCATGGCGGGACGATCGCGATGAGCCCGTCCCTGCGGGGGCGAAGGAAGTGGGCGGATGAGGCGATGGCGAAGGCGGCTGCGAGACCGACGGCGGCCGCGGACGGCCATGACCCCGTATACGGGACGGCGAGTCCAACAAGGCGAGCAGCGCCGGTGGCCATGACCAGCACGAAAAATGGAATCACGAACACCCCAATTTAGTCATCGACAAGATACTGGACTGTAGCCAAGATCCTGTCAACGACTAGATCGGCGGTAACATCAGTCATGGCCTATCACCACGGGGACCTGCGAGTCACTCTGCTACGGGAAGCCGCCAAGGTAGTCGCCGCAGAGGGGCCCGATGCCCTGACGCTGCGCGGGCTGGCGCGCCGGGCGGGAGTGTCGCATGCGGCCCCGGCGCATCACTTCCACGACCGTCGCGGCCTCCTAACAGCGCTGGCAACGGGCGGGTTCCGGCTCCTCGCTGAGGAGCTGCGATCGGCGCCCTCGTTCTTGGATGCAGCGGTCTCGTACGTGCGTTTCGCCACTGGCGCGGGTCGCGGGTACTACTTGGTCATGTTCGATGCCACGAGGATCGACGCCGGCGACGTCAAGCTCGCGTCAGCGCGAGCGGAGACGGACGGTGCACTCCTGGCTGGGGCGGTGACTGTCGAGCCCCGCACGCCCGATGCGCCCTTGGCCGCGCTCGCGCTCGTGCATGGTCTTGTGGCGCTGCATGAGGCGGGCGTGCTTGAGCGCCGGCACCCGGGGGAGGATGCGGCCGTCCTGGTCCGATCGATCGCGCAGATCCTGTTCTCGGACCCGGCGAACCGGCAGGCGTGACGGCGTGCATTGCTGAGCCCAGTCGGTCGCTAGCGATCGAGGTCTGATTCGCTAAGACGTCCCGGCACGTGTTCGGGTAGGGATCCTTAAGTTCAGCTGGTCGTTGCAACACCACCGGGAGCGCCGAGTCTCACTCGTCGTCGGCGTGTTCACCGCGAAGAGCGCGTCGGCCTGCGATCCGCTGGACAAGCTTCCTCAAGAAGACGAGCTCGAGCGCCACCATGATGGCCAGGCCGAAAATCGCAAATGCGATGCGTGCGGGGCTGAAGCCTCCGCTGAGCACGACTGCTGGCAGGCCGATCATCAATGCAGCACCGGCGATGACGTTCCACCACGACTCGATGATTCCGGCCGGAGTGCGGTTCGTCAGGTCCGGGCGATCCGATGGATCGGTGCGATCCCACCATGACGTCATGCGTGCACGTTACCTGCGCCCATGCTCCCAGACCTGAGCCACCGTCAATGCGGCGAGAAGCTAAACGGAAATCGCCGGAAGCGCACTCCGCGGTGACGCGTTAGCCGATCGGCTACCGGACCAGCTCGCGTTCGTAGAGGCTGGAGGCGAGTTGCCGCCCACCGTCGAGGGCAGTGACCGTCACGTCGCGAACGTGCCGGAACCCTTGCTGTTCGTAGAAGCGCCGCAATCCAGGGTTGTCCGTCGCACAATCAAGCCGCACGAAGGCCGCCCCGCGGTCGGCGCCTCTTGCCTCTACCCACGCCAGCAGTCGTTGCCCGAGCCGACTGCCGCGATGCGTCTGAGCGACGGCCAACCGATGCACGTACACAGCGGGACTGCTCTCCATGCCCCACGTCTCGGAGTCCGAGTCGGACACCGTGACCATCGCCACGACCACCTGGTCCTGACGCACGACGAAGAGATTCCCCTGCTCTGCGTCGCGCAGCAGAACCGCGTCCGGCACCGGATCCTGCCACTGGTCGATCCCACGCGAGCGCAGCCACTGCTTCGCACCGTCGATGAGCACCTGAGCCGCAGTAACGTCCGCGGGCGTGGCCGTTTCGACCGTCAGCACGTCTTGATCCATAAGGCGACGCTACGGGCTGACTTAAGCGGACACGAGCGGAAGCGCCGCCGCTGACCGCCCGACAGCCGATCTTGGGTTCAGCTGGTCGTTGCAACACCACCGTGAATCGGAGTGCTGCGGATGGGGTCGAGGCTTGAACACCGTGCTCGAGAGGCGCGGTTCTGGGAGCTGTTGAGACAGGGCCTCGGCCGCACGGCGGCCTGTGATGCTGTCGGCGTGGATCGACGTCAGGGATACCGATGGGTCAAAGCAGCCGGCGGACGGAACCCGTTCGCCCACATGCCCCGCTCCGACAGGTACCTCAGCCAGGAAGAGCGGCTCCAGATCGCGGACCTGCGCCTCAGCGGTGAGGGCGTACGTGCGATCGCGAGAGCACTCGGTAGGGCGCCGTCGACGATCAGCCGTGAGCTGACGAGGAACTCCGCAGCTGGTGAAACCTACCGGCCGTACTCCGCCGAGAAGCAGTGCCGTGCTCGTGCGCGGCGCCCGAAACCCCGGAAGTTGGACCGGGTCGAGTTAGCTCTGCAGGTTGAGTTGCGGTTGGTGCGGAACTGGTCCCCGGAGCAGATCCGTGATGACCTGATCCGGTCCTTCCCTGACCGGCCGGAGATGCACGTGTCGCACGAGACGATCTACCAGTCCCTGTTCGTCCAGGGCCGCGGTCACCTGCGTGCTGATCTGCATAAACACCTCCGCACCGGCCGTGCTATCCGCCGGCACCGGGGTGAGCCGCGGCGGGCGTCGTGGTCGAAGATCCGCGACATGGTCCTGATCAGTGAACGCCCCGCCGAGGTCGACGACCGGGCCGTTCCCGGTCACTGGGAAGGGGATCTCATCGTCGGGATCAACGCCAGGAGCGCGATCGGCACCCTCGTCGAACGAACGACCCGGTACGTGATGCTGCTGCACCTGCCCAACGGGCAAAGCGCCGACGCCGTCCGCGACGCGATGATTCCCACCATCCGGACCCTGCCCGAGCATCTGCGGCGTTCGTTGACGTGGGATCAGGGCACGGAGCTTGCTCGGCACAAAGACATCACCCTCGCCACGGACCTCGCGATCTATTTCTGCGACCCGCACAAGCCCTGGCAGCGCGGCTCGAACGAGAACACCAACGGCCTACTCCGGCAGTACTTCCCGAAATCCACCGACCTCACCATCCACAGCCGGAACGGCTCCTCGAAGTCGCTGCCGAACTCAACGGACGACCCCGCAAAACGCTCGGCTACCTCACCCCAGCAGAAGCATTCGAACAGCTACTGTCAGACCCGAAACAACCACCCGTTGCAACGACCCCTTGAAACCGCCCATCGCAGACCGGACGGCGCTGATAGCGTCCCCGCATGATGCAGGCCCACGGTGGTGCCGCTCGGTCGAAGCTTGTCGATCTGCTCGCGATCCCGGAACCAAGCGCCATCCACCCGACCGCGGTTCGACGCCAGCACCTACGACTCGACGACTCCACCCGGTGGGATCACATTGAGCTCGACACCCCCGATGGCGACACCATCCCATGCATCCTGATCACGCCCCACAAGCGTTCCGACGTCGACGTCATCGCCGTTCACCAACACGCAGGAGCGTTCACTCTTGGCAAGAGCGAGCCTGCCGGCCTCGCCGGCGACCCGAATCTCGCCTACGGCCTTGCCCTCGCCCATGCAGGGGCGCGGGTGGTCCTTCCGGATCTCGTCGGCTTCGAGGAGCGGCAACGTCATTGGTCCGACGACCCCGGAGCCGACGAACGGCTCGACGCGCTCTTCCGAGTGACGGACGGCAGCAGCTTGCAGGCCAAGCACACCCGCGACATTGCCGTGGTGACCAGCTGGATGGGGGAATCCGACTCGCCCGCGACCCAGCTCAGCATCGTCGGACACTCGCTAGGCGGTCAAGTCGCGCTCTTCTCGCTCGCTCTCGACCCCCGTATCTCTCGGGGAGTGGTGAGTTGTGGCCTCGGGACGCTCGCTTCCTTCGAAGCGGCGCGCATCCGCCACAACCCGGCCTGGTTCGTGCCCAGGCTCAGATCGGCCGGAGACGTTGCGCTCGTCGCGGCCGCCGTCGAACGGCCGGTGTTTGTCGCCGCGGGACGTGTGGACAGGCTCTTCCCGATGGACGGAGTACGCGAGGTGCTCGCCGCGTTCCGTCCCGAACTGCTGACAGCGCAAGTATTCGACGGAGGCCATTCGTTGCCGCCACAAGTCTTGGATGCTGCGGTTCAGCACCTGGTCACGACGAGTCCGACGCCGTCTCAGTAGCGGATGGCGGTTTCAAGGGGTCGTTGCAACGGGTGGTTGTTTCGGGTCCGAGAGTAGCTGCTCGAATGCTTCTGCCGGG
>NZ_JADKRV010000038.1:3522-5468 GCF_015351025.1 Curtobacterium sp. VKM Ac-1376 | reverse complement strand
GAGTGCGTCTGGTCCTTGAGAACTCAACAGCGTGCACATTGTCAATGCCAATTTATTGATTGACCTCGTGCCTGGTCGGTTTACCGGTCAGGTCATGAAGCAATTCCTTTTGGATTGAAGATTGTCAGTAGACAGTCAACAGTCAGAATCAACTCGCTGACACTTCGGTGTTGGTTGTAATTTTTTACGGAGAGTTTGATCCTGGCTCAGGACGAACGCTGGCGGCGTGCTTAACACATGCAAGTCGAACGATGATGCCCAGCTTGCTGGGTGGATTAGTGGCGAACGGGTGAGTAACACGTGAGTAACCTGCCCCTGACTCTGGGATAAGCGTTGGAAACGACGTCTAATACTGGATATGATCACCGGCCGCATGGTCTGGTGGTGGAAAGATTTATTGGTTGGGGATGGACTCGCGGCCTATCAGCTTGTTGGTGAGGTAATGGCTCACCAAGGCGACGACGGGTAGCCGGCCTGAGAGGGTGACCGGCCACACTGGGACTGAGACACGGCCCAGACTCCTACGGGAGGCAGCAGTGGGGAATATTGCACAATGGGCGAAAGCCTGATGCAGCAACGCCGCGTGAGGGATGACGGCCTTCGGGTTGTAAACCTCTTTTAGTAGGGAAGAAGCGAAAGTGACGGTACCTGCAGAAAAAGCACCGGCTAACTACGTGCCAGCAGCCGCGGTAATACGTAGGGTGCAAGCGTTGTCCGGAATTATTGGGCGTAAAGAGCTCGTAGGCGGTTTGTCGCGTCTGCTGTGAAATCCCGAGGCTCAACCTCGGGCTTGCAGTGGGTACGGGCAGACTAGAGTGCGGTAGGGGAGATTGGAATTCCTGGTGTAGCGGTGGAATGCGCAGATATCAGGAGGAACACCAATGGCGAAGGCAGATCTCTGGGCCGTAACTGACGCTGAGGAGCGAAAGCATGGGGAGCGAACAGGATTAGATACCCTGGTAGTCCATGCCGTAAACGTTGGGCGCTAGATGTAGGGACCTTTCCACGGTTTCTGTGTCGTAGCTAACGCATTAAGCGCCCCGCCTGGGGAGTACGGCCGCAAGGCTAAAACTCAAAGGAATTGACGGGGGCCCGCACAAGCGGCGGAGCATGCGGATTAATTCGATGCAACGCGAAGAACCTTACCAAGGCTTGACATACACCGGAAACGGCCAGAGATGGTCGCCCCCTTGTGGTCGGTGTACAGGTGGTGCATGGTTGTCGTCAGCTCGTGTCGTGAGATGTTGGGTTAAGTCCCGCAACGAGCGCAACCCTCGTTCTATGTTGCCAGCGGGTTATGCCGGGGACTCATAGGAGACTGCCGGGGTCAACTCGGAGGAAGGTGGGGATGACGTCAAATCATCATGCCCCTTATGTCTTGGGCTTCACGCATGCTACAATGGCCGGTACAAAGGGCTGCGATACCGTAAGGTGGAGCGAATCCCAAAAAGCCGGTCTCAGTTCGGATTGAGGTCTGCAACTCGACCTCATGAAGTCGGAGTCGCTAGTAATCGCAGATCAGCAACGCTGCGGTGAATACGTTCCCGGGCCTTGTACACACCGCCCGTCAAGTCATGAAAGTCGGTAACACCCGAAGCCGGTGGCCTAACCCTTGTGGAAGGAGCCGTCGAAGGTGGGATCGGTGATTAGGACTAAGTCGTAACAAGGTAGCCGTACCGGAAGGTGCGGCTGGATCACCTCCTTTCTAAGGAGCACTGGCACCTCTTTTGGTGTCCAGGCGCCTGATTCGGACCGAACGTGTCCGACGGGTAGCTCATGGGTGGAACATTGACAGTGCAGTTGGGAGTGATGCTTCCGGTCTCAGTACGTCTTGCCTTCGGGTGGGGTTGGAACGGGTTGGGGTGGAGTTGCTGGCTGGTGCACGTTGTTGGGTCCTGAGGGACCAGGCTTCCTGCTGACATGAGAGTGTTGGTGGGGGTTGGGCC
>NZ_JADKRV010000038.1:0-3422 GCF_015351025.1 Curtobacterium sp. VKM Ac-1376 | reverse complement strand
GCGGGTCCTTCGTTGGGCCAGGATGATCTTGCCGGTTGGTGGGGGAGTTCTGGTGCCGATCGTATGTTGAGAACTACACAGTGGACGCGAGCATCTTTGATTCGCGTCATCCATGGTCGGCCTTCGGGTTGATGTGGTGTGACGTTGGATCGCAATTTTAATCTTTGTGGTCAAGTTTCTAAGAGCAAACGGTGGATGCCTTGGCATCTGGAGCCGAAGAAGGACGTAGAAATCTGCGATAAGCCTCGGGGAGCTGATAATCGAGCTTTGATCCGAGGATTTCCGAATGGGGAAACCCCGCTGGGCGCTTTTGCGACCTGGTGACTCCCGCCTGAATATATAGGGCGGGTAGAGGGAACGTGGGGAAGTGAAACATCTCAGTACCCACAGGAAGAGAAAACAACATGTGATTCCGTGAGTAGTGGCGAGCGAAAGCGGATGAGGCTAAACCGATCATGTGTGATAGCCGGCGGGCGTTGCATGGTCGGGGTTGTGGGACACGTCACTCAGTTCTGCCGGACTGGGGCGGTTACAGCGCATCATAGTCGAACCGGTTTGAAAGCCGGGCCGTAGTGGGTGCCAGCCCCGTAGACGAAATGGTGTTATGGCCGGATGTGTATCCCAAGTAGCACGGGGCCCGAGAAATCCCGTGTGAATCTGTCAGGACCACCTGATAAGCCTAAATACTCCCAGATGACCGATAGCGGACAAGTACCGTGAGGGAAAGGTGAAAAGTACCCCGGGAGGGGAGTGAAATAGTACCTGAAACCGTTTGCTTACAAACCGTCGGAGCCTCCTTAGTAGGGGTGACGGCGTGCCTTTTGAAGAATGAGCCTGCGAGTTAGTGATATGTGGCGAGGTTAACCCGTGAGGGGCAGCCGTAGCGAAAGCGAGTCTGAATAGGGCGTTTGAGTCGCATGTTCTAGACCCGAAGCGAAGTGATCTATCCATGGCCAGGTTGAAGCGACGGTAAGACGTCGTGGAGGACCGAACCCACTTCAGTTGAAAATGGAGGGGATGAGCTGTGGATAGGGGTGAAAGGCCAATCAAACTTCGTGATAGCTGGTTCTCTCCGAAATGCATTTAGGTGCAGCGTTGCGTGTTTCTCGCCGGAGGTAGAGCTACTGGATGGCCGATGGGCCTCAACAGGTTACTGACGTCAGCCAAACTCCGAATGCCGGTGAGTGAGAGCGCAGCAGTGAGACGGTGGGGGATAAGCTTCATCGTCGAGAGGGAAACAACCCAGACTACCAACTAAGGTCCCTAAGCGTGTGCTAAGTGGGAAAGGATGTGGAGTTGCACAGACAACCAGGAGGTTGGCTTAGAAGCAGCCACCCTTGAAAGAGTGCGTAATAGCTCACTGGTCAAGTGATTCCGCGCCGACAATGTAACGGGGCTCAAGCACACCACCGAAGTTGTAGATTTCGCACTATAGACAAGCCTTCGTGGTTCAGTCGTGCGGAGTGGTAGGAGAGCGTCGTGTGGCGAGTGAAGCGGCGGAGTGATCCAGCCGTGGACGCCACACGAGTGAGAATGCAGGCATGAGTAGCGAAAGACGGGTGAGAAACCCGTCCTCCGAAAGACCAAGGGTTCCAGGGCCAGGTTAATCCGCCCTGGGTAAGTCGGGACCTAAGGCGAGGCCGACAGGCGTAGTCGATGGACAACGGGTTGATATTCCCGTACCGGCGAACAACCGCCCAAGCTAATCCAGTGGTGCTAAGAGTCCTAACCCGGTACATCCGGATCCCTTCGGGGTGATGGTGGCCGGTCTAACGCTCGACCCCATGCTGGTGCGGTTAGCGTATGAACAGGTGTGACGCAGGAAGGTAGCTGAGCCAGGCGATGGTATCCGTAAGGTGAACCTGGTGTAAGGATGTAGGGCTGACGATAGGCAAATCCGTCGTCTGTACGCCTGAGATCCGACGCGTACCCGTAAGGGGAAATCAGTGATCCTATGCTGCCGAGAAAAGCATCGACGCGAGGTTGCAGCCGCCCGTACCCGAAACCGACTCAGGTGGTCAGGTAGAGAATACCAAGGAGATCGAGAGAATCGTGGTTAAGGAACTCGGCAAAATGCCCCCGTAACTTCGGGAGAAGGGGGGCCGGACACGTGACCGGATTTACTCCGTGAGCGTTGAAGGCCGCAGAGACCAGTGGGAAGCGACTGTTTACTAAAAACACAGGTCCGTGCGAAGTCGCAAGACGATGTATACGGACTGACGCCTGCCCGGTGCTGGAAGGTTAAGAGGAAGGGTTAGCCTTTGGGCGAAGCTCTGAATTTAAGCCCCAGTAAACGGCGGTGGTAACTATAACCATCCTAAGGTAGCGAAATTCCTTGTCGGGTAAGTTCCGACCTGCACGAATGGCGTAACGACTTCCCAGCTGTCTCAACCGCGAACTCGGCGAAATTGCACTACGAGTAAAGATGCTCGTTACGCGCAGCAGGACGGAAAGACCCCGTGACCTTTACTACAGTTTGGTATTGGTGTTCGGAGTGGCTTGTGTAGGATAGGTGGGAGACTGTGAAGCGGGCACGCTAGTGTTCGTGGAGTCATTGTTGAAATACCACTCTGGTCACTTTGGATGTCTAACGTAGGACCCTGATCGGGTTCATGGACAGTGCCTGATGGGTAGTTTAACTGGGGCGGTTGCCTCCCAAAGAGTAACGGAGGCGCCCAAAGGTTCCCTCAACCTGGTTGGCAATCAGGTGGCGAGTGTAAGTGCACAAGGGAGCTTGACTGTGAGACTGACAGGTCGAGCAGGGACGAAAGTCGGGACTAGTGATCCGGCAGTGGCTTGTGGAAGCGCTGTCGCTCAACGGATAAAAGGTACCTCGGGGATAACAGGCTGATCTTGCCCAAGAGTCCATATCGACGGCATGGTTTGGCACCTCGATGTCGGCTCGTCGCATCCTGGGGCTGGAGTAGGTCCCAAGGGTTGGGCTGTTCGCCCATTAAAGCGGTACGCGAGCTGGGTTTAGAACGTCGTGAGACAGTTCGGTCCCTATCCGCTGCGCGCGTTGGAAATTTGAGAAGATCTATCCCTAGTACGAGAGGACCGGGATGGACGAACCTCTGGTGTGTCAGTTGTTCTGCCAAGGGCACCGCTGATTAGCTACGTTCGGACCGGATAACCGCTGAAAGCATCTAAGCGGGAAGCCGTCTTCGAGATGAGATTTCCATGCACCTTGAGTGTGAGAGGCTCCCAGCAGACTACTGGGTTGATAGGCCGGATGTGGAAGCGGGGACTAACGACCCGTGGAGCTGACCGGTACTAATAAGCCGAAGACTTGATAACACACTGATTTCCGTGCACTTGTTGCACGGGCTCGCGTCCACTTTGTGGTTCCCGACAGACGATCGGGAATCGAAACTGAATACACCGCTCTGCCCAGAACTCTTGGGTGGTAGTCGGGACAGCTT
>NZ_JADKRV010000037.1 GCF_015351025.1 Curtobacterium sp. VKM Ac-1376 | reverse complement strand
GGTTAGCCTTCGAGAAACCGATCGAAGCGATCGAGAAGCTCCTGTTGCAATGACCGCTTGAAACCGCCGATCCTCTATCGAACGGCGTTCGTCCTGAGTGGAGAGCACATCGCCACGACGACGGCGCCAGCGAACACGAGGGTCACCGCGAGCAGCGCGACGCCGTCCCCAGCGACGGTCATGATCGCGCCGCCGCTCACTGCTCCCGCAGCCGCAAGGGTCCTGTTTGCGCTGCGCATCGTGCCGTTCATCCGGCCGAGGAGCGCGTCGGGTGTGACGGTCTGGCGGAGGCTCATTTCGTTCGCGTTCTCGCAGCCCGCGGCAGCGCCGTGCACGGCGAATGCGACGAACAAGACCACGACAGCCGCCGGAGGCGCTGCGACACCGATGCCAACGGTCGAGAGCGTGATGGCTGCCCACGCGATCGGGTACGCAGCTCGAGCGGCGATGATCGTCCGGCCGGCACCGAAGCGGGTGCCGAGGCGCGGCGCCGCAGTGGCACCGAGGAGCATCCCAACACCGCTGACGGCGAGGATGGCCCCGTACACGGCCGCTGGGAGCGCGAGGGTGCGGAGCGCGAGTGTCGCGAATACCGTCAATCCGGCGGCGTTGGCGAGGAACCAGAGATGTGTCGACAGCGCCAGCGGTGCAAGCGTCGCATGACCGTACGTCCACCGGAGACCGTCAGCGATGTCGCTCCGCAAACGCGCACCCGCCACGCGTGGTGGCTTCTGCTCGATGACGCGGACCCGGGCGATGAGGACAGCGTCGACGAAGTAGCTCACCGCATCGAGCGCGATCGCGACCGGCGCGGTCACGATGCTGACCAGGACACCTCCGAGAGCCGGGCCCACCGTCTGCGCTGCCGCGTCACTCTGATCCACCCGCGCATTCGCCGCCAGCAGGAGAGGACGAGGGACGATTCGAGGGAGGAGGGACTGCGTGGCGGCGAATCCCACGACGGACAAGATGCCGAACACGAACAACGCCACTGCCGTCACCCAGAGGTTCAAGAGCCCGGTGAACCAGAGCACCGGGATCGCGCCCAGGCACACGCCACGACCGACACTCGCCCAGATCAGGAGTGGCTTGCGCCGGAAGCGATCGACGTACGCGCCGACGATCAGCCCGAACAACGCGTACGGGAGGAACTGGGCAGCGTTCACCAGCCCCACCTCGAACGGGCTGGCGTGCAGCACGGTCACCACGAGAACCGGGACGGCGACCGCGCTCACTGCCGATCCGAACGACGAGACGGTCGCAGCAGACCAGTACGGGCGGAACCCGGGCACTCGACGCAGCGTGGTCACGTCGTCGCCCATGCGCCAACGCTGGCAGACCGAAACCCGACGAGCAAGGAAGCTCACAACAACAACAACAACAACAACAACCGCCGCCCCGTCTCGATGATCGATTGGCCGTCGGAACGTCGTCAGGGGTGGTCAGTGGGCTGCGGTGGCGCTGTCGGCACTCACGCCCGGACGTTCTGGTCGGGGTTCGTCTTGGAGGAGGAAGTCGGCGTTCCCGTCGAGGGCAATCTGGTACTCGGCGGAACGCGGCAGCATCGTCGATTCGTAGTCTCGGATGGCGTCGTCGATGCTCTCGGCGTGGGCCAGCGCGAGGGCGAGCTCGCTCGCGTCGAGCATGGCGAGGTTCACCCCGACTCCGGCCGGCGGCATCAGGTGTGCTGCGTCACCGAGGAGCGTTACCGTCGCGGAATGGGCCCAGGTGTGTGGGGCGGGCAGCACGAACAGCGGACGATCGACGTACTCTCCGTCGTTGTCCGTGATGAGCCGCAGGATCTCCGGTGACCAGCCGGAGAACTCCTCGAGCAGCAGGGCACGGATGCTGTCGGTGTCCTGCGGGGTGAGACCGTGCTGGGCCATCCAGTCCAGGGGCCGGCGGCGGACGATGTAGACGCGCATATGGCCACCGCTGTTGCGCTGTGCGAAGAACGCCCCGTCGCCGTCGCCGGCCATGGCGCTGCCTCCGCCGACGAGGTCGACGAGCGCGGGGTGGGCGGTCTCCATGTCCTCGAACCATGCTTCGAGGAAGTCCACGCCCGAGTAGTACGGCTGGGCGTCGGACACGGCTTCCCGGACGCGTGAGTGGGAACCATCGGCGCCGATGACGAGATCGGCTTCCACGGTGGTGCCGTCGGAAAAGGTCAGCGTTCTAGGGCCGGCGTCCGGTCCGGTCACGGACTCCAGCCCGTGCCCCCACTGGACCGTGCCGGGCGCAAGCGACTGCAACAGCATTGAACGGAGCTGGCCCCGGTCGATCTCGGGCGCGCTCGTGTCGTCGTCGGCCGGGAGATTCTGATCGAGCAGCGCCCCGGCCGGTGACAGCTCCCGCATCTCCTGCCCCTCGAACCGCGCCAGGGCGGAGAACTCATCCAACAGTCCCGCAGCGCGGAGTGCGAGCTGGCCGTCGTCCTCGTGAAGGTCGAGGGAACCACCCTGGTTGCGAGTGTGCTCGTCCGCATCACGGTCGTACACGGTCACGGGGATCCCGTGGAGTTGCAGGATCCGAGCGCAGGTGAGTCCGCCCGGACCGCCCCCGATGACCGCGATGCGCTTGCCCGCCAGTGTCGTCGTCATGTTCTCCGTCTTCCCTCGGAGAGCCGATCTCCCCGACGGACCAAGAAAAGCAGAACCGTTCCGCTTTTACAAGCCCTCCGGTTTCGAGGTTGTACTGCTATGTTCGGTGCATGACCGATGCCACCGCCGAAAGCCCTCGCGCCGGTGCTATCGGCGGTCGCCGCGAGCGGAAGAAGGCCGCGACGCGCGCCGCGATATCGAGCGCGGCGCTGGAGCTGTTCCTCGCCCACGGGTTCGACGCGGTGAGCGTCCGTGACATCGCTGAGCACGCCGACGTTGCCGTGGCGACGGTCTTCGCGCATTTCAGCGGCAAGGAGGCCCTCGTCTTCGACGAGGGCGACGCGATGGAACGTGCGCTCGTCGCGGCGGTTACGAATCGCTCGGCCGGAGTCGATCCGCTCACTGCCATCGAGCAGTGGTTCCGCAGCGGGCCAGCAGCCATGAGTGTTCGAGGGGCGACGCCGGAGTTCGCGACGTTCCAGCGACTCGTCACCGAGACCCCGCCCCTGCGCGCCCACTGGAAAGACATGTGGCGCCAGTCCGCGCAGCCCCTCGCCGACGCCATCGTGAAAACGTCATCGATCGACGCGACCACGGCTCGACTCCTCGCGACACTCACGATCGAGGGCTACCTCGAGTCAACGACGGATGACCACCCCGACCACACGCTCGCCACCCTCTTCCAGATCCTGCGATCCGGCATCGCCTCACCCGCCCTCATGCCGCCCGATAGATGATCTTGGGTTCAGCTGAGGTCGGAGCGCCGCCGCCCATTCGCCTCGCCCGCGCTGGTCTCCATCTCGGCAGCCGATCGGCTGCCGGGAATGGTGGGGCCCGGTTTCGCCTGGATGGGGTCCCATGCGGTTCGCCGTTGGGTGGTCGCATGAAGTTCATCCACTACAACGGGCAAGCGACGATGGTCGCCGACGGGGTCGCGGGTGCGGTGATCGAGTATGCCGCGGTCCTTGGATCGAATGGCAGGACGGACACCATCGATGTCCCCACCTTCGACGAGGACGGCCAACCCGCAACGGAAACCCTCCTGATCGGGCCCGCGAGTCAGATCACCGTCAGCCCTGCCCCGGAAGACGAGCTGGAGCTCGTCGACGACCACGTGGAGTTCCTGCAGCGGCTGCGGGAACTGGGTGTCGCTGCCGGGCCGGCACGCCCCGTCCACGAAGACCGGAACGTCAGCGGCCCCGATCTCGGGCAGTAGGGAGCGACCTCTCGAATCCGAGCAGCGGAACCGAAGCTGAGCTTTCGAGCTCGCCTGGCGGCCCCAGGAACGAGCCGGGAGAGATCATTGCGTCTCGATCCCGACCCGCACGGACCCCTGTCGTTCGCCGGGCCCATCCGAGTGCCGTTCCGACCCGAACGGTCCAGCACCCACTTGAAGGTTCCCCGCATCACCTGGACATACGTACAGGCGGAGCGAATTCGGCGACGTGGAGTATTGCTGCACCGCCGAGACACTATCCGATTTCGGAAGCCGCGTCGTAGAAGTAGGGTCCTGGCCGGGCGTCGCTGATGATGAACCTGTGTCCGAATCCATGCGTCGCGCCCGGCAGGTCGTCGAGACCACAGATCCTTCCGTTGCTGCGGACGCGATCGCTCGCACCCACGTCGGCCACGGTGTCGATGTGGACCCGGATGGTGCTGGGTTCGTGTTCGAGGAGCGGGTGCGCGGAACACGTCTGCTGTCGCTGGAGTCCACTACTTGCACTGGGGCGGTCAGTGGCACGATCGAGCCGGGTAGCGCGATGACGTTGGTGTGGTTGAAGTCCGGCCGAGGACACGTTGATGGTCACCCTGTCGCGATCGGTGGGCCAGTGCTGTTCCGGAACGGGCCGCAGCCCGTCCGGTTCGAGGCGTTCCAGAAGGACGTCATCCGCATCGACCGCGTGACGGTTGAAGAAGTCGCTGCTGAGCGCGGTGGCTGGGCGCCGGGACCGCTGGAGTTCCGCCCCCGGCACGTCCCAGAAGGGCCAACGTTGGCGGCCTGGTGGCTGATGGTCCGTACCGTCGCAGCTGAAGTGCTCACCGGTCCGGATGAGGTGTCGATGGAGCGGGAGCAGGAACTCACCCGGTTCGCCGCGAACGGGCTGTTGACCGCGATTCCGCACTGGCCCGTTGAGCAGCCCGCCCAGCAGACCCCCGCGAGCTCTCGATTCGCCCGTGCCGAGGCATTCCTGCTCGAGCACGCGGCCGAGCAGATCACCGTCGCTGACGTTGCCGAAGCCGCCGGGCTGAGTGTCCGCGGCGTTCAGGCCGCGTTCAACCGTCACCACGGAACCACGCCGCTGGCGTACCTGCGCCGCATCCGACTCCTCCTCGCCCGCGAGCAGCTGCAGTCCGTGTCCGACCGGAGCATCGCCGAGATCGCACGAGGAGCCGGCTTCGCGCACCTCGGACGGTTCGCGGGCGCCTACCGCGACGAGTTCGGCGAACTCCCACGGCACACCCTCCGAGCAGCCCGCGGCTGAAGGCATGCAACGGTGCGGTTTCCGTTCGACACCGGCAACGACGCGAAGGGTCGACCCGAGCGTCTTTCCCAACAACTGGATCACGCCCCCGCGAACGGATCGGCCAATGACGCCGTTCGACATCGCTCTCAGTCCTGTTCCCGCGACCTTCGCCCCGTTGCGCGTGTGGTCGCGCTAGCGTTCGAAGGGGGCTGCGATGGGTAGGAGACCGTCGGCGGCTGGTTGGAGTGTGATGAAATATCTCGGCTATGGGTCGGCAACGATCCTCGTCAGCGACGCAGCCGCATCAGCGGTCCTGCATTACGCGGCGATCCTCGTGCAGACCGGAGGAGGAGACGTCGTCGACGTTCCCACCTGTGACGACGACGGCACCTTCGCGCTGGCGAGCGTCGTTCTCGGTCCCGGCATCCCCGTGCTTGCAACCAACGCGCCCGCGGACGTACTAGAAGACGAGGATCGTGACTTCGTCGACGAGATCACCGGCCGAGTTGGCGTGGCAATGGCAGGCGCGCCGCGCTACCGAAGCGCTGATTGAGGTGCTGAACCTGGTTGTCCTCCGAAACGGGGACGCGTAGGTTGCTTGTGCGAGCCACACCCGATTGGTTTCTGACCAAGGCTCGCTGGTGAGCATCGACGCTCCGGTCCTGGAGCGTCGCCCTAGCGCTCGGATCGGAGCGCGATTGCTCGCCCTGCTACCGGCTGACGGCTTCTGGGGTGTCGTCGCGGAAGAAGTCATTGTCGGCCTGGCTGGGGACGATGCCCTCGCGGCGCCACTGCTTCCGTGCTCGCGCCAGGGTCGGGATGCGCGCTGGTTCCACGCTCTGCTCGGTCTCGTAGTTGCTCATGACGGCTCGCCTCCTGATGCCTCTGTCTGCTCCGCCCCGCGCCGACGGTAGCGATCGGCGGACTCCTCGGCGCGCCGAGGTGCGTGCCTAGGTGTACTGCCCAGGGACGTTGGTTGAGCTGCGACGACTCGCTGTAGTCGTTGGGATGTGAGAAGGACCTCCTG
>NZ_JADKRV010000036.1 GCF_015351025.1 Curtobacterium sp. VKM Ac-1376 | reverse complement strand
TCCTGGCCGGTGTCTTCGTGCTGTTCGGCAGGCACCTCCCGGCACGCTTGTCAGCGTTGGCGTCGTCGGTGGTCGCCCTCGTGTTGCTTGCCGTCCAGGCTGCATCCTCGCCGGAATACGTCGTGGTCTACCCGAGCCCGGATCGCGTGACGTTCGTCCTCCTTGTTGGGCTGGGCTTTATTGCCGCGGCCGGGACACCCCGCCGACACTGGACGACCCTTCTGACCGCCGGCGGGTGGGGCTTGGCGCTTTCGGCAGGTCTGCTGCTCATGCACGGTCGCGATATGACCTCAATCCCGCTCGCCGCGGGGTTGCCCAGCTGGTACGACTTCTTCAACCGGTACCTCTGGAGCGGTGGCCTGCTCACAACCGGTGTCGTTTGGATCCTTGTCAGCGCCCTCCTGGCGACGGCCGTTGTAAGCCGTTGGAGAGGCCATCGCGCGAACGCCGCGGCGCTCGTCGTGTCGGTGATGCCGTGGGTTGCTGCAACTGTGACGAACTGGCTGCTCTTCCACGCAGTCGGTGCGTCCTCGATCGTCATCAACCTCGTGATGGCCGCGACCTGGATTGCACTGGCAACTGCCGCACTCACCTTGCACCCGAAATCCTTCGCGAATGGGGACGCTCATGGAACACCAAATCCGGCCTGAAGCGATCGCGCTGCCGCCGACGCAACCCATCGACATCACCGAGTGGCTGAGGCAGGAGCAGGAGCACCACACCAGCCACTGACATAGGCAAGAGCGGAGCGACCCTGGGGGGCGTTCCGCTCTTGTTCTGTCCCGCGCGGACTACGCGCCACCATCTCTCGCTACGGCGCCCGGTTGAGGATCGGCTTTTGAGGCTCTGACAAGAAGTCGGAAGCGGGCCGTGAGGCGCGGCAAGATTGAGTGGGGCGTCGGGCTCGACCCCTGTCTCTTAACGCAGGGGGATCGATGACGATCGAGATGTTATGGGCGCAGGACGACCCGACTGAGGTGCTCCGGGACCGTTTCGGCTTCGCGAACGCGGAGGCGGTGAGCACTTGGGTCAGCTCAACGATCGAGCGTCATTGGGATATTCGTGTCGCGTCCCCGGAGCGGGTCGTAATCAGCGACAGCAACGCCCTTGCGTGGGTGCGCAGCGGCGACCAACGCCTCCTGTTGAAGTGGTCGGTAGCGCCTGACCGATTCAAGCGGCTCGCGCTTGCCGCCAAGCTCACTGCTTGGCTCGGTGCGCTCGGACTACCCGTTTCGGCACCGGTGCCGACACTTTCGGGTGAGGTTCAGGTGACGAGCGACGGCGTCTCGATGGGACTGCAGCGCGTCATCGACGGCGACCACCTCAACGTCGAGGACGCCGATCAGGTTCGTGTAGCAGGGGTGACGCTCGCTCGGCTGCACGACGCACTGCGTGCGCACCCCCTGGACAACTCGCAATCCGAGGTCCTGTCCGTGCCGGCACCGCTTACCAAGCAAATCGCAGGCTGGGTCGCTTCCGATCCGTCGACGCTGCCCCCGCCGGCCAGAGACGTCCTCGGGCAGCTCCTCGAACGAGTGCCGTCGGATCTCCCGCCCGTCCAGATTGTGCAGGGCGACTACCGCGCCGCGAACATCTTGTGCGTCGGAGGCGCTGTCGTCGGCGTTCTCGACTTCGAGGAGCTTCGACTCGACCACCGAATCGTCGAGCTCGCTCGTTCGGCGGTCATGCTCGGCACACTCTTCCGGGACTGGGGGCCCGTTTCAGCGACCGTTCGGCAGCAGTTCCTGGACGGGTATCAAACGGTCCATACCCTCACCGATGCGGAACTCCAATGGTGGCCGGTTTTGGTGCTCTGGTACTCGCTGGCACTCGTACCGCCCGGTGACGACCCCACGGGGTGGGGTCGAGCAGCAATCGAGGTACTCGACGAGCACACAGCGAGGTAGGAGCCGATCGGCTACCGGACGACGGAGCTAAGGCTGAGTGTCGTGACGGCCCCCGAAGTGATCTCGGAGGGTCGGTGCACGACCCGACCGACCCGGTCGGGCGACTGCTGTTCAACGTGCTCGGTATGGTCGCCGAGTTCGAGTCCGACCTGATCCGGGCCCGCACGCGCGAGGGGATGGCCACCGCGAAGGTGAAGGGCAAACTCAAGGGCCGCAAGCCCAAGCTCTCCCCCACCCGCGAACGGCTCCTCGTTGACCTATACCGCGCCGGCGACCGCACGATCACCGAATTGATGGAACTGTTTGGCGTCGACCGCGCCACCATCTACCGCGCGCGCGACCGACATGATGCGTCGACGTCGGCGGCGGACCTCACCCTCCCTCGGATCGACGCATGATCGACCCGGGCACTGACTCGACGGCAGATGGACCGGTGGACCCTTAGCGGCTCCTGCGGACAAGTGGCGGCGTCGCGTGTTTCACGAACAGTGGTCGGTAGTGCATCGAGCGGTCTACGCGCGGGTAGTGCGTCCAGCCGATTCCAGACCAGAAACCGTCTGCCTGTTCCGAGAACGCAGTGAAGGTTCGACCCGGGTAGCGGCTGACCAGCAGCATCATTGCCGCCTCGCCCACGCCGGCGAGTCGGTAACCCTCCCGCACCTCGAAGAAAGACACATCGATCGCGGACGCGGGCGGCGTGAAGCCCTTGTAGACGTCCGCGATCTGCGCGGCCGTGTCGATCTCGGCGCGGGCGACCTCGACGCCATCCTGGTCGAACGTCAGTGTCTCGTAGTTCGGTTCGGTGCTGTACCGGGCGCGACCCCACCACCTCTCGTTGAAGCCAGCGACAGTCATGTCGAACGGTGACCGGAATGACTCCAGCGCTTCAACGCGACGGACCCGCATGTTCATCCGACGCCGATCGCGTGGAGCAGCTTGGCCAGGTGGGGCATCAGCTGCGCAGCGATCGTGTTGCTTCCCGCGGTCGCACCAGCGACCACGGCGGCGGTGAATACCTTGTTGCCCAACTGCTGCAGCACGCTCTCGCGTGCGTGCCCCTCTGCTTCGCCGCGCAGCTCTTCGGCTGCGGAGTTCACGGACACTTGCTGGGCCGCTGGGAGCTCCGAGACTTGGGCGAGGACCGCGTCAACGAGCTCGAGGGCCGCTGCGGCGCCCGATCGGTTGTCCTGGGATTGCGTGACGTGCGACGACTGCTGCGCGATCTGCACGTTCCCGCCGTGAATCGACGTCATGAAGTGTGACGAGCCGCGAGCGCTCGGGGCCGGGTCGTGCACGGATCGGCCCCCTTCGATGACGTCCTCTCCGTCGGCGGTTATCTTGGCGCGGATGGGGGCGTCGGAGTTCGCCATCTTGACGCCGTCGATCAGCTCACGCTCGAGCAGCCACGTGCCGGCGCGCTCAAGTTCCGCGGCCGTGTAGACGTCGCCGCACCAGTGCGGTTCGGTCTCAAGGAACTTGTCCGGGTAGGCGTCAGAACCGGCGTTGCAGCGTTCCCAGACGTACCTGAGGTACAGGTCGGGCAACGCCCGCTTGCGAGCGACGGCATCAACCTGGCGACTCCGGAACCGCTGCACGGCAGACCGGCCCATTGGTTTGATCCGAATCGAGAATCCGCCGTCGAGCGTCTTGCCTTCGGCCTCGCCGAAGAGGTGCTGCTCGATGAACGCTTCGATGTTGGGATCGAGGTCGTTGAACGTGTGCCCGGGCTCACGTATCGCGGTCTCAAGCGTCTCGATCATCGCCAACTCTGGGTCGCCAGGCCTTACCCGCTCGACGGTCATGGCACTACCGTAGAGCAGACCGCAGACGTGCCCGAGGGAGCGCGCATCGGGAACACTCCGTTGACGATGGACTCCTAGCGATCCTTCGCAGCCGTGCCGTACTGCTGGCCGTACTTCTCGCGGATTGCCTCTTCGACGACGTTGCGAATCGTCCCCTCGCCGCCGTCGACCGCTGCATCAATCAAGTCCTGCACGTCGAGTGCGAGACGGGTACTGAACGGGACTGTCACCTCGCGTCGAGGGCGGCCGCGGCGCGGGGCCGGCGGAGTCACATTCGGCGACGCCGGGGCCGGAATGGGAATCCGAGCAGGCTCGGTCTGGCGGTAGTCGACCGGGTCAACGCGCTCGTCTGCGGCGGCTTGGGGCCGGCGTCGGTTCCTAAGGTCGCCAGGACGCTCTGGCTTTTGATCGCTCATCGGATTACCTGGTCCACGATGGCGGTGTACGCGTCGAGCACTGGTGCACCCTTCCTGTAGTTGCCGTACCACTCACCCGTGAGCCGCACTTCCTGCACGATCGCTCGTTCTGGGACGAGGGGCACTAAGAGCATGCCTGTGTCGCGGAGCTCGTCGATGCTCGCCACGGCAGGTCGGGACATGATCGTCTCCCTGACTCCCCCGACGACGATGCCGGCTTCGGTCAACGTCACAGGAGCACCGATGCGCTCTCGACTGTGTCGAAACTGTTGCACGGTCTTCCGGGCGCCGTTGAAGCCGTCGATGCCGTCGTTCGTCGCGTTAGCGGCGTAGATGACTGTGTCGGCAGCGTTGAGGGCCGCCAGGGTCAACGGGCCACCCTGGCGGTTGGGGCAGTCGATGACCACGAGATCAGCCTGCGCGCCCTCGAGCGACATGCGAAGGCGGAGCTCGGCGTGGTCGGCCCGGTCCGCCTCGCGGTTCGACACGTTGCGCGCGCTCGGCAGGACACGGAGGTTCGACGACCAGGCGGTAGATACCGCGAGGTCTTCTGCCCACCCCTCCGGTTCCTCGTTACCGAGAATTGCCCCAACGTGCAGCCCCTCCCCCGATGGTTCGACGTTGAGCCACTTCGTTGAAGCTGCCCGCGGATCCAAGTCGACAAGGAGGGTCCTGAGACCTCGTTCTGCAGCGATCATCGCGATGGACACTGCGGTCGTCGTCTTCGACACCCCACCGGACTCGCTATACACCATGGCTGTCTGCATGCAGGAAAGCATGAAAGCATGCATTCTGTCAGTCAAGCATTCTTGCATTCTTGCATGAAAGAAAGAAGGCAAGCAGGCGTGCATGCATGCGCTCAAGCAGCGAGTTCGAGGTCTCGGAGCTGCTGGAGGAGTCCGCGTCGGACGAACCGCATGGCTTCTTGGTGGTCTGCTCGGCCGTCGCTCGAGCATGGGTATGCGGGGTATGCCTCGGGGCCGCCGTGGTCGTCGACGGATCGGAACATGACAACCTGCGTGGTGGGCGTACGGTCACGGCCGCGTCGGCCGGCCTTGCGGACAAGGTGGTTCCGCCACCAGGCCCACAGATCGCGCTCGTCGACGTACTGCTGTTCCCGGCGCTGCAGGGTCCCGTCGACGCCAAGCTGCTTGGCCACGTGGGTTCGGAAGTCCTGGAGGCGCCGGCGCCAGCCGGTGGGTGTGGCGATCGCGAGGGCCCACCGGCGCATGCGTGCGAGGGCAGCGCGTGCGCGGCCGCGGGGGAGTCCTGCACGGTCGGCGACCACCTCGGATGCGTGCTCGTCTGTGGTCAGGCTCTCGTAGACGCGGCGTGCAGTGGGCCCCAGTCCTGCGCGGGTGAAGACGTCGTGCCGTCCGGCATCGAGCCGGTCTTCAAGAGCGTCTAGGAGGGCGACTCTCACGTCGAAGAGCTCGGCCGGGGGGCGGATCGGCACCGGTTCAGGACTCGCCAAAAGTGTTCCGAGATCAGCCGAACATGCCCCCTTCCGGCTCGATCAGCAGTTGAGCGCGCGTGCCAGTCGGGATCGTGATGACGACCGTCCCACCGGGCTGTCGAACCACGGTGACGCCCGTCTCAGCAGTGCCGGGAATCGAGGTCGCGGACGCGAGCTGCGGGTAGTCCTCCAGGGGGATCGCCTTGCCCGTAGCGAGGTGATCAACGAGGTTGGTAGCCATGCGTCCACCGAAGTCCTCCTCGACACGGGTCGAGAGCTCGGGGTGGTCGGCCAGGTAGGTCTCCATCGAGTACCGACGCGTCCCGCGTGACTCGCCCTGGCGCCACGGGCCGCCCGGGATCGGGCAGCCGATGAGCCACTCCCCTGGCACCTGCGAGGCGTTGCTACTCGGAGGGCTGAACCAGCTGTCACCCGCGGGCTTCTCGTCCCAGACCCCGGGGCCGTCGAACTTGACGGTGCCGTCGGGACCATCCTGCAGCCACTCGAACTTGTAGGCCGAGACGATCATGTTGTCGTAGGTGCCAACAACGAAGTCGCGGAAGCCGTCAAGGGTCGACTCGTTGATCTTCTTCCAGTAACCGCGGGTGATGCTCTCGAGCTTGATCTCGAGCGGCTGATTCTGGCGTCCCTTGCGGACATCGTCGAGAAGGTTCGGGTAGCTGCGCTTCAGCGAGGTCACGATCATGGGTTCCGCCCTTCGTCTTGGCTACAGTGACACAAGATGCCTACATGCGCAACAGTACGAATTTCCGCGATCTAACCGTCTCGATAGCCGATGGCGGTTTCAAGGGGTCGTTGCAACGGGTGGTTGTTTCGGGTCCGAGAGTAGCTGCTCGAATGCTTCTGCCGGGGT
>NZ_JADKRV010000035.1 GCF_015351025.1 Curtobacterium sp. VKM Ac-1376 | reverse complement strand
CCCGATACGCCTGGACTTGTCGCTGACGATCTCGAACCCGCATCGAACACCTCCGGAATCAGGTGTTGCGACGACCGATTGAATACGGCCAATATCGAGCGATTCGCTATACGGACCGGCTCGCCGAAGCCGGTGCGGTCGCGTCCGTTGGGTCGAAGGGTGACAGCTACGACAACGCCCTCGCCGAGGCCCTGAACTCGATCTTCAAAGCCGAACTGGTCCGCAATCGTGGACCCTGGCGGGGCATCGAGGACCTCGAGATCGCGACTGTCGAGTACATCGACTGGTTCAACCACCGCCGTCTCCACGGCGAGCTCGCCATGGTCCCACCCGTCGAGTTCGAGCACGACCACTACCGGCACAACCCCGCTCCGGCTACCGTCGAAGCGGCACTACCGACCCTCCACTAAACCCAGGGCGGAACACACTGTGGCAGAGCTACCCGCCGGTTGTGCTGCTTGTGGTGACAGGTGTGTCGTTGTTCATGCAGGCCGCGTTGACGCGGTCCTGCGCGCCGCTATTGTCAGGCGCGCCGCCTGCGTACTCCCTGGCGAGTGTGCGAGCGTCACCGCGCACGGACGCTGGGACTGCGGCTGCTTGTAGCTTCGCTCCTGCGCTTCGTTCAGCCGCCGGGTCGTTGTCGGTCAGGGCTTGCTGTGCCGCGCTGACGATGTCACAGGCTGCGGCGAGGTCATCGTCTCGTTTGAATGTGTCGTCCTTGAACTCTGCGGTCGCGCGCATTTCCACGTTGTCCCCGACGAATACGTTCAAGCGAAGCTGCTGCTGCTTCGGAGTGGGGAGGGTGAACTGCGCTTCACCGTCGCAACGGCCGATCCGTGTTGCGCCGGAGTTGGTGGTCACGGTGAGCACGCCCCCGCCGTCACAGGTGACATCGATGACGATGCTGCGAGCAGTGGATGGGATGGGGGCTTCTTTTTCCTGTGCACCGGAGCCAGCCAACTCAATGGTCGCCGACGTGGCCGCTTTCGATGGCTGCTCGCCGGCGTTTGCGCCGCTCGTGGAACATCCGCTCGCTCCGAGGACTGCGAGCAGTGGGATTGCGACAAGGGTGTACCGCTTCATGTGTTCCTCCCCAGGGGTGCCAGCTGGTAGCCAACGGTCATCCGTTGAACGGTATCGAGCAACGGCGTCAGTTCCAGTGCGAGTTCGGCCACGATCTGGTCACAGGAGCCGTTGCTGCTCCGCGCGTCGGACTGCGTCGAGGCGGGACACAGCGTGGAGCTTGTCGCAGATGTTCGCCAGGTGCCGCTTCACGGTCCCAGGAGCAATGTGCAACCGGGCAGCTACTTCCTTGTTCGTGTACGCCTCGGACACAAGCTGGAGGACCTCTCTCTCACGCGAAGTCAACAGACCGCTGGCGTGTTTGGGCACGGCTGTAGCCAGTTGGCGATGCCCGGCAGCGACCACGAGCCCGATGTCGGGGAGGAACCGCCGCCAAATGGCTCGGTGCAGAACACGGGCAACGTCTACGGTGCTGCCGTCGAGTCCGATGTGGGCGGCTACAGGACCGATCGCCACGTCAAACAACGCCTCGGCGAAGTGAAGTCGTCCCGCCGCGTTGATGCTGCCGACTTCCCCGGCCAAGGGTGGAGCTACACCCGTCTGCTGAGGGTGGAAGGTCTGCACCGTCTCGGCGAGGACCGCGACGACGAGGTCCATCACGTAGTCAGCTACCGCCTCGGTGGACCGTATCCCCGTGATCAAGCTCTCGGCGAGCTGCCCCAGCTCCGACCTGGTTTGAACCTCTCCCACCGCCACACCCCCTGGTCGACCATATCGGCGGCAGTCCGACATTCGAAGTCGACTTGGCTGGGTTCACGGTTCACACTGATGGGTTTACGGCCGCCGATGTCAGGGGTGGCGCCGGCCGGCGCAGAACAGGGTCAGCGTCCCATTTCGCCCACCTGACGACGGGTGACATGCCGTGCTCCACGACGGGTCCGGTGTCGCCGTGTGCTGCGAGGCCATCTTCGAGCGCTTCTCCCGACCGGACGATGTAGGGGTCGTTGTGTTCGTTCTTTGGGACGACGAGGCCGAGGCCGCCGACGCTGACGTGCAACGGCGACCCGGTGTCGTACAGTTCCCGGCCAGCCCAGCCGGGGATCCAGGACGTCGGAGTCTCCTGCCATGCACGATCGGTGATGAGTGTGTCGTCGTCGAGGAGGGCACGGAGCGCGGCCTGCGTGTCAGCGAGAGTACGGGTCATGGGGTTCTCCGATTGTCCAACGGGGTGTTGGACTCACTCTGGCTCTGTGATGTGTTCTCGGATGAGGAGCGCGAGCGCTCCGTTGTCGAGCGCGTCGCCTCTGCGGTTGGGGCGGGTGTCGAGTCGGTCTGCGAGCTGGTGGAGGTTGCGAGCAGCATCACCTCGAGCGCCGGTGAGGTTCGACTGGTCGAGGCGCCAGCCTCCGACTGCAGCGGAGCCATGCTGGTCGAGAACGAGGAAGAGGTTGTAGAGGTCGGTGGCGTCTTTCCCGGCACCCGGCCGGTCTCGCCAGGCGTACGACTTGAGGATGACTGCAGCTTCGACGGTTGGGACCGTGACGGTGCTGCTGAGGACGGTCTCGTCGGTGAGGGTGGCGTTGACGTTGATGTCGATGCCGTCGCTTGTGGCGAGGGTCATGCCGGGCATGATGTTGAACGCGCGTCCGCCGAACTTCTGGTCGCCGAAACGTCCGGTGTGCGATTCGGTGAGCAGGTCGATGGTGGGCGCTGGGTCGCCGGTGACCGTTGATTGTCGGACGTAACGGTTCCCGGACTCGGCCTTGTAGCCGAGAATCAGGAGCCCTTCGTGGAGTTCTCCGCTGCTGGCGAGTTCGATAGGATGCCGGCGTCCGCGTCGCCGGTTCGTCTGGGGATGAGCCCGTCGGTGGGGAACGCGGTGGTGATGAGGGACACCATGTGTCCGCCGATGACACGAGCGTTGGCGTGGCTGGCGAGCACTGTACTGAGGTCGTCGAGGGCGATGAAGGCTGCGTCGTCGGTCTTTGACTCGGCGATGAGATGCGCTCGTCGTGGTTGCTGCAGAGGTGCGCCCTCGTAGCCGGGGCGAGGGTCGTTGGCGAACTGCCCGTTGCTGTGCCGGAGTCGGCCTGCGTCATCTCGTCGGCTCATAGCTGCGTTGTGTGCGGCTGGAGGGCTGACCGACGAAGCATCTCGGCGGCTTCGGCCTGGTCTCCAGTGGTTCCGGTGGCGAGGACGTCGCGGGCCACGATGATGGGGTCGGCGAGGCCCGTTCGTCCGGCACGGGCTGAGGTAGCCCAGATGGTCTTGTCAGCGGGGATCGTCAGCGACAGTGTGTACTCGTCGCTGCTACCGAGGGCGAAGCGGCGCCGGCTGAGGTCGACTCCAGCGCGGGCGTACAACGTGACGTGTTCCGGGATCCGCCATCCACTGATCCGGTCGGCCGCGAGGTCGCCGGACAGGAGCGCATCCGTGTTGACGGCTTGGGCCTGTTCGGCGAGCGGTCGTTCGCTGCGCCAGTAGGTGGTGATGCCCTTCTGGGGAACCTTGATCGCCCGGTCCCACGCGCCCTCGGGGTCGGTGAGCACGTACCCGGTCGCTTCGCGGTGGATGAGGTCGCTCTGTGGTCGCAGCGCGTTGAGCACTGCTGGCTGGGTCAGGCCGGTGGCTGCGGCGAGCTGCCGCTGTGTCAGGGGTTGGGCGGCGGTGATGAGTGCCCGAAGTACCGCGAACTGTCCGTACGGGGTCGGCCCTTTACGCACCGTGGAGGGCGCATCCGCGGTGTCCTCCTCGAGCGAATGAGGGGTCTTGTCTGCCCACACCGTGCGGTCGTCGTCGGAGACGATGATGAGACGCGGGTCCTTGGCGGCCGCTGCTTGCAATGCTGGGGTTGCTCTCGCCACTGCGTAGAGAAGCCGCTCCCCCGCCAGGAGCTGGCGTAGCTCTCGCTCCACGTTTGCAGGTGTCGGTGTCCGTCGGGTTCGTCCCCAGCGGATGACTTCACCGGTGGTTGTGGTGAGGGTGTCAACGTCAGCAGGGGTCGCTCGAATGCCGAGAGTGAGGAGCGCGCGTAGCGCCTCGTGCTCTTCCATCTCCACCTCCCGATAAGAGTAAACGCTAGGCGCGTCTACTCTTATCATATGCGCAGGGTGAGCCCGTTCACGGTTCGAATGTGTCGTGGACGACGATGCGGATGAGTTTGATTCGGCCGTCGGGTCGTTTCCAGTAGTGGAGGCGGCGGGCGGAGGCGGTGTTCGATTCGATGCTGGCGCGCATGCACACAGCGCCGTCGTCGCGTGTGTACGCGGGTGCGTTGCCGGGTTCGCCGGAGCCGGAGCGGGTGGACGCGACGGGCTGCGAGGTCGGATCGGCCGGTGAGGATGTCGACGACGCAGCGGAGGTTCGTCGTGTCCGCAATGCAGGCGAATGCCGCTCGCGCAATCCTCATGGGCGCGGCGCTGAAGCTCGCAGCGGAGATGCGCTTCGTTGGCATCCGCCTGCTCCTGTCGACGCAGGTGGCGAACGCGACTACGGGTATTCTGCCGAAGCTGCGGTCACTGCCGTCGAACAAGCTGCTTCAGGGTGTGAACCCGACGAAGGCCCAGCGCGGTCAGGCGTTCAACGACCCCACGATGGTGCCCGAAGTGCCGAGCAACGTCCGGGGCGATTCCAAGGCGTCCAAGGGTGTCGGCGTGCTCGAGATGGAAGGTCAAGAGCCCGTCGTCTACAAGTCCTTCTATGCGTCGCCGCAGGAGTACCGCGAGATGCTCGACAAGCTCGGCGTGCCCACCACACTCACCCCGGCACCGTCCGGCGCGGACATCGCGCGCATCGCGCAGCCGGAAGAGGGGAGCAGCGAGCCAGGCGAGCCGGGGTCGCGCATGCGGCCCGAGTACGGCGGGTTCGGTCGCGACGAGAAGCCACAGCGCCGAGGTGATGGTCTCTCCGGCGCCGCGGCTGCCGCGCACGACCTCCGCGCGCAGGCCGGCGGCGCACGGACGGCTGTGGCCGAGGACTTCAGCTAACGTCCGCGCATAGAAACGTCGATGCGTAGAACACGACAGAAGCGGAGATTCGACGCTGGTCCAGCGCTGGCGTTGCCGAATGGGACTGGGTGAAGAACGACGACGCTCCCGCTGACGTGCTGCTGTACAGCAAGGAACCACGGTGGTTCATCTGCTCCGGGTGTGGACACGGATGGGCTACGCGCCCGGCCTACCGCACGTCAGGTCACGGTTGTCCCGCCTGCAGGCGGCAAAGGGCAGCAGCCACGAAGCGGACTCCGAAGCCCGGAGCATCCCTAGCTGTAGTTCCCCGTGAGGTTGTGAACACGGTCTGAGGGGACTTGGCCGCCGATACCGGTGTGGGGTCGGTGGTGATTGTAGTGATGCAGCCACCGCGGGTAGTCGGCGGCTCGGTCCTCGTCGCTGCGATAGGTCGTGGCGTATGCCCACTCGGCGGCAAGGGTTCGGTTGAAGCGTTCGACCTTGCCGTTGCTCTGGGGGTGGTAAGGGTGGGTCCAGCGGTGCTTGATCGGTCCGAGGGCTCTGGCGAAGTCGTGGGAGCGGTAGCAGGCGCCATTGTCGGTCATCACACCGGTCACGACGATTCCAGCGGTCGCGAAGAACGCGTGTGCGCGTTTCCAGAAACCGGCGGCGGTTTCCTTCCGCTCGTCGGCGAGGATCTCCGAGTACGCCAACCGGGAGTAGTCGTCGACGGCGCGGTGCAAGTACCGGTAACCGCGGGAGCCAGCAGCTCCTGCCCGCTTGGCCCGTGTGCGGATCACACCGGCGGCGCGGTCCTGCACCGAGCCGCGCCCATGGGCTCGCCACCCTCCGCCCTCGGGGATCCGGCCGAGCTTTTTGATATCGACATGCACCAGCTCGCCCGGCAGAGACTTCTCATACCGCGCCGGCTTGGGACGGCGGACTGGGAGACCGGTGGCTTGGTCAATGTTCTGCAGCAGCGGCATCCGGAACCGATCGAGCACCCGTCCGACCGTCGATCGGTGCAGATGCAGGTGGTACGCAATCCGGTGCGGACCCCACCGGCGGGTGAACCGCAACGCGATGATCCGGCGCTCGGTCCTCATGGGTAACCGCGACGGACTCCTCAACGGACGCGATGACCGGTCCGTCAAGAGGAACCCGGACCGATACCGAGCGGCCCACTTCGACGCGGTCGCAGGGGAGCACTGAAACCGTTCCGCGGCGCGACGGATCGGCCAGCCGTCCTCGACGATCAGGCGGGCAAGCCGGAGTCTGCCCTCGGGAGTGAACGGGGCGTTAGCGTGAGTCACGAAGACCTCCGGTGACGACGTGGTGTGTGGTAACCCACATCGTCCCGGAGGTCTTCTTCTACGTCATCCGTTCACAACGTCCCGAGGAACTACAGCTAGCGGTTCGTCTGGAGGGGATCAGATCAACAGGTCACACCAGCCTCGACGACGCGAAGCACAGCTCAGTACCTGGTACTCCTGGGTTGCCGATCGCGTGACCCGATCACGGACCGGCAACGCCCGTCCCGCAGCCTGATCCGCCGCGGGCGCCCGTACGGTACCCGGAGCTGCCCGTAATGAGCAGCGCGCCGATGGATTCCCTGCGCGGAGTGGATCAGAGCGCCTGCCACACGCAATGAGCTCGAGCAGTCATCTCTTGTTGAGCGTGCGAACTTCCGGCGACGGAATACGACAACTGTCGATGAGTGTTCATAGTGAGGTGGGGCGGCTGGTTACCGCCCAAGCGAGAAGCGCTCTGAGTCTCTGATCCTCGGGCGCGCGCGGCTGCCTGCTCTCACCCCAACGAGAGTGGGCAGTTTCCGGCCGATCTGCTCCCAAGATGGGGTGAGTCGGGCCGCCCCGCCGCTGTCAGGTGGCCGTGTTCGGGTCATGCAGGAACGCCTCATATGTCTCCGCGTCATCCTGTTCGGCGACGGGGTCCGGGATGACGTACAGCACGTCGGTGTCGGTGCCGACGACCTCACGAAGCCGCGAAACGGCGTCGATCGCGGTGGCGGCTTCCACCCCGGCTACCTCGAGCTCCCCGTCGTCTTCGGGGACGTAGCCCGCGTTCCACCGCACCCGACGATTCTTCCGGCACCCGTGTTCTCGGGGCAAATCGGCTTCCCTCGCCGCAGATGTCCTAGGTGTACTGCCCAGGGACGTTGGTCAACCGTGTGATGGGTGACCGGTTCCCGATGGCGGTGTGGGGCCGGTGGTGATTG
>NZ_JADKRV010000034.1:4338-7959 GCF_015351025.1 Curtobacterium sp. VKM Ac-1376 | reverse complement strand
GGTGGGGTGCCGCGGTGCCAGCGGGCACCGCGCCTCCCGTCCGATCGTGGAGACCGGCGCTTACGCGACCTGCTCCTCGGTCTGCGGGTCGAACAGGCTGGACGCCTCGTGGCGCTCGATCGCGGCCGCGACGAGCCCCGCGAACAGCGGGTGCGCATCGGTCGGACGCGAGCGGAGCTCCGGGTGCGCCTGCGTGGCGATGTAGAACGGGTGCACGTCGCGCGGGAGCTCGACGTACTCGACCAGCGTGCCGTCGGGCGAGGTGCCCGAGAACACCAGGCCGGCGTCGGCGATCTGCTCGCGGTACCGGTTGTTCACCTCGTAGCGGTGACGGTGGCGCTCGGAGGCCTCCGACGAACCGTAGAGCTCGGCAGCGAGGGACCCTTCCGTGAACGTCGCCGGGTACAGGCCGAGGCGCATGGTGCCGCCCAGGTCGCCACCCGCGATGATGTCGACCTGCTCCGCCATCGTCGCGATGACCGGGGTCGAGGTCTCCGGGTCGAACTCGGTGCTCGACGCGTCGGTCAGACCGACCTCGTGCCGGGCGTACTCGATGACCATGCACTGCAGGCCGAGGCACAGGCCGAGCGTCGGGATGCCCTGCTCACGCGCGAACTTCAGCGCGCCGAGCTTGCCCTCGATGCCGCGCACGCCGAACCCACCCGGGATGCAGATGCCGTCGACGTCGCCGAGCTGCTTCGCCGCGCCCTCGGGCGTGGTGCAGTCGTCGGACACGACCCACTTCAGCGTGACCTTGGCATCGTGCGCGAAGCCACCCGCACGGAGCGCCTCGGTGACGGACAGGTACGCGTCCGGCAGGTCGATGTACTTGCCGACCAGGGCGATCGTGACGTCCTTCTTCGGCTCGTGCACGGCACGCAGCACCGGGGTCCACGCGGTCCAGTCGACCGGACCGGCCTCGAGCTTCAGGGCATCGACGATGACCTGGTCGAGGCCCTGGTCGTTGAGCAGCGTCGGCAGGTCGT
Organism: Curtobacterium sp. VKM Ac-1376; assembly: GCF_015351025.1. Taxonomy (GTDB): domain Bacteria; phylum Actinomycetota; class Actinomycetes; order Actinomycetales; family Microbacteriaceae; genus Curtobacterium. Next base: position 6,973 of record NZ_JADKRV010000034.1, on the reverse strand, counting down.
AGATCGAGGGGACGTCCACCGCGTTCACCACGGCGTCCTCGTCCACGTCGCACATCAGCGCGATCTTCTTCTTGTTCGACTCCGACACCGGACGGTCCGACCGCAGCACGAGCGCGTCGGGCTGGATGCCGATCGAGCGGAGCGCGGCCACCGAGTGCTGCGTCGGCTTCGTCTTCTGCTCACCCGAGGCGTTCATGAACGGCACGAGTGAGACGTGGACGAAGAACACGTTGTTGCGGCCGAGCTCGTGGCGCACCTGTCGAGCCGACTCGATGAACGGCTGCGACTCGATGTCGCCGACCGTGCCACCGACCTCGGTGATGATGACGTCGGGCTGCGGGTCGTTCTGCGCCTGCTCGCGCATCCGGCGCTTGATCTCGTCGGTGATGTGCGGGATGACCTGCACCGTGTCGCCGAGGTACTCGCCGCGACGCTCCTTGGCGATCACCGTCGAGTAGACCTGGCCGGTCGTGACGTTCGCGGCCTGCGACAGGTTGATGTCGAGGAAGCGCTCGTAGTGCCCGATGTCGAGGTCCGTCTCCGCACCGTCGTCGGTCACGAAGACCTCGCCGTGCTGGAACGGGTTCATGGTGCCCGGGTCCACGTTGAGGTACGGGTCGAGCTTCTGCATGACGACCTTGAGGCCGCGAGCCGTGAGCAGGTTGCCGAGGCTGGCAGCCGTCAGGCCCTTGCCGAGAGACGAGACGACCCCGCCGGTCACGAAGATCTGCTTCGTCACCTTCGGGGTCGAGTTCGAGGAATTGGTACCGCCGCTGAGAGTGTCCGCCACGGGGTTCCATCGTACGTCAGAACTGCCGGGAGGCGCGACCTCGGTTCGCCGTGGGCGTTGCGCCGGTGGGCGGTCGGGTCGCCGGACCCCGGTCAGGCCGATTGCCCGGCCACGTCGAGCAACTCGCGCGCGTGCTCGATACCGCTGGCACTGTCGCCGAGTCCGGAGAGCAGCCGCGCCATCTCCTGCAACCGGTCCTCCCCCTCGAGCCGACGCACACTCGACGAGGTGACGGCACCGCTGGCGTCCTTCACCACGTTGAGGTGGTTGTTCGCGAACGCCGCCACCTGCGCCAGGTGCGTGACGACGATGACCTGCGTCCGCTCGGCGAGCTTCGCCAGGCGCCGACCGATCTCGATCGCCGCTGCGCCGCCGACGCCGGCATCGACCTCGTCGAACACGAACGTGGGCACGGTGGTGCTGCCAGCCATGACCACCTCGATCGCCAGCATCACGCGGGAGAGCTCGCCGCCGGACGCCCCCTTGCCGATCGGCCGTGGGTCCGTGCCGGAGTGCGGCTGGAGCAGGATCGTCACCTGGTCGCGTCCGTGCCGGCGGTACTCCCCCGCGTCGGTGACCTCGACCACCAGTGTGGCGCCCGCCATCGCGAGGGTCTTCAGCTCCGCGGTCACGCGCTTCGCCAGGTCGGCGGCAGCCTTCGTCCGGGCAGCGGTCAGTTTCGCGGCGGCGGCCTCGAGCGCCCGCTCGTCCTGCTCGACGGCCGACTGCAGGGCCGCGATGCGGTCGTCGTCGCCGTCGAGTTCGAGCAGCCGGTCACTCGCACGCTGCCCGTACGCGATGACGTCATCGACGGTCTCGCCGTACTTGCGGGTCAGGCCCGCGAGGAGCGCACGGCGCTCGTTGATGAGTTCGAGGTCGTGTCCGGCCTCGGGCTCGAGCGAACCGAGGTAACTGGAGATGCTCGCCGAGGCCTCGGCGGCCTGGATCCCGAGCTCCGTGAGCTGCTCGAGCACCGGCTGCAGCGCGCTGTCGGATGCCACGACGCGCTCCACAGCGCGTCGGGCTGACTCCACCAGACCGACGACGTCCGAGACACCGTCCAGCGATTCGCTCGACAGTGCCTCGTGCGCCAGGGCCGCGGACAGCCGGAGCTCCTCGAGGTTCCCGAGCCGTTCCGCACGCTCGGCCAGTTCGACGTCCTCGCCTGGCTGCGGGTCCGCGGCCTCGATCTCGTCCGACGCCGCACGGATCCGATCGGCCTCGGCCACGCGATCGTCGCGGTCACGGGTCAGGGTCTCGAGCTCGCCGGCGTGCTGCTGCCAGGTGTCGAAGGCGACGACGTACGCCGCGAGGGCTCGTTCCAGGATGGCGCCTCCGAAGCCGTCGAGTGCGGCTCGCTGCGCGGTGGCCGAGGTCAGGCGGATCTGATCGGACTGCCCGTGCACGGTGACGAGCTGGTCGGCGAGTTCACCGAGCACCGCGACGGGGGCGCTCCGGCCACCGACCGTGGCACGGCTGCGCCCCTCGGCCGACACTGTGCGCGTGAGGATGAGCTCCCCGTCCTCGACCGCTCCGCCGGCGTCCTCGACGCGATCGGCGACCGCGGCCTGCTCGGGCACGTGCCAGCGCCCCTCGACGACCGCACTGGAGGCGCCCCGACGGACGGAACCGGCGTCGGCCCGAGCACCGAGCAGCAGGCCGAGCGCGGTGACGATCATGGTCTTGCCCGCGCCGGTCTCCCCGGTGACGACGGTGAACCCCGGCCCGAGTTCGAGCGTCGTCTCCCCGATGACGCCGAGGTCGCGGATCGCGATCTCCTCGATCACCGGTCCTCCTCCGTCACGATCGTCGCGGCCGATGCGATGCTGCGCCCATCCACGCCGA
>NZ_JADKRV010000034.1:0-4238 GCF_015351025.1 Curtobacterium sp. VKM Ac-1376 | reverse complement strand
TCACCGGTCCTCCTCCGTCACGATCGTCGCAGCGGATGCGATGCTGCGCCCATCCACGCCGATCACCGGTCCTCCTCCGTCACGATCGTCGCAGCGGATGCGATGCTGCGCCCATCCACGCCGATCACCGGTCCTCCTCGTCGCTCTGGGGGCCGCGCCAGCCCGCGACCGGCAGCTGGAACTTGGCGACCAGGCGGTCGGTGAACGGGGCGTCCTTGAGCCGGGCGACACGCACCGGGTCCGGTGAGCGCCGGACCTCGACACGCGCTCCGGGCGGCAGGTCGTGCGTCCGTCGGCCGTCGCACCACAGCACCCCGACACCGCTCGTGCGCCGGAGGACCTCGATCGCGAGCGTGCAGTCCGGCCCCACCACGATCGGCCGGGCGAACAGCGCGTGGGCGCTCAGTGGCACCATGAGGAGCGCGTCGACGTCGGGCCACACGATGGGCCCACCGCCGGAGAACGAGTACGCCGTCGACCCGGTCGGCGTCGACACGACGACACCGTCGCACCCGAACGACGACAGCGGGCGACCGTCGACCTCGGTCACGACCTCGAGCATGCGCTCCCGCGAGGCCTTCTCGATCGTCGCTTCGTTCAGGGCCCAGCTCGAGTAGACGATCTGGTTGCCGACGACGACGTCGACCTGCAGGGTGACGCGCTCCTCGACGTTGTACTCGCCGGACAGTGCGCGCTCGACGGTCTCGGCAAGTCCGTCACGCTCGCTCTCGGCAAGGAACCCGACGTGCCCGAGGTTCACGCCGATGAGCGGTGCGCCGGTGTTCCGGACGAGTTCCGCCGCACGCAGGATCGTGCCGTCGCCACCGAGCACGATGACGATCTCGAGCTGGTCGGGCTGGACGTCGACGCCCAGGATGTCGACCTTGCCGACCGAGGCCTCGGCACGCCGGATGTCGGCGTACTCGTCGAACGGCATGACGGGGGTGAGTCCGGCCGCGTGCAGGAAATCGCAGACCTCGACAGCGGCGTCGATCGAGTCACGGCGGCCCGTGTGGGACACGAGCAGGATGTGCCGTTCGTCGCTCATGAAGACCCTTTCGTGAGTTCGGTCGCCCGGACTCTCCATTCTGTCGGATTGCCCCCGACACCGCGCTGGAAGCGGGCGAGGTACTCGTGGTTGCCGTGCGTCCCGAGGATCGGCGACGCCGCGAGACCCGTGGTGCCGAGCCCGAGGTCCCACGCCGCCCACAGCACGTTCATGAGCGCGTCGTCGCGCAGACCTGCGTCGTGCACGATCCCTTCGCGCACACCGCCCCGTCCCACCTCGAACTGCGGCTTCACCAGCAGCACGAAGTCGTCGGCGGGCACAGCCTCGGCCAGGGCCGGCAGCACGAGCCGGAGCGAGATGAAGGAGAGGTCCCCCACCACCAGGGACGTCTCAGCAGCAGCAATGTCGAGGGCGAGGTAGTCGTCGCGCGTGAGGTTCCTGGCGTTGATTCCCTCGACCACGGCGACGCGTTCGTCGAGCGCGACCGTCGGGTGCAGCTGACCGTGACCCACGTCGAGCGCGACCACACGACGTGCACCGCGTGCCAGCAGCACCTGGGTGAAACCACCGGTGCTCGCGCCGACGTCGAGCACCACCCGGCCGGAGGCGTCCACGTCGAAGGCATCGAGCGCGCCGACGAGCTTCCGCGCAGCGCGCGAGACCCACTCGTCTGCGGCGTCGACCACGATGGCAGCCCCGGGGGCGACCGGCGTGGAAGGCTTCACCACGGCACGCCCGTCGACTGTGACCCGGCCGTCCTGGATCAACCTGGTGGCAGCGGTACGTGACCTCGCGAGTCCACGGGCAGCGAGGAGGGCATCGAGGCGGACCGGGGTCGCGTCGGACACGGCTCCGTCCGGTTCAGGCACTCGCGGAGCCGCCGCTCTCGAGCCGCGTGCGCAGCTCGTCGTGGAGTGCCGAGAAGGCATCGGCGCGGTTGGCGAGCGGCAGGCCCTCGGCCGCTGCGGTACGCGCGGCGAAGGTGTCCTGCTGGTCCGGGTCGGACGGTTGCTCGGGGTTCGGCACGTTCGACACGCTACTCGCCGCCGTAGAGCTGCGGGTCCACGTCGAGGCCGTAGATGGCCAGACCGGACTCCCAGATGAGCGCCGAGCCGGCACGCAACCGGTCGATGTCCGTCCCCGCGTCGAGCACCCGGACGACGTGCCCCCGCATCGCCACGGTCGCCGTGCCGACGGTCACGTAGCGGGTACCGTCCTCGTCCTCGCGTCGGACGGTCACCGGGTACGGCTGGGACAGGCCGCGGAGGTCCTCGAGCACGAACGTGGGACGCGAGCGCTGGTCGGCCGCCAGGACCTGCTTGGCCTGGTCGATGCCGGTGAGCACGAGCACGCTCGGGATCCCGGCGTCGTTCGCGCCCTTGATGTCGGTGTCCAGCCGGTCACCGATGAACAGGCTGCGACCGCCGCCGAACCGCTCGGTGGCGGCGTCGAAGATCGGTCGCTCGGGCTTCCCCGCGACGACGGGCATCCGCCCCACCGCCTGGTGCACGGCGGACACGAGCGTGCCGTTGCCCGGGGCGATGCCGCGCTCGACCGGGATCGACCAGTCCATGTTCGTCGCGACCCACGGCACATCCGGGTCGGCCAGGGCGAACGATGCCTCCGCCAACTCCTTCCAACCGAGGTCGGGCGAGAACCCCTGGATGACCGCAGCCGGCGCGTCGTCCGCGCTCGAGGTCACCGTGAACCCGGCGGCCTCGACGATGCTCGACAACCCGAGCCCGCCGGTCACCAGGACGGTCGCCCCGGCGGGGACCAGGGTCGCGAGCAGCTGGACGCCCGCCTGCGACGAGGTGACGACGTCGTCCTCGGAGGCCTCGAGCCCGTAGCGCTCGAGGTGCTCGGCGACGTCGATCGGGCGCCGCGATGCGTTGTTCGTGATGTAGCCCACCCGCGCCGTCAGCGAGGCGCGCGTCAGTGCCTCGACCGCGTGCGGGATGGCATTGCGCCCCCGGTAGACCACGCCGTCGAGGTCGGTGAGGACCACGTCGACGCCGTCGGTCGGCGTCGACGGAGTGTCAGTCGGCTGCGGATCCGTCGACGTCGCGGCGGTTGTCGTCGTCGACCTCACCGGGCTCGTCGGCCGCAGAGGTGTCGTCGTCGAGGTCGTCGAGGACTGGCTCGTCGTCGAGTTCGTCGGCATCGTCGCTCCCGATGCCACCGGCGTCGTCCCCGTCGTCTCCGGGCTCTTCGACTTCGATCGTTTCCTCGACCACATCAACTGTCTCCCAAGCGTTGTCGTCCGCGATTTCGGCGAGGGCCGCTGCCGCGCGGTCCACCCGGGCCCACCACTCGTCGGCCTCGTCCTGGCGGCCGAGCTCCTCGAGCGTGGCCGCGTAAGCACTGTAGAGCGCCGGGGACCATGCGTACGCCGTGGACGGATCGAGCTGTGGAATCTCCAGCTCGCCGAGCGCCGCTGTGGGGTTCCCGAGGTCCAGTCGCGCCCCGGACATCGCGATCGCGAGCTCGACCTGCACCGGCGTCTCCAGGGCGGAGCGCTCGACCGAACGCCCGAGCTCGAGCGCCCGCTCCGGACGGCCGAGACCGCGCTCGCAGTCCACCATCATCGGCAGCTGGTCGTTCCGCCCCGAGATCCGGCGGTACGTCCTGAGCTCGCGGAGGGCCGTCGCGAAGTCGCCGAGGCGGTACGCGGTGATCGCTGCGGTCTCACGGACCACACCGACCCGGCCGGCACGACGTGCAGCGCTCAGGGCGTGCTGGTTGGCGGTCTCGGGGTCCTCGTCGACGAACATCGCCGCGGCCACGAGGTGACGAGCGACCCAGTCAGCGTTGTCCTTGCTGAGGGTCTTCAGCTCCATGCGGGCTGCCGGGTCGAGGTCGCGCGCCTGGATCTCCTCGGGGATCTCCGGGTCCTCGTGCCGGGGACGGATCGACCTCGTGCCGTACGGGTCGCGGTCCTCCCAGTCGTCACGGGCAGCCTCGCCGAATCGGGCTCCGGTGTGGCGGGTGCCGTCCCCGAACCGCCGACGTTCCTCGCCACCGTCACGACCGGGCCGGTCCGAAGGCCCGCCGCGGAACGGTCGGTCCGAGCCACCGCGGGCCGGTCGATCGTCGTCCCTTCGCGGACGGTCGGAGGAGCCACCACGGTACGGGCGGTCACCGTCACGTGCCGGACGATCCGAAGACCCACCACGGTACGGGCGGTCTCCATCACGGCGCGGACGGTCGGAACTGCCCTGGTAGGGAC
>NZ_JADKRV010000033.1 GCF_015351025.1 Curtobacterium sp. VKM Ac-1376 | reverse complement strand
GACCCCCGCGCCTGGGGCAAGGTCGCGGAGTCCGCCATGGCGGCCCGTGTGGTCGAGGCCGCGAAGGTCCTCGGCTCGGCCGGTCACACCAAGGGCTGAGCAGGGCCGTCCGGTCGGGCCCACCGGCCTGGAGGAACGGGGCGCGTCCCACGGACGCGCCCCGTTCTGCGTCCGGTCACCTCCAGCGCGTGCCACGATGGGCGGGTGACCGTCGACGCCATCGCCTCCGAGTTCGCCCAGTTCGTCACCGAGTCGCCGACCGCGTTCCACGCGGCCGCCGCCGCCCGTGACCGCCTCGTCTCGGCAGGGTTCACCGAGCTGTCCGAGCTCGACGCCTGGCCGACCGGACCCGGCGCGTACGTCGTCGTCCGCGACGGTGCCGTCATCGCGTGGCGTCTGCCCGACGGTGCCACCGGGACGACCCCGCTCCGGATCCTCGGTGCCCACACCGACTCCCCCGGGTTCCGCGTCAAGCCGAACCCGGGCGTCCGCACCGGGGGCTGGGAGCAGCTGAACGTCGAGGTCTACGGCGGCGCACTCCTGTCGACCTGGTTCGACCGTGACCTGCGGATCGCCGGAAGGGTCGTCGATGCCGACGGCTCCGTTCGACTGTTCAGCACCGACGCCGTCGCCCGGATCCCGAACCTGGCCATCCACCTGGACCGCGGGGTCAACGACGGCAAGGAGATCGACCGCCAGCGGCACACCCTGCCGATCGTCGGCGTGGACGGCGACGCCGGCGGGACGGACGTGGTGTCGTGGCTGCGGGGCCGGCTCGGCGAAGGTGCGGTGTCGTGGGACCTGTTCCTCGCCGACACCCAGGCCCCGGCCCGGATCGGCATCGACCGCGAGTTCCTGGCGTCCGGCCGGATGGACAACCTGACGAGCGTGCACGCCGGACTCCGCGGCATCGTGGACGCTCCGACCGACGGTGACCACATCCCGGTGTTCGCGGCGTTCGACCACGAGGAGATCGGATCGTCCACCCCGTCCGGAGCCGGCGGCCCGTTCCTCGAGGACGTCCTCGCCCGCGTGCAGGAGGGCCTCGGCGCCACCCGCTCCGAAGCCGCACGGGCGTTCCGCGCCTCCTGGCTGCTGTCGAGCGACGCCGGACACCTGGTCCACCCGAACCAGCCCGAGAAGCACGACCCGACGAACCGTCCGCGCCCCGGCTCCGGCCCGCTGCTGAAGATCAGCGCGAACCAGCGCTACATGACCGAGGCGAAGGGCGAGGCCGTCTGGGCCGCGGCCTGCGAGGCAGCGGGGGTGCCCTGGCAGCCGTTCGTCAACCTGAACACGATTCCCGGGGGCTCGACCATCGGTCCGATCGCGGCGACCCGGCTCGGCATCCCGACGATCGACATCGGCGTCGGACTGCTGTCGATGCACTCCATCCGGGAACTCGTCCACGTCGACGACCTGGCTGCCCTGCACGCTGCGGTCGCCGCGTTCCTCGCCAGCTGAGCCTTCGCCGGCTGAGCTCCGGTCGGCTGAGCCGTGGCCGCCTGAGCCCCGGCCGGCTCCAGCGGGCCGGATCCGACGGCGGGCCCGGTGTCGGCTGTCGGCTGGTCACGACTCCCGTTCGCGCAGGGCCGACTGGTCACGAACTGTCGGCCGCGCCGGTGCCGGACGACACTTCGTGACCACTCGGCGACGGGCGCACGGCGGGGAGTGACCACTCGGCGACCTTCAGGCGGGCGGTTTGGCAGGGGATCCGGGGCCGTCAGGCCGTCAGGCCGTCAGGCGCCGGTCTGGCCCAGCATGAAACCGACGAAGGCCTGGTCCTGCAGCACCACGAGCAGGAACGCGATCGTGCTCACCGCGGTGGCCACGAGCGCGCCCACGAGGGGCACCCAGAACGTCCGCTTGCGAGCACGGAGTCGTCGGATCGACCACCAGGCCACCAGGGCGAAGACGACGACGTTGGTCACGGCGGCGACCGCGGCCGCACCGCTCAACGCGCTCGGGTCGTCCAGCGCCGTGTACTGGGTCTCGAGGGTCCGGCGCACCGTGGACGCGACGTCTCCCACGGCCAGGGACTGCACCACCGAGACGAGCCCGAAGGCCAGCAGCCCGACGGTCAGCACGAAGTCGGCCGGCGAGCGTCCGAACCGGCTCGTCGCCGTCGACCGCGGCGGCCCGCCGGCGGAGGCGCCACCGGGAGCACCGAGGCGGCCGGGAGGCACGGGCCCGGACGGCACGCCGCTGCCGGCCCGGCGTGCCGCGGCGCCGTCCCGACCAGCCTGCGACGCGGCCTGCTCCCGGAGTTCGCGTGCCTTCCGCTCCTGCTCCTGTCGTTCCTGCTCGACGAGGACAGGGTTCACCCAGCCCTCCGGCGCGTACTCGCCGTACCCGGGAGCCGGACGGCCCTGGGGCCGACCCTGGGTGGCACCGGCGGCCGACGTCGGGGATGCGTCCCGGGCCTCCTGGCCGACACCCGTGCCGTCGTCGAGGTGCGCCGGGTCACGGCGCGGGACCGAGGACCAGCCGTCCGCCCCGCTCATGCCCGACGCCCGCCGAGTGCGCGCGTCGAGTTGCCCGACGCGTCGGTTCGGAGCTCCTTGGGGAGCGAGAACATCAGGTCCTCGTGCGCGGTGACGACCTCTTCGACGGAGGCGTACCCCGCGTCGGCGAGCTGCTCGAGCACCTCGGCCACGAGCTCTTCCGGCACCGAGGCACCGCTCGTGACGCCGACCGTCTCGACGCCGTCGAGCCACTCCTGCTGGATCTCCTCGGCGTAGTCGACGCGATGGGCCGCACGGGCACCGTGCTCGAGCGCGACCTCGACCAGGCGGACGCTGTTCGACGAGTTCGCGGAACCGACCACGATCACCAGGTCTGCGCCGGGGGCGACCTTCTTGATCGCGACCTGACGGTTCTGGGTGGCGTAGCAGATGTCGTCGGACGGCGGGTTCTGGATCGCGGGGAACTTCTCGCGCAGCAGCCGGACGGTCTCCATCGTCTCGTCGACGCTCAACGTGGTCTGCGACAGCCAGACGAGGTTGTCCGGGTCGGGGACCTCGAGCGCGGCGACGTCGTCCGGGCCGTTCACCAGGATGGTGCGGTCCGGAGCGTGCCCCATCGTGCCCTCGACCTCTTCGTGGCCGGTGTGCCCGATCAGGATGATGGTGCGCTCGGCCTTGGCGAACCGGGTGGCCTCGCGGTGGACCTTCGTGACGAGCGGGCAGGTGGCGTCGATGGCGTGCAGGTCCCGTTCGGCGGCACCGGCGACGACGGCCGGCGAGACCCCGTGGGCGCTGAACACGACGTGGGAGCCGCGCGGGACCTCGGCCACGTCGTCGACGAACACCGCGCCGCGCTGCTCGAGCGTCGACACCACGTGCACGTTGTGGACGATCTGCTTGCGGACGTAGACGGGCTCGCCGTACTGCTCGAGGGCCTTCTCGACGGCGACGACCGCGCGGTCCACGCCGGCACAGTACCCACGGGGTGCCGCGAGCAGCACCTTCTTGGCGCCGACGACCGGTTCGTCCCGCAGTCGCCCACGTGCCGCGTGCACTCGCGGCGGGGCGAGCGGGACCGTGTGGCCGTTGGTGATCGTCACGTCCCCGATGATAGGTGAGCGGAACGCACGCGACCTGGGCGCGTGGCGTGCCTGTGGAGATCACCGCAGCATGCCGCCTGTCACCGGTCTCGGGCACGATGGACGTCCACCAGGACAAGGAGCGACATGGCGATCGAACAGGGCCCACCGACGGCCGACAACCCGTGGCCGGTGGCGCTCCTCGGCGCGAAGCTCCGCGACTGGATCGACCGGCTCGGCACCGCCTGGGTCGAGGGCGAGATCACGCAGTGGAACGTCGCGGGCGGCAACGTCTACGGCAAGCTGAAGGACGTCGAGGTCGACGCCACGGTGTCGTTCTCCATCTGGTCGAGCGTGCGCTCCCGGGTGCCGGCGGACATCAAGCAGGGTGACCGGGTCGTCGCCGCCCTCAAGCCGAACTACTGGGTCAAGGGCGGCTCGCTGACCATGCAGGTCGTCGAGATGAAGCACGTCGGCCTCGGAGACCTGCTCGAACGGCTCGAACGGCTGCGGCGCACCCTCACGGAAGAAGGACTGTTCGACCCGGCCCGCAAGAAGCGGCTGCCGTTCCTGCCGCACCGCATCGGGCTCATCACCGGCAAGGACTCCGACGCCGAGAAGGACGTCAAGCGGAACGCACAGCTCCGGTGGCCGCAGGTCGAGTTCCGCACTGTCCACACCGCGGTGCAGGGCGAGCGGACCGTGGGCGAGGTGACGGCAGCGATCCTCGAGCTCGACGCCGATCCCGAGGTCGACGTCATCATCATCGCCCGCGGCGGCGGTGACTTCCAGAACCTGCTCGGCTTCAGCGACGAGGGCTTGGTCCGCGCGGCGGCGTCCGCGTCGACCCCGATCGTCTCCGCCATCGGGCACGAGGCCGACCGACCGCTCCTCGACGAGGTGGCCGACCTCCGCGCCTCGACCCCGACCGACGCAGCCAAACGGGTCGTGCCCGACGTGGCCGAGGAACTCGCCAACGTGCGGGCGGCCCGCGCCCGGCTCGGACTCCGGCTCTCGCACACCCTGTCGGTCGAGGCCGACCGGCTGGCCGCGCTCCGTTCGCGGCCGGCGCTCGCCTCGACAGCGTGGCTCGTCGACACCCGCGCGGAGGAGATCGCCCGCGATCTGTCCCGAGCGCGCGAGCTCCTCGACCGCCGCCTCGAGCGCGGGCACTCCGAGGTCGGCCACCTGACCGCGCGGCTCCGAGCGCTCTCGCCGAGGGACACCCTGCGCCGCGGGTACGCCATCGTGCAGCGCGCCGACGGCGGCGTCGTCCGTGGCACGGCGAACCTGTCCGGAGCGACCCCGGTGCACGTCACGCTCGGTGCCGGCACCGCGACCGGCACGCTCGAACCCGACGGCCCCGGGCCGGACGGTTCCTGACCGCCGCGGGAGTTCCCCACAGTCGCGATCGGCGCGACGGATCGTCGGTGGACGCTCGGTAGGATCGACCCGTGCCATCCCAGCAGGAACCCGAGCAGACCGACGTCCAGTCGCTGAGCTACGAAGCGGCCCGCGACGAACTCGTGCGCGTCGTGGGCGAGCTCGAGCAGGGCTCCGCCACCCTCGAGCGCTCGCTGGCGCTGTGGGAGCGGGGCGAAGCCCTCGCCGCACGGTGCGAGGAGTGGCTCGTCGGTGCCCGCGCACGCCTCGACGCGGCCCGTACCGCCAGCAGCGCCGAGGACGGCTCCGGCCGATGACCGATCCGAACGGCCGCCCGATCGTGGCGGAGCTCGGTCGCCCCGAGACGCCGGAGGAGACCTGGGCCCGCAAGGACGCCGCCCGGACCGCCCGCCGGCAGCACCAGACCGCCTTCAACCTGGTCATCGCCCTCATCGCGTCACTCGGCATCGTGCTCTTCCTCGTCGCCGTCGTGGTGCGGCCGGACACGACCGTCGACCGCACGGTCGACTACCAGCAGATCGCCGCGGACGCGAAGGTCGACGACGTCACGCTGGCCGCCCCCGGGCTGCCCGACGGCTTCAGCGCGAACCGGGCGGACTTCGCCAGCAAGACCACCGACGGGGTCGACGTCTGGACCGTCGGGTTCGTGACCCCGGACAAGCAGTACCTCGGCCTGCAGCAGGGCATCGACGCCAACGCCTCGTGGGTGTCGAACCAGCTCGACCAGCGCCCGGCCAACGGCACCCGCACGATCGACGACACCGAGTGGACCGTGTACGACCGGCGGTCCGAGGGCACCGACGCCGGCAACCACGCGTACTCGCTGGTGTCGAGGTTCGGGAAGAACACGATCGTGCTCTCCGGCACCGCCGACGACAAGTCCTTCCGGACGGTCGCGACGGCCGTCGACCGACAACTGAGCGAGTAGCCCGCGAGCGACCAGGGGCCTGCGGGTCGCCGTCGGCAGGCCTCCCGGGCCCACCGTCGCCACCGCCCCGTCCCACCCGAACGTCCCACCCGTACCGAGGAGTCCCATGCCCGACCGCGCCGCCTCCACTCCGTCCGACGCCTTGCGCCTGCTCGTCGAAGGCAACGCCCGCTTCGCCGCTGACAAGCGCCGGATGGGCCGCGTGGACCCGGACCGCCGCACCGAGCTCGAGGGATCGCAATCGCCGTTCGCGACGGTCCTCGGCTGCTCCGACTCGCGCGTGCCGTTCGAGCACGTGTTCGACGCCGGCATCGGGGACCTGTTCGCCATCCGCAACGCCGGACAGATCGTCGACGACATCGTGCTCGGCTCGATCGAGTTCGCGGTCGTCGCCCTCGGCACGCCGCTCGTGGTCGTGCTCCGCCACACCCGCTGCGGTGCCGTCGCCGCCGCGCGTTCCGGCGAGCCCGTTGCCGCACCCCACTTGCAGTTCCTCGTCGACGCGATCACCCCGAGCGTCGAGAAGGTCCGGACGATCGACGCCGAGCTGCCGCAGGAAGCGATCGGCGCCGCGCACCTCGAAGCCACGCTCCGCCAGGTGATCGAGCGTTCCGGCGCGGTCTCCGACGCCGTGGCCGAGGGTAGATTGGCCGTCGTCGGGGCGACCTACGACCTCGCCACGGGAGAGGTCACCATCGACACCGTCGTGGGCCAGGTCTGACCGACCACCACGACGCCGCCCCGGAGACCCCGGGGCGCGAGCACGGGCCGGCGCGACCGCGACCGGCGAGCACCCCAGGAAGGACCACGACGACGTGACCGACACCACCGCGACCGAGTTCCGCATCGAGCACGACACCATGGGCGAGGTGCGGGTGCCGAAGTCGGCCCTGTACCGTGCCCAGACCCAGCGTGCGGTCGAGAACTTCCCCATCTCGGGCACCGGCCTCGAGTCGGCACAGATCGTGGCCCTCGCGCGGATCAAGCGGGCCGCGGCGATCGTGAACGGCGAGCTCGGCATCGTCGAGCCGGCCCTGGCGGACGCCGTCGCGAAGGCGGCGGACCTGATCATCGGCGGGCAGCACCACGACCAGTTCCCGGTCGACGTCTACCAGACCGGCAGCGGTACCTCGTCGAACATGAACATGAACGAGGTCCTCGCCACCCTGGCGTCGGAGATCGCGGGCACGGCGGTGCACCCGAACGACCACGTCAACGCGTCCCAGTCCTCGAACGACGTCTTCCCGACCTCGGTGCACGTCGCCGTGACCGAAGCACTCATGCGCACGCTCATCCCGGCGCTCGAGCACCTCGCCGAGTCGCTCGAGACGAAGGCGACGCTGTGGGCCGACGCCGTGAAGTCCGGCCGGACGCACCTGATGGACGCCACCCCGGTCACCCTCGGCCAGGAGTTCGGCGGGTACGCGCGCCAGATCCGCCTCGGCATCGAGCGCGTTCGGTCCACACTCCCCCGTGTCGCCGAGGTCCCGCTCGGCGGGACGGCCGTCGGCACCGGCATCAACACGCCGACGGGCTTCCCGCAGCGGGTCATCGCCCAGCTCGCGAGCGACACCGGCCTGCCGATCACCGAGGCCGTCGACCACTTCGAGGCACAGGGTGCGCGCGACGCCCTGGTCGAGGTGTCCGGCGCGCTCAAGGTGCTCGCCGTCAGCCTGACGAAGATCAACAACGACCTGCGCTGGATGGGCTCCGGTCCGAACACCGGCCTGGGCGAGCTGCACATCCCCGACCTGCAGCCGGGGTCGTCGATCATGCCCGGCAAGGTCAACCCGGTGATCCCCGAGGCCACCCTCATGGTCGGCGCGCGGGTCATCGGCAACGACGCCACGATCGCCTGGGCGGGTGCGTCCGGTGCGTTCGAGCTGAACGTCGCCATCCCCGTGATGGGCACCGCGTTGCTCGAGTCGATCCGTCTGCTCGCGAACAGCTCGCGGGTGCTCGCCGACAAGACCATCGACGGGCTGCAGGCGAACCTCGAGCGCGCCCGCGCCTTCGCCGAGTCCTCACCGTCGATCGTCACCCCGCTCAACCGGGTCATCGGCTACGAGGCCGCCGCCAAGGTCGCGAAGTACGCCGTCGCCGAGGGCATCACCGTGCGCGAAGCGGTCGTCGCCCTCGGGCACGTGGAGCGCGGCGAGGTAACGGAAGCGCAGCTGGACGAGGCGCTCGACGTCCTGTCGATGACCCACCCGAACTGACGCACCCGAACACGACCCGCTGACGGCCAGGAGGCGCGGTGCCAGCTGGCACCGCGCCT
>NZ_JADKRV010000032.1 GCF_015351025.1 Curtobacterium sp. VKM Ac-1376 | reverse complement strand
ACGGTGTTCCAGCCTCGACCCCATCTGCAACACTCCGATTCACGATGGTGTTGCAACGACCAGCTGAACCCAAGGATGGTTGACCGTGCGATCTGCAAGGCTCAGGTCATGTCATGGCCACAGGCTGATCCCCTGCACTCGGATCGTCTCGCCCTGGAACCGCTTGCCGTCGACCACGCAAGCGAGATGCTGACCACCCTGGCTCCACCAGAGCTCTACCGATTCACTGGCGGCGAGCCACCGACCCTGGACGAACTGGGCGCACGGTATGGCCGCCAGTCCCGGGGCCAGTCTGAGGACGGCAGCGCGGGTTGGCTGAACTGGATCGTCCGCCCTGCCTGCGGCGGACCCGCGATCGGATTCGTGCAGGCCACCCTCGGACGAGAGGAGGACGGCCTCGTCGCGGACCTCGCCTGGCTGGTCACGCCGGAGGCGCAGGGTCGAGGGATCGCCGTCGAGGCAGCATCCACCGTCGTGATGTGGTTGCGTTCGGTCGACGTCCGGCACATCCGGGCCTTCATCCATCCCGATCACACCGCCTCGATGCAGGTGGCGCGACGGACCGGGCTTGCACCCACGAGCGCTCTGATCGACGGCGAGATCCTTTGGGAAGCCTTCGTGCCTACGGCCGCTGAGCACTGATCCCGTCCGATAGCCGATCGGCGACCGCACAACTCACACCCGACTCAGGAGCCCGCGAAGATTCGGGGATCTCGGTGTCTGTGATTGTTCACGCTCGTTGGCATGGTTCTGGTCGCGCTGAGGCGCTGGCTTCGGGGTGAACCAAGGTGCGTCATAGGTACGCGTTACCCTCCGTCCCATGAACCCTCTTACGTTCGCTGGCGCAACACCGTCAGCCGTTTCCACCGATCCGACCTTGCTCCCAACATGGATCGGAGCCCGTGCCACCGCAGCGGCGGTCGTGGTCGCCATCGTTGCGATCCTTCTCACTTATCGACAGGTGCGGCTCACGGCCGTCCAACTTCGACATGACTCCGCTCAAGCAGCTCAGGACAGCGAGGACCGGACGCGCCCGTACGTCACCATGAACATCGTCCCGAGCATTGCTAGCCATGGTGCTCTTGACCTGATCCTCGCCAACACAGGGGCGACTGCCGCTACAAATGTGCGCTTCAAACTCCTCGGTGCGGGCTTCGGGCTATCTGATGACGACACCCACGTTGGGCCAGGTCTCCGTGAGTTCTTCGCTACGCCGTTCGAGCTCGCGCCCGGGGCGAGGATGCGCCTCTTTTGGCACCTGCCGGAAAGTGCAGCGGAACGAAGTGACAAGAGAGGCGCTATGGGTGCCCCTGTCACGGGCGAGCTGCAGGTGACCTACGGACGTGACGTCGGTGGGCGGCCGGGTTCGCATGAGTACGTGACCAAGCACCGTTACGACTTCACGCTGTGGCCCAAGATCACGCCCGAGGCATGGACCGGAGCGCGTAACGAGGGCAACTCGTCTGACCCCCTGACACACTTGAAGAACATCGACTTCGGCTTGCGAGCCATCGCGCACCACCTTGGAGAGACGACTCGTTGAGGTCGCTGTGGAGCACCTCGGTCACGCCCGTCGTCGGCGGATGAGTTCCCGAGCGGCGGCCAGTTCGCTGTCGATCGCCGCGACGTCACTGATCGGTGCGTCGTACCGACTGCCGTCTTGCACGGTGAGGGAGAGGCGGCTGCCGCGCTGGTCGCTCTCAGTGGAGAGCGACACGACGTCCTCGTAGAAGAACTCGACAGTCTTCTCTGCTTGCGCCGGCGCTGTTATGCATGTCTCGGTTGTGAAGATGTGGACCTGCTGCTCACTGAAGTACGCGATGAAACCGCCGACCCAGTTGGTTCGGGTCCGCCCGCCCTCCTCCTTCAGCTGCACGAGCGGGCCAGCTGTGTTCTTGATTCGGCTAAAGCCGATGACTTCGAGCGGTGGCGCAGCGTGCGGGAACACACCGATGCGGGCCGCTGCGGTCTTACGCACGTGCTGAGCGACGGCCTCGAGCGATGCGTCGACGGAGCGCGGGCTGCTCGACCGCATCTTGACATGCACGACAGCGGCGATCGCTGCGAGGCCGATCAACACAACCGCGGTCTGCCACGACCCGCCGAGCGTAATAATCCCGATTAGCCCAAGACCGATGGCCAAGAACAGGGCGCATCCGGGGCCGCGGAAGTAGCGCTTATTCAGTTCGTACTCGATACCTTCTTGCACGGTCACCCTCTCGATCCGGAGAGCCCAGTTTGGCGGCTTGCTGCCGACGGAAGCAGCCCCAATCCGAGTGCATCCGAGCAGGACACCCGTCGCCGCTCAGGTGCAGCCTCTGATTCGAGTGCCACGGGCGACAGGCAATGGGCGACGGCAGAGCTCTCGACCTGAAGGAACGTCAGCACTTCTCGCTAAGCTGGCAGTGCGGCAACGAGGTCGCGTTGAGAGGAAATCATGGCCAAGACGGTGTTCTACAGCTTCCACTACGACAACGATGCGTGGCGGGTCCAGCAGATCGTGAACATGGGCGCCCTCGAAGGGCAGACCATTCTCAACGCCCAGGAGTGGGAAGCAGTGAAGCGGCAGGGTGATGCTGCGATTGAGCAGTGGATCGATGAACAGATGTCCTACAAGAAGGCCGTCGTTGTACTGATCGGGTCGGGAACGGCAAACCGCCCTTGGGTTCAGTACGAGATCGCGAAGGCCTGGGACGCAAAAAAGCCACTCGTGGGCATCCGCATCAACGGGCTCGCCGACTCATCCGGTGACACTGACAGCGCGGGCGTCGACCCGTTCTCTAAGGTGACACTGCAGGGAGGTGGCACCGTCGCCGACTACGTCCCGGTTTACACTCCCTCGGGATCCACAAGCCAAGCGGTGTACGGAGACATCGCAGCAAACATCACCTCCTGGGTGGACAACGCGTACTCCCGCTCGTGAGTGACGTCGGTGGGGAGGAGAGCTGCCCGTTCTGCGAGATCGTCGATCGTGATGATCCAGATGCTCGCGAGGTGTACCGAGACGAACATACGGTGGCCTTCTTCCCCACCGAGCCCGCAGCCCTCGGCCACACGATGGTCATCCCTCGCTTGCATGTCCCCGACATTTGGAAGCTCGATGAGGTGACGGCTCAGCAACTCAGCGTCACCACCCTCCGAATCGCGAAGGCGATTGAAAAAAGCCTTCACCCGGATGGGCTCAACATCATTCAGTCCAATGGCGAAGCAGCTAGCCAGTCGGTGATGCACGTGCATATCCACCTCGTCCCGCGGGACGCAAACGACCGGATCGGACGCATCTGGCCGCCGGAGAGCAATTACAGCGAAACACAGAAGGACGACGCCTGGAAAGCCCTCCGAGACGCTTGCCGGACTATCGGCAGTGCAGCCACACCAGGAGCGCGGCCCCGACGAGGAGCATGAGTCCGTAGTAGTCGCGCACCGACCAGGACCACACCACCTTGCTCCAAGAGATGGGCTCGCAGTCTGCCTGACTGAGAGTGCCGCAGTAGCGAGTCGCGTTCATCTCATATGCGTCGACGGCTCCGACTCGAGTCGCGTCGAAGAGCAGCCGGTACTTGCGCTCTTCCCGAAGATACCGAGCGTCGACCGCTGCGAAAAGTGCTGCTGCGAACATCTCTAGGAGCGCGACAACAGCTGACGACTGCGTGCCGGCGTAGCCAAAGGTCGCCGTCGCGATCGTGAGCGCCCACCCCTTCGCGACAGCCGACGCTGCAGACATGCGTGCGATCGCCGCTTGGATGAAGTCCAGATGCTGACGGCGGTCCTCGGGAGCGGGGCCATCAGGAAGTACTTGCTCGGTGATGCGAGTCCCCTTCCGCGGGGTCTGGAGGATGACTCAATAGTCGCACGAACGGGCGTCGATCGCCTGCCCTTATAGACGGTCGTTCACGAGACATCCGAAAGCTCGGTTGCCGGATCGGTGTGAGCAGCTGCGCTGGGCGTCGTCTTTCTCGCTGCGCTGGGTGTCGTGCCGTTTCTCACCTTCCACTGAAGGTGGCGCGTTGGGGTATACCTCAGCGCGACGCCGCGCAGAGGCCTGAGTCGTGTTGCTCTGGGGTGGGGCTGGGTCCTTCTGCGACGAGTGTGCGCATGGGCCTAGAGGTGATGCAACCCCTGAGTTGTGCCCGCATCCCCCGGGGTCGGCGCTGCCGCGTTGATCAGGCCGCACCTGTCGGGGAGGGTGAGTGGGGCTGCCGCGTCGACCATCCTGCTATCCCTGATCGGATGGGAGCGGCAGCCCCTCGGGCGCAATAGGAGGCACGCCAGGGCACCCGCAGACCCGAAGGCCCAGGGCACCGCCAACCACGCTAGCCCCACCCTTCACCTCACGAGCCATCGATATCGCGCCATGCCGGAACACACGCCAACCAAATTGGTCAACCGGTGCACTGTGGACGCGGCGGGCCTGTTCGGGTCAGGACCGCCACCGAGGTGCCGGCACGCGTTCCCTAACCGTGTCGGCACCTCCCCCCCACGACCGGTACGAGTCTGAGAGCGCCGCCGGTGCCGCTGCGTAACGTCTCCCCGGTGCGCTACGCGGCCTCACTGACCGCGTGAACTTCAGTTTCCCTACTCGAGTACCCCGGATGCCGGGACCGCTGCTGATCCGGCAGCTGGGTGCGCACACCGAGGCTGCCCGGGCGGAAACCCGAACCCGCCCAGGCAGCCCCACCCCGCGCAACCGCGCAAGAACTCAGCGCGAACCAACCCGATGCTCGCTCGGCTTCGAATCCCTGATGCAACACGGGCAGGGTGGTCCGTCCCGCTGCTGTTCGGGTGAGCGCGGGCCGGGCCACCCTCCTGCCCATGCCAACACCCGCAGCCATTTGTCCGTGATACGTCGACAAGGGCTGCGCCCGTGAAAGGCGCCGCGGGCACCAGACGACTATGTGCTGCGAGGGCGTCTGCCACTGATTCGGGTCTAGGACAGACGCCCTCGCGCTACGACGCCGTCGGGTTCAACGCAATGGTCATGACGAAGCCAGCCCGGTAACAGGGGGTCGAGCTCCCACGGCTAGGGTCCGCGGGGCAGCAAACGCGAGACTACGTCACCCCGTTCCTGGCCGCCAGGACCCCGTTGCAATAGCCACCTTCCGCGAGCACCGGTTATTCCTCCGGCGACGCTGCAACCTGCGCTTGATGCCGATACAGGGTCGCCCGCGACCACCGGACCAGGTGCGCTGCGTCCGCCGCCGTATGGCCGGCGGCGCGGGCCTCGTTCACGATCGCGAGCTTCCGGCCAATCACCGCAGGATCCGACGGCGGCCGACCAAACCTGGTCCCCGACTCACGTGCCGCAGCGATCCCAGCGGTAACGCGTTCGACGATGAGCTCGCGTTCGTACTCCGCCAACGTCGCCATCAGGTTCAACATCAGCCGCCCCGCCGACGTCGCCGGATCAATCCCGTCCGACACCGATCGGACCCCGATCCCTCGCTCCCCCAACATCGCCACCGTGCTCAACACATCCACCAACGACCGACCGAGCCGATCAACTCGCCACACCACCACCGTGTCGCCGGTCGTCGCGTGCTCGAGCAGACGACCCATGCCCGGACGTGCTGCGGCTTCCTTCCGCCCCGAGGTCAGGTCGGCGAAGATGTCCCGCTCCTGCACCCCCGCCGCAACCAACGCATCCACCTGCAACGTCGCATCCTGCGCTCCAGTACTGATACGCGTATACCCGAGAAGCCTCACCCGCCAAGTGTCTCAGAAAACCCCACAACCACCCACCGAAGCCCCATTACCGTCGAGACGACTTTCCGAGACAACCGGGACTCGCGGAAACACTAGGCTCGCTCGAGCCGCGAACCGTCTCACCGTCGCGTCTCGAAAAACTATAGTTTCTCGAAGACGTCAAGGCCGGTTGCGTTTGTCTCATCCTTACCGGGCAGTTTCTCGGTAGACCGGATGTGAGGATGTGCCCATAGGAAATGACGGCGCCGATGTCTCGGCGATCCACGGCCCGGCCTGGGAACGCACGGTGCTGCTCGCGGTCCCGCCGAACGACGTGGACGAGGTACACGAGTCGGTGGACGACCTCTGGCACCTCAACACCGATCTCGGTACCGCGGAACGCATCCGGTTCGAGACGGCGCTGCTCGAACTCGCGGGCAACGTCATTGAGCACGCCGAAGGGAGCGAGCGTCTGCTGTGCCAGTTGACGCTCCGGCGGACGTCGACCGCGTTGGAGGCGGTGCTCAGTGACAGCGGAGCAGAGGTGCACGTGCCGTTCCGCACGGAGATGCCGGATCCCGACGAGATGGCGGAGTCCGGGCGCGGTATCGCGATGATCGAGTTGCTGATGGACGATTTTTCGTACGAGCGCGACCCCGAAGGTAACCGATGGTGCCTCGTGATGGGCCTCCCCGACTCGCTCCAACGCGGGCACCACGTCGCCACCGACGGGAAGCCCTCTCACTGAGACGTCGTGAAGCGACGTTCCACCACCAGCGACACCCGTTTCGACAGCGCCAGCCGACTACATTTCTGCCGCTGGCTTGATCGGTTCGGATCGTGCGTTTGGTCGGCTCGAGTTCCGCTGCCGGTCCTCACGCGCAGCGGAGGCTGGTGAGGCCGAGTACCGCCAAGACGGTGACCTTGGTGCCCCCGCTAGATGTGGCCGACCAGGACCCCGGGGTGGGTCCGAGGTTGGTGCGCACTTGCAGCGTCGACGTCGATCCGAGGTTGATCAGTTGCGTGGTGGTCACCCGTACTGAACGGGCTGTGCCGGGAGCGCTGGCAAGGACCCTGGTGCCCAGGAGGACATCGAACGACGCTGCAGCGACGCCGCTGGAGTTCCACCCGATCGTGATGGAGGCATCAGTGTTGTCCGTACACGTCACGGCGCTGACGGGCACGGCCGTCGCTGCGATGAACGTCGATGGAGTGGACCTCGTCGTTCCGAGGAACGGTGCCGCGATCGCCTGCGTCGGAACGAACGCCACGACGAGGCACACACCCAACGCAGCGGGCACCCCTGCGGCGACTCGTCGATGTCGCGGCCGGCGTTCTCGTTCACGAGCCGCCGGCGCGCTGCGGGAGCGCCGCCCAGCGCGACGATGAGCCGGCCGGACGGTCGTGGCGCCGTCACCTCCCGCACCGGACCTACCGTCGCCGTCGCCGTCCGGACCGGTGCGTCTTTCGTCTCCCTGATCGCAGCACTGGCCCGTGACGGCGCATCGGAGGCGGCTGTCGAGCTTGACGAGGAGCCCGGCGCTCAACAGGAGGGCGCCAGCGATCCCGACGAGCGGCCAGGCTCCGGTGCGGAGCCAGAGGACGGGAAGACCGACGAACGGCACCCGGATGAACCCGATGCCGTGGACGGCGCTCGGTGCGAGCGGTGTCGAGTCAGCGGCCTCGTTCCCGTCGCCCTTCGTGACGAACATCCCCTTCCGGGATCTGAGGTACCGGTGCAGGCGGAGGTGGTTACGGTGGTCGGGATCCTCGGCGAGGAGCACCTGACCGGGGTGGAGCATCGGCTTCGGCATCGGTCGTGAGACCACGACGTCTCCCGGGTGCAAGCGGGGCTCCATCGAGCCGGTCATCACCGTCGTCGGTTCCCACCCGAGTGCCATCGGGGCAGCAGCCCAGAATGCACCACCGAGTACAGCGGTCAGCAGCATGCGCGCAAGCCCGGCCACCACGACACGACCCCAGTCGATGACGTGCAGCTGCCGCCGATGCACGGTGTCAGCGACGCCGACTGCGGCTCGATCGCTCGAGGACGTAGCTTGCATGGGCCGGTCCGCTCGTCCTCGAGGCAATCAGCTGTTCTGGGCCTCCCAGGTGAACCCAAGCGACGCGGTCCCACCCTGCACCGAGTTCGGAGCCGTCGAGGACACCGTGTACGTGACGCGGTACACGCGAGTCTCGGAAGCTGAACCCGTCGGAGCCCAGGTTCCGACGCCGGTTCCGAAGCTCGTGGCGGTCGTCCCGAACGCGGCAAGGGTGCCGTTGAAGAGGGTCCCGTCGGTGGCCAACGGTGTGAAGCCGGAGCAGGAGCCCGATCCGCCGCCGGTGCCCTGCTCAATCGTCAGGGCCATGTTCGACGCGAGGGCGTTGGTGGTGGCGGCGTCGGTGCCATAGAGCTTCACGGTCGAGGGCAGCGACCCGGTGGAGGTGACGGCGATGCAGT
Organism: Curtobacterium sp. VKM Ac-1376; assembly: GCF_015351025.1. Taxonomy (GTDB): domain Bacteria; phylum Actinomycetota; class Actinomycetes; order Actinomycetales; family Microbacteriaceae; genus Curtobacterium. The sequence continues at coordinate 487 of NZ_JADKRV010000032.1, read as the reverse complement.
TCTCACCGGTGGAAGTCGGCTTCAGGTCGCTGGCTGTGAACAACGCAGCGTTCGTGTCGTCGTCCGACAGGGCGACCGTCCCAGCCGTCCAGTTGCTCGTCGGATTCGATGTCGTCGCGGAGAACGCAGCGTACGACGCCGACGACACGACGAGCCCGGAAGCGATGAGCGCGGCGGGGATCGCCAACCACGCGGTGACCTTTGCCGCACGCGGGCTGACATGGGGAAGTACGAGACGCATCATGATCCTGATCTCCATTGATGGGACCGGCTCGTCGCAGTGGTTGCCCGCGTACTGACCATCAAGGAGAGCCGTTCCCCCTGATTGACCGGCTGTGCGACGAACGTAAGTGACGCTCACCCCGCGACGGAACCCCCCTGATGTGGGGGCATCCGTTGCGCACTCCGCACCAATCGGCCGTCCAGGACCGCTTCGAACGATGTCTGCGCGGCAGATTTCGCACTCCCGGAGCACTCCGCAGATAGG